>NZ_JAKHSK010000050.1 GCF_023499215.1 Zunongwangia pacifica
GACTATTTCCAATTCTATTGTATCTTTGTCAAGTACAGAGTACATAAAGGGTTGGTTTTGATAATTGTATGTTTCGCAACACAAATATCTGCAACCCTTTTTTATTTTTAAAAAAAGTTTATAAATCATTTCAACTTTTAAATTTCTTTTCCCAATCTAAAATTTAGTTTAAAAGCAATTAACCCACACTCCACGCCTTTCATAAGAACTTAAAATTCAATTAAATAATTAGTTCTATGTTTTTATTTAAAATTAATCCAATTAAAATTTGTGATAAAAGCTAGTTCGTTTTAAATTCGCAACCAATTATTTAGAATTGTTTTAAATAAAAATATAAGATGAAAAAAATTTACACTCTCTGCTTCATTTTACTAGGAATATTTAGTACCACCTATGCTCAGAATATTTCGATTCAAGGAAAAGTATTTTCCGATTCGGGAACACCCATTCATAATGCCAATGTTATTATACTCAACTCCTCTACTGGCGCTATGACCGACAAGAACGGGCATTACGAACTTAAAAGCCTTGCCCCGGGCAAGTACATTTTAAGAGCTTCCTATCTGGGATATGAATCTATAGACCGATCAATCACTGTAATGGAAGGAATAAATGCTGAACTAAACTTTACATTAAATGAATCGGCCACCCAACTACAAGGGGTAGAGATTATTGGACGAAAAGAACGTAACTACAAAAACACGACCTCTTTTATTGGTACAAAATCAGATACAAAACTAATAGACGTTCCCCAGGCCATAAGCTACGTAACTAAAGAAGTTATTTTAGATCAGGCTGCCTTTACCGTTAATGATGTAGTGAATAATATTAGTGGTGTTAACCAATTTTCTTTTTATAACGATTTAACGATTCGCGGATTTAGGGTTCAGGGACAACGAAACAGTAGTATGCTTTTAAACGGTTCCCGAATGATGACCAGTTTTTGGAGTCAGCAGATTATTCCCCATGTAGAAAGGGTAGAAGTTATTAAAGGGCCTGCTTCTGCCCTTTTTGGAAATGCTTCTCCTGGAGGAACTATAAACACGGTTACAAAAAAACCTTTAGAAACAACTAAGCAATCCATAAGCGCCAGTATGGGTAGTTTTAATACATTTAGGCTGTTAAGTGACTTTACCGGCCCAATGAGCAAAGACAAAAAGCTTTTATACCGTCTAAATTTGGGATATCAAAACACCGATGGTTTCAGGGACTTGCAATTCAACAAAAATATTGTTGTCGCACCTTCGTTCTCTTTTATCCCCAATGAAAAAACACGTTTAAATTTAGATGTGGTCTACCAAGATAACAAAGGACGTTTAGATCGTGGACAAGCCGTTTTTGGCGATGGTGACCTATACTCTACACCAATAACGACTTCCTTAAGTGCAGAAAATGATTACCTGAACGAACAAAATCTAAATGTAACCTTATCATTTCAGCATAAATTCAGTGAACACATGAGTTTTAATAGTTCGTATATGAACTCTGGTTACGATGAAGATTTGTTAGAGCATAGAACTGCCAACAACTTTTTGGCGCTTGGTGATGGCTCTTATGATATTACCAAAGTAGCCATGCGGGTATTTAATCGTAAGCGCTCGTGGAACAACCAAAACTTCACCAATTACCTTAACGTTAATTTTAACCTTGGAAAAATAGAAAACAAGTTCTTGGTGGGCTATGATTATTTTCAACAGCAACTGGAGCCGGGAGGATCTCAACTAGAGGCCAACGCTTATCTTTTAAAAAATGGTAAGGCTACGAATTCCTTCAATGTTGCTAAAATTGATAATTACGTACTGGACGAAAATGGTAATCCTGTAGCCAATGTAGCGCCTTTTGATCTCACTTCTACCAACGGAAACGCTATGCGCGACATGAGCAATTATGTATATGGCATTAGAAATTATGACCGGTACAAACAAACCGGAAATGGTATTTACTTACAAAACCAATTTCAATACAAGAAATTTAATCTTTTGGTGGGGCTGCGCTATGATGATTTTACCGATTATCTAAACTATGACACTGCTGAAGAAGAAAAAATTAGTCAGGATAAATTTATACCAAGAATCGGAATGGTATACAAGCTTAAACCAAATGTTAACTTTTATGGTACCTGGGTAAAGGGTTACCAACCACAAACGGCCTCCACTATTAATAATCCTGAAGCCGGAGGGCCTTTTGATCCTTTGACCAGTGAGTTGTTTGAAGCTGGGATAAAAACAGAATGGTTCAATAAACGCCTAAGCGCTACTTTAGCTGTTTATTCCCTAAGCCAGAAAGGCGCTTTGTACAATGCTAATGATTCCAGTAACTCTGATTTACTAAAGCAAATTGGGAAAGAAAAATCGGAAGGTGTTGAACTTGATGTTTATGGGCAGATTATGCCAAACTGGAGTGTGATTATGAACTATGCTTATAACCACGCTTATTTTACTGAAGCCGATGAATCTACGCTCGCCACTTTTGGTAATCAAAAGCCCAACGCCCCTAGAAACACCTTTAATTTTTGGTCAAAATATATCATTGATCATGGTAATTTTAATGGATTGGGATTTGGCCTTGGTTACGACTATGTAGGCGAACGAAACGGATCTATTGTGAGAGACCCAGAGTTGATACCGGTTTTTCCTAGTTATGGATTGTTTAATGCCGCTATCTATTATAAAGTGAATAAATTCCAGATACAGTTAAATATTAATAATGTATTTGACAAAACCCATTGGGTAGGTGGTTACGATTTCTTGCGTGCCTTCCCGGGTAGGCCTCGAAATATTATGTCAACCGTTTCATATACTTTCTAGCATTGAAATTATCAAAGAAAAAGCTATTTAAAATTCATAGTTGGATTGGTACCAAGTTAAGCATACTATTTTTTATAGTATGCTTTTCAGGTACTATGGCTACCCTAAGTCATGAGATGGACTGGTTGTTTATTTCAGAGATCAGGGCCAAGCCGCAAAAAGAATTTGCTTCTAAAAATACTATTATTAGCAACCTTAAAAAACAATATCCCAATGGTGAGATTTCCTATTGGATGCGTGCAGAAGAGCCTTATTTATGTGACATCATCTATACCAAAGAGAATGGCAGGCAAACCTATGTCTTTGCCAATCCTTATACCGGTAAAATACAAGGAAATGCCAACCTCACTTTTCAACGCTTTTTCAGGGATCTTCACTATTTTTTATTTATGCCTTTTTATCAATTTGGCTATTTAATGGTATTGAGCTTCGCCTTTTTGTTGCTGATTTCCTTTTTAACGGCTTTATTCTTTTATAAAAAATGGTGGAAAAAATTATTTACCCTTGAAACAAAAAAAGGACCGCTAGTGTTTTTCAGAAGTCTTCACAGGTTTGTTGGATTATGGTCTATTCCGTTCTCTATTCTTTTCTCAGCTACCGGAATATGGTATTTTGTAGAGCGTACCAATATTGCCGATATACGTACAAAAGCAAATCCCAAATCACCAAAGCTGGAATATAGCAATGCAAATAATGATAGTATTAACCTTACCTATACCATTGACTATGACCGTATCGTCCAGGTAGCCGAAAAAGCAATTCCCTATTTTAAGGCAGAAGGGATGAACGTCCCAAATACACAGAATGAGCCTGTGTATGTTAGGGGGAAGTCAGATGTTCCGCTGGTTCGTCAGCGCGCCAATAGGGTTTATGTAAATCCATACAATTATAAAGTAGTAAAAATCCAAAATGCTAAAAATATAAGTAATATCATGTGGATAAATGATATTGCCGATCCGCTTCATTTTGGGTATTGGGGCGGACTAACCACAAAAATCATCTGGTTTTTTATAGGCTTAGGCATTTCTTCATTGATATTAACCGGGATATGGATTACCCTAAAACGAAAGGCATTACAAAGAAAAAAGAAGCGTGCACCTATACTGGGTAAATGGAAATTTATAAACTGGGGGATCTATATGCTCATAATGATAAGCATGTATGTGCAACTGGTTTACCGCTATCATACCTCATTTACAGGAATCCTAATCATCAGTTGTGGTTGGTTACTGCTTTTACTTTTTACGTACTATGTTTTTGTTTATCGCTTAAAAAAGGCCGTTAATGCAAAATAGCAGATCCTAAACTTTCCTGAAATTGTTATGAATAGTTTTTATATCCCTTTTTTTAAAGTCAGTTTTGTAAAAGCCATACTCTTTTTAGTGAAAGTTTTGCTTTTTACCAATTTGTAAGTCATTTATAACCAATGTCGGTTATCGCTGGCATTTCGGGGTCATTGAGTAACGATCTTAGGGGCAACCCCACGAAGATTCGATCTGAACAAAACATTTTTCAGAACGAGACATCCCGATGGCTATAGAGATCGGAGCATTAAATCTCGATTATCGATTGAATTTTCAAGGAAAATTTGTATCGAAATGTCGCCAAAATAGAAGTTTCCGTAAATTTTTTCAAAAAAATTTCATGCAGCCCCCGGTGTTTTATGAAATCGAACTCAGGTGAATAACATTAGGAAAATCGCTGAAATTTTCCCTATTTTTATAAAATCTTAACCTCTAGCTGCTTTTTATTGTTGATTATTAATTTTGAAATTCTATGAACATTTTAAGACCCGCAGCGCTTATTGCTTTTTTATTATTGGTATCCTGTAAAAACGATACTAAGGATTCACAAACCGATGAAAATAAAACCGCATCGATTCAAACCGATAAGGATTTTAGACCTGCATTCCATTTCTCTCCAAAGGAAAACTGGATGAACGACCCCAATGGGATGTTTTATCTAAACGGCACGTACCACTTGTTTTTTCAGTATTATCCTGAAGGCAATAAATGGGGGCCTATGCATTGGGGACATGCTACCAGTAAAGACATGATTATCTGGAAAGAACAGGAAATCGCCCTCTTCCCCGATGAAAAAGGCTATATTTTTAGCGGGAGTGCAGTCGTAGATCATGATAACACTTCAGGTTTTGGGGATGGTACAACTCCGCCAGTGGTAGCCATGTTTACTTATCACGATCCTAAAGGTGAAAAAGAAGGCCGTATCGATTATCAATCACAGGCCATTGCTTATAGTCTGGATGAAGGGAAAACCTGGACGAAATATGAACAAAATCCGGTAATTAAAAATCCCGAATTACAAGATTTCAGGGATCCTAAAATGACCTGGGATCAAGCCAACAAGCAGTGGTTAATGGTCCTTTCGGCTAAAGACCGTGCTTATTTTTATACTTCAGAAAATTTAAAAGACTGGAAAAAAGTATCTGAATTTGGCGAAAATTACGCAGCGCAGGATGGCGTTTGGGAATGCCCGGATTTCTTCCCTATGCCAGTAGAAAACAGCGAAGAAACAAAATGGGTACTTATCCAAAGTACGAATCCCGGTGGCTACAATGGTGGCTCGGCCACGCAATATTTTGTGGGTGATTGGGATGGTAAAACTTTTACCCCTGAAGCTGATCTTTATGGAAAAAACATAGATCATCCTTACTGGCTGGATTTTGGAAAAGACAATTATGCCGGTGTTACCTGGTCTAATATTCCAAAAGAAGATGGCCGTACTTTATTTATGGGGTGGATGTCTAACTGGCTTTATGCCCAGGAAGTACCTACAGAAACCTGGAGAAGCGCCATGACAATCGCAAGGAAACTAACGCTTATAAAAGAAGATGATAACTATATTATCACATCTACCCCGGTGAAAGAACTTCAAAAATACGTTGGGGAAACCATCACCAAATGGAAGTTAACCAACGAAAATCATGCGATCATCGATACCAATGAGCTTGATCTTACCAAAGCGCAGGTTTCTTTTTTAATTCCGAAGCTTACCAAAGATGTTCATTTATCTTTAAGCAATGACAACGGCGATCGTTTAAAATTCGGATTTAAAAAAGCAGAAAATCAGTTTTATATCGATAGATCGGAATCTGGGATTACCGACTTCGGAAAAGAATTTGCTTCTACCATCTCTACCGGTAGAAGAATATCCACTTCAGATTCGTTAAAAGTGAACCTGATTTTAGATAATATGAGCATTGAAATTTTCTATGATGATGGGAAAACGGTCATGACTGAGATCTTTTTTCCGAAGCAACCTTATACCAGTTTAAAGGTAAATGAAGGTGTTCCCGTAATCGATATTGAAGCTAACGAATTCAATTTTAATTAATCATTATTCAAATTAAACCCCATGTCTATAAGTACTGAAGCCGAATTAAACGGAATGACAAAGATCAGTGAAGTTGTTGCCACAACACTAAAACTGATGAGAGCATTTACAAAAGTTGGGATTTCTACTAAAGAACTGGATGATTATGGGGGAGAAATTCTTAAAAGTTATGGTGCAAAATCGGCACCTTTCGAAACCTATGGATTTCCCGGGTATACCTGCATTAGCGTAAATAACGAAGCTGCTCACGGCATCCCTTCAGAAAATAAGATCCTAAAAGAAGGTGATTTGATAAATATTGATGTTTCTGCAGAATTAAATGGATTTTGGGCAGATAATGGAGGTTCTTTTATTATCGGAAAAGATATTAATAATCACCAGCCACTGGTAGATGCTTCAAAGCAAATCCTGCAAAAAGCGATTAATCAGATTAAAGGTGGCGTGAAAATCGCAGATATTGGCCATTTAATGGAAACCGAAGCTAAAAAATCGGGGTTTAAAGTCATTCGAAATTTAGCAGGGCATGGCGTTGGCAGAAGTTTGCATGAAAAACCTGAAAATATTCTAAACTATAGCATTAAAAGTAATCGGGAACGATTCAAAAAAAATACTACTGTAGCCATAGAAACTTTTATCGCTACAAAATCGACAATAGCAGTAGAGCAAAATGATGGCTGGACACTTGTAGGAAACAAAGGTGGTTACGTTACGCAACACGAACATACCATCATGGTTACCGATGGTATGCCATTAATATTAACTGCTGCTAACGAAATTTGGAACTAAAATGACACAACAGCTAAAAGCAGTCTCTTTTGGAGAAATTTTATATGATATTTTCCCTAATTCAGAAAAAATTGGCGGGGCACCTTTAAATGTCGCTTCCCGCCTAAGCGCTAACGGAATTGACACCACAATGATTAGTAGTGTTGGCCAGGATAAAAAAGGAAAAAACTTACTGGAATATCTAAAATCAAGGAAAATCGATCATTCTTTAGTTGCCGAAACTCCAGATTATCCTACCGGAATGGTAAATGTGAAACTGGATAAGAGCGGTTCAGCTTCTTATACTATCGAATATCCTGCTGCATGGGATAAAATCGATATTTCTGAAAAGATGATCGAGAAAGTGAAAACTTCAGATGCTTTTATCTTCGGAAGTCTGGTTTGTCGTGATCAAAAAAGCAGGGAGACCTTAACTGAATTACTGCAACATGCTAAGTTCTCTGTTTTCGACATTAATCTAAGGCCGCCACATTATAAAAAAGAGCTCTTAGAAGAGCTAATTTTAAAAGCCGATTTCATCAAATTTAATGATGACGAATTATATGAAATTGCAGCGATGTTGGATTCGCCTTTCCACTCGCTTGAACAAAACCTTAGCTACATGGCAAAAATCACCAATGCCAAAACAATTTGTGTCACCAAAGGTAGTCACGGTGCCGTTCTTTTTACTGAAGGGAAACTATATTACAACAGCGGTTATAAAATAAAAGTTGCAGATACCGTGGGAGCCGGCGATAGCTTTTTAGGTTCCTTAATTTCTAAATTACTAAAAAAAGAAGCACCTCAGCACGCATTAAACTATGCCTGCGCGATTGGCGCCCTGGTCGCATCGCAAGAAGGAGCAAACCCTGAATTTACTCCTGAAGAAATTGAAAAGTTTATGTTTCCTGACGCGAATAGCTGATAATCGGAGACTAAACGAATTATAAAAGTCTCCATTGTGGCACCAGTTTGATAAAGTTTATCAGCAGCCGCTTCGCTTTTAGAAGTTAAGAGAAAAGAATCAGGATTGGATACCAAGTATGCAATAACTATTAGCATAGGATAATTTGACATTAAAGCATCTTTAACAGATAACCGAAAAATATTCCCCCTTCGGGGGTTAGGGGGATAATGTCCACTAAAACTCCTCCCAATCTTTCCATACCGGTTCGATTCCGTTTTCCCGTAACATAGCCGCGATAGTTTCGGTGCTACGCTCATCTGAAATTTCAAACTGTTCCAACGACTGCGGTTCCACCACATAACCACCAGGATTGGTTTTCGATTCGGCACTCATCGAAGTGATCCCTAAATGTGCCATATGATCGCGGAATTTTTCCTGTTCGCGGGTAGAAATCGACAATTCTACATCTTCATCTAAAATTCGGTATGCGCAGATTAATTGTAGCAAATCGGGATCGGTCATTTCAACTTTAGGTTCTAATCCGCCGCTAAAAGGTCGTAATCTTGGGAAAGAAATCGAATACTTTGTTTTCCAATAGGTCTTCTGTAAATATTTAAGATGTAAAGCCGTAAAAAAACTATCGGCACGCCAATCTTCCAAACCAAACAAAGCCCCAATTCCAATTTTATGAATTCCGGCTTTTCCCAAACGATCCGGTGTTTCCAAACGATAATCAAAATTCGATTTTTTGCCTTTTGGATGATGAATTTTATAGGTCTCGCGATGATACGTTTCCTGATAGACTAAAGTAGCATATAAACCATCGTTCACCAATCTTTCGTATTCTTCCAGATCTAACGGTTGCACTTCAATAGAAATATTAGCAAAATGTGGTTTTAAAAGTCTTACTGCATTGCTTAGATAATCTATCCCTACGGTTCTATTCGCTTCACCGGTAACCAGTAAAATATGCTGATAGCCTTTCTTTTTAAGGAATTCGGCTTCTTTTAAAATTTCAGCATCAGTTAAGGTTCGACGCGGAATCTTATTCGTTAAACTGAATCCGCAATACGTACAAATATTCTGGCACTCATTACTTAAATACATGGGCGCGTACATTTGCATGGTATTGCCAAAACGCTTTTTGGTAATTAGCCGACTTTTTACCGCCATCTGCTCTAAATAAGCTTTTGCTGCCGGAGAAATTAATGCCTTAAAATCCTCAAGATCGGGTTTTACGGCACTTAAAGCACGTTCCACATCCATAATACTCTTTTGCTGGATACTTTCCAGAACCTTATCCCAATCGTACTGTGCTAAAACCGATTTAAAACTACTCATATAAAAATTGTGTTAGTGGGCTACTGGCTTCAGCAATCTTACCGGTTTCAGCAAGTTTAGCTTCGTAGGCCATTCGCCCGGATTCTACTGCCATTTTAAAGGCTTTTGCCATTTGCACCGGATGTTTAGAAACGGCAATTGCGGTGTTTACCAAAACGGCATCGGCGCCAATTTCCATCGCCCAGGCCGCATGAGAAGGAGCCCCGATACCGGCGTCCACAATTACCGGAACATTAGATTGTTCGATAATAATCTCTAAAAAATCCAGGGTTTTTAAACCTTTATTCGTTCCGATAGGTGCGCCCAAAGGCATCACACATTGCGCCCCTACATCTTCTAATCGCTTACACAAAACAGGATCGGCATGAATATAAGGCATTACTACAAAGCCCAGTTTCACCAGTTCTTCACAGGCTTTTAGGGTTTCTACCGCATCGGGCAATAAGTATTTAGGATCGGGATGAATTTCGACTTTCACCCAATTTGTCCCTAAAGCTTCCCGAGCCATCTGAGCTGCAAAAACGGCCTCTTTAGCATCCCGAACGCCAGACGTATTAGGCAGTAAACTTAATTTTTCGTGGGCCAGGCTGGTCATCATTTCATCGTCTTCGTTGCCTGCCTCTACTCTTTTTAATGCCACGGTTACCAGCTCACTTTCTGACGCTAAAACCGCTTCGCGCATTACTTTAGAGTTACTGAATTTGCCCGTTCCCGTAAATAATCGGGAATCGAAACTTTTATCTCCTATTTTTAGTTTTTTCATTGTTAGATTTTTAGCTGTTAGCTTTTGGCCATCAGCGATTAGCTATTTGTATTTTAGTATGAGACCCTGAAACGAGTTCAGGGTGACGTTTTGTTTTCAGCTTTTAAAAGATGTTTTATAACCATATAAAATTCAACATTTCTAAAATTGTCTTGTCTATTCTCTAGGTTCTATATGCTTTTTGTATAAATATTCTCCCCAATTAACTTGATCCGAGAGTCTCATCACTATAAAATGCATGAACCCTGAAAGAATCCCTATGTCACAGACATTCTCAACATATCGAGAAGACTCATTCAGAATTAAGCATTTAGAATTCAAAATAAATTAGTTCTGACTCTTGTCTCTTGTTTCCTGGTTCAATCCCACATCATCAAACCTATTTTCTCACTTCTAACAGCGAAGCGGTCTAAATTCTATCTACTATTCACCCCAACAATCATAAATCTGCTGAATTTCATTTTCCGGATGTTCAGAATGCGTTAGCAATCCCGAAACCGCCACTCCGCTTAAACCAATTTTCTTTAGTTCCTGAATATCCTTTAATGCAATTCCGCCTATGGCAATCACCGGTACGCTATTTTCCCTTTTTAGATAGTCTTCCATCAAATGTTGATAGCCTGAAAATCCTAAAATCGGACTCAATTTCTTTTTAGTTGAAGTAAACCTTAGCGGACCCAAGCCAATATAATCTACTCCGTTTTCCAGATGTTCCAAACAATGCTGAAGCGTATTTGCAGTACCGCCAATAATCTTATGATTGCCCAAAATCTCCCGTGCTTCTATAACCCCGGTGTCTTCTTGCCCCAAATGAACACCTTCGGCATTGCAGGTTTTCGCCACTTTTACATGATCATTTATAATTAGCTTCGCTTTATATTTTGAGCATAATTCTTTGGTTAAAATTGCTGTTTTCAGGACTTCTTTTTGGGACATTTCTTTCATTCGTAACTGAATCCAGTTCCCTCCCGCTTTTAAAACAGTCTCGATATTTTTTAAATGCTGAAATCGATCATTACCCTGCGAGATATACTGAAGACAGGAAATGTCTTTCTTAAAAACCGATTGATTTTTATCTAAAAACGGATTCATATTGCTGTTGAATTTTATTAAAACTATCTACTGGATTGTCCTGCTTCCAAACCGCACCAAGCACGGCTCCCCCGCTAAATCCCATTTTTCGGATTAGTGGAATTTTTTCTGAATTGATCCCGCCCAGTGCAATTACTTTTTGCTGGATGTCCATTACCTGAAATACCCGAAACAACTTCCCTGTATAATCTGCTTTTGAGATCGAGCTAAAAACCGGGCTCAAAAAACAATAGTCGAAAATCGACGATGCTAAGAGCGATTCTTTTTGATGATAAGAAGTGCTCACGGTAAATCTTTCCTGCTGAAAAGATTTTACATACTCTTCTAAATCTTCATTTAAGTTTATTCTGAAATTTTCTTTGAGATGAATCCCTTTCAAACTGAATTCCCGTGCTAATTCATGATGCTGGTGAAGCACCATCTTCGAACGATATTCCGGTTCAAATTGTTGCAACCAGTGCTTCAGCTCTTCAAAAGAAACTTCAGGTTTGCGAATATGCAATGTCTCTAAACCATCGGCTAGGATTGACTTTAGATGAGATTCTTCATTTTCGATAAACTTTTCCGCAGAAATTACGATTAGCATTATTTCAAATTAAATTTTGACATTCTTAAATTGTAATAATAATTAGTTCCGTCATTCCGGACTCGATCCGGAATCTCATACCACACTAAAAAAACAGCATTAAGATGAGACCCTGAATCAAGCCCGCCTGCCGGACAGGCAGGTTCAAGGTGACGCCGATGACTTATGATGAATTTGGATCATAGTTGAACATTTCGGCATTCACCTTTATAAACTTTCAACTCACAAATACACTTCGCTGCCTTTCTTTTTAAACTCTTCCGATTTTTCTTCCATGCCTTTTATAATGGCTTCTTCACTGTCGAGTCCGTTTTCTTTAGCATAATTCCGTACATCCTGTGTGATCTTCATCGAACAGAAATTAGGGCCGCACATCGAGCAAAAATGAGCCACTTTTGCATTTTCTGAAGGTAAGGTCTCATCGTGATAGGCTCGTGCCGTATCGGGATCCAGCGCCAGATTAAATTGATCTTCCCATCGAAATTCGAATCTTGCTTTACTCATCGCATCATCGCGATGCTGCGCTCCGGGATGCCCTTTTGCCAGATCGGCCGCATGTGCGGCAATTTTATAGGTAACCACGCCTTCTTTTACATCTTCTTTATTAGGTAAGCCCAAATGTTCTTTTGGTGTTACATAACACAACATCGCACAACCGTACCAGCCAATCATTGCGGCACCAATTCCGCTGGTGATATGATCGTAACCTGGCGCAATATCGGTGGTTAAAGGGCCAAGCGTATAAAATGGCGCTTCCCCACATTCTGTCAATTGCTTGTCCATATTTTCCTTGATCATATGCATGGGAATATGACCGGGCCCTTCTATAAAGCATTGTACATCGTGCTTCCAGGCGATTTTGGTTAATTCGCCCAGCGTTTCCAATTCGGCAAACTGTGCATAATCGTTTGCATCTGCAATACTGCCGGGACGCAATCCGTCGCCCAGCGAAAAAGCCACATCGTAAGCTTTCATGATTTCGCAGATTTCCTCAAAATGAGTGTACAAAAAGCTTTCCTGATGATGCGCTAAACACCATTTTGCCATAATCGAACCACCCCGCGACACGATACCAGTCACCCGTTTTGCAGTATGCGGAATATATTGCAAACGAACACCCGCATGGATCGTAAAATAATCCACACCCTGTTCAGCTTGTTCGATTAGTGTATCCCTAAAAATTTCCCAGGTTAGATTTTCGGCTTTTCCATTTACTTTTTCCAAAGCCTGATAGATAGGAACGGTTCCGATGGGTACCGGGGAATTCCGAAGGATCCATTCTCGGGTTTCGTGAATGTTTTTCCCGGTAGAAAGATCCATTATCGTATCGGCTCCCCAACGGCAGGCCCAAACGGCTTTTTCAACTTCTTCTTCAATAGAAGAACTTACTGCAGAATTCCCAATATTGGCATTGATCTTTACCAAAAAGTTTCGCCCTACAATCATAGGTTCACTTTCGGGATGATTAATATTACTCGGGATAATTGCGCGACCTCTGGCCACCTCATCCCGCACAAATTCAGGAGTGATCACTTTGGGAATACTGGCACCAAAACTTTCGCCGGGATGCTGTTGGGTAATTTGATTAATTTCCTGAAGTTTTTGATTTTCGCGAATGGCGATAAATTCCATCTCGGGAGTAATAATCCCCTGCCGGGCATAATGCATTTGGGTAACATTTTTTCCCGGTTTAGCTTTTAAAGGTTTCCTGATGCGCTTAAACCGTAGTTCATCCAGCTTTTCATTTTCCTCACGCTGCCGCCCGTATTCCGAAGAAAGTCCGCTTAACTGCTGCACATCCTCCCTGGCGACGATCCATTGCTGGCGAATGGGTTTTAAGCCCTGGCGAACATCAATCTCTACATTAGGATCGGTGTAAGCACCGCTGGTATCGTACACCAAAACAGGCTCATTTGGAGTACGTGTCCCATTAAATTTATCGACGGTATCATCAAGATGAATCTTACGCATCGGCACATTCACATTTTCGTGAAGCTGTCCTTTTACATAAATTTTTTCTGAGTTGGGAAAAGGCGTTCTGCTTATGGCTTCTTCCCGTGGTAACTGGTTAGGTTTCATACTGAAAAGGTTTAGATTGATTTTTAAAATTTGATTGCTATTATAAATCGATCAACCACCCTGCGTAGCACGAATCACCAGTACGTTATTCCCTTCTTCCAACAGGGTGTGCTCCCATTGGGATTTAGAAATAACCTCGTTGTTAATCGCGATGGCAATTCCTGAGGGCTGAATATTCAGCTGCTCCAACAGTTCATGAAGCTTTACCGGTTCTTTAAAAGAATGATTTTGGTTGTTTACGTTTACAGTTATCATATCCTTAGATTTTTAATAGCTGTAAACCAAGGGGAATTGTCCCTGAAGAAAAGTGAGTAATTTCGTGGTCTCTCCACGAGTTTTGAATCGAAATTTAATTTTTACGCTTAAACCATATTATAAATAATAAGTCCGGTTTTTTAAATAAATCCAAAAGACTTCCGACTGATATTAGGCATATTCGATTCAAAATTTTCGTACTTTTTCCTTCGCAGATGCTAATCTGGATCAGGTTCAAAGGGTGTTATCTCAGCCAAATTTAATTGGCACCCCTAAAGTTTACACTTTCAAAGTTAACTGATTTTTTTCGGTATAAAAAAATGCTGAAGCCATAATCTTCAAATTTGAGTACACTTTTAATACCTTTGCTGCGAAATATCCCTCGAAAATCCTGAAGCGAATTGATCTCTTCAGCTTTAAAAATTTTAAGGGAAAATAAATCACACACGGCAGACTTAAAATTTCGGTATGGCAAAAATCAGGATTACCAAACAATTTTCTTTTGAAACAGGACACGCTCTTTATGGTTACGACGGTAAATGCCGCAATGTGCATGGCCATAGTTATAAACTTAGCGTAACGGTTATCGGTGAGCCAATCACGGATAATGAAAATGTAAAATACGGAATGGTAATCGATTTTGGAGATTTAAAAAAGATCGTAAAATCTGAGATTGTAGACCAGTTTGACCATGCTACGGTTTTTAATCAAAACACCCCGCATATCGAGCTTGCCAAAGAATTAAAAGATCGTGGCCACCATGTGATTTTAGTGGATTATCAACCGACCAGTGAAAATATGGTGATTGATTTTGCTGAAAAAATAAAGAAACATTTGCCAGATCATATTAAGCTACATTCTTTAAAACTTCAGGAAACCGAAAGTAGTTTTGCCGAATGGTATGCGAGTGATAATTAAACATCTGCAAAGTTTACAGGTTTATCCGCCTACCCCCGAAGGGAGAACGTTTTTGTTTTAGGTTCAAAATTGATAATTGCTTACTGCATTTTGGCACCCCTGTCTCTTTTCACTTTCTACTTTTAAACTTTCTAAATTATCACCATTCACCATAATAAGCTATTGTCATCCTGAACCTGCCTGTCCGGCAGGCGGGCTTAATTCAGGATCTCATCCTCAAGATTTTGTTTTTCAATACAGTATGAGATTCCGGATCAAGCCCGGAATGACGAAAACAACGAATTATTACAAGTTACGGATAATCAATAAGAAATTAATACGCTTCGCAAGTTTCTATTAACTTTGCAGATGTTAAGCAACATGCCATGACCATTCCCGAAGGAAAAAAAATATATTTTAGTAGTGATAATCACTTAGGGGCTCCCACCAAAGAAGCCAGCAAACCCAGAGAGGCGATCTTCGTTAAATGGCTGGAGGAAATTAAAGAAGATGCCGCTGCCATTTTTTTACTGGGTGATCTTTTTGATTTTTGGTTTGAATATAAACATGCCGTTCCTAAAGGTTTTGTTCGGGTGATGGGAAAGCTGGCAGAACTTAAAGACCATGGTATTCCTATTTATTTTTTCGTCGGAAATCACGACCTGTGGATGGAAAATTACTTTGAAGAAGAACTGAATATTCCCACCTATCGCCGACCACAGGAATTTGAATTTAACGGAAAGAATTTTTTGATAGGTCATGGGGACGGACTTGGTCCCGGGGATTATGGTTATAAACGGATGAAAAAGGTATTTACCAATCCGTTTGCGAAATGGCTTTATCGTTGGCTGCATCCTGATATTGGCATTCCGCTAGCCCAATATTTTTCAGTGAAAAATAAACTGATTTCGGGAGACGAAGATGCTCAGTTTTTAGGGGAAGATAACGAGTGGTTAATCCAATATTGTAAGCGAAAACTGGAAACTAAACATTATGATTATTTTCTTTTTGGCCACCGTCATTTACCTATGGAAGTTAAGCTGAAAGAAGATTCTAAATACATTAATACCGGCGACTGGATTACACATTATACGTATGCCGAATTCGACGGAAATGATTTGCAGTTAAAAAAGCTGAAGGATAAATAGAACGTTGCAATTTGCAGCAGGGAGTAATGGCTAAAAAAATGATTAAAAATCTTCAAATATTAATGCTATTCTTAGCCCTGCCCATACTCAGCTATAGCCAGAAAAACGATACCATAAACTGGTTGAATTTTGAACAATTAGAGGATTCCTTACTGCTAAAACCGAAGAAAACTTTTATCTATTTCTACGCCGATTGGTGCGTGTACTGCAAAAAGATGGAACGAAACGCTTTTAGAAATACTGAAATTATTGAAAAAATGAATTCCGATTTCTACGCGGTTAAAATGAATGCTGAAAGTACTGATACGATTACATTTGAAGGCCATAAATTCTACAATCAACAAGCCGAAAGCAGGCGAAATGGTATTCATCAGATTCCGTTGCTTTTAGCAAGTCGGGAAAACCTTGAATTTAGCTTACCGGCAATCCTCATTTTGGATGAAAAATTTAGACTTAGAAACCGTGAATTTGAATATTTAACGACTGAAAAAATGTTGGAGTTGATTACTGATCACTAAATTTTATTGATTTAAAGTAGCAACCACTAAAAACTGAAGTGGTGAGATTTCTGTAATGTTTAAAACTTCATTATTCGATTAAGCTTGTTGTGGCAAGTACAAGGTGATACCACAAGGTAAATGTTTTCGGATTGTGGAAAAGTCTATTTCAATAGGATCAAAATCTTCAACCTGTATTTGATATTTGAAAGATTCTGCATAAGCAATCGATAAGGCTAAAGAATGATCTAATGCTCTCATTTCGTTATCAGGTTGCGCATAATCATTTGGAGGCACATATCTAAAAGAAGCGTTTTCGAAATCTCCGTTCACATTTATATTTTCAGGGTCTATAGTTCCGTTTTCGATTAAGTTTTCTGCTGCGGCATCTTCTAATCGTAAAAATAATTGCGGAAAGGCTGGGTCGTAAAGAGCACAATCTATATTTTTCTCATCATCACCTGAACAACTAATAAGTAGCCCAATTATATGCATTAATTTTAAAATAGATTTCATAAATCATTCATTTAAAAATAGATGCTAAAAAAATGAATTGGTTGCGTTAGGGATTGCAGCGAAAATCCTTTTGCGAGGCACGAGCGAAAGATTGTAGCGTAAAGCCCGGCCGTAGGCAACGTCCAAATTAAGCCTACAACATTTACTACATCGATTACAAATGCTCGATGAGCCTTAGAAACCGCGTTCTTTTTGGATAGTTTCGTAGGCTTCCTGTACTTTATCAAATTTCTCGCGAGCGCCTTTTTTATACGCCTCGTCCATGTGTTCTAACTTATCGGGGTGGTATTTCTTTACCATTTTACGATAGGCTTTTTTTACATCGGCATCTGAGGCTGATTTATCGATCTCCAGGATTTTATAGGCACTCTCTGGCGTTTGCTTAAGGAACATCGCCTTAATACTTTCAAAGTCTTTAGCGCCAATCTTAAGATAACTGGCGATTTGCTGGATCATATTGGCCTCTGACGTACTTACCGAGCCGTCGGCCTGCGCAATCCCAAATAAAAAGTGCGTGATTTGCAATCGGGTTGGATATTGAGTTCGACTGGCCAGATATTGTGAAATTCTTGAGGCCGATAATTCACGGTTTTTAATGACATCATTAAAAGTCCTAAACGTAGCATTGGCACGTTCTTTCCCATAGGCGCGTACAAAATAGGAACGTACATAATCCAGTTCGGTTTGCGAAACTTTACCATCTGCTTTAATAACCAGTGCACAAAGCGACAATAAATTGAGCTCGAAATCGCCCGGACTTACCGATGAGGCCTGCTTACCTCCCATCATGGATTGTAGAAAGCCGCCACTGCTGCGATTCCAATTATCTAAAAGTGTCCCGATGATAAAACCAATAATGGCGCCGGGATATCGCATGTACATAAACCCTAAAACAGCTAAAAGCCACTTTATCATAGATCGAAAATTTTAGCAAAGATAACATTTACAAAACTAACGGCTTTTATTGTAAGGCCAGCGATTTACGCACGACAACTTTATAAGAAATTAGGTTTAACGGCTGATTTTCATGAAGCTGAACTTAATTTAATATCTTTGTGAATTAATAAAGTCTAATAATAAATTACAATATATGTATCCAGCAGATTTAGTAAAGCCAATGCGTGAAGATCTTACAAGCATAGGTTTTGAAGAATTACATACCGTAGAAGATGTAGAAGCGGCAATGAAAAAAGAAGGAACTACGTTGGTTGTAGTAAATTCGGTTTGCGGATGTGCTGCAGCAAATGCTCGTCCTGGCGCCAGAATGTCTTTGCAAAATGCAAAAACTCCAGATAATTTATATACCGTTTTTGCCGGTGTAGATCGCGAGGCTACTGATGTTGCCCGTAGTTTTATGGTACCGTTCCCTCCATCTTCTCCTTCTATGGCCTTGTTTAAAGATGGTGAATTGGTGCACATGTTAGAGCGTCATCACATTGAAGGTCGTCCTGCTGAGATGATCGCAGAAAACCTAACTGGTGCTTACGACGAATTCTGCTAGAAAAAATACAGCTTAAAATTATAGAAAGCCGATACATTAAAATGTGTCGGTTTTTTTATCTCCATTATTTTGCAGTATTGCCCAGAATGCGACATGGAATGATCGTATAAGAAATCTGTTGCTATTTCCTTTAAAAACTTATTTTTGTAGTTTTAAACTGCAAAATGAAGAAAATACTATCATATCCGCTAACGGTAATTTTTTACTTTTTTTTCTTTCTTACCCTACTCATATTTCATCCAATCCAATGGATATCTTTAAAATTGGGAGGTTATCCTGCGCATAAAAAAAGTGTAGATGTTTTTAATTTTTTCTTGTTGCGTTGCCTTAACTTATTGGGAACACGATTTGTGGTTGAAAACGAACATAACATCCCGGTAGAGCGTCCCTGTATATTTGTAGCCAACCATCAGGGTGTTTACGATATCCCCCCTATTATCTGGTATTTAAGAAAACACCATCCCAAATTTGTAAGTAAAAAAGAACTGGGCAAAGGGATTCCCAGTATTTCTTTTAACTTAAGGCATGGCGGATCGGTTTTAATCGATCGTAAAAACCGCAGAGAAAGTTTATTGAAAATGGCAAAATTTGCCAAATATTTAACAGAGACCAACCGCTCTGCCGTAATCTTTCCTGAGGGTACAAGAAGTCGCGATGGCCAACCTAAAAAGTTTGCGGCCAGTGGAATGCAGATGCTTTTTAAGCAAATGCCAAATGCACTGGTGGTACCAATAACCATTAATAACTGCTGGCAACTTTTAAAGGATGGGAGCTTCCCGTTAACGATAGGTGTAAAATTACGCATGAAAGTTCATGAACCTATTGAAGTTGATTCTACCGACCCCGAAAGCCTGGTGGCACTGGTAGAACGTACCATTATTGCTGATATTCGATAAAATATGACTGAAAAAGAATTGATTATCGAGAACACCATCCACTTTGTAAAAGAAACCTTAGTAAATGCTGAAGGGGGGCACGACTGGTTTCATATTCAGCGGGTTATGAACAATGCAAAATTGATCGCTAAATCTGAAGAAGCTGATGATTTTATTGTTCAGCTGGGTGCGTTGCTTCATGATATCGCCGACTCGAAATTTCATAACGGAGATGAGACGGTTGGACCGAAAGTAGCCACTGAATTTCTCGAATCTCAGCATGTAGATCCCGAAGTTATTGCTCATGTGGTAAAGATTATTCAGAATATTTCTTTTAAGGGCGGAAATGTGGAGCAACAATTCCACTCGGCCGAACTGGATATTGTTCAGGATGCCGATCGTCTAGATGCGATTGGAGCCATTGGCATTGCCAGAACTTTTAATTATGGTGGTTTTAAGGGAAGAGCACTTTACGATCCTGAAATTGAGCCAAAACTGAATATGACCAAAGAAGAATACAAAACTTCTAAGGCTCCTACCATCAATCACTTTTACGAAAAATTATTATTGCTGAAAGATCGCATGAACACCAAAACAGGTACTGAAATTGCACAAAAACGCCATGAATATATGGAAAGCTTTTTAGAACAGTTTTATGCTGAATGGAATGGAATTCAGTAAGCAGATGGCAATAACAATTAGTAGTTAACAGTTAGCCTTCAGCTTTCAGTAGGAAATCATTAAAAATAATTTCTTTTTTGTCATTTCGACCGTAGCGGAGAAATCTATTTCAATCTTAAAAAAACAAACCTCACAGGTTATCCCGTATAGCTATGGGAACTGTGAGGTTTGTTCTATTTGATTTTAATTAATTGAGAAAATAATTTCTTGATCAATTCTCAATACTTATATAATTTTCAAATCCTCACATTATCTAATCAATGCTTTGCCTCGTCCTGATTCATGGCTCTCAATTCTTTATTTTCTATTCTCTAAAAGTCAAGCAATATAATTAGCATTCTACTTCTTAAGAGATTTCTCCATTTCGCTACGCTTCACCTGCCTGCCGGCGAGGTAGGGTCGAAATGACAGGCTTGTTTATATTCTTAATATGAAGTTTTTGTCATCCTATGTTTGTTGCATGTAGATTTAAGAGAAATAATGATTAGATTTCAATAGAAGAAGGGAAAGCAAAAAAACCGTGCTTTGTCATTGGTCTTATAAGGCTGTTCGAGATGC
>NZ_JAKHSK010000051.1 GCF_023499215.1 Zunongwangia pacifica
CCCTCTCTATGAGGGTACTACTTTTTTTTCATAACTTTCAATGAATTAATTACACAATACTTAAAGGTAGTGAATAGTGATTTAACGATCTCTTGAAGCTACCTTTAGGTTTAGTTCAACATCGCATTGGCAAAATGGCGGGTTAAGTGCAAACTTCAACTTTTCAGCTTTTTTTAATAATTTAGCTTCCGTGGAAACACATCGGCTACGTTCTCGCTAAATTGAACTTTCGGTTTAAGTTATCCGCCACTTCGCCAATGCGTTTCCCGTTGGCAACAAGCTAAAAAATTTCATAACTAAAATCATTAAAGTTAAATTTCATTATATTTGATTAAAAGTTGAATAATGGATTTGCAGACAAGAAAAATAGAATTTGTACAGGAATTTTTGAAAATTCAGAGCGAAGAGGCTATTGAACGTCTTGAAAAACTCTTAAAGAAAGAGAAGAAAAATAAGCATTCCGATTCAATGAGCGCTGAAGAATTAAACGAGCGAGTAGAAAAATCTGAATCTGATTTCAAAAATAATAGATTCAAATCAACATCGGATTTATTAGCCAAATACGAGTAATTGGAATTGAAAGTAATTTGGTCTAATTTTGCAGAAACGCAGCTTGATCAAATTTTTGAATACTACAGAGAAAAAGCAAGCTTGAACATTGCTAATAAACTTGTTCGTGAAATTATTCTTGAATCTGAGCATTTAGAAAACTCTCCTTTTATCGGACAAAAAGAAATCCGACTACAAAATCGAAAAATTGACTATAGATATCTGGTTTATAAAAATTATAAATTGATTTATTCTGTTAACGAGAAAAAAGGATTTATCAGAATAGCTGATGTATTTGACACCAGACAATATCCTGCAAAAATTAGTCGAAAGAAATAAGCCAGTTGCCAACAAAGCCGTGTAAAAATAATTGCTTCTGAAAATTCGCCTGCCTGCTGGCAAAGGCAGGGATATTCAGTTTAGAGTTTTCTTGCAATACTAACACCACCAAACCCCTCAAATCTCAGAATTCAAAGGATTAAAAAAATTAGCCTTAATTTCCTACATTCTCACTAAAGCTTTCCAAGAGAACTACGTTTTTCCTACTCGGGAAAGCTGAGTTAGGATGTATTTTAAGGAAAACCGTAAGGGATATTATAGATTTTTGGGTAATTTTATAATTGAACTAAAATGGATATAACAAAACAAGAGTTGTGTTATATCTACGTTGGCAACAAACACAAACAAAATTCTATGTATCTATTCGGAACTAAAGTCGATAGACTTGAAAAAAAAGATATAATTCGACTTATAGAAAATCAAATCCAAGAAAGTAAAACATTAGATTATAAGAAGGAGCTTAACCTTCAAAAAGATAATGATAAAAAAGAGTTTTTATACGATGTTTCAGCAATGTATAATACGGACGGTGGATGCATAATTTTCGGAATAGAAGAAGAAAAAGATGAAAATGATCAAAACACTGGCAAACCTCTACAAATAGTAAATTTGGAAGTAGAGAATTTTGATAAATTATCGCAACAGATTGAGGATATTTTGAAAAATTCTACTGATCCGAGCATTACTCATATTGCACTAAAGGAAATTCAATTTGAGAATGGTAAAATTTTGATTCTCGGAATTCCAAAGGGATTAGGATTGCCATCTATGGTTACCTATAAAAGTTCAAATAAATTCTACAAAAGAAGAAATAGTGGAAAATTTCTGGTAGATACATTCGAGTTAAATCAAATGTTTCTTCAAAATCAGGCAATTGTCGAAAAAATAAAGAATTTTAGAAGAGAAAGAATTGAAGAAGTTATTTCATTAGATACACTTCCAAATCTTGATACAGAGACTTCATTCTTCATTCATATAATTCCAAACAATTTTCAAGAACAAGTAATTACCGATTTTACTTTATATGAAAATGATCTAAAAAGAGAAATGAAACCATTTTCGTATTCATATAATTCTGGCTGGAACTATATGTACAACATTGATGGTTATATGACTTATTCTTCTTCAGATAATATAAGAGTTATTTCAAAATATAATCAGTTATTTAGAAATGGAACTTATGAGATTTACTCATCTAAAATATTTGCCAAAGGTTTTCACGAGCAAATGGGATTTGATGGGCCCCTTTTAATGGATAATACAATATTTTACATAGAAGAAGCTTTAAAAGTTTTAAACAAGGTAGATATTGATCCTCCTTTCTATATTTCATTCAGCTTTAGAAATGTAAAAGGAAAAGTAATGAATCGGAATAGCGCCTATATAACTCCTGAATTCACAAAAGATAATATCGATTTTCCTTTAATAAACGTATCATCTTATGATGCCAATATTAAAGAACTTTTAAAACCAAATTTTGATATACTTTGGCAGATTTTCGGATATGCAAAAAGTCCAATCTTATAAGAACTGTGGCAGTTGCCAACATCGGTTTATCGCAAATTGCGGTTTATGAATAAAAAACTGTAATTTTAGAAATAATAACAGAAAATGGTTTTAAAATAAGTTACCGGAAAACTAAATATCAAGGAAATCAAAACATAACAGGAATAGAAGTTAGAAATAACTTCATTGATGCACCAGAAAGAATTCTTATAAAATCAAAAGACGAAATAGAAAGTAAAAAGGAATTTAAACCATACACAAACTATTTGAAAAATATAAGAAAGACTAATAAAAGAAAGCCAGCCGCTAACAAAAGAAGACTATAAGTAATTGCTTGTTTTCACCTACTTCTGAAAATCCTCACGCCTGCCCACAAATTCAGGGATTTTCAGTTTAGAGTGTTCTTGCAAAACCCACCACCAAACCCCTCAAATCTCAGAATTCAAAACACTAAAAAATCAGTCGGAATTCACTATTTTTGCGCCCCAATTTCCGGGATTATTGGTTTTTAAAACCTTTGGAAGTACAGCCTGAAACACCAAATAAACCCCAAAAAACAATCCAGTAGCCCCAATGGATCACAATCTCAGCCAGTTGAAAACCGAAATTTACGACCAATGCGCACTTAAGATTTCAGACCTTATCACCGAAACCGAAAGCAAAGACTATCACGCCTGTAGATTTCAACTCAACGGAATGAAAGTGCTGAGCAGAAACGCGAAAATCACCCCCAAAAAGCCGGGCAATTTGTGACGTTTTGGAAACGAAACCAAAATGGCCCCATAGAACCATTTACCCAGAACGATCCCATCGATTTTTATGTAGTCAACGTGCGGACAGAACACAAATTTGGGCAATTTGTCTTTCCAAAATCAGTACTCCTTCAAAAAGGAATCCTTTCCACCCAAAACAAAGAAGGAAAACGCGCTTTCAGGGTCTATCCCAATTGGGATAAAGTAAACAGCAAACAAGCCGAACGCACGCAAAAATGGCAACAAGACTATTTTTATGAAATTGGTCCTTCCACCAATTTACAAAAGGTAAAAGCCTTGTACCAAAAACCATAAATAACCAAGCCTTTTTATCGAAAATCAGCGCAAGAAGAATTCAGTTTTTTATCCGTTGCAAAACAAGTCAATCCCGCAGCTTTGCCGAAAAATACTATCTTTAATCCCGTAACGCGCTTGTACGCGACCTGGCAACCATACAATTCCACCAAAATGGAGCAATTACTAGAAACCATAAAATTATACATTTCCCTAAGTCCGCAGGAAATACAATCCCTTTACGAAGCCGTTCAGCAAAAAAGCTTTGGAAAAAACGAACTTATTTTTACCGAAGGAAAAGTAGCCGACGAAATTTACTTTGTCACCAAAGGCTGTGCCCGACTTTTTTATGAAGTAAACGGCAACGACAAAACCGCCTTTTTTTACACCGAAGGACAGTTTATTTGTGCCGGCGAAAGCTACACCTACAACATTCCCGCCATTGAAAATTATCAAGCCGTAGAACCCACCGAACTGCTGATTTTTACCAAATCTGCTATCGAAATTTTACTCCAAAAAGTCCCCAAACTAGAAGTCATTGCCCGGATCGCTACCGAAAACGAACTCATCACCTGTCAAAAAGTAATCGCCTCGTTCGTCACCAAATCTGCAGAAGAGCGCTACCTCGATTTGTTAAACACCCAAGGCCAACTCTTTCAGCGCGTCCCCCAACATTATATCGCTTCCTTTTTAGGCATTTCCCCCGAAACCCTAAGCAGGATCAAAACCCGAGTACTCCAAAAAGAATAGCATTTTTCACCCATTTTGGGACATTGAGTAAATTTTCGTAGAAAATTGGTATCGAAATGCCCAAAATGAATCTTTTAAACTTCACAGTCCCGATAGCTATACGGGATAAACCTGTGAGTGTTTTACCAGATCTCCATAACCACTCCCTGCTAAGCAAAATAGTTTTTTTATTATCCGTAATTTTTAATAATTCTTTGTTTTCGTCATTCCGTTCCGATAGCTATCGGAATTGATCCGGAATCTCATCCCGAATTTAAAAACAGAACATTGAGGATGAGACCCTGAAACAAGCCCGCCTCGCCGGCAGACAAGTTCAGGGTGACGGCAACTCATTATGATTATTAGAAATATTCATTATAAAAGAGAAAAATAAAAACAATAACTAAAACACTGATTTTCAAGATGAATTTTCTTTAAAACATTTTGTATCATTGAGTGAATCTTCGCAGAAAATATGTATCGAAATGCCCAAAATGAATCTCTTAAACCTCACAGGTTTCAAAAACCTGTGAGGTTTGTTCAAAGCCACGCAATGCAAACCGACTATAGAGGTTCACGAGCACCAAAAAAACAACAGAAAGCAGCGAGCTAAAGAAAAGTAAGGAACATTCTATTGAAAACGCAATTACCATAACCAACTAGATGTTCTATAAACAATTAAAACCGAAAGAGCATATTTTATACAAAATGAACACTTCTTGACCATCGTCAAGAAAAATAAACCACCAAACCGCTAGCTTTGTCCTAAAAAATGAACACCAAAAAAGTGTTGGTCGCTGGCGCCACCGGATATTTAGGTCAGTATCTCGTCAAAGAACTTAAAAAACGCGGATTTTGGGTGCGAATATTAATCCGAAGAGAAGCCCAAAAGCAACTTTTTACAGACGTTGACGATATTTTTGTAGGCGAAATTACCCGTCCCGAAACCCTAAACGGCATCACCCAAAACATCGATTGGGTCTTTTCTTCCGTGGGCATCACCCGCCAAAAAGATGGACTCACCTATATGAATGTCGATTACCAGGGCAACGCCAATTTGCTCCACGAAGCCCTAAAAAACCAGGTGCAGGCCTTTCAGTATATTTCCGCCATCAACGGCGACAAACTCCGCCAGTTAAAAATCTTTGAAGCCAAAGAAAAATTTGTTGATGAATTGACCAATTCCGCCCTTCAGCAAAGTATCATCAGGCCCAATGGCTATTTCTCAGATATGAAAGACTTTCTCACGATGGCCAAAGGCGGCAGGGTGTACCTTTTTGGTGACGGAACACAACAATTAAACCCAATTCACGGCGCCGATCTTGCCGAGTTTTGCGTGGATAAAATGATCGAAGGCAGCGCGGAAGAAAGCGTGGGCGGACCCGATATTTTCAGTCAAAATCAACTCGCCACCATCGCTCTACAAGCCTGGCGCAAACCCATTAAAATTACCCATTTGCCCCATTGGGTAAGAAAAGGCATTATTTGGGCGTTAAGGACTTTTACCTCTTCTAAAACCTATGGCCCCATTGAATTCTTTTTAACCGCGATGGCCGATGATAATGTCGCCCAAACCTACGGAAAAAATCACCTTAAAGAGTTCTATAAAGCCGAAGTAAAAGCAGGAAAGGTGTAAAAAGTTGAAGCGATGAAACTGGAAATTGATGCCCAATTACAACTAAAACAAGTAGAAAAAACCGATGCTGAAGCCATCTTTAACACCATCGATAGCCAACGCGAATACCTGGGAAAATGGCTTCCGTTTGTCGCCTATACCAAAACGCTAACCGACACCCAAACCTTTGTGGACGCCATTGTAAATGCTCCCGAAACGAAATTTGAATACGTGTTCACCATTCAGAAAAACGGCGAATTTGTGGGGCTGATCGGCTTTAAAGATACCGACCGACTCAACCAAAAAACCGAAATAGGCTATTGGCTTTCTGAAGCCCACCAAAAACAAGGCATTATGACGAGATCGGTAGCCAAACTCTGTGATTTTGCCTTTCAGGAACTTGGCCTTAACCGCATCCAAATCAAGTGCGCGGAGGGAAACATATCAAGCTCTAAAATTCCGCAAAGTTTAGGTTTTAAGCTCGAAGGAATAGAACGCGAAGGGGAGATTTTAACCGGAAATGTCTTTACCGATCTGCAAATTTACAGCAAGTTAAAAAGCGATCAGTAAGCTAAAAAACAAGTCCATTTTCCCCTAAAATCAACGAAAAAATTATTGAAAAGCAAATGATTTCATTCAAGCAACATAACAATTTCTACGTGATCACCGGCGGTCCCGGCGTTGGCAAAACCACCTTGTTAACCGAACTCCAAAACAGAGGCTATCCCGTAGTTCCTGAAATCGCCCGGCAGCTCATCAAAGAACAACAACACGCCAACGGTGACGCCTTGCCGTGGAAAAATAAAGAACGCTATAAACAATTAATGTTTGATCGATCTGTGGAAAGTTATGCTAACACCGAAAAAAAGGATCACCAAGATCAGCCCGTATTTTTTGATCGGTCGTTTTTAGATCCCCTGTGTTATGCCCAACTTATCGATTCGCCCATTAGCCAAGAAATGCAATCCTATGCCCAAAATTGGAAATATAACCCGAAGGTTTTTATGCTTCCGCCCTGGCAGGAAATCTACCAAACCGATGCCGAGCGCCAGCAAGACTGGGAAGAGGTGCTATTGACGCATAGTAAAATGAAAGAAACCTATACCAACTACGGCTACCAGATTATCGAAGTCCCTAAAACCACCCCAAAAACCCGCGCTGATTTTGTGCTGGAAGGTATTGGGGTATAAAGCATTTTGGGGCTATGATGAATCATAATGTGCTACCGTCACCCTGAACTTGCCTGCCGGCGAGGCGGGCTTGTTTCAGGGTCTCATCCTTAAGTTTTGTCTTTCAATGCAGAATGAGATTCCGGATCAATTCCGATAGCTATCGGAACGGAATGACGAACAAAAAAATAACGTAGAATCAAAAAACAATAACTAAAACCCTGATTTTTAAGATGAATTTTCTTTATAGCATTTTGGGGCATTGAGTGAATTTTCGCAGAAAATTTTTATCGAAATGCCCCAAAAAGAATCTTTTAAACCTCACAGTCCCGATAGCTATACGGGATAAACCTGTGAGGTTTGTTTCCTTCACTTGCCCAAAGCCACGCAATGCAAAAAAGAAAAGGGAATGTTCAAAGAACCCCAAAACCAACAAGCAACCGTGATCTAAAAAAGGAAAAAAATCAATAAAGCATTATAAACTAGAAAAATAAAAACAATGAAACCTATCCCTATCATTTTCATCATTTTTACAACTACGCTCTTCGGGCAGGTCAAATTTCAATCTGTTTACGACAGTTTACAACTGGAAGGCAGCACCACGATCTACGATTATAAACACAAGCAATGGCTTTTTACCGATATCAAAGATGCTGAAATCGCCACGTTGCCCGCTTCAACCTTTAAAATTCCACATTCCCTTATTTTGCTGGAATACCGAGCTGTGAACGACGAAAATGAAATCTATCAATGGGATGGGGAGCCAAAATCACATTTTGGGTTTCCGTTTAAAGTCTGGGAGCACGATACCGATTTAAAAACCGCCTATAAAAACTCCACCGTCTGGTTTTATGTAAAAGCCTCCCAGAAAATCAAAAGAAACAAGTACAAAAGCATTCTGAAAAAAATCGGCTACGGAAATAATGACCTAAGCGAAGCAGGGGATGATTTCTGGAATTATGGAGATTTTGCCATATCGCCGAAAAATCAGGTCGAATTTTTAATCGATCTTTATGAAAACAACCTGCCTTTTGCTGAAGAAAATATGGAAAAAGTAAAGCAGCTAATGATTTCTGAACGTGAAGAAAACTACACCTTTCGAGATAAAACGGGATGGGCCAGGGACAACGGAAAAGACATTGGCTGGTGGGTGGGTTATCTCACCACCAACGATAATGTGTACTTTTTTGCCACCCGATTGACGAAACCTATTGCTGAAGAAAACCCGAATTTCTTTAGCAGAAGGAAGCAAGTCACTCAACACATCCTAAAAAAGCTCAACGCCTATTGAAGTCAAAAAAAAAAGACCTCAAAAATCACTAATTTGAACCTTGAAGTAATGAAAAATATTCCCACTTTAAAAACCGACCGAATCGTACTGCGTGAGATCACGGGGAGCGATCTTGAGCATATTTTTAACGGACTTTCGCACCCGGAAGTGATTCGGTATTACGGGATTCGTTACGACAGCCTGGAAGCCACCCAAGAGCAGATGCGCTGGTTTGCCGAAGACAAACAATGCTGGTGGGCCATTTGCTCACCAGATAAGGAGACGTTTTACGGTGCCGGTGGACTGAATGACCTGAATATGAACGAGAAAAAAGCGGAAATCGGACTTTGGCTGCTTCCGGAATTTTGGGGACAGGGAATAATGACCGAAGCACTCCCGTTAATTACCAATTACGGATTTCAACAACTTCAACTTAACCGAATTGAGGGTTTTGTAGAAACCGAAAACCACAATTGCAAAAAAGCAATGGCGAAGCTCGATTTTAAGAAAGAACGCACCCTAAAAGATGCCGAATTCAAAGATGGAAAGCTGATAAGTCTGGAGGTTTATGTAAAAACGAATATCAACATATAAGCGAAATTGATAATTTGTTTATATACGGATAAAATTTTTAGCTATTGATAATTAACAACTTATAAAGTACTTTGTCGATTTTTTTTAGCCTTTAGGGGAAACCGTAAGGAGGTTTGTGTGCTTTTAGTTATTTTTATGAAGTTGGTAATGAGCGTGATATATTTTTAACCGCTTTTCCTCGATTGATCACATAAACGTAATAAATGGAAATAACTTGGAATAATTGCTTTTCACCTAATAGGTATGGAATGCAAAAAGGAAAAAAAGATATTAGAACAGAATACGAGCGTGATTGGGATAGATTAATATTTTCGAGTGCATTCAGAAGACTCCAGAATAAAACTCAAGTTTTTCCTTTACCTGAAGAAGTATTTGTACACAACCGATTAACACATTCACTTGAAGTTGCTAGTGTTGGAAGATCCTTAGGCAAAATTATAGGAAAGAAAATCGCATCACTTGATGAAATAAAAAATGATGATAATGCTAGACCATTTTACAGAAATAGTCTCAAAAGTGTTATTGCTTCTGCTTGTCTGGCTCACGATTTGGGAAATCCTGCTTTTGGTCATTCTGGTGAAGAAGCTATATCAAAATATTTTAAAAAAAGAGATACAGAAAAGGAAGAAGATATAACTTTTAAAGAGCAGTTTTCCAAAGAAGAATGGAAAGACCTTACAACATTTGAAGGTAATGCAAATGCATTGAGAATATTAACTTTACAACAAAAAGGTAGAGTAAAAGGAGGTTTTAGACTAACTTATAGCACTCTAGTGTCTATATTAAAATATCCTTGCGAATCTACTGCTTCGAATAAAAATATATTACACAGAAAAAAGTACGGATATTTCAAAATCGACGAAGAAGTCTTTTTAGATATTGCCAAGGAATTAAATCTAGTTAAAGATGATGTAGATACAGGTATATCATACAAAAGACATCCTTTTGTCTTTCTTGTAGAAGCAGCTGATGATATATCCTACAATATTATTGATTATGAAGATGCTCATCGTTTAGGTATTCTATCATATAAGGAAGTAAAAAACTCTTTTTTAAAAATAATTGAAACGAATTCAAATGATAATATTAAACGGGTAAAGAAACAAGCTAAATCTCTTAAGGAAGACCCTAATGAATCAATTGCTTATTTAAGAGCAAAAGCTATCAATACATTGATTTACAAAACCTCGGATGCTTTTTGGGAAAATAGAGAAGCTATTTTAAGGGGGAATTATGAAAAAAGTTTAATAGACAGTATTGTAGAGCTTGAATCTGTAATGAAAAAGATAGAAAAAGTTTCTATTAAAAAAATCTACAATGCAAAAAAAGTTGTTCAACTTGAAATTGCTGGTTTCCGAATTATGTCAGCATTGGTAGAAGATTTTGTTACTTCTGCATTGACGGTAAAAGAATCGAGAGATAAAGAACAAAATAAAATATTAGGATTATTACCAAAACAATTTTCATTTGAGGAATCGAATAGTCCTTATGAAAAAGTAATGCATATTATTGATTTTATAGCTGGTGTGACTGACCTGTATGCTCTAAAATTATATAGGAAATTAAGGGGGATTGAACTATAGAATAAAGAAATAACAATCACTAAATTATTGTTTTTTCATCTGCTTCTGGAGATCTTATTAGGTTTTCAGTTCGGTGTTGACTTCAAATAATCATTTAATAAAATTTCAAAAAATAAAAAAATAAATAAAAATATGAGTGGATCTGGAGGAGGAGGTTATATACCTCCACAACGAAATAAATTTGATTGCGAAACAAGTATTATAGTAACCAATGTTTCATCCATAAGTCTAATAGTTTTATCAAAACATAATGTCGGAACTGTTTTGGATGTAGTTATAGGTAATAATGATGAAATTCTTTTGGAAGACGGTGACGGCGAAATACTAGGAGCAATATTGCACAATAATACTCAAGATATAATTGCTTGTATTGAAAACGGTACACAGTACCAAGCAGAAATTCAAAGTATAAATACACCAACTTGTGAGGTTAAAATTAAAAGCATTTAACTATGATCAATATAATTGGAGGTACATATCGGGAAATTAATTTTGATGATGTTTCAATGGAGATTTTTGGTTCAGGCTTTAGAAGTGCTAAGTTTTTACTTGAAAATAAAAGTCAGGTAAATTTTATAACGAACGGTAATGAGCAAGTTTCAAACTTTCTAAAAGAAAATCAAAAGGTTTATCCAAATTTAAAATTTGACTGCCATCCGTACGATGAATTAATAACATTTCAATATAGTTTCGCATTGGATGAGCCTTCAATTTTTCCTAATATTCTTAATATAAAGAAAGCAAAAGAATGGAGATTTGAAGGAGACGATTTAATTGCATTCGGAATGCTTGAATCTGAGTATGAAATCAACTGTAAAAGAGTTGTTTATGATCCTCAAACTTCAATAAAACCTAAAAGGTTTAGTGATTTCGGGAAAGCGCAAGAATTAGTGTATATAATAAACCGAAATGAAGCTTATTCTATATCATCAAGTCGAGACATTGAAGACATAAAAAAATACTTTTTTACGAAAGAAAAAGTTAAAGCATTTATTATTAAAAATGGACCATATGGTGCAACATTATATACTGAATCTGAGGAACACACTATACCTTGCTATGTAACTAATAATGTACATAAAATAGGCTCTGGAGATATATTTACTGCAAGTTTTGGATATTATTGGATGGATAAAAAACTTTCTCTGGAACAATCTGCACTATTGGCATCAAAATCTACAGCCGTTTTTTGTGATAAAAAGGCGTATGTTGATTGTATGAACAATTTTAAGTTTGAATATCAGGAATTTAAAGCAAAAAATATTTCTGAAAAGCAAGTCTATTTAGCTTCCCCATTTTTTGCATTATCTGAATTGATTTTAGTTGATAAAATCCGCAACGCTTTACTCTCATTTGGAGTAAAAGTTTTCTCACCATTTCACGATATTGGATTAGGAGAAGCTGTAACAATTGCAAAGAAAGATATTGAGGGGATTAAAAGTTCTGATGTAATCTTCGTTGTTCTAGACAATTTAGACTCTGGAACACTTATAGAATCGGGCTTTTCAATGGCTAATGATAAAAAAATAGTAGGATACCATCGAACTTGTAATGAAAAAAAACTATTAATGTTAAAGCCTGGTAATTTTACAATGAATAGTAATTTAACAACAGCATTATACCAAACTATTTGGAGTTTATGAAAAAGGCAGTTTTATTATCGGGTGGTGTTGATTCAATTTGTTTAACATACGGTATAAAGCCTGAAATAGCTTATACTGTTGATTACGGACAAACTGTTGCTGAACGAGAAATATATGTATCAAATTATATTTGTAAAAAATTGAAAATTGAACATAAGGTTATAAGAGTTGACTGTAAACATTTAGGTTCTGGTTCATTAGCGAATTCAATTAGTGAAAATATTTCACCATCTAATGAATGGTGGCCGTTTCGTAATCAGCTTTTGATAACACTTGCGGCAATGCAGTCAGTAAAAGACAATATTAAAGAAATATATTTGGCATCTGTTAGATCAGATGATTTTCATAGAGATGGCACCAAAAAATTCTATGAACTTATAAATAGTTTATTGTTTTATCAGGAAGGAGGAATAAAGGTAATTTGTCCAACTTTGGAATATTATAGCCACGAATTAGCGGAACATTATGAGGTTCCTAAAGAACTAATTACAATGGCTCATTCTTGTCATATTTCGAACTTTGCTTGTGGAAAATGTTCGGGATGTATTAAACAGTTAAAAGTCCGATACGAATTGGACATTGAATAAAACTTTTGCTAACAACTAACGAGAATTACATTCTTAAGCCCTTCGAAAACAATTGTGAAAACATAAAAGTCGTCATATAAGCTATCTTAATTTTGACCACACCCCAAATCATTAACCACAAGTAAAAAACACTCAAATGGACCAAATCAGAAAGTTTATTGATCATATTTCTCCAATGAACGATTCTGATTGGAATTTTTTTTCTTCCAAACTAAAAGAAGTACCGTTTGACAAAAACACCACGGTATTAAAAATCGGAAAAATAGAGCAGCATTTATCCTTTATTGCTAAAGGAATCGTTCGCCTTTATATCCCAAAAGAAGAGGCCGATGTAACCTTCGGGTTTTTATTCGAAAACGAATTTTTGACCGCCTACGATTCATTTTTAACCCAAACCCCCTCTGAATACCAGATAGAAACCTTAACCGAAACTATTTTGTGGCAGATTTCCTATAAAGACTTACAAGAAGTCTATAAAAACACCAGCATCGGGAATCTTATTGGCCGAAAAATGGCTGAAAATATGTACCTAAGAAAATCGAAAAGAGAACTTTCCTTATTAAGCCAAACCGCAGAAGAACGATATCTAAGCCTGTTTTCTGATAGGCCAAAACTATTAAAACAAATTCCCTTAAAATATATAGCTTCCTATATTGGCGTAACGCCACAAGCTTTGAGTAGAATAAGAAAACGTATTACTTAACCTAGGTTCATTATTTCTATTCACGCTTTACAGAACTTTGTGTTTCTATAAATTAAAAAATATGAAACCATTAATTGTTTTGTTAGTAAGCTTTACCCTCGCTTTATTGATCATAAAGCTGATACGTAAAACCTATGATTTTAGATTGGCGGCAAGAATTGCAATGGCCATAATGCTGGTGTTTACGGCAATGGGTCATTTTGCATTTACCAAAGGAATGTCGATGATGATCCCTGCATTTATACCTTATAAAACCTCAGTAGTTTATCTAACCGGAGTCTTTGAAATTTTACTTGCCATAGGTCTCTTAATTCCTAAATTTAAATATATAACCGGGTGGGCACTTATTCTATTTCTTCTCCTAATACTACCTGCTAATATTTATGCATCCATACATAATGTGAACTATCAAAAAGGTACATTTGACGGAAATGGACTTACTTATTTATGGTTTAGAATTCCATTACAACTGTTGTTTATTGCCTGGACTTATATTAGTACCATCCGAACGTAAAAGAAGGAAAAACCGACAGCTAAGATTTATAAAATTTAGATGATTCATCATAAATTATTTCTGACCCATTGTCAACCATTTTGCATCATTGAGTGAATTTTCAATAATGCTTATTTGCGTCATTCCGTTCCGATAGCTATCGGAATTGACCCCGGAATCTCATACTGAATTTAAAAAAATAGATTTTGAAGATGAGACCCTGAATCAGGCCCGCCTCGCCGGCAGGCAGGTTCAGGGTGACGACGCATTGTGATGCTTATTCCGGCCTACTTTTTTGTCCGTAGCAAAACAAATCAATTCCGCAGCGGTGGGCGAGGAGGATGGCCTAGCGCAGCGGTTGCCATCCGTAGGATAAGGAATTGGTGTAGTTTTCAAGGATGTAAAAATAAGCCTAGACTTTCCTGCCCGCCGGCAGGCGGGTTTGTTTCTTTCACTTGCCCTAAACTTTTGCCTAAGGGTAGCAATGCAAACCGACGAAAGGAGGTTCACGAATTTCAAAACCAATAAGCGACAGTGCCCTAAAAAAGAAAAGGGATTATGCATAGAATCTTTAATCTCATAACCGTACTGAAAAACATAATCTAGAGAATAAGATTCTGAAATAGAATATTCTACCTGGTTAATCGACATTTCAACTCCGCTCAATGTGACAATTCAGGGTGACGACATATTGTGATGCTCTATTACGGTCTATTTTTTAGTTCCGCAGCAAAACACGGGAATATCCTGACTTCCCGTGTTATAGTCCGATAATATTTTTCAATTGCATCGATCCTAAGTTAGAGCTAGAGGAGTTAAATTATGGCTATGATCTTTACATTCTCCCTTCTAATTTCTTTCTGAAATAGAATCTCTTAAGCCCCAGAGTGCAAACCAATACGATTGCCTTCTGAATCTAATATTATCGAGAATAGACCAAAAGGCGCCTCGGTTTTAGGAATAATAATTTTTCCTCCTGCCATTTCTACTTTATCTATTACATTTTGAATTTTAGGACTTGCATTTAGGTATATAAAAATTCCTTTGTTGGAAGGTTTTCTATCGGGTGATTTCGATAATACACCCGTAACCCTTCCAGATAAAGCTTGCTTTATATTAGGATCAAATGGGAAAAATATTAATTCTTCATTGCTTTCGGGAAAATGCCGAGTCGTCATTTTTATATCAAAAATTGTTTCATAGAACTTTTTTGCTCTTTCTGTATCAAGAACCGGTATTTCAAACCAATTGATGACATTACTGTTTTTGTCGATTTTTTGTAACATAATTTATTATTTATTAGAGAAATCTGTACCTGCCGATACTTTATATTTATCAAATTATAAGATGACAATTAAAACTTTTGGACCAAGCTTTTAATCTCCTTATTAGCTTCTTCAACAGCTTTTTTGGCCTCGATAAGATTGATATCCACCCCTTCTACTTGAATGATCTCACAATCTTTGATGCCCATAATATTTAAAACTGTTTTTAAATATTCAGTTTGAAAATCCATATGTTCATAAAAATCTCCTTTGTTGTATCCTTTACCTCCTCTAACTAAAATTAGAATTGCTTTCTTGTTTTTCAGAAGTCCTTTATATGGATTTTCGGGAGTACTTGGATTAATTTTTAACGTTTCGTTCATCCTAAGGATGTGATCGATATAGGCTTTTAAAGCACTGGGAATAGACCAGTTGTACATTGGTGTGGCCAATACTAAAAGATCGGCACGTTTTAGCTCGGCTATCAAAACATCACTCAGGTTTAAGATTTTTCGCTGAGCTTTCGTCCTATCACTTTTTGGGGTAAAGGCACTTTCAATCCACTGTTCAGAAATATGCGGAATAGGATATTGGGCCACATCTCTATGGATAAAATGATCTGTAGGACTAAACTGTTTCCTGCTTTTTTCAAAAAAATCGGCCAATTTTCTACTGGTAGCATTTTTAATTCTTGCACTGGCTTTAATCATTAAAATATTCTTACCCATACCTTTTACGCTTTAATAGCTGTTTTAAAATGTAAGGCCACGATCGCATAATGGTTGTTAAGGTATAACCTATGAGCTGAGGTAAGATCTATACTGCTGTCTAAGGTGATGGCTTCTTTATTTTTTTCTTTGGCCAAGGCGTTGATTTGTTGGAGCAACTTCGTGCCTATTCCCATTTTTCTGTATTTGGGAGACGTTACCAAATCGTCCAGGTAAAGTATTCTACCACTATGTAGCGTAGTCATCGATCTAAATCCGGCATAACCAGCAATCTCATTATTAATGAGTGCCGCGATGATTTGATAACCTTCGCGCCTCATTTCATTTATATAGCGCAAATATTTCTCTTTGTTGAAATTGGGCCGAAGGATTTTGACCACTTCCCAGCATTTTTTTAATTCATCTTCAGTTTCTACATTGATGATTGAAAAATTTTTCATTGGAATTAGTTTTCGTGTTTTAAATGAGTGGATATTGCAATGCGATTCCATAAATTGATAGTTCCTATTTGTATAATGATCGCTGCTATTTCATTCCCCGTAAAATGTTTTTGCGCTGCTGTATACGTATGTTCAGTCAGCCCTTTTTGTTGAATATGGGTGATTTCTTCCGTCATTTTCAGCAATACTTTTTCTTTCTCATCAAATAGCGGAGATTCCCACCAGGCACTTAAAGCAAAAATCCGTTTTTGGGTTTCCCCATAGCGTAGCGCATCTTTCGTATGAATTTCTATACAGTAAGCACAGCCATTGATTTGAGAAGTTCTTATTTTGATCAACTCCTTTTCGATGTCAGTCAGGCTGGTAGTCGCTAAATATTTTTCCAGTCCAAGCATCGCTTTGTACGCTTTCGGTTCAAGTTGCTGAATGTTAATTCTGTTTTCCATTGTATTTATAATTTGAAATGAGTCCATCGAATACGGTGTAGGCGTAGCCAAAACCAATTCCTAAACCTAAACTGAGCATAAGCATAGGCAGATCGTTTAAAGAATCGGATGGATAGCTAAACCAGGCGGTCATCCCTAAAAAGTAGGTGATAAGATTATTAAAAAGTTTTAGTTTGGTCACCCAGTAGAGGAGCGTTACGATACCAAAAACCGAAAGCAATACTCCAAATTCTGGGGTGTATGTGTTGAGGTAAATTCCGAAGATATTAATGAAATACGCCAATAGCATTCCCGCAGTTTCCTCCAAAAATGAAATTAATGTATTGGTTTTGGTGGTACAGAAAAGTGCATAAGTACTCCAACCTATAAACAACACCCAGGCCGGTAGCTGTAGTAAGATACAAACGTAAATCGATAAGGCGGCCAGAAGCCCTAATACGATCGATTTTAAACTATCTTTTAAAGTGATTTCCATTGTTAGATTTGTGTTGTATACAAACCTACAGGGAATAAAGTTGAATATTCTTAATCTAGATTAAGAAGCAAATAGGATTACATTTTGGAGCGGATTTTACTAATAAATTCTGGCGTTACGCCAAGGTAAGAAGCCAACATATATTGGGGAACACGTTGCGTGAATGCGGCATTCGCTTCAATAAAATGCCGGTATTGCTCTTCTGAAGATAAACTAAATAGAAATTCGAGCCGTTTTTGAAAAGCCATATAAGCACGTTCCATAATCATCCTGAACAAGCGTTCGATTTTAGGTATTTTTAGGCACAATTCTTCAAATTTTTCTGAAGTTAAGCAATATACTTCGGTAGGTTCAATCGCTTCAATAACCAGATGTGAAGGCGTATCATTCAGCAGACTTTCATAATTGGAAATCCACCAGTTGTCGATGCCAAAATGATAGATTTGTTCTTTTCCTTTTTCAGTATAACCATACATTCGTACACATCCTTTTTTGATATAAAAGCGGCTTTGGCACCGTTCTTCATAAGCCAGTAGTTTCGCTCCGGGCGCAAAAGATTGGGTTTCCAGATAGGAGAGAAACAGGGTATATTCTTCTTCAGATAGATTAATATAGCGTTGTATGTATTCTTTTAAAGACATCAGTTCTTTTTTTGGCAGACAAATCTCATTACAAATATACACGGGTAGGGAAATAGTTCCCAAAGAATGTTTTAAGATGTTGGGGTTTTACGGAAATCAGGGATTTAATAAGGTTATTCATCATAAACTTTTCAGATTTTAGGGAAAACCGTAATGAAGTTTGTGGTTTTTTGGTTAGATTTATGGGATGGAGATAGCGGGAATTTTTATTAAACACGTAGTTATATATACTTTTAAAAAAATAAGAATCAGTTAAATTAGTACTTTAAGTAGAATGGATATGAAGTAACTTGTGGATGTTATATGTACTTTGTGCTTCATTTGAAAACATAGGAAATCAAAATATGAATGCCAAAAAAAAGGATAAAAATGGAGCTTTAAGTAAAATAGAGCGTTATGAATTTCTAATTAATGCACGGAATTTTCATTATGAAAATTTCAATAAATGGACTACTTATTTTTATAGCTCTCGTTGCTAACATTTAATACCAATTGAACAGTAGGACAAAATACATACTTCTAATTTTAGCTACTACAGCATTTGTATTAACTATTTACAACCACAATAATGAATTGACTGAAACAAGTTTTGATTCCATTGAATTAAAATATGCTAAAATATTCTTCGGAATTGGAGTTTTATGTGCGGGATTATATTTTTTCAATAAGACTTGGCGAAATTTAGTAACCAAAATTATGATTGGAGCATTTGGACTAAGTTTAGTGCTGAACTTGTATATATTTCCCAGAGTTTATAAGACGGTACAGCTTAGCAAAATATATTATGAATACTCTGAAATAGAAACTTGTGAAGAAATGGAAAAGCGATTTTCAACTGACTTAAAAAATGGACAACTTGTTTATTTTCAGTTTGGAATAGGCTACGATCTTGAATTAGCAAAGACACTTCAGGAAAAGTATGATATTAAAACTATTGGAATGGGTTGTATCATTCAGTCCGAAAAGGAATGTTACAATAAATTGCTCATTGAATATCTAAAGGAAAAAGAGAACATTTCATCTTTATTTCCCTAAAAGAACGTCCTGGAATGTTCCTTTTTTCTATAAAAACTCTTCGATTGTTTCTAGTACAATTTTATTCAAAGAAAGGTCTTACATCATTCTTTTGAAGGTAATCTTCAATAATTCCTATTTCAGCAATATCAACAAATTCCAGAAACTCAGTATCTCTAATATGTTTCCACAATAAGTGATTCTTGTCTACTTTCTTTTGAGGTTCTCTTCCTAAAACAAAGTATTTACCTTTATAATCACCTTCTAATTCTATGGCCTTTGTTAAAGATACAAATCGGGCAACATCATTTTCAAGGTAATAATGCTTCTTTTCAAAATCTATAGTTTGGCCTGCTACAGGAATTCCGTTTACGCCTATAAAATCGATCTCGATGGGTGCAAACAAGTTCTCAAAATCCTTAGAAGTCAATGTTTTTTCAAGATTGACCCTTTTTTCAATTTTAGGAAACAGTTGCTTTTTAACTATAGAATGAACATTAAAGGCTGGAGCTTCATTGGTGTCTTCAGAAAATGGGAAAATATATTTTTCAAAAATTCTTTTAAAGGTGTTATCGTTTAAATCGACATCAATTGCTTTTGGTGGAGCGAACTGAATGATATTATTTGAATAGTTAGAAAGGTAAGCTAAATAAGGTTCACTAATCCAATTGTTTTTAACATCTTTTGGATTAAACAATGTAGTAGTGTGAGTAACTTTATTGGTTACCACCTCTTTTTCTATGGATTTAAGATAGCTTTTTACCAGGCTATATTTTTCAGCATTCAAAATTGCTTTAAAAGCAGAAAGCTTGGTAGCAGAGAATTTAAAATAATTTTCTAAACCATTAGATACCACAATACCTATACTAACCCTTTCATTAAGAGCAGTATTTAAGTTAATGTACAGTATGGAATAAATAGTTCTCATTTTATTAACTGCAAAAAGATTGTACAAACGCTCTAAAGTTTAGCGCACATTGATTTTTCCAATCATTAGAAAATAAATTATCAATGATCTTCTTCTTAATCAATGCCTTATCAATGTTCCAAGAATCGGGCACTACATCTAAAATATCATCTAATTGATTATCACATTCTTTACTGCAAATGTATAACATTTCCACCAAGTTATCTACAAGGCCTGTTAATTTCCTATCACTGCCAAATAGCACTTTTGCAATATCAGTTTTAATTATAGAATCATCTTCAGTCAATGCTGCAATCCCATAATCCAGAAAGGTAGAATTAAAAATATTAACGTGGTCAATGGCATAGAAAAAGTTTATTTTATCTGGGGAAGCATATAAGAGCAAATTAAAATTATTATGGTTTCTGTCTTCATTTGCTATCCAAATATCGAATAATGCGATCTTTAAAAAATCTGTCTTATCTGCTATTTTATCCCGAAAAGATTTTTCTTGAATTGATTATCCGCAATTAGTCATAACCTGTAATTCCTGCTATAACGAGCCTATCGAAGAGTTTTTCTCCGAAATATCTTCTGTTGAGTTTGTAGATAAATTCATTCAGGTATAACTGTAG
>NZ_JAKHSK010000052.1 GCF_023499215.1 Zunongwangia pacifica
GATAAGCCTCTTTCTCCAACCTTCGGGAAGATCGCATCTGGTTCATATAGCCATAGATAAAAAGCTTGAGCAGGTCTGCTGGATGATAGGGCGGCCTCCCTTGAGGGGCTATGGTTTGAAATCCCATCTGGGATAAATCGAGCAAGTTGACAAATTGATCAATGAGTCGTACGCTATTACCCTGGGGAATCATATCATCCAAACAGGTTGCGTAAAGACTAAGCTGTTCCCGGTCTTGTCCTTGTTGGTATTCCATATCTTAAAAATACGAAATTCTTAGGTTTTGAGACAGTCTGACGGTCTTGTATAACAATCAGTTGCGGATTGATTAAAAACTAAGATAGCTAAAATTACCGACTTTTATGCTTGCGCGGTTGTGTCCGCAGGACACAAAGCCGCAATTGTTGTTATACGGTGTTGTATGGCGTTTTTATCCTAATTTTTCATTTAAAGTTTCTATAAATGAGTTGTTTATGTTTTCAGCTAATTTAAATTCTTTAATTATTTGATTTGAAACTTCTAGAAATTTCAGTCTTGCTTTTTTCAAATGTGCATTATTTTTAGGTAATCCCGAAACAGAATTTCTCAAGAATTTCATTGATTCAATGGATTCTCGCATATTTGGTTTAAGTTTAATTAGTGAATCAAGTAAATCTTGTAAAGTTGCGTAATCTTGTTCTACGTGATATACAATTATTGATACTTTTTCTTGAGCACTAAAAACTTTCGCAAAATAATACGCAAATTCTTCGATTTCTGTGTTTAATTTATAAGTTATAGAATTCATCGATTCTGAATAAAATTTAATACTCCTTTTAACTCTTTTGTCTGATTCAGATAAACCTTGATCTGCAAATTTGTCTATTTTAATTCTTTGATTTTTCGTTTCTTCTCCAAGTTTTGTTATTAAATCTGAAATTGTATTTAAGCTTTTTATGCATTCACTGAATAAACCTGCATCTTCAACAATTTGGTCTATTTCAGATTGGCTCAATTCATTGTTTTTAACTTGTAATTCAAAATCCGTTTGTTTGTTACCAGATATTATTTTATTTAATTCATCAATGGAGCTTTTATTCAAGTCCTTTGATTTTGGTATCAGAACTTTCCATTGGGTTGGTGTCTTCTTGAATGTTTCTTCATTTGCAATTTCCCAAGTTGTTTTATTTGTTTCAGGTAGATGAGCAATAATGATTACAGGAAGATTTGAATTCAGCCAATAGTTGTAGTGAATTTTAGTAACATAAAGTGTCAATGAATTTTTAGACTCGTGGAAGTTCCCTTTACCAGTTTTTATTTGAGCAGAAATAAATTTTCCAGTCGGTTCTCCATTAAATTTTTGTTCAATTAGGGCGTCAATTCCTACGTCTACAATTGGTTGTTCTCTGAAAATCCAATCTAATTCTTTTGTAATTAAAAGGGCAGTAGCATAAACTCCAATTCTTTCAGTATTAATATCTCTCATTATTGGTTTTAAATGACATACAACGTACGGATAACACAACAAGTTGTGTTATCTCTATTTTAGTTAAAGTACTAATCTAGTGGATTTTTAATTGTTTTAAAAGTATTTGTGACTACATAAGTATAAATTTAAGTGAGGCAATGGAGCTTTCTATACAGATTAACTACCATTTTTAAATAAACACAACTTTTGGGATTAATCCTAGATCCCTGATCCATTGATTCTAAAACCAACCCTAAATTTTATCCATAAAAAAAGCCTCTAGAACTAAATCTAGAGGCTTTTTTTGTGGGCGCGAAGGGATTCGAACCCCTGACCCCTTGGGTGTAAACCAAGTGCTCTGAACCAACTGAGCTACGCGCCCTAATGAATGCTTTAGCTAAAAAAAGCTCCCTTTTCTGGAAGCTTTTGAATGGTTGTGGGCGCGAAGGGATTCGAACCCCTGACCCCTTGGGTGTAAACCAAGTGCTCTGAACCAACTGAGCTACGCGCCCCATTCATTATTGCGAGTGCAAATATAGACTAGTTTTTGTTCTGCACAAAGAAAAAAATTAAAAATTTTAAATAATTTCAGCTACTGTAAAATTGCTGCCTCCGCAAAAAATAAGATCTTTTTTTCCTGCTGCCTGTAACGCAGCAGCATAAGCCTCTGGCACACTTTTAAATACCTTACCTAAAAGCCCAAATTCGGTAGATTTTGTCATCAATTTTTCAGCTTCCAGCCCTCTGGGAACATCTGGCTTGCAAAAATAATAGGTCGCTCCCTTTGGGAATAGCGGCAATACCTCATCCAGATCTTTATCGTTTACCACTCCAAAAACAAAATGTAAATGCTCATACACTTCATCTTTTAATTGCTCAAATACATATCGGAGTCCGTCACTATTATGAGCGGTATCACAAATTACCTTTGGTGACTGCTGAAGGATATCCCATCTTCCCCTAAGATTGGTGTTTTTGCGAACATTTTTTAAACCCTCTTCCAAATGCTTTTCAGAAATTTCCCAACCTTGCGTAACAAGCTGCCTGATAACCGCTGTAACCCCTTTTATATTCTTTTGCTGATAAGTTCCCAATAAATCGGTGCTTAAATTTACGGGTACTTCAAGCTCTTCAGCAAAAATGATCTCTGCTTTTCTTTCCTGTGCCGTTTTCTTAAAAACCGGTGCGGTTTCAGGATGTTTTTCAGAAATTATAACGGGAATATTTTCTTTAATAATCCCGGCTTTTTCTCCGGCAATTTCAGGAAGTGTCGTTCCTAAAAATTGGGTGTGATCTTTACCAATATTGGTAATTAAACCAACTTCGGGAATTATAATATTCGTAGAATCTAAACGGCCACCCATCCCAACTTCAATTACAGCAATATCCACTTTTTCTTCGGCGAAATACCAAAAAGCCATACCTACACTCATTTCGAAAAAAGACAGGCGCTCTGCTTCCAAAAAAGACCTGTTATTTTGTATAAAATCGATTACAGCTTCTTCAGAAATATAGGATCCATTAATTCGAATACGCTCTCTGTAATCCTTTAAATGTGGCGAAGTGTACAATCCAACCTTATAACCTGCTTCCTGCAAAACAGAAGCAATCATGTGGCTACTGGAACCTTTCCCGTTAGTTCCGGCTACGTGAACGCTTTTAAAATCCCGCTCGGGATGCCCAAGATGAGCCGCTAATTTTAAAGTATTGGAAAGGTCTTTTTTAAATGCTGAACTCCCCACGCGTTGATACATGGGTAACTGCTGAAACATCCATTCAACAGTTTGTTGATACGTCATCAATTATTCAGATAATTTGAAGTTATAAACTATAGTTCCTACCTGGCGCGAAGGTGCATCAGCATCGCTGTTGAATCGGGTAGCTAAAGCGGCTTTTCTGGCAGGCTCTGTTAAACAGGATGCGTTATTCGTAGTTCCTTTAACTCCCGGAGTCGCTGCAATCACCTGCCCCTGTCGGTTTACTTCTATACGCACCACAACGATACCAGATTCATTACAATCCTGAACAAATTTTTCTTTATTTAAAGCACGGCGACCACCTAAACGGTAATTACCATCACCATCAAGACCGGCTCCATTACCGTAATAACTTTTTGCATTAGGATCTCCATCTGGAGAACCTTTATCCCCGGCTGCATTATCATTACCTTCTCCCCCGCTTGCTTCACCACTACGCTCTGGCCCGTTTAAAATACTACTCATCGCATCGGTAGTAGATTTATCGGGTTTTGGATCGGGTTTCTTTGCCGGTTCTTCTTTTTTAGGTTCCACCTTTTTGGGCTTTTCAGTCTCCACAGGTTTCTTTACCTCTTTCTTTTCTTCGATTACCGGTGCTTCGTCCACTTCCTGGGTTACCACTTTCTCTTCCACAATAGGTTCCGGTTCTGGCGGAGTTACCTCAGGACTGGTATTTTTTGGAGCAGATTCGATGGGTTTTGTAGGCTGTTGATTTCCCGACCCCACGTCTGAAGTTCCAAAATTAACCGCGATGCCATTTTCTGGCGGTGGATCTAAATATGTAAAACCAAAAAAGAACAAAATAACCAACAGTAGTACATGCAGCACTACTGTGATGGTGAATGATTTTTTCTCGTGTTTGGTTTCTAAGAAAGCCATGATTATTCCGGTTTAACCGCTAATACTATTTTATATCTATTTCGATTGGCAATATCCATTACGTTTACTGCTTTTTCGATAGGCACTCCTTCTTCGGCACGTAAAATAATCGTTGGGTTTTCTATCCCTGCTAATTTACTCTTTAACGTACTTTCTAATGCCGAATTGCTTATGCGCTCGTCATTAATATACACCTGCAGCTCCTTAGTAATACTTACTGAAACATTCTGCTGGTTAGTGGTCTTTCCTTTAGCTTTTGGAAGTATTAAATCTAAAGCTTCTGGGGTAATTACCGGAGAGGTTAACATGAAAAATATCAATAACAAAAATACAATATCTGTCATCGAGCTCATACTAAACTCCGGGCTCACTTTATTTCTACCTCTTAAATTCATATTAAGCAGGCTCGTTTAATAAGTCTAAAAAGTCTACAGCAGTAGCTTCCATCTGGTGCACTACTTTATCTGTTTTTACAACAAGGTGATTATACCCAATATAAGCTATAATCCCAACTATAAGCCCCGCAACGGTAGTAGTCATCGCGGTATAAATACCTTCTGCCAATAATCCCATTTGTGCCTGCCCGCTACTGGTAGCCAGCTCATGGAACGCAATCACCATACCAATTACGGTTCCTAAGAAACCAATCATTGGCGCAGCACCGGCAATAGTAGCCAGAATACTTACGTTTTTCTCTAGTTTGTAAACTTCCAGTCGACCGGCATTTTCTATAGCCGTATTAATATCTTCTAACGGACTACCAATTCTGGAAATTCCTTTTTCTGTTAATCTTGCTACCGGATTATCACTTTGTGCACATCTAATCTTTGCCGATTCGATATTACCATTTAATACACTATCCTTAATTTGATGCATAAAGTTTTTATCTACCCGGCTTGCCGATTTTATCGCAAACAATCTCTCAAAGTAAATATACACCGCTGCAAACAACAACACAAACAATACAAAAATAATGATCTGCCCGGCGATACCACCGCTTAAAAGCAAATCGAAAATCGAAAGTGTTTTTTCTTCTGAAACCTCCGCAGCATCCTGCGCTGCTTGCGTCACGGCATCCTGCTGAATAAAATATAGCATATTAATTGATTAGGGTTTTTAATGTAACGTGATAAACGGGTTAAAATTGTTGCCCAAATTTAGTAAAATAATTATCAGATCAACTCCATATCTGCATTCATTAAGAAATTACTAACAACCTACATTCGATTACTATGTTCATTTTGGATCATTGAGTGAATTCTTAAGGAAAATCTGTATCAAAATGTGACCAAAATGGAGGTTTCTACATAAAATCTTTCGCAACGATTTCAATCTACCTCCTGGATTATCTTAATCGAACTTAGATTCACAGATAAGCAGTTGTAAAAACTTACACCAATTGCTTTAAAGCCACCTCGAATGCCGTTTTGCTGATATTGGTCTTATCACTATTATTATTAAAGGTATTCTGGATCGCGTTTTTAATGGTCATTGAAGTATCATTAAAAATAGCCTCATCGGTCATCTGCACCCTACGTTCCATAAAATAGGCAAAAACACGTGCCATCCCGCAATTGGATATAAAATCTGGAATAAGACTTACACGCTCATCAATAAATTCCATTATTGGGCCGAAGAAAATCTCTTTATCGGCAAAAGGAACATTGGCACCACAAGAAATCACTTCTAATTTTTTATCAATAAGGTTGGAGATTTGTTCTCTGGTTACTAATCTTGAAGCTGCACATGGTGTAAAGATTTCAGCATCAAGATTCCATATTTTCTGATTAATTTCTTCAAAAGGGATTAATTCTTTTGCATTTAGGGTATTGCCCTCTTTATTCAGAAATAAAGTTTTAATCTCTTCAAAAGAAAAACCATCTTTATTAATCAACCCGCCGGCACGATCAATAATTCCAACAACCTTAGCGCCCATTTGGGAAAGATAATAGGCCGCCGCAGAACCTACGTTTCCAAAGCCCTGTACAATAGCTTTCTTTCCTCTTATATCACCGCCGTAAATTTGATAATATTGATTTACAGCCTCAGCCACACCAAAACCGGTTATCATATCGGCCACGGTATATTTTCTAGAGATATCCGGTGAATAATCGGTATTTTCTAACACTTTAATCACGCCCTGGCGCAACTGCCCTATCCTGTTAATCTTATCTGCTTCAGTAGGGCGAAAATGCCCATTAAAAACACCTTCCTGCGGATGCCATACCCCGCAATCTTCAGTAATCGGGATCACCTCATGGATCTCATCTACGTTTAAATCGCCACCGGTACCGTAATAACTTTTTAGCAACGGAGATACCGCTTTATACCAGCGCTCTAAAACCCCTTTTTTTCTTGGATCTTTAGGATCGAAATTAATTCCGGATTTTGCGCCACCAATCGCGGGACCAGAAACCGTAAATTTCACTTCCATTGTTTTTGCCAAAGAAAGCACTTCGTTTTTATCTAATCCTTCCCGCATTCGGGTTCCGCCACCGGCAGCACCTCCTCTAAGCGAGTTGATCACCGTCCAGCCTTCAGCCTCTGTTTCAGGATCATTCCAATGAAAAACAATCTCTGGTTCTTTATTTTCGTAAAGTTTTAATAATTCTTTCATTTAAATATGTGTGTGATTTGTTTCAAATATAAGTATTCAGATAGTTTAAAAAGAAGATGGCGTAAATATCCTTCCCGCAGCATGATCCTTACTCGCTCCGGTAACCGAGCTTAACACATTTACCTTTCCTTCTAATTTAAGCACGCCCAATAAACCAAAAATCAAAGCTTCCTTAAAATCGATAATTTTTGCTTCGGGAATAACAAACTCGCATTTAGAATAGGTTTTAAATTTTTCGATCAAAAAATCATTAAAAGTGCCGCCGCCGGTTACTAAAACTTTAGACGTTTGCTGATTGTCCAAAACATTGGCCACTTGCTGGGCGACATGAACCACATACGTGTGTAAAATATCAGGAACGGGGATTTCTTGCGAAGTAATTATCGGCAAAACCTCAGCTTTCACCCATTCAATCCCTAAAGATTTTGGAGGTTTTAGGCTATAAAACTTAAGATCATTTAATTGCTGAAGTAATTTTTTATTCAGTTTTCCTCCGGAAGCGATCTTTCCTTTATCATCATACTCTTTACCTATCTGTCGCGTAAAATGATTAAGAACCGTATTCACCGCGCAGATATCATAAGCCAGGATCTTATCATGCTGCTTTGCTGAAATATTTGCAAAGCCCCCCAAATTTAAACAATATCGATAGTCGCTAAAAAGTAGCTGATCTCCAATAGGCACCAAAGGCGCTCCCTGCCCGCCAAGTGCTACATCCTGCACTCTAAAGTCACAAACAACTTTACGGTTTAGATATTGGGCAATTTCAGGAAGGTTTCCTATTTGCAACGTAAAGCCATTTTGTGGTTCATGCTTAATGGTATGTCCATGCGAACACACCGCATCTAAACGCTGAATATCATTTTCTGCCAAAAACTTTAAGATCACCTCTGCCAGATATTTGGTATATTCTTTATTTAAATCGTGTAGCTTATTGTCTTCTAAATTGATAGCAGCATTCAGTTTTTCACGCCATTCTTTTGAATAATCTACGGTTTGCGCTTCCAAAATTTGGAAATTATAGTTATTTTCAACATCGAAATGAATGTAGGCCAAATCGATTCCGTCTAAAGAGGTTCCAGACATTACCCCAAGCACAAAATAGTCTGATTTTTTCATATTCTCAAAATTAACTAATTTTTATTGAAAAATAAATAATAAAAATTTATATTTAGCAACAAAAATTACCTTTTTCTAAATTTATACTCAAATGAATTTCGAATTAACTGAAGAACACATAATGATTCGCGATGCTGCTCGCGATTTTGCAAAAAACGAATTACTACCCGGCGTCATTGAAAGAGACGAAAAACAAGAATTTCCCAAAGCGCAAGTTAAGAAAATGGGCGAACTTGGTTTTTTAGGAATGATGGCCTCACCAGAATATGGTGGCGGTGGCATGGATACCATTAGTTATGTTTTGGCCATGGAAGAAATTTCTAAAATCGATGCATCGGCATCGGTCGTCATGTCTGTAAACAATTCCTTAGTTTGTTGGGGACTGGACACCTATGGTACCCCTGAACAAAAAGAGCAATATTTAGCTAAACTTACTACCGGAGAAAAACTAGGCGCATTTTGTCTTTCTGAACCCGAAGCGGGTAGCGATGCTACTTCTCAACGTACCAGCGCAATCGATAAAGGAGATTATTATTTATTAAACGGTACTAAAAACTGGATCACCAACGGCGGTACGGCAGACTATTATCTGGTTATTGCACAAACCGACAGAGAAAAGAAACACCATGGCATCAATGCTTTTATCGTAGAGAAAGGATGGGAAGGTTTTGAAGTTGGTCCAAAAGAAAATAAACTAGGGATTAGAGGAAGTGACACCCATTCTTTAAATTTTAATGATGTAAAAGTCCCTAAAGAGAATAGAATTGGGGAAGACGGATTTGGATTTAAGTTTGCCATGAAAACCTTATCTGGAGGAAGAATTGGTATTGCTGCCCAGGCGCTTGGAATTGCTTCTGGTGCTTTTGAACTTGCAAGGGATTACTCGAAACAACGTAAAGCTTTTGGTACAGAAATTAGTAACCACCAGGCCATCGCTTTTAAACTAGCCGATATGTATACATCAATAGAAAGCTCCAGACATTTGGTGATGAAAGCTGCCTGGGATAAAGATCAGGGAGCAAACTATGATCTAAGCGGCGCTATGGCAAAATTAAGTGCGTCCCAAACTGCAATGGATGTTACTATAGAGGCCGTTCAAATTCATGGTGGTAATGGTTTTGTAAAAGAATACCACGTAGAGCGATTAATGCGGGATGCAAAAATCACACAAATTTACGAAGGAACTTCAGAAATACAGAAAATAGTGATTTCCAGAAGCATACTAAAATAATAAGCTCAAAAAACATCGAAAATCAACTCGCTAAATCCTGGCGAGTTTTTTTATATCAAAATCCATTATTTTCCATTGCGAAATTCGGAAATATGACCCTCGTTTATTAAATGATTAATAAAAATTAAGAATTTATTTAGTTTTGCTGAATTTAATAGGTTCTTTCTTATTATTACCTTCAAATTCTTTACTAATTTAGATATTTTTGTAGTAATAATATAAGGACGATAGGTTATGAGACCAAAAGAGCAGGGGCTTTACTTGCCTGAATTTGAGAGAGATAATTGCGGCGCGGGATTTATTTGTAACTTAAAAGGTAAGCGCACAAACGACATCATCCATAAAGCTTTGGATATTCTAATACGATTAGAGCATCGTGGAGCAGTAAGTGCTGATGGAAAAACCGGAGACGGTGCAGGAATTTTGATTGAAATTCCGCATAATTTCTTTAAGAAAGTTTGTGATTTCGATTTACCGGAATTTGGAGAATATGCAACCGGGATGATTTTTCTTCCTCGATCTAAGAATCAATTAAAAATCTGTAAAGAGATTTTTGAGGAAGAAATCATTAATCAGGGATTAAATATTATTGGCTGGAGACAGGTACCAGTCGATAAATCATGTTTAGGGAGCATTGCTTCTTTAAGCGAGCCCAATGTTGAGCAAATTTTTATTGGTAAAGACGAAGATACCAGCGACGAGGTTTTTAGAGCTAAACTTTTTGCTGCAAGAAAAATTGCAGAACATAAGATCTATAGCTCTAACCTGGGAGAAGCAGAATATTTTTACCTTCCTAGTTTATCTACAAAGACCATTATTTATAAAGGTTTATTGATGCCACAAGACATCAATATTTATTATAAGGATTTAAATGATCCAGATCTGGTAACGAAACTGGCGTTAGTACATCAACGCTTCTCTACCAACACCTTCCCTACCTGGGATTTGGCACAACCCTTTAGATATATGTGCCATAACGGAGAGATTAACACGTTAAGAGGTAACCTTAGCCGAATGAAGGCCAGGGAAGAGCTTTTTGAAAGTGAAATTTTTGGTGAAGACATCAAAAAAATCTTACCGGTAACCTTAGAAGGAAAATCAGATTCAGCTTCGATGGATATGGTATTAGAAATGCTGTTACAAACCGGCCGTTCTTTGCCTGAAGCTATTATGATGATGGTTCCCGAAGCCTGGGAGAAAAACCCTTCTATGGATGACGATAAAAAAGCATTCTACGAATATAACGCCTGTATCATGGAGCCATGGGACGGCCCAGCTTCTATTCCTTTTACAGATGGGCAGTATATTGGTGCTTTATTAGACCGTAATGGTTTAAGACCCTCGCGCTACACCGTCACCAAAGATGGTTACGTAATTATGTCTTCTGAAACAGGGGTGGTAGATGTAAAACCTGAAAATGTAGAATTACACGGTCGCCTGGAGCCTGGAAAAATGTTCCTGGTAGATATGGTTGAAGGCCGAATTGTAGGCGACGAAGAAGTAAAGGAACAAATTGTATCTAAACGCCCTTACAGAAAGTGGCTAGATAAAAATTTACTTCCGTTAGCTGATGTTCCTTATACCGGGAATAAAACTCCGGTAGAACCTGTAGATTTTAAAACAAGACAAAAAGTTTTTGGTTACACTATAGAGGATATCAAAACCATCATTAGCCCTATGGCCACGCAAGGAAAAGAAGCGATAGGCTCTATGGGAACAGATATTCCGTTGGCGGTGCTTTCAGATAAACCACAACTTTTATTTAATTACTTTAAACAACTTTTCGCACAGGTAACCAACCCACCGTTAGACGGAATTCGCGAAGAGATTGTGACCGATATTAGTTTATCGATTGGGGAAGACAAGAACATCTTTGATATTACCCCAGAGCATGCCCAGAAACTTAGAATTCAGAATCCGGTAATCTCTAATGAAGATCTGGATAAAATAAAATATATAGATCATCCCGATTTTCGCGCAAAATCGATCTCAATATTATATGACATTGAGAAAGGATTAAATGGTCTGGAAGAACGACTGGAAGAAATTGTACTGGAGATTAAAAAGGCGGTAGATGACAATAGAAATATCATCATCCTTTCTGATAGAAATGTGAGTGATAAGCTTGCTCCTATCCCATCACTTCTAGCCTGTTCTTTTGTTCATCATGAACTTAAAAAACATAAAAGAAGATCGTCGTTTGGTATTGTAATCGAATCTGCCGAACCTAGAGAACCTCATCATTTTGCTTTACTATTTGGTTATGGTGCCAGTGCCATTAACCCTTATATGGTAAACGAAATTATCTATAAACTTTCTGAAGAAGGTGAAATTGAGGAAAAAGATCCTGATGCTGCTGTTAAAAACTTCAATAAGGCGATTGGAAAAGGTATTGTAAAAATCATGAATAAGATTGGTATTTCAACTTTACATTCTTATCGTGGTTCGCAGATATTCGAAATTCTTGGTTTAAACAAAAAGTTTACCAATAAGTATTTTACCAATACTCCATCCCGAATCGAAGGAATCGGACTTTACGAAATTGAAAAGGAAATCCAAAAACGTTATAAACTTGCGTTTACGCCACCAGAAACCGACACAGGATTAGATCTGGAAATTGGTGGTGACTATCGCTGGAGAAGAAATGGGGAACGCCACATGCTCAACCCAGCTTCAGTAGCAAAACTACAGCAGGCCGTAAAACAAAACAGCTATAAAACGTATAAAGAATACTCTAACTTCATCAACGATCAGACTAAAAACCTGATGACACTTAGAGGAATGTTTAAGTTTAAACAACTTAATCCTATTTCTATAGACGAAGTTGAACCCTGGACAGAAATCGTAAAGCGATTTAAAACAGGTGCGATGTCTTTTGGGTCGATAAGTAAAGAGGCTCACGAGAACCTTGCTATCGCTATGAACCGTTTACAAGGGAAAAGTAATAGCGGTGAAGGTGGTGAAGATGCAAACCGTTTTACCAGAGACGCTAACGGAAACTGGAGAAACAGCGCTATTAAACAGGTAGCTTCAGGGCGTTTTGGGGTATCTATAAATTACCTTTCTAATGCGAAGGAGATTCAGATTAAAATGGCTCAGGGAGCTAAACCCGGTGAAGGTGGACAATTACCTGGCCCAAAAGTGAATCCTTCTATTGCAAAAACAAGAAATTCCACTCCTTACGTAGGATTAATTTCGCCACCTCCGCATCACGATATTTATTCTATCGAGGATTTAGCGCAATTAATTTTCGACCTTAAGAATGCGAATAGAGAAGCAAGAATTAACGTAAAACTTGTATCTAAAGTTGGTGTTGGTACCATTGCTGCCGGTGTTGCAAAAGCAAAAGCAGATGTAGTGCTTATTTCTGGTTATGACGGTGGTACGGGAGCCTCCCCGCTTACTTCTTTAAGACATGCTGGTTTACCCTGGGAATTAGGTATTGCAGAAGCACAACAAACACTGCTTTTAAACAATCTAAGAAGCAGGATCACGGTAGAATGTGACGGACAACTAAAAACAGGTCGTGATGTGGCTATTGCCTGTCTATTAGGTGCCGAAGAGTTTGGTTTCTCTACAGCTCCTTTAGTTGCTTCTGGATGTATTATGATGCGCGCCTGTCACTTAAATACCTGCCCGGTTGGAATCGCTACGCAGGATCCAGAATTAAGAAAGAACTTTAAAGGTACTCCAGAGAATGTAATTAATTTCATGTATTTCGTTGCTCAGGAACTTCGTGAAATTATGGCTAGTCTTGGTTTTAGAACCCTTAACGAAATGGTGGGACAAAGTCAGAAACTAGATATGGATCGTGCCATAGAACATTATAAAGCACAAGGAATAGACTTATCGAATATTCTTTACAAGCCAAATATCGATAAAGACCTTCCGCTGTATAAAACCCAAAATCAAAACCATGGACTAGAAAATGCCTTAGATTTTGATATTCTTAAGAAAGCGCATCCGGCGATCTATCGTAAAGAAAAAATGAGCCTGGATTTCAATATTTCTAATATCAATAGAACTACTGGTGCTATTTTAAGTAATGAGATTTCTAAAATTCATGGTGAAGGTGGTTTACCAGAGCACACTTTAGAGCTTAATTTTAAAGGTTCTGCCGGCCAGAGTTTTGGTGCTTTTACTACACGTGGACTTACACTAAACGTTACCGGAAATACGAATGATTACTTCGGAAAAGGACTAAGTGGCGCTACGCTTACCGTGAAAAAACCCGAAGAAGCTACTTTTAAATCTCATGAAAATGTCATCATAGGAAATGTTGCGCTTTATGGAGCTATTAATGGCGAAGCCTACATCAATGGGATTGGTGGTGAACGTTTCTGCGTAAGAAACTCTGGCGCCAAAGCTGTAATTGAAGGTATTGGAGATCATGGCTGTGAATACATGACCGGCGGTAGAGCGGTAATATTAGGTAAAATAGGACGTAATTTTGCAGCAGGTATGAGTGGTGGAATTGCTTATATCTATAACCCCGATAACAATTTAGATAATAATAATTTTAATATGGAGATGATCGAATTAGAACATGTTTCTAATGACGATGCTTCAGAATTAAAAGAACTAATACAAAATCACTACTATCACACCGATAGTGAGGTTGCAGGCCAAATTTTAGAAAATTGGGAAGAAAATCTTTCCAAATTCATCAAGGTAATGCCTATTGAATACAAAAAAGCATTACAAAGAATGGAAGAAGAAAAAGAGAAAGAAGAAAACCTGGAACTTAAAACGGCGTAATAATGGGAAAACTTAGAGGATTTTTAGAATACGAGAGAAAAGAAGAAACTACAGAAGCCGTAGAGCTAAGAGTTAAAAATTATAAAGAATTTACAAAAGATTTAGATACTGAAGAGCTGAACCATCAGGGAGCTCGTTGTATGGATTGCGGAATTCCTTTTTGCCACAGCGGCTGCCCGCTTGGGAATTTGATTCCCGATTTTAATCATGCCGTTTACCAAAATGACTGGAAAAGGGCTTTACAGATTTTACATTCCACCAACAATTTCCCTGAATTTACCGGGCGCTTATGCCCTGCACCCTGTGAATCTGCATGTGTACTTGGAATCATCGAGCCTCCCGTTTCGATAGAACTTATCGAAAAATATATCGTAGAACGAGGCTTTAAAGAAGGTTGGATTGTTCCTAACCCACCAAAAAACCGAACTGGCAAAAAAGTTGCCGTCGTAGGTTCCGGCCCGGCGGGAATGGCTGCAGCACAACAATTAAATCGTGCCGGTCACGATGTAACCTTATTCGAAAGAGATGCTAAATTAGGCGGATTGCTTCGTTACGGTATTCCGGATTTTAAACTGGATAAATCGGTAATAGACCGCCGACTTAAGATCATGGAAGAAGAAGGCATCAACTTTAAGCCAAATACCCATGTTGGGGTTAATTATGATGTAGAAGAATTAAAAGCATTTGATTCGGTAGTGCTTACGGGCGGTGCTACACAACGCAGAGGCTTACCTATACCAGGAGCCGATGCAAAAGGTGTGGTACAGGCTATGGAGTTTCTTAAAAATAACAACCAGGTTGTAGATAGTTTAAAAGAATTATCTTCAGACTTATCTGCTGAAGGTAAAAATGTAATTGTTATTGGTGGTGGTGATACAGGATCAGACTGTGTGGGAACCTCGAATCGACATGGTGCAAAATCGGTAACGAATTTTGAAATTATGCCGATGCCTGCGAGCAGTAGAACTACCCAAAATCCCTGGCCTTATTGGCCATTTACGCTAAAAACAAGTAGTTCGCATGAAGAAGGCGTAAATCGAAATTGGAGCATTAGTACTAAAGAATTCATTAAAGATAAAGATGGTAATTTAAAAGGCCTTAAAACTGTCGAAATTGAATGGGTAAAAGGTAAAAAAGGCGAAAGACCACAACTTAAAGAAGTAGAAGGAAGCGAAAAGGAATGGCCTTGTGAACTTGCACTGCTTGCGTTAGGTTTTACAGGACCAGAAGCTAGTTTAAGCCAGCAATTGGGATTAGATTTAGATAACAGAACCAACATAAAAGCTGATAATGACTATCAAACTAATATCCCTCACATTTTTGCTGCCGGGGATATGCGTCGTGGTCAGTCCTTAATTGTGTGGGCAATCTCTGAAGGTCGTGAAGCAGCTTATCATGTAGATAAATATCTAATGGGAGAAAGTAAACTCCCAACCAAAGGTAATGGTGATTTACCCGCAGCCTAAAAATTAAAGGAAATATCTAAGAATAGGCTGTCTAAAAACTCAATTTTAGTCAACCTGAACTTGTTTCAGGTTCTCATAACGATTTTTAAATCAATGAGATGAGATTCTGAAACAAGTTCAGAATGACGTTTTTGGAAGTTTTTAGACAGCCTCTTTTTATATGCTTATTCTGCTTCAACTTCAAAAAGAGTATGCTTTTCTTAAAAAAAGAAGCACTATAAAAATGAGTTACATTTTCGAACAAATGCCACCAAAACGGCAGCTTCGATATAAAATCTTTCGCCAGGATTTCATTTCAGCCTTCGAATCTTATTAGATTGAATTCAACGTAAATGAAATAATTCTATAGTTAAGGTCGTACCAAAAAATAAACAATCAAAATAAGGATTAACACCGTGAGCACCGCAAAAAAGATCTTCCAGAACGAATAAGGCCGTTTACCTGAAATGCTTCCGTTTTCGCCATTCACAAAAAAGCGATAATCTTTATTTTTATAGCGGTAGGCACTTATATAAACGGGTAGTAAGATGTGTTTAAAGGTTTCTTCTCTAAGCTTAATATTGAGTTGGTCTACACGTTGCTCATCGCCACCTATATCTAGAATCGCCCAGTATCTTGCCGTTTCCCGCATTTCTTCCTGTGATTCCAAATGTCCCTGATTTAAAGGAATAGTATATTTTTCGGTTACAAAACCAGCAAGAAAATCACTTTTAAAAGGCTGAATCTTTTTTAAATCCCAGTGCGCTATTTCACGAGGTACACTCTGGGTATGCTGTTTTGAAGCGCTGATAAGGGTATCATCTATAAAACCACTTATAGAACCAGTTACTAAAGTCCATCGGGTTTTGCGCACCCGGCGCGTGCATGTTTTACCTTTACTATCCTTATAGGTTTCGGTTACGTAATAATAATCTCCACGTCTACCACTATAGGAACCTAAAAGCAAAGCATCAAAAGTCCAGTAAGGCAAATAAAGACCTTTGGTAAATTGTGGTTCCAGACTTGCCGCCTTTAAGTCATTAGGCGCCCACCATAACCCGTTTACCCATTTCTTAAAACGCACCAGCGCATCTTGCTGGTTAAGCTGAAATGGTAATATACCACCAGGTAAAATCCATTCTTCGGTTTTCGCATCTTCCCGTATAAGCGGAGTACCACAGTACACACAGTGCAAAGATTTATAATGCTCTTCAACATGTTGGTTTGCTCCACAGTTTTCACAACTTAGGATACTTATTTGCTCACTATTGACCTGTCCTCCATGATTTTGCAAATACGAACGTAAGGGCAGTTCTTTAACGGGATCTGTGCCTATTTTTATATCTTCAGTATGACCGCAGTATGCACAGGTTATTTTGGTAGTGCCGGGCTTATAGGTAAGTTGGGCTCCACAACCTTTGCAGGCTTTTTTAAGTTCAGTTTTTTGAATTACAGGATCGCTCATCAAATACTTAGCTTCAAATTACTGAGCAGGTAATGGAGGAGGCGTATTTCCACCTAAAAACGACTTAAGCTCCTCTATTTCCTGAAGCGCTTTCCACTCCGTCATTCCCTGTTTCCAAATGAGTGAATTGCGATTTATAATCCGGGCTGCAAATAACGACTGTAATTGCTCAAAGCCTACGGGGCCTTGCTGCATGTTGTTTTGAGCGTAATAATACAGGACAGGCACAGGTGGTGGTGTTGAGCGCTGTGCTGGTTGTTGCGACTGGGGTTTATGGAGTGCATCCCCCATTTGCTGTGCAAGGGCAAAGCCCATCCCCATTCCCATACCGGCACCGGCTGTTCCGTCTTCGTTATTGGCGGCAGCCTCAATGGCTTTAGCGGTTTTAAACCGCGTTAGTTTATCCAGATCCACCTTGTCTACACGGCTGTACTCAAAGATTTCCTTTTTAAGCTCCTCGGGCATCGAGATGTTTTCGATATAGAACCTTTCTAGAGCAATACCCACGCTATTAAATTCGGATTCCATCACCTCCTTACAGGTTTCAGAAAGTTCGTTCGTATTTGCCGCGTAAAGTTCTATGGGTAATTTGGCTTCGCCAACAGTATCTGTAAAACGTGTAGCGATAAGGCTTTTAAGGTGCTCGTTGATTTCAAAATTGGTAAAATTACCATCGGTACCTACAATGTCCTTGATGAATTTCCCGGCATCGCTAATGCGAAAAGCATAGGTGCCAAAGGCCCGTATTTCTATCAGTCCAAAGCGATCATCACTAAGGACAATAGGGTTTCTGGTTCCCCATTTCTCATCGGTAAACATATGGGTATTTACAAAATAAACTTCGGCTTTAAACGGACTATCAAAACCATATTTCCAACCTTTCAAGGTAGTAAGTATAGGAAGATTTTGGGTATTTAACGTGTAAGTACCGGGACCAAAAACATCTGCAAGCTGGCCTTCATTTAGAAAAACTGCCATCTGCCCTTCACGAACAATAAGTTTTGCATTGTTTTTAATCTCATTTTGATAGCGCTCAAATCGATGCGCAATAGTGTCCTGAGTATAATCAAGCCACTCGATGATGTCAATAAACTCATGGCTAAGTTTTTCCTTTATGTCATCAAATAATCCCATTCTAATTGGTTTTAATATTTTGTATAGTTAATATTCTCTTTGTCTTAATTTATAGATCATTTACTAGATAATTGAGATTAAATGTTCCAGTCCCGTCTCAATAACTGCCTCATACATTATTCTAAGGCAGGTTACTTACTAATTACACTCCCACATCTTCGATTGTAAGATAAAATTCTCTTCCTTACTTCATCCCCTATTAATTGTAAGGAGATTATCTTTAGTCATTACTCCATTAAGGCCTTTAAATATAGTAAGATTTTAAAAAATAAGATTAAATAGCTATGAGGTCATTGTATTAAAAAAACAGCTATGATATTAGAAATATTGATTAGGAAGGGCCGTTATAATTAAGGGATGTCGTTAATTGGTTCTAAACAAAATGGAAATTGGTAAATGGTCGAATAAAGAGTTTAATTAACTAGTGACATGACATTTACCAATAATTTGAATGACCAATTGCGACTACATACTTCCATATTTTTAAGTACATTTATTGTCAGTTTCCATGAAATGGGAAATTCGGCCGCTAAGATCAATACCTCGAAAAAGCTATAATTAATTTTACGATGCCACACGGAAGTTTTGCTGCATTTAAAGAAACTTTAGCGCTAAAGAAAGCTCGTGATATAAAGAAGAAAAGTATTTATGACAACAAACATCAGGTTTCCAAAAGCCCTGGTAGTAACACAGAATTTAACTTCCCGAAACTAACAGCGTCTGAATTGGAAACTGTTAAGTATAATATTAGAAAAGAATTAAAAAAAGATCGACGGAAGACACGTTTTTTAATAGCGCTTATTTTTATTACTATTTTGAGTTTAATCCTTACTTTTATTATTAGCTCTTAATAAAAGACTATCTACAATAACTCAGTTTTCGTATGGATGTGACGATCGATGATGAATTTCCTAGTGACTAAACCGATTTCAATAATTATCGGGATTGCCGATTATAATTTATGTGGATTAGTTTGTTTTTAAATTGAATCATATTTGACTCCGTTAGGCTGTTGTAGACTTGATACAAACACGAGTTTTTACCGGGGTACCAATTCAAAAAGAACAACTGAAATTTATATTCATATAACTACAAATACTTTTTTAGAAATAAAAATTCAACTAGATTAGTACCTTAACTAACGTGAGAACAACAAAGCTCTTGTTTTGTTATATTTTGATAGACAAAATTTAAAAGGTTAAATGGGAATTCTAGATAAATTATTTGGTTCGAAGAAAAAAGGGAAAATTAATAATGATCAAGAAATAGAGCACGCGGTTATTATTGAATTTAACTATGGTATTCAAGGAATGGATAAACTGTATGACCTAACAGATAAGCTCAAAAAAATTATCGTTAATAATCAATTGGGTGAATATGATGGCCATGAAATAGCGACTGATTATAGTGATGGGTTTATTTACATGTATGGCTCGAATGCTGAAGCATTATTTAATGGAATCAAGGAAACTTTAGAACAAACCGACTTTATGAAAGGAGCAAAAGCAAAATTAAGGTTTGGACCACCAGAAGAAGGTATTAAAGAAATAACAGTGGAAATTGGAAAATAATCACGTTTGCTGAAAGTCATAAGTTTTACCTAAGCTAATGACCTCTATGATATATAAATCATATCTATAGCTACCGTTTTCTTTTCAATTTAGTATGTTGCTATGCGTATTAATAGTTGTTAAGCACACAGCCAAAACTACTTTTAAAAGACTAAAAAATCGTTTAGATTAGTATTTTAACTAAAGTGGGGATAACACAACAAGTTGTGTTATTCTTACGTTAAGGAACATATTCAAATCCGGAAGGTCACTTTTTTCCAAGAAGATCGGGAAATGATGGAGTACCCTGTTCTTGTAGCGTATTGTTGTTTTCGACTTTAGGAGAGAACAAAATCAAGTAGTTTAGCCTGACAGCGTAGAAAGTGTACTTTCTAAACATTGGCACGTTAAAAACTACTTGTAAGGTCGGGAAAATATCGGATAAAGTCAAGTTTTTATGGACTTAAAAGACGCGAAAAGAACAGGGTACGACTTTTTTAGTTCCCCAGCCTACTTCCCTTATCCATAGCATAAAATAAATAGCCTGGGGGCAGCTTGGAAAAAAAGTGTTCTTTAATTATTTGCTGATTTGAAAACCGGAGATTTTTTTCCCTACCAAGCACACCCAAAACCAATTGTTGGAAAAAAACGTTCCCTAATAACTAAGCGTTCGTGTGGCCGGAACGGCCTAACATGAACGCACTGTTGACTAAACCGGTTCTTTGCCGATTAAGTATATATGGGGATTAGTCTGTTTTTAGGAGGTAATATTTGTT
>NZ_JAKHSK010000053.1 GCF_023499215.1 Zunongwangia pacifica
ATGCGCCCGACAGGATTGCTCACTATCAAAATGAGCTGTAAAAGTGAAGATATTCATTATATTGAATTTGAGGTGAATATAATCAAAATTAAAAAATTATGAGTATTTACGGATAATCAAATAAAAATCATCTTTTTCAAATTTTAAATAGCATTTAGCTCTCTTAAAATTAGAAATCAAATTATCTACGGTCGTTGCTAAAATAATAAGAATATGGATTTATATTTCTAATTATAGTTTTATTTTTATCGCTCAAAATTATCCAGTAATATCTTGCAAAAGATGTTAATATTAAGCTACCTAAACCAATAAAATGATAAAAAGTTAGCCTTATCCATATTCGTGATTTTTGTTATTTCTTGTTCAACTTCAGAACAAGAAGGTAAATCTATACCGTCATATTCTGGCCATTATAAAATTACTTCTTTTGAATCCAGTAAAGCAATTGATTTAAATAATGATGGAAAATCAAACACGGACTTATCTAAATAGACCGGTTTATTTTTTACGAATTCGATTTATGAGTTGGAAATAAGACCCTTGATTGATCAGGAAAATTTTCATAAGATCATTTCTTTTTCATTTCCCGAAACCTCATTAAACTTTTATAATTCAGATAAGACTGATTATTTACTGCAATATATTGATGCAAGCTTTGGGGCTTTCTATAAAGAGATAAACGGGCAAATAGTATTAGAGAAAAGCGATTTTGATCAATTTGGTACTATTGAAAGTTTTGAACTAATAGGTGAGGATGAATTTGAAGTTCATTTGATCTTATATAAGGACTATTACAATTTTGAATACGATGCCTGAGAAGAATTGGAGATTGCTGTAAGTTACAAGAGAGTTGATCTATAAATAGATAGCAAAATTTACCGATTCTGGTATAATTTATTTTATCCTAAGACGTGAATTATTTTAAAAATTAATTTAGGTTTGCAGATCATAATTATTAAATCACATCAAGAAATGTTTAAAAAATTAATCTTAGTTACGATCCTATTTATCGGTGTAAATTCATTTGCTCAGAAAATAGATTTTGGAGTTCAGGCAGGGTACGCAAATCTGAAAATTTCAGAGAAGGCATCTGGTTACAGTTTGTCTGAAAACGAATCTGGTTTCTACGTAGGCTTTTTGACAGATTTTCATTTAGATGAAAATTGGCATATACAACCTTCTGCAAATTATATGAGAATAAAAGAAACCAATTTTCTTAATGTTCCAGTATTGGCACAGTACTATATTTCAGACTCAGGATTTTATGTTCAGGCGGGACCTCAGGCTACCTTCATTCTAGAGGATGTAGTTATAAACACCGTGGGCTTGGATGCTGCTTTTGGAGTTGGATACCATATTGATGAACATTTTTTCCTTGATGCAAGGTATGCTTTCGAAGTTACAAACCGTTATTCTGGCGATGATTATTTTCGTGATACAAAAGCTCATCTCAATACCTTAAATATTGGAATAGGTTATAAATTTTAAAACCTATACTAAACCAAACTTATAAAAGCGAAAGAATTCACCTTTCGCTTTTTTATTCTAAGAAGATAAATACCTCCGAGACTGGCCTCGCAAGTGAATTTTTAAAGGTTTTAAAAGGTCTTTAGATGAAATGCAGCGAGGCTTGCTTCAATAAAAAATAATTTTCTAATAAATGCCTTATAGGCTTTCCCCGAGGTAGTTTACTGTTTTTATGTAATTGAAAAACACTAGATTACTTCCCGATACAAAAATTAGCAAAGATGTTTCCTAGTAAATCATCATTGGTGATTTCACCGGTAATTTCTCCAAAATGATGTAAAGCCTGTCGGATATCGATCGCCAGTAAGTCTCCAGAGAGCTCCATATTTAAGCCATCTTCAACTTTATTGATTTCTTCCAGAGCTTTTAGAAGAGCGTTATAGTGACGGCTGTTGGTCACAATGGTGTTGTTGTTACGAAGTGCACCGGTATTTACAAAATTCAATAATTTCTCTTTTAATTCTTCAACACCCAATCCGGTTTTGGCAGAAAGTAAATGAAGATCCGGAATTCTGGACGTTAAGATTGCTACCTGCTCGTCGGTTAATTGATCAATTTTATTGGCGATAATCACCAATGGCTTTTGTGGATATTTATTCTTTATTTTCTCAATTTCAACCTGGATCATACCCAGCGAAGTTTCATTTCCCTGAAGCTGATCCTGATGCACGCTTCCTTCAGAAAATTCTATTTTGCTTAATCTAGAAGTATCAAATAGATAAATAACGACCTGTGCCTGTCCTATTTTTTCAAAGGTTTTTTTTATTCCGATGCTTTCTACCACATCTTTGGTTTCCCTTATTCCGGCGGTATCGATAAATCGAAAACCAACACCACCAATAGCCAGTTCATCTTCGATAACATCACGTGTGGTTCCTGCAATTTCAGAAACAATTGCTCTTTCCTCATTTAATAACGCATTTAGTAAAGTCGATTTTCCAACATTGGGTTCCCCAACAATCGCTACAGGAATTCCGTTTTTTAGAACATTTCCGGTAGCAAAAGAATCGATTAGACGCTTAAGCACTTTTTGAATTCTGGCGACCAAATCCCTAAACTGATCACGATTAGCAAATTCCACATCCTCTTCGGCAAAATCGAGTTCTAATTCGATCAGGGAAGCAAAATTCAATAATTCTTCTCGTAAACGCTGAATTTCGTTAGAAAATCCACCACGCATTTGTTGCATCGCCATTTGGTGAGAGGCCGCATTTTCCGAAGAAATTAAATCGGCAACCGCTTCGGCCTGACTTAAATCCATTTTGGCATTCAGGAACGCTCGAAGTGTAAATTCCCCGGCTTCCGCAGATCTACAACCACTTCTTACCAAAAGCTGAATAATTTCCTGCTGAATATAAGGGGAGCCGTGGCAACTAATTTCAATAGTTTCTTCTCCGGTATAAGATTTTGGTGCTCTAAAAACTGAAACTAAAACTTCATCTAAATTACGCTGTCCATCCATAATATTCCCTAAATGGAGGGTATGGGTAGGCTGTTCTTCTAATTTTTTTCGGCTTTTGGCCTTAAAAAGTGGAGCAACAATCGAAATAGCTTCGGGTCCCGAAACTCTAATAACAGCAATGGCTCCCGCTCCAGAAGGCGTGGCAAGCGCAACAATGGTATCGTTTAATTTCATGCCTGCAAAGATAACAAAGAAAGCGTGTATGCAAGAATTTTGAAGAAAACTGTAACAAACCTCTTTTATACTCGTCTTTTAAGTGTAGTTCCTTTTTAAAGAGAACTTTTATTAACCATCAAAATACCATCAAAAAATTATGGAAACGTATACAGCAATGCGAGAAGACAGACAAATGTTAATGATCATGCATTTGAGTCAGTTATTAGATTTTATAACCGGAATAGGAGGTTTTATCGTACCGCTTATTTTATGGGCAACACAAAAAGATAAAATTCAGGATATGGACGAGCAGGGGAAAGAGATTATGAATTTTCAGATAAGCCTTTTTATTTATTCCTTAGTAAGTATTCCGTTAGTGATTTTATTCGGATTAGGATTTTTACTTCTAATTTTAGTAGGGATCTTAGGTTTGGTTTTCCCCATTATCAACGCGATCAAAGCGTCTAATGGCGAACCTACCAGTTATCCAATGACGATTAGAATTATCCAATAATATAAAAATATCAAACCGGAATATCGCTTCGGTTTCAGGCATCAATCGAAAGACAAAACCCCATTCAGGAAACTGAATGGGGTTTAATTTTATATGTAATCCTTAGAATTTTGTCACACTGCTCCTGTAGCTATCGGAATTGATTCAGGGGCTCATCTAATTTTATCTTTCTTTATTCACAGAATAATGAGATTCTGAGTCGAGCTCAGAATGACCATAAAAAGATTAGTTATTTAACATTACCGGCATAACCAGCATGGTGATTTTTTCTCCCGGATCTAATCCGTCAACCGGCGTTAAAATACCTGCACGGTTTGGTAAACTCATTTCTAGCTGTACTTCATCAGAATTTAAGTTATTCAGCATTTCAGTAAGGAATCGTGAGTTAAATCCAATTTGCATATCGTCACCCTGGTAACCACACGTTAAACGCTCTTCTGCTTTGTTGCTGTAATCTACATCTTCCGCAGAGATATTTAACTCGGCCCCGGCGATCTTTAAGCGTACCTGGTGCGTCGTTTTATTAGAGAAAATAGAAACCCTTCTTACCGAGCTTAAAAACTGGTTACGCTCTATAGTAAGTTTGTTTGGATTTTCTTTTGGGATTACCGCTTCGTAATTTGGATACTTCCCATCGATTAAACGACAAATTAATGTAGTATCGTCAAAAGTAAATTTAGCGTTACTTTCGTTATATTCGATAAGTACTTCACTTTCGCTACCCGCAAGGATTCCTTTTAAAAGGTTAAGCGGTTTTTTAGGCATAATAAATTCTGCCGTTTGTGAAGCCGTCACATCCTCGCGAGAATACTTAACCAATTTGTGCGCATCTGTAGCCACAAAAGTTAAACCTTCTGTAGAGAACTGAAAGAACACCCCGCTCATTACCGGGCGAAGGTCATCGTTACCAGAAGCAAAAATCGTTTTGCTAATCGCTGAAGAAAGAATATCACCTTCGATCACCGTATTGCTTGGATCTTCCAAACTTACAGGATTTGGGAATTCTTCACCATCGGCATACGCAAGTGCATATTTACCGTGATTAGAGCTAAGCTCTATCGTATGATTATCCTCGGCAACAAAAGTTAAAGGTTGCTCTGGGAAAGTTTTTAACGTATCTAAAAGAAGTTTGGCCGGTACGGCGATTTTTCCTTCAGAATCAGATTCTACGTTTAATTTAGCCGACATGGTGGTCTCTAAATCTGAAGCAGAAACGGTTAACTCGTCATTGTTCAAATCAAAAAGGAAATTATCCAATATCGGCAAAGTGTTGTTATTATTAATAACCCCACCAAGTATCTGAAGCTGTTTCAGCAAATAACTGCTGGATACAATAAATTTCATTGGCTTTTTATTGATTTATTTAGAATCACCTACAAAGATATTTGAATCCTGTAAAAATCGAAGCAGCTTAAAAGAGTTTTTATTAACATTAAATTGAATTTGTTGATAAGTAAACCACTATCTGTCAGTGCTTTTTTAATATATCGGCCTGTTAAATTGTTAATATGTCGAATTTCCCGATTTTTTTAACCCTTTATTTCTTCCTGATATATTTTCTGCGCCTAAGCCAGGTAAAAAGCAGTGCAAAAACGCCCAATATCAATAATGGTAATGCAATAGTGATTAATTGCCATTTGGTACGTTGGGCAGCAGTTTTCTGCGGATCTAAAAATGCGATCCTTACCTTCTTGGTACGAATATCCATTAGTCCGCGATCATCCAGCATATAATTAACGGCATTAAGTAAAAACTCTTTATTGCCATAAGTAGTGCCGGTATATTTCTGAAATCCAAGGGCTAGAGGTGTTCCCTGTTGAAGGTCATTTTTAATCACCTCCCCATCTGAAATTACCAGCATTTCTGTAGGCTTACTTTGGTTTAAGTTATCATGAATTTCAAAGGGTTTTAAGCGATTGTTGTATGCTGAAGTAAATTCACCTTCCAGTAAAACGGCCAGCGCCTGCTCGCCATCGGTATACGAAGCAATATCGGGTTCTTTACTAACAATGTTTAGACTAATTTCACGTGGCGTGCCTTCTAATTTGGTTCTGGGAGAACTGCTTAATAAGATCGTTTTCTTTACGCTATTTTTAAGTGTATCTATAGGGTTGGCAAAATCGAATTTTACCGCCTCGATGTTATTGATGATCGGATGGTTGTTAGGCGAGGAGGTAAGTGGACTATAAAACCACGGATAAGGATTAAATCGGGTGTCGTTACCGCTTCCGGTGGCCAGAATAATAGGAGCCGAATACATATCGTTTACCAGGCTTGGATTAATCCGTAAGCCATAACTAAAAAAGAAATCGCCCAGATTAAGATCTTGCGGTAAAGCAAAGGCAGAGCCACTCGGATTTAAAAGACTGTCTTTTTCCATCGCCACACTTTCGGTAAGCCACAGCGATTTTCCGCCATTCATGGTGTATTGATCCAGAATATATTTCTCGTTTTCTGTAAATGGCTCAGTAGGCTTTGCTTCAATAATAAGGTCATATTCTTTTAATTCCTGAAGTGTTTTTTGAGGGTTTACCGAAGACGAATCTAAGGTAAACGGCGCCATAAAATAATAGTGCTGCAGTGTCTTTACAAAATCGGCAATATTGGCATTTGGTAACTCCCCATTACCACGCATCACGGCGATTTTCTTTTTTCGGGGATAAATTAGTTTGCTTATCGCATCGGTAAATGCGTATTCTAATTGTTGCACCGAGTTAGTCACCCGATCTTCGTCACTGCTTCCTAATTGATTTTTAAGCAAACCAATACGTACCGATTTTTCACCAAGATTGGCCATGGCCCACGGAAAAATAATCGTTTCGCTATTTTGCCCGTTTTCCATCACATTTACCCGTGCCGGAGACATGCCCATCTGGTAAAACTGTTGGGCTACCTGTTGCGCATTGGCACCTTCAGCTAAAGGATCTATAAAATTAAAGCTGATATTACTGTTTTTAGCAGCATATTCTTCAAGGATCTGGCGCGTTTCATTTTGCAATCGTTTAAATTCTGAAGGAAAATTACCTTTTAAAAAAACATCGATAATAATCGGTTCTTCGATATCATCTATAATTTCTTCGGAAGCTTTAGAAAGGGTGTAGCGCTGATCCTGTGTAAGGTCTAAACGTTCAAAATACCGGGAAGCAGCAAAGTTTATCACAATTAAGATCACGATAAATAAAACAACCGATTTATATTTAGAAAACTGCTTCAAGATCAATTATTTCTTAGGTTTTTTATTCTGAAGCGCGTAAGCTTCAGAAATAAAGCAATAAAACTTAAAAAGTAAATAAGATCGCGGGTATCTACAACACCCCGACTAATACTGCGATAATGGTAGCTGATTCCGAAGTAATCTATACCATAATCTGAAATCCCGAAAAGCTGAAATCCCGAAATCCCTTCAAATAAAAAGAAGCTTAAAAAACATAGAAAAACAGCCACGATAAAAGCCACAATCTGGTTATTGGTTAAGCTTGAAGAAAATATCCCGATAGCAGTATAGCACCCTCCTAAAAACAGGAGTCCCAGATAACTTCCCAAAGTTGCTCCCAAATCAAAATTCCCCGGAGTTCGACCTAATGCTGAAATACAGATCACGTAAATCACTGAAGGAATAATCGCTAAAATCACCAATAGTAAAGCGCCCAGATATTTGCCCAATATCAACTTGGTGATCGATAAAGGTTTAGTAAGCAAAAGCTCCATGGTGCCCAGTTTCTTTTCTTCAGAAAAACTTTTCATGGTTATGGCAGGGATAAGAAAGATGAAGATCCAAGGCGCCATATTAAAGAACGGCTTAATAGTGGCAAACCCGCTATCTAAAATATTGTACTCTCCCGTAAACACAAATAAAAACAAGCCGCTAACCACCAAAAATATCCCAATAACAAGGTAGCCAATTGGTGTAGCGAAAAAGGATTGTATTTCTTTATTTAAAATGGCTAACAAAGGTGCTTAATTTTGATCTGAAACCCATAGTTTATCTACACTCCAGGCTTCTGGTTTTGCATTAAACAAAATTTTGGTATTACTCCAAACGACCTTGAAAAATGCCGAATTTCGATAATTTTCAAGTGCATTTTCATTTTCCCAATAACTATACGTAAAAAATTGACTGGTATTGTTTTTATCGCGATATAATTCTAAATGCCGACAACCTTTAAAATTACGAATCTGCTCTTTGGTATTTTCAAAAATTTCTAAAAAAGCATCAATATTTTCAGGGCTAAAGCTCAGCTTTACGATCCTTACTAGCATAAGCTTCAAATTTAATGGTTACGGTATCACGATTTTGTAATCCAAAGAGGCTGGCGGCGCTGCCAACCGTTAAGGGATTACTTTTATAAATGGCCAGTTCGATGTAGCCAGCCGAATTAAATACGGCTAGTTTTTTACCATCTTCTTCGCCTCGTTTTTCCTTTTCGATTTTAAAATTAATGCAGTCACTATAAGTTTCGTATACCTTATTAAAAGTGACCATTCTTGCACTAATGGTAAAATTTCTTCCTTTACCTACATTTTCGAATAATTTTCTGGAAATATTGGTAATCACATTCCCATAATTATCAATATAGATAACATGCCCGATAATCTGGTTTTTATCTGAATTGATTAAAGGCTCAATTTGTTTTAGATATTTTATCTCTTCAATATTCTTTCCGATAACATCTAAAGTACCTCCACGCGCAATATGGCAGGCTACCTTTACAAAAATATCCAGCACAGGGAAATTAGATTCAATCTTATCGTGGATATTGATTTCCACAATTTTTTCAGGTTTAATTTCTGAAGCCAGTAAGGATAAAATACCATTGTTGGCACAAAGAAAATAATGATCGTCCAGCAACACTGCCAGATGCTTATTTTCCGGAGTTAATTCTGAATCAATCCCGATAATATGAATACTTCCTTTTGGGAAGCTTTTATAGGCATTTTTAATGATATAACTCGCTTCGCTAATATGAAAAGGAGAGATGCAATGCGAAATATCAACAATCCTAACATCATCCAGCTCGCTGTAAATAGCTCCTTTAACCGCTGCCGCAAAGTAATCTTTCTGCCCAAAATCGGTGGTTAAGGTAATGATTGCCATAAGTGATTGTTAATATTTTTTTAAGTTGTAAAGGCTAAATTTCCTTAAGTTTGTATAAGGAGCGAAGATACTTTTATTTTGTTCTTTGAACCTTAAAATTGCGCTAAAAATATGGCGACAAATCAGGCTGCAAAAATACATCCTGACATTTGGAACACAAATTTAACCATGAATAATTTTAAGCGATAATCGAGACAAAATGCTTCGAGGTTCGCTTCGAAGTAATAATAATTTTTAAATACATATCTTATGGGTTCGCCCTAAGGTAGATTATGATTGTAACTGCCAACTTTTAACTAAAACCAAACGCTTTTGAACGAACTTGTAATCGAACTTTCAGAGATTAGCCCCAGAGAATTTTTTGGGCAGGGTAACGAACATATAGAACTTTTAAAAAGGTATTTTCCGAAGCTAAAAATCGTAGCAAGGGGAAGCAAAATAAAAGTTTTTGGAGATGAAGAAATGCTGGAAGAATTTGATAAGCGATTTACCATGCTTATCGAGCATTTTGGAAAGTTTAATAAACTGGATGAAAATGTTATCGAGCGAGTCTTAACCAGTGAAAGCAGGGAAGATTATCAATCTTCTAAAGAAAGCGGAGAGGTTTTGGTACATGGCGTAAGTGGTAGGCTTATCAAAGCACAAACCGCCAACCAGCGTAAAATGGTAGACCTTAGCAAAAAGAACGATCTGTTATTTGCCATAGGTCCTGCCGGAACCGGGAAAACCTATACCGGTGTTGCCCTTGCGGTAAAAGCCTTAAAAGAAAAACAGGTGAAAAGGATTATTCTTACCCGTCCTGCTGTTGAAGCAGGGGAGAACCTTGGATTTTTACCGGGAGATTTAAAAGAAAAATTAGATCCTTACATGCAGCCACTGTATGATGGGTTACGCGATATGATTCCTGCGGAAAGACTTGAAGCTTTTATCGAAAAAGGGGTGATACAAATTGCTCCCTTAGCGTTTATGCGTGGTAGAACGCTGGATAATGCGTTTGTAATTTTAGATGAAGCACAAAATACCACACATGCGCAAATGAAGATGTTTTTAACCCGAATGGGAAAAAACGCCAAATTTATTATTACCGGTGATCCCGGGCAGATTGATTTACCACGAAGAACCGTCTCTGGCTTAAAAGAGGCGCTTTTGGTTTTAAAAGATGTAAAAGGGGTGGGCATGGTATATTTAGACGATAAAGATGTGATTCGTCACCGATTGGTGAAAAAGATTATCGCTGCTTACAAAACAATAGAACACAACGATTAAATAAAAATAAATCAACCGATTTTAAAGAGATGAGTAATACTCTAATAAAAACCGATTATAATTTTCCGGGACAAAAATCAGTATATAAAGGAAAAGTAAGAGACGTTTATGCTTTTGAAAATGATCAATTGGTAATGATCGCTTCAGATCGTCTTTCAGCTTTCGATGTGGTGATGCCCAAAGGAATTCCTTATAAAGGACAAATCCTTAACCAGATTGCCACTAAAATGATGAAGGATACTGAAGATTTGGTACCCAACTGGCTTCAGGCAACTCCAGATCCTAATGTAGCGGTAGGCGTAGCCTGCGAACCTTTTAAAGTAGAAATGGTGATTCGTGGATATCTTTCCGGGCATGCGGCAAGAGAGTATAAAGCGGGTAAAAGAACACTTTGTGGATTGGCAATGCCGGAAGGGATGAAAGAAAACGATCGTTTTCCTGAACCAATAATTACTCCTGCTACCAAAGCTGAACAGGGGGATCATGATGAAGATATTTCTAAAGAAGATATTTTAAAACGCGGAATTGTTTCTGCGGAAGATTATGCGGTTTTAGAAGATTATACCAAAAAACTTTTTCAACGCGGTACCGAAATTGCAGAAAAACGAGGCCTGATTTTAGTAGATACCAAATATGAATTCGGGAAAACAAAAGAGGGTAAAATCGTTTTGATCGATGAAATTCATACGCCCGATTCTTCACGGTATTTTTATGCCAATAACTACAAAGAACTTCAGGAAAAAGGAGAGCCACAAAAACAACTTTCAAAAGAATTTGTTCGCCAGTGGCTTATCCAGAATGGGTTTCAGGGAAAAGAAGGGCAGGAAGTTCCTTTTATGAGCGATGACTATATTGAAACGGTTAGCGAGCGGTATATCGAATTATACGAAAACATTACCGGAGAAACTTTTGAAAAGGCAGATGTTTCTAATATCGAAAAACGTGTAGAAGAAAATGTAAAAGCCTATTTAAAATAGGAATCCAGCTAATAAGTTAAAAAAGCGATCTGTTGTAATAGACATATCGCTTTTTTTATGTTTAAATTTTTGTAAAAACATAGAATTGTTCAAGTGAAATCAGTAAAAAATCAATAGTTTTAAGGGAAAATTAAAGAATCCTTACAACCGACTTATTATTATGAGTAATTACCACATTAAAAATCTGGAAGAATATTTTCAGGTTTATAGAAAATCTGTGCGCGAACCAGAAAATTTTTGGGCAGAAATTGCCGAAGAACATTTTACCTGGAGAAAAAAATGGGATAATGTTTTAAGTTGGGATTTTGAAAAACCAGAAGTAAAATGGTTTGAAAATGCCAAACTAAATATCACTGAAAACTGTATAGACCGTCATCTCTTAACCAGAGGAGATAATACTGCTATTATTTGGGAACCTAACGATAATAGTGAAAAAGCTCAACATATCACTTATAATGAGCTGCATAAAAAAGTAAATAAATTCGCAAACGTTTTAAAAAGTAAAGGAATTCAAAAAGGGGATAGGGTATGCATCTATTTGCCAATGATTCCAGAACTTGCTTATGCGGTTTTGGCCTGTGCCAGGATTGGGGCAATTCATTCGGTGGTTTTTGCAGGATTTTCCAGCAAAGCACTGGCTACAAGAACTCTGGATGCCGATTGTAAAATGATGATTACTTCAGATGGTTCTTATCGTGGGGCTAAAACCCTGAATCTTAAAAATATTGTAGACGAAGCGTTAGAAGATTGTCCAGATGTATCCTCGGTTTTGGTCGTAAAAAGAACCGGAGAAGAAATTAACATGAAAGACGGTCGTGATGAATGGTTAGCTCCTTTAATGGAGAAAGCTTCAGACGATTGTGCTCCTGAAATTGTAGATGCTGAAGATCCTTTATTTATATTATATACTTCAGGGTCTACCGGGAAACCAAAAGGAATGTTGCATACCACCGCAGGATATATGGTTTACACCGCGTTTACTTTCAAAAACATTTTTAATTATACTGAAGGTGATGTGTATTGGTGTACTGCCGATATTGGGTGGATTACAGGACATTCTTATATAGTTTACGGTCCACTGGCTAATGGAGCTACAACCGTAATGTTTGAAGGGGTACCCTCTTATCCAGATCATGGTCGTTTTTGGCAAATTGTAGAAAAACATAAAATTACACAATTCTATACCGCGCCAACAGCGATTAGGGCCTTGGCTAAACGTAATATCGAATTTGTAGAAAATCATGACCTTTCTTCTTTAAAAGTTTTAGGATCTGTAGGAGAGCCTATAAATGAGGAAGCATGGCACTGGTTTAATGATAATATTGGTAAAAATCATAGTCCGATTGTAGATACCTGGTGGCAAACCGAAACAGGAGGGATCATGATTTCGCCAATGCCTTACGTTACTCCCACCAAACCAACTTACGCGACATTACCTATGCCGGGAATTCAGCCTAGTTTGATGGACGACGATGGTAAGGAAATTAAAGGAAACCAGGTAAGTGGCAGGCTATGCGTAAAATTCCCATGGCCATCTATTGCCAGAACGGTTTGGGGTAATCACGAGCGCTATAAGGATACGTATTTCTCGACTTTTGAAGGAAAATATTTTACCGGTGATGGAGCCATGAGAGATGAGGTTGGTTATTACAGAATAACGGGTAGAACCGATGATGTTATTATCGTTTCTGGACATAATCTAGGTACCGCTCCTATAGAAGATGCTATTAACGAGCATCCAGCAGTTGCCGAAAGTGCGGTAGTTGGTTTCCCACATGATGTAAAAGGGAATGCCCTTTATGCTTTTGTGATTCTTAAAGAATCGGGTGAAAGCCGTAAACGTGATAACTTAAGAAAAGAGATCCATCAACAAATCTCAGATAAAGTTGGGCCAATTGCCAAGCCAGATAAAATTCAGTTTGTAGAAGGATTGCCTAAAACCCGAAGTGGTAAAATTATGCGTAGAATTTTACGTAAAATTGCCTCTAACGATACTTCAGATTTAGGAGATACTTCAACGTTATTAAATCCTGAGGTGGTAGAAGCTATTATTGCAGAAGCTTTGTAGACTTCAGAAAAAATAAAAATTTGATGATCCGTTATTTGAAATAATTGATAATTTCGTCATTCCGGACCTGCCAGCCGGCGAGGCAGGCTTGATCTGGAATCTAATAAAAAACAAAATCTTGAGGATGAGACCCTGAATCAAGTTCAGGGTGACGGTATCTAATTATGATTCATTAAGGACATTCAAAATAAAAATAGAATAAAGTTCGGGTATTTCCCGGACTTTATTTTTTATATAATTCTTTTAGCTTTTTCCGTTTCAGTCGTCCCAGAATCTTTAGAAATGCGATAGCGGTAATAAAAGCATCGCCAATAGCGGTGTGGCGATCTTTAAGATCGATATTATAGGCTAGTGCGACTTCATCTAAACTATACGTTTTATGCTGATCGATAAAGTTTGAGATAATTCTTGTTTTTCGATATAATACGCCAGTATCTAAAACCCGGTTTTTTAACTTCGGAAGATGATTTCTTTTCATCGCAGCATTGATCATATTAATATCGAATCCTGCATGATGCGCTACCAAAACTGAATTTTTGATGTATTTTAGAAATAACTGAAGCGCTTTTTCTTCGCTAATCGTTTCAAAGCGCTCATGCTTTATCAGTCCGTGTATCTCTACAGTATCAGGATTAAATTTCTCCTGTTTCAGGTAAATTTCAAAACTATCGGCAACCAGTAACTTATTGTTTTTTACTTTCACGCAGCCAATACTTAGAATTCTGTCTTTTTCCTGATCAAATCCAGTTGTTTCCGTATCTAAAACCACGAAAGTTGTCTCTGAAATTAGTTGCTCTTTTTGATTTTTATCAAATCTGGCCGAATATTTTTGCCAGAATTCCGGCAGGTGGGATTCATCTTTTTTAAACCAGTGTAGCATTTAGATTACGTTTGCAGTTTCAAACCTCATTTTAATTAAATCCTGAAGTGCTTTTATAGATTTAAAAGCACGCTTTAATTTCATTTTATCTTCTTTATTTAATTTAGAAAGATCTATAAAGCGCCCACTATCCCTATTTTGAAGCCCTTGTTTGGTGCGGAATTTAAGTAGCGCCTTCGAGGCATAAGAGCAGCCTTCAAAAAGTTCTTTGTTTTTAGGTTCCAGTTGTGCTAAACGATCAAAACGCTCTGCCGTATTGCTGATATTCTTTATTTTATAAGATAAAATCAACAGTCGGGCACTTTCCGTTAAAGGCTGTAATCCACGTTTTTTAAGATCGAAAAAGTCTTTTTTCTCACCATCCTGTTCTACTAAAAATTGCCTGAAAAATCCTAAAGGCGAAGGATTTCTTAGGGCGTTAGATCCCATAACACTTAGAAATTTAGGGTAATTTTCAATTAAATCTAGAATATAATCTGATAGGCTATTGGATAATAGCGAATCACCATAGGTAATATCATAGTCAAAGAAGATATTAGAAAGCAAGATTTCATCGGGCCCCGGTTCTTTTATCCATTTTGCCACCTGTTCTTTCCATTCACTTAAACTTAAACACCATCTGGGGTTTTTCGCCATCATGTCAGCGGGACAATATTCGTAGCCCACAATCATTAATCTTTTATTTACTTTGGTGGCTAGTTGTAAAAAGTAATCTCTGGTTTCTTCCAACTTTCCCTCTGGTGGATCGGCAAAGATAATCGCATTGTCCTGGTCGGTTTGTAAAAGTTGCTCTTTTCTCCCCTGGCTGCCCATACTTAGCCAAGCAAATTTAACAGGAGGCTCCTGTTGTAATTTTACAACACATCTTGAAATGACCCTTTTAATCGTGGCGTCATTAAGTTCGAATATTAATTTTGAAATATGGGTTAGTGGAATATTGTTCTGAATGTACCCACCCAGTAAAAGGTTAATTTTATTCCTGATTTTCTTTAATTCTTTGGTACTATGAGAGCGCTGGATGGCCTTCATTAAAACCGAAGGGCTATTTCCCTGGGATACCATAATATCATGTTCAGAAAGGATTCCGGTAACACGGGTATTAGGCGTGCCATCTTCCGTAATACAAATATGGTTGATGTTATGTTTCATCATGGTGATTTGCGCCTGTGCAATAGTTACAGTTTTAGGGTAGCAGATCACAGGAAAGCTCATAATTTTATCAACCGTGTTGTCTATCGAATATTCTCCGGTGGCAATAGAGTCGCGGAAATCCTCATCGGTAAGGATCCCCACCGGTACGTCATTCTTTGTAACCAGAATAGAACCCACCTTTCTTTTACTCATTAACTGCGCGGCAGTTTTAATACTTGTTTCGGGAGAGGTTGTTACGATCTTTTTTATGATCGGTGCAGGTTGTAATTCGAACAGCGGACTATTACTTACAGGCTCGATCACCTGATTGCCAAAAAATAATTTACCCTTGTCCTCCCTGGCGTAAGGGTTACGGGTATTGGTGGCAAAACTTTGAATAAGGAAATTACCTACTTTTTTATTGGATTCGGTTAATGGCTTAAATTGTTTAATAGGAATACCATATACAATACTTTCTTCTTCAGCGATGGCATTCATGATATAATTCTCTTCAGCAAATAAAGGTCGGAGTCCAAAAATATCCCCTTCGTCACAGGTATCTAAGGTTTCGTACTGCTCATTTTGAAATTTCTGAAGCTGAATTGCTCCTTTGTGTACAATATAGAAGAATGCATGTACACTTTCACCTTCATTAAAAAGAATATTGCCTTTGTCGATATATAAAACCTCAGATTCCTCAGAAATATTTAAAAGTTCGTCTGCATTAAGGAAATTAAAAGGAGGGAAATCCTTTAGGAAATCGGCTATTCTATGGGCGATGGAGTTTTTCATTTAAAGAAATTAATAAGGAGATTTTGTAAAATTATACTTATTTTGGTATAAAATTTGCAAAACTGTTATAAAATATTTTGTTATGATTAAAAAAATTTTATCCGTATTTATTGTATGCTTTACCGTGAATTGTTTTTCTCAAAGTTATATGAATGGTGTTGTCAATAGCGCACCATTAAAAATTTTCACAAAGGCAAAAACTCCTGATGAATTTACCGGTTCACCTTATTATGATGATTCGTTTTTACCAGCAAAAATAGATGATGGTGAGCACACAATGGATGCATTTGTTCGTTATAACGCTGTAGAAGATGTGGTTGAAGTTAAAATAAAAAGAAATACTGACGAGATCAATGTTCTTCCAAAATTAAAGAAGATTAGATATGTTTTAAATGACTACAAAATTTTTATAGATGAATTTGTAAATGAAGATGGGGAGTCTATAAACGGTTATATGTTAGATTACTATACAGATAAAGGTATAAGATTTTTAGCTAGACCAGAACCAGATGTTATAGAAGCTCAGCCTGCGAGGACTGGATATGATAAGGATAAACCAGCACATTTAGATGTGGAAATGGTATATTATATTCAGAAGGATGGAGCTCGTTTAAAAGAAGTCCGTTTAAAAGAAAAAGATTTTAAAAAATTATTTTCAGATAAACCTAAAATGATTCCTTATTTTAAAGATAATAAAATCAAAGATGGGAAAGATGTAGTACGTATGCTAGAATATTACTCGTCTTAACAAGCTTTTTTTAAAGCTGCTTTACTAGTTTCGGGACTGTCTCAAAAACTGTGCAAGTAGAAAATATAGGGGGTATAAACCTCCATATTTTTTAACCTTGCATACTCAATTAAGGCACTAATATTTACACATTGATGAAGGAAGAAGACCAATTCTTTTTTATTTCAAATCAAATACTTATTTCATAATCTTCAATTAGTTTTAGCATTACTTTTTCGGTTTCAGAGAGCTTGGTGTAATCTTTAATACGTTCATTTTTTACTTTATCAAAATAAGGAGCAATACTCCCATCCTCGTAAGCTTCAACAATTTTAGGATGTACATAGTAACTTCGGCAAACAGCACGGGTATTACCTAATCCGCTGGCGGCAGCATCGAATGAAGTTAAAATAGTTTTTTTATTTTCTTTTTCATCTTCAATATATCCCAGCTCTCGCAGCGTTTCAAAGAAAATCTTAGAGGCAGCCCATGTTCTAAAGTCCTTCGCCGAAAATAGTTCTCCCGCTACTTCATGTATATAATCATTAATCATCCCACTATCAATAGTATGTTTTTCGCCATTTTCATCATAAAATTTAAATAGTTCCCAGCCTGGGATATCTTCACATTGATTAATCAGTTTAATTAATTTTTTATTATGTACACTTATAGAGTGTTCTTTTCCTTTTTTTCCAACAAACTCGAATTTTACTTCATCTCCATAAGTTTTTACATGGCGGGTACGAAAAGTTGATAATCCATAAGTCTTATTTTTTTGAGCGTAATAATCGTTCCCAATTCTAATATGGGTCTCTTCCATAAGTCTTATGATTAAGGCCAGGACTTTTTGTTTACACATTCTTGGGAGATCGAGATCAGTGTCGACTTTCTTTCTTATCTGAGGTAGTTTTTTTCCGAAGGCGGTCATTTTAAAAAATTTAGTTTCATTTTTTATTTTAGACCATAAGGGATGATAGATGTATTGTTTTCGGCTTTTCTCATCTCTTCCTACGACCTGTAAATGCCCGTCTTCTAAAATAGAAATATTTACCTGCGTCCATGCCGGTGGAATAACCAGTTTCTTGATGCGATTGATAATCTGTGAATCCTGAATTCTTTTTTCTTTTTTAAAATAGGAGAAACCACGTCCCGCTTTTTTTCGTCGTATGGAAAGATGACGCTCGGAAACATAGGTGAGATTAGCTAATTTTGCAGCTTCCGATGGATCTTCCAAAATTCCATTTATATCTTCTGGGGATAATACCATTCTAATTTTTTGTAGAAAGATACAGGTAATGTATTTATACATTTAATAAAGGTCTGTGAAACCTTGCTTAAAGAAAATAAAAAAAGCTCCCGAAAAAAGGAGCTTTTTAAATAGCATGGAGTGATTATTTAGTCGAAATAACTAAAAGTTTCGCCATCTTTTATTTTTAAAATACTTTCGTAAATCAGTTTTATCACGTTTTCAACATCTTCTTTATGTACCATTTCTACTGTAGTATGCATATAGCGAAGAGGTAAACTAATTAATGCTGAAGCTACACCACCATTGCTATACGCAAAAGCATCGGTATCTGTACCGGTAAGTCTTGAAGAAGCTGCACGCTGAAAAGGAATCTTATTTTCTTCAGCCGTATCTATTAATAGTTCTCTAAGCTTATTTTGTACAGCTGGAGCATAACTTATTACCGGCCCATCACCAATTTTAGCCAGTCCATTAGATTTTTGATCGATCATTGGAGTAGTGGTATCGTGGGTAACATCCGTAACAATAGCTACGTTTGGTTTTATACGCTGTGTAATCATTTCAGCACCACGAAGGCCAATTTCTTCCTGAACAGAATTTGTGATATAAAGTCCGAACGGAAGTTTTTTGCCGTTTTCTTTTAATAATTTCGCTACATGGGCAACCATAAAGCCACCAATTCGATTATCTAAAGCCCTGCAAACAAATTTATTTTCGTTTAGAATAAAAAATTCATCAGGATAAGTGATGACGCAACCTACGTGAACACCAAGTTTTTCAACTTCTTCTTTAGAACTACATCCAACATCAATACAGATATTCGATAATTTTGGAGATTGCTCTTTTTCTTTATCACGGGTGTGAATGGCAGGCCATCCAAAAACTCCTTTTACAATTCCTTTTTTTGTATGAATATTCACTCGTTTAGAAGCTGCAATCTGGTGATCACTCCCCCCATTTCTAATCACGTAAATAAAGCCTTCGTCACTAATATAATTTACATACCACGAAATCTCATCAGCATGCCCTTCAATAACTACTTTAAATTCAGCCTCAGGATTAATCACCCCAACTGCCGTTCCGTATGTATCAGTAATAAATTCATCCACATACGGTTTTAGATATTCCATCCAAAGTTTTTGACCTTCAGACTCATAACCTGTTGGAGAGGCATTATTAAGATACTTTTCGAGAAAACCGATTGATTCTTTATCTAAAATACTTTCTTTACTCATTTTATATTTGATTTGTAGCGAATTTAGTAAGAATTAAATTGAAGACAATTGGATATTGTTTAATTTTGGAATGATTTTAGATAATTTTCGAGTGAATTTATGCTGAATAATACTCAATTGAAAACAAATTTATTATTGCTTGCCTGCTTCATTTCTTCTATAGGAGTATTTGGACAGAATGATACTATAGCCGATCCCAAAGAGGAAGATAAACGATATATGATTATCGCTGGTGATTCTATAGTAAGGGAAAGTATTGATTTAGATGAAGTATTAATATTAAAACGTCTTCATTTTAAAAATAATACCGATAGAAGAAGATACCTGATCTTACGTCGAAAAACCAGAAAGGTTTATCCTTATGCAAAATTGGCAGCAGAACGCCTTACCTCACTTAATGAAAGATTAGGAAGTATTAAATCAAATAGGGATCGAAAAAAGTATACAAAAATCGTACAAAATTATATCGAAGATCAATTTGCAGAAGAGTTAAAGAAAATGACGCATACTGAAGGGCAGATTTTAGTGAAGTTAATTCATCGTCAAACAGGTATTACAGCGTTCGAATTAATAAAAGAGCTTCGTAGCGGTTGGAGAGCTTTCTGGTATAATACCACGGCCAGTCTTTTTGAAATATCCCTTAAAGAAGAATATGATCCTATAAATAATGAAGAAGACTATATAATAGAAGATATTTTACAACGATCTTTCCAGAATAATGTGTTAGAACCACAACCATCAGCACTAGATTTCGACTTCCTGGAACTTACCGATAAATGGGATGTGCTATAATTTTTTTATCTTTTTATTTTTCTGAAAGGATTTTTTTCTTAAATTAGCTATTCTCAACTTATATCAAATCAGTCTTTTATAAAATAGTTTTTCAAATTGATGAAAAAATCAATTTGAAAGTTTGTTTTGTTGAAAAAAACGGCTGTATATTTGCACCCGCTTAGCTGCTGCGGTGGTGTTTATAGAAGCGGGAAGTTCATTGAGGATTTAGGGTTAAAAGGAGTAAAAAAAACTTAAAAAAAGATTTGGTTTGTATTTAAAAAAGCCAGTATCTTTGCGCCCCGCTAAGGGA
>NZ_JAKHSK010000054.1 GCF_023499215.1 Zunongwangia pacifica
AATTCTATTGTATCTTTGTCAAGTACAGAGTACATAAAGGGTTGGTTTTGATAATTGTATGTTTCGCAACACAAATATCTGCAACCCTTTTTTATTTTTAAAAAAAGTTTAAATCATTTCGATTACTATAAACTACCTACCCTAAAAGAAGTACAAGAATTTATAGAGAAGGAAGGACATTTACAAGGGGTTCCTAGTGCGAAAGAAGTTAAAGAAGAAGGGCTAATGCTGGGTGAGATAAATGCAAAACTCCTGCAAAAAATAGAGGAACTAACATTATATACCATTGAACAGGAGATACAATTAAAAAAGCAGCAAGAACTGCTTAATAATCAGGAAAGTAGGGAAATAGAACTTCAGAAAAAATTATTGGAGCAGCAGGAATCTTTAAAGTCTCTTTTAAAACGTATCGAAATTTTAGAACAAGAGTAGTTTAGAAATTTTACTATGGATTAGCAGTAAATAAACTTTTTTAATAAGAATAAACTATGTTATTAAGATCTCTTTTTTTTGTTTTCGTTTGTATCCCTTTTTTAGCTTTAAGTCAAAATACTTTTCCTTCCTCGGGTAATGTGGGGATTGGCACTGCTAATCCAAAGAAAGCATTAGATTTATTAGGCGATTTTAGTATAACAGGGAATACTTTTTATAGAATGCCCCGACGCACTAGCAATGGAATATATTTTTTTCGTGATGGAGCGGCCAGTGCGACCGGAACAAATTCTTGGGGTTTAGAATTTAAAGACGATATCGATACTGGTAATCACTTGTTAAGCCTTAAAACTTCAGGAAAACTTAGACTTACTGTTATACCAAACGGAAATGTTGGTATAGGTATCACCTCTCCAGATTCTAAACTTGCTGTAAATGGGAATATTCATACCAAAGAGATTAAAGTAGATATAGACGACTGGCCTGACTTTGTGTTTAAGGAGAATTATCAGTTACCTACTCTAAAAGAAGTTCAGCAATATATAAAGAAGCATGGTCACCTCAAAAATATTCCATCTGCTTATGATGTAGAAGAAAATGGGGTATTTCTTGGTCAGATGAACGCAAAATTCCTGCAAAAAATAGAGGAATTAACCTTATATACCATTGAACAGGAAGAGCAACTGATGCATCATGAAATTAGAGAAAAAGAACTTGAAAGACGATTAATCGAGCAGCAGAAGATTTTAATGTCTCTTTTAAAACGTATCGAAATTTTAGAACAAGAGTAGTTTAGAAATTTTACTATGGATTAGCAGTAAATAAACTTTTTTAATAAGAATAAACTATGTTATTAAGATCTCTTTTTTTTGTTTTCGTTTGTATCCCTTTTTTAGCTTTAAGTCAAAATACTTTTCCTTCCTCGGGTAATGTAGGGATTGGTACTACTAGCCCATCTTTTCGTTTAGAGTTAGCCAATTTGGGTGGTTATAATGGGATTCTGTTTGATTCTAAATTTAAGATGAGAACCTCATCAGCAACTAGCGGTCACTTCGTTTTAGAAAATATAACTTCAAATGGGTCTTTATACCTAAGGGGAGGTAAACAAGGAGGGGCTTTAGTCTTGAATGATATTAATGATGGAAATGTAGGAATTGGTACTACCAATCCTGATTCCAAACTAAGCGTTAAAGGTAATATTCATGCACGAGAAGTTAAAGTTGATATGAATGGTGCAGTTGCTCCCGATTATGTTTTTGATATTAATTATAAACTACTCACACTTCAAGAGGTTCAGGATTTTATCAATAAAAATGGCCATTTGCCCAATGTACCCTCAGCGAAACAAATGGATGAAGAAGGTTTACATTTAAAAGAAATGAACCTAAAACTTCTTGAGAAGATTGAAGAAATCACACTATATGTTTTGAAACAGGAACAACGAATAAAAATACTGGAAGATCAACTTTCTAAATAATAAGAAAATGAAAATAAAATTACTTTTATTGATAATTTTTATATCAAATATTATAATCGCACAAACCTCCTATGGTACAGGAGCTGGGCAAATAGGAAATGCCAGTAGCTATTTTGGTGTTAGAGCAGGTGAATTTGCAACCGGCGATCATAATACACTCATTGGATATACTTCGGGTAGGTCTCTTACTTCGGGAGATCGTAATACGTTTATAGGGAGCCATTCCGGTATTTCGACGACTACAGGAGTTGAAAATGTATTTTTAGGGGTTTCCGCTGGAGCGGATAATCAGGAGGGATCTTACAATACATTTCTTGGGCGTTATGCTGGTAAACAGAATCTTTCTGGGAATAAAAATGTTTTTTTAGGCTTTCAAGCAGGTTATTTTAATAAAGGCAGTAATAATGTATTCATTGGAGCAGCAGCAGGAAGTAATGAAAGGGGCAGTAATAAATTTTATTTGGACAATACGAGTACTTCCACTCCTTTGCTGTATGGGGATTTTAGTACTAATCAATTAGGGATAAACACAAATAACATCCCGTCAGGCTATGCTTTTGCAGTTAAAGGAAAAGCCATCGCTGAAGAAGTTAAGGTACAATTACAATCAGCCTGGCCAGATTATGTTTTTGATGTGAATTATAATTTAATTAGTCTAAAAGAAGTAGAGACTTATATTCAATCTCATGGCCATCTGCCAGAGGTGCCAAGTGCGGCTGAGGTAAAAGCATCTGAAGGGATAGCGTTAGGAGAGATGAATACCACTCTTTTAAAGAAAATAGAAGAACTTACCATTTATACTATTGAGCAAGATAAAGAAATTGAGCGTTTAAAAAAGATAGAAGAAAGGCTTGAAAGAATAGAAAAACTCCTTGAAAAGAAATAGCTTAATTGAGGGATAGATTTTTTATAACATAGCATGATTTTAAATATGAAGCAAAATAAAACTATAATTGTGATCCTATTCTTTATTTCAATTTCTAATGTAAAATTCTTCGCTCAAAATTGGAATAGTACTTCTAATAATTACACTACTGGGCATTTAGGAGTAGGCACACAACAATTAGGCATATCGGGTACCAGTATAAATAATTTGGTTGTCGGCGATGCCGATAATAGTGAAGGTATCGTGATTAACGCCAAAGAAGATAAAGATGCCATTCTGACATTTGGTAAGAATTATTCATTAGAAGCTAGGTTTATATATAGTAACTTATATGGTAAGCTAGAGTTTTATAGACCTGAAACAGGTTATTTACTTTCTTTAACCGCAGATGGTTCATTGGGTATAGGTGTAAGAAATCCAACAAGTAAGCTACATGTTAATGGAGGTGTTCTTTTTCATCAAAACTCTGGAGGTTATTTAAATTTTGGAATGGATCAGCGCTTAGATTTTATACAAAACCTTGATGGCGCATATATTTATTCTGGGAGTGGTCCCAGAGGTAAAATGCCTGCAGGAACCTTGGTAATTCAGTCGAGATCTAATCAAGACCGAAATATTTTATTTGTCACCGGTAGTAGCCCAGAAGAACGTATGCGAATTACAGGTATTGGGAATATTGGTATAGGAACTTTAAACCCTGATGAGAAATTAGCGGTAAATGGTACAATTCATTCTAAAGAAGTTAGAGTGGATATGAAAAACTGGCCCGATTATGTATTCGATGAAAATTATCATCATATACCGATAAGTGAACTAGGTGGATTTATTTCAAAAGATCATCATCTCTCTAATGTTCCTATTTCTGGAGAGGTTTGGGAAAAACGGCTTAAAGCTTAGTGAAATATCTGAAATTTTTATGTCTAAAATTGAGGAATTGACTTTGTATATCATTCAGCAGCAAAAAGAAATCGAAGAACTCAAAAAACGAAAATAAAAGATGATAACTGTTAATATAATTAGAGCAACTCGCTCTTTATTTCTCAATGGTGATCGATAATTTTTGATGAATAGGTAAATGAAATCGATTAATAGGGAAGAAGTTTTTAAAAAATGAAGAACTAAATCTGTATGTTATTTTACAAATAATAAAACCAAATTAATTCATAATATAATACATATGAAAATATCAGAAAATTTAACAGTATGTATATCTGTTCTACTTTATGTGCTTTTTACCATGCCTGCCCAAAGCCAAGGAAACGAAGGAAGTTTTGACAATCTAACTTTAAGAAGTAGTATTAAGTTTCTGAACAGTGACGGAGGAACAGGGTTTAGATTCGATCTTAGTGGAAACAAACAACATATTCACGTTGGCGGACTTGGACTTTTGGCAAAAGCAGATGGAGTTCAAAGTTTAGGAAATGGAGGTTGGAGGTTTAAAGATCTATGGTTATCCCAAAATGCATACGTTGGCAACGCCATAGCCATAAACACAAGAAGAACTTCAGGGTATAATTTAGCGGTAAACGGTAGAATTCTAGCCAATGAAATTACGGTAAAAACCGGATGGGCAGACTTTGTTTTTGATGACGATTATCAATTACCTGATTTATATGAAGTAGAAGATTTTATAAAAGAAAACGGTCATCTGGAAGGCATCCCAACGGCTATTGATATTGAAGAAAACGGTGCAGACTTGGGAGCAGTTAATGTGAAATTACTACAGAAAATCGAAGAGCTTACCCTTTATACCATTGAGCAACATAAGGAAATTATGCGTTTAAAAAAGCTAGATGAAAAGCTTGAAAGAATAGAAGAACTTTTAGAAAAGAACTCAATTAATTAAGAGATAGTGTTATATAAAAAATCATGACTTTAAATATGGAACAAAATAAAACTATAATTATTACTCTATTCTTGATTTCAATTGCTCATGTAAACTTCTTCGCTCAAAATTGGAGTACTACTTCTAATAATTACACTACGGGTCATTTGGGGGTTGGTACACAGCAATTAGGGATTTCAGGTACAGCAATTAATACATTAGTAGTAGGTGATGCAGATAGGAGCGAAGGCATTGTTATTAATGCCAAAGAAGATAAAGATGCCATTTTAGCATTTGCTAAGAATTATGTTTTAGATGCCAGATTTCGTTATAAAAATTCAGTTGGAGAATTGGTTTTTGAAAATTCTGGTCAACAGCTTTGGAGCATTAGTAAAAACGGTAATTTAGGAATTAACGTTAACAGTCCTTCAGAGAAAATTGATGTTGACGGTAATATAAGGCTTAGGAATTCGGGTAATAAGATATATTGGAATTGGCCAGATAGAAAAATAGATCAATATTCAAAAGTCAGTGGTAGTTATATGATACGATTTATGAATTCTATGGGAACAGGTAATCCAGAAGGAGGTTTTAATTTTGTAGATAATGGAGGGAGATCTGTAATGAGAATCAATGATTACAAAGTGGGCATCGGAACAGAGACCATGGGAAATCATAAACTAGCGGTTAATGGATCTGTAGGGGCCAGAGAAATCACTGTCGAGATTGTGGATTGGCCAGACTACGTTTTTTACGAAGACTATACATTGAACTCTCTTGAACAAATTGAAAATTTTGTAAAGAAGAATCATCATTTGGAAGGGGTGCCTTCTAAGGAGGATATTAAAAATAGCGGAATCAAATTGGGGGAAATGAATGCAATTCTTTTAAAGAAAATAGAAGAGCTCACTCTACTGCTTATAAAAGAGCATAAACGTAATGATGAATTAGCTAGAAAAATTGAAGATCTCAACAATTTGCTTCATTAATTAAATTTATCGATCAGCATACATATATTCTAAAATTGGAAGCACAATTGTCCAAATTAAAACAATAAAAATTGGCCTTTAACGGTGTTGATTTTTAGTGTTTTATTTATTAAGTAAGTAAGCTGCTCTAGGGCAAACGTATGAGGCATTTAAAAGATTTTTTTATATCGAGGCATCCCTATATCGGGACATTTAATCTTGATTATCGAGTAAATACCCTTTAATGTGAATAATAGCAAAATAATTAAAAACTTTAAAAGAAACCATAAATGAAAAAGATCATTTTATCAATATATGCAATGATTTTATGTCATTCCGCCTTTAGTCAAGACATGTTACGGGGATTTTACCTGAATCCCTTAGGAGGTAATTGGGAAAGTTATAAGGCTATGGCTTTTGGAAAGCCGGATGTTAAATGGGGGGGGCTTATGTGGAATAATACCAATACGCTTTTTGGGAATGGTGACGATTTTACTATTTATACGTATAGTAACAGAGATCTTGTTTTAGCCCCAGGCGGGGGTAATATTATATTAAACCCTAGAAATACAGCGGGAAAAATAGGTGTTGGAATATCAAATCCTAATTATAAACTTGACGTAAATGGGACTGTTCATTCTAAAGAAATAAAAGTGGACCTTGAAGGTTGGGCAGATTTTGTTTTTAAGGATGAGTATACTTTGCCCAGATTAGAGGACATAGAAAAATTTATTGCTGAAAATGGGCATCTTGAATATATCCCTACAGAAGAAGAAGTCTCGAAAAATGGAGTAGAAGTAGGTGTAATGTTAAAATTGTTGTTGCAAAAAGTAGAAGAATTAACCTTACATGCGATTAAACAACAAAATGAAATTGAGAAATTGAAACAACAAAATAAAATACACCTTAACAATTAAACCATGAATAAGATATATGTATTACTTATAATTTTTACCTGCGTAAATACTTTTAGTTATGCTCAATGGGTAGATAATGGAAGTAAAATGACTACTTCTGATGTATTAGAGTTAACCAAGCCTATAATAACCTTTAGTGAAATTGAAATTAAGGATAAAGTAAAAGGATCTAATCATGATAAAACTTCTTTCTTTAGGGAAGATGAAATATCTGACCAAACTTATTTGAAATTGCAATTAGGAGATGAGACTACAGGAATATTTGATATTGGTTATAGACATCATATTGATCAGGTTTGGACATCTAATTTTATATTGAATAATGGAAAGGTGGGGATAGGAAAGTCTAACCCTACCAATAAATTAGATGTAAATGGGACTATTCATTCTAAAGAAGTAAAAGTAGACCGCGAGGGTTGGGCAGACTTTGTGTTTAAGGATAGCTATTCTTTGCCAAAATTAGAAGAAGTAGAAAAATTTATTGCTGAAAATGGGCATCTTGAACATATCCCTACAGAAGAAGAAGTCTCTAAAAATGGAGTAGAAGTAGGTGTAATGTTAAAATTGTTGTTGCAAAAAGTAGAAGAGCTAACGCTTCATGTGATTGAACTGAATAATAAGAACAAAGAGCTTGAGCAACAACTTCAACAGGTAAAGATAAAAGGTCAGTTTTGATGAAGAATTTAGCCATACTTTTCATTATAAGCTGCTGTTGTACGTTTTGTTATTCTCAAGAAATTTACAAGACTTCAAATACAGCGGGAAATTATATCAATACCTGGACAAAGATTGTAACAGTACAACTTGTTAATCGTTATAATTTCAGTAATGTGAATTTACGTTTTCAAGGAGGTAATGCAGGAGTTCAAAATATAAGTGTAGGGGATATTTCATTTCGTGTGAAACAACAGGCAGCTTTAGGTGATGCCCCGGTTATACAGTTAGAGCTGAATACGAACTATTCTTCACGCCTGGATAAAAGTGATATCAAAGCAATAATCGTAGAAAATTCCTCTGTTTTAACTAAAGTAGAGCTGTATTTAAGAATTCCTGTAAGCTGGGATGATCTTGTTTATACACCTTTATTGGTTAATGGTATAGCCCCCGAATTTCACTCGCAAGATGGATTTAAAAGTCATTTGCCGAGTGGTCAGGTAGTAGATTGCATCTTTCCTAATGCATATAAGGAACGAATGGGAATCGGGACTTCTGATTTGGGCGGTAACCAACTTGCTGTAGAAGGTACAATTGGAGCCAGAGAAGTTAAAGTTAGTACTGAGAATTGGGCTGATTTCGTATTTGAAGATCAATATAGTTTACCAGATTTGTTAGATGTAGAGGCTTATATCGACGCGAATAAGCATTTGGAGGGAATTCCCACCGAAAAACAGGTGACTGAAAGTGGCATAAATCTGAAAGAAATTAATATAAAACTCTTAGAGAAAGTAGAGCAATTAATGCTCTATACAATTCAGCAAGAAAAAAGCATAAGAGCACTACAAAAGGATAATAGCCTTATAAAAGAAAATTACAGAGCACTTTTAGATTCAATAAGCAAAGCTAATTGAAAGATTGTATTTTAGGTTGAAGTGTTACCCAAAATTCTTTTCCGGTATTAATGGTAAATTAAAACTTCTTATATGATATTATATTTTTAACCTTAATCCATAGAAAATGAAAAAACTTAGTCTTTTTATACTCATAGTATTAAATACCAGTTTTTTATTTGCTCAATTTAATAAACAGGGAAATTATTTAATTGCTCAGGATAGTGTAGGGATTGGTACAACCCCTAGAGCTAAATTAGAAGTTAGAGGAGGTACTAAATTAGGTTTCTCTCTATTTGGTTCGGTTATAAGTTCTTCTGCAAATGGATGGTTAAGAGATACCTGGTTATATGCTAAAGATGACTTAAAATGGAATGAAAACAGTAAAGTTTGGCAAAGAGGATCATATAAATATAATGATTTTGGAGGTATCGTTTGGGATGATGGTGGTACATATTTTATAAGAGAAAATCGAGGAGATAAATTAGAATTTACGAATGAGGAATTTCTTGAAACCTCTTTTTTATTCGCGAATATGGGTAATGGATATGTGGGCATTGGAACCATTCATGCAGATTCGCGCTTAAGTGTAAATGGGACTATTCATTCAAAAGAAGTTAAAGTTGATATGAAAAACTGGCCTGATTATGTTTTTGCACATGATTATGAATTGAGGACCCTTGATGAAATAGGAATTTTTATCAAGGAAAACGGACATCTTCCCGAAATTCCAAGTAGTGCTGTGGTCGAAAAAGAAGGAATTTTGGTTGGAGAGATAAACAAGTTATTACTTAAAAAAATTGAAGAGCTAACACTTTATATAATCAATCAGAATTCCATGTTACAGAAGCAATCTGAAATTATTAAACAGCATGAAAGTAAGCTTTTAAGTATTGAAAATAAATTAAAAGATAATAAAGAATAAAGAGATATTACATGTCGTAGTTTTATTTATCATAGGTATTTCTTCCATAAATTTTGGATATGCCCAAACTTGGAAAAATGATAATGGTAATCTGTATGTTAGCAATCCAACAAAAGTTGGGATAGGCACAAGTTCACCAAAAGCGGCGTTGCATATTAATAATGGTGGGGACTCTTATGGAGCAATTTTGGCGACAAGTTCAGAAAGTGCTTTTACACTATTTACTAAATCGCTTGGTCGCACTACATATTCTGAAGTTTTTCGTCTTGGTCTCAAATATAATTCCGATGAAAATAATGGATTTATATCTTTTTATAGAGGAGGAAACACCTTTGGAGGCTTTTTAGGCTTTTCGACAAGCGGAATCGAAAGGTTGCGAATTTCTCAAAATGGAAAGATAGGTATTGGGATTTCTACCCCTGATGAAAAATTAACGGTAAATGGCAATATACATACTAAAGAGGTTCGTGTAGATGTAGAGGGTTTTTCAGTTCCAGATTATGTGTTTAAAGAAGACTATGATCTTATGGACATACAAGAACTTCAGGAGTATGTTGAAGAAAACCAACATTTGCCTAATATCCCATGTGCTTCAGAGTTTGAAAATCAAGGAATGAACCTTAAACAAATGAACCTTCTTTTGCTTCAAAAAATTGAAGAATTAACGCTGTATGTTTTAAGCTTACAGGAACAGGTAGATCAATTAAAATCAAAGAACTAATTATAAACCATTATAAAAAACGGTACTCATGACACAAAAATATACTCTGATATTTTTCCTATCTATTTTTTTAGTGGGAAATGCTAAAATGTTAAATGCACAAACAGTGTATAGTGGGATTTACAAAACATTTTCTGGTAATACAGGGTATCATCATTTAACAAGAAATAGTGGTGGTAATACGTCGGCAGTATATATTAATCAGGAAGGGAGCGGAGATATCTTAACGCTTTCTTCAGGAATTTACGCTCCTAATCAAAATAATCGATTGGTTTTTAGGAATAATGGCTCGATTAATATGGGAGAACGAGGTGGGAATTATGATTTTCAGGTAAGAAGGACGGGCGCAGAAGGCAGTGTTGTGTTGCTTTTGGAGGCCGACTCAGATAATAGTGTAGAAAACAGTAATCCATTAATAAAAATGTTACAAGATGGTAAAACTATTGGTGCTAATATTGGGTTTTCAGAATCACAATTTGGTATCGATAATTTTGGGATAGGCATGCGCTATTCCGGTCAGGATAAAAATGATGTATTTATAATTAAAACCCAAAATGGTTTTGTAGGGATTGGTACAAAATCTCCGGACAGTAAATTAACGGTGAGAGGAAAAATACATAGCCAAGAAGTGAAAATAGACCTGAACGGTGCGGTGGTTCCAGATTATGTATTCCTTGATGATTACAATTTAAAATCGCTGGAGGAAATAGAATCGTTTATAGATAAAAATGGACATCTGGAAAATATTCCTTCAGCAAAACAGGTAGAGGAAGAAGGATGGAATGTAAAATCCATGAACTTAAAGATGCTAGAGAAAATCGAAGAGCTTACCTTATATGTGATAGAACAAAATAAAATTAATAAGGAGCAGCAGGAAGAAATAGCAGCACTGAAAAAACAGCTACACCATCTAACAAAATGAAAATAGTAGCCTATAAGAATACGATGTCTCATTGGTCAATCGAATTATACACAAACGAACCTAATAATTTAAATCATGATAAAAGTTAGAATGAAGAGAATTTGGATAATCACCCTTATATGTTGCAGCAATTTTGTGAATGCACAGGTTAATGATACCGGAAATAATGTGGGGATAGGAGTTTCAAATCCATCTGAAAAATTAGATGTTGCCGGGAAGGTGAAAGCCACTGCTTTTTTGGGTGAATGGAACGGTGCAAATATTAGCGATGTATTGTTTAAAGCTGCAGATAATAATGATTGGGACAATAATCTATATAGAAATGGAATATATAGAAAATGGGGAGGGCCTAATAATCCTTTTGGAGGATCGCACGGTACGCTATTACATCTAGGTCAAAACGATGGCTATTCTTTTGGGTTTCAATTAGCTTCTGATAATTATAAACAATTGAAATATCGGGGATTCAAAAGTAATGGTCAATTTTATGCCTGGTATGATATTTATCATTCCGGTAATTTCAATAAAACAGTGCTAGATAAAAATGTTCCAAACCTGGTTTATACGAACCAGAATAATAACTTTTCTTCCGATCAAAGCATAAATGGGAAGGTTAATATTACCGAAAGTCTGGGTATAGGTACACCTGGTTCTGATTCCTGGAAATTAGCTGTTAATGGGAAAATTAGAGCTAAAGAAATAAAAGTAGAGACCGGCTGGGCAGATTTTGTTTTTTATGATACTTATATGTTGCCTTCATTAGAAGAAGTAGAAGACCATATAAAGAAAAAGGGGCATTTAAAAAATATTCCAAGTGCTGAAGAAGTGGAAAAGAACGGGATTCTACTAGGAGAAATGAATGCTAAATTATTGCAGAAAATTGAGGAGCTTACTTTATATGTAATAGCACAGAATAAAACAAATAAGGAACAACAGGAAGAAATAACAGCATTGAAAAAGCAGTTGCAGAATTTCATAAAAGAAGAATAGTAACTTATAATAATATGAGATTTTCAATTATAAACATAGTATTTACTTTAATTAGTTTCTCGATATATGCTCAGTTTACCGATCAGGGTTCTTATTCTATAACCGGGGATAGTATAGGAATAGGGATTGTACCTAAAGCGAAATTTCATGTAAAGGGAGGAACTAAATTGGGGAGTTCTTATTTTGGAACTGTTCCGGGATCTTTAGCTAATAGTTGGATTAGGGATACTTGGATGACTGCAAGTACTACTTTAGAGTGGGATGCTTCTAAAAATGTTTGGAGAAGAGGAGAAGGAACGTATAATGAATTTGGAGGTATTATATGGGAAGATAATGCGACCTATTTTATTCGAGGAAATCGGGGAGATAAATTAGAATTTACTAATGAAGAATTTCTAGAAAACTCTTTTCTTACGGTTAGCGTAAATAAGAATTTTATTGGGATTGGAACAAATCACCCAGATGCTAGACTTAGTGTGAATGGTACTGTTCATGCTAATGAAGTAAAAGTAGATACAAAGAATTGGTCAGATTTCGTTTTTGAAAATAAATATTCATTAGATAGTCTGGAAGTAGTAGAAGCATTTATAAGGGATAATGGTCATCTGAAATCTATCCCAAGTGCTGAAGAAGTTGAAAAAAACGGGATTTTACTAGGGGAAATGGATGCTAAATTATTGCAGAAAATTGAAGAATTAACCTTGTACTTAATTCAACAAAATAAAGAAATGAAAGCCCTAAAAGAAAGAATAAAAACTTTAGAGAATAACAATTAATAGTTGATGAGAATTATGCAAAATATGAATTTAAATTACTTCTTCAGCATCATTTTTGGTATCATTTGTTGTACTGAGATCTTAGCGCAAGATGCTAACACTAAAAGTTATACAATAACTACTGGTGAGGGATGGTATAGAATTGCACAGGGTACCTATTATTCGAGTGCAGAAGTTAATATAAAAAGCACTCACAATAATAACAAAGTGACTGACATAACTTTCCATGTCGCTTTAATGGCTCACGCACAGGGAGGGAATATTTCCATTATCAATAATGAATTTTATAACCAAAATCATATTTCTAAAATTAGAGGGGGATCAATAAATGGAAAATATGTTTTAGATATTTATTTGGTGAATTTGGATGGGAATATAACCCTGACGTTAAAATCTGAGGGTAAAATTGATTTATTAGATACGCCTATTTATCAGCCTTCTGACAATATTGTTGGAACTACAACTCAAATTTCTGGGCAAAGTCTTGGTTTCTCAAGTTCTCGCTATCCGGTGTATTTAGGTAATAAGGTTGGGATTGCCACAAGTTCACCTGATGCCCCGCTTACAGTTAATGGGAGGATTCATGCGCAAGAGGTTAAAGTAAGCGTGGATGCAGGTGCGGATTATGTATTTGAAGAAGAATACAATTTATTAAGCATAGAGGAGTTGAAAGAATATTTAGAAAATAATAAGCACTTACCTGAGATCGTTTCAGCTAAAGAAATGCAGGATAAAGGAATTGAGCTTTCCAAAATGAATATTCAATTATTACAGAAAATTGAAGAATTGACCCTTTATATCATTCAGCAAAACGACCGTATTAAAAAATTAGAAAGCTTAGAGGAGAAGGTTAGTAACTTGGAGAAATTAATCAATAAATAAATTTAAAACCTTACTATTAGTAAGGTTTTAATGTGCAATCAGAATAAATCTTTTAGGTATTTTTCTAATAATTTTGATGATATAACATAAATATGGCTTTTGTGTTATTAAAATATCAGTATGGATTATTGTTTTATTAAAAAACCTTTCGTTATGAGATTTACTTTCTTATTTTTTGTCATTTGGGCTTTCTTTCCAGTTGAAGCGCAATTTATTTCCACAAAAATTAATGGTACGATTAGTCATGAATATGCTACTCATGATAGTCCTATTAAAATAATTTATAAAATTCATCCTCATGGTGGTTCTGGATCATATACCTATAAATGGAAAGTTCAAAAAGGGGGATTTATAGAAGATGAAACGAATTCGAAATTCGTACACATGTTTAATTGTAATGAAAAGTCAGAACCAACAATGATGGTTTCTTGTGAAATTACAGATACTGAAACTAATAAGAAAATTATAATAAAAACAAAACATCCGGTAGAATTCTGTTTGGATTAATAAATAAAAATATGAGAATATTCAAATTTATCTTTCAGGTATACCTGTATTTCGGTATTTATACTATTATATTTGCTCAACCTACTCCAGAATCTGAGGATCCTTTATCTATTTATGAAAATCTTGCTAAAGACCCACAAGTTGCTAGTTTATCTGGTATTATTGGTAATGTAGTTAATGAGTATAATGGGAAAGCAGATATTAATATTCCTATTTATGCAATTCCCTTTGGAAATAAAAATATTCCAATTACTTTAAGTTATGATTCTGGAGGTGTGAAAGTAGCTCAGGAATCCGGTTGGGTAGGTTTGAATTGGAATATAAGCGGGCAATTTAACGTTTCGAGGGAAATTTTTGGCTTCGATGATTTCAGTAATCGTACTGCAGGGAATTACCAAAATGCACCACCAAATGGATATATCTATAATCCTGTAGTATTACAACTTGAAGAAGGAGCCACAAGACCCTACCTTGACTACAATGAAATTTTAAATGTACATCATAGCTTCACCATGAACCCATCTGTTAATGGAGGATCAAGGTTTATGGATACGCAACCAGATGTATTTCATCTAACAGCCTTAGGGAAGACCTATAATTTTATTCTAAAGAAGAAAGGAAGTTCAAACATTATAGATACGGAAGTTTTTAATAATAATAATGTTAATATTACTTACGATCTCTCTTCTGAAAAGTTTACATTAATTGATGAGGACGGATATATATATGTATATGGTACAAAAACATTTAATACCCCCTTTTATACTGCTTCTCAGGGAACTCCGCCAAGTTCATATTCAGGTGCTTTTGCTAACGTATTTAGCCAGAATAATCGATCAAAAGAAACTATTGTAACTTCCTGGGCTTTAGATAAAGTAATTTCACCAACAGGTAGGGAAATAAATTTTTCTTACCAGAAAGGATTACATTTTAGTTTTCCAAAGTATTCGTTTTCTCATAACGGTAATGATTACTTTACAAGAACGAGCTGGCCAGATGCTCAATATTTTGACGCAGCAGCCAAAATGAATTACTCTATTTCTACATCTGTAATTGAAAATAATTATTTAACTGCAATTACCGGTGATTTTGGTCAGGTTACTTTTCATCTTGACGGCAGAGAAGATTTATGCACTGGTTCAGCAATTGATGATCTTTCTGGAGGGTATTTTGAAAGCATAATCTTATATACCAAAAACGAACAAATAAAATCCTGTCATGGGGAATCTTCTTGTATAAATAGTACAAATCTCACTGCTAAGAAATTAGATGCTATAGAAGTTAAAAATAATAATAATCAAACTATATTATACGCTGATTTAGGTCATGGATACTTCGATTCTAATGCTTCGGGCATTAAAGAGCGATTTTATAGGTTAAAATTAAATAACCTCATAATAGCAGATAAAGAATATAACTTTCATTATTATGAAGAGAATTCTTTACCTGCGAAAGATTCAGATGGTATTGATTTTTGGGGTTTTTATAATGGAAAAGAAAATGAAAATGATGGTTTAGTGCCTAGAATAGGAAGGTTTATAACGTCGGAAATTAGAGGGTATAACAATATTACTTATTTAGGCCAATCCTTTGTTAATTATGCAGGATCTAACAGAAGTAGTGATTTTAACTACGGAAAGGTGGGGCTCATAGATAAAATTGTTTTACCTACCAAAGGAACGGTTAATTATGAATATGAACCAAATGACGCAGTGCTATCTGCAACAGCTCCGTTTAAAACTATTGAGACTTTTCCAAATAGTACAAGGTTGAAGACTACTGATATGACGGACGAGTCAAAGTATGGATTTATTTATCAATATCTAAAATATTCAAGTGATCCTAATTATAATTACTTTGAGAAAATCCCTGTAAATTCATCTAACAATACTACTCAGGTTGCTGTAGATTTGAATGAAGTTTTTATTTTAAATAGGCCTTCTTTACTGGAAGTGAATGGTTATATAGAAACTTATACTGGTTGGGATGGAATAAATTACTGGGCTAATTATCCTATTTTAGTAGTTGAAAACGTTAACACTGGCCAGGAATATACGCTGTTTACTTATGCTGATGCCCCATCTTATATAGGTGCACCACAGAATGATGTCTCCAAAAGCATAAATCTGCCGGCTGGCGATTTTAGAATAGTAAAAAGGTGGGCTGATATACCACCTGGAGGTGACTATTCTAATTACCCTCCCATACCCGCGGTTAATTTTTATGATGTAGGCACCTATTATTATGGAGTTGATCCTAATGATGAAAATCTTAGTGAGATCTTAGAAAGATTTGAAATAGGTGGTGCTAGAATATCTAAGATTGTTTCAAAGAATGGTAATGGTGAATTTTTACATGCAACTGAATATGAATATGATTATCCCGGTGGGGTTTCTGGTTTGACATCTTCAGGAAAACTAATGGATGGTTTAATCTTTTTTAAAAAGGCGTCAGGATTTCAATCATATACCCCAAGAGATTATAGTTACGGAGGAAGTACTTTTGTTTTAACTGGAGATAATCAGGTTGGAGGGAATAATTCGGCTGCAGGCTCTCATATTGGATATTCTTTTGTAAGAAGTAAGAAAATTAACTCTAATGGTGATTCTATGGGGTGGGTTGAGACTCAATTCAATAATAATGAAAATCAATACTTTACGTCAAGTTTTTCATTGCCTTATAGCTGGGATGGGATAACTGGAAGTGGAGATGATGCAATGTATTATAGTAAACACGGAGATGTAAGTATTCAAAATACGATTCTTTTAGGTTTACCACTTAAGTCTAATTTTTCTTATATAAATGGTAAAATCCTCAATCAAAAGATTTTTGATAAATCTGGGGATATTCAACGAGAAAAGGTTTTTGAGTATACCAGCCTAAAAGGTATGCTTTCTAATGATTATTTTTCAAGTTTTATGTATGTGCCGCTGCATACCACAACTGACTCTGAGGGTGTTGTAGAAAGTGCTGTAGATAAAACCAGTCTTGGCCCTTGGGGATCAAGTCATACTACATATGAGCCGTACCTTTTTCCATTACACTATGGTTTAGTAGCAAAACTATCTAATAGTATTGAATATAATTATTCTAATGAAGATTACGTAACTACAGAGATAATTTCAAAATATAATGAAGACTCTTTTTTAACAGAATCTATTGCAACTAGCTTAAGGAATAATTCTTTTTTAAGAAAAGAGTTTCGATATTCCGGAGATCCTGAGGTTGCTGTTATAGGAGGGGTATCCAATTTGATAAGCGAAAACAGGTTAAATACGCTTATAAAATTGAAAGAATACATAGACGAGGATCTTTTATCAACGAAAATATATGAATATGAAAATTCATCGAATACCCAGAATTTTACCATGTTACGAAAGAGTTCCTTTTCTAAAGCATCTATTGAAATGGATGAGGTTATATTATACCACAGCTATGACAGCTACGGCAATCCTATAGAAGTCTCAAAGTCAGATGGTCCGCATATATTTTATCTATGGGGCTACAACGGTCAGTATCCCATAGCCAAGATAGAGAATATGACCAAAG
>NZ_JAKHSK010000055.1 GCF_023499215.1 Zunongwangia pacifica
CTCCTACTTATTTTAAAAACCCTGCACATCCTCTCTATCGGATATAAATGTTTATAGCTGGCTATAAATCCATAGATTTCCCATCGCTCTTGGAGAACCTGCCAGCCGGCAGGCTGGGATGACAATCGCCTTTTTTAATATTTCAAGTTCAAGTTCCTTTTCTTTAAGAGCTTTGCGAAGTCTTTTAAGCTCTAAAGTAGCATCGGATATTGATTTTTCAGGCTTAGGCAATGTAGCTGTTTTAGCTGCCTTGCGCCATTTGTAGATCCTTTGGACCTCTATGCCCAGTTCATCTGCTAGCTCTTTTATGTTGTCCCGCTGGTAACTTAATCGTACTGCCTGCTCCTTTAATTCGGGGCTATAATAGCGTTTTTTTATGTTTCTAAGATATTTGTTTGGTAACAAACGGTCTTAAATTTTATGTACCAATAAAGGTAGCTACTCCAGCCTTTTTCTTTGGCTAATTACTAATTTTTTATGGTGCTGAAATCCTGTAGATTTCCCCGGCCCTTGTTTCGATTTGAGTAAGGTAATAAGCCCCTTCTTTTTGACTTTCAGCGGAAACTCCTTCCACCTGAATAGGTTGAGCAGTACGGAGTATTAGAGTTCCACCGGACTCTGAACCTATTGTTGCAGAATTGAGCTTGTTCTCTTTCCATTCGATAGCTACTTCAAAGTTTCCACGGGCTTTAAGACCTTTTACAGAACCGTTTTCCCAGGCACCGGGCAGAGCGGGAAGCAGGTGCAATTCACCCAGATGACTTTGCAACAGCATTTCGGCTATGCCGGCAGTAGCTCCAAAATTCCCGTCGATCTGAAACGGGGGATGCGCATCAAACAAATTTGGGTAGGTACCGCCCTTATGCTCTTTGGAGTACGGATCAACATACTGCATCAATTCGCGGATCATCTTATACGCGTGATCGCCATCCAGCAAGCGGGCAGCAAAATTGATTTTCCAGGCTTTGCTCCAGCCGGTACCTTCGTCGCCGCGAAGTTCAAAAGTTTTTTCTGTAGCTGCTGCGAGCTCCGGAGTGGTGAGTGGCGAAATGGAGGTTCCGGGATGCAGTCCAAACAAATGCGAGACGTGACGATGATGCGGATCTTCTTCTTCAAAGTCCAGATTCCATTCCTGTAACTGGCCTTTAGAGCCTATTTGATATGGAATCAAACGCTCCTGAGCAGCGACAAGCTTTTCTCTGAACTCAGTGTCAGTTCCCAATACTTCAGAAGCTTTAATGGTATTTTTCAATAATTCCCGAATGATGGCTATGTCCATAGTCGCTCCTTCGGTAACCGCATAGCCTTTACCGTCTACCAAAAAGAGGTTTTCAGGAGAGGTAGAAGGTGCTGTAGTCAATTGCCCGTCGCGTTCTACCAGCCAGTCTAAAGTAAACAAGGCTGCTTCTTTCATTACAGGGTATACTTTGGCAAGATAATCCGCGTCCTGAGTAAATGCATAGTGCTCCCACAAATGCAGCGTCAACCAGTTACCACCCATATACCAGTTGGCCCACAACGGGTCGCCATCGCCGCGGTCACCCACCGGGTTTGCCGTCGCCCAGATGTCTGAATTGTGATGCAACACCCAGCCGTCTGCATCGTAAAACTCTTTAGCCACAAGGCTTCCGGTAACCGAAGCATTTTGAATATAGTCCAAAAATGGCTGGTGCATTTCGCTCAAATTGGTAGTTTCTGCAGGCCAGTAATTCATTTCCGCATTAATATTTGTGGTGTAATTAGAACTCCACGGCGGACGCATTTCTTTGTTCCAAATACCTTGTAGGTTAGCTGCGATTCCGTCAGGCCTTGAGGAAGAAACGAGTAAATACCTGCCGTACTGAAAATACATCGCTTCCAACTCAGGATCATTAGTCCCTTTAGAATGAGCCTTTAAACGGATATCTGTAGGCTGATGTAAGTTTTCTTTTGGAGTTGTACCCAAATCAAGGGCAACTCTATTCATGTATGAAGAAAAATCAGCAATGTGATCAGATTTCAGTTGATCAAAGGTCTTGGCCGAAGCCGACTGGATTAATTCATTCGCAAGTTTTGCTTCGTCGAGTCCGTCTTTATCCGGGCATTTGTCAAAACCGTTAAAGCTGGTCGCAGCGGTAAGCAGAATCACCACTTCGGAAGCATCTGTGATTGCCAGACTGTTATTTTCCGCACTTAGTTTTCCATCGGTATTAAGTACCTTGATGCGGTATTGAAAACGCATTCCGTCGCAGCCTTCAGGATCTTCGTAAGTTATAGGTTCTACACCTTCGGGATTGTAATAATTGGGATTTACGTTTGCCGGAGCCTTGCCGTTAACCACCAGTTCCTGATCTTCGGTCACCGAAACTTCAGAACGCAGCTGGCTTTCTGCGGAAAGATTTAGGTTTAAAGCCTTAGCAGCATCTGCCGTAAGTTTCAGTACCAACACATTATCAGGTGCCGAAGTAAAAAACTCGCGGGTATAGTTGACGCCATCAGCTTCAAATGCTGTTGTGGTAATGGCTTCGGCTATGTTCAATGTGCGTTTGTAGTTTTGAACCGAATCATTTTTCAGCTCCTGATGTAACAACAAATCGCCCATGGGCATATAAGATTGGGTATAATAACCCTGCATCTTTTTAGCCAAAAGTGTCGCCTCCTCATAATCTTTGGCAAAAATGGCTTCGCGTAAAGGTTCTAAATATTTAGAAGCATCGGGATTGATGCTTTGTGGTACGGGGCCACCGCTGTACAGCGAACTTTCATTAAGCTGAATCAGTTCATCACTTACACGCCCAAAAACCATTGCGCCTATTTTACCATTCCCCAGCGGAAGGGCTTCAACCCATTCATGGGCAGGGGCATCGTACCAAAGCTCGGGTATTTCAGCTTTGGCTAATTCGGGATTTTGAGTTTCTTCTTTTTTACAGGAAAAATTTATTAAAACTAAAAGGACTATAAAATGAGAGAAGCGAAAGAAAAATTTCATGTTTAGAGTTAGTGTTTAAAAAGTAGTTTTAAAGATATTGATCTTTTCTTCGGAATGAAATTATATTTTGACGTAGATTTTCTTTTTGTCCATCCAGTAGCCCAAAGCCCAGCACAGGAGCATAAAGACAGTAGCGGTTATCAGTGCCCCGAAAGATCCTGGTAAGATGCGCTGAAAGATTTCTTCACTTACCCATTCAAAAGCATCCTGATTTTCATTCACCGGAATGAGGCGTAGCGTGATGTAGAAGAGTTCAGAAAACAGGTAAATCACCAGCGGATTCTTTCCGAAGGTGTTGAAAAAATCGCTACCAAATTTGATGTTTTTTAATTCTACCGCAAAGATGAGTGCAGCCAGCATAGAAAGGTTAAGGCCTATGGTTAGCATCGCAAAGGGACTTGTCCACAATTTTTTGGAAATGGGGAAAATTAAGCCCCACCATTCGGCTAAAGCAAAAACGATAAAACCGGCCAGCATCAGTTTGGCAATGGTCTCGTAGGTTTTTCCCTTACGTCTGATAAACACACCGGCGAGGTAACCGGCAAGTACATTTACAATACTGGGCAGGGTGCTCAAAATACCTTCCGGATCAAAGGGAATTGCGTCTTTTTTGTAGATATGGCCTTCGCCCAAAATGGCTAAGTCAAATTTAGCAGCGGCATTGGTTGCCATGTCGAGTTCGGCTCCCGGTTCACCAAAAGCATAGAGAATTCCCCAGTAGGCGAGGAGCATTACGACACAGGCTATGAAAATAGCTTTGACCGAAAAATACCGTACCATCACCGCACCAAAAAAGTAACATAAGGCAATGCGCTGCAAAACGCCCATAACCCGGGTTTCAGAAAATGGGGATAACTGCAGTTGCCCATCAGTGTATTCAAAAAACGGAAACCAATACATCAAAAAGCCCAGCAGAAAGATAATTGCGGTGCGCTTCAGTACTTTTTTCCAAAAATCTGCAGGTTCAGCCTCCTGAAAGCGGCGCATCGAAAAGCTCATCGCGTTACCCACTGCAAAAAGGAAGGATGGGAACACTAAATCGGCCAGCGTAAACCCAAACCACTGCGCGTGCACCAAATAGGGGTACATCTCAGCACCGGTACCCGGCGTGTTTACCAAAATCATCAGGGCGATGGTTAGCCCTCTAAATACGTCGAGCGATAAAAAGCGTTCTGAAGTTTTGACGGTCATAAGCAGTGGATTAATAATTATAGTCAATAGGCGGCATAATCTTCGTGATCGGGGTGATTTTGCTTCGGTATTTGGTGTGAAGCGCTTTTGCTATTTGGTAAGCGTCACCTTTGGGCTCAGTGGGGTACGATTCTTCTTTATTGACCCATTTCCATTCCCATTGTTTGATTTTTTCGTCAAAAGCTTCCTGATCAAAATTGCCCCAATCGGCTTGAACATCGGTGATGAATTGTTGCCAGCGTGGTTTGTAAAAATCGTTAAGTACTCCGCTCCACTGGCGGCAGGAATACTCGTGCAGCGGATTGTCAGGACCGCCCCAAAGCGTGATGAGGTCGCGCGCATTGCGCTCGTACAGGGCTTTTTCTTCAGGTGTGTTGCCCCAGCTTCGTGCATCAGCAATCCAGGGACCCAGCAGGAAGTCTTTTCGCGTAGCAAGTAATTTATCCAAATCGCTGATGAGCGTCAACAATTCTTCGCTATGCTTTTTAAAAGCTTCCTGATCATTATTGCGGTAGGCGATAGCCATCTGTTGCTGCACGGGCAGCGCATAGTTGGCCAGCACCTGACGGGTAAGATCTACAAGATCGTATTCAAAACCATCAGCATTTTTAAAGGTATCACTTGCGCCAACAAATAAATCCCAGGCGGGCAGCAGGTCAACTGGATCGTAGTTCATCTTGGTGCGTGCCCAGCGGCGGTATCCTTCAAAGGTAGGACGCGCAGCGATGATAGACTCGGCGCCATCGCGTATCGTAGTACCGTTGTAAGCCGTTTCTACCAGAATATCCCAGGCTTTGATTATGCTGTCGTTTACCGCACCATAGCGGTTACGCGTATACTGCTTTAGCCAGGGTTTGAGTTCAATGGGCGTGTCGCGCCAGGTATTATCGGTCATCAGTTCGTAAAGTACCGGGTTTTGCTCTATGGCTTCCATCGTAAGACCTATTCCTTTTAAATTACCCGAAGTGCTGTCGTTTAAAGCTTTTGCAGGTTCCTGTGCCACAGTCTCGATGCGGCCAAACATACTGATGTTTCCGCCAAAATTGTGCAGCATATTCCAGATCCATTGTTTGCCGTAGAAGGCTTCGGTTTGTTTCCAGACCGGTTCAATTTCGGTAGCCAGATCGAGAATGATCATGCGATCATCAGGCACAGTGCTGAGCAAACCTTTGATTTGAGGGGTTTTCCAGAAGTCTTTGTGGCTGTAAAACAACCAGCCCTGCATCACCCAGGTTGCCTCGGGATCAGCGGCTTTCATGCCTTCAAAAATCTTTTCGCTCAACTCACCCAAATACTGCGGATCGTCTGAAGGTGGCTCGTTTTCGTTGAAGGTATCTGCCGTGTAGAGGTGATCTGTACCAAAGACTTCTTCCTGTTTTTCTAAAAAGCGTTTTCCTATTTCTGCGAAAAGCGGATCGCCTGCATCCAGGATGTAGGTGTCGCCAAAATCATTGCCCCAATTGGTCTTTTTGAGATTGGCATCGGGGAAGAATTTTTTGAAAGAAGCCGGAACGTGACCGGTAAATGCCGGAAGCACGGGCTTCATCCCCAGTTCGCGTGAGCGCTGTAAAATCTTTTTCTGCAGATCGCGATGGCTTTCTTTCCAGCTTTGCGGAAGCGGACCGCCCCAGCCGTCCAGATTTCCCATCCAAAACCAGGAGAAATACGAAGGGCCGCTGAAAAAGTCTTTGAGATCTTCATCGGTAAAGCCGTAGGATTTGTAAACTTCGTCCCAGATGTATTCTTCACCGGTTATGGCTAAAGGCATATTGATACCATGAAGCGCCATCCAGTCGATTTCCTTTTCCCAGCGTTCCCAGTTCCACCAGCTCATCGAGTAGTTGAAGGTACAGTAGTTGAGGTAATAGCGGTACTCGTAAGGCGATTCTTTACGTACAGGTTGCTCAGGCAGGGGCAGAGTTTCCGGGAAGTTGAGGTTGGTACCATTCCAGGTGATCTGCCCGTGCGCATACTCTTTGATGTAATAATACAGGGCCGAAGCAATAGCCACGCCGTTATTTCCCTTTAAACTGATTTTACCCTCCTGAGCTGCAATTTCAAAAGCCTGATCGCCGGCACCGGGTAACGAATCAATTATAAAATTGCCGGCATACTCGGGTACCACCCTTTTTAGCAGGCTTGTATACGGCGTATCTTCCTTGGCATGGGCTTTTGTTTCTGTTTCTTTTTTACAGGAGTTAAGTCCTGCAAGTATAAAAAGGCAACAGGCAAGCTTAAAGATCGATTGGTATTTTGGTTTAAGAATCATAACAGGTGCTATTTTAAAAATGTAATCTAAAACTTCAGCGTGTCCGGTAAGAATTTGGCAGCTAAATCTTCATAATATGGTCTCAGTTCTTTTACGTTTGGTGGAGTGGGAGCCTTGGAATACAAATCATACGGATTGAATTTTTCAACCCATTTAAACATCTCGTGATCGTGTGGACTCATTAGGTGATCGTAAGCACCTTCGCGGTGTTGTGAATAAAACGAGTGATAACGTATCATATGTAAAGCCGGTTCGGGAAGATAGTCTTTCATAATGTGATAAAGGTATTCATCGTGACCCCAGGACATGTGTACGTTGTCTAATCCGCAATTGGGCTTGTAAACACCATATTTGGTATTGAAATTTTCGTTGGTATAATCCGGGTTCTGTTTAAAAAACTCGTGATACACAATTTTGTCTGAATAAGCGCAACCTACCGGGAAAGTGTCGCCTACTACGGCCCATTGCGGCTCGCCAAAAAGGCACAATACTTTACCCAGATCGTGTAAGAAGCCGGTTAGCACAAACCAATCGGGATGCCCGTCTGCGCGAATAGCTTCTGAAGTTTGGAGTAAATGTTGGGTCTGATCGAGGTCAATGTCGGGGTCAGAGTCATCAACAAGCGTATTTAAAAATTCGACTGCATCCCAAAGCGACATCTCACGACGGTTAAATTTGAGGAAGTCGTTTTTCTTTTCGAGGACAAAATCATAAGTCTGGTTGATGTGATTGATGCGGTAAAACTCTTTTACCGTATCACGAGCCGGAGCTTCGTAATTGCGAAATTCTTCCTTGGCTTTATGAGCCTCTTCAGGATAACGGCGCACCACATCATCTTCCCACTCGTCAAGACTGCCCAGCGGCTGCGCGTTTTGATTGCTATCTTTCATAACTATAAATTCAGGTTAAACAGTTCTTTTTTATTTTTTTGCGGTTTTCTATTTCCGTTTTATCAATTCATTAATCAGGACCCGAGGGAAACCATCAGGTAGAGTAAACCAATAATGAGTACAACAACAAGACAGGCGAGCAGGAAGCCCGTGCTGTCTTTTCTATTCCAGGTGTACAATTCCCAATTGCTGTTGGGGAACAAAAGCCTTTCGGTAACCGGTTGATTTTTCAAGGTACTGTTGTCAATCGCCCGGGTGCGCATCTTCTGGTAGAAGAACTTTAAATGTTCGTCGGGATCAGGTTTTGTTGCCAAAGCGATGAAGATGAGTACCAAAAATGGAAATAACAAACGTATACCGAGTCTTATGGTTTCGTTTAAAGCATAGGGATTCCTGGAAAGATCCCAGCCCAGACTGTCGAGCAGGTACAATTCCAGATAAATGTAGCCGCGGCCGTAGCGCTCATCAGCTTTGGTTACTGAAACTCCTTTAGACCAGAATATAGCCTGTTGCGGCATCGCATAGTCTACCGCGTTAGTACCTCCCAGCGAAAGTGCTTCCGGTTTTTTGATTTCATCTTTTTCGCTTTGCGGAAGTTTTTCCCATTGCGCGATATCGTGTTTCCGGTTTTCAAGATCTACTTCTTTTACCTCGTAATTTCGGGTAACGATGCGTGATTCGGTGAGCTTTGTCAGGCTTTCATCGGTACGCATCGCCGGAAAGACTACCGGCAGGATCGTTGGGATCAGGTAAAACAGCAGAAAGGTAAGCAGGATTGAACACCAGGCTGCAATACGGTTGGCACGTCGCCATTTAAGTCCCAGCCAGAATGCGGCCACAAACACCACAAAGAACTCCCAGATAAACTTTAAAATCTGAAGAATCGTATCAAACTGCGTTGTGATTACCGCAGCCCCAATGAGAAAAATTGCGCCCGATATTCTACCGGCCCAGATGTAATGTTTGGCAGATCTGTCGGGAAAAAAGTATTTATAAAAATTATTGACCACAAGCCCTGAAACGGTAATCATCAGGCAGTCTGCCGTAGACATTAAAGCGGCCATCAAGCTGGCGAGCATAAGTCCTACCAGGCCTATTCCCAGTGGTGCGAGCAATTGATTTGTGGCGTGACCCCATACAAAATCGGAATTCATGATTTTACCACCGTAGAGCAAAATGGCACAGAGCCCCACCATGCCCCATAATATGGTCACAATACGTTTCATAAAAGTACCGGTTACAAAGCCGGTACGTGCCGCATCTTCGTTTTTGGCAGCCCCTGCAGTAACCAGTTGATTAGGTTGGGCAACAACCGTCATTCCTGACACTAACGCTGCCATAATAATAAAATACCAGGTAAAATCTAAGGTTGCAGGAGATCCAAAAACCTCAAAAGTACTTTCAGGTAATTGCTCGTGCATGTTGGTAAGCGCCTGCATCATCCCGTTGCCACCAAATTGCTCATTAATTGCCGACCAGGCAAACGGAATTAGAAGAATGGAGAGCAGGATGATAAAAATGCCTTGTAACAAATCGGTATAGAATGCAGCTTCGAGTCCGCCAAGGGCGGTGTAAAAAAGCACGATAAAACAGATGGTCCAGATAAGTACATCTTCAGAAAAATAACTGAAGAGCGCTCGTGGATTTTCCTGTCTCAGTTCAGTTAATTCCTGTTTCTCCGCCTGAGAGAGGTAGGTGAAGTTTTCGTTAGAAAGTTCAAAAAGGCGATCTGCTTTTTCTTTTTCGAGCTTTTCGGTTGCGGTAAGTGCGGTTTCCGGCTTTCCAGTCATTGCCAGGGCCGTGGTGGTCACGGCTTTATAACCCACCGAAAGCAAGCCCATCATCCCAATGGTTCCTACTAAGGCGTAGGTGGCAGCCATCTTTCGCGAAGCGTAACGCTGTTCGTAAAAATCGCCCATTGTCGTGATACGTAGCCTTCGCAGCCACGGAGCTGTAATCCAAAACAGGGGAGTGGCAAAAAGCATCAAAAGCGAGCTCCAGATACCACTAGCGCCGTTTTTAAATGTGGTAGTCGCTACCCCTGCGGGTCCATCAGCAGAAGTTGCCTGCCCAAAGCTGGCGAAAGTTGAGAAAAGTTTCCCAAATTTTCTTCCGCCCAAAAAATAATCTTCTTCTTTTTTGATTTTAAGGCTAGACCGTATACCGATATAAACAATACCACCAAAGTATAGTACCAGTACCAAAATATCCAGATATGATAAGCCAAAAACCATAATTAATTTGAGATTTTTTCGAGTTGTGTTTGTCCTTTTTCAACGATGCTTTCTAAGTGCTCAAATGCCGCCGTTCCATTAAAATTTTCGAGAACCAGCGGATTTATATTTTCAGCATAAAGCGCGTTGCCATAATAATCTGGTTTTTGGGTTCCCCAGTTTACAGTGGTGTTTGAGATGTGCACATTGCTGGCATTCACCATATAGAACCCTGCGGTTTGCTCACCTATAAAATCATCATCTTTACAGGGTCTGCAGTCGTAATAACCTCCGGGATATTCGGTAGTTTTAGACACTTCAAGGTCAACATCATTAAACCGAATATTATCAAGCAAATCTGGTGATGCTGCTCCTAGAAAAATACCGTTTTCGCTCTTGCATCTTATGTTTGCAAAGCTGATGTTAGAAACCTTACCAATACCGGCTGTTTTTGCTCCTGGTTTTAATCGCCAGCCTGCATCTTTATGATCGTGCGAAGCGCGAGGATAGGCGGTTATGTAAATAGGCTCTGCCATTCCCCACCACACTTCAGAAAACTGTTTACATTCAACCATAATATTTGAAAATATGATGTCTGAAACGGTTCCTTCATCTCGGTTTTGAATACCGATGCCGCGGCAACTTCCTGTAATGATGCAGTTATTAAAGGTGACGTGGCTGATGACATCCATATTTTCAGAACCTATCTTGATGGCACAAGAGGTACTGATTAAAGTGCAATTGGAAATTACAATATTTCTACAAGGGCCTAATTCTTCATATTCCCTTCTGTTTTTAAGGCAGATACAATCATCACCAGATTCAATATGGCAATTAATAATACGTACATTTTGGCAATGATCAAGATCAATACCATCGCTGTTGCGTACCTTAAGGTCATTATAAAGCGAAATATTTTCTATAGCTACATCGTAGCAACCTATAAAATGCAGTGCCCAATAAGCTGCATTGCTTACCGTGACCCCGTGTATTTTTACATTTTTACAAGAGACCAATGTGAGTATATGTGGTCTGGGGTCAATAGTATCAAAGGGTTTAAGTTCGTAGGAATCGTGTAATTCCTCTCCCATAAAAAAGATACCATTGCCATCTAGAGTGCCACCACCGGTTATGGAAATCTGGTTTAGGTTTTCACCTCCAATCCAAATGGTGCCTTCACCCTGATTTTTTCTAAAAGCACTTTTGGTATACACGCTTTCGTCGGGGTAGGCTTTGAGCACTGCACCGTGCTCTAGGTGTAATTCAATATTTGATTTGAGTTCAAAAGGTCCTGATAAATAAGATTTGCCCGCGGGAATAATAACTTTTCCACCTCCAAATCTTGCACATTGATCTATTGCCTTTTGAATAAAAATCGCATTATTGGTAGCATCATCATTTACAGCTCCAAAATCGTGTATATTCGTTATATTCATTAATTTTATATGTAGGACATGTTTTAAATAGCAATATATTTAAAATATGTATTAAAATAACTTTTTAAATGTCTGAAGTTTTACTTGTTTTACCAGAAGTTTGCAATTATTAAATATTAAACTACTATGGCTTCTAAAATTAAACCCATTAAATCAGTTTCACTGGTCGAACAGGTAGAACAGCGCATTCTCGAGTTTCTGAAAGAAAATCGTTTTAAATCTGGAGACTCGTTACCCAAAGAAATCGAACTTGCTGAAAACCTGGGGGTAAGTCGTAACATCGTGCGTGAGTCCCTTAGCCGTTTACGTATGCTAGGTGTTGTAGAGTCTAAAAAGCGTAAGGGAATGATTATTGCCGAACCAGATATTTTAAGCGGAATCGAGCGCATTATGGATCCTGATCTTTTAGGAGAGGAAGCCATGCAGCACATTTTTGAGCTACGCCTGGTACTTGAAGTAGGTATGAGTGAATTACTGTTCATTAGAAAAAAAGATTCAGATATTAATAATTTGCAAGAAATAGTAGAGCGTGAGGCCAATGATCCGCTATGTAAAACCGATCTTAAAACCCGTTTGGCCTATGAGATTGAGTTTCATTCCTATCTCTATAAGATGTCTGGTAATGGTACTTTGAATCGTTTTCAGTCGATGCTTTTGCCTGTTTTTCATTATATGATGCAGCAGGAATCTAAGGCTGCCGCTAAACCGGTACGGGGTACTATTTCGCATAAAGATCTTGTGGAGACGCTGCGAGTTGGCACTGCTTATGAATTTAGAGAAAACATGCGCAACCATCTTACACCACATTTTAATAAACTGAGTTAAAAATATACTATTATAGAATAAGAAATCCGTCAATTTGGGCTTCGCCCTGAGTATTGACGGATTTTCTAGTTTTTAGTAACCCGGGTTTTGGCTTATTGATTTTCCGGAAGCATCAATCTCAGACTGTGGTATAGGTCTTAGACGGTTTTTCTCGCTAATCACGCTATTAAGTGCTGCGTGCGGGTTATATTGCAAAACGCGTGATACCAGAGTGCCGGTACGTTTTAGATCCATCCATCGGTTTACTTCGCCTATTAATTCGCGAGCACGTTCTTCTAAGATAAGTGCAATGTTTACATCCCCGGCAGTAAGAGCTGTGGTGATACCCGCACGAGACCTTACCCTATTAAGATAGGTTGCAGCATCTCCAGAATTACCGGTTTGCAGCGCAGCTTCGGCTGCGATAAGATAAGCTTCGGCACTACGCATCATGACCATATCACGCGATCCCAGTGCAGGTTGATCTGCATATACAAAAGGGGCTCCAGGATTGTCGAATTTCTTAAACATAGGCCAATGAACATTGGTCACCCCATCGTTAGTGATATATTTATCAGGATTAATCACCGCATAAGGTTTACTATTTATGCGTTCCTGACTCCAGGCCGTTTTTGGGAAATAAATGGCGGTATCTCCCACTTCAAGACCATCTTCAGCAACATCTGCATAGATAACATATCTTAGCGTCTCTTCATTACGGGTGTCTTCTTCCTCAAACATATCGAAGAAATAAGGAGTAGGCATTCTGCCGATACCGTTTTGGTATAAGGTACCACGTGCCAATCCGGGGTAGTTAAAATATTCAAACTTATACAGTAAGTGTTTGGTGTTACCCCAGCCTATGCTCGAAGTTTCGCTACCAAAAAGATAGGAAAATATCACCTCGTCGTTACGTTGATTTTCGATGTCTACGACATCTGCAAAAGTAGGTTCAAGCGGATGATTCGCAATTACGTCTTCGGCCAAAGAAATGGCACGCATGTAATCGTCTGATGCAGCAAAAGATTTATAACCACGAGTAAGTAATACCTTTGATAACAGGTGACGGGCAGCATCTTTAGATACCCTGCCATATTCTTCTGGTTTTTCATCTACAGTATTGATGGCATCATTAAGGTCATTAACAATTAGAGTATACACTTCTTCTTCAGAAGCTCGGGTAAAATCAGATTTAGCTGTGGTGATAGGTTCTGTAACAATAGGTACACCGCCAAAGTTTTCGACCAGCTTAAAATAAGACCAGGCTCTGAAGAATTTGGCTTCCCCAATTCCTCTACTTTTTAGACTTTGTTCTACATCCTCAATTAAATCTGCATTGGCAAGCAGCGTATTTGCTGCAGAAATAGTTTTATACTGGTTAGCCCAATAGACTTGCATCACGTAGTTTGAGGCATTCATATCTACATAATCGTTAATCGCATCTGTACCGGTAAGAGGCGAAGCGCGGGTTACGATATCAGTCCCTAGATCTTCAAGGACATAGAGCATATCTGGCTGGTATCGGGTAGTGTTATCACGAGATATCTCGTAGATATAATTAACAAGTTGTATAAAGCTTTCTGCATTTTCGCGTGAAGATGGAATACTAATAGCTTGTCTGTTTGTTTCTTCAAGAAAGTCGTCACAACTTGTAGTCAGCATACCGGTAAGTAGTAAAGCTAGTGATGAGGTATAAATTGATTTTTTCATAATAGTATTTATTTTTTTAGAAACTAAAATTTAAGCCGGCCATATAAGTACGGGACATAAATGCGGCGCCATAGGTATTTCTACCGGCATTTTCGGGATCCCAACCGTCATAATCTGAAAATGTAAACGGATTTTGAACCGTAGTATAAAGGCGTAGCTTTTTAATACCTAATTTTTCTGTCGTGGTAGCGGGTAGGGTATATCCTAAGGTCATGAAGCCAACTTTCACGAAAGACACATCCATATATTTAATGGCTTGTTGATAATGACCACCGTTACCGGGCTGAAACCAATTATTTGTAGGATTTGTAGGTGTCCAGTAATTGGTGTCATAACCATTCCATAAACGTGCGGGTTCACCATCATAAGAGAAAGCACGTGAAGAGTGGAAATTACTCTGAATAGTCATTCCCTGACTGGTATAGACAAAGAATGAGAAATCAAAATTCTTGTAATTCATCGTACTGGTAAAACCACCGGTCCATTTTGGAAGTGGATTTCCTAGTACAGCACGGTCTTCTTGTTCAGTGATTTGTCCGTCACCGTTGATATCTACCACTCGTACCTGTCCTGGTTTTTGACCATACTTAGCGGCTTCTTCTGCCTCATCTAGTTGCCATATTCCGTCGTATTTATAACCATACAGTGACCCGGTAGCTTCTCCTACTCTATGAATAAAGGTACCACCCTGCGCACCAAAAATGATTTCATCATTGTTACCATATAAGTTAACGATCTCATTATGATTACTTGCGAAATTTAGATTAGTGGTCCATTTGAAGTCTTCATTGTTAATGATTTTTGCATTAAGACCTACTTCAATACCACGGTTACGAGACTCTCCAATATTATCGAAGGTTCCACCAAAACCAGTTGCGGTAGGTAAAGGTCTAAAGAATATAATGTCATTGATATTACGATTGTATACATCAACACTACCGGTTAACCTATTGTTAAAGAAGCCAAAATCGAGACCTATGTTTACTTCAGAAGTACGCTCCCAGCTTAAGTCCTGATTGGCAAGACCAGAAACAAATAGTGTAGGTGCACTGGCATCGCCAAGATTAGTATAGCTGGAGTTAAGAAGGGATAGGGTTCCTAAAGGATTTAATCCGCCGCCAATACCATTGTTACCGGTTTGCCCGTAACTTAAACGCAGTTTTAGGTCTGAAAATACGTTTTGAGAGCTCATAAAGTTTTCACGAATCACGCGGTAAGCCAATGAAGCTGAAGGGAAAAAGGCCCATTTATTACCTTTTGATAGAACAGAAGCTCCGTCGTATCTTCCTGTTAGGGTAAGGATATAACGGTCCATCAAATTGTAGTTTAGACGAGCGGTATAAGACTCTAATGTTTGCTTGCTAAAGCCGCTTCCGTAAGAGTTTACGTTAGACCCTGCACCAAGATTGTAAAATAAGAAATCGTCTGAAGAGAAATTTCTTATCTGAATTTCATAAGACTCATTTTCCTGTAAAAATCTGGAATATACAAAGGTTGCAGCGATGCTGTTGTTATCATCAATATCTTTGTTATAGTCAACAATGTTATCCCACGTATAGGAATAGTCCAGATAGTTATCAACTTGCGCACGTGTACTGCTTTGGTTTCCTATTGAACTTTTTGTATATAAACCACGGTATTCACCTAGACGCGTATATTTTACGTTAGGAGCAAATTTTGTAGTAATACTTAGTCCTTCAAATGGTTTTACACTAAGCGAAATATTACCAATAAAATTGATGTATTTGTTTTCCTTTGTCCAGTTTCGAGTGTCAAATATAGGGTTACTTACCTGAGTTTCTTTTTGAGTAGGTAAGAATAGTAGGTCACCGTTATCATCATAAGGTCTTCCTATAGGTTTAAGACGATATGCGCTTCTAAAAGCTTCTAAACTCCCTTCATTGGTAGTGGCTAGAGTGACGTAGTTGTCGTAGCCAAAAGTCAGCCAATCGGTAAGATTGCTCTGAATGTTTCCTTTAAGGGTATAACGCTTAAAGTCTTCACCATATACGGTACCTTTATCTTCGGTATAGCCTAAACCGGCTGCATAAATGGTGTTTTCAGAACCGCCACTTAAGTCAAGTGTGTGGTTTTGTTGAAAGCCGTGGCGCGTGATTAGATCAACCCAATCTGTACTTACACCGTTTGCGATGTTTTGAAGCTCTTCTTCACTTAGGTAATCCTCAATATTAACAGCATCAGCAGAATACTGGTTGAAGTTACCGTCTTTATTAGCAGCAAACTGGTTACCAACCACTACATCTCTTAGGAATGGGATATAGCTTTTACCATCAAAAACAGGAGGCAGATTATAAATTTCTTTAAAACCAACATAGTTGTTATAACGTATACTCAGTTTGCCTTCTTTTCCTTTTTTGGTTTGTATAATTACAACCCCATTTGTACCGCGAGAACCGTAGATTGCGGCAGATGCAGCATCTTTAAGCACATCCATACGTTCGATATCTGCAGGGTTCAGAAATGAAATGTCATCTACAAAGATCCCGTCTACTACAAATAACGGGTTTTGTCCCGGACTGTAACCTCCGTTGCCCGAGCTGGAGTTAATGGTATTAGAACCTCTAACGCGAATGTTGAAACCACCTGAACCGGGCTTGTTGTCTGTACGTTGTACGGTAACACCCGCAACCTGTCCCTGAATTGAGGAAGCCGCATCTACTTTATTGGTTTGTTCCAGCGTCTCACTACTTATCGTAGATACAGATCCGGTTAGGTTAGAACGTTTTACCTTACCATAACCAATAATCGCAACCTCTTCTAGTGATGCGATGTCTGTTTCCATATTAATGGATAATGAAGTCTGATCCTTTATAATCACTTCTTGGGTTACATACCCAATAAAGCTAAATACCAGTACAGATCCAGGTTCAGCCTCAATTTGAAAATAGCCGTCTAAATCACTAATGGTCCCAGAGCTAGAACCTTTAATGTTCACTGTTACACCTGGAAGTGTCTCCCCCGTAGTGGCATCGTAAACTACTCCCGAAATCGATTTCGGTTCGTAATTTGAATAAAAATTTAAGTCGATAGCGGCACGACCTACCTCTGTCCCTAAAAGTACCAGTATTGCAAACAATAATGGCTTTAGCATCTTGAGTTGTAAAAGTTTTCTCATAAATGATGTTTTGGTTATAATTATCTACTAAATATGTATTTATGTAATTATGTACTACATAACAATATTAAGAAAAGATTTTGAAAACATTAATGTTTTTTGAAAAAAAATAGGTTTTAAAAAGAAATGATTTAAACTTTTTTTAAAAATAAAAAAGGGTTGCAGATATTTGTGTTGCGAAACATACAATTATCAAAACCAACCCTTTATGTACTCTGTACTTGACAAAGATACAATAGAA
>NZ_JAKHSK010000056.1 GCF_023499215.1 Zunongwangia pacifica
CTTTAGAATCTACTCAAATCTACACGCATCTATTAAAAACCGTTGAAAATGAATGATTACAAAATACATTTAGAGAAGAAAGGATACGCAGATACTACAATCGAGAACTATATAAAACAAGCACAGTTATTTATAAAATGGTGCAATAGGAACCATACCACAGCTATCGAAATCGATTATAAAGATTGCTTGAAATACATCAAATATTTACAACGAAAAGGAACAACCAAAAAGACCGTAAACCATAGATTGGGACGTGTAAAAGTATATCTAAATTACTTGGTAGAAGAAAATTTTAAAAGTGAGAATCCAATAGAAAATACAACTGTAAAAGGTGCAAAAAGACACATCAATTATAACTTACTTGAAGCTGACGAATTAGAGGATTTATATTACAGTTACGAAACTGAAAATATTAAAGATGCCTATCATAGGCTGACCGCAAAAAGAGATAGAATAATCGTTGGTTTAATGGTCTATCAAGGCTTGTCAACCACAAATCTAAAAACGTTGGAAGTTCAACACGTAGAAGTTTACAAAGGCAAAATCTATGTTTCAGGACACAAGAAAATGAACGCACGAGAATTAGAGCTAAAACCCTGGCAAGTCATTGAACTGTTGGAATACATCAAAGAAATCAGAGAAGAAATAAAACAACGTAGAAATATAGAAAGTGAACGATTATTGATACCGAATAATGCACGATTGAGCAACACGATTACCAACATCATTAAGAAGCTGAAAAAGACCAATTACAAGGTCGAAAACATCAATCAAATTAGAGCTTCTGTAATTACAAATTGGTTAGGACAATACAACTTGCGAAAGGTTCAATATTTAGCTGGACATCGTTACATCAGTTCAACGGAAAGATATTTACAGGACGACTTGGAAAACCTGCACGAAATCGTCAACAACTTCCATCCAATAAGCTGAAAAACCCCCAGGGCAAAAAGTCCACGCCGCTCTCCCGATAGCTATCGGGATCACGGCTCGCCCTGTCCTTTTTGCCCTTCCGCGCGCCACCGCCATTGCAGGTTTTTGTGCGCCAATAGCTAAAGCAGCCCATTGCTTTTTACTACCTCCAACACCTGGTCGTCCGGTACGCAAAAAATACTGTACACAGGGCACAGGCATTTTTTACGTACCTCCCTCGCCAACGCAAAAAAGCAAAGCGCTGCGCCACCAAAAAAACTATTGCACAAAAACCTGCCCCAAGCCATATTTACATAACGCAGGGGCTTTATAATGCACAAGGAATATTTACAGTTAAAAATCAAGGAAACCTTGTGCAGTTATAAATTGCGCTATGTAAAATTGCCGACTCTGCCACCGCTTTTTGCCCTCGCTGCTGCCAGCGCACTACGTCCCGATAGCCATCGGGAATTAATTTATAATGCTCAATCGCCGCATTAGTGGCTATCATTTTAAAAAGCCGAAGATCGCCAGCGCAAAGCCCACCACCCAAGATCTTCCCCTTTTTAAAACGGAAATACTGGTTTTTACCTGCAAGGAATTAGATGCCAATTAGTATATTAGTAGTTCAATGGGATGCAGAAAGCTCGATACCGATTTTTTTGATTTTTTGGAGGTAGTACACTCCAAAAAAAGAGCCCGCGGAGAAAAAAAATGCCTAAACGTCTATCCATTTGGCTTACAGCACAAGGGTTACAATAATGTGATAAATGGTACGGAAAATAACTACCAAACGTATCAAGGAAAAGAAGATGAGAAAGAATTAGGAAAGAATACCTATGCTTTTGGTTGGAGAGATTACGACCCTGCAATTGGAAGGTTTAACAAGATAGATAGGTTTGCTGAAAAGTATTATGCAGTTACACCTTATCATTTTAGTGCAAACAATCCTATCTTTTTTAGAGAAATTAATGGAGATAGCATACAAGGAGTATCTAGAAAATCAGCTAGAAGAACTAAAAGAGAGATTAGAAAAACCTTTAAGAATAACAAGAAACTAGCAAGGTTATTTAAGACAAAAGGAAAGAAGTTCAAAGGAATCTCACAAAGCGATTTTGATGATGCCACAAAAAACTCAAGTGCGGATGAAAAAGCACTAGCAAATGGTTATTTTGAAGCAGTTAACTCATCTGAAATACATACGGTTGAAGCTGTAAAAAGAGGTGAGAAATTTTCAAACTCTGCTTTAAGCGACCAATTTGGTTATTATAATGGTGATGGTAAAATCAATGGAGCTGATGCTGACGATGCAACAGGTGGAGGCTTTAATTTTAAGACAGGTACTGGTACGCATACCGTTATTGTTACGAACTCAACAATACCGATAACAGATTATAGAGATAACTCAACTGGAGCAAGAGTTACTAACAGAACATCAACAGCAGGTGAATTACTTGCTCACGAATTATTAGGTCACGGTCTGACCAATTATAATGCAGGAGGTAATCAATTTTTGAATGCCATACAGTTGACCAATTTGTATCAAAGAGTTACGACTGGTAGTTCGAGATTTTATAGAGACGGTTCTAGGCACGGAGGTAATCCCGCTGGTAGAGGCGTTGCAATACCAGGGACAATTTCTTGGCAAGTGCAATTATATTTAAAATAATATGAGAAATCAAATAATGTTAATATTGACGATGATTAGCTTTATAACATTGTCAGCACAGGATAAAACTTCTGAAGAAGTTATTAACGAAGTCAATACTCTTAAAAATAAAGGGGTTAAGAATATCATTGTTATATCAAATGAATCCAATAAAAATGTAATTCTCTGGAAAGAGAATGGAAAAGAAAAAGCGATGAAAGTTTACGGTAAAAAGCCTGATTGCTTGAAAAAGAAAAAAGTTCGTTTAAGCAAAAAAGAAAAGGAATATTTTAATTACTGTCTTAACAATTATCAATATATTCAAGGGATAGACAATAATAATTGTGATGAACGTGTTCACGCTTTTACCGAAATAAGTGTCAAAGGCATAATTAATGGCGAAACTGAATCTTTATATAAGTTCTATTCCCATTGCGGTACAGAACAGCAAAGGTTAAAGATTAAGCCACTGATTAATCTTTATCATAGTTTATTATAAATAGAAAGCAAAGTGTTAAACCACGGCGAAAGCTGTGGTTTTTTTATGCATACGCCTTTTTGGTCTTGGTATCACGGATAAAGGCATCAATGATTTTAATAACGGTAGTTTTATCATCATCTGTAAGTCGCTGAATCTCACGCATACGATTGAGCATATCCACGTCCACAACTTCCAAGCTGTCATCCTCGGAAACCAAATAATCAAGGGAAACACCAAGGACTTTAGCAATCATTTTAGCGTTCTCAACGGACGGCACAATATCATCACGCTCGTACTTGGAAATGGCATCACGGGACACGCCCACATAAGAGGCTATATCGACTTGCGATAACTTCTTCTCTTTCCTGATCTTGGTAATCTTCTGTCCTAAAGTCATAGAATAATCGTCTTAAACGCTTTAAATCGTAGTAAACTATACGTTTTGGGCAAATATAGTCAAAATAAAATAGTATTATCCTGATTTATTGAATAGTAATATCCAATATTGCAGAGTAAACAATACAAATAATAGAATTATCTGCATTATGGGTAAAAATATTTTGGACACCAAAAACAGCAACAACTACGAATACGTCACCAATCATTTAGAAATCCACGTATTGGGCGGTATCAAGCTCAACAAGTTGGATAGTCTGCGGGTAACATTGAGCATCAACAAAACCAAGCACCACAACAAGTTACGCTAAAATATCGATTTATACAACGATAACTAGGTGGAAAAGTTGGTGCGAAAGATAGCAGAACGCATCGAGATAGGAACATCGATAGTCAGGCGGACATTGCCGGGGTCACTATAATAATAAAAGCCTTCAAATTTATTGATTTTGAAGGCTTTTTTAGTTTTATCGAATACTATAATCGATAAGTTTCATTATCGAACTGCCGTACCTGTCTGCCGAAGGCAGGTACGAGACCCGTATATAAGGACAATCTGTCAGTTATTGGAGGAGCCGTCTACTAGACTGTGCTTTCGTACTTTTATTCAGCGTGATAGATATTGTGAAATATTTCTGCTAACTTTTTCGGGTCTTCCTTCCAAGATTTAAACATTTCAAGTCCAATATCCTCTGGGATTATATCCAATTCTTCATTTTCTACTTTGTCTAGAATTACTTTGGCTACACTATTGGGTGATGGCATATCCCAATCACTTCCTTTGTTCATATCTGTATCTATTGCACCTGGATTTACCGTGTGAACCGTAACACCTTTTTTAGCCAGTTCAATTCTTACAGAATAGGTGGCAGAAAGAAGTGCAGCTTTTGAAGCAGAATATCCGGCTATTGAGGGCAAAGGGGAATATGCAACAATTGATGTGATATTGACTATTCTCGCAGGAGAATTACTTTCCAAGACGGATGCAAAAGATTTCATCATTTTTAAAGTTCCATAATAGTTAACATTCATATCTTTTTCAATATCCGCAATTTTCCCATTTAGAATAGAACCAGCACTTAATACGCCTGCATTGTTTATTAAAACCTCTGTGTCCAATGCTTGTTTTACTACTTGTTCTATTTCGTGGTCATTGGTTATATCAAGTTTGAGAGTAACCACTCTATTATCTTCAAATTCTGGCATTTTGCTTAAATCTCGGCAAGTGGCGTAAACTTTTTTAGCTCCTTTATTCAATGATTCTTTAACTAGTGATTTCCCTATTCCTCTATTAGCACCTGTAACAAGAATAACTTTGTCTTTTAATATTTGCATCATTTCGTTTTAATTTATTGATGCAAAATTAAATTGAAGATAGGCTAGTTAAAACCCGTTTCTTGCTGTTATCTATCACACATTATTTTGAGATGCTTCCCAACCGATAATTGCAGTTTTTCGAGTTGTTCCCCACTTATAACCTCCAAACACTCCTGTTGATTGAATTACTCTATGGCAAGGAATTAAAAAAGCGATTGGATTATTTCCAATTGCAGTACCAACTGCTCTGGAAGCATTGGGTTTGTTGATAGAATTAGCGATATTACCGTAAGTGGCTAAATTTCCCTTAGGAATTTTTAAGAGGGCTTCCCAAACTTTTAGTTGAAAATCTGTTCCTTTTAGGTGTAGTTTTATTTCGTTGATTTTACTCCAATCTTGTGTATAGATTTGTAGCGCATTTTGTTGAATTTCATCCGTTTGATGAATAAAGCTGGCTTTTGGAAAACGCTTTTGCAATTCTAAAAATGCAATTTCTTTATTCTCTACAAAGCCCATATCACAAATACCTTTGTGAGTTGAAGCGACTAAAATTCTACCAAACTTACTTTCGGTAAAGCTATAATTTATGGTTAGGTTTTCTCCTTTGTTTTTGTACTCCCCCGGAGTCATTCCTTCGATTTTAACGAATAAATCGTGTAATCTACCCGTTCCCGAAAGTCCTGTTTTGTAAGCGGTCTCAAATAACGTGGATTTTGAGTTGTTCAGAATTTTTTTTGCGTGTTGTACACTTGTAAATTGTAGGAATTTTTTAGGGCTAACACCTGCCCAATCGGTAAAAAGTCTTTGAAAATGAAAAGGACTTAAATTAACTCTTTCCGCAATTTCGTCCAAAGTTGGTTGCTCCGTGAAGTTTTTTTGTATGTATTCAATAGCTTCTGCTATTCGGGTATAATTGATATATTCTTGCTCGTTCATTAAAACCTGATTTTATAATAGCAAAAATAGGATTGATTTTATTCCAGTAAAACCCGGATCTTGCTGAATGCCCGGGCTTTTTTATGGCGCACAACGATAGCTATAAAAATAGTGTTTCTTTTGGGACATTACGCTTTGTGAACATTATTTTCATAGCCTTTTAGGGACGTTTTTTTATGATATTTACTAAGCCTGCCAGAATAATTTGATAGGAATTGCGCCGTTTTACGTTTTCGGAAGTGTATTTAAAATGATAGGATATTATTCTATTTGGTAGCTAAAGTATAATTGTCTTTTTGGTTTAAATCCAGTGATATGCTGGTATGGTTGTTAACAGTAGATTATAAAATAGTTATTCAAGATAAAAATTTTCTAATCAAAGCTATTTTTAAATTTCTGTTAATCAGGTTCTTCTATTTTTTTTGCTTTTCTCTTCTTTACTCTTAATTAATAATGTCTTCAAAAACTGTTAATCAGTTTGCTAAAACCTTGTAATAGGTTTGCGTCTCACTTAAAAACAATATCAATGAAGCATTTTTATCTCTTACTATTTGTATTCATTAATCTTTCCTGGGCAGGTTATAGTCAACAGGAAATATCAGGTGTGGTTACCGACCCTGATGGTCTTCCGTTGGGAGGAGTAAACGTTAGTATCAAAAACACTAATGATATTGGAGCAGTTACTGATATTGATGGAAATTTTCTAATTAAAGCTACACAAAATGATATACTTATATTTTCTTATATAGGTTTTAAAACACAGGAAGTAGCAGTAGGTAACAAAAATAATTTTACGGTAACATTACAGGTAAATACAGAATCTTTAGATCAAGTTATAGTAACGGCTTTGGGAATTACAAAAGCTGAAAAGAAAATTGGATACGCCACACAGGAAATCCAAACTAATAATTTAGCGAATATGCCGGTGCCCAATGTAGCGAATTTATTTTCTGGTAAAGTTGCGGGACTTCAGGTAAGTAGCCCTCCTGGAATGTTTCAATCACCTTCATTTTCATTACGGGGAAAGACTCCTTTAATTGTAATCGATGGGATTCCTGTAGAGACTGATTTTTTTGATGTTCCTCAAAATAATATTTCTTCAATAAATGTCCTTAAAGGAACTTCTGCTTCTGCATTGTATGGATCTAGAGGACGAAATGGTGCTATCTTGATTACCACCAAGAGCGCTACAGAAGATGGCCTAAGTATAGAAATATCTCAAAATGTAATGGTTTCAGCAGGCTATGCTATTTTTCCGAAAACACAACATGAGTACGGGAATGGATCTAATGGACAATATGAGTTTTGGGACGGCGCAGATGGCGGTATTGCAGACGGGGATATGATATGGGGACCCAAATTTGATAAAGATTTATTGATTCCTCAATGGAATAGCCCTATTATAGATAGCCAAACAGGAGAAGTTATTCCTTGGTATGGTAGTGTAACCGGTACACAATATGATAACCGATCACGATATTCAAGACAACCATTACCATGGGTACGCCATGATAATTTAGACGACTTTTTAAGAACAAGCATCATTTCCAGTACTAATTTTACCCTAAGTCAGAAAAGTGAAAAAGGATATTATCGTATTAACGGAAATTTTTCTCATAACAAAGATCGCGTACCAAATTCTAGTTTATCCCAGGGAGGTTTAAGTTACAAATCGCTAACTAAGCTATCTGATAAAATGACTTTAACAAGTAAACTTTCTTACAATAAAGTATACTCTCCTAATTATCCTAATTATGGGTATAATCCTAGCGGACACATGTACACTCTTTTAATCTGGATGGGAGAAGATGTTAATGGCCAAGATCTTAAAAACCATCAGTGGGTACCCGGAATGGAAGGTTACCGACAGGCGAATTGGAATTATGCATGGTATAATAACCCATGGTTTGGTGCAAACCATTATCAAAAAGAATATAATTCCGACTTACTGAATGCTCAATTAAAATTGGCTTATGAATTTGATGAACATTTCAGGTTACAATTAAGAGGATCGGGAGTATTAAAATCAAATTTTGAAGGCTTAGAGAGTCCAAAATCTTATTTTAACTATAGTGCTCCGCGTGAAGGTTCTTATCAAACATGGAATAAAAAAAGGTTGAATATTGATTATGATGTACTTGCCACTTATGACAATTCAATCTCAGAAGATTTTGGAATTGTAGTGAATGCAGGAGCGTCTACATTCTATAGAAGGTACCAGGAAGAATTTGCTGCAACCGATGGGCTAACTGTACCGGGAGTTTACAATATGGGGAATTCTACCGGGCCGGTAAGAGCTGAAAATAACTTATGGAAAAAAGCGATAAACAGTGTATACGGGACTCTGGATTTAGAGTTTTTTAATACCTATTTTATAACCATGTCTGCCAGAAATGACTGGTCTTCTACATTACCTAAAGAGAACAGATCCTATTTTTACCCTTCATTATCAGGAAGTGCTTTAATAAGCAACATTTTTGAAATGCCAGAGGCTGTGGAATATGTAAAGCTGTTTAGCTCTTGGGCCCGGGTTTCCAGTGATTTAGATCCTTATCAACTATCAGCTTATTACAAAAGTTCAGGGAATTTTGCTAATATTCAACGTCTTGTTTATCCTTCAGAAATTGTAAATCCTAATATCTCTCCTGAAACTTCAACCTCTTTTGAAATAGGTCTTAATACCGCTTTTTTGGATAATCGCGTTGCTTTGGATGCTACTTATTATAATACAGTAGATACAGATCAAATTATTAATCAGCCTATTTCTCTTGCTTCCGGATTTTCTTCTCGAAAAATAAATGGAAATGAATATACAACCAATGGTTTAGAGCTATCCCTTCGACTTAAACCTATTGTAAATAACAATTTTAAATGGTCTGCCTTGTTAAACTGGTCTAAAAAAGTGACCAAACTAACAGAAATTACAAGTGGAGAAGAGAAGTTTGGTAGCCTTTCTTTAAATGATCGTGTAGATAGTTATTATGATAAAGAATGGATGAAATCTCCAAATGGAGAAGTTATTCTTAACGCTTCAACGGGATTACCTACAAGAGATACCTACTTATCCTATTTAGGACATTTTGATCCTGACTGGACTTTTGGTTTTGTTAATGATTTTAAATATAAAAATTGGAGCTTAAATGTCGCTATGGACGGTGTTTGGGGTGGTGTATTACGTTCTCAGGTTGTAGAAAAAATGTGGTGGGGAGGAAAGCATCCCAAATCTGTTCAATATCGTGATGAGGAATATGCTGCAGGAAAACCCATTTATGTGCCTAAGGGTGTAAACGTTGTGAGTGGTGAATTAGTAAGGGATGTAAATGGTAATGTAGTTTCAGATAATCGTGTTTTTGAAGAGCATACCACCCCTATTAGTTGGCAAACCTGGTCACAAAACTATCCTTATCGAGCAAGGGTAACCGAGGATGAAAGCAAAACTTTTGCAAATGTTTTTGATCGTACCTATTTAAAACTAAGAAGTGTGACGCTAAACTATAACTTTACAGATTTATTACATAGTAAGACCATTCAGGATGCGAATATTAGCTTTAATGGTTATAACCTGTTTGTCTTGAAAAAGGGAGACTATTATACAGATCCTGATTATAAAACCGGAGGCGATAATAATATTCAGGATCCTTCGTCCAGATACCTTGGAGTAGGACTAAATTTTAAATTCTAAGCCTTAACTTAAAAATTAATTTCATGAAAAGATTATTCATATATACCTTAATTGTCCTTTTAGGTTTTTTTACTAAAAGCTGCCAGGATTTAGATGAACTTAATGAGAATCCTAACAACGTAAGCGAAACCCATCCCCAATTATTATTGACAGAAATTTCTGCGGAGGCTTTTCAGGTTACTGGAACAAGTCCCCTTTATGCTTCAAGAATGTTAATACAGACCGGAGAAGAGAACGACTATCAATATTTTAAATGGGGTAACGGTAGCTTTGGAGAATTTAATGATCTAAGGCAGGTTACAAAGATGATCGAAGAAGCTACACGAATTGAAAGCCCAAATTATATCGCCATAGGTAAATTCTTTCGGGCTTATTATTTTTATCAATTAAGTTTGCGATTTGGAGATATCCCTTATTCAGAAGCATTAATGGGAGAATCATCAGATACATTTCAACCAGCTTACGATTCTCAGGAAGCGGTATTTGAAGGGATTATTACTGAACTTGATGAGGCAGCATCAATGATTGAAGAAGATGTCGCTATTGATGGGGATATCATATTTTATGGTGATGCCAAAAAATGGTTGAAGCTTATAAATTCTTATGAGTTAAAAATATTATTAAGCCTTTCTAATAAAACGACGGCCGGATCAATAAATATTGCAAGCAAATTTAAGGAAGTTTATACTCGTGGTGTAATCATTAATTCTTTAGACGATAATGCACAATTAGTTTTTCAGGATCAGCAGGATAGTCGCTATTCCGAATTTAACTCCAGTAGTTATGGCTCAAGTATGTATATGTCGGCAACGTATATAGATTTATTGCAGCAACTAAAAGATCCTAGATTATTTATAGTGGCAGAGCAAACGTCAAGTGCTTCATCAAAAGGATTAGCGATTAATGATTTTGATTCTTATAATGGGGGTAGCCCTATAGAAAACTACTCGGTAATAAATGAAACACTGGTAGCTAATGGAAATATATCAAAAGTTAATGCAAGATATTATACCAATCCTACTACCGAACCGCATAATATTTTAAGTTATTGGGAGGTAGAATTTATAATTGCTGAAGCTTCGGTAAGAGGATGGATAAGTGACCAGGCAGCTACACATTTTGAAAACGCTGTTCGTGCAAATTTTAACTTTTATAGATCGAATGCCAGTGATTATTCAGAATATTTAAGTGAAGATATTGTGGAAGCTTATCTAGATCAGTCTTTATTAAATTTGAATGGAACTGAAGAAGAAAAGCTAAAAACTATACTTACTCAAAAATATATTACCACTTTTTTACAGGCGGGATGGTCGCAATATTATGATTATCTAAGAACCGGCTATCCTGAATTTGCCTATCCCACAGGGCAAACACCACCATACAGGTTTGTTTATCCGGTTGAAGAATATAATAACAATACGGCAAATCTTGAAGCCGCAATCAAATCTCAATTCGGCGGGAACGATGGAATAAGACAACTCCCCTGGTGGCTTAATTAATTAAAAAAATAGGAGCATCTTAAAATAGATGCTCTTATTTTTATATTTATAAGGACTTTTAAGAATAAAAAGTTACTCGATAATCGAGATTAAATGCTCCGGTCCCAATGGTTACGGGGACAGAGTTTCATCGCAATAGCTTGTTTTTTACTACAGTAGGAGATTCCGGATCAATTCCGATAGCTATCGGAACGGAATGACGAAAAAAACGAATTATTACAAATTACGGATAATCAAAAAAGTTATTTAAAAATCTAATTATCATTTTGAAGATAATTAAATTTCAAACAAAATAGTAGTTATGGAATCAAGAAGGTCATTTTTGAAAAAAGCTTCTTTACTAGCTGGGTCTACGGTATTTTTCGATGCTATGCCACAATCTATAGCTAGAGCTTTAGCTATAAGCCCCGATCCGGGCACCACTTATTTAAATGCCGAAAATATTGTTTTCCTTATGCAGGAAAACAGGTCTTTTGATCATTGTTTTGGTAGTTTACGTGGAGTACGCGGATTTAATGACCCCAGGGCAATTGAAACCCCTACTGGTTTACCCGTATGGTATCAGCGCAATAATAGCGGGAAAACTGCTGCGCCATTTCGTTTAGATATAAAAAATACAAAATCCACCTGGATGGGATCACTACCTCATGGTTGGGAAGACATGGTGGCCGCAAGAAATGAAGGTAAGATGGATAAATGGCTGGAAGCTAAAAAATCTGGAAATCCTGAATATGCAAAAATGCCATTAACAATGGGCTATTATAACAGAGAAGATCTTCCATTTTACTATTCTTTTGCTGATGCTTTTACAGTTTGCGACCATAGTTTTTGTTCCACTTTAACAGGTACCAGCCCCAATAGAAATTATTTCTGGGCGGGAACTGTTAGGGAAGATGCACATAATCCTTCCTCAAAAGCCCATGTTGATAATGGGATGATCGATTTTAAAAACGTAGGTTGGAAAACATATCCTGAACGTTTGGAAGAAGCAGGCATTTCTTGGGGGGTATATCAAAACGAACTTAGTATTCCTACAGGCCTATCTGGAGAAGAGGAATTTTGGCTGGCCAATTTTACGGATAATGATTTGGAGTTTGTGCAGCAATATAATGTTCGTTTTCATCCGAAACACAGGGAATGGATGCAATCTGAATTGGAGAAACTATTAAAAACTGAAAAGTCAGGAAAACTTTCAGAAAAGGAATTAAATAAATTAAAGACCAAAATAGCCAATCTTAAGAATGATCTTGAAGTGTATAGCGAGGCTAATTTTAATAAATTAAGCGATCACCAAAAAGCAATCCATAATAAAGCCTTTATCACCAATAAAAACTATTCGGAATATCGTGAATTAGAACGCTTGAAATTTGAAGATAAAGAACTTAAAGTCCCAAAAGGCGATGTGCTTCATCAATTCCGAAAAGATGTAGATAATGGTGAATTACCTATGGTATCCTGGTTAGTGGCTCCATGTTCTTTTTCAGATCATCCCGGTTCACCTTGGTATGGAGCCTGGTATGTTTCAGAAGTGCTGGATATCCTAACTAAAAATCCAGAGCAGTGGAAAAAAACAATTTTTATCGTTACTTACGATGAGAACGATGGTTATTTTGATCATCTCCCACCTTTTGTAGCTCCTAAACCGGGAAGTGGAGGGACTAACAATATCCGTACCGAAGAAGAGTTTGTAGATGGGAAGCATAATTTAGGTTTAGGTTTTCGAGTTCCTATGATCGTAGCTTCTCCCTGGAGTAGAGGTGGGTATGTGAATAGTGAAGTTTTTGATCATACCTCTTCTTTACAATTCCTGGAACATTTTATAGAAAAGAAAACGGGCAAAAAAGTTATAGAAGAAAACATTGGAGAATGGAGAAGAGCGGTGTGTGGTGACCTTAGGTCGATATTTAGGGATGCCGATAGTTCATTGCCCGAAGAAATGGCTGTACAAAGAGATGCTTACATTCAACAAATTTATGAGGCAAAAGAAAAGAAACTGCCTTCAGATTATAAAATGTTGAGTGATACAGATCTCGATGATTTAGAGGCAAAAGATCGACTTAAACAATTATTGCCAGACCAAGAGCCAGGAACTAAACCATCTTGTGCTTTACCCTATAACTTATCATTAAATAGCGAGTATCTAAAGTCTAAAGATGAGGTTGAGGTAACCATGTCTTATGAAAACAGTCTGTCAAACGCGAAAAAAGGTGCAGCACCATTTCAGATATATGATATGAATTCCTTACGTAAGGATTCTAAAAAATCCTGTTATGATTTTACAGTAAGCGAAGGAAAGCAACTAAAATGCACTCTCCCATTTCATTCCGATACGTTTTTCCTTAAAGCTTATGCTCCTAACGGTTTTTATAGGGAATTCCGAGGGCATAAAAATCAGCTTTCCCAAACCAATATTCTACTCAACACCATGAGTGATAAAGAGCAGATGCAGGTAGTTTTTGAATTTGATACCAAACAACAAATTATAGTTAGTATCGTAGACAATTCCTATAAAAGGAAACCTATAAATTTGGTTTTTGAAAAAGGAACCCATAAACAGGTTATTGATATTCAGGATTCTTTTGGCTGGTACGACTACAGTATTTTAATAGAAGAATATCAAGATTTTGAACAACGTTTTGCCGGCCATATTGAAAATGGGAAAACAAGTATTACCGATCCTTTAATGGGGAGATCGGTTTAAGAGAATAAGAACAAGAGGTTATAGGCTAGAAAATGAACTATAGTATTTTTTCAATACTTTAGTTTATTTAATCTATAAGAGCGGATAATTGTTTAGCTGAGAAATAGAAAGATTTAGAATTTACTCAAACTTAAAAATAGTGTAACCAGCTCACGAAAATGGGCTGGTTACTTTTTTTAATTTGAATTTCTTCGGCGTCTTTTCCTTTTTCGCCAGGGAGCGTTCTTTTGCCAGTCCCCGGCCATGATACTTCCGTATGGAATTACTTCATCCAGAACGTTTCCTAGTTTAAAATCTGCCATTTGATTTCTGACTACAGATGCCGGTTTGTAAGCACTTGGTAATTCAGAGATATCAATTTCATTAGAATAAAAACGTATGTCAAGATCTTTAGTTTCCTTTTTAAAAATTTCGATGTCACTAAGATCTTCCAGATTCCTTTTATGCTGCGTTCTACTCATATTTCGTCCGGCACCATGCGGAGCAAAACCTAAATTATTTTTAGTGGTAGCCCCTTCAACAATTAGAACCGGTTCGGCCATATTCAATGGTATTAGTCGTGGACCGGTAATATCGGGCATAAAACTTTTATCAAGGGGTGTAGCTCCTTTGGCATGATAAAAAATATCATTATTCCTAAAAACAAAATTATGTTCGTTCCAATATCGATTTTGGATATTTTGGCTAATCTTTTTGGCGACCGACTCATGTATGATTTCATGATTTAGTTTTGTCCATTTTCTAATCACCTGTAAAGCTGCCCAGTAATCCTGTCCTTCTGGAGTATCAAAAGGAATCCATGCATTTTGTTTTAAAGTTTCTGGAGAAAGTAACTTTCTAAAACGTTCTGCGATGGTCATTCCTTTAGCATACAATCGTGCCCCGGGGCCTCTAGAACCGTGATGAGTGATCATCATCGTATGGCCGTTTTTTGCAGATTGCCCTACAAATAAAAAGTGATTTCCGTCTCCCTGAGTTCCTAAATGTTCTCTTGCAATAGAAATGCTTTTCTCATCGCAAAGCAATTCATTGGCCTTAAATGCTTTCAAAAGTTCATCGGGAAGTTGAAATTGTTGACCTCTAGGTCTGCCACCAGGACCAAAATGTGTAGACTCATGAGCTGCATCCAGTACTTTTTTGGGTGCTATTGTCCCAAAATCTGTTAGCATTACAGAACAGCAAATATCTGCGCTATGCATACCGGGATGAATGGTATTTTTAGTTGCTACAACTCCGCCAACAGGTATAGTGCCTATAGGCCCTGCCGGGCATGCATCTGGCATAACGGCCCCGCCAATTACTGTTGGCGTTCGCATCACCTGATCCATAGTTTCCCTTACTTTATTGATATTAGCTGTTTCGAGTTCATTATCTGCTGAGATATTTAAGCTGTAAGGAACGGGGGAATCAAATAAACGTTTCGGCTCCGGAAGTTTAAATTGTTCCAGGTAGTTTTCAATTTCCGTTTTTGTAAGTCCGTTTTCATTGATGTATTCCAAAGCTTTTCTATACCATTTTGCAGGTGGATACCCCATAGCTTTTAGATCATGTCCTGTGATTTTTTTTGATTGTTCCATTATTCATTTATTTTTATTAAGCTCCGTCACCTCCATACGTGTGACGGAGCACTACAGCAGAAATACATCCATAGGTATTTCCTTTTTCAACAGTACAAATATGCATTCATAACTACGCAATCTTTTTGCGTAGTTATGAAAAAGAACTATTTTCCGTGAAATTTTACGAATGGCAGTTACAAAAAATGCATTAATCCGTTATAAAACCATCGATAAATGTTTACAAAACCACTATCGTAAATGGACACTTGATGATCTAATTGAAGCATGTAGCGATGCCTTATTTGAATTTGAAGGAAGGGATATCAATGTGAGTAAACGAACCTTGCAGTTGGATATTCAAATGTTACGCAGTGATAAATTAGGCTATAATGCGCCTATTGAGGTCTATGATAAAAAATATTATCGCTATAGTGATCCCAGGTACACCATTACGAATATTCCATTAACGGAAAATGATATGAATGTGCTTTCGGAAACGATGAACATGCTTAAGCAATTTCAGGATTTTTCGCTGTTTTCAGAATTTAAGGGAATATTAAATAAACTGGAAGACAAAATTTATACCGTAAAAAATCATAAATCAGCTATTATCCATTTAGATAAAAATACAGATTTAAAAGGCTTACAATGGCTGGATGAATTGTATCAGGCTATTTTGAAGCAGGTGGTGCTTAAAATTATGTATCAATCGTTTAGAGCTGCATATCCGGCAGAAATAGAATTTCATCCGCACCTTTTAAAAGAGTTCAATAATCGCTGGTTTTTAATAGGTAGAAAATCTGAGAATACTAAAGTAATCACCTTTGCCCTGGATCGTATTCTGGGAATAGACTATGATTTTAATGCGGAATATATTCCAATTCATTATGATGCTGATGAATATTATAAGAATACCATTGGTGTAACCGTCTTGGATCGAACCAAGCCCCAGAAGGTTATTTTTAAAGTAGACCGTATGAATGCTCCTTATGTGTTAACCAAACCATTCCACCATTCTCAAAAAATACTGGAAGAGCATACAGATGGTAGCGTTACATTTATGATTATAGTGCATCATAATTTTGAATTAGAGCGGTTGTTATTAGGTTTTGGTAACAGTCTGGAGGTGTTAGCACCGCGTGTTTTAAGAAGAAACCTAAAGAGAAAGCTGGAATTGGCGGCTGGACTTTATGGGTAGAGGGGTTTGGTCACTCTTAGTGCGTTGGTAATAGAGTGTAACATTCTAAATTTCATGAAATTGTAGTTTTGTGGTATGCCTTATAGGCATAATTTACGAAAAACACGGCAAAATTTTAAAATATTTTTAAATCGATTTCTATATGACAGAAATATCAATAAGCTTAAAAATTATTTAGCTCAAACGTGCTATAAGTTTCATAAATAGTAAGGTTTAGGTGGCGTATTTTCCAAATTGATATATTATTAATTTGATTATTCGTAAATACTCATAATTTCTTAATTTTGATTATATTCGCCTCAATTTCAATATAAGGAATATCTTCACTTTTACAGCTCATTTTGATAGTGAGCAATCCTGTCGGGCGCATTTTAAAGAAGCCCGTGACAAGAACGGGGTAGAATGCAAAAATTGTGGACACAACGAGCATTTTTGG
>NZ_JAKHSK010000057.1 GCF_023499215.1 Zunongwangia pacifica
GTTACTAAACAGGTTTGATACTACCGTGGCAAGCTGGAAAGGGTTTAACTATCTTGCTTTTATTGTATTAGCCTTGAAAAAGTTCAAACCCTTCAAAAAGGAAAAAGTTTAAACGAGTTCAGTATAATTTGGTGCACAGGATTTGGTTACGCTACAGATTATCTAAAAAACATTACCGAAATTCAGGAAAACGGAGAAATCGCTACGAATGGTACCGCAGCTAAGGATTGTAGTGGCCTGTGGCTGGTAGGTTTTGGGCAATGGACGGGTTTTGCCTCTGCAACTTTAATTGGTGTTGGACGATCTGCCAGAAAAACAGTTACTGAAATTAAAGAATATCTGGATTTTTCGGAGTAGTTTTTAGACTGAAATAAACTACCTTAGGGCAACACCATCAGGCATTCCAATCTCGATTATCGAGTAAAGAAAATGATCTTCAACAACATTTAAATTCTTAACAAGATCAGTTTTGCAGCGTTAAATGTCCGCTAAAAATAAAAGCCATTTTTGCGCTTAAGAATGGTTGTTCTTATATTCAATGTGAACAAAAAATAGTGTTATGAAAATTGAAGGAAAAACAGTGATTATTACCGGAGCTTCGAGTGGAATAGGAGAAGCTACCGCCAAAAAATTAGCCAAAGAAGGTGCTAATGTTGTGATTTCGGCTAGAAGGGAAGATCGGCTAAAATCTTTAAAAGAAGCCATTGAAAAAGATGGAGGTAAGGCACTGGTGGTAACTGCCGATGTTACTAAAAAAGAAGATTTTGAAAAAATAGTTAGTGAAACCAAAAGTAAATTCGGGAGTATTGATGCATTGGTCAATAATGCCGGATTAATGCCACTTTCTTATGTAAAAAATCTACATACCGATGAGTGGGACACCATGGTAGATGTAAATATTAAAGGTGTACTAAACGGAGTTGCGGCAGTTTTACCAACCATGAAAGAACAAAAATCAGGTCATATTATAAATATTTCATCTTCGGCCGGAAATAAAATTTATCCTGGTGGTGCGGTTTACTGTGCAACAAAAGCGGCGGTAAAAATGTTTACAGAAGGTCTTAGAATGGAATTGGCGCCTAACTTCGGAATAAAAGCAACGTCTATCGAACCCGGAGCTGTAGATACCGAATTAACCGATACGATTACCGATGAAGAAGTTAAGAAGGATTTTGTTTCTAGTTTACAAGAATTAACTCCTTTAGAGTCTGAAGATATTGCTGAAGCTATTTATTATGCACTTTCCCAACCCGGAAGAGCAAATATTAATGAGGTTTATGTAATGCCAACTCAGCAACAACAATAAAGAACTAAAGATAGTCAAAAAAAAACCTCCGATTTTCGGAGGTTTTTTTTATGATTACATCTTCTATATTTAAACTTCAACCAGCATTTTACCGGTATTTTTTCCTTCAAAAATCTCGATAAAAGCTTTTGGCACATTTTCAAATCCTTCACGTTTGGTTTCGTCAAATTTCAACTTATCATCTGCAAGCCAGCTTCCTAATTGTTTAATCGCTTCCTGAAATTCATCGGCATGATCTCTAACGATAAATCCCTGCATTAATGCACGTTTCTTTACCATAATGCCTTCTAAACGCATTCCTTTTGGCACTTCCTCTTTGTTGTATATAGAAATGGCTCCGCAATTAATGATTCTGGCAAAATCATTAATGTTTTGCATCGCCGCATCTAAAATTTCACCACCTACATTATCAAAATAAACATCCACACCATCTGGGCAATTTTCTGCAATAGCTTTAGCCATATTTTCAGTGGTCTTATAATTGATACCCGCGTCAAATCCGAAATCGTTTTTTATATGATCTATTTTTTCATCAGTCCCGGCGATTCCTACCACTCGGCAACCTTTAATTTTTCCAATCTGGCCAACAATACTACCTACTGCTCCTGCAGCTCCAGAAACCAGTAAAGTTTCTCCTTCTTTTAACTTTCCAATATTCTCTAAAGCCAGGTAGGCTGTTAATCCGGTGAGTCCCAAAACGCCCAAATAAGCCGAAAGAGGTACTTTTTTGTTAGTGATTTTATTTAATCCTTCCCCCGTATGTTTTTGAAGTTGTTTCCATTGTAACATACCACTTACATGATCCCCTTCCTGAAATTCGTCATTTTTAGATTCAATTATTTCAGCTACAACCATAGAAGACAATGGCTCATTTAATTTAAATGGTGTTATGTACGAATCTTCATCGCGCATTCTTCCCCGTAAATAAGGATCTACGGAAATGTATTTAGAAGCTAATAGAATTTCGCCATCTTGCAGCGCTGGTTTTTCTTCTTCTTTAAATTCAAAATTTTTCTCTTCAGGTTTGCCTGAAGGACGTTCTTTTAATGTGATAACCTTATTCATAATATCATTTTTTTTGAAATTAAATGAATCTCAAATAATCACCAAAAAGCAAGTCATAATTTATCCTTAATATCAAAATTCACTATAATTTTAAAGATTTTTTAAAAATTAGGATCATCTTTTTTAGGTAGTCATGGTAATATATTCCGCATGTTATCCTCAATTATGATACACAACGACATGGAAGAATGGGAAGGAGGACATACTTTTATCGCGAGGTTTGGAATGATCAAAAACGTAATTTTTTTTATAGATTAAAACTATGGGCTTTAATTTCTATTTAACATTTACAAAAGTTAATTTGATAACTTTGTAGTCCAACAAACTAATCACCTAAAAAAGGCGCATTGATAAAACAACTTTCTGAGTTTTTGTATTCCATTTTAAAGTTTTTACGCAGCACAGATTTCACAAAAGCTGTAATTTTAACTATTAGTATTGGCTCTGCAATCGCGATTTTTAATGCACTGGGATTATCTAAAATAGGAGTTCCTTTAGCAGTAGGTTGTTTACTTACGGCACCTAGTGATACCATTGGGACACTAAAACATAAAATTGTGGGGGTTGTTACAGCAGCTTTTCTCTCAGGACTTACTTCGCTGATAATAGGCTATTCCTCCAGTAATATTTATGTTACCATACCCGTGGTAGGGATTATGGTCTTTGCAATTTCATATCTTGCGGTTTACGGGTTTAGAGCCTCGATGGTAGCTTTTGCCGGATTAATGGCTGTGGTGCTTAGTTTTGCCAATGTAGATACCTCTATGCCGCTTTGGCAACATGCGCTATTAATTTCGGGTGGAGGGTTATGGTACTTGTCGCTAAGTTTACTGTGGCACTTTATAAATCCCAAACATGAAACCGAACAGTTACTAGCGCAGTGCCTAGCACTTACAGGAGAATATTTACAAGTTCGTTCTCAACTGATCCTTAACATTGAAAGAAGGGACGATTTGCAACAACAACTTTTTGATCTGCAAAATGAACTTAACCAAAAGCACGAGAGTTTACGGGAAGTTTTAATAAGTTCTAGAAAATTATCAGGGAATTCTAATTATGCACGTAAGCGTTTATTGGTTTTTATAGAACTGGTAGATATTCTTGAATTGGGAATGGCAAATCCTGTTAATTATAAACGCATGGATTTTCTATTTAAAGACGATAAGGAGTTTTTAAAAATTTTTAGTGATGTCACTCATTATTTGGGACTTCAGCTTTTAGAAGTATCAAAATCTATAGAAAGTAAAAGACCTGTTCCTGAAAATAAAATTTCAGAATATATAGAAAAATCCCGTGAGGCCGTAAATCGCTATCGCGATCAGATTGATATTACCCAAAAACGGGAGCATATTTTAATGCTGCATAACCTCTTTGATTATCAGGAAAGGCAGTCTCATAAGATTAATACCATTTATGGGGTCGTAAATAATCTAAAGCAGGGAAATGCCATTTTTATGAAGCATAAAGAAGTGGTAAAGTTTATCACTCCGCAGGAATATTCATTTAAAACCCTACAGGAAAATTTCAATTTTGTATCTCCTATTTTTCGACATGCTTTAAGACTGGCCATGGTGGTTTTAGTTGGTTTTTCTATAGGTGCCTTCTTTTCTATACAAAATGCATACTGGATACTTTTAACCATTGTTGTGATTATGCGGCCGAATTACGGACTCACAAAATCGCGGACAAAAGAACGGATTATAGGTACGTTAATTGGTGGTGTAATTGCGATCATCATCGTTTTTATTACTCAAAATACCTATGTGTATGGTGCTTTAGGTTTATTATCCTTAACCATGGCGTTTTCATTAATTCAAAGAAATTATACAACTGCTGCGGTGTTTATTACCCTTAGTATTATTTTTATTTATGCGTTGTTAAAACCCGATGTAATTAAGGTAATTGAGTATAGAATTATCGATACTTTTGTGGGAGCGATATTGGCCGGTTTAGGGAATCTTTTTTTATGGCCCGCGTGGGAAGCAGAAAATATCAAGAATGTTATCGCAACCAGCATTGCTGCGAATCGTGAGTATTTTCTGGAAATAGATAAGTTTTATCACAAAAAAGGAGAGCTTCCTACAAGTTATAAACTCTCCAGAAAAAAAGCTTTTCTTGAGATGGGAAACCTTAGTGCAGCCTTTCAGCGAATGACACAGGAACCCAAATCGAAACAAAAAGACCTTGGCTTAATTTATCGATTGGTAAGCTTAAATCAAACTTTTTTATCTGCGTTGGCATCTATGGGTACCTATATACGAAATCACAATACCACTGAAGCTTCTAAGGATTTTGAGGTTTTTGTAAAACAGATCTTGCATAGTTTAAATAATGCAGAAGAAGGCTTACTAGCCCAGGCAAAACAAAAGAAAACCAATGTGGAATTACTGAAAGAGGCAAAATCCAGATTGGATGAAAAATATGAAGAATTAGTAAAAATAAGAAATCAGGAAATTGCTGACGGGAAAGAACTGGCAGATCATGATATGCGCTTACAGCTTCAGGAAGCACAGCTAATTACTAATCAGTTACAATGGCTGCTGGATATTTCTAAAAACATCAGAAAAACGGTTTTTAAAACCACTTCAATCTAAAAAATGAGTAAACGAGCCCTTAAAAAATATCTGAAAGAACTTGATAAAGAAGACCTGGAAGAACAAATTATCGATTTATACGAACGTTTAGATGAAGTAAAGGTATTTTATAATTTTGTTTTTAATCCTAACGAAAGAAAGCTTATTGAAAACGCCAAGATTAAAATCAGTCGGGAATATTTTCCAGAAAACAGAAGAAAGCGACCTAAAGCACGTCGTTCTGTAGCGCAAAAATTTATCAAGCATTTTATAAAATTAGGGGTAGACCCTATAAAAACGGCAGATTTGATGCTTTATAATATCGAAATTGCCCAGACTTTTGCTGAGGATCGCTCAAGTATCAAAGAGGCTTTCTATAAATCGATGTATAAATCTTATGAATAAGCCGTAAAGTATATTTTACAAAACGGTATTACAAGTGAGTTTGAAAAACGGATTATTAAAATTGCCATTCATACAGAGCATCAGGATTGGCCAAACAACTATTTGTTTTTAAAAATATCTTCGCAGTTTAACTTAATTTAACAAGTATACATTATTTTTGGTTTCATAGATTTGATATGAAGCTAATAATCACTCTCTTATTTCTTATTTTCGCTATTCCCGCTATGGGGCAATTGGGATTTTGCGGGGGAAGTAAAGGCGATCCTATTTTTCAATTTGACTTTTCGGGATCTGGAGCATCATTTCAAGAATACACCAGTTATAGTTTAGTTTCCAATACTCCTGAGGATGGATATTATACGGTTTCTTCAGATTTGGGTAGTCAAAATTTGCCCTGGCATAACTATTTTCCACAAACCACAATATCTAATGGAAATGCCATGATTGTAAATGCAAGTTATACCGCAGGCTTATTCTTTGAAATTGAGATTCCGAATCTATGTGAAAACACCACCTATGAATTTTCTGCATTTTTAATGAATATTTACGATCGATCCAGTAATATTTGCGGAAATGGAGGAATTCCAATCAATGTAAGATTTGAAATTTGGGATAAAACCAATACCCAATTGATTAATAGCGGAGATACCGGCGATATTCATTCCACTACCAGTCCGCAATGGGACCAATACGGTTTAACTTTTCAAACAGAACCCGGGCAGGAAACAGTGAACCTTAAAATTTATAATAATGGGGAAGGAGGATGTGGAAACGATCTCGCTATAGACGACATTATCTTTAGATCCTGTGGCGACTTAACGATTATTGAAAGTCCTGATACCGAAACTACAGAAATTGCACTCTGTGAAGAAAATGCTCCCGGTACGTATACTTTAACCGCAACTCCAGATAATGCAGTGTATCAGGATCATTTTTACCAGTGGCAATCCAGATTAGAAGGGGAGGATTTTAAAGATATTCCGGGAGCGACAAGTCAACAATATACCGCTTCCAATATCACCAAAACCACATACTACAGGGTAAAAGTAGCTGAAGACAGTGTGAATTTATATAATGCATACTGTAGCTCTGCTTCAGATGAATTTAGTATTCTTTTTATAGAAAGCCCTACGGCTCCAGTTTCTGCCGGAGACGTAAATTGGTGTGATAACCTGGGGCCGGCAACTTTATTGGTTAGTGCAACCGGTGAACAGCAAATCGCTTGGTATGATACTGAAACCGGTGGAAATAGATTAGCCGAAGGCGCTTCTTTTCAGCCGGAAAAAGCAGGAACGTATTACGCTGAAGCTTTTTATAAAGATTATTCCTGTGAAGTAAGTAAGCGCACAGCAGTGAACTTAACTATTAACAAAGCTCCGGTTGTAAAAAATGAAATTTTACAAATTTGCCCGAATGCTACTTTAATTTTAGATGCTGAAATGGCTAATCATAGCTATAATTGGAGTACAGGTGAAACGAGCGCTCAGATTGTAATCGATAGCCCGGGTATATATAATGTAGAAATTAGTACTCCTGAATCCTGCTCCAGCACCAAAACTTTTGAGGTATATCTGGTTGATGATGCCCAGATTGCAGAAGTAACATCCGATGACCGTAAGATCAGTATCATACCGCAAAATGAAGGCGAATTTGAATATAGTTTAGACGGAATCAATTTTCAGCAATCAAATACATTTCAAAATATTGATGGTGGTATTTATACTGCTTTTATGCGAGATTTAGCTAATTGTAAAATGGTAAGCTTAGAGTTTCCGCATATTGTTGTCCCAAAAGTTATTACACCAAATGGTGACGGTTATAATGACTATTTTAATCTAAACGGTGTTGAATATTTTGCAAGTTCCATCATCGCGATCTTCGATAGATACGGAACATTAATTACCACCGGAAAGGGATCAGGATTTGAATGGGATGGAAGTTTTAACGGAAAACAATTGCCAGCAGGTGAATATTGGTACAGGATTTTAATTGTAAATTTTGAAGAAATAAAAGGTCACTTTTCGTTACTTAGGTAATATAAATTACTTTGGATAATATTGAAAAATAGGTTTTTATGATTATTGAAATTCGAGGTTTTTAGGTCCATTTTTATTGTAGAGAACAGCAAATCTTTTTAGAGATGTGACCAATCAAAAAAGACAGCCAATTATGACTGTCTTTTTCTCAAATAGATTGGTTGGTTAAAAGTTATGAAGTTTCCCCTGTTGAAATCTCCATATTTTTATTGATAATTTCATCTTTTTCAGTTGCTATTCCTTTTTTATGAAGAAAGAATGGTAAACCGAAACCGATGATCGTTAAAAACCCGCCTAAAAAGAAGATATTTGTTATTTCAGCAAAGATATTTCCACTAGATAAAATACCAAGAATAAGAATGGTAGATAAAGGAAAGGACAAAGCCAAAATACTAATGGCAAAATTGGGATTAAAGGTTTTATGCTCTTCCTTAGCTTCTGCTGCATCTACGGCTGAAATATGAGCGAAAGGCCAAAAACTACAGGCACTTAAGCCAAAAGCAAGCATTAATAACATATCACTTTTAACGGAGATACCGATAAGTATAATCAATAAACCCGTTAATAGTATAACAAATCCTGCCCTAAGCATTAAGATCCCTAAAATCTGGAGGAGCTGATTTTTTTTAATATTTACCGCCAAGCCAATGTATAATAGAACCAAAGGAGTCATTAATAAACTCAATCTGCTTAAGGTTTCATTGGCAAAAAAAGGAAGCGAGTTCATATTAATTCCAAAACCAACGAGCAATAAAGCAGCAGCTATGAATACATTTACCGGTTCAGAAATCATTGCGATCCCTAAAGATTTAAGCTTAGCTGTACCCGATTGGGCCTTTTTCTTTTGCACTTTATAATGCCAGTTCATAGCGACGACATAGAGTATCATTAATACAAAAACTTTATTTCCAAGATCGGCCATTGCCGCTTTAGCTAAATAAGAATCTCCCAGATATTCCAGCACAAACGGAAAACAGGAAAGCCCTGGTGCTAAAGAGGGGATTAGCATTTTAGCAGTGCGATAATTAGAGGTCTCTTTTTCTATACCTAATATGGGAAGTAATAAAGGAAATACAAAAAATAAAAGTGCATTTAATAATAAAGCCAGTAGTGGTAGTAATAATAAATCTGCCTCTACTTTTATACCTAATAACGCGATAAAAATAGTTGCGGGTAATGCAAGGTTAAGAATAATCTTTTTTATCCCAACAACCTCAGCTTTAGTACTAAATTTAATTTTTAAAAGTAATCCTATCCCGATAAAGAGAATAAAAGTTATAGTTTTTTGTAGGCTTACATCCATAAATTAAACCAGAATTTCATCAATTGCGTCAGTAAAATATTTCATTTCTTTCATGGTCCCCATACTTACACGGCACCAGTCCTGATCCCAAAACTTAAAGGCACGAACCACAACTTTCTTTTCATAGATCTTTTCCAGGAATTCATCGCCGTCCATAGCTATAGGAAAAATGACAAAGTTGGTATTCGATGGCATATAATCCATTCCGCGGCTTTTAAGATACGTGATGGTATAGTTTCTAGCTTCTTCAATCTTAGCTTTACAATTCTTTAGATAAGCTTCATCTTTCATACTTGCCGAGGCCGCTGCGATACTAGGCCCCGTAATTCCCATTCCACCACGGGTGATATCGTTTATCTCTTCAAGGGATTTTTTATTTCCCAGCATATAGCCAACTCTTAAACCGGCCATACCATGGATTTTAGAAAATGTTCTGGCAACATAAATATCGTAACCCTCAGCAACAAGTGGAGCCATACTCGCGTTCATACCCTCAGGAGAAAGTTCGATATAAGCTTCATCGATAAATACTGGTACTTTTTTAGAAACGCGCTTGCAAAAATCTTTAAGATTTTCAGTATCAGTCATCGTAGCGGTTGGATTATTAGGGTTGGTGATATAAACCAGCTTAGTGTCCTTATCTATAGCTTCTTCCATCGCTTTTAAATCGTGCTGGTAATCATCGGTTAATTTCACCGCTTTCCAATTTCCACCGGCAGCTTTAGCGACGCTAACTAGGGACATATAACTAGGATCGCCACTAACAACATTTCCGCCATGCTGAAATTTCACCAATGCTGTTTTTTCAAGTAAATCAGAGGATCCGGGCCCCATCATCACATTATAGGGTTCCACACCCTCATATTCTGAAATCTGACTCACTAATTCTCCTAAAGAACCCCAGGAATAATGATTCCCTTCCATAACCGCTTTTTGAAAAGCTTCCGCAGCCATTTTTGATGGTCCATGCGGATTTTCATTCCAAACCAATCTCGCTTTTACGTTTTTTAAATCAGGAAATTTTGGTGGAGTATATTCATCAAATGAATTACTATAATTAAATAAAAACTTATTGTTTTTGGATTGTGCTTCTGCAACAGATTTTGCCCAAAGATCTGAGGGCGCCACAGCAACAGCTCCCATTGCTAATGCGCCTCTTTTTAGCCATTCTCTTCTATTTAAACTCATAAATAAGTGGTGTTTGCGTTATGATTTAAAAATAAAGATTAACACAATATTAAGCAATGATAAAACATTAAAAATGAAGCAGGTGTAATTCTAAATTCATAATTTTTTTACCTTTTTTTAAGATAACTCAAAAAAGTATAAATTAAACATGCTAGAAGATGTAATCTCTTGAGAAAAACATAATTGTATTATTTACATTTATAAATTAATTTTATTTTTGCCTGCTTATCCCATAATATGAAAATGTCATATCAATTTTTTGTTAGTTTTTTAGCCTTTGTTTTTAGTACTGTAACCTTTGCTCAAGGTCCAGTTGAAATACATATTAATACCGAAAATAAATATCAAACTATAGAAGGTTGGGGAAGTTCTTTATGCTGGTGGGCGAGTGAAGTAGGGACCTGGAATGATAAAAAAGTAGATAGTATTGTACATATCATTACTTCGCCAGATCTTTTAAACATGAACATTTTTAGGTTTAATATTGGTGGTGGGGACGATCCTGAGCACGCCGGAGGTCACATGGCGAAAGGAAAAGGTACCAGAGCAGAAATGGAAGGTTATAAAGACGGGCCAGATAAACCTTATAATTGGAATGCAGATGCCGGGCAGCGTAACATCCTACTTAAAATTAAAAAATCCCGCCCAGATGCCGTTTTTGAAGCTTTTTCCAACTCGGCTCCTTATTGGATGACAAAAAGTAAATGTTCCGCAGGATTTTTTAAAGCAGATGAAGATAATCTAGACCCTTCACAATACGCCGCATTTACAGATTACCTGCTAGAGGTTGTGCAACATTATAAAACAAAATATGATATAGATTTTAAAACGCTGGAGCCTTTTAACGAATCTACTTCATCCTATTGGTATTATAAGGGAAGTCAGGAAGGATGTCATTTTGATGCCGAAAGTCAGATTGAAGTTTTAAAAATATTGTATCCCAGATTAAAGAAAACCGGTCTTAAAACCATAATTGCGGCACCCGATGAAACTAATCTTGAAGCTACTTTAAAAGTTTTAGAGGCCTATAAAAATCAAGGAGAAGTGTTTAATTGGATTGGCCAGATAAATACCCATACGTATGCCGGGACCAATAAGCAGCGCCGAGCAGTAAAAAAATGGGTGGATAGTTTACAAAAGCCATTTTGGCAATCTGAAACCGGACCTTCTGGCGGGAAGTACAAAAATGCTTTAGAAAACAATTTGGCTTTGGCTCAGAAAATGTTTAACGACCTAAAAATAATGAAACCCGATGCCTGGCTCGACTGGCAGCTTATGGAGGAACATAATGCGACCTGGTGCCAGATGAAAGCCGATTTTAATTCTGAAGAATTTGAAATTGTAAAAAATCTTTATGTGAGAATGCAAGTCACCAGATTTATAAAACAGGGGTACCAGATTATTGATACCGATCATAAAGAGGTGCTTGCTGCCATAAGCCCAAACGGTGATGAAGTAGTGAGTATTTTGTTGAATAAAGAAACCGGAAGGGATAAAAAATTTAAGCTGAAATTTGATAAAATGGATACCTATTCTTTGGCTGAAGTTTTTAGAACCAGTAAGAACGAAGATTGTAAAGCTTTAGATGCTTCAGGTTTTTCTATGGATGGCATTAAAGCTCCTGCCTTATCTTTAACCACTTTTATTTTTAGAAAATAAGCATATTTAAGGGAACCTCAATCAAGATAGATGTTCAAAATTTAAAAGTTCAAGGTTAAAAAGTTGTTGTATCGCTAAGTCTTTTTTCAGTTACAGTCATCCAAAATAAACAGTACTGCTTCCTGGCTCTTGCTACTCTAATCTATTTTCTCTTCTTCTCTATATTCTAACTTCCATCAGAAAAAGATCTCTCCGCTTCGGTCGAGATGATACACTTTAGAATTCAAGATTTATGGTCTCAAATTCCAATTTTGCCTTAAATGGAATGAGAAACCTGTTTTCATTATACAATTTACTGTATACATTTTACAGTAATTCAAAATTCATCATTTAAAATTCAAAATTAATAGTCCTGCTTCCTGGGTCTTGAATCTTGCTTCCTACGTCTATTCTCTAAATGTCTATTTTCTATACTCTAATTTATAGCAATTCAATATCAAAAAGAGCGTAAGATTTAAAATTTAAAAACGACTATATTAAGCGTTTTAAAGCTTCCATATTTATGCATCAAAAAATTCTAGACCACGTTTCTAAAATAATCGATCTCGACGAAGAGGAAAAAGCTGAATTCCTAAGCATTTTGAGTCCGGTGAAATTATCCAAAAAAGAATATTTAATTAAAAGTGACGAATTGGTGCATCATAATTTTTTTGTGGTAAAAGGTTGTTTAAGGGCTTTTTATCGGGATGATCAGGAAAACGAAGCCAACTTACAGTTTGCCATGGAAGATTGGTGGATTAGCGATTACGAAGCTTTAAACGGGGGGATTCCGGCAAGATTAAATGTAGAATGTCTGGAAGATTGTGAGCTTTTGGCCATTCATCGTGATGCGCAGGAAGAGTTATACCGAAGGATCCCAAAATTTGAACGCTTTTTTAGAATTAAGGTGATGAATTCTTTTATCGCATTGCGGGGCCGAATTATGTCAAGTCTGCAAAAAAGTAGCAAAGAACGTTATGTTGAATTTTATGATCGCTTCCCCGAACTTCAAAACCGAATCGCAAATTATCACATCGCAAATTATTTGGGGATTAAGCCAGAGAGTTTGAGTAGAATACGAAAAGAGCTAATCTAGCTTAACAATTTTTAACAAGGTAAGCTAACATACATCAATCTCTTATTACAGCATTATCCATTAAATTTGCCGTGAAGGGAAAAAAATTGCTAAATGAAAAGTGGAGAGGCTTTATAAAACGTATTCAAAATCGTTTTTTTAAAGCCTTTTTACTGGATAATAGAAATTAAGTGCTCCAATCCCGAAAGCTATTGGGATGCCTCGAAATAAAAATGATTTCCGAAAAAAATGTCTCACGGACTTATCCTGAGGTACTTTACTTTAAAAGAAAATGAAAAATTATGAGTAAACAACCGCTTTTAACCGAATATAATTTAAACGGATTAAAATTACCTAACCGCGTAGTGATGGCACCAATGACGCGTAGTCGCGCTGATAATCCTGAAAATGCACCACGCGAAGATTTTGAAGCAGAATATTATGCCCTAAGAGCTTCAGCCGGGTTAATCATTACAGAAGGTTCTCCCATAAGTGACGATGCGATTGGCTATGTAAACGTTCCTGGGATTTATAAACCTGCACAAATTGAAGGTTGGAAAAAAGTAACCAAAAAGGTACACGATAAAGATGGCCGAATTTTTATTCAGTTATGGCATGTAGGGAGAATGTCACATCCAGATTTTCATAACGGAGAAAAGCCTTTGGCACCTTCAGCAATCAATCCGAACGCACAGTCTTATACTCCGCAGGGTTTTAAAGATACCGTGACTCCAAAAGAAATGACAATTGCTGACATTAAGAAAACCATAGAAGATTTTAAAAACGGCGCTAAAAATGCAATGGAAGCGGGTTTTGATGGTATAGAAATACATTCTTCTAACGGGTATCTTTTACACCAATTTTTTAACGGAACTTCAAATACCAGAACCGATGAATATGGCGGTACTATAGAAAATCGTGCTAAAATTCTTTTTGAAGTGATCGTTGCGATTAAAGAAGTGATGCCAGAGCAGCAAATAGGATTGCGATTAAATCCTTCCTTAGACGGACCATTTGGAATAACCATGGATGAAGAGACCATCCCAACATTCGATTATATCGTAAATAAGTTAAACGATTATGATTTAGCTTATGTGCACTTATCTGAACCTTTTACCGATGTTTCTGATAATAAATTTGCTGTTTCTGAAATCGCAAAGCATTATCGACCATTATATAAAGGAACTTTGATGATCAACTCAAATTTCGATCAGGAAAAAGGAAATAAAGTTATTGAAGAAGGGAATGCCGATTTAGTAGCCTACGGAAAACCATATATTTCTAATCCAGATCTTGTAGAGCGATTTGAAAAAGAAATAGCACTTACAGATTGGGACGAAGACACTTTTTATGTTCCCGGTAAAGAAGGGTATTTAGATTATCCGGTAAAAGCTAGAGATTAAAAAACAAACTGTTTTCCTAAAAAAAAGGCCGTCTAAAAACTCAGTTTTAGTCAACCTGAACTTGTTTCAGGTTCTCATAACGATTTTTAAATCAATGAGATGAGATTCTGAAACAAGTTCAGAATGACGTTTTTGGATGTTTTTAGACAGCCTCTTTTTTATTTCTTAAATCTAGAATCTTTAATTCTTCACTTTTACCGTAGACCGTTTTTTTGATGGTCTGGCATTTTTGTTAAGTACATAATGCGGAGCTTTATTTAATGCCATAAACGATTCTTCAGAATAGATTTTAGTACCAAAGGTTTTAGCTTCTTCAATCACCAGTTCATCAGCATTCTTTCCTGTGATTAAAATCCCCGTTTCTGTAGACATTTTAGGTTCAACTTCTACATTCCATGCCTTTAATTGTTCTGTTATTTCGTGTTTGTTATCCTTACATAAATCACCATCAATAAGGACTTTTTGGCCTTTAAACTCATCTGCGATGGTTGTTCGCCTATTGGGTTTTAGGGTTTTTTGCTTATCCGATAAATGGTTAAATATTAAGAATGAGACAAATAGAAAAATTAAAATGTAAGTTGCAATAATTAGGGTTTCAGGAGTCATAGCAATTTTTGTTAGTTTGGGTTTATCTTTTTTCTTTTTAAGCTTAATTTTTCGCCGCGAAAATATGTATTGAAACTTCTAATTTCATGCAAAAAACCTAGTTTAAGGAATATTTAACCCAAATCTTAAAAAGTATAAAAAAAAGGATTTCAAAGCTGAAATCCTTTTTTATTGTGCTATTCTTTTGAAGGCTATGCTATAAATTTAATAACATTTTTACCAATAGACTGACCACTTTCCTGTAATTGGTGTACTTCTCTAAATACCTGAGTATCTAAACCTTCAAAAGTATTGTTTATCGTCGATTTTAGGGTCCCTTCTTCAAAAAGTAATCGTAACTCTTCTAAAATTTTATGTTGTTCGATCATGTCTTCCGTTTTAAAAAGAGAACGGGTAAACATGAATTCCCAATGGAAAGCCACACTTTTATTTTTTAATTTGTTTAAGTCTAGTGGATTCTTATTTTCTACAATAGAACAAATATGACCCTGTGGTTTAATAAGATTTGCCATAGCTTCCCAATGCATATCGGTATCAAAAAAATTAAGGATATAATCTATATTTTCGATATTGGCCTTTTTCAGGTCATTTTCTAAATCGTGATGGTTCACAATGACATCGGCACCCATTTTTTTGCACCAATCACTCGTCTCTTCTCTAGAAGCTGTAGCAATAACCTGAATGTTGGTTAATTTTTTGGCCAGTTGAATTCCTATAGAACCTACACCGCCGGCACCACCAATAATCAATAGTTTCTTAGCGTTTTCACCATTTTTCTGTAGTCGTAAACGATCAAAAATAGCTTCCCAGGCCGTAATGGCGGTTAGCGGCATTGCCGCGGCTTCTTCAAAAGACAAATTAGAAGGTTTGTGGCCTGCGATTCTAGCATCTATTAACTGAAATTCGGCATTACAACCCGGTCTTTCGTATTCACCAGAATAATAAACTTCATCACCAACCTTAAAATTTGATACTTCATTACCTACCGCTTCAACAACTCCGGCAGCATCCCAACCTAAAATTTTTGGTTCGTCGAGTTCCTTATCTTTAGCGGCACTTTGTCGAACTTTATAATCTACCGGATTTACTGAGACTGCGTGGATTTTAACCAGAAGGTCCTTCGATTCTGGCATTGGCTTTTCGGTTTCAAAAGAGATAAAACAATTTTTATCGTCTACCGGTAAAGACTTTGTTATTCCTATGGCTTTCATAATTTTTCTTTTTGCTGAAATTAATGAACTCGTTTAAACTTTTTCCTTTTTGAAGGGTTTGAACTTTTTCAAGGCTAATACAATAAAAGCAAGATAGTTAAACCCTTTCCAGCTTGCCACGGTAGTATCAAACCTGTTTACTAACGACCGGAAACTGTCCATCCAGGCATTGGTACGCTCGATGACATAGCGTTGGTCATAAAGTTCTTTGTCAAAATAGTCATCTCTGTCCCTGTCACCGTTGCGTCTGTTGAAGCAGATA
>NZ_JAKHSK010000058.1 GCF_023499215.1 Zunongwangia pacifica
ATCGATCCTTACTCAACAGGTTCGATACCACCACAAGTAGCTGGAAAGGATTTAATTATCTCGCTTTTATGGCTATTGCACTAAAAAAATTCTATAAACCTCAAAAGTTTAGATGACCTCAAAGTATAATTTAGCCTGTTTCATTACTCTAGGAGCCAATATTAGAGTGGAGATCATGGTGGGTATCGCCATAAGCGCAAAGAATCCATCAATTAAATTCAGAATAATGCTTTGATCAGTAGTTGCGCCAAGCATAATACTGATAATGTAAAAATAATTATACCAGTGTTTGTACTTTGCCCCAATTAAGAATGAAAGGCATTTGGTGCCATAATAAGAATAAGAAAACAGCGACGAAATACTAAAAGCAGCGATGCAAATTAGCAATAAATAAGGCCCAAATACCGGGATAGAATCTCCAAAAGCTTTAGCCGTTAAGGCAACTCCGCTGGCTTCACTGGTTTGCCAAACACCGGTAACCAAAATGGTAAGTGCGGTAAGGGTACAAACCACCAACGTATCGATAGCAGGCCCAAGCATTGCTACCAATCCTTCGCGAATAGGCTGCGAGGTTTTGCTGGCACCATGCGCCATCGTAGCAGTCCCAATACCGGCCTCGTTAGAAAATGCCCCTCGACGAATTCCCAGTAGAATTAATCCACCTAAAAGTCCGCCAAAAAGCGGATCTCCTTTGTAGTTATTTGCAGCGAATGCATCGGTGAAAATTAAAGAAAGATACTTCGGAAGTTGTTCAAAATTAATAGCTAAAATTGCTACTACCGATAGAAAGTACAGGACAACCATTGCCGGAACCAATTTGGAAACCGTACGGCTTATTCGGTATAAACCACCTAATACTACAATAGACGTAATGATGGTTAAAACGACACCGATAGAAAAGTTAGAGACGTTTCCCGTGGCAATGCCATTGGGTTCCAATAAAATTGAATTGATAGCTTTGGTAAGTTGATTTACATTAAAAACAGGTAGTGCTCCAATCAACCCCGCTACACTAAAAAGTATAGCCAGAAATTTCCAATTTCGGCCTAAGCCTTCCACTATAAAATACATCACACCACCCTGAATTTTCCCTTCAGTATCTTTACCGCGATACATTACCGCCAGGGTATTGGTGAAAAATTTAGTTCCCATTCCTACAATGGCACTCACCCAAAGCCAAAAAACGGCGCCAGGGCCACCAACAGCAATCGCTACCGCAACACCGGCAATATTGCCCATTCCCACGGTACTGCTTAAGGCTGTAGCTAAAGCCTGAAAATGACTAATTTCTCCAGGATCATTGGGATCATCGTATTTTCCCCTTAAAAGGTCTATAGAATGACCCAAATATCGAAAAGGAAGAAATTTAGAATAGATCAATAAAAATATACCGCCCCCAATAAGAAGAATTACTAAAGGTAATCCCCAAACCGCAGAGGCAAAATCAGCGACAAAATTGTCGATATTTTCCATAATTCAGCTTTATGTCGAAAATATAGTAAATAAACAGCTATTCTTAATTGTTTCTGGCTAAGTTTCGTACATATTCAATTTGATTTTTTTCGAATATCCGAAAGACTAATAATAGGTGAAGTCACCCTGAACCTGCCCGTCCGGCAGGCGGGCTTGATTCAGGGGTCTCATCCTTAAAGTGCTGTTTTTTAAAATCTATATGAGATTTCGGATAATTCCGATAGCTATCGGAACGGAATGACAAAATCACAATTATTACTAATACCGGATAATCAATTTAATTAAGTATAAATCCCGAAGGGAAAAAAACATCAGTGATGCTTAAAATTCCGAAGTAAAATGAAACTTAATTGATGGATATTTTTGTTGCGTCATTTGTAATGAGAACTGAGAATCAGCTAAAAATACCAATTGTCCCTGCTTGTCTTTTGCCAAGAATTTCGCTTTTACCCGTTTGAAATCTTTAAATTCCTCGCTTTTTTCATCTTCAGCTTCTACCCAGGTAGCTTTAAAGACATTCAGGTTTTCGTAAGTACACTTAGCACCATATTCGTGCTCCAAACGATATTGAATCACTTCAAACTGTAGCGCTCCTACCGTTCCTATAACTTTACGACCGTTAAACTCTAAAGTAAATAGCTGAGCTACACCTTCGTCCATCAACTGGTCTATACCTTTTTCTAATTGCTTAGATTTCATAGGATCGGCGTTGTTGATATATCTAAAATGCTCTGGTGAGAAACTTGGGATTCCGCGGTAATTTAAAGTTTCACCTTCCGTAAGGGTATCTCCAATTTTAAAATTCCCGGTGTCGTGAAGTCCCACGATATCGCCGGCATAAGAGGTGTCTACAATTTCTTTCTTTTCAGCAAAAAAAGCGTTGGGGCTAGAGAATTTCAGGTTTTTGTTGTGACGAACGTGCAGGTAATTCTTATTTCTTTCAAATTTTCCCGAAACTATTTTCACAAAAGCAAGTCGGTCACGGTGTTTAGGATCCATATTGGCATGGATTTTAAAAACAAAACCAGTAAATTTATCTTCGGCAGGTTCTACAACACGGGTATCACTTTCTTTTGGTCTTGGTGGCGGAGCGATTTCGATAAAACAATCTAAGAGCTCTCGTACGCCAAAATTATTTAACGCCGAACCAAAAAATACGGGTTGTAAACGGCCTTCCAGATAAGCGTTATTATCAAATTCGGGATAAACACCTTGGGCAAGTTCTAACTCATCTCTAAGAGTATCAGCGGCTTTATTGCCTATAAGATCATCTAATTCCGAAGAACTTAGATCAGAAATTTCAACAGTATCTTCAATATCTTTTCTTGGGTCACCAGTAAAAAGGTTTACGTTTTTCTCCCAAATATTGTAGATTCCTTTAAAATCGTATCCCATTCCAATTGGGTAAGAAAGCGGAGTTACCTTAAGATTTAATTTCTGTTCAATTTCATCTAAAAGTTCAAAGGCATCTTTCCCTTCACGATCCAGTTTATTGATAAAAACAATCATTGGGATATTACGCATACGGCAAACTTCTACGAGTTTCTCTGTCTGTTCCTCAACCCCTTTTGCCACGTCGATCACTACAATCACACTATCAACTGCGGTTAAGGTTCTAAAAGTATCTTCAGCGAAATCTTTGTGACCCGGCGTATCCAGAATGTTGATTTTAATATCCTTATACTCGAACGCCAAAACCGAAGTTGCTACAGAAATCCCACGCTGGCGCTCGATTTCCATAAAGTCACTGGTTGCTCCTTTCTTAATCTTGTTTGATTTTACGGCCCCTGCTTCCTGAATTGCACCCCCGAAAAGAAGGAGTTTTTCAGTCAATGTGGTCTTACCCGCATCTGGGTGAGAAATGATACCAAATGTTCTTCTACGTCGTAATTCTTTCTGAAAAGTTTTCATCTACCGATATTTGAGGCGCAAAAATACTATTATTTTAAGGAATTTTAAACATGCGTTGTAGGTTCTATTTAAAGCTGATTGACTAATATTGAATTTTGGCTGTAAAAACATACGTTTTTAAGATAAGTACGATTTTGTACATTTGGAGCTCTAAATTTTATGATGGGAACAGATCAGGTAATATTAGTGAACGAACAAGACGAGCAAATTGGCTTGATGGAAAAAATTGAAGCACACGAAAAAGCATTGCTACATCGTGCATTTTCGGTTTTTGTATTTAATAAAAAAGGGGAGCTTATGCTGCAACAGCGTGCGCTTACCAAGTATCATACGCCCGGATTGTGGACCAACACCTGCTGTAGCCATCAACGGGAAGGGGAAACGAATGTAGAAGCCGGTAAACGCCGATTATTGGAAGAAATGGGGTTTACTACAGATTTAAAAGATACGATTTCATTTATTTATAAAGCTCCTTTTGAAAATGGATTGACTGAGCATGAATACGATCACATTCTGGTAGGGCAATATGATGAAGATCCAAAGCCTAATCCAGAGGAAGTGAATGCATGGAAATGGGTGAGTTTAGAACAAGTGAAGGAAGATATGAAAAGGAATCCAGAGGTGTATACCGAGTGGTTTAAGATCATATTCGATAAATATTATAATCATATTTCGTAATGCGGTTAACTGTACATAGAAAAGCTCATTTTAATGCTGCACACCGACTTTTTAAAAAAGAGTGGAGCGACGAGAAAAATTTTGAGGTTTTTGGGAAATGCAGTAACCCAAATTATCATGGGCATAATTATGAGCTTACCGTATCGGTAACTGGCGAGGTAGATCCTGAAACGGGTTTCGTTATGGACCTTAAGCGTTTAAAAGATTTGATTTATACCGAAGTAGAAACGCCTTTTGATCATAAAAACCTGAATGTTGAGGTTGAAGAATTTAAAAGCCTAAATCCAACGGCAGAAAATATTGCAGTGGTAATCTGGAAAAAGTTGCGTGACAAGTTAAGAGAGAATCTGGATTTACAGGTAACACTATACGAAACTCCTAGAAACTTTGTGACCTATAAAGGAGAATAAAAAAGTAGGAGCGATGAAAAATTTTTCTGAAAAAATGTTTTTATATTCAGAAAATGATTTAAATTCGCAGCCGAAATTATAAACTATGGCAAGTAAAAGATTATTGAAGAGAGATGTGAATAATGTATTTGGTGACATCATCGAAGCTGCATACATTCACCAGGAAGCGAATCCAGAAGAGGATAAAGCGAAGACAGAAGCTATAGTTGACGAAGCTATTGCAGATTTTGACGAATTAATCGTTAAGATCAATCAGAAAGATGTAGAGAATAAATCTCAGCATTTTAAAGCAATAGAAAAAGAACTGGAAGCGAAAGCTCAAAAGCTTATTGAAAAAGTAAACGCTCTTTAATACAAAGAGTAATGCCGATGTAGCTCAGCTGGCTAGAGCAGCTGATTTGTAATCAGCAGGTCGTGGGTTCGAGTCCCTCCATCGGCTCTCAATAAAAAACTCCTTAGGTTGTGAGATCTAAGGAGTTTTTTGTTTTTATATACTTTACGAGTGTAAGATTAGAAATTCTAAGTCTAATATCTAAATACTCACATCTCACATCTATTTAATGCAATACATCCAGCTCCAATAACTCCGATGTTTTTTGCTGAATTTCTTTAAATTCCTCTTTATTTTCTTCGGTAATTTTTCGGTTCCAAAAAGGGATCATTTCATCCAGTTTTGCGCTTATGGTTGGTTCTTTTAATTTCTCCGGAAATGCGATTTTTAAAACATCGATCATAATGTGAACCGCGGTTGACGCACCAGGCGACGCACCTAGAAGTGCCGTAATCTTACCGTCTTTAGAATGAACAACATCGGTCCCAAATTCAAGCGTTCCGCCTTGTTCTTCATCTTTTTTGATGATCTGTACACGTTGCCCGGCCACTTTTAGTTCCCATTCGTTGGATTTTGCATCTTTCACGAATGTTCTTAGCTCGTTCATGCGATCTTCGTGATCCATTTTAATCTGTTCCAACAAATACTTGGTAAGCGGAATGTTATGCCAAAATACACCCCACATTGATGGAATGTTATCAAACCTTAAGGATTTAGGTAAGTCCAGATAAGAGCCTTCTTTTAAAAATTTTGTGCTAAAACCTGCAAAAGGGCCAAATAATAATTGCTTTTTCCCATTAATAAAACGACTATCCAGATGCGGAGTAGACATAGGTGGTGCATCAGGGCCGGCTTTGCTGTAAACCTTGGCATGATGTTTCTCTATAACTTCTTGATTCTTACAAAATAACCATTGCCCACTAACCGGGAAACCGCCATAGCCTTCTTTTTCTTCAATTTCTACTTTTTGGAGTAGGGGAAGGGCGCCACCGCCTGCACCAATAAAAACATGCTCACTATCGTAATAGGTTTTATAACCTGTTTTGTTATATTTTACTTCTACAAGCCAGTCATTTTTACCATCAGGGTCGATATCCAGAACTTCATGATCTAACAACACAGGAACTTTAAATTCCTCTTCCAGAATTCTAAAAAATTGTTCGGTTAAATTCCCAAAATTAACTCCTGTTCCCAATTCCATTCTGGTTGCGGCCATAGGTTCTTTTGGATTGCGATCTTTCATGATTAACGGAAACCATTTTTCGAGTTCTTCGGGCTTTTCAGAAAATTTCATTGCTGAAAACATAAAGCTTTTGGTCATTTCAGCATGTCTTTTTTTAAGAAAGTCCACGTTATCCTGCCCGGTTACCCAACTATGATGAGGTAAGGAATGGATAAAGCTTTTAGGCGTTTTTAGCATCTTTTTTTCTAATAAATACGACCAGAATTGCTTAGATTGTTCGTATTGCTGAAATATTTGTTGGGCTTTGGAAATATCGATACTGCCGTCTTTTTGTTGCGGGGTATAATTGAGTTCGCAAAAAGCGGAATGTCCTGTGCCGGAGTTGTTCCAGGCTTCTGTACTTTCCTGAGCTACTTTTTTAAGACGTTCAAAAATAATAATGTTGGCATTGGGATCGATAATTTTGGTCATTAGTGCTAAAGTAGCACTCATAATACCCCCGCCTATACATATTAAATCGTATTTTTCTTTGGGATTTGGTTTTGCAGTCATGTACACCTTTTTCCCAAAATTAAAGAAAAGGATCGTGATGCTGTACTAAGGATCTCTTAAAGGTTAAAGTTGATAATCATTAGATTATAGGTCAAAAAAAAGCCGCTAAATGCGGCTTTAAGTTTATGTTTAATTGAAAAATTAAGAATTAGTTTCTTCGTTATCGGCTTCTATTTTTTCTTCTAACTTCTCCTCTTTTCTTCGTTCTTTAAGAAAGCTTTTTAGTTGCTTACCATATTTCGATTTCTGTACGTTCTTTTCTAAAGAATTGTAAATGGTATCCAGATATTTAATATTGGCATCAAACACTTCAGATAATGCTAAATAAGGTGCTAGTTCCAAGTCTTTGTTGTTTATGGCAAAGTTTACGGTATAAAGATATTTTCTTTTTAAAAGGCGCTCGTAACGATCGTCCAATTCAAGTAGTTTTTCTTCGTCTTCTGCTTTTTGCGCTTCAAAGTTTTGTTTAATAATATCAAGGTTACTATCATTAAAACGACTCATCATTTTACGATATTCCATTAATTTCTCCTGGTTTTTTGAGCCGGTTATTTTGGCATCGGTCTCAAACTTTTCTAAAGAAGTAGTGATTTTTGTTTCGCCTTCATCTGCAAAAAAATCCAGACGATCATCAAATTCAGAATTATCAACTTTATTTAAATATAGATACATCATCTGCGGGCTATCGATATTTGCCTGCAAAAGGAAATTAGAATCACCGTTGATCTTTACAGAATCTACGTTTACCAAAGAAGTATCTTCTATCATCTGAAGATAAAGCGTACCTTTTTTAAGTCCTTTAATGTTCCCCGAAACCTTAAGGTTAGTTTCTTTTTGCGAACAGGCAATAATAGAAAGAACTGTAAGTAAAAGTAAGCTAATTTTTTTCATTGTATCGTATTGGTTTTTAAGCAGCGCAAATATCTTATAATTTTCTATTTTTTTAATCAAATTTGAATATTTAAAATTAGAATTTTTTAATGTTGATATTTAGCAATGCTGAAGTTTACTTTTTCTGAAAATTTCTCTATTAGTTTACTTAGCTTCCCGAAGCAAGTTGCATTAAGATAGTACACAATATTGCACCGTAGGTTCCTACCACATAACCAAATACCGCTAACAATACACCAACAGTGGCTAATGAAGGATGAAAAGCTGCTGCAACCACCGGAGCCGATGCGGCACCACCCACGTTTGCCTGGCTTCCCACCGCAAGGAAAAAATAAGGTGCTTTTATCAATTTAGCGGTTACTAGTAAAATAATAACATGGATGGCCATCCATACCAGGCCAATTGCTATTAAGCCCGGATTATCGAATACAGCACCCAAATCCATTTTCATTCCTATGGTAGCTACCAAAATGTAAATAAAAATACTCCCTATTTTACTGGCTCCGGCACCTTCATATTGCTTGAATTTTGTAAAAGAAAGCCCAATCCCAATGGCAGTAGCAATGGTGATCATCCAGAAAAACTCTGATGAAAATGAAGCGAGAGAACTTTTCTTATCCTGAAAAACATCAAAAGTACTTACCAGAAAACTCGAAATTTCATCAGCACCAAAATGCGCAATTCCTACGGCACCAAACGCCAAAGCAAGTATAATGATAAAATCGGGTAAAGTGGGAATACGTTTTACACTTTCTGAATAGGCTGAAACTTTATCTTTTAATTGGGTTATGGCCGAATTATCTGCCTGAAGCCATTTATCGATACGGTCGCTTTTTCCAACCCCTAAAAGAACAATAGCCATCCAAAGGTTCGCCACCACAATATCGACCAATACCATCCCGCCATATTTTTCGGGATTATACTGGTAAATTTCTAACATGGCTGCCTGGTTCGCACCACCGCCAATCCAACTGCCGGCCAGCGTAGATAAACCACGCCAGGTAGCATCAAATCCTGCACCGCCAACGGTATCTGGAGAAAAAATAGAAATGAGTAAAATTGCGATTGGTCCGCCAATGACAATGCCGACGGTAGCCGCAAAAAACATAATTAGCGCTTTTGGCCCTAAATTGAAAATTGCTTTTAAATCGATACTTAAGGTCATTAAAACTAGCGAAGCAGGTAGCAAATACCTACTGGCTACAAAATAGAGGTTAGAAACCGAAACATCTATTAAGCCTAGGGAATTTAAAATAGCCGGTATAAGGTAGCACATTAAAACACCGGGGACAATTTTATAGAATTTGGCCCAAAATCCCGTTTTGATTGATGAGGTATAAAAAACAAAGCCCAGAGAAATCATTAGCAATCCAAAAACGACTGCATCGTTTGTAAAAACCGGCATATCTTCCATGAAAATCAGATTTGCAGGCAAAATACAAATTATATTCTACCTGCCTAATTTTAGTTTGTTTTGGGATTTATAATGAAAATAATTTCTGAAGACTTTGCGCAACACCATCTTCTTTGCCATGACCGGTAATTTGGATAGCCACATCTTTTACTTCTTGGCGGGCGTTAGAAACGGCAATACCCATTCCTACACCACCAACCATTTCGATATCATTATAATTGTCTCCAAAAGCGATCGTCTCTTCTGTAGAAATTTTAAAGTGATATTCGAGCAAATATTGAATTGCAGAGAATTTTGAAATTTCTTTGTTGGCGATTTCAAGATAGTTTTTATTAGACCGGTAAAAGTGTAAATCTTCGCTGTAGTTTTCAGATAAAAACTCACTGATTTTATCTATTTTTTCTTTGTCGCCCATCGCCATAATTTTATGTGGTGCTTTATGTTCTATAGTCCATTTTTCAATCACTTCAGCATTTGGTTTTACCTGTGGTGCCACTTTGGTATTGTTTTCTTCACGCTCCGCCCAAAAATCAATTTTAGGAACATACCATTCATTATGGTGATATAAACTTAGATGAACATTTAAATCTTTTTCAGTATTAAAATTATGGATTGCTTTTAGCTTATCCATAGGGATTTCTACAGAGCTAATGGGTTGGTCGTTCACTAAAACCAGTCCGCCATTATAAGCGATTATGGGTAATTCCCTAATATCCAGTTCTTCCTGCAAGTGATACATAGCCTGTGGCATTCTTGCCGAAATTAGTACTACAGGAACCTGCTTTTTTACTTCTTTTATTGTTTTAATGGTAAGTGGGGAAAGTTCTCTTTCTTTATTTAAAAGGGTGCCGTCGATGTCTGAAAAGACAATTTTATACTTCATTAGTTTTCTTTGTTTTTATTTTTAGGATGTCTGCTAGCCTCTTTTAAACATTTGCTAAGCATCCACTCGATCTGCCCATTGGTACTTCGAAATTCATCTGAAGCCCATTTCTCAACAGCTTTTAGCATGTCTTCATCTACCCGTAATGCAAATGCTTTTTTCTTGCTCATATTCTATAATTCCTGAATGAATTTTGTTAACGCAGGAACCAACTCTGGATGCAAAACTAATTCTCCCTCTTCATTCTTCCTTTTTTCCACTTCAGATTTTAAAATATGGGTCATGTTCTCCAAAAGTAATAATTCGGCATCACTTACCACAGCTTTTAATTCTTCGGCATCTTTAGGGCTTATTTGCACATCTTTAGTTCCGGTTACAATTAAAATGGGAATATCCAGTTTTTTGATTTCTTCTTTAGGATCGTATTGATCCCAGGTTTTTAAAAATTGAAGTAAAGATGGCCTAAATATGCCTGTTAAAAAGGGTTCTATTTGTTTTATGGTATCGGTCTCCTGAAGTTCCTTAAATTTTGCTCTTGTAGTTTCCTCCAGCTCCGGTGATTTTTTACTAAGTTGTGCTGCGATTTTTTCGCTTATTTTATCTGCCGGCCCGGCAAGGGAAATAAATGCTGAAGCACGATTTTTAGCTGCGATCATTCCCACTAAAGAGCCCTGGCTATGGCCAATAATCACCACCTTTTTATAATTTAGCGAATCTTTTAAATAATTTGTAGCAGTAATAGCATCTTCAATAAAATCATCGAACGAAAGGTCGGCTTGGGTTAATTGCAGCTCCTGTAATCTTAAGAGCCTTCTATCGTACCTAAAACTGGCAATGTTATTTTTTGCTAAACCATGCGCCAGCATTTCTAAACAATGGTTGTTAAAGGCAGGACTGTTACCGTCACGATCGGCCGGGCCGGATCCAGGAATAATTAGTGCTGCGACATCTGTTTGTACATTAGGAAGACATAAAGTTCCGTGAACATATTTATTGAGCGCTAAATCTTTATCTTTAAACTGAGCGAAACAAAAATTAATACTGAAAATTGATACTATGAAAGCAAGTTTTTTCATTCTTCTGAATTATTAAAATATCGATTAATGATGCGATCTACTTTATGTGGTTGCTGAGTGCCGATTAAAAAGAATTTGCCTTCTTTCGTTTTTAACTGAATGCCTTGATCACCTTTAACATTATAAGCTTTATGCTGCCGGAAAACCCTAACTCCCCAACCTCCAAATTCACTAACCGGACGGTATTTTCTGGTATGAACAGTTTCCAGTTCTTCCCAATGAAGTGATTTTTTAGTAAACTTAAATGGGCTAAACCAAACCTGAATCCCAGATTTGTCGATTTTGGTATGCATTTTTACAAAAAAGATTCCAGCACATACAATTAAACCTAGGCTGGAGCTCACTAATTTACCTGTCGGAATATTTTCTGAAAGATCCTGAAGCCTTGCTAAATTTAAAAGAATACTAATTCCAGCAATTAGGCAGATTGCAATAACCCACCATTGTGTAAATTGTTGTTCTTCTTTAAATACTCTCATTATTAATGATTAAGTGTCCCGGCATTAACAACAGGAGAGGCATCTTTATCACCACAAAGAATCACCATTAGATTGCTCACCATAGCCGCGCGGCGTTCTTCATCTAAATGGACGATTTCTTTTTTGCCTAATTCGTCCAAAGCCATTTCTACCATACTTACGGCACCTTCTACAATTTTATGACGTGCGGCAACAATAGCCGTTGCCTGTTGTCTTTTTAGCATCGCGCTTGCAATTTCATTGGCATAGGCTAAATACCCAATACGTGCTTCTAAAACTTCAATCCCTGCGATTTCCAGACGTTCTTCCAGTTCTTTTTCAAGGGCATCACTTACCTCATTCATACTACTTCTAAGCGTAATATCTTCATCTAAACCTTCATCAGCAAAATTATCATAAGGATACATACTTGCCAGTTTTCTAACGGCGGCATCGGTTTGCACAATCACAAAATTTTCAAAATTATCAACATCAAAAGAAGCTTTGTACGTATCCCGAACACGCCAAACTAAAATGGTACTTATCATCACAGGATTTCCCAATTTATCGTTCACTTTTAATCGTTCACTATCAAAGTTTCTGGCGCGTAAAGAAATTTTCTTTTTAGTGTAAAAAGGATTCGTCCAAAAGAGTCCGTTTTTCTTTACGGTTCCACGATAGTCCCCAAATAAAAGGAGTACGCGAGATTCATTAGGGTTTACCAGGATAAAACCCGGGGCAAGAAAAAGGGCCAGTAAAATTCCAAGAATAAACCAAGCGATTTTTAATGCTATAAGCCCAAAAATGCTTCCGAAGAATAAAACAATAAAAAAGAATAGTATAAAATACCCATTTGAGGGTGATGAAGTTTTTTCCTGTGTCATGGTTAATTATTTTTAATTGATATTAAAATGATATCATAAATGTATTAAATTAAAAATAAAGGCCATCGATGTTTAACATTTAAATTACCTAAGCTTGGTTATATTTGCGCTAAAATTGATCTGGAATGAAAAGAATATTGATTGTAGTTGTGGCACTATTTATAAGTCAAATAAATTTTGCAAAAGAAGAAGAATGGGGAAAAACAGGGCATAGGACTACTGGTGAAATTGCACAGGCGCACCTTTCTAGAAGAGCCCAAAAAGCTATTGATAAATTACTAAATGGCCATAGTTTGGCATTTGTAGCCAATCATGGTGACGATATAAAAAGTGATCCTGCATATAGAAAGTATAGCCCATGGCATTATGTAAATATAGCTCCTGAGGCCACCGAATATGATCCTGAAAACGCTAGTGAAGATGGTGATTTGGTAACAGGGATCAGAAAATGTATAGCTGTTTTAGAAGATAAAAACTCCAGCAGAGAGGATAAGCAGTTTCATTTAAAAATGTTGGTTCATTTTGTTGGAGATTTGCATCAGCCTTTTCATGTAGGTCACGCGTCAGATTTGGGTGGAAATCGGGTAGATGTAAAATGGTTTGGAAAGAAAACCAATATCCATAGTGTTTGGGATAGTAAGATGATCGATTCTTACGAGATGAGTTATACTGAGCTTGCTGAAAATAGGGATGAATTAAGTAAACTTCAGGTAAAAGCCATTAAGGATGGCGATTTATTGGATTGGGTTTATGAAAGTAGAAATTTAGCAGAGAAACTTTATAAATCTGTAGAAAAAGATAATGATCTTGGCTATAAATACATGTACGAGTGGTTCCCTACTGTAAGGCAACAATTACAAAAAGGAGGCATCCGCCTGGCAAAAATCTTAAATGAGATTTATAATTAATCTATAATTTGCCTAAAGGTAAGATTGATCCTTGGAGCAACCTTCTTTTTTGTTTTTGGAAGCTGATGTTTCCAAAAATGCTGCGTTTCTCCTGTCATCATTAATAAACTACCGGGAGCTAAGACAAATTTTTGTTTTAGCTCTTTTTTTGTTTTATGCTGAAGATGAAACATACGTTCTGCGCCTAAACTTATGGAAGCAATTACGGGATTTTCACCTAATTCTTTTTCATCATCGCTATGCCAGCCCATGCTATCCTGCCCATCGCGATATAAATTAGCCAGACAAACATTAAATGTTGATTTTGTGGAATTTTCGAGCTTATTTTTTAGTTGATGGAGACTTTTAGGAAAAGGTGCGGGATTCATTTTGATGTTGGAGTAGGAATAGGATCTTTCACCAAAAAGATGTGTTAAACGTGGTTGCATCATTTCTTTCCCAAAGATTTTAATCGGTTCCTGGATCCAGGAGGTCTGGGTATAAAGTTCTAGAAAAAGATTTTTGGCAAAATCGGGTTCTAAAAAATCAGGATCGTAAATTAAATGTGCTTGTGGAAGATTAAATTCTTCTTTCATATTAATATTTCAAATAATACCATGCCCACCAAATTAACAAAAACTGTAGCGGAATACGTAAAATTAGAATCCACTTAGGTAAACCGGCTCCGGCTTCAGGAGAAGAAAGCATATAAAAATGAACACTAAAAAAGACCAAAAGCATGGCAATAATCCCATATATCGCATAATTTTTTGTTACAGAAAAGCAAACAGCTATGCCCAGTATAATTTCTGCTATTCCGCTTAAATAAACCATACTAAGATGGGCAGGAATGTATGGCGGCATTATTTTTACGTATATTTTTGGCTTTATAAAATGATTTATACCCGCAATGGTATACATAATTCCCATTAAATAAAGATGCCAGGGATATTTCATATATAGAGGTCATCTAAACTTTTGAGGTTTATAGAATTTTTTTAGTGCAATAGCCATAAAAGCGAGATAATTAAATCCTTTCCAGCTACTTGTGGTGGTATCGAACCTGTTGAGTAAGGATCGATA
>NZ_JAKHSK010000059.1 GCF_023499215.1 Zunongwangia pacifica
GGTGGCGCACAAAAACCTGCAAGGGCGGTGGCGCGCGGAAGGGCAAAAAGGACAGGGCGAGCCGTGAGGGTACGAGCGGCGTGGACTTTTTGCCCTGGGGATATTTCCACTTCCCTTGGTTACGGGTTTTACTTTATCGGATGGAAGTTGTTGACGATTTCGTGCAGGTTTTCCAGGTCGTCCTGTAAATACCTTTCGGTGGAACTGATGTAACGGTGTCCTGCCAGATATTGAACTTTTCTTAAATTGTATTGTCCTAGCCAGTTTGTAATTACCGATGCTCTAACTTGCTTTATGTTTTCCGCTTTTTGATTGTATTTCTTTAGCTTTTTAAAGATTTGATAGATGATTGCATTAAAACGTGCATTGGTATTAAAAAGCTGTTCGCTGTGGTTTCCAATCTTGTTTTGGATTATTGGCCGAACTTCGTTCGCATATTCCATAAACTCCATTATTTGCCACGGTTTCAACTCCAATAATCTTGCATTGCTTCGTTTGGTACTTGGAACATATATTTTGCCTTTATTAAGTTGTAAATGTTCGATTTTAAGATTACCTAAATCAGTTGTATTTAAACCTTGATAAACGATTAAACCTATAATTACTTTGGCTCTTTTCAATGTGTATTTGTGATATTCTTCTTGGTAGTTTTCTGTCTCAAAACTGTAATATAGGTCTTCGAGTTCTTCGGCTTCAAGCAGGTTATAATTGACATTTCTTTTTACGCCTTTTATAGTTGTGTTTTCTATTGGATTGTCTACTCTGCAAGCTTCATCGATTAAGTAATCAAAATAGATTTTAACGCTTCGTAACCTGTGGTTAATGGTCTTTTTGGTTATTCCTTTTCGGGTAAGATATTTAATGTATTTCAGGCATTTTTTATAATCAATTTCGATTGGTGTTGTACTATTTTTGTTGCACCATTTTATAAAGTTCCGTGTTTCCTTTGTATGCAGGTTTACAGTTGATTCACTATAATTTTTTTCTTCTAAATAAACTTTAAATGGCTTCATTTTCAAGTGTTTTAAATAGATGTGTATAGATTTGAGTGCTTTCTAAACTGCTGTGTCCTAAAAAGGTTTTGATACTTTCCAATGGTACTTCTTTTTGTAGTAGATGTGTTGCGATGGAGTGCCTTAAAATGTGAAGTGTAATCTGCTTATCGATGATGTTTTTGTTCTCTGTGGTTTCTACAATCACTTTTAATCGGTTGGCAAAACTCATTCCCTGCATTCTCGTTCCGTGATGGTTGATAAACAACGCTTCGCTTTCTTTGGCTTGGTAAAATTCCGGGCGGGCTTCGTAGATATAATCTTCCAGTATTTCGGCATTTCTACGATTGATTGGAACATAGCGTTCTTTGTAGTTTTTACCTTTTCTAACAAATACTCTTTCCTTATCAAAAAGGATGTCGCCAATATCAAGGTGTACGGCTTCGTTTCGTCTTAATCCGCAACTGTACAATACTGTTAAAATGGCTTTGTCCCTTAATCTAAACCTACTTTCGGTATGACTAAATTCGGTGGCTTCAAAGAGTTCCTTAACTTCTGCTATCGTCAGTACATTTAACTTTTCTTCGGTTGGTTGCTTCTCTGATTTTAAATGTATGTTGATGCCTTTGTGATTGTGGTTCTGTAAATATTCCTTGAACTTTTTTAGTGCTTGTTGATGCTTATTTAAATAACTTTTACTCAAAGCTCCACTTTGTCTTTCGTTGGCTCTTTCTTTGAGTGAGTTGTAATATTCCTTTACGATTTTGGTTGTAATCTGATTGATATTTCTAATACTATTTTGCTCTAAATAATAGAAGAACTCTTGCAGATGATTGGGCAGATTGTAAACCGTACTTCCTGCATAACCGAGTATGTCCAACCATTGTTTGTAACTCTTAACCAGTACTTTGTAATGTTCGTTCTGTAATTTTAGATGTTTCATTTTGGACAGTTTTTTTCTTGCGCATAGACCTTTTTAGTGGTTCACGACTTTAAGCGGTTAATAAATTGTATATGTGATACTTAAGTGAGCCATTTTGGTAGTGGCTCATTGGTGGCTTACTGGCTCACTTCCATCAAGCTGATACAGTTGTTCAAAGCATTATTTATTTGCTCCTGTAACTCTGTATATTCCTCGTAACTTACGATTTCGTAGATATAGCCTTTGTACTTGTTATTGGTGGTTTTCTTGATGTAATTGTCTGCTATGAGTTGTGTATGGTATCTTCGTAAAGTTGTTCCCTTGATGCGTAGGTTTCGTCTTATCTCTGCATTGGTAAAAGCCCCCATCGCCTTCGGCACTTCCCCCGAGGGGGGAAGGCTGTCGCGTTCTTTTAAATGGGCTTTTAGTTTTTCCAAATAGTTCCTGCACGCTCCGCTTACCATATCGCTTTTACGCAGTAAAACCTCTTTTAATAGCTGATTAGCTTCTTTAATATCTTCAATAGTCGTTTCTATATATTCTTCACCTGTGGCTTCATCATATCTGCGTTCCCGTTGGTGCTGTTTGTAAAAGGTAACAGCTTCAATGAATTGCAGATAATGTGCATTTGTCCGTCGTGGCTTAAAGACGGATTTTGGTAATTGCAAGTGTTCGGCAAAAGGGTTTACCACAGGTATTTTTTTAAGTAGATGTTGTACGTTTTGTAACTGTCTTTTGGCTTTGATTTCTGCATCGATATTTACATTTCCTGCCGATAGTTTGAGTTGGTACTGCATTATCTTTTCGTCCTGTTCGTGGCTTTCATCTATGTACAATAAAAAACTACGATTGCTATTATCTTCGTAAATGCTTTCCTGTGTGGTGCATCCTGCAACGCATACGGGACCTTCAACCGTTAGTTTTATCGTTTTGGTATTTCCGTTTCGGTCTTTATGGCTTACCCGTTTTGTGATGCTCCGTTTTGATTGCAGTTCCCGAAGTGGATAGAGTGCGTTTTCTGCTCCGTCCATATCTTCGATTAATATTAATTTGTGCTGTAATTCTGTGCGGTTGAAGTAGTAAAAAGCATTCTCGCTTAAAACCGTCATATCTACGATGTCGTGTTCTGGTATCAGTTCTGCAACCTTACTTTGTAAATGTGTTTTTCCTGTTCCGGAACTTCCCAAGCTGATGCAATGCAAAGGATTTGCACTTTTGCGACTTGTAAAGATGATGTACATTAACAGTCGGTTGGTTTCCTCGCCGATAACTCCGCTATTGCCGATTAGGTCGTTCGTGGCTTCAAGTAAATTGCCTTTCTTTAAAAATGCCTCTGCGGCTCGCAGTTCTTTTTTGGTGAGTTCCCGGATGGTAAACTCGTTTTCTTCTTTTTGCTCTAATTGCGATAGGCGGTAGGTTTCGAGTTCGTTGGTCAGTTCCTGCAATGTTCTTCTAACAATCGATGTGCCTATTTCGATACGTTCGGCTGTTTTTCGCACCAACTTTTCTACTTGGTTATCGTTGTATAAATCAATATTGTGGCGCAGTTTGTTGTGATGCTTGGTTTTGTTGATGCTCAAGGTTACCCGAAGACTGTCCAACTTGTTCAGCTTGATACCGCCCAATACGTGGATTTCTAAATGATTGGTGACGTATTCGTAGTTGTTGCTATTGGTGGTTTTGAGTGCCATTTTCAAAAAAGTTTAAAAATTTTCATTCTCGGATTTGCCCCAAAAGTAACAATTACAAGAAAACAACACAAGACACTTTATGGATTTATTTATTTTATCTTACTTATATTTGTCTAATATTCACTTTTTAGAGGTGTTTTTAATAAGTATTTCTCGATTATGACTATAGCAGAACGCATACGATTGTACAGACAGCAAAAGAGCTTTTCCCAAGCGGAGCTTGCAGAGATTTCAGGCGTGAATAACAAAAGCCTTTCTCGTTATGAACTGGGTACGAGCATTCCGCCAGCCGATGCCTTAAAGGCTATCGCTGATGCGCTTGGTGTTTCTGCCGACGCCTTGTTGAGTGATGATGTTATAGCTATAAAGGACAAGGAACTTTTAAAGCGTTTCCAGGCCATTCAGGATATGGGCAGTGAGGATAAGGCAATGGTCTTAAAGTTCCTCGACCTTGCCATTAGGGATGCCAGTGCTAAAAAAGCTTACGCATAAAAAAACCACCCGAAGGTGGTTTAGGATTTAATTAAACTTTACAATAAATTGTAATATAGGCTCATAAATGATTTAATCTTTTTCTTTTGTTTTTCCGTTCCACAATGAGAGTAAAATTTATGCAAGAATGATTCCCCATTCACTAAACCATTTACAGTAATTTCAGTAAATGCGTGAACCTTTTCATCACAATTTATATCTTTTATTTCTTCAATATATTTATAATTATCAAGGCAATCATTAAAATCTTCTTTTTCTTTTCTATTTAATCGCTCTTTTTTCATTTTTATACAACCAGAATCTTTTCTATATATTTTCAATGCCTTTTCTTTACCCTTTTCCTTCCAAATAATCACGCTTTCATTTGATTCATTCGATATAGCAATTATATTCTCAACCCCTTTATTTTTCAGTATCTCTATTTGTTTAATAACTTTTTTTGAAGTTTCATCCTGTGAAAACATTGTAAAAGAGTTAATTATCGCTAAAATCAATACTATGTGATTTTTCATAATTTATTTTAAATATAATGGAACTTGCCAAGAAATAGTACCAGGAATAGCCACTCCTGCACCAGCAGGGTTACCTCCGTGCCTAGAACCATCTCTATAAAAACGATATGGAGAACCGGAAGTATTAGTGACTCTATTATACAAATTTGTTAATTGTATAGCATTTAAAAATTGGTTTCCACCTGTATTATATCTGGTAAGCCCGTGTCCTAAAAGTTCGTGGGCCAGTAATTCCCCCGCAGACGATGTCCTATTCAAGATTCTTGCTCCTGTAGAGTTATCCCTGTAGTCTGTTATAGGAACAGTAGAGTTTGTAACAATAACAGTGTGCGAACCATTTGATGTTCCGTAATTAAATCCTCCTCCCGTAGCATTATCAACATCTTCTCCAGTCTTAAAACCATTAATCTGGCTTAAATTTGAATCTAACTTTTCGCCTCTTTTAACGGCCTCTACGATATGTATCTCTTGCGAGTTTACGGCATCAAAATATCCCTGCGAGAGAGCTTTTTCGTCATCACTAGAGTTTTGTGTTGCATTATCAAAATCTTCTTGTGATATTCCTTTAAACTTGCTGCCTTTTGTCTTAAATAATCTTGCAAGTTTTTTATTTTCCTTAAAAGTCTTTCTAATTTCCCTCCTTGCTCTTCTTGCTGATTTTCGAGATACTCCCTTAATACTATCCCCAGCAATTTCATTAAAAAAAACAGGGTTGTTAGCAGCAAAATGGTATGGTGTTATTGAATAATACTTTTCAGCAAATCTATCTATCTTGTTGAACCTTCCGATTGCAGGGTCGTAGTCCCTCCACTGGAATGCGTAGGTGTTCTTGCCGAGTTCCTTTTCCTCTTCCTGACCCATAAAGGTCTTGTGGTTGTTCTCTTGGACTATGTTATTATTATACCCCTTATGCTGGAGCCCGAAGGGATAGACGTTTACGCATTTTTTTCAACTATGGCACACTTTTCAGCGGTTTCCCTCTAAAAATTTTTCATAAGAACGTCCTTTCCGCATCATCTTTCCGACCTCTAATATACAGATTGGTATTTAATACCTCGCAACGCCAACCCAACTATTTTTAACAAAACATCCCTTGTCTTGGCGTTGCCCCCTTTCCCTGCTTGGGCTTCCGCTCTTTTTGGCCCGCAACACTTTTTTTGTTTTTAAGTTTGATTTTAATGGTAAAAAAGAGTTGCTAAAAGGCCAGAGCAAAAGCCCTTTCCAAAGCTATCTTTACATAATGTGGTCTTATAGTAGCATTCATTTGGTTTCTGTACTATAAGCACACTATGTAAAATAGCCGGCACAGCCTTTGCGCCCGGAACTTGGATTGGTATTTTTAGAGTTGATTTACAAGATTGTGGAGACTAACGCCCTACGGTTGTTGCATTCCGGTAATTGAACAATCCCCAACGCCCCGTCCAATGCCCAGATTGTCCATTTACCGGAACGTTTTTCCGTGCCGGGCATTTCCGTTTTAAAAAGGGGAAGGTCTTGGGTGGCGGGCTTTGCGCTGGCGATCTTCGGCTTTTTAAAATGATAGCCACTAATGCGGCGATTGAGCATTATAAATTAATGTTTCGTAGTGCGCTGGCAGCAGCGAGGGCAAAAAGCGGTGGCAAAGTCGGCAATTTTACATAGCGCAATTTATAACTGCACAAGGTTTCCTTGATTTTTAACTGTAAATATTTCTTGTGCATTATAAAGCTCCTGCGTTATGTAACTTTGCTTGGGGCAGGTTTTTGTGCATTGGTTTTTTTGGTGGCGCAGCGCTTTGCTTTTTTGCGTTGGCGAGGGAGGTACGTAAAAAATGCCTGTGCCCTGTGTACAGTATTTTTTGCGTACCGGACGACCGGGCATTGGGTATAGTAAAAAGCAATGGGCTGCTTTAGTGGTGGCGCACAAAAACCTGCAATGGCGGTGGCGCGCGGAAGGGCAAAAAGGACAGGGGATTTTTGCCTTTTCCGGCAACAATCTGGGTTTTGTTTTGTGGGGATTATTTAATGTTCCAAAGGTTCCCTGCTTGTGTGACGGACCCGTAATATCGTTATTTGGGTCTTTTCCACTTGGTAGGTTACCCGGTAACTGTATTTTTCAAAAGCCCAAGCTTACGTCGTTGTTTTTCTTGAACCTATCCGGACTATAGATTTCCGGGTTATCGGATAGCTCCCTTGATGCCTTGAGTATTTCGTTTTTAACTTTTGATGCTGCCTTTGGTGATTTCTCCCTTAAATCCTCCAAGGATTCCTTTAACTGAAGGGAACCGTTTTTACTCCAGATGACTTTGGGTTTCACCATTCTTTTGCCATTTTTTCCATTTCTTCCTGGGTATAGAATTCCCCGCGGTTTATCTGTGCTATGGATTCGTCGATTTCTTTATTGTACTGCTCAATACTGATGCGTTCCGGGATCTCTTCTTCTTGGTAGGTTTTTGCCATTGCGTCAACCAAACGTAAAAATTTACCGTCTGCCTTGTTCTTTATATATTCCAAAACACTTTGTCTTAAATCTAAAGTTGCCATAATTATTCCTCTTTTCTTATTGTAAAGATACAATTTGTGTTCCATAGTTTTAGGCTTATGCTATTGGATGGAAGCTGTTGACGATTTCGTGCAGGTTTTCCAGGTCGTCCTGTAAATACCTTTCGGTGGAACTGATGTAACGGTGTCCTGCCAGATATTGAACCTTTCGCAAGTTGTATTGCCCTAACCAATTTGTAATTACACTTGCTCTTATTTGGTTGATGTTTTCGACCTTGTGATTGGTCTTTTTCAGCTTTTTAATAATGTTGGTAATTGTATTGCTCAATCGTGCATTGTTCGGTATCAATAACCGTTCACTCTCTACTTTTCTACGTTGTTTTATTTCTTCCCTGATTTCTTTGATGTATTCCAACAGTTCAATGACTTGCCAAGGTTTTAGCTCTAGTTCCCGTGCGTTCATTTTCTTGTGTCCCGGAACATAGATTTTACCTTTGTAAACTTCTATGTGCCGGACTTCCAACGCTTTTAAATTGGTTGTTGATAAGCCTTGATAGACCATCAGACCGACGATTATCCTATCTCTTTTTGCTGTTAATCTGTGGTATTGGTCTTTGATATTTTCAGTTTCGTAACTGTAATATAAATCCTCCAGTTCGTCAGCTTCCAATAGATTGTAATTGACTATCCTTTTTACGCCTTTGATGGTGGTGCTTTCGATTGGATTTTCACTTTTAAAGTTTTCTTCCACTAAGTAGTTTAGATATACTTTTACTCGTCCTAATCTATGGTTTACGGTCTTTTTGGTTGTTCCTTTTCGTTGCAGGTATTTGATGTATTTCAAGCAATCCTTATAATCGATGTCGATAGCTGTGGTATGATTTCTATTGCACCATTTTATAAATAATTGCACTTGTTTTATATAGTTTTCGATGGTGGTTTCTGTATATCCTTTCTTTTGTAAATATGCTCTGTAATCAATCATTTTCAACGGTTTTTAATAAATGTGTGTAGATTTGAGTAGATTCTAAACTGCTATGCCCTAAAAAAGATTTGATACTTTCCAATGGCACTTCTTTTTGCAGTAAATGGGTTGCTATTGAGTGTCTTAATGTGTGTAATGTAATTTGCTTATTTTCGATGCTTTTGTTTTCTGTGGCCAGTACAATGGCCTTTAATCGATTAGCGAACGACATTCCATTTAACCGTTTTCCTTGTTGGCTTATAAATAAAGCTTCGCTTTCTCCAAAATTGGTAAACTCTGGTCGGGCTTCAAAGATGTAATCTTCCAATACTTGCAGGTTGTAACCGTTCATTGGCACGAACCTTTCTTTATAGTTCTTCCCTTTTCTGACGTGGATCCGTTCTTTATCGAAGAGTACATCTTTTATATCAAGGCTGACGGCCTCCGTCCTTCGCAGTCCGCAACTGTAAACAATACTTAACCCGTAGTGCATTTATAAAAAGTTGTGCAAACTGCTAAAAGGCAGTAAATTGTAGTTACCACACAAACAATTTCTATGCACAACTTTCAAACAAATTACGATAAAATTTTAGAGGTTTTAAATACTATTGAACCAAAATCTAATTTTTTACATCAAATCAGAAAACCAAAACTTACGGATAAAGAATTGATTGCTATAAATTTAACATCGGAATTTATGAGTATCGATAGTGAATATCAACTATTTCGATTACTCCCTGAAAAATTATTAGCAAAAATAGAAAGAAGCGTTTATAATCGCAGACGAAGGAGATTATTTGACGCTATTGAACTCATTAGAGAACAATTATCTAACTTTTTTAATGAATTTGAGGATTGCTTTATTGTTGATAGTATGCCTTTAGAAGTATGTAAATTATCTCGTAGTGGTCGTTCTAGAATTTGTAAAGAACAAACCTATTGTACTCCTGATAAAGGATATTGTGCCACACAATCAACATCTTATTATGGCTATAAACTTCATGCGGTGTGCTCTGTAAAAGATGTCTTTAAAAGTTTAGATATTAGTCCTGCTTCGGTACACGATATTCATTATTTAAAAGACATTAAAACGCAATTGAATGATTGTCTGCTTATTGGGGACAAAGGTTATCTCTCTGCCGATATACAACTGAATTTATTTGATGAGTATAACATCAAATTATCAACTCCTATGAGAAAGAATCAATATAATTATAAACAACAGCCCTATGTCTTTAGAAAAAGTCGTAAAAGAATTGAAACCTTGTTTTCTCAGCTATGCGACCAATTTATGATTCGAAGGAATTATGCCAAATCCTTTGAAGGTTTTAAGACTAGAATCCTTTCTAAAATTACTGCGCTCACAATGATACAATACATAAATCAGTTCATCTATCATAGAAACATAAATAACATTAAAATTAAGTTATCCTAAATGCACTACGGGTAATACTTAATATTGCTTTATCCCGTAACCTAAATCGTTTTGTATCGTGGCTGTAACTGCAAGCGGTAAAGAGTTCCTTGATTTCTTCTTGAGTAAGTATGTTCAGTTTTTCTTCTGTTGGATTCGTTTCATATTTCAGGTGTAAATGGATGCCTTTATGATTGTGGTCTTGTAAATATTCCCTGAACTTTTTTAAGGCTTGTTGGTGTTTGTTCAAGTAGCTTTTACTTAATGCCCCATTCCGTCTTTCGTTGTTTCGTTCCTGCAAGTAGCTGTAATATTCCTTTGTGGTCTTTGCTGTAATGTGATTGATATTTATAATCTGTTTTTGTTCTAAAAAGTAAAAGAACTCTTGTAAATGATTGGGCAGATTATAAACCGTACTTTCTGCATAACCGAGTATATCCAACCACGCCTTAAAGGCGGTTATTAATGTTTTGTAATGTTCCGTTTGTAGTTTTAAGTGCTTCATTTAAGCGTGTTTTTTTCTTGCGCATATACCATTTTAGTGGTTTACGGTTTCGAGTGGTTAATAAATTGTATCTGTGACACTTAAGTGAGCCATTTTGGTGGTGGCTCATTGGTGGCTCACTGACTCACTTCCATTGTGGTAATACAATTCTCCAGAGCGTTGTTTATTTGCTCCTGTAACTCAGTATATTCTTCGTAGCTTACAATCTCGTAGATATAGCCTTTGTACTTGTTATTGGTGGTTTTCTTGATGTAATTGTCTGCAATAAGCTGTGTATGGTATCTTCGTAACGTTGTTCCCTTGATGCGTAGGTTTCGTCTTATCTCTGCATTGGTAAAAGCCCCCATCGCCTTCGGCACTTCCCCCGAGGGGGGAAGGCTGTCGCGTTCTTTTAAATAGGCTTTTAGTTTTTCCAGATAGTTCCTGCACGCTCCGCTTACCATATCGCTTTTACGCAGTAAAACCTCTTTTAATAGCTGATTAGCTTCTTTAATATCTTCAATAGTCGTTTCTATATATTCTTCACCCGTGGTTTCATCATATTTACGTTCTCGTTGATACTGTTTGTAAAAGGTAACAGCTTCTATAAATTGTAGATAGTGTGCGTTGGTTCTTCGTGGTTTAAAGACGGATTTTGGTAATTGCAAGTGTTCGGCAAAAGGGTTTACCACACGTATTTTTTTAAGTAGATGTTGTACGTTCTGTAATTGTCGTTTGGCTTTGATTTCTTCATCGATATTTACATTTCCTGCCGATAGTTTACGTTGATACTGCATTATCTTTTCGTCCTGTTCGTGGCTCTCGTCAATGTAAAGCAGGAAGCTCCTGTTACTGTTGTCCTCGTAAATGCTTTCTTGTGTAGTGCAGCCTGCAACGCATACAGGACCTTCAACCGTTAGTTTTATCGTTTTGGTATTTCCGTTCCTATCTTTATGGCTTACCCGTTTTGTGATGCTTCTTTTGCTTTGTAGTTCCCGCAATGGATAGAGTGCATTTTCTGCCCCGTCCATATCTTCGATTAGGATTAACTTATGCTGTAATTCGGTGCGGTTGAAGTAATAAAAGGCATTCTCGCTCAATACCGTCATATCCACGATGTCGTGTTCCGGGATGAGTTCCGCAACCTTGCTTTGCAGATGCGTTTTCCCTGTTCCGGAACTTCCCAAGCTGATACAATGCAATGGGTTTGCGCTTTTCCGAGAAGTGAAGATGATGTACATTAACAGGCGGTTGGTTTCCTCGCCGATAACTCCGCTATTGCCGATCAGGTCGTTCGTGGCTTCAAGTAAGTTGCCTTTCTTTAAAAATGCCCCTGCGGCCCGCAGTTCTTTTTTGGTGAGTTCCCGGATGGTAAACTCGTTTTCATCTTCTTGGTCAAGCTGTGATAGGCGGTAGGTTTCCAGTTCGTTGGTCAGTTCCTGTAATGTCCGCCTGACTATCGATGTGCCTATCTCGATGCGCTCCGCCGTTTTTCGCACCAGTTTTTCTACTTGGTTATCGTTGTACAGGTCGATATTGTGGCGGAGTTTGTTGTGGTTCTTGGTTTTGTTGATGCTCAATGTTACCCGCAGACTATCCAACTTGTTGAGCTTGATACCGCCCAATACGTGGATTTCTAAATGATTGGTGACGTATTCGTAGTTGTTGCTGTTTTTGGTGTCCAAAATATTTTTACCCATAATGCAGATAATTCTATTATTTGTATTGTTTACTCTACAATATTGGATATTACTATTCAATAAATCAAGATTATACTATTCTATTTTGATTATATTTGCCCAAAACGTATAGTTTACTACGGTTTAAAGCGTTTAAGACGATTATTCTATGACTTTAGGACAGAAGATTACCAAGATCAGGAAAGAGAAGAAGTTATCGCAGGTCGATATAGCTTCTTATGTGGGCGTGTCTCGTGATGCGATTTCCAAGTACGAGCGTGATGACATTGTACCATCCGTTGAGAACGCTAAAATGATTGCTAAAGTTCTTGGTGTTTCCCTCGATTACTTGGTTTCGGAAGATGATAGTTTAGAGGTCGTGGACGTGGAGATGCTCAACCGTATGCGTGAGATTCAGCGACTTACAGATGATGATAAAACTACCGTTATTAAAATCATTGATGCCTTTATCCGTGATACCAAGACCAAAAAGGCTTACGCATAAAAAAACCACCCGAAGGTGGCTTATCTTTTTGTTAACATTCTTTTTTCATTAATAGCAGACTAATGGTTACAAGACTACATAAACTCAACCCCTCCCATTTACCTTAATCTCCGAAAAAGAATCTTTCTCAACATCAAAATCTATGTTCCAATAATGGCTACAACCATCTAAAATTGTGACTATTTCTTTACTCCAATTTTGAGGGCAACTTTTTTTCCAGATAAAATTAACCCAAATAACCTTATGCCCATTTTCATTGATATAACCAAGGTATTGGCGATTATACTTGTTTAATTTTCTATGAATAATTGGGCAACCATTTCCTTGATTAGGCTCATTTTTATTAATGCCTTTGATTCTCTTTTTAAGCTTACTTTCTAAACTCGCAACATCTTCTTTTGTAGGCGTAAATCTTTCAAATGAAGAATCCAACATATGTGATTTAGTGCTTTCAAGGAAAATATAACCTTTGTAGCATTTTCCTTCAACATAAATAGGCGTATCGTTTTGTTCGATAGTAAAAACGTTTAAAATTAAAAACAATGCTATTGATATGACTTTCATTATGGTAATTTATTAATTGTTGGGATTACTATTGGGTTTATAATCAAAACTGGACCAGCCGATGGAAGAGTAATTCTGCTATTTATACCTCCATAATGGTATCCTGGGTAATACCGACTTTCCGGAGTCCTACCATTTCCTAACAATAAAGACCCTTGCCAGTTTCCATTGGCATCTTGACCATAATGTGTTCTCAAAGAAATACCGTGTTCTGCTCTTATTTGATTCTCCATATGTGTCGAAAATTTTTCAGCATTCCTAAATCCAAAGCTAGCATCTACTCTCATATTTAATGTGCCTCTATCATCATCCACTCCGTGAGCTAATTCGTGTCCTAACCCAACAAATGTAGGTCTCCTTGTATTTCCATCTTGATTTAACCCCCCATTCTTACTACTAGTATCAAAACTAATAGTATTGGTATTTGGGTCATAGCTATTTCCGCTACTTGAACTAACTATTGAGTAATTATCTGTGGAAGATTGAAGCTCATCTACTATTGAATTACCTGCATCTTTAGAACTTAATGTATTTAATGCGTTGGTAGCTTTCTTTAAAAACCCTTTGAGTTTTATCGAGCCATCTTTCTTTACTTTTACTCCTTTTCCAGTGTAAGCTGTGCCATCGGCATTCATAAGATTTCCGTCTTCATATAATATTTTATTCCCTTTATGCTCAATCCACAAACTGTCTCCAGCTATTTCTTGATACATTATCGGATTGTTTTTGGTAAATACGTATGGCGAGTGACTTACATACTTTTCAGCGAACCTATCGATTTTGTTGAAGCGTGCGATTGCTGGGTCGTAGTCCCTCCATTGGAACGCATAGGTGTTTTTACCTAACTCTTTTTCCTCTTCCTGTCCTTGGAACTTCTGGTAGTTATTCTCAACACCATTTACCATGTTGTTATACCCTTTATGTTCAAGTCCAAAAGGGTAGACGTTTAGGCATTTTTTTCAACTATGGCGCACTTTTCAGCGGTTTACCTCCAAAAATTTTTTATAAGAACGTAATACAAATATACTCATTTTAGCCTTTAAAGAGCTTG
>NZ_JAKHSK010000005.1 GCF_023499215.1 Zunongwangia pacifica
ATTCTATTGTATCTTTGTCAAGTACAGAGTACATAAAGGGTTGGTTTTGATAATTGTATGTTTCGCAACACAAATATCTGCAACCCTTTTTTATTTTTAAAAAAAGTTTAAATCATTTCTTATCGTAGAAAATATAATTTTGAGGTGTAACCCAAAAATATTTAGGTTTGAAAACTTTAATCATTGTTATCCATCCAAACATTCAAAAATCAATAACGAATAAGCGTTGGCTTGAGGAATTGCGTAAATATCCTGATAGCTTTGATATTCATCAACTCTATGAGACCTATCCTGATGAAAAATTAGACATAAGAAAAGAACAAGAATTAATTGAGATTTATGATAAAATTGTTTTTCAGTTTCCATTGTACTGGTTCAGTTCCCCTCCTTTACTAAAAAAATGGTTCGATGAAGTCCTTTTATATGGCTGGGCCTATGGCAGTAAAAGTGGATTCAAATTAAAAAATAAAAAAATAGGATTAGCAATCTCTGCTGGAGCATCATCAGATGATTATACTCCAGAAGGAGTATATGGACACAGCCTAAAACAAATTACAATTCCATTCGAACTTACTTTTAAATATGTAAAAGCTAATTACGTACCATTCTTCGCCAGCTATGATATGGACTTAAACACATCTCCAGAGAAAATTGAAAAAAGTGTTTCTAAATATATGGATTACCTTAATTCTTTTGATTAATACTGTGCCATTGCCCTACAAACTTAAACGAAATACAGTTGAATTTACATTACTTCATTAGCAGAACCCAATCATTCAGATGTAAACTATCTATCCAACTAATTTATTTCCTTCAAAAATGTTTTTGAACATACATCGACAACATATACGATTATTCGATTCAGGATTTAAAAATCTTTTTATGCTCCCGAGCAAACGCTACAAACGAATTTGGTTCACTTTTACCAATACGCTTCACTTCATAAGAAATATCTAAAGCGTGAGCTCCAGCCACAACATCTGCAAATTGAACCACAATTCCACTGGCGAACCAACTCGAAGCTCCAGAAAGTCTTAAGATAGTTCGGAAAACAAGCTTGGGAAGATTAAGATAGCGTACTTTCATATCTAGAACGCTAGACAATTGACCTGCAATTTCTTTCATATCCAAAGTTTCAGGCCCTGTGAGGTAATAAGTAGCAAATCTATGATTAGCTTTTTCTTTTAAAACCTCTAAGGCCACATAGGCCACATCGCGTGAATCGATATATGCTACTTTTCCATTTCCTGCTACCTGAGGCAGATAACCTCTAGAAATCGGTTTATTTGAAGAAAGGAAATTCTGCATAAAAGCCGTAGGTTTCAGAATAGTCCACGCTATGCCAGAACCACGTAGGTAATGATCGATAATGGCGTGTGATTTTGCCCAGGGTACGGCTGACCTAATGTTGGCATCTGAGGCCGAAACCTTGACAATATATTTTATAGCGCTTGTTTTGGCAGCATCTATGGCCGCTTTCTCCCATTCTACCTGTTCTTGTGTGGGTGGCGTGATTAAAAATAAACTTTCACAGCCTTTCATAGCAGCTTTCAAACTTTCAGGATGTTGAAAATCGCCAGGAACGGCGTTTATTCCTCGCTGCTTAAAGTCTTTGATCTGTTTGTCTTTTCGGCACATCGCCTGAAAATTGATATTGGATTCGGTCAATAATTGACAAAGTTTTTGCCCTATATCACTTGTTGCTCCGGTTACTAAAATCATATCTTATTTTTTAATTCGTTATTAAATGATACAAACTTGACCTTAAATCGCTAATCTGGTTATTTCTGCTTTTTATCAAAGCCTAGTTATTGAATTGCACTCATCAGCGTCCCTTTAAAACAACTACAAAACGAAAAAAAATGACTAACAGTCATTTTAATTTAAAATTTTTTAAGTAACGCCGTTGATAATCATATCCACATAGGTTTTCATCATTTCGTTCTGGCTCAGGTGCTGTACATCCTCAATAAAAACTTTTTTAGCTTCCATAAACTGCATCACCCCCATACAACTGCCCCATAATACAAAAGTTCCATATAAGGGATCTATATCTTTCCTGATGATTCCTTTTTCTTGTTGGTTTTTTAAATGATCGATCACAAAACCGGTAACTTTATCGCTTATTTTTTTATAGCCATCGACTTCACTTTTAAATTCTGGTCGCTCCATATACACGATGAGCTCAAAATAAGCAGGATAATCTTGTGAAAATGCATAACTGGAAAGAATAAAGGCTTTGGTATTTTCAATACCCACCTGATCTTCACGCTGGCTCAGCTTAAAATAATTCAACATTAAGCTTAATGCTTTTATACTTACCTCGGCTAAAATATCATCCTTACTTTCAAAATATTTATAAAATGTTCCTTTAGCAATCCCTAAATAATCCACGACCTTATCGATGGTAAATCGCTGCACTCCATTTTCCTTTAGAATAATATCGGCACCATTTACTATCTGGGTATGGCGTGAAGTTGAACGGAGCTTTTTATTGTCTATCATATCTAAAATGACTGTTAGTCACTACTAATATATAATTTTTCCAATAAAGCTATTTTTCGGTTTAAAATTTTAACGCTTACTTAACTCTTGTAAACTTCAATACTAAATTATTCTGGAGGAGTCTCTTCGCCTTCAAGATTTTCTCCTATATCCTCTGGCTAATTTCCCTATTTTTGAATACGATGCAGATGACTATCCATAGCTGTATTAAAAATGAACATAAAGCATTTTCAACTTATGAAATCATTTACTGAATTTATACAATCAAAAGTTTTTATTACGGAGGAAGTATTACGGGAAGTCCTTTCTAAATTTCAGGAAAAAGAATATACGCCACATCAGGTGCTGCTTAAACGGGGACAGATTGCCAATCAATATTATTTTATCATTTCGGGAGGATTACGTTTCTTTTCAGGAGAAAACGAAAATGAACATACAGCCTGGGCTTTTTTTGAAGGGGAATTTATTACGGAGATTAGTAGTCTGGCACCTCGTAAACCTACACGTTTTACGATTGAATCGATAAGTAAAAGCCGGTTATTGGTTATCGAACGCGCTGATATGGATACGCTGTATGCGCGATTTCCTGTATGGCAAGAGTTTGGACGTAAAATTTGGGAGGATATTTGTATTCAGCAAATTGAGCAAAATGTAAATTATCAGACCTTAACGGCGGAAGACATTTATTTAAAACTAATGAAAAACAGGGAGTTTATTCAAAAAATGCCGGTAAAACAGTTGGCCAGTATTTTGGGGATTACTCCCAATGCATTGAGCAGGATTAGGAGGAATATAAAATAATGAAAATTTCATTTCTCCAGTATGGTTAACAAAGGATAAGTAGTTAGCTCTCAAATTTACTCACTTATACATTACTTTTTGATCGAAAAAAAATGCTTGCATCCCAAGAGTGTACATTGATGCACGTCTGTAAACTTTACTTCAGCATTCAGAGCGTTTTTATCCACGTCAATTTTCTGCCAGAGTTTCCTCTGAAATTCAAAAAATTTTTCCTTTAAGTAGGAATATTTAAAAGATCTTGCATAATTCTTCTTAGCATACCATTTTCAATAGCAACTCCCTAGCCATAAACTATTATATAGATTTTTTTTCGAAAATCGATTTCAATATTTTTAGTACCAATACATTTCCTGAATTTTACTTTTGAAAATGTAGATTAGATATAGATAATATCTAATCTACATTTTCAGCGGTTTGCAGAAAATCTGATGAAATCAGGAAAAAAACAGTACAAGACCAAACGTAAGAGAGGTATAAGGCTTCAGTTACAAAGGTCGCCTACAATGCTTCGGAAACATATTTGGTAATGGAAACCACCAATACTTCTGGAATTACTTTCGAAATAGATTTCCTGAAGGTATACCGCGTTAGTGGCAACAAAAAAAGAAAATCTTCCTTTCAAAAACTGGAAATGAAATCAACCTATACCTACAAAATGCCTTCGAAGATCTATAACAGCCATTCGGTATACTTGGTATATGTGCTTCCCAAATTTGTATTAGGAAGTAAGGAGAAATTGAAATTGCAGGAGTTAAATGGTAGAAGGAAGATTGTTCTAAAAACTACTATGAACAAAAAATAGTAATTTATTTTAATAATAATACTTTTTAAAAATTGATTCCCGAGAGCTTATCACGAATAGTATGATAAGCTCTCGGGAATCATTCTAAGAAATTATATCAAACAATTTTTAAATGGTCGTGCGTTGTTGACCTGTAATTTTGCTCCTTTTTTGAATTCTTTAATTTTGTTTTCAATTTAGTCATATCACTACTGATCTTCTTTTCAATAACCCTGGCATATTTTTGAGTCGTTGATAATTTGGTGTGACCCAACATTTTTGAAACCGTTTCTATAGGAACATCATTGAGTAGGGCTATCGTAGTGGCAAAGGTATGTCGCGCAACGTGAAAAGTCAGGTTCTTCTTAATGTTGCATAACTCCGCTATTTTCTTGAGGTGTTTATTAACTTTTTGATCACTGAACATTCGTAATAGCGAATAATTATTTTTTTCACTAGGATAATCCGCATATTTCTCCAATATTGCTTTGGCCTCATCCAGTACGGGTAGTTTTACCGGGGTTTTTGTCTTTTGACGCCTGACCATTATCCATTGCTCATCATCAATACCGTTGACGATATCGCATTGTTTCAAGTTTTTCACCTCTATATAACTGAGCCCGGTATAGCAGGAAAAAACAAATACATCCCTAACCAACCGAATACTTGCTTGGGAAATGCGAAGCATCATTATGCTGTCGAGCTCATCCCGCTCCAAAAAGGGACAATCAAATTCCTCGTACTTCAATTGATATAATGCAAAGGGATTTGATTTCAGCCAACCATGTTTCAGGGCAAGGGTGGTAAACTTCTGTAAACGTTCTAAATGCTTCATCATACCGTTGTGATTGAGAGGTCTGGATTTACTCAAAGGGGGACAAGTGCGGAGATAGTTTTCAAATTTTACTATAAAGGTATAGTTGATCTGCGCCAAAGGGATATCATTCGATTTGAATTCCTTTTTGAGAAAACGGCTCACATATTTTTCGGTAGCATGGTAATTCTTAGCGGTTCCGGGTGCCAGTTTATGAAGTTCATTTTCCCTATGGTAATCCATAAGGTCCTTGCACGTCAATACAGCCTTATCCTTTCCCAAATACCTCAATTTAATAGACTGAGAGGTAATTGGCCTATTTTCATCTTTAAGTTGCCTATATGCTTTCTTGATGAGTGATTTTATCTCATCCAGTGCATCATTGACGATTTTCGCGTTTTTTGTTCTAGTTTTTACCCGGTCTGCCTTATTATCCCAGTGTTTAGCATGTACAGATTCCTTGGTACTTATATCGCTAGGTTTACTATCTACCCAGATTCTTGCATAGATAGGGGTCGTTCCATCATTTTTGATTGATGATTTTTTCAACCAAAAATGAATATTGAATGTGTGTAATTTCGTCATCACTTTCGTTTTGGTTAAACATTCCTTTAAACGAAAGCCAAATCGCTCCGAAAGTCAATACGGGCTATGAACCCTAAATTTAGGAATTTATTTCCTAAAAAAATAGGACACGAAATAGGACATCAATGAATATGCTTTTAAACGGATACAAAAAAAGTCAGCAAAAATACATTTTACTGACTTTCAATTATTTATGTATTAAAAGAATTCCTTTTAATACCCTATTCGTCGGGATGACAGGATTTGAACCTGCGACCCTACGCCCCCCAGACGTATACGCTACCAGACTGCGCCACATCCCGAATTTGAATTGGCAAATTAAACAGGTTCAGATATAAATTCAAAATATAATTGAATAAAAATAAAACTCAATAAAATTGATAATTTCACAATCCCTATAGACTGGAAATTCAGTATATTCACATTATATTAAATTGAATTTATAAATATGATAACCGACCAGCTAAAAATCAACGATCTACTACACCAAAAATCCTATTTAAGCGACGGCAAACTCATCGAGTGGAATGGCAAAACCGACGAAGTTTTTTCTACCATTTCTTCTTCAGAAAATTATCAAAAAACTTTATTGGGTACTGTTCCACATATGGATAAGGCTACAGCCTTAGATGTATTAACCTCAGCCTGCAATGCTTTTGATAAAGGTAAAGGCCTATGGCCCACCATGAAAGTATCCGAGCGTATTGCCTGCATGGAAACATTTGTAAGCAAAATGAAATTGCAACGGGAGACTGTGGTAAAATACCTTATGTGGGAAATTGGAAAATCTATGCCAGATTCTTACAAAGAATTTGACAGAACTGTAGAATATATCGAAGATACTATCGAAGATTATAAAGACCTTGATCGTAACAGTGCTAAATTTTCTAAAAAAGACGGGGTTTATGCCCATATTAGAAGAGGTCCTTTAGGAATCGTTTTATGTCTTGGGCCTTATAACTACCCATTAAATGAAACTTTTGCCTTACTAATTCCCGCTATTATCATGGGAAATACTGTAATTTTTAAACCGGCAAAACATGGGGTTTTACTCATCTCTCCTCTTCTAAAGGCATTTCAGGAAAGTTTTCCTGCGGGAGTGGTAAATGTAATTTATGGCAGAGGTCGTGAAGTTGCCGCTCCTATCATGCAAAGCGGAAGAATAGACGTATTGGCCCTTATAGGAAATAGTAAATCGGCTATTGCCTTGCAGGATCAGCACCCATATAAAAACAGGTTACGACTGGTTTTGGGACTTGAAGCTAAAAATCCGGGAATTATATTACCAGATGCCGACTTGGATTTAGCGATAAGCGAATGTATTTCAGGTACGCTTTCTTTTAACGGGCAGCGTTGTACCGCACTTAAAATCCTTTATGTGCACGAGTCTGTTCAGGAAGAATTTTTAAAACGTTTTGCTGAAAAAGTTGATGCTTTAAAATTTGGAAATCCCTGGGAAGAAAAGGTACAATTAACTCCGCTTCCCGAGCCAGAGAAACCTGCTTATATTCAGGGGTTAATTGAAGATGCACAACAAAAAGGGGCTAAAATAATAAACAAAAAAGGAGGTGAGATTTCAGACAATTTTATCTTCCCGGCCGTACTTTTTCCGGTAACCAAAGACATGAAGGTTTATCAGGAAGAACAGTTTGGTCCGGTTATTCCGGTAAAACCCTTTTCAGAAATTGAAGAAATCCTGGAAGAAATTGCAGATTCCAACTATGGGCAGCAGGTGTCGCTCTTTGGTAAAGATATTGCAGAACTTGCACCACTAATCGATACGCTTGTAAATCTTGTTTGCCGGGTGAACCTTAATAGCTCTTGCCAGCGAGGCCCCGATGTTTTCCCTTTTACAGGAAGAAAAGATTCCGCTGTAGGTACGCTTAGTGTTCACGATGCACTACGCTCGTTCTCCATCAGGACTTTTGTAGCTTCAAAAGATAATCCGTACAATAACGAAATTTTAGAAAATTTACTACATAGCAAATCTTCTAACTTTATGAGTACAGATTATCTTCTATAAATTCATTTCAGGAAAATATCCCGATTATTTATTGGCAAAATGCTCCATAAAATGATCGGGATGCGCTCCTGTTCTTTCATTGCTATCCAAATCATCGATCTCTTGTACCTCAGATTTAGACAATTCAAAATCAAAAATATCAGCATTTTGTTGAATTCTGTTTTCATGCACACTCTTTGGAATCGTAATCACGCCTTTCTGCAAATCCCATCGCAATACCACTTGAGCGGTCGATTTTCCGTATGTTTCAGCTATATTTTTTAAAACCTTATCGTCTAGAATTTGCCCACGCATTAATGGTGACCAACCTTCGTACTGAATATTTCTTTCTGCACAATAATCCAACATATTTTGTTGAACCAGCTTTGGATGAAATTCATTTTGCAGCAACATTGGCTTTACGCTACCGTTTTCAATAATTTCGTCCATTTGATGTTCTACACAATTACACAACCCAATGGCTTTTGCTTTACCCGATTTATAAATTTCTTCCATCGCTCGCCAGGTTTCAGTTAACGTATGGGGAACGGGCCAGTGAATTAAATATAAGTCTAAATAATCCATCTGTAATTTATCCAAACTTTTCTCGATGGCTTTTAAAGTTCCTTCATATCCCTGATCATCATTCCATACCTTACTGGTTACGAAAATATCACCTCTGTTAATCTTACTTTCCTTTATGGCCTCGCCTACCCCTTCTTCATTATCATAAAAACTGGCCGTATCGATATGTCGATAACCTGCTTTTAAAGCATAATGTATGGCATCTTTAACCTCTTTTCCATCTTTAGATTTATACACACCTAATCCCAAATACGGCATTTTTACACCATTATGAAGACGTACCGTTCCTTTAATATCTGTAATATTCATCAGCTTTTTTTATAAAGATAAGATGTGTTTTTTAGGCAGAAAAATATAAATGGATTTTGACATTTTTTTGTGCTGAAAGTTTGAATTGTTTTATTCGGGCTAAGATTATACCTTTGACGTTCCTTAAATTTTTCTTAATACAGAATTTATTTTCTGAAAGTCAATGCTTTAAAAGGAATCATTTAAATACTTTTAAAGAGTTAGTTATGATGAGTGAAAAACAGACCTACAACATATTAATGATCGCTAACCCTGAAGAGGAAGTATTTCACCTTAAAGATTATCTTGATAAATCGCTTATCATCACCAAAGTAACGTATGCAAACTCTACAACAAATGCTATTGACGAGCTCAAAAAGCAAAATTACCATATCATTTTTTTAGATCTGGGAAAACCGGGTAAGAGAGCATTCACCAAAATAGATCATATTCTTTCCTTTACAACCGCTATACCCACAGTAATTTTGAGTAATGAATTAAACATGTGTTTTAGCATTCGCTGTCTGGAAAGAGGAGCTTCAGACTACTTAATAAAAAATACCTTAGATAGTTTTACGATCTATAAGGCGATAAGGCACAATATCGATCGTCGCAGTTATATACAGGCTTTAGAAGAAGCAAAACTACGCTACAGCCGTTTATTTCATCTAAGTCCCCAACCCATGTGGGTGTACGACATCGAAAGCCTGCAATTTTTAGATGTTAATGAAGCTGCATTACATAAATACGGTTATTCTATCAGTGAATTTTTATCCTTAAAAATTACAGATATTCGATCTGGAGGAGAAATTCCGAAAATGCTTAAATCTTTTTATGAGACCAGAAAGCATATGACCAGAAACTATAAAGGAATTTTTAGGCATCAAACCAAGGATAATCAGATTATTGATGTCGAAATTCATAGTAATCTCATTAAATTTAATAAGAGATCGGCCCGTTTAATCCTCGCCAATGATATTACAAAACAACTGAAGCATATTAAGGCGATAGAAAGCCAAAACCAAAAATTACGTGAAATTGCCTGGACACAAAGCCATGTCGTAAGAGCCCCCTTAGTACGAATGATGGCCCTTATAAATATGCTTAATGAGCATTTTGAAGATAAATCTGAATTTTATCTTGAACAAATAAACAAATCTGCACAGGAATTTGATAAAATTATTCGGGAAATTTCTGAAAAAACCGCTCAGATTGAATTAGAAGATTAACTGACAATCCTTAAACGCTTTGCTATTTTTGTTTGATATGTTGGTTTATCCAATATTTTTGTAGGTAAAATAGTATTTAATTTTTATATTCATAAAACCCAAATCGCGTGCTTTCGCACCAGTATCCTATTTATAATGCAAAAAATAAATTGTTCTTATTTTAAATACTTTACGTTAATCTTCTTTTGCCTTTTTATAAAGCTTAATAGTAAAGCTCAGGAGTATGGCTCTGATGAGTTATTTAGCATGGCAAGAAACGCTGCCTTCGAAGAAGATGATTATCCTAAAGCCATTAAACTTGCCAAACAAGCCTTAAATCAAAGTCCGGATTATACAGGAATTCGCATTTTTCTAGGAAGAGTGTACACCTGGAGTAAAAAAACAGATAGCGCTCGGGTAGAATTTGAAAAGGTATTAAAAGACAATCCCGGACACGAGGATGGTTCTTTTGCCTACGGAAGTTTAGAATATTGGAATGATAATTCTAAAAAAGCGCTTAATATCGTTAATAATGGTTTAAAGCAACACCCGGATTCTGAAAATCTATTGTTGCTGAAAGCAAAAGTACTACGGGATCTTAAAGAATATAAACTGGCACAGGAAGCCAATTCCAGGCTTTTAAAAATTAACCCGAAAAATACTGAAGCCCGCTCTTTAAGTCAGCGGTTAACCATACTTTCTGCCAAAAATCAAATTGGCGCTACGTACGATTTTGTGTATTTCGATGAGCAATTTGATGATCCCTGGCACCTTGCCAGTATCGATTACACCAGACAAACCAAAATAGGATCTGTCGTAGCAAGAGTTAATTACGCTAATCGATTTAACACCGATGCTTTTCAGTTTGAAGTCGACGCCTACCCAAGTATTTCCAATACTTTTTATGCGTATGTAAATGCAGGATTTTCAGATAACGCAGGGATTTTTCCCGAGTATCGCGCCGGTTTCTCCCTTTATGCCAATCTTCCCTGGGCTTTAGAGGCCGAAGCGGGATTCCGATTATTAGGTTTTGACGATGAAACCTGGATTTACACTGCTTCTATCGGAAAGTATTATAAGAGCTTTTGGTTTAATTTCAGGACTTTTTTAACGCCTTCAAATAATTCCGTATCTCAATCCTTTAGCTTAATGACACGCTATTATCTTGGTGGAGCAGATGATTATCTTAGTTTAAGAATAGGTACCGGGTTGTCACCAGACAATCAAACCAATAATATTTTGTACAATAACGGCAATCAATATCGCCTAAAATCGAACAATATTTCTTTAGGTTTTCGTAAAACACTTTGGGCAACTAATGTGGTATTTATAGAAACAAGTCTTGAAAATCAGGAATATCGCCAGGGAGAAACTGGTAATCAATTAACGATAGGCGTAGGATATTTAAAACGTTTTTAAAATGCTTAAAAAGCGTTTAAAACACATCATTATCATTTTAGTTTTATTGCTGCCGGTTTTTATGTTTCTGGCCTGGTTTTTTACGCCTAAAACTAAAATGGTCGCAGCGATTATCGATAAAACTGTTTTAACCACAGAAGGTCAGGAACACATTTCTTTAGATTGGGTGCTTAACTACAAAAAATACACAAAAACATCTACAAAATTCTATAAAAGAAGTGAAGATTATTTCGGTTTTTTTCCAAAAGACGATGAGGAATTTGATCTTCGGGGTTTAGAACGTTTTCCTTCCAACAAAATAGAACAGCTAAGCAATGATGCCGATTTGGTGTATTTTACCGATACCTACGGAATTTATACCAACGAGTGGTATGCGCAAAAAAATCAGACCGAGCGATCTGGTATTGTTTACGGCGGATTGAAAGAAAACGACATGGAATTCCTTCAGAAAATGAAGGATAAGAATAAGCTTATTATAACCGAATTTAATACGTTTGCCTCTCCCACCGCTTATGATATTCGAAGAAAATTCGAACGAACTTTTGGGTTAAAATGGACGGGTTGGACGGGTCGTTATTTTGATAATTTAGATACCCTTACCAACAAAGAATTACCGCGATGGTTAATTAGAAACTACCTGAATCAACACGGTAATAAATGGCCTTTTAAAAAATCTGGAGTAGCCTTTGTGCATGAGGACGATCAGGTGACCATTCTTGAAGATAGCATTCATTTAGAACGTGAAATTCCGCAGATTTTAAGTAATGACTACGGAAAAAAACGCTTTTCGCTCCCCGATGAAATGAAGTATCCATTTTGGTTTGATATTATTCAAAATACTTCAGCAATCAATAAAACTGCCGCCAATTATAAACTTTTTACTACAGAAGAAGGAAATCGGGAATTAAAGAAATACGGGATACCTACTTCTTTTCCGGCAGTAACTTACCACGTGGATAGCGATTACGAGTTCTATTACTTCTCTGGTGATTTTTGTGATAACCCCATCGCCATGGAAACTTCTTATTTTAAAGGAATTGGCTTCTTTAAGCGCTTCTTTTATAACGATAGGGACAAAACCGAAAGAGCCAGCTTCTTTTGGAAGTTTTATCGCCCCATGCTTCAAACCATTTTAGAAGATTACCAGAAAAAAATCAGTGCTAAAAACAACGAATCTTAGTTGGCGTACTTTACGTAAACCGAATCTGGAATTATTTTTCCGCCATTGGTAATTATCGCGTTCTTCTGCTTAAATCCGTTATAAGCATCCATAATACTTTGTTGCTGATCGGGATCGTTTACCGGTCTTTCCCCCATATTTTCAAGAATCTCATAAAGCCGGTCACCATTAAGATGATAGGTTCCTACCACATAATCTTTCATGTTCACCTTGGTTTGAATTAATGGGATCTGATGAATATTCCTAAAGTTGGCAACGGTATCTAATCCTTTCCCTAACCAGCTGGTATTCTCAGGAAGATCAAGCGAGTAATTAGATTTCAGCAATCTTAAAATACTTGGGGCAACATCAGAATGAGACGATATTGATGCCATTTCTGAAGTACGACTTAGCATTGGCGAATACATAATTAAAGGCACATGATAGCGATCGATAACCGTGGCCATAGGAATTTCTGGCATACGGTGATCGCCAGTGATCAGGAAAATGGTATTCTTAAAGTCAGGACGCTTTTCGTAGTTTTCAAAGAACTTTTTCAGCATCGCATCAGTATACAGAATACTGGCGTATTGATCTCGATAAGCGAGATAATCCTGTTTTTTAGAATCTGTAAATTCCAGCTCGGTCATCCGCTCTTCAAACCGATCATAAAATTCCTGCTGATTATTAATTTTGAACGGGTTGTGAGAAGAAACCGTAAGTAAAACGCCTAATTGAGGTTTTGCTGTACTATCTGAAGGTCGCGTATTTAAATATTCGGCATAAAGCGCTTCATCATCATAACCCCAGGTGAATCCATTTGTCTCTGGTAGTAATCCTGCATTTGTAGAAAACGCATCTTTGTCGATTAGATCGTCAATTTTATTTCTTCTTAAATACAGCTCCATATTATCGAAACTCGCATCGCCACCGTAGTAAAATGAAGTTTCATAACCATTATGTTTTAAAAGATTTAATAATGATAATTGGTTCGGCATTTTCTCTCCCAAGCCTAAATAACCACTTTGCGCAAAAGGCAATGACCCTAAAATAGAAGGTAATACGGCGAAAGTACGCCCACCCTGACTAAGAAAATTTTTCCAGTACAAACTTTTTGTAGAAAGGGAATCTAAAAAAGGGGTCCAATTTCCTAAATAAGCACCTTTATTGGTAAAAGCACGACCTAAACCTTCAACCAGAATAATAACAACATTCGGTTTCTTTTCATTCAGATTAAAATATGGCGAAAGCACATCGGTATCTGAATCTACATGATAAAAAGGATAATTGCTTTCATCTAAATATTCATAATCCACGACAGAATTATCAAGGTTATCGTAAATACCAATATAATTATCGGCATAAATATCGACGTCGTAATCGGTCTTCGGAAAGAAATAATAATATGAGCTTGTAAAAAAATAGTCTGATTTATTAGTAACCAGGTTACTGGCAAAAGTAGTTTGTAAACTTATCTGGCTCCACGCTGAAGTCGTTGGCGTAAAGAAAATGATTACTGAAGCGATTGGATAAAGAATTCCTAAAACCCACGGCAATTTAATAAATCTTGGCAACCACCATAAAATAGCTATGCAAATACTTACTACAATTAAAAACTGAAACACCGCTACAAAACTTAAACCACCAGAAGCTCCTAGAGTTTGTTGAACATCTTCTAAAGAATAACTAAAAAGATCTGCTCCCAATAAGTTTAAAGAGGTGGTAAAGTATAACACCAAGGCCGTTTGGATAATGGCCGCGATACAAATAAAAGTTTTAAAAATGATCTTGGCCCATTTAGGATGGATCACATAAAAAATAGTGTAGAAAATATAACAAAACGCACCCCACTTCAACCAGAGCAATACATCCATCCAACAACTATACATCAATAAATGGAAGAAATTTTCCTGTACAGCATTTACTACGGTATTATAGAAAAGCTCTAAAGCACTTAACAGAAACAATAATAATAGCCATACCAGTGCAATTGAAAAGAAATCTCTGGTAGCATTAATTAATTTCTCCCTAAAACTTAGATGATCGAATGAAGTTTCCTGAGACATACCTTGTATTTACCTACAACCAAAATATCAAAAAAAGATGTATTCTTTGATGAAGAGGGTATAAAATCGAAGATTTATTTTTGAATGCCCGCAATAGATGATAATGAGGTTTGGTCACCCTGAACTTCTCCTCGATAGCTATCGGAACGGAATCACGAAAACAACGAATTATTACAAATTAAGGATAATCAAATTTTTAAACATCATCATACTTCGAAACTCAATTATAGTTATTTGACCATAATTAACAAAAAAAGGATTGCATTATAAAATAATGCGATCCTTTTTCATTTACTAATTTTTTAAAGCTATACCGTTTTTATTTTCAGTTCTTTTCGTGTAGGCTTTGCTTCAGCATTTAATGGTGTGCCGTATAAATCGAAATCAGCGGCATCGGTGATCTTAATATCGTAATATTCACCTGTTTTTAGGTAAATTTCAGTAGCATCTATCAAGACTTCGTTATCCACGTCGGGCGAATCAAATTCGGTTCTCCCAACAAAATAATTTCCTTCTTTTCTATCGATGATCACCTTAAAGGTTTCCCCTATCTTTTGCTGATTCAATTCCCAGGAAATTTGCGACTGAATTTCCATAATTTCATTGGCGCGCTCCTGCTTTACCTCATCTGGAACATCGTCCTCTAGATTATACGCATGGGTGTTTTCTTCGTGAGAATAAGTAAAACATCCCAAACGCTCAAAACGTATTTCTTTAACCCATTCTTTTAGTTCCTGAAAATGCTCCTCTGTTTCTCCAGGATAGCCAACGATAAGCGTGGTCCTTATGGCCATTTCTGGAACCGTTTCACGGAATTTATATAAAAGATCGGTCGTTTTTTTATGAGTTGTACCGCGACGCATCGATTTTAAAAGATCATCTGAAATATGCTGTAGCGGGATATCAAGATAGTTACAAATCTTAGGTTCACGCTTCATGATCTCTAACACATCCATTGGGAAACCTGTTGGAAATGCATAATGCAAACGAATCCACTCGATCCCTTCTACTTTCACCAAATTCTCTAATAATTCGGCTAAATTCCTTTTTTTATAAAGGTCAAGACCGTAATACGTAAGATCCTGAGCGATAAGAATTAATTCTTTCACTCCGTTTGCGGCTAGTTTTTTAGCTTCAGTAACTAAATGTTCGATGGGTGTCGATTTATGACCACCGCGCATTAAAGGAATCGCACAAAAACTACAGGGACGATCGCAACCTTCAGCAATCTTTAAATACGCATAGTTTTTTGGAGTGGTAGTTAAACGCTCCCCAATAAGCTCGTGCTTATAATCGGCTTCCAGAGCTTTTAGTAAACCGGGAAGTTCTGTCGTACCAAAATACTGATCTACATTTGGGATTTCCTTTTGCAAATCGGGTTTATAGCGTTCACTTAAACAGCCGGTTACAAAAACTTTATCTACATCGCCCTGCTCCTTTTTTTCTACAAACTCTAAAATGGTATTCACCGATTGCTCTTTGGCGTTATCGATAAAACCGCAGGTATTTATCACTACAATATTTCCCTCCTGCTCGTGTACAACATCTTTATTATTCGCTTTTAACTGCCCCATCAACACTTCGCTGTCGTAAACATTCTTACTACAACCAAGGGTTACTACATTTATTCTGTTCTTTTTTAGCGATTTAGTCCTCATGTAAAATCTTCGTTTAGGAGTGCAAAAGTAGTGAAGATGAACGAAATACTAAGGATCTCAGCCAAAATTTAGCGCTGAGGCTATTTTCTGTCGTTTTAATTTTCCTGAGATTTGATTTCTTCTTTAGGTTTCTTCCATAGTCCCAGGCAAATAACTCCTGAAATAAGCATGGCAGCAATAACGCCTGCAATTACAATTCCGTAACCATCACCCGCAAAACGATCCATATCATAATCCATAAAAATAAAAAGATAGCCTATAAAAAGGGCATCTAATACCAATTGAATAATCCAATAGGCGATTTTACCTTTATGTGTTAGTTTTCGTAGAAACAATCGATCTAACATATATTGAGTTTTTTGGTCTTAAGTTTCTAGAACGATCTTAGTTTTTGATTATTTTATAGACAAAGAAGTTATTTTTAAGAATAGCGTATCTTTAAGAAAATCTATTACAAACCATGAAATCCCGTTTTTTGATTTTACTCCTTTTCATTGCAAGTTTATCACTTAATGCTCAGGAAACCGCACGAGATCTAGGAATTATAACCGGCGTAATGCCGGTTGGAAAAACCAATAGCATCGTAGATGTAAACGGAGTTAAAGTTGGTCATACAACATTAATTAAAGGAGACTCTGTTAGAACCGGTGTAACGGCAATTTTACCCCATGGCGGCAATATTTTTCAGGATAAAGTTCCAGCTGCGGTTTTTGTGGGTAATGGCTTTGGAAAATTAGCAGGAACCACGCAAATAATTGAGCTTGGAAATATCGAAACTCCCATTATCCTTACCAATACTCTTAACGTTGCTACCGCTGTTGACGCGGTTATAAAATATACGCTTAATTTACCGGGAAATGAAGATGTAAGATCGGTGAATGCCGTTGTTGGCGAAACCAACGATGGCTATCTAAATGATATTAGAGGGCAACATGTTGCTACCGCAGATGTTTTAAATGCCATAAAAAATGCCAACTCCAAAAAGCCAAAGCAGGGAAATGTTGGCGCCGGTACCGGCACAATCTGTTTTGGTTACAAAGGCGGAATAGGAACTTCTTCTCGTAAATTACCAGAAAAGCTTGGTGGTTATACTGTAGGGGTTTTGGTACAAACAAACTTTGGCGGAGTTCTGGATATTGGCGGCGTAAATATGGGTGAAAAATTAAAGAATTTTGCTTTTTCAGATGAATTGCAAAATAACGTAGATGGTAGTTGCATGGTAGTGGTAGCGACCGATGCTCCTTTAACCAATCGAAATTTAGAACGCCTTGCGAAACGTGCGTTTATGGGACTGGCGCAAACCGGCGGAATAGCCTCTAACGGAAGTGGGGATTATATCATTGCTTTTTCTACTGCGGAAGAAGTTCGAATTCCGCATCAAACTAAAGCATTATATAAAACGAAAACCGTTCCCAACGATTGGATGTCTCCGCTGTTTATGGCTGCCAATGAAGCAACAGAAGAAGCCATTATTAATAGTTTGTTTATGGCTGAAGATATGACCGGATACGAAGGCCATCAGATAAAAAAATTACCTGTAGATCAAGTATTATCGATCCTGAAAAAACAAGGAGTTCTGGAAAGTAAATAAGATTTTAGGTCTTTCGTAATTTCTGATCACTGGGAATTTTGTCACTGCTTTAACGGAGAATTCAAGAATCAAGAGTCAGGAAACAAGACTATACAATTAATTTGAAAATAGATTATTTGAAAAGGATATGATATAACTTAATCCTTGAACTTTCTACTTTGAACTTTTAAACTCAATCTATATCTACTCCCGTTTGGTTCTTTACCTCTTCGGAAAATAATTGCTGAAGTCTTTTGGTCACTTTCCCAATCTCGTCTCCAAAATGAACAATTTTGTCTGGAAAATGAAGGTTTTTTATTGCGGTGATCTGCGTAGTGGTTCCGGTGATAAAAACTTCGGTAACCTCATCTAATGCTGAAACCGGAAGTCCTTTTTCCACAATTTCAATATCGTTATCCTTACACAATTTTATAAGTAAATTTCGGGTAATTCCGGGTAAAATGAATTTACCGTTGGGATGCGTATAGACTGTATCGTTTTTCACAAAAAACAGGGAGGAATGTGATCCTTCCGTAAAAAAACCGTCTCTAATCATTATATTTTCAGCAAAACCACCTTTCTTAGCTTCGGTATTTGCCAAAATATTGGCCATTAGCGAAACCGATTTGATATCGCAACGATGCCAACGCAAATCGTTAGACACCACCACATCTTTAAATTGATCCTGAAAACCTCTTAAATTGGTTTTATAGGCGTACATGAGCACGGTGGCATCGTAACTTTCAGGAAAATAATGTGTTCTTGGTGCCATTCCCCTACTCACCTGAATATAAATTGCCCCGTCGTCTTTGTTTAATTCAGCCAAATCGATGGCTTTTAAAATTAGTGCCTCAAAATCACTAATATCGCATTTTAATTCGACTTCTTTTAAAGAATATCGTAGCCTTTCCAGATGTTCTTTTAGTAAGAACAATTTTCCGCAGTAAAAAGGAATGACTTCGTAAATGCCATCGCCAAATAAAAAACCACGATCAAAAACAGAGATTTTCGCCGCTTCCGGCTTTAACCATTCTCCGTTTAAATACACTTTGCTGGGATAACTTAGTTTCATATTTAATGCAAAACTTAAAAATAGACTATTGCAGGATATAAAAAAACTGCCTTGGAAAAAATTTCATAAGGCAGTTTTCAAAGTTTCAAAAGAACGTTTTACAAACGCAAGGTCTGAATCTAATAGAATAAAATACTAAAATTCGAAAGAAGGCGGAGCATTTTCAGGTTTGCTTCCCCAATTTTTATTCGCTTTTTTGCCCATTTTTAAGACTAACGTTCCGCCATTTTGTAAATCTTTATGCGTAAACCAGGGTTTTTCCCAATTTTCACCATTTAATGTCGCACTTTGGATATACTTATTGTCTTCAGCAAAATTCTCTGCAATGATGGTAAAGATTTTTCCGTTTTCTAATTTCACTTCAGATTTTTCAAAAAACGGACTCCCAATTACATAAATGGGTAATCCCGGCGTTACCGGATAAAAGCCTAATTGAGAAAACACCACAAAAGAAGACATTCCGCCGCCATCCTCATCTCCGGGAACTCCCATAAAATCATTTCTAAACCAGGTATGGATTAGTTTTTTTATGCGTTTCTGGGTTTTCCATGGTGCACCGGCATAGCTGTATAAATAAGGAATATGCAGGGAAGGCTCGTTAGCCATACTAAACTGACCCACATTCCCGGTTTGATCGGGTAATTGTGTATAAAACTCTCTTTTTCCTCTACCCATTGGCTCGGCAAAAGTGGCATCCAGATTTTCTACAAATGCTTCTCTACCTCCCATCAAATCAATTAAATCGGCTATATTATGCTGTACGTCCCATCGGTATGTCCAACCATTATTCTCGCCATAATAATTTCTTGCTCCCACGCCGCCAGAAAAACGATAGTCAAACGGCTGTATAAATTCCCCATTATCATCTTTAGGATGGAAGAATTTTGTTTCGCTATTAAACAGGTTTCGATAATTTAGAGCTTCTTTTATAAAGCGCTCGTGATCACTTTTATGGTTCAATTTATCGGCTAAAACAGCCAGACACCATTCATCATAAGCTGTTCCCAGAGTTACCGCTACGGGTTGGCGCTTCTCAAAGCCACTAACTTCAGAAATAGTTTCTTCTTCCCATTCCCTTAAAGCCGGGATAAATCCATTGTTTTTATAGAAAGTATCTAGTTGGCCAGCCGGTTTACCAGACCAGGGTGCCAGCGTTTTTTCAGTAATTGCTGCTTTAGACGCCTGATAGGCTTTTTCTAAATCAAAACGATCCAGTCCTTTTTCTGAAGCATCTAAAATAGTCGCAACACCGTGATTGGAATTCATTCTTCTGCTGTCTCCAGTAACTTCAGGGAAGGTTGGTAACCAGTTATGATCCATCTGCTGTGCCATTAAAATAAAGGAATGGATAATATCTTCTTCTTGCTTAGGATTTAGCAAAACACGCAATGGATGATGCGCTCTGTACGAATCCCAAATCCAATCGTCGGTATAAAACGGTCTGCCATCATCCTGATGCACCTTGCCATCAAAAGCGCTGTAATACCTTCCCTCTTCAGAAATACAAACCGGGCGCTCGTAAGAACGATATAAAGACGTGTAAAAAACATTTTTATCGGCTTCACTGCCGCCTTCAACCTGTATTTTTCCTAAAGCTTCATCCCAAATTTGTTTCCCTTGTTCTTGTAAATCGGCCACTGTTTTACCTTTAATTTCTCTAAGATAATTCGATTTAGCCTGTTGCTCATTAATAAAGGACACTCCGTAAGGTAACTCTAAGTTAGATTGTGATTTTGGGAAACTTAATACGATACTAGCATTTTTACCTTCAGCTTTAGTACCTGAGCTTAGTTTTGAATTTTCATCTAAAATCTGAACTTTTTCGGGCTTTTGCTTCGGAATTAAATAGATATAAACTTTGGTGTTATTTCCTATAATCTGATAGCCAGAGATGGCCTCACCATCCCAGACTAACATGCCGTTTCTTGAATTCAGAATGAGATGACTTTCTTTTTCTTTTTCAAACTTAATAGCATATTTGGCCGACTGTGATGATAATCCATAATCTACCGTAGTTTCCTGCTCATCTAAATAAACATGATAACTGTAAGGATGAATTTCCTCTAAATCATAGCTAAATTTAACTACCGGTTTAATGGCTGAAAGTTCTCCCTGAAACGGACTCAAATTAAATGCGGAACTGCCACGATGACTGGTAATAATTAATGGCAACCCATTTAACAGATCACCATTATAATCTGAACGTTCTGGATAAACACGCAATAAACTATTGGGCATGTGTATCGTTGGATAAGTTGGCACCAACATATGACTGATATTGCCCATATAGGGGTTTACATATTCTGCCGGACTTTTTTCTTTTACTGTTTGGGCAAAAGAAGAAAAACCCGTTACCAGCATAAACAGTACTGGTAACGAGTTATTTTTTAAAAATTTGATCATTAGGTTAGGGTTAATTTAGATTATTCGGTTTCTTTTAAAAGTTCTTTTACTGCGGTTTGCAGTTGTGGATCTTCCCCATTTAAAAATTCTTTATAAGGTAATGCTACTTCGATATCTGGTTGTAGCTCCATATTTTCGGTTGGCACGCCTTCGGCACCGATAGTGGCCACCATAGGGATACCAAAAACAATCGAAGGATCTATTTGTCTTTCCCACCAAACGGCTGTTCCGGTCCCGGCTACCGGCATTCCTACCAGTTTACCAATTCCGTTTTGTTTGTAAACATAGGGGAAAATAAAAGCGTCACTATAGTTTCCTTCACTCATTAATACGATGCTGGGCTTGGTCCAACGGGCCATAGGCTCACCGCCACTAATCACTTCTCCCTGTGGCGCGAATTTTAAATATTCCTCTCCGCTTAAAAAAGTATTTAGATCGTCATGTAACCAACCGCCTCCATTAAAACGGGTATCGACCACAAGCCCTTCTTTTTCTAAATTCTTACCAAGCGCATTTTCGAAAACATCTCTAAAACTTCCGTCATTCATTCCCTGGATATGTACATAACCTAATTTACCTCCACTAAGGCTATCGGTTTTGTGCTCCATGGTTCTTACCCATCGCTTGTACATTAAACTGCGAATAGATCCTTCTGAAACCGGTTTTATGGTTTCTTCGAAAGTTGAATTCATGCTCTTCATCGTTAGCAGCGTATTTTTATCCTGAATGTTATTTAGATACTTATTCCAGTTTTCATCAGATTTGATAGTTTTACCATTGATTTTAGTAATAATATCACCTGCTTTTATTTTGCTATTGGCATTATCTAATGGACCTCCTGAAATCACTTCAGAAATTTTAATTCCGTCGCCCATATATGATTCATCATATAATAAACCTAATGAAGCGGTATGATCTCCGTTAGCTCCTGAAGCATAATAACGACCACCGGTATGAGACGCATTCAATTCGCCTAAAAGCTCGCTTAACAATTCCTGAAAATCATAATTGTTATTTATATGAGGTAAGAACTTTGCATATTCATCATGGTACATTTTCCAGTCGATTCCGTGAATTTCAGGATCGTAGAATTTCTTGGTTACCTGCCGCCACATGTGGTTAAACATATATTCTCTCTCTGCTGCGGCATCTATCACCATATCACCGTTTATAGCAATATTTTCTACACTGCCACTTTCTGCATCTACTTTTACCAAACGGCCATTATTGCTTAAGAATAAGGATTTACTATCTTCACTAATTTCGATTCCACTTGGCGAACCGCCCATTTTAGCTAAGATTTTAGTTTCTCTTGTTCTAGGCTCGGTTACCCAAAGATCATAGCCTTTTTCAAAAGAAGCCAGATAAAAAACTTTACTCGCATCTTTATTCAATACATAATCACTTATGCTGGCCGAATTTATCGTAAGCTTTACTTTACGAATATCCAGATTATCGAAATTCAGTTTTAAAGGCTCGTCTTTTTTATCTTCTTTCTTCTTTTTTGATTTTTTATCGTCTTCCTCAGCTTTTTCTTTCTCCTCTTTTTCTTTTTTCTCGCGTTCTTCTAAAAGCTTAAATTCCTCTTCGCTCAACGTATAACGATCGTAAGCTTTTTGATCAAAAAATACGGCATAGATATCCTGCTCTGTACTTCCCTGTAGTGCTAACGATTTTCTACCTTCACGACTACTCGCATAGGTCATCATTTTACCGTCCATCGCCCACTTGGCATTAGATTCTCCAAATCCGCTATTTACAGGATGAAATATTTCTCCGCTACCATCGGCTTTAATCAAAGCTGTGTTGTTAAGGAAAAAATAGCCTTTTTGATCGTCTGCCATTAGCCAACGGCTATCTGGACTCCACTGAAAAGACCAGTCTCCATCGCTATATGAATGGTTTCTACCTTCAGGAAGAATGACTGTTTTCTTGCCCGATTTTAGATCCATCACCTTCAAAATATTCCGCTCTTCTATAAAGGCGATTTTGGAGGAATCTGGAGAAATCTTTGCCTGAAATTCTTCAGCATTGGTATTGATCAAAGGCTCAATATCTATTATTGTTGATGCGTAAAAATAGTCTTCCTGCGGACGGTTTAAAGTCGCTTTATACACATTCCAGCTACCATCCTGCTCCCCTGAAAAAATCAATTCTTTTCCGCTTGGCGACCAGCTCACCATACGCTCCTGGGTAGAAGTATTGGTAATTCTTTTTGTACGGGAATCGTCCACCCCGGTTACAAAAACTTCTCCGCGATTTACAAAAGCAATCTCTTTATTGTTTGGACTAACCGCAAATTCGGTTACACTATTGATATCCATATTTTTAATAGCTTCAAAAGCTGCATCGTCCAGAACTTTAATTTCTAACTTTTTAGGTTGAGTTCCGGGCTTGATGGTATACACCTCACCTTTCCAGGTAAAAGCCAACGTATTGTTATCAGAAATACTTAAGTGACGAACCGGAAAATCTTTAAAATTAGTCAGTTTTTCTTCCGAACCGGAACTTAAATTTTTTACATAAAGATTTTGTGTACCGTCTTTTTCATTCAGATAATAAACTTTTGAAGCATCTGCACTAAAAACCGGCTCACGATCTTCACCTTCAAAACCACTGATTTTCTTGTAAGTATCATTTTCTACATCGTACAACCAAATATCTCTGGTTACTGCTGAAGTATGATGTTTTCTCCAGGCATCTTCGTAGCCTTTTCTATCCTGAAAAACCAGATGTTTTCCATCACTGCTGAAATGGGCTTCTTCGGCTCCCGCCGCAGTAAGTAATTCTGGTCTTCCTCCTTTTACAGGAATGGTATATAAATTTTGAAATAATCCGGGATTAGGGAATCTTACACTCGATGCCGGTGCATTGCGACCACTTCCGTAGAGAACTTTATCATCTTGTGGTGTAAAATCATAAGGGTAATCGTTGGCACTATTATAGGTTAATCTTGTAGGGGTTCCACCGGTAGCAGGCATGGTATACACATCAAAATTTCCATAGCGATCACTGGCAAAGGCAATACTTTTACCATCGTTACTCCAAACAGGACGCATATCATAAGCATCTCCTGTAGTTATTGCTATGGCTACACCACCATCGCTGCTCACACGATAAAGATTTCCCATATATCCAAAAACAATAGTTTTGCCATTTGGCGAAATAGAAGGATATCGTAGCCATTTTGCATTTTCCTGGGCTGGAACTGCCATGCTACAAAGCAATAGTATGACCAGCAAGTACAATTTTCTCATAAAGTAATTTGAATTTAATTTAGCTAAATTTTCAGAATGCCACTAAGATACTAACTACTGCAAATTAATTGCAATAAAAAACCCATCTAAACTTTCATTAAGATGGGTTTTTCTTGTAAAACGATATGATGTTAAGTTTTAAGCGCTAAAATAATTGTGCAAGCCAAATAACCAACCTTGTTCGTAATACCTAATAATACTGATAAGTAGCGCTGAAATGATTACATACAACCAGTTATACTTTTTCGACTTTGCAAAATAAGCGCCTAAAAGGCCCAATATGAGTACCGGAAAAGCCATGATTAGATTCGCATACAGCCATGCGCCCTGAAAAACAGCTAGTATTTTCATGATCACATAAAAAAGGCAGTAAATGAATATAAGTTTAGTGAATATAATCAGGTATCGTTGTGCCATTACTTAGAATAGTCTTTTGGTGGTTTACGTTGCTGTGATTCCTGCTCGTAAGCATACGCCCAGCGTAATAAATTTTGTTCGGAATAAGGAATAGAGATAAAAGTTAAGCCTTTAGGTTCTCCAATATCATCATAGCCCATTGGTACTGTAATCGCGGGATATTCGGCAACTGCAGCAAAACCAGCATGATAATTATTTATAGAAAGAATACCGTCCAGTTCATATTCTTGCATAGGAATATCAAAAAATCGCTTTCCACGTGTTTTTAACGTATCTTTTATTGCCTGAAATTCTTCCGCTGTAGCGGTATCTTTCACCATTCCTTCAAATAATGCCTGTCCGTATGGTGCTCGCTGTACAGAATCTTCCATATTAAAGGCAATAATATCTTCCACAGATCTTACCGCTACTCTTTTTGCGTAACGTTCTAAATAATCTGGAAGATCTTTTCTCATATCAAGATCTAACAACCTAAGGAAGTTAGTCAATTCAATATCTTCAGCCTCAAATTCGACGATTTGAGCTCCAACTTTTTTAAGCTCGTTGATGGCACGATTATATAAAGAATCTTTAGTAAGTTCTTTGATCACCCCTAATCGGACTCCTCGTAAACTGGTGGTATCGGTTAAAGCAGAATAATAATCTGTAGGTATTTTTATGGAATCTGCGTAAACTTTGGAATCCAATGTATCTCTTCCCGCCATAGCACTTAACAAAATAGCATTATCCATAACCGTTTTGGTTATTGGCCCGGGTGTATCTAAAGTTTCTGAAATGGGCACAATACCCGTTCTACTTAAAAGTCCAACCGTTGGTTTTAATCCTACCAGACTATTCTGACTTGATGGTGAAAGTATAGACCCCGAAGTTTCTGATCCCACGGCTAAAGGAGCAAAATTAGCTGCTACGGCTACAGCACTACCAGAACTTGAACCTCCGGTATCAAAAATTCTACGTCCGTAAGGATTCAAGGTTTGCCCACCTACCGCAGAATATCCACTTGGGCAATCTTCACAGAAAAAATAAGCCCATTCACTAAGGTTTGTTTTCCCTAAAATTATCGCCCCACTTTCTTCTAATTTATTTGTAATAAAAGCACTGGGAGTTGTATTTCCCTGCAGTGCTACAGCTCCCGCAGTTGTTGGCATTGTAGCCGTATTAATATTATCTTTTAACAATACCGGAATACCATAAATCGGACTTTTATTTTCGGTATTTTTATAGTTTCTGTCCTTAAGTCGGGCTTCGGTTAGAACATTTGGGTTAACGGCCACAATAGCATTTAGAGAAAGATCGTTTTCCCGATCCAGTTTTCGCATTCTATAAAGATAAAACAGGGTAAGTTCTTCGTAGGTAAGTTCTTCTTCAGCTATTGCATTCTGTAATTCTAAAACTGATTTTTCGAGAATTATAGATTTTAAACTGTCATATTTCTTTTCTGTGACTTTATAAAGCTCAATTTCAAAAGGAGACCAAAGTATATTTTTTTCGAGATATTTAGAATCTAAAACCTTAAACTGTAACATTACATCTCCCTGATAATCGCTGGTTCCGGTAGAGTCAGAAACCACAATTTCTTGGGGGTCCTTACTACTTTCTTCTTCATTTTTACAGCCTATTAGGACTAAAATACTACATAAGAATAAAATCTTTTTCATGTGGGGTAGTTGGTTAATATTGGTTAGTTTATTTATATATTTTTCTAAACAAAATCTCATTTAGGGTGAAATCTCTTTGGAAAAATAGTTGTGAAAAAAGCATGAATTTTCATGAAAAATAGTTCTTCATAAAAATTAAGCAATACAAAATACTTTTAAATTTTGCCTGAAATACGCTACTAAAGCCTACTAAAAACTAAGCAAACGATTAGAATAGTTCAAAACGATAAAACGGTGCAGATTATTTGAAAAAAGAATCTACAAATTCAAACTTGTTAAAAACCTGAAGGTCTTCTACCCGCTCTCCTACACCAATATATTTTACCGGAATTTGGAATTGATCGCTAATACCTATCACTACACCTCCTTTGGCCGTACCATCCAGTTTGGTCACAGCAAGAGAGGTAACTTCAGTAGCGGCGGTAAATTGTTTCGCCTGCTCAAAAGCATTTTGCCCGGTAGAACCATCCAAAACTAAAAGTACCTCGTGGGGAGCATCTGGTATTACTTTTTGCATCACTCGCTTCACTTTAGAAAGCTCTTTCATAAGATTCACCTTATTGTGTAATCTACCGGCAGTATCAATTAAAACTACATCAGCATCCATTTTCACAGCACTTTGTACCGTATCAAATGCTACGGAAGCAGGATCGCTTCCCATCGATTGTTTTATAATAGGTACATCGGTACGCTCTGCCCAAACCTGTAACTGGTCTATCGCTGCTGCCCTAAAAGTATCGGCTGCACCTAAAACAACCTTTAAACCACGATTTTTAAACTGATTGGCCAGTTTACCAATGGTCGTTGTTTTCCCTACACCGTTAACCCCTACAACCATCATTACGTAAGGTTTCTTATCGGGAACAGTGAAATCTGTAGCATTACCCGAGTTGGTTTCAGATAACAAGCCGGCAATTTCTTCTCTCAGAATTTTGTTAAGCTCATCGGTTCCCAAATACTTATCTTTAGCAACGCGATCTTCAATACGGTTAATAATTTTTATAGTTGTGGCAACTCCTACATCACTGCTTACTAGTACGTCTTCTAAATCGTCCAGAACTTCGTCGTCGACTTTAGATTTACCGGCAACGGCTTTGCTCATTTTAGAAAAGAAGCTGCTTTTACTCTTCTCTAGCCCTTTATCCAGAGTTTCCTTTTTTTCTTTTGAAAAAATCTTTTTAAATAAACTCATTTGTTGATCGTTCGTTTTAATGAGAATAGTCCTTTTTGAAAAAGGACGTTGTAATTTGGGGTAAATATACGCAAAAAGAAAAAGCCGTCCAGATAACAAATCAGGACGGCCTTTTAAAAAAATTATAAATTTTTTATCCGATTACTTTTTTAAATAATCGTTTACATCTTCAGGAGCCATAATAGCTTCAACGAAAGTATATGCACCTGTTTTAGGAGATTTAACCATTTTAATAGCTTTGGTTAATCTCTTAGATCCTGTTTGTAATGCTGCTACTGATTTCTTTGCCATGACTCAAATTATTTTATCTCTTTATGAACCGTCATTTTTTTCAAGATTGGGTTAAATTTCTTTAACTCCATTCTATCCGGCGTATTTTTTTTGTTCTTAGTAGTGATATATCTTGATGTACCTGGCTGACCAGAAGCTTTATGCTCGGTACACTCTAAAATAACCTGTACTCTGTTTCCTTTCTTTGCCATCTTAATTTGTTTTTATAGGTAAAGGATTATTTTTGAAGAAATCCTTTTGCTCTAGCCTCTTTAATAACGGCAGAGATTCCTTTCTTGTTAATATTTTTAAGCGCAGAGGTAGACACTTTTAAAGTGATCCATTTATCCTCTTCAGGAATAAAAAAACGTTTCTTTACCAGGTTAGCGTTAAATTTACGCTTGGTCTTATTCATTGCGTGAGAAACATTGTTCCCAACCATCGCTTTTTTCCCTGTAAGTTCACAAACTCTTGACATTGCTCTATACTTTATCTCGTTATTTCAAAACAGGGTGCAAATTAACGATTTTTATCCCTAATTCACAACACATTCTGTAAAAAAAATTTACGATATTATTTTCGTTAGTATTGACTATTAAATTATTGACTAAAATCGGCCTATTTCTGGCTATAAATTTCATCCAAAACCATCTCCATACATTTATTAACAGCCTTCCCCACAACCTTATCCCGATGGTTACCAAAATTAAACTCCTTAGCGAAAACGCGTTGTGGTGTAGCAATCGCTAAAAAAACAGTTCCAACGTCGGCATCGCTATCTCCTTTATCCGGGCCGGCATTTCCTGTGGTCGCTATTGCATAATCGGTTTGATATAAAGCTTTCACTTTTTTAGCCATTTCGCAAGCGACTTCATTGCTTACCACCGAGTGTTTTTCTATGAGTTCTTTTGGTACTCCTAAAATATTCACTTTAGCTTCAGTAGCATAGGCAACTACACTGCCTTTAAAAAATGCTGAAGAGCCGGGATATTCTGTAAATAAAGAAGCTAGCCTACCCCCTGTAAAACTTTCAGCAGTGGCAAGGCTCGCATTTTTCTCTTTTAGTAGATTACCAATCTGAACTTCAATCGGATCTTCTTCCTCTATACCTTTAATAATATCTCCAATAATCTCACTTAGCGATTTTATCTGATCATTAACCTCTTGCTCCATTTTATCGGGATCACTGCCTTTGGTACTTAACCGCAAACGCACTTTTCCCAGACTTGGCAAATATGCCAGTCTTATATGAGGTGGTAAGGCTTCTTCCCACGATGCTATTTTTTCAGCAATAGTACTTTCTCCCATTCCAAAAGTGAGTACTGTTTTATGCTGAATAAATGGTCTTTTAAAACGCTGCCTAATTCTCGGGATGACCTCATCCTGCATTAACGCCTTCATTTCGTAAGGTACGCCAGGCATAGAAATAAAAACGGTATCCTCCTTTTTTAACCACATCCCGGGAGCGGTACCATATTTATTCGTTAGAATTTCGGCTTTAGAGGGTACCAGGGCCTGCATACGGTTAAGATCTGAAATTGGAGTGTCGATATACTTTTTAAAAAGTTCTTCGACATGCGCCAAAACCGCTTCATCTTTAACTAGGGTGTCATTAAAGAATTCACAAAGGCATTTCTTGGTAATATCATCTTTAGTAGGACCAAGTCCGCCGGTAATAATTACAATATTGGCTCTTTTCTGAGCCTCACTTAATGTGGTTAAAATATGGTTGCTTTCATCTTCTATCGAAGTTATTTGATGAATACTAACCCCTATTTTATTAAGTTCTTTAGCAATAAAAACCGAATTGGTATCGATAATCTGGCCGATAAGAATTTCATCGCCAATCGTTATAATCTCTGCGTTCATTACAGATTAAAATCTTCTTTTAATTCTTTACACACCTGCTCTACCTTTACGGTAATAATTTTACCTGCTTCCGGCACTTCTTCTTTATTCTTTCCCTGTTTGGACCACTGCTCTATAATGGTAATCTGTGGCATTAATTGTAACCCAAAAAGTTTTAGGTTAGGTTTCATTTTATGGGCATAGCTATAAGCAAGTTTAGCATTGTCACTGTCTATAGCCTCATTCATGGCAGTGACATCTGGGGGGATTTCATCAAGAAAGGTTTTTACAACAACCAGCATAAAATCCTGATCGCCGTCTGCCATTTCTTCTACATCTTTTAAATCGTAGCTACTCATGGGGATTATTTAATATTTATAGAGAAAATTTCTTCGCCTTCAATAAATCCGGTTAAATTATCTTCTGGTGACACCGGACCAACACCGGCAGGCGTTCCAGTAAAAATAACATCTCCTATCTTTAATGTAAAGAATGTTGAAATATAAGCAATTAGTTCGTCAATCTTCCATAGCATTAAAGAACTATTGCCACTTTGTACAATTTCATCATTCTTTTTTAAACTAAAATTAATATTGTTTAAATCTGAAAACTGAGTTTTATCCAGCCATTTTTCACCAATCACCGCAGCACCATCAAAACTTTTTGCTTTTTCCCACGGAAGTCCCTTGGCTTTTAACTTTGCCTGAAGATCACGTGCTGTAAAATCGATCCCAAGCCCTATCTCATCATAATATTTATGGGCAAATTTTGGCTGAATGTGCTTTCCTACTCTTGTAATTTTCACCAAAAGTTCTACCTCGTAATGCACATCGTTAGAAAAATCTGGAATAAAAAAGGGCTGTTTTTTTAATAATATCGCCGTATCGGGCTTTTGGAAGACGACAGGATCGTCTGGTTTTTCATTTTCTAACTCGGTAATATGATCGGTATAATTTCTACCTATACAAATAAGCTTCATCTACAATTCTTTTAATCTGTTAATGTTATTTTGAATGCCGGGACGGGCAGCTTTCCAGAGAAAACTTTATTCGAGTTATCTAAATGGTTCATTTTTCGCCATCCATTGGTGTCTTTATAATATGAATTAAAATCTTCACTGTTTTCTTCTAACACTCCCTTAAAAATAGGTCCATATTTACGCATTTTCACATTATGGTAAATAATGGTATCATTCACCCGATAATCTTTCTCCTCAAAATAAGCATTTTCTGGTATAAAAAGGTGTTCTACAGCAACAAAAAAACCATCATCTGGAACCGGAATTTTATACGGCATCATATCGATTTTGGTCCTAATCTGGTTAGGTGACTTTTCAATAATAAGATCATCGCTCAAAAGATCATAAGAAGGCTTTTCTTCACCGTCTACCGCCATTATTCGTAATCGATATTTTGCATTTCCATAAAACGTTTCCTCTACCTCGAAATACCGTACTTCAATATCTTTTATAAAACAACCCTTATTAAATTTCTCTGGTTTATCGTAATGACGAGCTACAATACTGGGGTATTGGCCTCCGCTAAAATTACCAAGACCAATAATTTCCCGCCATTTAAAATCGTTAATCCGCTCCCTCTTTTTTCTTTTAATTTTATAAAGGTGAACTTCGGCTAAATGATCTATCGCAGGTTTTAATTTTACCACCTTTCCCTTTAAATCTTTTAGCTGTACATATTGAGATTGGTAACCTACGTAACTAAACTTAAGTTTTGCGTTGTCACTAATTTCTTTTACCACAAAAGAATATCGTCCTTCTTTATCTGTAGAAATTCCTCTTTTTTCTTTTTCCAGAACAATATTTACATAAGGTAAAGGCTGTAAAGTTTCGGCTTCTACCACCTGCCCTACTGCCCTTATTTTTTGCCCAAAAGCGCTAATAGAAACAAAAAAGAATAAAGCCAGAAGGATGCGCATTATTTAAAGTTTGGTATTTAACTTACGCAATTTTATAGCAGTTAGTACCTTTTTAGTGTAGAGCGGAAAATCTGCATTTTGAAGCCAGCCAAAATAGCCTGGTTCTTTTTCTAATACTTCTTCTACAAGCTTTCCTTTATACTTTCCGAAAGAAAAAATTTCTTCCCCCTTTTTATTGAAACTTATAAATCCGGCGAAATCGGCGAAATTTTTACGGGCGCTGTATTGTGATAACCATTTAATGTCGTTTTCCAGATCGTCGTATTTATCTAATTGAGATTTTAGTACTTCGTAGGTAGCTTCAGTATCTGCAGCAGCACTATGCGCATCTATCAATTCTTTTCCGCAGTAAAATTTAAAAGCCGCCCCTAAGGTTCGCTGCTCTTTCTTATGGAATATCGTTTGTACATCTACGGCCATCATATTTTTCATATCAAAATCGATATCTGCTCGTAATAATTCTTCGGCTAAAAGCGGAATATCAAAGCGATTAGAATTATAACCTCCCAAATCACAACCTTTTATCATATCGTAGATTTGCTTGGATAATTCTTTAAAAGTAGGCTCGTTGGCCACTTTCTCATTCGAAATTCCATGGATAGCAATGACTTCTTTTGGAATCTCCATTTCTGGATTTATCAACCAGGTTCTACTTTCTTTATTTCCGTTGGGATATACTTTCAATATCGCTATTTCTACAATCCTATCTTTGGCAAGGTTCGTTCCGGTCGTTTCCAGATCGAAAAAACAAATAGGTTTTGTTAGCTTTAATTCCATTTTTTAAGATTTGTTTATTCTTATAGCAATATAAAAAGAAAACCGGAATCACCCCATAAAAAGCAATCCCGGTTTCTCTTTATATACATTAATTTTATAATTTTCTATTTTTGTCGAATCCTTCTAGATATTGTGCTACTCGCTGTACAAACTGTCCACCAAGGGCCCCATTTACCACTCGGTGATCATAACTATGTGATAAAATCATTTTATATCGAATGCCAATGAAATCACCCTCTGGGGTTTCGATAACCGCAGGCATTTTTCGAATGGCCCCTAAGGCCAGTATACCAACCTGAGGCTGATTAATAATTGGGGTACCCATAATACTCCCAAAGGTCCCAACATTGGTTACGGTATAGGTACCGCCTTGTATATCGTCTGGCTTCAGTTTATTTTGTCGTGCCCTATTTGCCAAATCGTTTACCGCTTTGGCCATTCCCACAAGATTTAATCGATCTGCATTTTTAATTACCGGTACAATAAGGTTACCATCGGGAAGTGCAGCGGCCATACCAAGATTAATATTTTTCTTTTTAACCACCTTATCCCCATCTACAGAAATATTGATTAATGGAAAATCACGAATCGCTTTGGCTACGGCTTCCATAAATATTGGCGTAAAGGTTAATTTTTCGCCTTCTTTTTTCTGAAATGCCTCTTTATGTTTGTTTCTCCAGTTCCAGATATTGGTCACATCAACTTCTATAAAAGATTGAACATGAGCCGAAGTTTGCACACTATCGATCATGTGCTTACTAATCATTTTACCCATACGGCTCATTTCGATAATCTCGTCTTCTCCTGAAGCTACTACATTTTCCTGATTTTTAAACGCAGGTTCTAAATGATCTGTTTTTGAAGCTGATTTATGAGCGCCTGAGGTTTCTTTAGGCTTACTGCTACGATTTTCTACATAGGCTAAAATATCATCTTTGGTTACACGGCCATTTTTACCGGTCCCTTTTACAGTTTCTAATTCTTCAGGGCTAATATTTTCTTCTTTAGCGATATTTTTTACTAAAGGAGAATAAAAACGATCTGAATCTGAATAATCTGAACTTCCCGCAGTTTCCTTCGCTGTTTCCATAGCGGCTTCAGCTTCCGCAGCATGTTGTGCTGCTTCTTCGGAATCTTCCTCATCATCGTTCTCATCTAAATCAAGATCATCTTCCTGCTCCAACTCACCTTCAGTCTCAATAATAGCAATCGTTTGACCGACTTTCACTACATCATCGGTATCAAAAAGTATTTCAACAATTTTACCGTCTACTTCACTGGGTACTTCGCTGTCTACTTTATCTGTAGCAATTTCCAGTACCGGTTCGTCTGCTTCAATGGTATCGCCTACTTCTTTTAACCAGCTGGTTATGGTTGCTTCAGCAACACTTTCTCCCATTTTAGGTAATTTCAGTTCAAATTTTGCCATATCTATATTTGAAAGCTATTTTTCATTATTATGTTTGCGAATTTAATTAAAATTAAGGTTTTTAAATATTAAAAAATCAATAAAATATAAATTCACTGAAAATATTCTTGCTTCAATTCTAATTAATTTCCTGTGTAAAATTACAATTTCATCTTTCAACCTGAAAGCAGAAATCCAAAGCTTTTTAACTTTTAAGGCTATTTTCAAAAGGGATACGATTGGTAATACTTCTTCCCAAAGTGACCTCATCTGCATATTCTAATTCGTCACCAACACTAATCCCTCTTGCAATCGTAGAGGTTTTAACTCCGCTTCCCTCTAATTGCTTATAAATATAAAAGTTAGTGGTATCTCCTTCCATCGTACTGCTTAGGGCAAAAATAATCTCCTGTATCTTACCCTCTTTCACTTTGTCTATTAAAGGTTTAATAGTAAGCTGGGAAGGGCCAATGCCATCCATTGGACTAATCTTACCTCCTAAAACATGATACATCCCACGGTATTGTCCTGTATTTTCTATCGCCATCACATCTCGTATATCTTCTACCACACAAACCAGATCTTCCTGACGGGAGGGATTTGCGCAAATATCACAAAGCTCGGTATCGCTAATATTATAACAATTTCGGCATCTTTTTATTTCAGCTCTTAGTTTAGAAAGTGCTTTGGTAAGTTGTTCGGTTTGCGCTTCGGGTTGCCTTAAAAGGTGTAATACCAATCTAAGCGCGGTACGTTTTCCTATACCGGGCAACTGCGACATTTGGTCTACAGCCTGCTCCAATAATTTCGAAGAAAAATCCATAGCCGCAAATTTACAATTTTTAAACCGATGCAAATAGTTAGTAATATGCTAAGTTTGCAAATGTTTTGGTTAAATTCGTATTTATGGAACCTATACATATTGTACTACTTATCGCACTTTACTTTGGTGTTTTACTTTTAATATCCTATTTCACAGGAAAAGAAGATAGCAACGATGCCTTTTTTAAGGCCGAAGGTAAATCTCCCTGGTATATTGTAGCTTTTGGAATGGTGGGTGCCTCGCTCTCTGGTGTTACGTTTATCTCGGTACCGGGTTGGGTTAGAGATTCCCAATTTAGTTATATGCAGGTGGTAGCGGGTTATTTATTTGGTTATCTGGTAATTTCTTTTGTATTGCTACCTATTTATTACAGCCTTAATGTTACCTCTATTTATCAGTATTTAAATAATCGCTTCGGGGTTGTAAGTTATAAAACCGGAGCTTTTTTCTTTTTTATATCAAGGGTATTAGGAGCCTCATTCAGGCTTTTTCTTGTAGCGACCGTATTACAATATTTTGTTTTTGAATCTTGGAATGTTCCTTTCGTGGTTACCGTAATTCTTTCGATTTTATTGATATGGATTTACACTTCTCGTGGCGGGATTAAAACCATTGTGTGGACAGATACACTGCAAACGCTATTTATGTTAGGTTCTGTAGGTATCGCGATTTACTTTGTTTCTCAAGAATTAAACTGGACGTTTAACGACTTTTTTACCGCACCAGAACTTGCTCCCTATACTGAAACGTTTCATTTTGACAATTTTCTCGAAAAAGATTATTTCTGGAAAGCATTCTTTGGCGGGATGTTTATCACGATTTGTATGACGGGACTGGACCAGGATATGATGCAAAAAAACTTAACCTGTAAAAGTCTAAAAGATGCCCAGAAAAATGTAATGTCCTACAGTCTGGTTTTTATCCCGGTGAATATTTTGTTCCTTTTTCTGGGGGCACTTTTATTTATTTATGCGGAACAAAACGGAATTAGCGTGCCGGTACTTGACGGAAAAGAAAAAACCGATCTTCTTTTCCCGGAAATCGCCTTAAATGCTGAAATGGGAATAGGTCTTGCGATCATATTTTTACTGGGGTTAATTGCAGCAGCATATTCTAGTGCCGATAGTGCATTAACCAGTTTAACCACCAGTTTCTGCGTTGATTTCCTGAATATTGAAAAACGTGAACCCAGCACGCAAACCAGTATACGAAAAAGGGCACATATTTTAATAAGTGTACTTTTAGTGGTAGTTATCATCGCATTTAAATACCTGCTGGATAGTAGCGTAATCGATCTGCTCTTAAAAGCTGCTAGCTATACGTATGGCCCATTACTTGGACTTTTTGCCTTTGGAATTTTCACCAAAATGCAAATAAAGGATCACCTGGTTTGGATGGTATCTTTGGTTTCTGTCATCTTAACTTTTATCCTTGGAAATCTTCCTCCTGAATATCTTGGAGGCTACGTATTTAATTACGAATTACTCATCGTAAACGGCGCAATTACATTTTTGGGCTTAATATTGATTCGTACCAAGCATCACTAAAGTACAGGCATTCTGAAATTCGATATTATTTTGCTTCAAAATTCTATAGAGTTCAGGATTCTCTGTTCCCGGATTAAAAATGACGCGATTTGGGTGTAACGCTACCAGATATTCATAATATTCTGGTTGATTTTTTGGCCCTACATATAAGGTAACGGTATCAATATCTGAGAAAATTATTTTCTCTTTTTCTATTTTAATTCCCTCCACTTCTCCTTCCCGTAATCCCAAGGCTACAACGGGCTGTTGTTTATTTACCAGTTTCTTGATTGCCATATTGGAATATCGTACAGGATTGGTAGAAGCTCCTATCACTAATGTTTTCTTTTTCATAGCGTAAACTAACTCAAGGTTAAGCCCATAAGGCATTTATTAGAATTCAATTTTTATTTCGAGGCATCCCAACCTCGGCTATCTTGATTATCGAGTAAAAATAGTTTTTAAAATTTAGTGTAACAAGTTTTAAACTTATCAGTCTTTATAGTAAGACTAGTCTAAAAATGTCATTGCTATCTTTTTTTTGATGGTTAGAAGATAGTAATGCTTGTTAAGGTTCGCGCTATTTGCAAGGCGCGAACTTTTTTTCAGAAATAATTCAAGATTTTTGTAACATTCTTTTTTTAGCGTCGTCTTTATAGTAGAAATCATCAAAATTGTAGAAATACATTTTTACCTATTATGTAATACAAAGTATTATGTATAGTAAAAAATCATCAAAAACCAAACATCAATCAAAAATGAAACAGTTATTATTAATCATCATCATTGCCTTAAGTACCCTTAATTCGGTCGCAAATAACGAAGCTTTTGCTAGAATTTCAGGTACTATCATAGATAGTCATTTAAAAGAACCTGTTCCTTATGCTACTATTAGCTTAAAGGATACTGAAGGCAATATCATCACCGGAACAACTTCTGAAGAAGATGGGTCATTCATCATCAAAAAAGTAAAATCTGGCAATTACATTTTAACCATTCAATTTATTGGTTACAAGAAATTCAGCAGAGAAATTTCGGTAATACGCAACAGTGGCCTTATTGAATTAGGCACAATCAACCTAGACCCAGATGTTGCTGAAATGGATGAAGTTGTAGTAGTAGGAGAACGCTCTACGATCGAGCAGCGTATCGACAGAAAAGTAATCAATGTAGGTAAAGACCTCACTACGGCAGGAGCCAGTGCCTCAGATATCATGAATAACATACCTTCTGTAAACGTAGATCAGGATGGAAATATCGCGTTGCGCGGTAACTCTAACGTACGCATATTAATTGATGGCAAACCTACGAATATGAATGCCGCCCAATTGCTAAAACAAATCCCTTCCAGCTCGATTAAAAAAATAGAATTAATCAATAATCCTTCAGCAAAATACAATCCCGAGGGAATGAGTGGAATTATCAATATCGTTTTACATAAAAATGCCAATAACGGATTTAACGGTAGCCTAAACACCGGATTAACATATGGTGAAAATGCACGTTTTAATGGCTCTTTAGATATGAATTACCGTCAGGGAAAATTAAACCTGTACGCCAATCTTGGGAGCAATTTTGGCAAAAGAAAAAATATTAATGATATCAATCTGGTGGGTCGAAATGCTAAACAAAATTTGGATATGCTAAATGATAACGCATCTTATTTGTATAAAATTGGAGTAGATTATTTTTTAGACGATAACAACACATTTAGCTTTTATACTAACCAAAACATCTATGATGGCGGGGTAGATGCAACGATAAATGCCATTTACCTGGATAATCCTTCCAATAATTTCGATCAGTTTTTAGATCTTGATATGAATAATCTGAATGCGAGTTACAATTTTGCATACAAGCATTTATTCCCTAAAGAAGGACACGAAATATTATTTGAAGCTGATTATAATGATTATGACAGTGATGAAGATTTTGCGGCAGACTTTAGTGAAAATGCAAGCTTTGTTCCTTATACTGAAACTGTAAACGAAAATCGGGGAACTTTAATCACCAATATCGACTACACTCTACCGATTGGTGAAAAGGCCAAATTTGAAGCCGGTGCCGAAGCCAGGTTATTAAATAATAAGCAGGATTACGACACCAACAATCCGGCAGCACAAAATTCAGATTATAATTACGACAGAAACATCTATTCGTTATACAGCACATTTGGACAATCTTTTGAAAAATTCTCATATCAGCTTGGGGCACGCTTAGAAAGCTTCGACATAGATGCGGAAGTAAATGGAGAAAATGTTTTTAGTGACGATTATGTTACCTTATATCCTTCAGGATTTTTCAACTACACGCCTAATGAAAAAAATAGTTATCAGGTAAGCTATAGCCGGAGGATAGATCGTCCTAGTTTAAGGCAGGTAAGCCCGGTAAGAGAGGTTAGTACCCCCACAATAACAGTAGTAGGTAATCCTAACTTACAACCACAATTCACGAACTCCGTAGAATTTAATTATACCAGAAAACTCAAAAACGGAAGTTTTACAGGTGGTGTTTTCTTCAGAAATATCAATGATAATATTAATCAATTAATCAACGAAGATCCATCAGATCCTGCAAGTCTTATCATCTCTTATTCCAATTTTGATGACACCAATGCGTACGGCTTTGAACTTTCTTCTAACTATAAGTTTACCGATTGGTGGAGCGCAAATGGAAGTTTTGAATTGTACCAACAAACACAAAGCGGAATTGTAGGAACAAGCGAGGTTGAAGTAGACAATACCGTTTACACTGCAAGAGTGAATAATAGTTTTACTGTAACTGAAGATTTAACACTACAATTATTCGGGTTTTATCGAGGACCAAGCGAAGAACTTCAGTTTAAAAATGAGGATGTGTTTTTTGCAAATATCGGTGGACGATACACCTTCCTGGATAAAAAAGCGACACTTAGTTTAAACTTTAATGATGTCTTTGGAACTCAGGAATATAGATTTAGTGCTAAACTCCCTTACGAACAAAACGGTATTTTTAAAAGCGAGTTCCAAAACATATATGTAGGATTTAGTTACCGTTTTGGCGGAAATAACGGCAAAAAATTAAAAAGAAAACAAAGAGATAACGATGAAGCCCAGGGCGGCGGAATGTTTTAAAGAAAAACAAGTTATATCATTTTGATAAAATTTGTTTGTTTAGCCAAAGAAAAGCCTGAAGTTTTCACTTCAGGCTTTCATATTTTCAAAAAGATAAAATGCTATAAATTAAGCATACATTTTATCACGTTGCTCTTTAATTTTAGGATCACTCATATACTCATCAAAAGTCATATAACGATCAATTACTCCGCTTGGTGTAAGCTCAATAATACGGTTGGCCACTGTTTGTGCAAATTCATGATCGTGCGTGGTAAGCATTACGGTGCCCTTAAAATTCTTTAATGAGTTATTAAAGGCGGTAATCGATTCCAGATCAAGGTGGTTTGTTGGTTCATCCAACATTAATACGTTTGCCCTCATCATCATCATTCGGCTTAACATACAGCGCACTTTTTCACCTCCCGATAAAACGTTGCTGGTTTTTAAAGCTTCTTCCCCACTAAACAACATTTTACCTAAGAAACCACGAATATAAACTTCTTCTCTTTCTTCTTCGGTCTTCGCATATTGCCTTAACCAGTCTACAAGCGTAAGATCATTATCAAAATATTCGGAGTTATCTAACGGAAGATAGGATTGTGAAGTGGTCACTCCCCAACTATATTTTCCAGAAACCGGCTCCTCTCTACCATTTATTATTTCATAAAAAGCAGTTGTCGCACGGCTATCCCTAGAAAAAACAACGACTTTATCTCCTTTTGCAAGGTTAATATCTACTCCGCTAAACAAGGTTTCTCCTTCTATAGATGCTTCTAACTTTTCGATATTTAGAATCTGATCTCCGGCCTCACGATCTCTATCAAAAATAATGGCAGGATAGCGACGGCTTGAAGGTTTAATTTCTTCAATATTTAATTTATCGATCATCTTTTTACGAGAAGTAGCCTGTTTAGATTTTGCTACGTTGGCACTAAATCGCTGGATAAATTCCTGAAGTTCCTTCTTTTTCTCTTCTGCTTTCTTGTTTTGTTGTGCACGCTGTCTGGCCGCTAGTTGCGAAGACTCGTACCAAAACGAATAGTTACCACTAAAGTGATTAATTTTCCCAAAATCAATATCAGAAATATGGGTACAAACAGCATCTAAGAAGTGACGGTCGTGAGATACCACGATTACCGTATTATCATAATTAGCAAGGAAATTTTCTAACCAGGTAATTGTTTCATAATCCAGGTCGTTGGTAGGCTCATCCATAATTAGCACATCAGGATTTCCAAAAAGTGCCTGTGCTAATAAAACCCTTACCTTTTGCTTTCCATCAAGATCCTTCATTAACGTGTAATGAAGATCTGTTTTAATACCTAAGTTAGACAACAATGATGCAGCAGCACTATCAGCGTTCCAACCGTCCATCTCTTCAAACTGCACTTGTAGCTCCCCTATTCTATCAGCATTTTCATCAGAATAATCTGCATATAAAGCATCGATCTCTGTCTTTATTTCAAAAAGCGGTTTGTTACCTCTTAAAACTGTCTCTAAAACAGGGTAATCGTCATATACATTGTGATTTTGCTCCAGTACCGACATACGTTTTCCCGGCTCTAAATGAACATGCCCAGAAGTTGGATCGGATTTTCCAGATAAGATTTTTAAAAATGTAGATTTACCCGCACCGTTAGCACCGATAATCCCATAACAATTCCCGTCGGTAAAAGTCGTATTCACTTCATCAAAAAGTACTCTTTTACCAAACTGGACAGAAAGATTTGAAACTGAAAGCATAAATTCCTCTAATTTTTTGCAAAAGTAGCACATATTGTACACTTTCTAAAAGATTAACGTTTAGAAAATTCCTTTTAACTCGTGGTTAACATTCAAGGTTTTAACCACATTCTATATTTGTTGTCCAATGAAAACCCGTTGTTAATAATGGATTTATAATTATTTGAATGAGAAGATTATTACTGCTAAGTATTTTTTCTACCATATTTTCAATTGTTGGCTGCCAGAATAAAAGCACCAATACAGATAAAGTATACATTGGCGGGAAAATTGTAAATCCAAATTTAGATTACGTTATCCTATCCAGGGACGAGGATATCATAGACACGTTAAAGCTTAATAACGACAACCAGTTTGGCCAGTACCTAAACGATATCGACCCCGGTATTTATACCCTGCAACATAATCCCGAAAACCAGGTTATCTACCTTGAACCTGGTGATAGTATTATGATTTGGGTGAATACTTATGATTTTGATCAATCCCTTAATTTTAGTGGACGTGGCAGCCAGGAAAGTTCTTTTTTATTGGATCTTTTTCTTCAGAATAGAGCAAACAACGAATTAATCCTTAACTATTACAAAATAAAACCCGAAGAATTTAAGCATATTAGTGATTCTATTCATAAAAAAAGACTGGAAGAATTTAACGAAAATTCCTCTAAAAACAATTTAAGCGATAATTTCAAAAAAATAGCCCGACAAAGTATCGATTACGAATTTTATGATCTTCGCGAGCGCTATACCTATCTTATTAAAAAATATTATCCAGAATTCACTAAACTTATCCCTGAAGGTTTTAACGATTATCGAAACTCTTTAGATTTTAATAATAAGCTGCTTAAAAATTATTATTTGTACACCAATACCATTGATGATTACCTGCGTACGCGTGCCGTAGAATATTGCATCGATGAGCATAAGGATAGAGACTGCTTTAATGTTTCTAATTTTGATAATATAAAAAGGAGAGCTGTTTTAATAGATTCGTTATCCAGTACTCCTTCGATAAGAAACAAATTCCTGGATTTATTGCTTAGCAAAGCCGTTACCATGGTTACTAATAAGGAGGATCTTAAAAAAGTACTGCATTTTGCTGAATCTTTAAATTATCAGGAAATCGAGCAGATTAGACAGCTTTCTAAAATTCAAGAAAATTATTTTACCGGTAAATCCGTGGCCAATCTTACGCTTTTAAACACCAATAGTGAAGAAACCACCTACGGTGATGTTATCGATAAAAAGTCTATTGTTTATTTCTGGTCGGCTAATAATATAAGGCGCTACATTTGGCAATTTAGAACCATTAAAAAGCTCGAAGAAAAATATCCCGAATTAGATTTTATAGGCGTTAATCTGGATATTGGTCAGGAAAAAAAATGGTTACGTATTTTGGATGAAAATAACTACGATCAAAAAAACCAATATCAGCTATCTAAAAGAAAATTCAGTAATGATGTGGCTACAAAATACCTATACCGTTTAAACTTTCTGGATAAAAATGCGGTAATTGCAAGAGGTGACGCTCCGCTTAGTTCTTCTGCTGAGTTTGAATCTCAGTTGCTAGAGTTTCTTAATCAGTAATAGTAATTAGTATAAAGGTAACCAAGAAAAATAGGTATAGATAATACTATTTTGGCTTCGTTGTTTTTCAAGATATTTAAAACAAATTCTAAACAAAAAAGCTGCCTTTTGGCAGCTTTTTATGTTCTATAAGAAAAAGAAATTTATTCGTTTCCTTTTTTATAATCTGCTAAAAATTTCTCTAACCCAATATCTGTTAAAGGGTGATTTAGTAAACCTTCAATAGAAGATAACGGACCGGTCATTACATCTGCACCAATCTTCGCACAGTCAATTACATGCATGGTGTGGCGAATTGAAGCTGCTAAGATTTGGGTTTCATAACCATAATTATCATAAACCAATCGAATCTCTTCGATAAGGTTAAGACCATTGGTTGAAATATCATCTAAACGACCAAGAAAAGGAGATACATAAGTAGCTCCTGCTTTAGCCGCTAACAAAGCCTGCCCTACAGAGAAAACTAAAGTACAATTGGTTCTAATACCTTTATCAGAAAAATATTTAATTGCTTTTACACCTTCTTTGATCATTGGCACCTTTACGACGATCTGATCGTGAAGCGCTGCAAGCTCTTCTCCTTCTTTTACAATATTTTCAAAATCTGTAGAAATAACCTCGGCGCTAACATCCCCAGTTACGATATCACAGATTTTTTTATAATGATTTATAATATTCTCTTTCCCGGTGATTCCCTCTTTTGCCATTAAAGAAGGGTTAGTAGTTACACCATCCAAAACCCCTAACTCTTGTGCCTCTTTAATTTGATCGAGGTTAGCGGTGTCAATAAAAAATTTCATATTGCAAGTTTTATAAGTTTATTCTTCATTTATTTAAGTGTAAAAATAACACATTAAATACACTTTTTATAATTTATAATGATTCATCAACATTCTTTCATAGGTTTTATCGGGTAAAATCTTCTTTAAAACGATACTTGCTTTTTGCAAAAGCTCCCCTACTTTATAATGTCCTTTTGGTTCTTTTTCCTCAATAATTTTTAAAACCGCCTTGGCCATCATATCTGGATCCTGCCCTGCATCTACATGCTCATTCATCAATTTTAAAGAATCGCCATAAGACCTTTTATAAGGAGAACCCTCTAAAACAGGAGCATGATAACGCCCAGAAGCGATATTTGTGGCAAAATCACCGGGAGCCACACAAGTCATTTTTATATTAAAACCCTTTACTTCCATTCTAAAAGCTTCGGTTGCAATTTCTAATGCTGCTTTAGAGGCCGAATAAATTCCTCGATAAGGCAATCCCATATACCCTGCTATCGATGTCACATTAATTATAAGACCTTCATTTTGCTTACGCATTATAGGTAAAACAGCTTTACAAACATTTATGGGACCATAAAAATTAGTTTCAAAAGCTTTACGAATTTCGGGTGTTGGTGTTTCCTCTAAAGGACCAGTAATCCCAACCCCGGCATTATTAATTAAAATATCTATTCGCTTTTCTTTAGCTACGACTAATTTTACCGCTTTAAAGATACTATCTTCATCAGTAACATCTAAATCTATAAGATTAAAATTTGATGATTTTCCGGTAGCATTTCTACTGGTACCGTAAACCTTAAAATTTTGCTGATGTAAATAGTCGCCAATTGCTTTACCAATTCCAGAAGAACCTCCGGTAATTAAAACGACTTTATGAGAAAGAGTATCTGTTTTCATAAGGCAAATATGCGATTAATTTTGCTAATTTCCAGATACAAAAAAAGGCAAGCGACCCACATCACACCGCTACGACCGCCTACCCTTGCTGCGTTCCCGCCCTGGGGGATTCAGCAGGAGCTGGTTGTGTGGGACTTGCCGGGTGCAAATATACAATCTTTAGTACTTCTGGCAAGCATTTTTTAAACAGAATTGGTTAATTTAGCCTTGCAAAATATGACTTTTAAAAATGATGAAATTTAAATCTCTGTTAATCTTAACATTAGCTTTTTTATATTTTTCCTGCGGAAGCAATTCTGGCTCAAAAAAATCGCATTTCAGTATAAAAACTGATGAAAACAAGAAAGAATTTCAGCTTGGCGAGCATATTTCAGGGCTAGTTGAAAACAAAAAAGAGCTGAATATCGACTCGGTTATCGTTTATCTGAACGCTGAAAAAGTAACCGCAAAATCACCAAACTGGTCTTTTGATCTTCCGCTTAAAGATCAGCTTTTAGGAAACCAAACCTTAAAGGCTGAAGTATTTTACGAAGGCCAAAAGGATACCACTACCAAATCGATAAAAATCTATAACGATACCCCGCCAAAGGCCTATACTTACGAAATTGTAAATACCTACCCTCACGATCCCGAAGCTTATACCCAGGGATTAGAGTTCTTAAACGATACATTATATGAAAGTACCGGCGAATATGGCGAATCTGATCTTAGAAAGGTAGACCTAAAAACCGGAGAAGTTTTAAAAATAATCGATTTGGATGATTCGGTTTTTGGCGAAGGGCTTACGATTTTTAACAATCAGATTATTTTGCTTACCTGGCAGGCCAAAGAAGGCTATATTTATGATCTTGAAACTTTCGAGAAAAAGGGAACCTTTAGTTATAACCAAAGCAAAGAAGGCTGGGGACTTTGTAATGACGGCAAACACATTTACAAAAGTGACGGTACCGAAAAAATATGGTTACTAAATCCTGAAACCTTAGCTGAAGAAGATTATATACAGATCGCTACCCACAAAAGCATCAATTCTAAAATGAATGAACTGGAATGGGTTGACGGACTTATTTACGCAAACACCTATCAAAAAGATGGCGTAGCGATTATTGATCCTAAAAATGGTGCTGTTGTGGGCCTTATCGATTTTAGAGGCTTACGAAATAAACTAGGGAACGAAAAAGATCTTGATGAGGTAAACCACGTTCTTAATGGTATCGCCTATAATCCTCACACTAAACAATTGTTTGTAACCGGAAAACACTGGGACAAATTATTCGAGGTAAAAATCGTAGAAAAATAAATGATCCCCACTCCCCAGATTTTTGAAATGGAAATCAAGGTTACTCCAAACGATCTTGATGAACAAAACCACGTGAATAACGTGCAATATGTACAATGGATTCAGGACGTAGCTAAAGGCCATTGGGAAGATCGTGCTTCAGTGGCACAAAAAGAAGAATTCTTTTGGGTAGTGGTGCGGCATGAAATTGATTATAAACAGCAGGCTTTTTTAAATGATGAGATTGTGCTGCAAACTTATGTAGATGAGATTACCAACGTTACTTCTATAAGGCATGTGCTCATTAAAAATAAAAAAACCGATAAAGTCCTAGCGAAAGCAAAAACCACCTGGTGTTTAATGAACAGTGCATCTAAACGACCTGCAAGAATCGACGAAAATATGAAGGTTTTATTTCAGAAAAAATCTGATTAATACAACCTCTTTTTATTCATCCAGTTATTCAGCAAAAAAATCTCCAATAGGAAATAAGCGGTAAAAAGTACTGCTGAAATAGCCAAAACATTAGAATTTAAAATACTGATATTTGGCATTTCAAGAGAAAAATTAAAAACCGACTTCACTGTACTCCAATTTCCAATTACAGCTTCTGAAGCTCCTACTGCTGAAGAAAAATAAGAGGTAGTTAGCAATAAAGTAATAAAAGCTGCAATCATCACCCAGCCCTTTTTAGAGATTAATGGCTCGTATTTTATTTTATTTATTGAAGTATTGGTGCTAGCTGTTTTAGCTGAATTAATTTCAGGAAGATCTACCATTACCTTATCGGTAAAGTTAAAAGATGGGGTTTCCAAACCGGTCTCACTGAAAACTTTCTTAGTAAATTCGTCTAATTTCTTTTCTTTATTTTTCATAATTCAGCAACATATCATTCGACAATTTCCTCTTCAAAATAATGGCCAGTTGTTTACGGCTGCGGTATAATTTCACTTTTACGTTTGTCACCGAAAGTTTCATAATTTCAGCAATTTCTTTAACCGACTGATCCTCGTAATAATGTAAAGTTAGCAAAAAAGCATCGTCTTCATTCAGCATATTTATACAAGCAAGAATCGCTTTTTTTCGTTCCTTTTCTTCTAAGTCACTAAGAGCATTGTCTAAATCTTCGATCTCAAAACCATCATAAGCATCGACACTTAATTCCTTAAACTTACGTTTTCTGGCTTTAAGAAAATCTAGACAATTATTATAAGTCACCCGATACACCCAGGTTGAAAATTTTGATTCCCCTTTAAATTTACCTAAAGATTTATAGATTTTCACAAAACTATCTTGTGCCACCTCTTCGGCTTCTTCCCTATTTTTCAGCATCCTTAAACATAAGGTAAACACCAATTTTTTATAACGATCTACCAGTACCGAGAATAATTGCTTATCTCCGCCCAGGATCTGATCGATGATGAATTGGTCTTTTTTGATGGTCATTTAATTATAGGACGGCAATTAAGAAAACCAGGTTACACAAAATTTCTACTTTTTTTTTAAAATTAATTGTAACCTGTTTTAGAAAAGTATCGTCTTAACTTTTGAAAGCGCTTAAAAAATGAATCATTAATCAAATAAAATTAAAAATATGGAACCTGTTATTATAAGTATTGCCTTTTTCTCTTGTATTTTTGGTATTGTGTATCTCTTTTTTCAAACAAGAAATAAAGAACGCTTAGCCCTTATTGAACATGATAAAGATGCTTCACTATTCAAGTTTAGTAAGGACAGATCATCACCGGTTTGGGCCGTAATCCTACTTAATCTATCCCTTGTGCTTATGGGAGTTGGTTTTGGTTTTTTAATAGGTAGTTTATTAGAATCCTACTCCATTTTAGAAGGCGATGTAGTATATGCCGGCAGTTTATTTTTTACTCCGGGAGCATTTTTACTTCTAGGTTTCTACCTTACCCGTAAATTAAAATTATAATCTATCGGTCCTGAAACAAACAAAAAAAGCTACCAAAATTGGTAGCTTTTTTTTTTGTTATATCATATTGATAATTAACGCTTAAGATTTAAAAAGTGGACGACCTTGCATTAAAGCATTCACTTCAGATTTTACTTCAGCTAATTTAGTATCGTCATTTATATTAGAAATCACCTTATCGATCAATGCTACGATTTTAGGCATATCTTCTTCCATTAAACCTCTGGTGGTTACTGCAGCAGTACCAATTCTAATCCCAGAAGTTACAAAAGGTGATTTATCATCAAAAGGCACCATATTTTTGTTTACGGTAATGTCAGCTTTCGTTAAGGCTTCTTCAGCTTCTTTACCACTTACCTGTTTATTTCTAAGATCGATAAGCATACAATGATTATCAGTTCCACCAGAAATTATCTGATAGTCTTTGGCTACAAAAGCCTCTGCCATGGTTTTGGCGTTTTTCTTTACCTGTACTGCATAATGCAAAAACTCATCGGTTAAAGCTTCTCCAAAAGCAACCGCTTTAGCAGCGATAATATGCTCTAAAGGCCCCCCCTGATTTCCTGGAAAAATAGCACTATTCAAAATAGTAGACATTTTCTTAAGATTTCCGTTTTTCAGTTTTTCACCAAAAGGATTATCAAAATCTTTCCCCATCATGATAATTCCGCCACGCGGTCCACGAAGGGTTTTATGGGTGGTAGAAGTTACAATATGACAATGTGGGATTGGATCTCCAATTACGCCTTTTGCAATAAGACCTGCAGGATGCGCAATATCTGCAAATAAAATGGCCCCCACGCTATCAGCGATCTCTCTAAAACGTTTATAATCTATCTCACGAGAATAAGCAGAAGCTCCCGCGATAATCATTTTTGGTTTTTCTTTTTCGGCAATCTCCGCAACTTTATCATAGTCTATAAGTCCGGTTTCTTTATCTACCCCATAAAAAACAGGCTCATATAATCTACCAGAAAAGTTTACCGGAGAGCCATGAGTTAAATGCCCCCCATGAGAAAGGTCAAAACCTAAGAATTTTTCTCCTGGTTTTAAGCAGGCCTGGAAAACAGCGGTGTTTGCCTGTGAACCCGAATGTGGCTGCACATTGGCATACTCGGCTCCAAAAAGTTCTTTTAAGCGATCGATCGCTAACTGCTCTACTTCATCTACAACTTCACATCCACCATAGTAACGTTTCCCTGGGTAACCTTCTGCATATTTATTGGTCAATACAGATCCGGCAGCTTCCATTACCTGGTCACTAACAAAATTTTCACTTGCAATAAGCTCTAAACCATGCAGTTGACGCTCTTTTTCCTTCTCGATTAAATCAAAAATTTTTGTATCTCGTTGCATCTTAAATATTTACGTTAAATATTCATCAAAAGTAATAAATACATTCGGTTAATTACAGGAAAATAATATATTTGAATCAATCAGATTTTAACAAATTTTTATTTTTCTATGTCTATTACTGCAAATGATCCTAAAAGAAAAACCTGGCTGGATATTCCAAAGGACACTGATTTTCCAATTCAGAATATTCCTTTTGGGGTGTTTTTAACCCGAGATGATATCATTACCATCGGTACAAGAATCGGTGACTTTGCTATCGATCTTGGTGCTTTACATCAACTTGGTTATTTTGAAGGTATTCCTTTAACCGATGATATTTTTCTTCAGGACACTTTAAATGATTTTATTTCAGACGGAAAAAAAACCTGGCGTTTGGTGAGAAATCGTATTGCTGAACTTTTTGACGAGAAGAATGAAGCATTAAAAAATAACCAGGAGCATCGTAATGTTGTCTTGTTTACTTTAGATGAAATAGAAATGCAAATGCCGGTGCAGGTAGGTGATTATACCGATTTTTATTCCAGTAAAGAGCATGCCACTAATGTGGGTAGTATGTTTAGGGATAAAGAAAATGCGCTTTTACCCAACTGGTTACATATCCCGGTGGGCTATCACGGCAGAAGTTCTTCTATAGTGACCAGTCACATTCCTATTCACCGTCCAAAAGGCCAAACCATGCCTGAAGGGGCTAAAGAGCCTGTTTTTGGACCATCAAAGCAGATCGATTTCGAGATGGAAATGGCCTTTATCACCACAGATGCCAATTTACTTGGTGAACCTATCCCCGTAGATGAGGCCGAAGATTATATCTTTGGTATGGTTATGTTTAACGACTGGAGTGCTCGTGATATCCAGAAATGGGAATACGCCCCGCTTGGACCATTCTTAGCTAAAAATTTTGCGTCTTCTATCTCGCCGTGGATTGTCACTATGGATGCTTTAGAACCTTTTAGAACCGAAGGACCCGAGCCTGAAAAAGAATTAATGTCGTATTTAAAATATACCGGCAAGAAAAGTTTTGATATCAATCTTGAAGTATTCCTAAAACCAGAAGACGGAGAAGAAAACTTACTATCCCAGACTAATTATAAATATTTGTATTGGAATATGAGTCAGCAACTCGCTCACCACACCATTAACGGGTGCCCGGTAAACTCGGGAGATATGATGGCCTCAGGAACGATATCGGGACCAACACCAGATACTTATGGGAGCATGTTAGAACTTTCGTGGAGAGGAGAAAAACCGGTGCAACTAAAAGACGGTAGCCTTCGCAGTTTTATAGAAGATCATGATACCGTAATTATGAGAGGTTTCTGTGAAAATGAGAGCATACGTATTGGTTTTGGTGAAATTAACACCAAAATTTTACCCGTATTCGAACCAAAGAAAAAATAACCTATACCCTTATACAGGTAATAAAAAAAGCTGCCAGATCATGGCAGCTTTTTGTTTCTATATTCGGCTATAGCTTCTAAATTCCCTCGACTCACGCATCGTAGCTTCCGCAGCTTTTTCGTCACTGCTTCCCCCCTTCTCTCGATCTTCAGGCAGAATAGCTTCACTGTGATCCTGGAACTCTCGCTTTTGTCTTTCAGTTTCCTGACCTTTCTTGATGGCTTCCCATCTTCTTTCGAGTTCTTTAAAATCTGTCTCTTTATCCATAACTTTAATTAATCTTTTTCTCTGGACCAAAATTACAAATAGTCATATATTTCACCAGATTGATTAATAATCTTTAACAAAGGTTTCTAAATTTAATTTAAAAAAAGAAAATATTCAAATTTTATAAAAATTCTTTAAGATTTTTCACGTCAATATCTTGATGAGAACTGTGATGAACCACCTCTTTTTGCTGAAGCAAGATAAGTTGCGGACTCTCGTGCCTTACTTTAAAACGATTCGCTATTTCATTAGATATTTCACGATAACTCAACAGGTCCAGAAAATAAAGATCAATCGGAGCGTCGTCCGGAAGGTCATAAGAATTTTCAAATTGTCTTAACACCATTTTACTAATACCACAGCGTGTAGAATGCTTTAAAATCCCTACAAGATGTTGTTCAGACTGTTGTATAGCTTCCTCCAATTGTGATAAATCAACCAAAGGTATCCAATTAATCTTAGATTCGCTTTTCGATTCTTTTTCTCCTCCTCCAAACATTTTATCAAAAATTCCCATGTTTCAATTTTTTTGCAAATATACATCTTAAAACCTGATGATTAATTCCTAATACAATATTTTCAAAATAAACACAAAAACTGCCGATTTGTCTTAAAATTTAATAAAATTAATGCCATTTTGTCTAATTATTCAGAAGGTATAGCATTTGCTATTTAGAATTTCAAAAAACAGATAGAGACGATGAACTTTAATAATTTCACCATAAAATCACAAGAGGCCATCCAGCAGGCGCAACAGCTTGCTCAGGAAATGGGCCATCAGCAAATTGAAAATGAGCACCTGTTCCAAGCGATTACTGTAGTAGACGAAAATGTAACGCCATTTTTGCTGAAAAAATTGAACATCAACGTGAACCTTTTTAATCAAATTCTGGACAATACGCTTCAGAGTTTTCCAAAGGTTAGCGGCGGCGATATTATGTTGAGCCGGGAAGCCGGCAAAACAGTAAACGAAGCATCTGGTATTGCTAAGAAAATGAATGATGAATATGTTTCTATTGAACATTTAATATTGGCAATATTTAAATCTTCAAGTAAAGTTGCACAAATCTTAAAAGATCAGGGTGCTACTGAAAAAGGCTTAAAAACGGCCATCGAAGAATTAAGAAAAGGGGATCGTGTAACTTCGCAAAGTGCTGAAGACACCTATAATTCCTTAAACAAATATGCTAAAAATCTAAACCATTTAGCCGAAACCGGAAAACTGGATCCGGTGATTGGTCGGGACGAAGAAATACGAAGGATATTACAAATCTTATCCCGAAGAACCAAAAACAACCCCATGCTAGTTGGTGAACCGGGTACGGGTAAAACAGCCATTGCTGAAGGTTTAGCCCATAGAATTGTAGCCGGGGACGTACCGGAAAACCTAAAAGAGAAACAAATTTTCTCTTTAGATATGGGGGCGTTAATAGCCGGAGCTAAATTTAAAGGAGAGTTTGAAGAGCGATTAAAAGCGGTAATTAAAGAAGTAACCGGCAGTGATGGAAATATTGTATTATTTATCGACGAAATTCACACCCTTGTGGGTGCAGGTGGCGGCCAGGGTGCAATGGACGCTGCAAATATCCTAAAACCTGCATTGGCCAGAGGCGAACTAAGGGCCATTGGAGCAACCACTTTAGACGAATATCAAAAGTATTTTGAGAAAGATAAAGCTCTAGAACGACGTTTCCAGAAAGTAATGGTGGCAGAACCCGATACTGAAAGTGCCATCTCGATTCTTCGAGGAATTAAAGATAAATACGAGCAACACCATAAAGTAAGGATTAAAGATGAAGCGATTATCGCAGCGGTAGAATTATCACAACGATATATCACCAACCGATTCTTACCAGATAAGGCCATTGACCTGATGGATGAAGCGGCCTCTAAACTTCGTATGGAAATTAACTCGAAGCCGGAAGAGCTAGATGTTTTAGATCGTAAGATCATGCAATTAGAAATCGAGATCGAAGCCATTAAACGTGAAAAAGATGAAACGAAACTAAAATCCCTACGCGCAGATTTAGCGAATCTTAAGGAAGAGCGTAACGAGGTGCATGCACAATGGAAAAACGAAAAAGAAGTTGTAGATAATATCCAGGGAGCTAAAGCTGAAATCGAAGAATATAAGCTGGAAGCAGAGAGAGCTGAACGTGAAGGTGACTACGGAAAGGTTGCCGAGTTACGTTACGGAAAAATAAAAGAAGCTCAGGAAAAACTGGAACGTCTTCAAAAAGAAGTTAAAGAAAGAGAAAGCGGAAAATCCTTAATTCAGGAGGAAGTTACCAACGATGATATTGCAGAAGTTGTTGCGAAATGGACAGGTATTCCGGTAACCAAAATGCTGCAAAGTGAGCGGGAAAAATTACTTCGATTAGAAGAAGAACTACACCGCCGTGTGGTAGGACAGGAAGAAGCGATTGTTGCGGTAAGTGACGCTGTTCGTAGAAGCCGTGCCGGTTTACAGGATCAAAATCGCCCCATTGGATCGTTCTTATTCCTGGGAACAACAGGGGTGGGTAAAACCGAATTAGCGAAAGCACTGGCCGAATATTTATTCGATGACGAAGGGGCCATGACCAGGATCGACATGAGTGAATATCAGGAGCGTCACTCGGTTAGCCGTTTAGTTGGTGCGCCTCCCGGATATGTTGGCTACGATGAAGGTGGACAATTGACTGAAGCAGTAAGGCGTAAACCCTATTCTGTAGTCCTTTTAGATGAAATCGAAAAAGCGCATCCCGATACTTTTAATATCCTGTTACAGGTTCTCGATGAAGGACGCTTAACAGATAACAAAGGACGTTTGGCTGACTTTAAAAATACGATCATCATTATGACGTCGAATATGGGAAGCCAGATTATTCAGGATAAGTTTGAGGCTATCCAGGATGTGGAAACGGCGATGGAAGCGGCCAAAACTGAAGTGCTTGGTCTTTTAAAACAAAGTGTACGACCAGAATTTATAAACCGTATCGATGATATTGTGATGTTCTCTCCATTAACTCAGAAAGACATTAAAAGAATTGTTGATCTTCAGTTAAAAGGAGTGAAGAAGATGCTGGCAAAACAAAATATTGTTTTAGATGCAACAGAACAGGCACTGGCTTTCCTTGCAAAACGAGGTTTTGATCCACAGTTTGGTGCAAGACCAGTAAAAAGAACCGTACAAAAAGAGGTATTGAATAAATTATCTAAAGAAATCCTTTCAGGAAATATTCATACCGATAGCATCATCTTATTAGATGAATTTGATGACAATTTAGTATTCAGAAATCAGGAAGAATTAACCGAATCTGAATAAAAAAATCAGAAAAAGAAAAATGATCATTAAAAAAGGGACTGCAAATGCAGTCCCTTTCCGTTTTTGAGATGATTCTCTAAATTACCACCTATCGATCTCTTTCTTTAATTCTTCTTTAGATTTCCCGGTTCTTTCCTGTAATCTTCCGAGCATTTCATCAAACTTCCCCTCAGAATAGGTTGCATCATCATCAGTCACTTTTCCGTACTTCTGTTTAAATTCACCTTTAATCTGTTTCCATTTTCCTTCTAACTGGTCACTATTCATAACATTGGTTTTTATTGGTTAACAGGTTAAATTTACAATATCAATGCACCGATTAATCATAATAATTCGCCATATTTTACTTAAGCTTTTGTTATTTTTAGCCTGAAAAAAATGATGATGAAAAAATTACTAATATTGGCCATTTCAGGACTATTTTTTTGTTCCTGTGCGACCACCAGAAAAATCGAAAACGACAGAGTAAAAATTAAATTTCTGGATGAATATGTTATTGATAAAGATCTTAAAATAGACGATACTAAAGTTGGTGGTTTATCTGGGATCGATTATAAAAACGGCACCTATTATCTTATTGTGGATACCCCATCAGACGCCCGTTTTTATGAAGCTGAAATTAAACTCTCTGGAAATAAAATCGATACCGTAAACTTTAAAAAGACGGTGATGATTGAAAGATCTGCCGAATTCTTTAAAGAGCACACTTTAGACCCTGAAGCGATTAGGTTTTTACCTGAAGAAAATCAGGTGTACATTAGTAGTGAAGGAAGCATTAATAATCAAAAAGATCCATCGGTTTTTATCTTGGACGAAAATGGAAATTTTAAAGATGCTTTTGAAATTCCTCCGCATTTTACTGCCAAAGGCGAACAAAAACCGAGACATAACGGTGTTTTTGAAGGTTTAGCTGAATCTTATGATGGTAATGGGTTTTGGGTTGCGACCGAACTTCCGCTGGAAAAAGATGGCCCAAAACCTAAATTGTTTCCTACAAAATCCTTTACCAGGATCACTTATTTTGATAAAGACATTAAAAAAGCAACCTATCAATTTGCGTATCGATTAGATGGAATTTCCAAAATCCCCTGGATGTATTTTGCGGTTAACGGGGTAACTGAGCTTTTGGAATATAAACCCGGTAATTTTTTGGTGTTAGAACGGGCTTATTCCGCGGGACATGGCTCGCATAGCAATACCGTAAAGCTATTTGATGTGGATACCAAAATGGCAACGGATATTCTAGATAAAGAATCGCTAAAAAAAGCCGGTTTTTCGCCGGCTCGAAAACGTTTGGTCTTCAATTTTAAATCGGTTAAAAATCAACTTACCGATAAAATTATCGATAATATAGAAGGCATGTGTTTTGGCCCAAAACTTGAAAATGGGAAACAGTCTTTATTATTAATTTCTGATAACAACTTTAATAGCTTCGGAAGGCAGTTAACGCAGCTTATTTTAATGGAAATCGATTTTGAAGAATAAAACCGATTTCAGCTAAATTCAAAATATATTAAAAATCATGAAAAAGAACATTCTTTATCTTCTGCTAAGCCTTGTTTTTATCGCTACTTCCTGCCAGCAACAACCGCAAAAAAACCAGGAAAAATCGGAGCCGAAATTCGATAAAATAAGCACGTATTATTTTATAAGACATGCTGAAAAAGATACTACAGATACAGAGAACCACAACCCTGCTTTAACAGCTGAAGGAAAGCAACGTGCTGAAAACTGGAAAAATGTATTTACTGATGTTGATTTTGATGCGATTTATAGTTCAGATTTTATTAGAACCAAAGAAACGGCGCAACCCACAGCAGACAGTAAAAATCTTGCTATCGAAATTTATGACCATACTCAACTAAATTCCGAAGAGTTTCAAAAAGCAACCAAAGGAAAAAAAGTACTGGTTGTTGGTCACACCAATACCACGCCGTACTTCGCAAATGCTGTGTTGGGAGAAGATTATTTTAAGAATGATATTGATGAAACTCAGCATGGAAAATTATTTATCGTGCAGGTACATCTAAAGGGAGAAAATACCATTCAGAATTTGACCATAAACTAATTCTGAAATCAATATCAATTTTTTGCGAGCATTTTAAGTAGATGAATTCTCCAGAGAAATTTATATAAAAAGCATAAAAATTGAAAAGCAAAAGAGGCTGTCTAAAAACTCAATTTCAGTCAACCTGTTCCGATAGCTATCGGAATTGTTTCAGGTTCTCATAACGATTTTTAAATCAATGAGATGAGATTCTGAAACAAGTTCAGAATGACGTTTTTGGATGTTTTCAGACAACCTCTTTTTTCCAACCAATTGCGCTGAAACTAAATCCAGCGTCTTTAATATTGTGCTATTTCTTCAATTATCCTTTAAGGATATTAATTGCTTTAGCGTTTACAAATTCTTTGATTCCAAAGCCCCCATGTTCTCTACCATATCCAGAGTTTTTAACTCCGCCAAAAGGCATATTGGGTTGTGCTACCCCAAAAGAATTAATAAATACCATTCCGGTATCAAAATGTTTTTCGGCTAACTCGATTGCTTTTTCCTCGTCTTTAGAGAAAATTCCACCACCAAGACCAAATCTACTATCATTAGCAATTCTCATCGCATCTTCATCATCTTTAGCTTTAATTACAGAGGCTACCGGCCCAAACAATTCATCATCATAAGCTGGCTGACCGGGCTTTACATTGGCAAGCACTGTTGCCGGGTAAAAGAATCCGTCTCCTTCAGGAATTCCGCCCCCACAAAGTACTTTAGCACCTTTTTTCACGCTGTCTTCCACCTGATCATGCAATTTCCCTCTTAAATCCTTACGCGCCATTGGCCCTATTTGTGTATCTTCTTTGGTAGGATCACCAAATTTCACATTTTTCATTTTGTCTACAAATGACTCTAGAAAAGCATCGTAGTTTTTCTCGGTTACCACAAATCTTTTGGCCGCTACACAGGTTTCTCCGTTATTATAGATCCTACCTTTTACACTCCACTCTACAGCAGTTTCCACATCGGCATCATCCAATACCAAATAGGCATCATTAGATCCTAGCTCTAACACTGTCTTTTTAAGATTTCCGGCAGCCTTTTTAGCTACTGCTCTACCACCATTTGGACTCCCGGTAAAGGTGACACCTCTTACAAAATCATTATCGATAATGTCATCAGATTGATCATGATCGATGATCAATACCGTGAATAAGTCTTTAGGTAAACCGGCTTTCTCAAAAATTTCCTGCAACATTAAGCCAGAACCGGTGGTACCTTCAGCATGTTTTAGCAACACTCCATTACCCGCCATTAAATTCGCAATAGCATAACGTACAACCTGATAAGCAGGAAAATTCCAGGGTTGTATTCCATAGATCACCCCAATTGGAGAATAGGTAATAATTCCGCGTCCTCCATCAGGAAGTTCACGCTCTGGCTCGTTAGCTAATTCTTTTTGCCCATTTTCAGCAGTATATTCACAAATAGCTGCACAAAGTTCAATTTCTTGTTCAGCTTGTGAAACAAGTTTTCCCATTTCGCTGGTCATAAGCTTAGAAAACTCATCTTTATAATCTTTTAATGTGCTTCCTATTTTTTTAAGCACTTCTGCCCTTTCGGCTAAAGAATATTTTTTCCACTTCACAAAAGCTTCATGACATTTTTTTACGGCTGCACTTGCTTCTTCATTGGTCATTAACGGATAATCCTTCAGGTCTTTTCCCGTGGCTGGATTAACCGTGGTAATTGTTTTGTTTTCAATTAATGTACTCATAGCTTTTAATTTTTTTCTAAGGTACACTGCAGCTAAAGGCTTTGCTGATAAATCTCCGTTAAAGCTTTTTGAAATTCAAGTTAATTGAGAATTATTAACAGAAAAATTGCGCTAATTAAATCTTTGTTCACAATAGAGAGGGTTAAACATTATTTTGGTAAATTTAATTTTCATTTTTTCAACTTGTATGCGAAGATTATTTTGCTTGTTTCTGGCATTAAGCGCGATATCCTGTGCTTCTAAAATGAAATTAAAAGGAGAAGCTGTCCAGCAATTTACTCCGCTTAACAACAATGATGTCGTTGTCGTCATAGAAGAATACAAAAAGATACCCGATTCTATTCCTTCTAAAACTATTGGGGAGTTTCACTTAAAAGATGGTGGCTTAACGGTAGATTGCAGCTACGAACATGTATTGAGTCTGGCAAAAAACGAGGCTCGTAAACTTGGTGGCAATGCTATAAAAATTACTGCACATAAATTACCAAATGCGCTATCCATCTGCCATCAGATTACGTTTAAGATCCTTAAAATAGATGATATTTTTCCATTCCAAAATATGCTTATTTGGAGCACCAAACATACGCTGGACTGGAAATATTTTAAAGGTGCCCCAAAATTGGAACGCCCTTCTTTTCTTTGCGCTACGATTAATGTCGATTATAAAGACTATAAAATTGGCGGTAAAGGCAGAGTTGAAGTATTGCCCGTTATTGTTCTTAGCTGTAGTTATATTCAGCCTAATTATCAAAACAAGCACCAATTAGAATACAATCAGCTTAAGTTTGATTTACTAGAACTTTATGCCCGTAAAATGCGTGATGCTTTTAATGAAGCGAAAGTCGACTCGCAGATAAAATGGCAAAAATTTGCTGAAGGAATCTACAATGAAATTTTTAACGATTTTGAAACCGAAATCTATTACCTGGAAACCGAGACCAATTTTGGTTTAGAATATACCGAAACCTTACGTTGGAAATATCGCTTAAAAGAAGAATTGGCAGAAACCAGTTCTTTAAGTACCGATACTATATAATCATTAAAAAACTAAAAAATGGCAACAAGCTGGGATGCAAAATTATATAATACCAAGCACGATTTTGTATTTAACTACGGAAGTTCTTTAATCGAACTCTTAAAACCGAAAGCGAAAGAACTAATTTTGGATTTGGGCTGCGGTGCCGGCCAGCTTACGGAAGAGATTGCGAAAAGTGGAGCAAAAGTTATAGGCATGGACGCTTCTGAAAGTATGATTGAAAGTGCTAAAAGCAATTTTCCCGAACTGGATTTTAGAGTGGCGAATGCCGAAAATTTCAATTTTACTGAAAAATTTGATGCCATTTTCTCTAATGCCGCTTTACACTGGGTAAAAGATTACAAAGCTGCAGCCGAAAATATGTTTCGACATTTACAGAAAAACGGACGTCTAGTTTTGGAATTTGGTGGTAAAGGAAATGTTCAGAAAATTGAAACCACGCTAAAAGCGGTATTATTAGAAAAAGGGTATGAAAAAAAGGCCAATATCAAACTATGGTATTTCCCATCGGTTGCCGAATATACAACGCTACTGGAACAAACAGGTTTTGAAATCCGATTAGCGGAATTGTACGATCGACCTACCAAGTTAGCTGATGCCGAAAGCGGAATTGCAGACTGGCTTTTATTGTTTGGAAAGACTTTTTTTGAAGGTATTCCTGAAGTTGAGGCTGAAATCATTAAAAAGGAAGTGCAAACCAGATTGAAAACAACACTTTTAAAAGAAGATGGTTGGTATGCCGATTATCGACGTTTACGCATCATCGCGTACAAAAACAGTTAATATGGATTTTAAGAATCTGGACTATTTAAAACACGGTAGTACCATTCAGCAGCTGGCGTATCACGAACTTTCAGTCCTAAAAATCATGTGGGTTTTAGATGAATTTCATCCCGTACTTACCGGTACCATTCCGTTGGACATTGCGATCTCTTCCAGCGATCTGGATATTTCATGCACGGTAAAAAATCATGATGAATTCAAACAAAAGCTCTTTAAGAATTATGCTGAACAATCAGACTTCAGTTTTAAAACCACCTCAAGGTTTGGTGAAACCGCCAGTATTTGCTGCTTTGAAGGCGAACATTTTAAAATCGAAATCTTTGGACAACATCTTGAAGTAACGCAGCAAAATGCATATCGCCACATGATTATTGATCATAAAATCCTTAAGGAAAACGACAACAACTTTAGTAGAGAAATTATAAAACTTAAAAGGGAAGGATTAAAAAACCGAGCCTGCTTTCGCAAAATTGCTTCAATTGGAAGGTGATCCTTATCAAAAGCTTCTGGATTATGAAAAAGAATCATTCCGAAACCGTAACTTCCACGTCTTCAGTAATAATTTCAGAAAATAATTCCAGTTCTCCGGCTTCGTAAAGTTCATCTAAATTTTCTAATGGTGTAGAAAGGTCATCTTCAGCATAATTTTTATAATCTACAAAACGCAATCCGTTCACTACTCTGGGATTAAAAGCCGCCCTAAAACGAATTCCGCCTTTGTTAACATGGTAGCTATAGGCTAAATAATCGACTGTAAAAGTGTTGGTATTTATCCAGTATAAATATTCATCCTCGTAATCGGTGCCGCCGCCATCCTGATTAAAAGTCACCTTTATTTCGTAATATTCCTGTCCTTTAATACTATCCTTACCCAATAAGGTCTTATTTACCGCATCACCACCTAAGCCGTAAGGCAATTGTACAAAATAATGCACCGAATTTACCGAATTTGAGTAAGCACTGGCCTTAGAATCTGCCAGACTAAGTTCCTTATTATTCCTGCTACGTGTAAAGCCGCTATTGGTTACTATATCTGTAATTTTATTTCCCAAAGTATCTTCCTGAAAACGTTCTAATTGAAATTGGCCGTTTTTACGGGTACTTTTATATTGTTTATCGCGAAAAGTAAATGAGATTTTAGCTGAATCATATTTTTCGCCACCAGAAACTTCTATGGCTTTACTCACAATTTGGTTGGCATCAAGCTCTTTTTGCTGGCAGGAACTCATTAGAAATGAAATTATAAAGAGTAGGGTCACTTTTTTCATAGCTCTAAAATTGTCGGCAAAGATAATAAATCCTTTTAGGTAGCGGTAGCATTAACAAAAAGTGATTGAAGGGAAATAAAAATGAATCATTACCTTTGTTTGTTACGATTTCTTTAAAATCCCTTAATAATCTTACAAAGCTTGCTATTTTTGCAGTCTATAATAGCTAAAAAGGCTTTTTATAACATCGCAGTATTAAAAATCTGCAAAGTAACAGGACACCAAAGTTGTCAAATTTCAGTATAAATGAAACAAGCGAATACCATAAATATAAAAAACCGAAAGGCTAAATTTCAATATGAATTTCTGGACAAATATGTAGCGGGAATTAAATTAGCCGGAACCGAAATTAAAGCGATACGACAGGGTAAGGCTTCGATTGCCGAGAGTTTTTGTGAATTTCAGGATGGTGAATTATACGTAATCAATATGCATGTTGAAGAATATTCTCATGCTACCCACTTTAACCACAATCCTAAAAGTGAACGTAAACTTCTTTTACAAAAACGAGAATTAAGAAAGCTGGAAAAAGAAGTAAAAAACGGCGGATTGACGATTATCCCGCTTCGATTATTTATTAACGATCGCGGACTCGCAAAAGTACAGATTACACTGGCAAAAGGTAAAAAGCTTTACGATAAGCGTGAGACTATTAAAGATCGTGATAACAAACGTAAATTAGACCGAATAAAAAAGGAGTATAATTAAAAACTATACTCCTTCTCGTTTGGAAAAACAATCTACTCTAACTCCTCGTAACTAAAAGCTTTATTTAAATTAGCTTTAATCGTTTTGCGATGAATAAAAAAATCTTCATCGTTGGTTCTTTTTAGAACTGCAAAAGTTCCCTTTTTAGTATTTTCTATAGAAACAACTTCTACTTCCATCCCATCCAGCTTTTTATAATTTGGTCGTTCCCCCTGCTTCACCAGCATATTTAATTTTGGAAGTTTTAAGGAATGGAATTTTAAATCACTGCCGGAATTAATCGTGAAAATATCTCCTTCTTTTACATTTTGTGGTTGTTCCTGACCATAACTTAAGCCAGAAATCAATACTCCTAAACAAACTAAAATACCGATTCTCATAGCGTTGATTTTTCTCTTTGATTTGAATCAAAACTACGGGACTGGCCTTAGAATATTATTGGATTGAGATTAAAATGTGATTAGAAATCGTTAATATATTAATAATAGAAGTTAAATTTTAAGAAATCATCAAGATAAACCCTAATATAACCTTCTGAATTTCAGTTAAATAAAAAACCTGTTTCAGCATGCTGCTGAAACAGGTTTTTCGCTGTTTTGAAATAATAGTATTATCTATTCTTCTTCTTCTCCACTGGTTTCTTTTTCCTCTCCTTTAGAGAAATCTGTATATCCATTTTTGGTAAGAAGATTATACCACTGGATAATTTTTTTAATGTCGCTGGTGTACACACGATCTACGTCGTAATCTGGCAACACTTCAGAAAAATAATCTTCCAGTTGAGCTTTAGAAGATTTGTGGCTCATTGCTTCACCACCATCTTCTTTTTGTTTTATATTTTCCAGCACCTGCCCAAGAGGTACTTCTTCAGTATAGGTATAAATCGCGATCTCGCTAAGAATACTCACATTGTGACGCATATTAACGGCGATTTTCTTTCCATCCAAGATTGATTTTGCAATAAATCCTCCTCTGGTTTGCGCAGCAAGCTCATACAAACCTGGTTTTCCTGATATTGCTAAAATTTTATCTAATCCCATAGTGTCTTTTGAATTTGGGTGGCAAATATCACACCCCGCTTTAAATTATCAAAAATATTAACGACCTTTTTTTACGCTTGGAAAACGCATTTTATAGTCTACTTTTATTTTCCCCGAAGAAATCTTTTTTAAACGCCCGTTAATCAGTCGTTTCTTAAGACTGGATATTTTTTCGGTAAAAAGAATTCCTTCCGTATGATCGTATTCGTGTTGTACCACACGTGCTGCCAAACCGGTAAAAGTTTCCTTTTGGGTTTCAAAATTTTGATCCTGATATTCGATAGTGACCTCTGGCTTTCTAAAAATATCTTCCCTAACATCAGGGATACTTAAACAACCTTCAGAAAAAGCCCATTCATCTCCGGTTTCTTCTATGATCTGCGCATTGATAAATACTTTTTTAAATCCTTTTAGGTATTCTTTTTCAGAAGCACTTAAATCATCATCTTCAGCAAAAGGGGCGGCATCGATCACAAATAATCGAATAGGAACGCCAACCTGTGGTGCAGCAAGTCCAACGCCATAGGCATTGTACATGGTATCCCACATATTACTTATTAATTCTTCTAATTTTGGATAGTCCTTATCAATCGGTTTTGCCTTCTTTTTTAATACCGGATCACCGTAGGCTACTATTGGTAAAATCATATACTATTCTTTAATCTCTAATCTCTGTTTAACTTTTAATGTCTAATGAATAAGTTATAATATCTTTCATTCCATATAAAATACTTTATTTCTCGCAGAGCTGTTTTTCTAGAAGCTACAAAGATTGCTTTTAGTTCCTTTTGCTTCTTTAAGAACCTCGACTTCAGCTTTTTCACTTACCCCTTCCCTCATCGCAAAATCTATCAAAAAATACATTCATCAGATTTCATTTTGAAGTTTATACTTCTTCCTTAAACCTTATTCTTTTATACTTTCTACTTTCATCCTTTTCAATAAAGATAAGACTGAAGGATAATGGTCGCACTTACCTCATCGACCAAAGCTTTATTTTGTCGCTTTTTCTTTTTGAGTCCGCTATCGATCATGGTCTGAAAAGCCATTTTACTGGTAAAACGTTCGTCAACACGCACCAGCTTCATATCGGGAAATTTTTCAGTGAATTTTTTAAGAAATTCAGCAATAAAAACCTCACTTTGGCTAGCCGAATTGTCTTTTTGCTTTGGCTCTCCCACCACGACCGTTTCTACCTTTTCTTTTTTAAAATAGTCTTCAAGAAAATTTAAAAGAGACGGCGTATCAACAGTGGTAAGTCCGCTGGCAATCATCTGAAGCTCATCGGTAACGGCTATACCCGTTCGCTTAACTCCATAATCCAATGCCATAACTCTTGCCATACTTCAAAATTTATGCAAAGGTAAGGTTTATATCCATAGCTCCCCAAAAATTACATTGAAGCTCTTATATTTGCTAAAAATTAGATTTATGGATCACTTAAAAGCGAAAATCGAAGCAGCCTGGGAAAACCGTGAGCTGTTAAAAGATAAAGAAACTACAGATGCCATTAGAGAAGTTATTACACTTTTGGACGAAGGTAAACTAAGAACTGCCGAGCCAATTGACGGTGGATGGCAGGTGAACGAATGGGTAAAAAAAGGCGTAGTGCTTTATTTTCCTATCCAAAAAATGGAAACCTTGGAAGCCGGAATCTTCGAGTATCACGATAAAATGCCTTTAAAGAAAGGCTATAAAGAGAAAGGAATTCGTGTAGTTCCAAATGCAGTTGCAAGACATGGTGCTTATATTTCTAGCGGCGTTATCATGATGCCAAGTTATGTAAACATTGGCGCTTATGTAGACGAAGGTACCATGGTAGATACCTGGGCTACTGTGGGTAGTTGTGCACAAATTGGTAAAAATGTTCATCTTAGCGGCGGTGTTGGTATTGGTGGTGTGTTAGAACCATTACAAGCTTCTCCTGTAATTATTGAAGATAACGCATTCTTAGGATCTCGTAGCATCGTTGTAGAAGGTGTTCGTGTTGAAAAAGAGGCCGTACTTGGTGCTAATGTTGTGCTTACCGGTTCAACAAAAATTATCGATGTAACCGGAGATGAGCCTGTAGAAATGAAAGGAATTGTACCGGCAAGATCGGTAGTGATTCCTGGTAGTTATACTAAAAAATTCCCCGCAGGAGAATTTAATGTTCCCTGTGCATTAATTATTGGGAAACGTAAAGAAAGTACCAACAAAAAAACATCTCTAAACGATGCGCTTAGAGAATATGATGTAGCGGTATAAATGAAAATTCTGGTTATACAGCAAAAAATGATTGGGGACGTTCTTACGTCCTCAATCTTATTTGAAGCACTTCGGGAAGCTTATCCCGAGGCGCAGCTGCATTACCTTATTTACCCGCACACCAAAGCGGTTGTAGAAAATAACCCGTTTATCGATAAGCTGATATTCGGTAAAAATGAGCTTCCTTTTTATAAACTGGTAAAACAGGTTAGAACCGAAAACTACTATGCTATTATCGATGCTTATTCAACCGTAAAGACTTCAATCATTACCAGTTTTTCGGGGGCGAAATATAAAATTGGATTTGAGAAGAAATATACCCGTCCTTTTTATACCCATACATTCAGCAGAAATATTCAGGCAAAAACAAACGCCGGTGCCGCCATAGAAAAAAGGATGCGATTGCTTAGTCCACTTATTAAAGATGCTCCAATTCAGCTAAAACCAAAAATATTTTTAAGCGATACTGAACGTGAGAAAGCCAAAACAAAATTAACTGAAGGTGGCGTAAATCTTTCAGACTCCATTTATATGATTGGTGCTTTGGGAAGTTCTGCAAAGAAAACCTATCCACTCCCCTATTTAGCTGAGCTTTTAGACCAGATCGCAGCGAAAGCAAATACGGCTATTTTATTCAATTATATCCCAAGTCAAAAAGATCAAATTACCACTTTAATTGGCTATTGTAAAGCGCAAACAAGAGAAAAGGTTTATCTTGATATCTATGGTGAGAGCCTACGAGATTTTTTGGCACTTACCAGTTTTTGCGATGCGATTATTGGTAATGAAGGTGGCGCCATAAACATGGCAAAAGCCTTAAACATCCCATCTTTCGCGATATTCTCACCTCCTTTAAACAAAGCGAATTGGAATATTTATGAGGACGGAAAACAAAATGTCTCGGTGCATTTAAAAGATTTTTCTCCGGAATTATTTACGGATAAAAATCAGGATGAGTTGCATAAAAACGTATTTGAGCTTTACGATAAATTCCTACCAACATTTATTGAAAAGCCACTGAATCATTTTCTAAAATTGAATGCTAAATGACCTATCGCTTTCTCATTTATATAAGTCATACTTACGCTTTGCCTATCGGCTTGCCGCTTCAGGAAGAAATCAAGAGAAGAAATTATGAAGTGAAGTGGTTTTCTGAACTTGATCCTCCCAAAAGTTACTTTCCTGAAAATGGCGAATTAATTAATTCTATCGAAGAAGCTATTGTTTACAAACCGCATATCGTACTTTGCATTACCGATGTGGTTGCCGATTTTCTACCGGGATTAAAAGTGCAGATATTTCATGGATTTTTAGCCAATAAGCACAGTGATAAAAAAGGACATTTTAGAATTCGCGGCTTATTCGATCTTTATTGCACACAAGGGCCATCGACCACTATTCCGTTTAAAGAAATTCAGCAAAAAAAGAATCATTTTTTAGTGCGGGAGACAGGCTGGTCTAAAGTAGATCCTTTATTTAAAATTGAAGAAAAACAGCGTGAAAAACCTACAATTTTGCTTTCTTCTACCTTTTCTCCTAAATACAGCTGGTTGTATCATGAAGAAGTGATTGCCGAAATTAAAAAATTATCGAAAACCGGGGAATTTGAGTTTTTAGCGGTACTCCACCCAAAAATGGATAAAGAGAAGATCGAGATTGTAAAAAAAATGCAGCACGAAAACTTCAAATATTATGATACTACCAATATTATTCCGCTGTTCCGCCAGGCAGATATTATGTTTTCAGATACCACTTCAGCGATAACCGAATTTATACTTCAGAAAAAACCGGTAGTTACCTTCAGAAATAATAAACCGGCAAATCACCTTATCGATATTTCTACTCCTGAAGAGATCGAAAATGCCATTAGGACAGCTTTTTCTCCTTCAAAAAAACTATTGAAAGATATCGAATCTTACATCTATGATACGCATCCTTATTTTGACGGCAAAAGCAGCGAGCGTGTAATTTCTACCTGTATTGATGTTTTACATACTGCAAAACCAACTTTAACCAGCAAACCTTTAAACCTGGTAAGACGCTATCAATTAAGAAAAAAACTAAATTATTTTACTTTTAAAAGCTATAGAAAACCATTTACGCGATAATCGATATTAGATAAAATCGAAGACTTTTTTGCTACTTTTAAGAAGTTATTTTTTCCAGAACTTAAGCTTTTTCTTTAGTCTTTTTTTTCTGAAAAATTTCTCCTGAAATTCCTGTGTAAGTCCCCACATGGTTTCAAAAACTTCATTTTCATTCCAGGCGGTAAGTTGCGAGTACTCGTTAGCCATAATTTTAATCATTCCCTTATTGGGCGTTAAACGAGAGAAATTTTTCATGCGCTGTTTAAAATCCAGTCGCTTAAAATTCATTCGGTTTAAGTCGACTAAAAAGAACTGAAAACCATCACCATCAACCTGAATAAGTGTATTCCCGGGAGAATGGTCTAAAAATTCGATATTTTTTTCGTGAAGATCGTAGGTAAATCGTGTAAAAGCTCTTAAAACCGCTTCCTGTTGCGCAGCATTCTTAAATTTCTCGATATCCCTAAAGGTAAAATCGTACTCTAAATGATCACAAATGTAGTAGCTTCTACCAAAGGTGAGCCATTTACATTCTTCAGCATACGCAACGGGAAAAGGCGTACCTACTTCGCGAGATAAAAGATATTCAGCATAACTAAAACTGCGCTCTGCTTTGGATTTTCTAAAAAAACGATATACAATTTTATTGATAAGGTTAGGAATCCTAAATGACTTTACATTCACTTCCCTTCCATTAAGAACGAAAGTTTTTATGGTATTTCGCCCACTGCTAAGCACCTTCCCTTTTTCTGAAAAATCAGATAAAATATGCTCTATTTCTTCAGTCTGATCTTTAAAAGCGTCTGCGTATACGATTTTCATGCTGCAAAATTACAATTATAGAAATTTAAAGACTAACTAAAATACCAATTAGTATTGATTGTTTTATAAAAATCTCGCTTCTATACCATACGTGCCAACATTCTAGCTTTTATGTCATCAATTTTCACTAAACCTTTTATGTACTCGCTATGGGGTAACATTTATTGTAAAACCAAAATATTTCCCATTGCTTAAACTGCTACTTCGTGGTGCTTCTATTTCTGATTCCCTAAAACAAAAACAATCCATAAAAGAGCTATAGATAAAAGATGTCATGAATTTTAAGGAAATGTGATTTAAAACTGGTTTCATCAATTTTCTGAAGTATCTTTGCAGGTCGTTAGCAAGGTAACTATGGAAGATAAAAAGACTGAAATTCAAAATTGTTTAGCCGTTCTTAAAAAAGGTGGAATTATCCTTTATCCTACCGATACGGTTTGGGGAATTGGCTGTGATGCCACCAATGCAGATGCTATTGATAAAATTTTTGCCCTTAAAAAAAGAGCTGAAAGCAAATCCATGATCTGTTTGGTTTCGGATTTTAAAATGCTCAATGAATATGTCGAAGAAGTTCCAGAAGTTGCTTACGATATTCTAAAATATGCAGCCAAACCAACTTCCATTATTTACGATGATCCCATTCGTGTAGCTGAAAATTTGATTGCTGAAGATAACACCCTGGCCATACGGGTAACTAAAGATCCTTTTTGCAAAGAACTCACAAAGCGTATGCGCCGACCTTTGGTATCGACTTCTGCAAATATCAGTGGGCAGCCAACGCCGGGTTCTTTTTCCCAAATTAGTCCCGAAATTTTAAAAGGTGTAGACTATGTAGTAAATTTGCACCGGTCTAAAAAATCAGCAAAACCCTCGGCTATCATTAAACTTAGCAACGACGGAACGGTAAAAGTGATAAGGAAATAGATTCTTATACTGCTAATAAAGTTGAATAGGATTTGCCAAATTTCACCACGATTTAAAGATTGATTGATTAGACTTTAAAAGAGACGTTTATAACCATTTGTGTATTCGTGGCAAAGAAAATTAATGTAGTGAAAAATTATAGCGAAGCTTTAGATCATCAAATTTTTAAAGTAATTTCTCAGGCAGCAGAAGAACTTCAATTAGAAAGTTATGTGATTGGTGGATTTGTAAGAGACTTTATCCTGCAACGTGGTGACGCCAAAGATATTGATATTGTTGCTTTAGGTAGCGGGATCGATTTGGCATTAAAGGTTTCTCAACTCCTCCCGCATAAACCCAAGGTACAGGTTTTTAAAAATTATGGTACCGCCATGCTACGTGCTTTTGATATAGAAATTGAATTTGTAGGCGCCAGAAAAGAAAGCTATTCTGAAGACAGCAGGAATCCGGTAGTAGAAAATGGAACGCTCGAAGATGATCAGAACCGCCGTGATTTTACGATAAATGCATTAGCCTTAAGCTTAAACACCTCTAATTTTGGTGATTTACTGGATCCTTTTGGCGGACTTGAAGATTTAAAATCTCAGTTAATAAGGACTCCGCTTGAACCCGGAGTTACCTATTCTGATGATCCCTTACGTATGTTAAGGGCGATTCGTTTTGCATCGCAACTTAATTTTATTATTCAGAAAAAATCTTTAGATGCCATTAAAGAGCATCACAATCGTATAAAAATTATCTCGAAAGAGCGAATTACAGAAGAATTACATAAAATTCTAATGTCTGAAAGACCGTCTAAAGGTTTTGCGCTTTTACACAAAACAAAGCTTTTAAAACTTATCCTTCCAGAACTTACGGCGTTGGAAGGTATCGACGAGATTGAAGGCCAGCGCCATAAAGATAACTTTTGGCATACGCTGGAAGTTGTGGATAATATTAGCGAAAATACCGATAATCTTTGGTTACGCTGGGCTGCTTTGCTACACGATATTGGTAAAGCACCTACCAAGAAGTTTCATAAAAAGATTGGATGGACGTTCCATGGTCACGAGTTTGTAGGCTCTAAGATGGTTTTTAAATTATTTAAACGACTTAGAATGCCATTAAATGACAAAATGAAATTTGTGCAGAAAATGGTATTAATGAGTTCACGTCCCATCGCAGTGGTAGACGATGATGTCACAGATTCGGCTGTACGGAGATTGATCTTTGATGCCGGCGAAAATATCGATGATTTAATGACCTTGTGTGAGGCAGATATTACCACTAAAAATCCGCGTCGTTACAAAAAATATCATAACAATTTCAAGATTGTAAGACAAAAAATGAAAGAGGTTGAAGAACGTGATCATGTACGTAATTTTCAGCCGCCGGTTAGTGGAGAAGAAATTATGGAAACCTTCAATATAAAGCCCTGTCGCGAAGTTGGTATTATAAAAGATGCCATTAAAGAAGCGATCCTGGAAGGTCATATCCCAAACGAGCATGATGCCGCACACGAACTTATGCTTAAGAAAGGTAAACAACTTAAATTGCAACAGCAAAAAAGTTAAAATTACCATACAACTTTGAAACTTTTCATTTTCGATGATCGAAAAAACTATAATTAATATCTAATGAAAGACAATAAAAAAGTAGTATACTGGCTATTAACGGGATGTATCCTTATTTTTATTATGGTTATAGTTGGTGGCATTACCCGCTTAACTAATTCGGGGCTTTCGATATCGAATTATAAGCTTATTCATGGTGTGATCCCTCCAATGAATCAGCAAGAATGGGAAGAAGCTTTTGATCTTTATAAACAATATCCGGAATATCAAAAACTTCATTATCATTTCAATCTAGAAGATTTCAAGGGTATCTATTTTTGGGAATGGATTCATCGGGTAATTGGTCGACTTATTGGAGTGGTCTTCATTATCCCTTTTTTCTATTTTTTATTTACAAAACAACTTACCAAATCAACTATAAAAAAAGCTATTGTTTTATTAGGATTAGGAGCTTTTCAGGGATTTATGGGATGGTATATGGTAAAAAGTGGTTTGGTAGATCGACCTTCAGTTAGTCATTATCGACTGGCCGCACACCTTATGACAGCCTTTGTTACTTTTGCGTATTCATTTTGGGTAGCCCTCGATATCATTTATAAAAACAATGTAAAACCAGCAATCCCTGAAATGAGAAAATGGGTTTGGGCAGGAATGATCGTTTTAATTCTTCAAATCACCTGGGGTGCATTTGTAGCAGGATTAGACGCGGGGTTTATTCACAATAGTTGGCCATTAATGACCGAAGGGAAATGGATCCATGAAACCGTTTATATCGAATTGAACCCGGTGTGGAAAAATTTTATCGCCGGTAAAAGCGGCGTTCAGTTTGTACACCGTTATCTTGCCTATTTTGTGGTCATCGCCATCCTGATTATCTGGAATAAAGCCAAAAAATTCCAATTAACACAACCTCAAAAAAACGGGGTCAATAGTTTACTAATTATTGTTGGTATCCAATTTTTATTGGGTGTTTTCACCCTGATTTATCAGGTTCCGGTATGGTTGGGCGTAACACATCAGGTAGGTGCTTTTTTCCTATTGGCCAGCATGACTTTTGTACTGCACAGATTCAGTAAATAATTATTAAATTTACCATAGTTCTGGTAAAATGAATTTGTCTATTACGGTTTTGAAACCGTATCTTTGCTAACCAAATTTTACAAAAATGGTCTACAGATTTAGAGTGATATTAGATGCAGAGGAAGATGTTTTTAGAGATATTGAAATTTTAAAAACCGATACGCTCGAGGATTTACACAATACCATCATACAGGCGTTTGGTTTTGATGGAACCGAAATGGCTTCGTTTTACTTAAGTGACGACGAGTGGACGCAGGGCGAAGAAATTCACCAGTTTGATATGAGTGGTGGCGATGATAGCATTCGCCTGATGAATGAAACTACTTTAGATAGCGTACTGTCTGAAGATCAAACCAAACTGCTTTACGTTTACGATTTCTTTAATATGTGGACGTTTATGGTAGAACTTGCACAAATTGCAGAGATCGAAGAAGGTCGTGATTACCCAAATTTAATGTTTGTACACGGGCAAATTCCCACTAACGCACCAGATAAAGAATTTAAAGCTGAAGAAGATCCTACAGAAGACGAAAATTTTAATGACGATTTTGATGTAGACGATTACGATAGTTTTTCTTTCGACGAAAACTGGAACTGATTTTCTATATTTTCAACTTTAATTTTTAAACTGAATGATTAATTTATATAATGCCCAGATCGAATCCCTGTCTATTCACCGTGTGGGCAACAAGAGCCGTAATGAAAATATCTTTTTATCTGCGGCACCTTACCAGTTAAATGACGAGATTACCCCGTTAATCAAGGAATATTTTCTGAAGCCTTTTCGGGAAAAAGAAGAGAACTATTACAAATTTGACCATGAAACCGATTTAGAGTTTAACGAACTTTATAATCTGGCGAATACGATTTTTGATAATCCTGAAAGCATTCATGAGGCTTCAAAAAAAATTACCACCTTACTTTTTGAACAATCGGCACATCCACACATTAAAAGTGGTGAAGTGTATGTGGTTTATTTTGAAAACGCGCAGCTGGATAACGAAAAACTTCCGGCTATTGGGATTTTTAAATCTGAATTAAAGCATGATTTCTTACAATTCCAGGAAAAAGGAAGTATTCTAGAAATGATCGTTCAACAGGGAATCAATCTTCAAAAATTAGATAAAGGAGCATTGATTTTCAACAAGCAACGTGAGGAAGGTTATAAGATTTTATCGATCGATTCTAACAAATACGATACAAAATACTGGTTAGAAAACTTTTTGGGCGTAGATGTAATGGCCGATGAAAATTATTACACTAAAAAGTACTTAAAATTCTGCCAGAATTTTGCCAAAGACGTGGTTTTACCTGCGGAAGACAAAAAAGAAGAAGTCATGTTTATGAACCGAAGTATGGATTACTTCGCAAAAAACGATGATTTTGAAGAATCTAACTTCTTAAACTCGGTGATCGATAACCCAGATCTGGTTCCTGAATTCCAGAATTATAAAACCGAAAAAGCGCCTAAATATAAGATCGAAGATCTCACCACGTTCCCTATTGCTAACAAAGCGGTGACCGATGCGCGTAAAAAACTTAAAAATGTGATTAACCTGGATACCAATATTCAGATTAAAATGGATTTTGTGAATGCAGAATCTGCCGATAAGTTTGTAGAAAAAGGCTGGGACGAAGAAAAACAGATGTATTATTATCTGGTATACTTCAATAAAGAAGAAAAAAGCTAGACAGATAAAATAGAAAAAACCAAAGGCCGAAATTCGATAATTTTGGCCTTTGGTTTTTAAACTCTTATTGCAACAACCTTTTCATATTTACATCTTCATAATTACGTTGCACAAAATCTAGAGCGGTTCTTAAAATCTGCCCCATCGTACTGGCACGTTTAAATTTCACATCTTTGGTAAAGTGATATAATTCGGTTCGTAACTGATTTACATTTTCTTTGGTGGAAACATGATCGTTACTCATGCATTTTATCAATCGCTTAAACCGTGCCTGGGTATTAATCATTCTTTTGGCCAAAAGCGAGCGTTCTTCTTTTCTATACTGCTCGATCGAGGAAAGCTGTAGTTTTTCTGAAACCAATTTTACCATCTTATAATTTTCCTTAAAAAACTGAGGACGATACACCTTAAATTTCCCTTCGAAACATTGCTGATCAAAATCTATTGCTCTTATTTGGTATTGTACATGATCAAAATCGTGCGTTGGGATCACCACATAATTATACGATCGCATATCACCTAAAAGCCTTACCGTACAGCGTTCGTTAAACTTTACAAACTGCTTGGCGATTTGCGCTTTCTCCCATTCCGATAATTTTGGCAAATGTTCTTCAATAAAAACATCTCCCGGAATTCCTGCAATATGCGCTTCAATCAACGTGTCTTTATACACCAAAAAGGTAATACGATGTGGTGACAGCAAATGCTCTAATTCCAATCCATAAATTCGGGAAGCATCCGCCTTTTTTATATAGAAATATGTAAAAACATCATTCAGGATATTTCTAACCTTTATACGGAAAGGTTTAGAATTTCCGAAGGTACAGTAATCTATTGCATCAACGGCCAGGAATTCCAACATATCATCACTACCGTCAGAATGTAAAATATTATAGATCTTTTTAAGACTCTCGTCGATCTCTTCACGCTCAAACTCCGGGTAATAACAACGTACCCAATACGTATCTTCATCATCCTGGTCATAAACCACTACAGAACCTGAAAACCGTAATAAATCTTCATAAAAAACAGGGATTTTTGTATTTCGATTGTAACGTGCCAGATATTTATTAAAACGTTCGTTTACAGGAAAAGAAGGTTTTCTTTTAGACATCAGTTTAGGTTCCATATTCTTGCGCTTTTTTAAACTCTTCCGAAGAAAGTCTTTAAGGTATTTATACTATGAGGATTTACAGCATTCTAATTTCTGATAAGTTTTTAAAAATTAGCACCAAAAACCTCTTTTATCCAATAAATTACCTAAAGTTACACGCATAAGGTATTTATTAGAAAATTATTTTTTACTTCGATCCCTTTTCGATAGCTATCGAAAAGGGATCGGAGCATTTAATCTCGATTATCGAGTAAAAATAAAGATAGTAAAGTGAAAACTGTAACAAAAATGTAAATTAGTCGTCGTGTAAGAAAAGAAACCATCTATTTTGGAAACAATCCTTAGCATTAATAAATTAACAAAAGTCTATGGGCCGTTAAAAGCAGTAGACAATTTATCCTTTACTATAGAGAAAGGAAACGTGTACGGAATCTTAGGCCCTAACGGAAGCGGTAAATCGACCACTTTAGGTATGGTGCTTAATGTAGTAAACAAAACCTCTGGAGAATTTAAGTGGTTTAATGGCACCGAATCTACACATGAAGCTTTAAAAAAAGTAGGAGCCATCATCGAGCATCCTAACTTTTATCCTTATATGACAGCGGCACAAAACCTTAAACTGGTATGTAAAATTAAAGGCGTGCCAGAGCATAAAGTTGAGGAAAAACTAGAAATTGTTGGCTTACTGGATCGTAAAGACAGTAAGTTCAAAACCTTTTCTTTAGGGATGAAACAACGATTGGCTATCGCCTCTGCCCTGCTTAACGATCCTGAAATTTTGATTCTGGATGAACCCACTAATGGTTTGGATCCGCAGGGAATCCATCAGATTCGTGAAATTATCCGCAAAATTGCTTCAAATGGCACGACCATCTTATTGGCCTCGCACCTTTTAGATGAAGTTGAAAAAGTGTGTAGCCATGTCGTGATTATAAGAAAAGGTGTAAAATTATATAGTGGCCCTGTTGACGGAATTAATGCCAGCCATGGCTTCTTTGAATTGGAAGCTGAAAATACCGAATTACTCCAGCAGTTATTAAACGAACACCCATCTATTGGAAAAGTAAGCCTTAAAGGAAATTTGGTTATCGCGATTATTGAAGAGCCTATGGGAGCATCAGACATTAACCGCTATCTTTTTGAAAAAGGACTTAGTCTTAGCTATTTAATAAAACGAAAAGAAAGCCTGGAAGAACAATTCCTTCAACTAACCAATCAAACTACCGCGTAATGTTACGACTTTTAAATATAGAATTTTTAAAACTTAGATATAGTAGATCTTCAAAAATCTTAATTCTAACTTATTTCATCTTAATCACGTTTATTGCCCTTATCGCATCGATAGAATTTCCTATTGGACAGGTTAATTTTAGAATTGCCGATCAGGGAATTTTTAACTTCCCTTTTATCTGGCACTTTAACAGCTATATCGCTGCCACATTAAAATTATTTCTGGCGATTGTGATTGTTTCCATGATGTCTAATGAATATAGCAACCGAACACTAAAACAAAACCTTATCGACGGATTATCAAAAAAGGAATTTATTTTATCTAAATTCATCACCGTGATGGTGTTTTCTATAGTTTCCACCATTTTCCTTTTTTTGGTTTCGTTGATTTTAGGCCTTTCATTTTCCGATTATAATGAGTTTTCAATTATCTTTTCGGATCTTGACTATATTCTTGCCTATTTCGTTAAACTAACCGGTTTTTTTGCTTTCTGTCTATTTCTGGGGATTTTGGTAAAACGTTCGGCCTTTGCCCTTGGGTTCCTGTTTATCTGGTGGATTGTAGAAAGTATTTTTTACGCTGTTTTAAGATGGCGGATTTTTAGAGAATCTGATATTGCAGATAAAATTGTACAGTTTTTTCCGCTTGAATCAATGAGCAATTTGGTTAAAGAACCCTTTTCCAGGCTTAATGCCGTACAATCTGCCGCCAATCAGTTAGGATCTGCTTTCGAAAAAGATTATTCCATTCACTGGTATCAGATTTTAATCGTCTTGGTTTGGACCTGTATTTTTGTGTATTCCTCGTATGCTTTATTGAAGAAAAGAGATTTATAAAATCTTATTTCGCCAATTTTTCCAGCCTGTTTGAATAGGCACATTTATTGCTTAACTTCGTAAGGCTAAGAAAAAGAACGCATGAAATTTAAGATTGAATCTGACTATCAACCAACCGGCGACCAACCTAACGCGATAAAACAACTGGTTGGGGGAATCGAAAAAAACGACCAGTTTCAAACATTGCTGGGAGTTACTGGTTCTGGTAAAACCTTTACCGTGGCAAATGTTATTGAAGAGGTGCAAAAACCAACATTGGTTTTGGCGCATAACAAGACACTTGCTGCGCAGTTATATTCAGAATTCAAGCAATTTTTCCCGAATAATGCGGTAGAGTATTTTGTGAGTTATTACGATTATTATCAGCCCGAAGCTTTTATTCCCTCTTCTGGAACCTATATTGAAAAAGATCTTTCAATAAACGATGAAATCGAAAAACTACGATTAAGCACTACTTCTTCTCTGCTAAGCGGAAGAAGGGATGTTATTGTGGTTGCCTCGGTTTCCTGTCTTTACGGTATTGGTAACCCGGTTGAGTTTCGTAAAAACGTGGTTTCTATCGAACGGGATATGGAAATCTCCAGAACAAAATTTCTTCATAGCCTGGTGCAAAGTCTATATTCCAGAACCGAAGCTGAGTTTGTTCATGGAAATTTCAGGATAAAAGGTGACACGGTGGATGTTTTCCCAAGTTATGCCGATAATGCCTTCAGAATTCATTTTTTTGGTGATGAGATCGAAGATATCGAAGCCTTTGATCCTGCCACTAACGATATTATCGAAAAATATGAGCGTTTAAATATATATCCTGCCAATATGTTTGTGACATCGCCTGATGTTCTTCAGAATGCGATTAGAAATATTCAGGACGATTTGGTAAAACAAGTCGATTATTTTAGGGATATCGGGAAACATCTTGAAGCCAAAAGACTGGACGAAAGAACCAATTTTGATTTAGAGATGATTCGTGAACTTGGCTATTGTTCTGGTATAGAAAATTACTCAAGGTATCTGGATGGCCGCCAACCCGGCACACGTCCTTTCTGCCTTTTAGATTATTTCCCAGATGATTTCCTGATGGTTGTCGATGAATCTCACGTAACCATTCCGCAGGTGCATGCCATGTACGGTGGTGACCGCTCACGTAAAGAAACTCTGGTGGATTATGGCTTTAGGCTTCCCGCAGCAATGGATAACCGTCCGCTTAAATTCGAAGAATTCGAAATGCTGCAAAATCAGGTGATTTATGTAAGTGCTACTCCGGCCGATTATGAACTTCAGAAAAGTGAAGGGGTGTATGTAGAACAGGTGATTAGACCAACCGGACTTTTAGATCCGGTCATTGAAGTTCGCCCAAGTACTAATCAGATTGACGATCTTATTGAAGAAATTCAAATAAGAGTTGAAAAAGATGAACGGACTTTAGTCACCACCCTAACGAAAAGAATGGCGGAAGAATTGGCCAAATATTTAACCAGGATCGATATTCGGTGTCGGTACATTCATAGCGATGTAGATACGTTGGAGCGTGTGGAAATTATGCAGGATTTACGTCGTGGCCTTTTTGATGTGCTGATTGGTGTTAACCTTTTAAGAGAAGGATTGGACTTACCAGAGGTTTCCCTGGTGGCTATAATTGATGCGGATAAAGAAGGCTTTCTTAGAAGTAACCGCTCTTTAACCCAAACTATTGGACGTGCTGCCCGAAATGTAGAAGGAAAAGCAATTTTGTATGCTGACAAAATTACGGATAGTATGCAAAAAACCATGGATGAAACCGAATATCGCCGCACCAAGCAGATGAATTACAATAAAAAGCATAATATCACGCCTAAGCCGTTAGTGAAAAAGCTGGATAATTCTTTAGTTAAAAAGAAGCTTGAAATTTTTGAAGGAGATCATAAACCTCCAATGCAGGCTGCAGAAGAGGAAGGTGCTTATCTAACAAAACCTCAGATCGACAAAAAAATCAAAGAAAAACGTAAGGCGATGGAAACTGCCGCTAAAGAACTTGACTTTATGGAAGCGGCCAGATTGCGTGATGAAATCAAGATATTACAGGAAAAATTAAAGGATTTAGCATAACTAATTCTTACAATTAACCCACAAAATATTGATTTTTAGGGTTTTAATTACTATTTTTAGGATAGTTATTTTTCCCCGAAGCCATTAGCTCTCTAAGCACTCTAAAATCGATTGCTATGAAAAGCTATTTATCTTTATTATTTTTCTTATTTGTTGCGTTGTCCACAGCTGCACAAGTGGGTATCAACACAGAAGAACCAAAGGCAAGTTTAGACATAAAAAGCTCAGATACCGAAGATCCTTCGAATATCGATGGAATTTTAATTCCCCGTATTTCAAAATTCCCATCAGAAAATCCAACTGAAGATCAAAATGGCTTGATGGTATTTCTGACTGCCACCAACGGCGATTTTTCAAAAGGATTTTATTATTGGAATGCAGAAGAATCTTCTTGGATGTCTATTGAGGGAAATTCAGCTGAGGCCAATTTTTATGAGGTAGAAAAGAAAACTTCACCTAAAAACATAGAGTCTTCCATTTATCGTGAAGGTAATCTTGGTATTGGTACCGATGATATTGAAGCTAAATTACAAATCGGGATTATAGCAGATAGCGATGATAATATCAAAAAAGGAATTAAAATAGACAATCAAAATTCTGAAGAAAATAACTTAACAACTTACGGTATCGAAAATTTCAACGGAAGTTCAACCAACGGTACTAAATATGGAATAAAAAATAAGGTAAATGGAACAGGCTCTGGCGTCCACTACGGAATTTTTAATGAAACTTTTCAAAATACGGGAACTAACCATATTTTTGGATTCTTTAATCGCGTAGGTCGTACGTATGGAGCAAATAGTGATAATTATGGAGTGTATTCTGAAATTGGTAGTTCCACAGGGCAGGGAAATATTTATGGAATTTACAGTAAAGCAGAAGGTGATCGTAATGCCAATGTTTTTGCAGGTTATTTTGAAGGTCGTCTGGGAATTGGATTAACTCCTTCTACCCAATATGTTCTCCCGGCTGAAAGAAGTGAGGACGATATGGTTTTAAGTTTATCTGAAAACGGAATAATGCAATGGCGACCACCAACCTATTATCCCTATTTTTCTTCTACCAGCGATACCGGAACCTTTACGATTGAAAATAATTTAGGAGTTCTAAGAATAAACGATGATCTGAGTTCGGTTGAGCTTCCAGATGCCTCAGAAAATAAAGGAAGAACGATAATCTTAGTCTGCTGGCCCACTACTTCAGATAAATCTTTTTCTTTTTTAAATGGAGATGATTTATTCGATGTGACCACCAACAGTAAAGTTACAACTATCGAAAGGGGAACCGTACTCACTATTTTAAGCGCGGGTAACAGATGGCTTGTCATTAATAAATATCAATAATAAATGAAAAAGCTGAATCTTGAGATTCAGCTTTTTAATGTCCTTTTTTTTTGCTTCTTTAACTTAAACTTTACTGGCAAAGAGGCTCACATCTTCTTCAGTAATTTCTGCCCCACCAAGGATCAATAAACGCTCTACTACGTTTCTTAATTCTCTAATATTTCCGGTCCAGTTATATTCTTTAAGCTGATTAAGCGCTTCCTGCGTAAAGGTTTTTTTATTTGTTCCCTGCTCATTGGCAATTTTTTCAGAAAAGTGTTCTACCAAAAGCGGAATATCTTCCCTTCGATTATTTAATGAAGGAACTTCAATTAAAATGACAGCAAGACGATGGTATAAATCCTCTCTAAACTTTTTATCTTCGATCTCTTTTTTAAGATCTTTATTAGTTGCGGCCACTACACGTACATCTACCTTGATATCCTTGTCACTACCAACACGTGAAATCTTATTTTCCTGTAATGCCCTTAAAACCTTAGCCTGGGCAGAAAGACTCATATCCCCAATTTCATCTAGAAAAATGGTTCCGCCATTGGCAGCCTCAAATTTACCCGCTCTATCTTTATTTGCTGAAGTAAAAGCACCTTTTACGTGCCCAAAAAGTTCACTTTCTATTAATTCTGAAGGAATTGCAGCACAATTTACTTCAATCATTGGTCCTTTAGAACGTTCACTTTTTTGATGGATCCAATGCGCTACAAGTTCTTTCCCCGTTCCGTTAGCTCCGGTAACCAAAACACGGGCATCTGTAGGGGCTACTTTTTCAATTATTTCTTTGATACGATTAATCTCTTCAGATTCGCCAATCATTTGGAAATTTTTGCCCACTTTCTTTTTAAGACGGGCATTTTCCTGTACCAGTTGTTTTCTATCTAAGGCATTGCGAACAGCATTTAGCAATCGATTTAAATCTGGCGGTTTAGAAATATAATCGAAAGCGCCCATTCTCATAGTTTGCACGGCAGTGTCTAAATCTCCATGTCCCGAAATCATTACAAAAGGAATCTCTGGCTTGATCTTATTTGTGGCCTCTAAAACCTCTACACCATCCATTTTGGGCATTTTGATATCACAAAGTACTAGATCAAAATCTTCCTTTTTAATCAATTCCATCCCAACAAGACCATCTTCTGCTTCGGTAACGTGATAATCCTTATTTTCTTCGTTTAGAATCTTTACAAGCACCCTTCTTATGGCTGCTTCATCTTCTATCAATAATATTTTAGACATTAAAATAAGCTAAATTTAAGTCCGCTACGGGCATAAAACGTATTGGTAGAGTTTATCGTATACACATCGTTTCTATCTGTATCCCTAAAGCGGATATCGTTTAATAAAGTATGACCGGCATATAAATAAAATGAAAAATGTTCGGTAAAATTAAATTCATATCCCAAACCAGCCAATAGAATAGTCATAGACATGCTATTGGCAATATCATGATTATCCGGTTTTAAAGGAGTAATATCAAAATTTTCCTGAATATTTGCATAAAACCCATCTAAAGTTACAAAAGCCTGAAGAACATTCTTATCATTAAGATGATATTTTAAGTTAGATTTAGGAACTCCCAACATATAAGACCATTGCGGATGGAATTTTTTATAATAATGAGCTACCGGTAATGGAAATGGAAAACCTGTTGTGGTAGAGTAATTTAGCCCAAAAACTATTCTTGTATCTTTTTCTACGTCCTCACCATTAATTATTTTAATAAAATAAATCCCACCTTCATAAATAAAATCATCGTTTAATATTTTATTCGTAGAAAAGTTAGAAGCCGTTTTTAAACCGGTTTTTAAACCTAAACGCCATTCTTTGGTTAAGTGAAAAATATAACCTAGAGAAGCGGTGAAGGATTGAAACCTTTCCAAATGAAGCGTCTTAAAGGTTGCGGGATCGTCGTAATCGAAATTCACATTACGATATTCGATGCCAGGTACCAGATAAGCATCTTTTTTTCCCACTTTAATAGGAAAATTTACAAAAGTCCTAAACCTTCTAAATGAATTATCTGAACTGGACTGCGGAAAATAGGTATATTCCATCCTCGCTAAATCGGAAAGTTGGGCATGTGAAACTGTTCCTAAAAAACAAAAAAACACCCATAAAATTAAGGTAAAGGTTTTCTTCATACTAGCTATCTTTTGGTTCAATTTTGGGGTTAAATATGTGAATATCGCGTTGAGGGAATGGTATACTAATATTATTTTCTCTAAAACTATCGTCGATCTTAAAACGTATTTCGCTTTTTATTTTTGGATCGGTAAAACTATCCCCTATGTAAAAATAGACACCAAACAATAAGGCAGAATCTCCAAAATCTTCAAAAAGTACAAATGGTTTAGGATTTTTAAGCACTCCTTTTTGCTTGTCGACACAATCCAAAAGAAGTGTCCTAACTTTTTGCGTATCGCTACCATAAGCAACACCAACCTTTACACATTCTCTGGTAGTACGATGATTTTGGGTATAATTATACACCGTATCACTTATAAACTTATGGTTGGGAATAATCATTACTTTATCATCTCTGGTGAGTGCTCTGGTTGTTCTAAGCTTAATTTCGAAAACCCTGGCAACCTTACTATCGATTTCTATAATATCACCAACCAGTAAAGATTTATCTAAAATGATAAAAATCCCACCAATAATATCCTGAAAGAGCTCTTGTAAAGCTAAACCTACACCTACAAATAAAGCAGCTGAAGCGGTTAGTAAAATAGAAATATCTACTCCGCTCGAACTTAAAGTAATTAAAATGACAATGAGGTAAACAACATACTTTACAAACTTAAAGACGCTTATAAATTTTAATTTGTCTTCGTTTAAAAGTTTACTTGCAATAAAATTACGTACAAGCCTTAAAACAATAGAAGTTAGAATAAATACAAAAATCACCAGTAAAACTATCCCAACGGTAAGTTCAAATGGCTTAGTAAGCAGTGTAAAATCTAAGAAATCCTTTATACTTCCCCAAACATCCTGCTCTATTACTTCTGAAATCTGATTGGCTGTGTCGTTTTGCATTCTAATATTTAAGCCACTTATAAATTTCTTTATAACTAGCTTTTTTACCATACATTAAAATACCAATACGATAAATTTTTGCTGCTATCCACACTACTGCCGCATTGGTTAGCAGCAATATAAGAATAGAAAGTGAAATTTCCCACCATGGTACCCCAAATGGAATACGCATTAACATAACTATAGGAGAAGTTAAAGGAATCATTGAGAAAATTGTACTTACCGTACCGTGGGGATTCTCGATTACGGCAAAAAAACCAATATAAATACCAAGCATTAAAGGGATAATTACCGGGAGCATAAATTGCTGCGTATCGGTTTCACTATCTACCGCGGCACCTATAGAAGCATATATTGCACTATATAAAAAATATCCTCCTAAAAAGTAAATCAGAAAATAAATAATTAAACTAAAAATGGGCAGGTTAAGCACATCGGCAACTAATTGATTTACTTCTGGTATGTCTAATTGATGCGCTTCTATTTGACCTGGTTGCGCATTCATTAAGTCGATACCAAAATACAAGCCGGCGATCGTGTATAAAATTCCGCCTAACACAACCCAAACTGTAAATTGTGTGATTCCGGCTAACGACGTACCCAGCACTTTTCCCAACATTAATTGGATAGGTTTTACTGAAGAAACTATAATTTCAATGATTCGGTTAGTTTTCTCTTCAATTACAGATCGCATCACCATATTCCCGTAGATGATAATAAACATCATCAATAAATAACCGGCGGCACCTCCAAAAAACATGCGGAGATAATTTGCCATTTTCGAGGTGGTCTCTCCAGAGAAATTCTGAATCTCTACATCTACCTTGGTCTTAACCGCATCGATCTGTGCTACGTCTATCCCCCGTTGGATAAGCTCATTTCGTTGTAATTTATTCGCAATAATTTTTTCTATATTCTGAACTGTTCCCAAACCGGGAGATTCTTCCCCATAAAATTCGACCTTTCCGGTGAGATCATAATTGTTATCTGCTTTGGGAATATGTATAAGCCCATAATATTCACTCTCGCGAACAATTTTCTTGGCTTCATCTAAACTTTTATCTGAAAAATTTAAATACTGAAGATTCTCATCATCCTTAAATTCTTTTACAAACAAACCCGTTTCATCATGAAGGCCAATAATATGCTGTTCACTACTATTCAGCATACTTAAATAGGCTATTAAAGCAAACATTCCTACCAGGATAAGCGGACTAAGGAATGTCATTACAATAAAAGTCTTATTACGTACTCTGGCTAAATATTCTCGCTGAATGATAAGTTTTAAACTACGCATTATGAGTAACCGTTTTGATGAAAATATCGTTTACTGAAGGGATTACCTCTACAAAATGATTAATTCTTGCTTTGGTTAATAAATACTGAATTAAATCATTTGGATTTTCGTCAGGCTGAAGCTGAATGCTGACCTTAAGATCCTCATTAATACTTTTAAAGTGAGCTTTTCCTATTTTAAATTTCTCCTGAAGTTCTGCCATTAAAACTGTTTCATTTTCACATTCTAACCCAACTTCAAACGTATTATTTTTATATTCTTTCTTTATTTCAGAAACCTTACCATCTAATAATTTATTAGACTTATTGATAAGCGCCATATAATCACAAAGCTCTTCGACACTCTCCATACGATGTGTTGAAAATAAAATAGTCGCTCCTTTTTCTTTTAATTCTAAGATTTCACGTTTTATGATATTGGCATTTACAGGATCAAAACCGCTAAAAGGCTCGTCAAAAATCAACAATTTGGGGTTATGAAGCACGGTAATTACAAATTGTACTTTTTGTGCCATTCCCTTAGAAAGTTCCTGTATTTTCTTATCCCACCAGCCGGTAATTTCCAGTTTTTCGAACCAGTATTTTAAACGCTCTTTAGCTTCGGCTTTAGAAAGACCTTTTAATCTGGCTAAATATAGAGCCTGCTCGCCTACTTTCATAGATTTATACAGTCCGCGTTCCTCGGGCAGATAACCAATGTGTTGTATATCTTCTGGATGCAAAGGTTTACCATCAAGATATACCCTGCCTTCATCTGGCATGGTAATCTGGTTGATAATCCTTATGAATGTGGTTTTTCCGGCACCGTTTGGGCCTAATAAGCCAAAAACACTTCCTTTAGGTATGGTGATCGATACATTGTTGAGTGCAGTGTAATCTCCAAATCGTTTATAGATGTTCTCTGCAACCAAAAGATTTTCCATAAAATAACTTTAGAGCTGTAAAGATATTGAAATCCTAATACAGACTTAAAAATTGCCTCATAATATTTGTTATTTCTGAATTAAACGTAAAAAAACATCTCAAATTAAGGAAGATATTGGCTAATTCTCAGCTAATTTTTTATTGAGTAAGAGCAAGGTCATTTAAAGTAGGACTTAAATTATTGATAAATAAAAAATCCTCTTTTTCGAACTTATTTCACTAAAAACCTGCATATCACCGACAAAACCAACAACTTAAAATTTTCGGCGACTACTTTTAATTCCTTATAAATCATTAAAGAAAAGCCTTTATTTTAAATAATTTAAACCAGGCTTTAAAAAGATTGAATGCCAATATTAAAAACAAAACCCACCCTTAAATAAATTAAGGATGGGAAAAAAATTGCTATGAAAAAGAAAAATTATCACTAAAAGTCTTAGTGAGAATCAAATATATAAATTTTTTCTTAAAATCAAGATTCTAAGAAAACATATCTTTAACTTTTTCAAAAAATGATTTATCACTTTTTTCGGGATTTGGCTGAAAGTTCTCGTCATTAGCCATCTTCTCGAAAAACTCTTTTTGTTCTTTTGTTAAAATTTTTGGCGTCCAAACATTTACATGAACCAGTAAATCTCCTTTACCGTACCCGTTCAAACTATTTACACCTTTACCGCGCAGCCTTAAAATTTTACCCGATTGCACACCCGGTTCAATTTTAATTCTCACTTTACCATTAACGGTTTGTATTTCTTTTGAAGCTCCCAGAGCAGCTTCAGAAATACTTATGTAAAGATCATAGTGTAAATTGTCACCTTCTCTTTGTAAACTATCGTGAGCTTTTTCTTCTATAGCCACTAAAAGATCACCGGGAATTCCATTTCCGGGAGCTTCGTTTCCTTTACCAGAGACTTTTAACTGCATTCCATCTTCTACCCCGGCAGGTATTTTAATGGAAACCATTTCTTCCTGAATTTTTAATCCCTGCGCATCGGCATCGGCGGGTTTTTTATCAATGATTTGCCCACTACCACCACAGGTAGTACATGGGGAAGCGGTTTGCATTCTACCTAAAATCGTATTGGTAACACGGGTTACCTGCCCAGTACCATTACAGGTAGAACAGGTTTTATAGGTTGTGCCGGGGGCCTGAACCTTACGCTTAACTTTGATCTTCTTCTCTACCCCGTTGGCTATTTCTTCTAGAGTAAGTGCTACACGAATCCTAAGGTTACTTCCTTTTGCGCGACGCTGACCGCCACCGCCAAAGCCACCAAAACCTGAGAATCCACCGCCAAAGCCGCCACCAAAGATATCACCAAACTGGCTGAATATGTCGTCCATATTCATACCACCGCCACCACCAAACCCGCCTCCTTCAAAGGCCTGGTGTCCAAATCGGTCGTATTTGGCTCTTTTTTCTTCGTTTCCTAATACCTCATAAGCCTCAGCTGCTTTCTTAAATTTATTTTCGGCCTCTGTGTCCCCCGGATTTTTATCTGGGTGATATTTGATCGCCATCTTACGATAGGCTTTCTTAATTTCAGCCGCCGAAGCACCTTTGCTTATTCCTAATATGTCGTAATAATCCTCTTTCATGGTCTAAGTTTGCTTTTTAAAGTTGTACTCCTTACTTACCGGTAACAACCTTTGGATAACGAATAATACGTTCTCCTAATTTATACCCTCGCTCTACCACATCTACAATTTTGCCTTTTAGATCGTCATTAGGAGCAGGGATTTGCGTTATGGCCTCATGAATATCAGCATCAAAAGTGTCACCACTTTCAACTTCTACAGGTTCCAGACCTTTATTTTTAAGCGTTTCCCTAAACTTATTATGTATAAGCTCTACTCCTTTTAAAAGGTTTTTATCTTCGGTTTTATTAATTTCAACCAAAGCTCTGTCAAAATCATCTAAAACTGGCAACATCGCCAGCATCACTTCCTGATTGGCAGTTTTAAAAAGTTCCAAACGCTCTTTAGAAGTACGCTTTTTATAATTCTCAAATTCAGCAAAAAGACGTAAAAACTTGTCTTTTTCTTTTTGAAGATCTTCTTTCAGCTTATCTTGTTCAGAAGTCTCTTCATCTGCTACCTTCTTATCTTCAGGCATTTCAACTTGTTCTTTTTCTACCTCATCGATTGCCTTATCGATATTTTCCTCTACCTGATCTTTTATATCCTGATCTTTATCGTTAGCTTTCTTTGTCATTTTTTTCTATCAATTTTTCGATGCTTAATAATTGGCAAATTTATTGCCAAGCGCTGCGTTGTGTCAAAATGTCACCGATAATTTTTAATAATTTTTTAGTATATAAAATTTTAAATCCTCTTATTTTTGCGCTTCAACCAGATTGCAAAAAAACTAAATTTCAACAAAATGAAAAAAAACATTTTAAAAGGATTTATGGCCTTAAGCCTTATTATAGGTTTAGGAAGTTGTAAAAACAATAATGGTCACGAAAGTGAAGCTGAAGATGCTAAAGAAGTAGCAGAAGCAACAGCTGAATCTATGGAGTATGTTGTAGATACTACAGCTTCTTCAATTAGCTGGATTGGTAAAAAACCAGCAGGACAGCATACCGGCACCATTAAAGTTGCTGAAGGAGCTTTTATGGCTAACGACAGTATTATCGAGAGCGGAAACTTTACTATCGATATGACGTCTATCGAAGTTACTGATCTTGAAGGTGACGACAAAAAAGATCTTGAAGATCACTTAATGGGAACAGTAGAAGGTAAAGAAGGAGATTTCTTTAATGTAAATGAATATCCTGAAGCTACTTTTGAAGTAACTGGAATTTCTGAAGTAGATGGTAAAACAATGCTAGAAGGAAACCTTACTCTTAAAGAAGAAACTAAGAACATTTCTTTCCCTGTTTCTATTAAGAAAACTAACGATGGTTACGAAATTTCTAGTGAAGAATTTACTATCGATCGTACCAACTGGAATGTTAACTACGGATCTAAGTCTGTATTTGATAGTTTAGGAGATAACTTTATCTACGACGATATCACTTTAAAATTAGATATTAAAGCTGATAAAAAAGCTTAATTTCATTTTTAGATGAAACAGAACAGCCGGCAAATTGTCGGCTGTTTTTATTTTACACCGATTTCATTTTATAACAAATCCCTTAATGCTGGTTGTATATGTACATATTCAAAATGATACCCCTGCCCTTCAATTTTTTTACTACTTACTAATTGACTAGATAATAAAAGCGTTGCCATTTCTCCAAAAGCAGCTTTAAGTACAAATTTTGGAACATTAGGTAACCATAATGGTTTATCTAATTGTTTGGCTACCTCTTTGGTCATTTCTTTATTAGTTACCGGATTTGGCGCTACACCATTAAAAGTACCTGAAAGCTCATTCTCCAGCACGTAAAGAAAAATTTGTGTGAGATCTTTAATATGTATCCAGGATTGCCACTGGCTACCACTACCTAGGGGTGCACCAATATTAAAATTCACCGGTTCTTTTAGCTTCTCTAGCATTCCGCCATTTTCAGCCATCACCAGCCCGATCCTTATTTTTGAAACTTTAAGCCCTAAATCTTTAAAATTATTAACTGCACTTTCCCATTTTACTACTACTTCACCTACAAAAGAATCATCTACTTTTTCTTCTTCTTCAAAATAAAGCTTTTGTAAAGAACTAGGGTAAATACCAATAGCACTGGCAGATACAATTTGCTTAATCTGGTGATCATTTTTAGATAAGGTATCAAATAACAAGTTAGCACTTTCTACCCTGCTATTTAAAATTTTACGTTTATTCTCACTCGTCCATCGCTGCGCAATACTAGCGCCAACCAGATTAATAATCGCATCTACATTTTCAATAGCACGTATATCGATTTCTCCATGTTGCGGATCCCATAAAAATCCGCGATAATGGTCCTTATGCTGAATTTTATCTTTACTAGTTGTGAGATAATTTACATCGATGCCTTTTTCATGGCATAATGCTGAAATTTTTGAACCAATAAGCCCTGTTGCTCCAGTAATTAATACCCGCATTTTTTTCTTTTGAAGATACCGCTAAACCTAATAAGTTTTATTTTTTTAGCGAGGTTTAACAACTGTAAAAGCTATTTTTTAACGGCTCTTAACATTTCTCTTTTTCCGGGTGGCCCTGGCAATCTTTCTACTGTAAATCCTACAGCCTGCATTGCCCTTCTTACACTTCCCTTAGCCGCATAAGTCACTAAAACTCCATTTAATTTTAGCGAATCATACATTTTCTGAAAAATAACCTCTGTCCATAATTCAGGTTGAACCCGGGCTCCAAAAGCATCAAAATAAATTAGGTCAAAAACCTCTTTATCGTCGATCTCCTGAAATGTTTTTTTCTGTTTATTTAAACTGAAATTTGAGGTTATAGGCAAGGATTTTTCCCAATCTACCTGATGCATCTTATTAAAAATAGCTGCCGCAGTTTTAAAATCGGGTAATACAGAAGCATAATCTAAAACTTCTAATTCTTCAGGTTTTACCGGATAAGCCTCAACACCGGTGTAATTAATTTTTACTGTGTTTCCGTAAAAAGCGGTAAGCAGCGCATTTAAACCGGTTCCAAAACCAATCTCTAAAATATACAGTTCGGTTTTATTAAACTCCGTAATCGTAAAATCCAGTCCCATTTTTATAAAAACATGCATTGCTTCCTGCAAAGCACCATGTTTAGAATGGTATTGCTCGTTCCATTCCGGCAAATGAATCGTAGCCGAACCGTCCCCGGTTTTAATGATTTTTCGTTCCAAATATTATTGTTTTAAAAGCACGCCATCAGCTAAAAATGCAAGTTCCTGCTTTGGTTTTGTAATGGCAGCAATTTCTTCTTTAGATTTACCGGCATCTTCAGCAAAATGCTTTTGGTCTTCTACAGATACTACTTTAAGAAAAGCTTTTCCTTCAACTACTACTTCCTTGCCTTCAATGTCTTTGGGAACAAAAAACCCATAATCTTTAAATTTTACGCTTACATCTTCATCACCTGGAATCTCTAAATTCATCCAACATCCCTTCATCTTACAAACCGAGTTTACCGTACTGGTAAAACTTGCAGGAATAGTGTCGCCAGGTTTCAATTCGGCATATTTATCTGCCATAGTACTGGCATTTAAAGCACCTTTCGTAGTAATTTCTTCTCCAAAAGAGGCATACGCCAAATCTTCATTACCAGTTTCAGTGGCGACAGGTGCATCTTTTATAGCTTTAGATTTTTCTTCGGAATTTTTGCAACTCATCATTGCACAACATAGCAAAGCCGAATATATGATTTTTCTCATCTCTATTGGTTATTGGTTGATTGTTTATCCTCAAAAATACCAAAACTTTAGATTTTAATTTTACTTTTATTTAGGTAAATTTGGAGTTCTTAAATTATATAAAATGGAAAACATCGCGACGAAAGTAAAAATCACAAAAGCACCTTCTTCTAAATTATCTAGTGTAGATTTTAGTAATCTTACCTTTGGTAAAGTCTTTACCGACCATATGATGGTTTGTGATTACAAGGATGGTTCCTGGCAAACTCCCGAGATTGTTCCTTACGGACCTTTACAAATGTACCCATCTGCAAAAGTATTTCACTATGGGCAGGCAGTTTTTGAAGGAATGAAAGCCTATAAAGACGATGATGACAAAATATGGCTGTTTAGACCAGAGCAAAACTTTGAACGTATTAATAAGTCGAGTAAACGACTTGCTATCCCTGAATTCCCAAAAGGTCATTTTTTTAACGGACTGGAAGAATTACTAAAATTAGATAGAGAGTGGATCCAAAAAGGCTTGGGAAACTCTATGTACCTTCGCCCTTTTGTAATTGCTACTGAAGCTGGTGTTTCTGCATCTACATCTACCGAGTATAAATTCATGATTTTATGTTCTCCCGCGCAATCCTATTATAGTGGTGAAGTTCGCGTAAAAGTTTCTGAAGATTATAGCCGAGCCGCAGATGGTGGGGTTGGTTTTGCAAAAGCTGCCGGAAACTACGGCGCTCAGTTTTTCCCAACAGATATTGCAAACAGTGAAGGTTATCAACAAATTATCTGGACTGATGCCAATACGCACGAATATTTAGAGGAAGCAGGAACAATGAACCTTTTCTTTAGAATTGGTGATACTTTAGTTACTGCCCCTACCAGTGATAGAATACTTGATGGTGTGACCAGGAAAAGTATTATCGATCTTGCTAAAGACGCTAATATCGATGTTGAAATTAGAAGAATAAAAGTTTCTGAGCTTATTGAAGCGGCAAACGCCGGCGAGCTCAAAGAAATTTTTGGATCGGGTACAGCCACTGTCGTTACCCCTATTTTAGGTTTTGGCTATAAAGGTAAAAAATACGAGTTACCAACCATCGAAGATTCTTACGCTAAATCTTTTAAAGATCAATTATTGAAAATTCAATACAATAAGGCAGAAGACAAATTTGGCTGGAGATACGAGGTAAAATAAAAATTTATCTAAAAATTATAGAAAAATGCGCTGAAAATCAGCGCATTTTTCGTTTTAAAAAGCCTTGTTTCTTTAACAAAGGCTAAATATTTCCATTGAAAAAAATTACATAAGTTTGTTGGCATCTGCAAAATAGATTAAGAGTTGAGATACTGTATTATTATATTATTATTTTTCTGTCTAAAAGTATCCGCTCAAAATGACAGTCTGCAACAATTTCCCGTGCGGGATTCTGTTCAGATGCTTAAAGATCGTGACTTCTATAAACAACTTCAGGAAAAAACCAAAAACAGTAAGTTTACAAGGATGCTTTACGATTTGATGTTTGATCCTGTAAATCCTGCAGACTCTAAAACCGCCACCAAAAAAATAGAAAATCAGCTACAACGTGATTTTTCAAAATATCAGGGAAAAACTATACATAAAATTTATATCACCTCTCTGGATCCTTTTGGTTATAGCGAAAAAGATACCGCTGTAAAACCTACCCAAAAAATCCAAAAAATAGGGAACGTTTTACATGCACGTACTAAAGAGTTTACAGTAAAAGGTTTACTATTAATTAAAGAAAATTCTAAAATGGACTCTTTGGAAGTTTTAGAATCTGAACGTGTTTTAAGAGCACAAAATTATATAAGAAGGGCATTAATTAGACCCAAAGAAGTAGCAGGTGATCCAACTTTGGTAGACTTATATGTATATGTGCTAGATAGTTGGAGTATGGGTATCGATGGAAGTGTCTCTGGCCGAAAAAGCGAATTAAGATTACGGGAATTTAATAGTTTTGGATTGGGACATCGGGGTACTTTAGCGTATAAAAAAGGGTATAAGGATGAAATAGGTAACGGCTACACCGTAGGGTATCGCGCTCAGAATTTATTTAAAACCTACATTAATGTTGAAGTTTTAAGAGATTTAGAAGTTGATGATAATTATGAGAATTTTGTGAGTATAGACCGGGAGTTTTATTCTCCTTATGCTCGCTGGGCAGGACAAATAAGTATAAGAGAAACGCTTTATGATGAACATATTTATCATGAAGAACTGGATACTTTACTTTTAGAACCCTTAAAATTTAGGGATTACAATGCTTGGGGAGCTTACGCCATTCCCGTTGCCAATAAAAATTCTGAAAAGCAACTGCCTACCAACCTTATATTGGCCGCGAGGTATACCAAAAGAGATTACTTAGACAAACCTGGAGAGCATATAGATTCTGTTGCGTATTTCTCTAATACCAATGTTCTTTTGGGATCGGTTGGGATTAGAGATATTAATTACACAAGAGATCGCTATATTTTTAGAAATGGTGATATTGAAGATATTGCTCTTGGGCACAGTTATTTTATAAATTCAGGAATTCAAAGAAATTCTGACAATCATAATTATTTTTATTTAGGGATCGATCTGACCTATTCAGATTACATTAAAAATTTTGGGTATTTATCGACCAATCTTGGATACGGAAGTTATTTTCGCAACTATACAGCCAGACAATCCCTCTTTAAATTAGAAAACACCTATTTTTCCCCTATTTTTAGAATTGGCAATTGGTTTTTCAGGCAATTTGCAAAATCAAATATTGTAGTTGGGATTAATCGTAAAGATTTTATTCGCGACAGGATTACTTTAAATGAAGAAAATGGGATTTATGGTTTTGACACCTATGAGGTTTTTGGGACACGTAAGTTTGTATTTAATTTTCACACACAATCTTATGTTCCCTTTAGTTGGTTAGGATTTAGGATGAGCCCTTTTGTGAATTTCGACCTGGGCTTTATTGGTGAAGCTCCAAAACCTTTTTTCAGCAATGATCTTTATACTAAATTTGGTATGGGATTTATTATTAGTAACGACTATTTTGTTTTTGATAATATTCGCATATCCTTTGCCATTTTCCCTAATATGCCAGGAAAAGGTCGCAACGTTATGTATTTCAATGTAAATACAGACAATCAATTTACCTTAAAAAACTACCGTTACGAGCCTCCTCATATTTTAGAATATCAATAAATTATTTATCCAGAATTTGCTTAATATTAGGTTTAAAATAATTAGGCCCTTTTAATACTTTGCCATCTTCTCTATAAATTGGTTTACCATCGGCTCCCAGTTTACTCATATTACTACGCTGAATTTCATCAAAAACCTCTTCTATTTTATGCTGCATTCCATGTTCAATAATGGTTCCGCATAAAATATAAAGCATATCTCCCAGAGCATCAGCAACTTCTACCAGATCATTATTTTGGGCAGCTTCAAGATATTCTTCATTCTCTTCTTTCATTAATTCAAACCGCAGCTTGTTTTTAGCTTCCCCTAAACTTGCTAGTGGCTTATCACTTACCCCTAATCCAAATGCATTATGAAATTGCGTAACCGCATCAATTCTTTTTTTCATTACTTTCTTCGCTTATTCGTTTAAATTTGCATAAAAATAGACAAAATGTTTAGCACAGGACAGTGGATATTTGCAGGTTTTTTTCTTATAACGTTTATCATCGTAATGATCATTATGTATAGGAAAGATTTAAAGCTGCACCGTAAATATTATAAGAACAGTATTTTTGTATTAATAGGATTTATTGCATTTATTCTTTTATTGTTCGTAATTAAGGTATATTTAAAATAAGTGCTTCGCTGCTATTTTATTATCTTAGCAATAACTGTGATTTGAAAAGCCCATGAAGATTTTTAAATATTTACTTTTTTTAATTCTTATTGTACTTATTGGCGGTTCTATTTATGTGGCAACCAAAGATGGAGATTACAAATTTGAAGAAACTCAGGTTTTTAACGCACCTCAGGAAATTGTGTTTAACGAAGTAAATAACTTTAAAAACTGGGAATATTGGGATCCCTGGAATCAGGAATCAGATCACCTAATTATAAGCTATGGTGATACCCTAAAAGGAGAAGGTGCCCTTTTTTCCTGGGAAAGTAACGAATTGGGTGATGGTAAAATCACTACCATAGAAACCAAGCCTTTTAAAGAGATCATTCAAAAAATCACACTATCACAAACTTTTGCCAACACTACCGGTAAGATGTACTGGAAGTTTGAAACCCAGGAAAACAATCAAACTAAAGTCACCTGGGGCATGGAAGGTAAGCAAAGCTTTAAAGAAAAACTTTCTTTTATTTTAACTAAAGAATCCTTACCGCAGATCATGCGTCCTAAATTAGAGAAAGGACTTTCTAAAATGGAAAAAGTAATTACCAATAAAATGAACCAATACAGCATTAGCGTAGATGGTGTTGTAAATCATGGTGGTGGTTATTATATGTATACTACAACTGCGAGTAAAATTAGCCAGGTAAGCGAAAAAATGCGACCAATGATTACTGAGGTAGCTAATTTTATGAAAGCCCAGAATATTGAAAGAATTGGAAACCCTTTTGTTATTTATAATGAATGGAACCAATCTAATGGTTCTGCCATCTTCTCGGCCGGTTACTTTACCCCAAGCGAAGTCATCACTCCGTTAGATGCAGATGTTTTAAACGGAAACATGCCTAATCAAAAAGTTTTAAAAACTGTTTTAAAAGGCAAATATGATAATCTTGAAGAGGCCTGGAATAAAGCTTACGATTATATCGATAAAAACGGACTTGAAGTTGCGGAAGAATCAAAACCTTTTGAAGTCTACCTCACCAGTCCCGAGGAAACCCCAAATCCAGCAGATTGGGTAACCAACATCTATATTCCGGTAAATTAAAACTTGTATGTTTAAAAGTGCAATTTTAGTATTTCTGGGGGGCGGTTTAGGCAGTGTATGCCGATATTTGATTAGCAAGGCCCTTAATAGCAAGGGAACGGTCTTACCCTGGGGCACTTTTACCGTTAACATATTAGGAAGCTTTATTATTGGAGTATTACTGGGAATAGCCATAAAAAACAATAACCTTAATAGTACCACCAACCTTTTACTAGCCACGGGGTTTTGTGGCGGTTTCACTACGTTTTCTACTTTTTCATTTGAAAATCAAGCCCTTTTAAAATCGGGCGACTACTACAATTTTGCAGTTTATGCTATAGGAAGTTTAATTCTGGGAATTGTCGCAGCAGCTATTGGCCTTTATTTTTCAAAATTGGCTTAATAGCGTTTAAAAACTTTCTACTGAAAACTAAAATTTCTACTTTTTAATTATTTACCCCATAACAATAAGGGGGTAATTTTCTGATATTCACATTTATTTAAGCTTACCCCCTATTTTTTTAACTTTATTTAAGAATTTTTAATACTTTTAAATCACTAAACCTGAAATTCTTATGAAGAAAATTGAAGCTATTATCAGAAAGTCAAAATTTGACGAAGTAAAAAAAGCCTTACACAGCTCTGAGGTTGTCTTTTTTACGTACTGGGATGTTACAGGTGTCGGAAACGAGAAACAAGGCCATGTGTATCGTGGGGTGTCTTACAGCACTACCGATATACAACGGCGAAAATTGTCTATTGTCGTTTCAGACGAATTCCTGGACAAAACTGTAAATGCCATTTTAGAATCTGCCTACACAGGTTCTGTTGGTGACGGTAAAATATTCGTGTCTACAATCGACGAAGCTTACCGTATACGTACTAAAGAAAAAGGGACCGATTCCCTAAAATAATTAAATAACATTGAAATAACGAAATTATTATGGAAACAGACGCTGTATTAGATTTAATGTGGATTGTAATTTGTGGGATACTGGTATTTTTTATGCAAGCAGGATTCACACTGGTAGAAGCCGGCTTCACCAGGGCAAAAAACACATCGAATATTATCATGAAAAACCTCATGGACCTTGCCGTAGGTTCTTTAGCTTTTTGGGCTATTGGGTATACAATCATGTATGGAGACTCTATTGGTAGTTTTATAGGAAGCCCTAGTTTATTTTATAATGTTCGCGGGGATATGCATAATTTATTCTTTCAAACTGTATTTTGTGCAACCGCAGCAACCATTGTATCTGGTGCTGTGGCCGAAAGAACAAAATTCTCTACCTATCTTATCTTCTCTTTATTAATGACAACCGTTATTTATCCAATCTCAGGTCACTGGGTATGGCAGGGAGATGGTTGGTTAACCAGTCTTGGATTTATTGATTTTGCCGGTTCTACTGTTGTTCACTCGGTAGGTGGATGGGCTGCATTAGTTGCTGCAGCTTTAGTAGGCCCGCGTATTGGTAAATATACCGATGGTAAATCGAATGCGCTTCCTGGTCACAATATGCTTTACGGTGCCCTTGGAGTATTTATTCTTTGGTTTGGATGGTTTGGGTTTAACCCGGGATCTGAACTGGCAATCTCTGGAGATAGTGCAAATAACGTAGCTGGCATTGTAATTACCACAAACCTTGCCGCAGCCGCAGGAGCCGTAGTTGCTTTATTCCTTACCTGGATTAGATACGGAAAAGCCGATATCTCTATGACTCTTAACGGTGCCTTAGCAGGCCTTGTAGGTATTACAGCAGGATGTGCTGCAGTAGATCCTATGGGAGCATTTTTTATCGGAGTTATTTCTGGTATTGTAGTGGTCTTCTCTATCGAATTTATTGATAAAGTACTTAAAATTGACGACCCTGTAGGTGCAATCTCTGTACACGGTGTTGTTGGTGCCGTGGGTACGTTATTAGTAGGTGTTTTCGCTACCGATGGCGGACTGCTATACGGAGGCGGATTTGGACAGCTTGGAGTACAGGCTATTGGTGTGGTTTCCATTGGCGGATGGGCTATGATCACAACTTTTATCCTACTTTCTATCCTTAAAGCAGTGATAGGATTAAGAGTTACCGAAAAAGAAGAATTAGAAGGATTAGACCTTCACGAACACGGTATCGATTCTTACCCTGAATTTGGTAGAGATAAATAATAACTCTCCCACTTCAAAAATATAACAAGCACACACGTTTACTATTACAGTCTGAAAAATAAAAAAGGAGCACTTGGCGGAGTGCTCCTCTACTATGAATTTTTCTTACTGCTTACTATTAATTCATTTTTGTCGAACAAACTAAATCATGTAAACATGTCTAAATTCACTTTTGCAAATATCCGACTTTTTCTAGTATTTTCAATAACAGCCTTTTTAAATATAGACCTTCAGGCGCAAGAAGAAAAAGAAAGTTCCTTTAGCATCTCAGGTACTGTAGATGCATATTTTAGAGCCAATTTTAACGGATTAAATAAAACAGCTTACGATGATAATGGCGATCCTTTGTATGATGCCGCAGCACCTGCAAGCTCTTTTGCTAACGATCCTGGATTTGCCATTGGTATGGCGAATGTAATTTTAGGGTACGAAGGTGACAAAGTTGGTTTTGTAGCCGATCTTGTTTTTGGTCCCCGTGGTGAAGATGCCGTGTTTTTATCTACCGGTTCTCCTGCTATCGTTAACCAATTATATGTATACTATAATCTTAGCGATAATGTTAAATTGACCTTTGGTAATTTTAATACCTTTTTGGGGTACGAAGTAATCTCTCCGGCAGCTAACTTTAACTATTCCACTTCTTATATGTTTTCCTATGGACCATTTTCTCATACAGGTTTAAAAGCAGATTTTACCATAGATGAAAACTGGAGCGCCATGTTAGCGGTAATGAACCCAACAGATTATACCGAATTTAATCCTATTGGCAAATATACCTTTGGCGGACAATTAGGGTATGCTAACGATGCTGGTAGTGCCTACCTTAATTTAATTTATGGAGAACAGTCGTTATCTGATGATGCTTTATTTCAAGTTGATTTAACTACAGGATGGAACCTAAGTGACTCATTCTATTTAGGATTTAACGGAACCTACCAAACCACAGACGGAGAAGGATTTGCTGGTGCCGCTATCTATCCTCAGTTGAGTACTTCAGATAGCTTTGCTATTGGTTTAAGAGCTGAATATTTTAACGAATTATCAGATGGCGAAGGTCTAGTTTATGGAGCAGATGCTAATACAACAGCTTTTACATTAACCGGAAGCTATACTTATGGAAATCTAATGATAAAACCAGAACTAAGATTAGACAGCGTAGATGGTGCTGCGCCATTTGTGGATTCAGACCTTATGATGCAGGATAATTTATCATCATTTTTAGTTGCAGCGATTTATTCATTCTAACAATCAAAAATCGACAACTAACTAACCAAATTTTTATGCATAATAAACCTATCTCCTTTTAGTCTCAATTTTTTATTATGCACCTGTCAATGCTTATTGTAAGCTTTTACTCCTGCTGTAATGGCCATATCCAGGTTATTTTCAGCAGGAGGTACAGGACAGGAATACCCGCCGCTATACGCACAATAAGGATTATAAGCTTTATTAAAATCTAAAGTGATTTTTTTCAACCCTTCTTCGGGGATTCTTAAATCGATATATCTTCCGCCTGCATAGGAACCATCGCCATTAGTAAGATCGGTAAACGGCAAAAACAAATAATCAAAATACTCTGGATTTTCTTTTAAAGACTGACTTTGATACACTGCTAATTTCATCTTTTCACCTTTTAAGGTAAAATACAAATCGGCATATTTCACATAAACCGGCTGGCGATCTGAAGAAGTTTGCATCCTGAAGGTAGTCTCATAAGGTGTTCTTACAAACTCGGCTTCTACAATAAACGAAGTATCTATCTCATAAAAATCATGATGGGGAAATAACAATCGTTCATCTTCAGATAAAGGCGATTCTTCCGGATCTTTATATTCTTCGTTAAGATGTTTCTGAAATTCTCTTATACTTTCAATTTGGCTTTCATGAGAATGTTGAGCAATATTCAGAAAAGGAATTAATAAAAATACAAAGCTAAAAATAGCAGTTTTCATCGATTATTTTTTGGTATTTATAGTAAAAAAAGCACGCAAAGATATGTATCGTAGTATAGTGAAATTTTACAATTTAGAGGCTATCCTCAGGAAAACAAAGCCGCGTTGAGGCATTAATTAGTCTTGGTTGCTTCAGTTTTTTCAGTCTCTTTTTCAGAATCAAAAATAATGTATTTTGCTTCTCCTCCATATTCTTCGATTAGCAAATTAAATTCGGTACTCATCTGCAAATCCAAGATTCCTTCTATTTCATAAAGCTTATCAAAATCCTTAAAACCTGTTTTTAAAAGATCCTCTACATATAACATGGCAGTTTGAGCATCCCCATCATGACCGGCAAGTTGAATAATACTTAAATAGCCTTCAGGGTTTTCTTTATCTACGATGGTTTTTAGGATAGAAATAAAAATCTTTGTATCAATAGGACGCTTCGAAGCAATCACCGTTTTATAAGTTCCGGTCACCAGATCATCTAAATAATCCTCCAGACGATAAGCCATATTCCGATCGATCGTATTTTTTTGTTGCTGCCCTTCCTTTAGTTTATCAACCTGCTCTGCCCACCAACCTATATTTTCAAAATTGTTCGTAAAAATGTCCATTTCTAGAAAATAGGCGTAATCTTCTTTCTGGAAAGCTTCTTCCTCTTTTACATCATACCACTTTCTTCGCTGTTGTTTAAAAGTTCCGCTTTTTCGAATACTCTTTTTTAAGTTTTTTAATTGCTCTTCAAAACGTTCAAAATCCTCAAATTTATCTTCTGCCTTCTTCACTTGTAAAAATGCGGTGTAATACGCACTCTCTCTTATTAAATTTTCAATGGACTTAATTTCATTCTGAAAAATAGTATTGATAATGGTATCGTTTTTTGTCCTGCTTCCATTTTTCATAGCTTCCAGGGTAAATTTCGCCACAGCATTATTAATAGTATACGTATCTGGCCAGGACTCAGGACCGCCTTCAAAATAATTAATTTCAGTAGGAAAGTCTTTTCCTTTCAAAAACTCTACAACTTCAAGCAATCCAAATCTAGAGTAATCCCTGGTACCCGATATGGCTGAAAAAACATAAGGTCTCTTACGGTTTTCGACAAACTCCCCATTTATCCAGGTTTTATTTATCGCCAAAACACCACTAACGCCTTCGTTAATTAAAGGCATAGCTGAAGCCATTTCGGCTCCTTTATTAATACCTGCGATATAAAATAAATTGGGGTCTACTTTTATGGTACGATAAAATCCATTCATAAATTTTACAGATTGCAACATATCCTCCTGAATAGAATCACTTTCTATCTTTTGATTACTCGCCGCTATCACATAATATTGATCTTCTGCGGTTTGTCGAAACATCTGGATTGCTTCCCTTCCATTTCCCTGGGGAGTTAACAAAAAAATGACAGGAGCTGGTTTCTCCATATCATAAGACTGCGGAAGATAAACAGCATAAGTAGCCTCTGTAGAATCGCTAATTTTTATATTATCAGTCACATTTCCTTTTTGCAATCGTATCTGTTGCGCCAATACTACAGAGGAGATTAGTAACGCAAAAAAACAGGTGAGTCTTTGTATATACATAGGTATTAAATTATTTCTTAGCAAAACATCAGTTTAAAATGGCCTTCTCGTAAACCATAGCCCATTTAAGTTTTTATTTCACAAAACGCTTCAGAATGAAAATCTCAATTATCGCGTAAAATAACTCAGATCACTCCTAAAGCATTTATCAAAAAATTATTTTTGCTTTGGGATTATCAAGTAAATATAACTTGTTTTTAAATTGAAAGCATAAAAAAAGCCTTCACTAATGTGAAAGCTTAAACCTTTTGCAAATGCAAATTCTATTCCTTTTTTATTCTTTGTAACCTTAATTTCTTGTCTGGGAAAAATAATTTAGCCATTAGGGAAATTACAAAAAGGTCTGCTGTTACTAAACATACTACACGTATTACTTCAATACCGCTAAATCGCAATCCCGTGAATCCAACAAGACCGGTTATCAATGCTAAAATTAAAAACAACAACGTATACTTTTTCATAATGCTTTTTATTTTTCTTCAAAGATACGTCCTAATCACTGAAAATTTTATTAAAGAATTTCCAATTTACCTAAATTTAACTAATTCAGGGCAATAATTTAATAATTGTTAATTTTCAGTATATCAGCGGTTTATTTTTTCTTAAAAACTTTACACTTGTTAGAACCTGAAGACTAAAGTATATTTGTTCCACTAAATTAGTTGCATTGCAAAAAGGACACTCACATAATTACTTTGGATCGTATCGTGACTTTTGGTGGAACAAAAGTTTTCTTGATCTCACCGCCCAGAGGTTAGAGTTACATCAATTTTCTAAAATGCTGGATGTTGGTTGCGGGCAGGGACACTGGACCAAAACCCTGGCACCATATCTTGCTGAAAAAGCGAACATCACTGCTATCGATAATGATATCAATTGGTTTGAAAATAATAGCGATCTGGAGAACTACTTTAAATTATCGAATATTGAATTTAGTTTAAAAAAAGGGGATGCTGAAAACCTGCCTTTTGAAGATGAAACATTTGATTTTGTAACCTGCCAAACAGTTTTAATTCATCTCAAAAATCCTAAAAAAGCACTTAGAGAAATGACGCGGGTACTAAAGCCTAATGGACTTTTACTTTGCGTAGAACCTAACAATATTGTCCAGACCCTAACCAAAAATTCTATCTCTCAAAACGATAGTATCGAAGAAACTTTAGATCATATAAAGTATCGCTTAATTATTGAAAAAGGGAAAAAGAAACTTGGCGAAGGGGATAATTCTCTTGGGGACTTATTACCCGGCTGGTTTGCCTCTGAAGCCCTTAAGGATATTCAGGTAAGATTGTCTGATAAAGCGATTGCCATGTACCCACCTTATGATAATAAAGAGCAAATAGCCACCCTTAAACAATGGATGCAGGGCAGTGCCTGGAAATCTGAAACGCGTAAGGATATCGATTATTTTAATGCTGCCGGAGAAGAATACATGCCTTTTTATTTCGAATATCAGGAAAAATACGATACCCGATCAGATCATATTATGGGCGCCGTACAACGCGAACAATATCACGCCGCCGGTGGTTCTTTAATGTATCTTGTTAGTGGGATTAAGTAATTTTTCGGTTTCTTACCGGTGCATGTTCGATAACATTCGATAAAATAATATGCGTTTTCGTTTCTCCGTAAGTAATTAACTTATCAATAAAAACTTCTAAATGTCCCTGGTCCTGAAAAATGACTTCCATAATAATATTTTCGTTTCCGGTAATTCGGTAACAGTTTATGACTTCCTTAAATTCAGTCACTTTTTCCAAGAACGGTTTTAAACGCCCCATAAAAGCACGCAAAGTGATAATGGCTTTTAAATGATGTCCTGTTTTTTGGTAAGAAACCTCGGTTTTATAGCCTTTTATAATCCCGGCATCTTCCATTTTCTTGACCCGCTCAGCCACCGCCGGCGAACTTAAGCCTACTTTTCGTCCAATTTCAGAAAAGGAAAGTCGGGCATTTTCCTGAAGGGATTCCAGTATCGCCCAATTCAATTTATCTATATTCATATTTAAAGTAAATACCTCAAATATATTTAAATATTAAAACAAAACAACAATTACACCTTAAATATTAAATGTAACCTAAGCGATTTCTAGGTAATTTTATACAAGAAATTCCCTATTATGAAAGCTTATCAATTGCCAGTTTACAAGAAAGCCTTAGAAATATTTAAAATTTCGAGTGCCGTTTCTTCTTATTTTTCTGACAATAGACATGTCATTGAAATGGAACTCTCTTCAGTACCCGCTCATAATTATGCAGGCCGCCTGGTGACCGAATCTTTACAACTTGCTCCCGGTATTGCCAGTGTGGTCACTGCCCGGACAAAAGAACTACGCTTAAAACGTATAGAGAAGATACGAAAAGCGGCAAAAAGAATTAAATCCAATTGCCGCAATATTGAAATTACCGGTATTAAAGAAACCGAATTTTTAGATTTGCTTAGAAGAGAAATTCTTCATTTTGAGCATTTAATTTCAGATTGGATTCACCAAAATCAGAAAAATTAGGATAGTGTTTCTCCACTAAAAAAAGCTAATTTTATCCCCTGTATTAACATATTAGTTCCAATAATGGCAATGATCAATCCCATAATCTTTTCGATCACCACAATTTTGTTTTGTCCAATAAACCTAACCAGATAGTCGCTGGAAATAAAAGCAAGGTGATTTAACCACATGATTAAACCAAACATCACCAAAATCACCAGTAATTCTATATAACCGGCATTGGTGGTGTAGTTCATGGCCGTTACAATAGAACCTGGCCCCGCCAGAATTGGTATCGCTAATGGCGACGTAGAAATCCCTTCATTAAAGTTAATTTCACTCTGGTTATCAATACTGGATTCCTGTGCCCTAATCATCTCGAAACCTACAAAAAAGATCAGTATACCACCCGTAATCTTAAAGGCCGGAATGGTTAAACCAAAAAGATCAAAGATATATTTACCCAAAATCACAAAACCAGACACAATTACAAAAGCTGTAAATGTGGCTTTTTTTGATATATTTTTTCGGGTTTTACGATCGGCCTGTTTTGTAAGACTAATAAATACCGGAATGTTACCAAACGGACTATTAATCGCAAAGAAACCTGTAAATACCGCAATCGCGAATAACCAAACGTTTTCTATCAATGCCAGATTCTTAAAAAATTAATACTGCAATACGCTTCTAAAAAGGCGGCAAAATTAGAGTGGATTTATTGATTTACAAACAAAAAAAACATCTTTTTTCGTTATAAAAAAAGATGGTTTCAATTTGTTGATTTTCGATATTTTAAGATCGATTTTTTTATGCTTTATTACGCTACATATTTCTTCGGTATTGCCCGCCCACTTCAAACATGGCATTCGTAATCTGGCCAAGGCTGCATACTTTAGTTGCTTCCATTAAAACCTCAAAAATATTCTCGTTTTGTACGGCCGCTTTTTTGATCGCTTCCAAAGCTTCTTCTGCTTTGGTTTCTTTCGCGGTATGCAGCGTTTCTAAAGTTTTGATCTGGTTCTGCTTTTCATCCTCTGTCGCTCTTATTACTTCACCAGGAGTAACTGTTGGAGAGCCTGTAGAACTTAAAAATGTATTTACCCCGATAATTGGATAATCCCCATTGTGCTTCAGGGTTTCGTAATACAAACTTTCTTCCTGAATTTGCCCACGCTGGTACATGGTTTCCATCGCACCTAAGACTCCGCCTCTTTCTGTAATACGATCAAATTCCGCATAAACAGCTTCTTCAACCAAATCGGTTAATTCTTCAATAATAAACGACCCCTGAATAGGATTTTCGTTTTTCGCCAGTCCCAATTCTTTATTTATAATTAGCTGAATTGCCATGGCACGTCTTACTGAAGCTTCGGTTGGCGTAGTAATCGCTTCGTCGTAAGCATTGGTATGTAAAGAATTACAATTATCATAGATAGCATACAATGCCTGAAGTGTTGTCCTGATGTCGTTAAAATCAATCTCCTGTGCATGTAAAGACCGCCCGGAAGTCTGGATATGATACTTCAGCATTTGCGCTCTTGGATTGGCTTCGTACTTATTTTTTAAAGCTTTAGACCATATTTTTCTGGCCACACGGCCAATCACCGCATACTCGGGATCTACTCCATTACTGAAGAAAAACGATAAATTGGGCCCAAATTTATTGATATCCATTCCTCGGCTTAAATAGTATTCCACATAGGTAAAACCATTAGCCAGGGTAAATGCCAGCTGCGTAATTGGATTGGCGCCGGCTTCAGCAATATGATAGCCTGAAATTGAAACCGAATAAAAGTTTCTTACTTTCTCTTTAATAAAATACTCCTGAACATCCCCCATTAAACGCAGTGCATATTCCGTAGAGAAAATACAGGTATTTTGCGCCTGATCTTCTTTTAAAATATCGGCCTGCACCGTTCCACGCACCGATGCCAGCGTATTGATCTTAATTTCCTGATACGTTTCCTGCGGAAGAATCTGGTCTCCGGTTAATCCCAATAACATCAAACCTAAACCATCATTTCCTTCAGGAAGTTCGCCTTTATAACCTGGTCGCTCGATATTATTATCGTCGTAAAGCTCTTTTAATTTTGCTTCAACTTTATCTTCTAAAGCATGCTCTTTAATATATTTCTCACATTGCTGATCGATAGCGGCATTCATAAAGAATCCAAGTAACATTGGTGCCGGGCCGTTAATCGTCATACTGACTGAAGTATACGGATGCGCCAAATCGAAACCAGAATATAATTTCTTAGCATCATCTAAACAGCAAATGGAAACTCCGGCGTTACCTATTTTCCCATAAATATCGGGACGATGATCGGGATCGTTACCATAAAGGGTAACCGAATCGAAAGCTGTAGATAAACGCTTGGCCGGCAAACCTAAACTTACATAATGAAATCTTCTATTGGTTCGCTCTGGCCCACCTTCACCGGCAAACATTCTGGTGGGATCTTCTCCTTGCCGTTTAAACGGATATAATCCTGAAGTATAGGGAAATTCCCCCGGTACGTTTTCCTGTAAGCTCCATTTTAGAATATCACCCCAGGCCGAATATTTTGGTAAGGCTATCTTTGGAATTTGCGTACGCGAAAGTGACTCGGTATGCGTTTCAATTTTAATTTCTTTGTCTCGAACTTTAAACGAATAAATAGGCTCGGTATATTTATTTACTTTCTCCTGCCATCCCAAGATGATCTCCCAATTGTAAGGATCCAGATCCATCTTCACACGATCAAATTCTTTAAAAAGAAGCCCTAAAAATTCATGATTTTCAGTCTGGTGATCGTCCAAAAATTCTTCCTGTATAAGTCCGTTTTTATCTAAATGTGCATTATATTTTTCTTCAGCAATATTCGCAACACTCAGTATGGTTTTATAGATACCAAAAAGTTTTTGTGCAATATCGGCCTGCTTATTTGCGGTTTCGTTATACGAGCGATTATTATCTGCAATTTCTGAAAGGTAGCGTGTACGTTTTGGCGGAATCACAAAAATCTTCTCGCTCATCTCTCTGGTCACTTCAAAAGTAGATTCTAATTTTGAAGCTGTTTTTTCATCAATCTTATCCATGATTTTACGGTACAAGGTATTCATACCGGGATCATTAAACTGCGAAGCGATGGTACCAAACACCGGAAGTTTTTCAGCATCTTCATGCCATAATTGATGATTTCGCTGGTATTGTTTTTTTACATCGCGTAAGGCATCCTGGGCGCCACGTTTATCGAATTTATTGATCGCAACCAGATCTGCAAAATCTAACATATCGATTTTTTCCAGTTGCGTTGCTGCACCAAATTCTGGCGTCATCACATATAAAGAAACATCAGAATGATCGATAATTTCAGTATCTGATTGTCCAATTCCAGAGGTTTCCAGCACAATAAGATCGTATTCCGCTTTTTTCAATACCTCAACCGCTTCCTGAACATATTTAGACAAGGCCAGATTACTTTGTCGTGTGGCCAGCGAGCGCATATAAACACGCGGATGGTTTATTGCATTCATCCTTATACGATCTCCCAGTAACGCTCCACCAGTTTTCTTTTTGGAAGGATCTACAGAGACAATCCCAATATGTTTATCTGGGAAATCACTTAAAAATCGGCGTACCAGTTCGTCTACAAGACTCGATTTCCCCGCACCACCGGTTCCTGTAATTCCCAGCACCGGAATATTTTTTGTGGTTTCGGCTACCGCTTCAAAATGTGTTTTAAATTCATTATGCTTATTTTCTGCCAGCGAGATTAATCGGGAAATCGTATTGGTGTTTTTCGATTTTAAGTTTGCAGCAACATCACTATTTTTAGGTAACGAAGGCACTTCTTCATCTACCGTTTTCACCAGGTCATTGATCATTCCCTGTAATCCTAATTCACGACCATCATCGGGCGCATAGATTCTGGTAATACCATACTCATGAAGATCTTTAATCTCTTCAGGAAGGATTACTCCGCCTCCACCTCCAAAAATCTTGATTTGTCCGGCATTTTTTTCCTGTAGCAAATCGTACATGTATTTAAAATACTCGGTATGCCCACCCTGATAACTGGTCATGGCAATGGCATGTGCATCTTCCTGTATCGCACAATTCACTACTTCTTCAACACTACGATCATGCCCAAGGTGAATCACCTCTACCCCGGTAGCCTGAATAATACGGCGCATAATATTTATGGCTGCATCGTGGCCATCAAAAAGTGAAGCAGCGGTAACAATTCTTATTTTATGTTTAGGTAAATACGGAGTCTGTTGTTCCATTATCAATAAAGAGTGAAATTATAAGTGGCAATTTACGAAAATTGTAAATAATTTTTGATTATTCTGAAAAAAGCATAAATCTGACTTCATATTAGTGCAGTTAAAGTGATTAGACTAATTTTATTTTTTATCAGGCTTTACTTGATAATCGAGATTAGACACTCTAATCCCGTACCAATACCAATGCTATTGGGAACGGGATAAGAATGCATTTAAATAAAAATAATGTTCTAATAACTTACTTATGGGCTTGTCCCAGGTAGTGTAATTTTTAGAACTTTTAATATAAAAAAATGGCGAAGGTTACTTTACTTATTAATTGTAAAGATAAAAGCGGAATTATCGCAACGGTTACTAATTTCTTCCATGCTAGGAACGGAAATATTGTTTATATCGACCAGTATGTAGATACTGAAAACGGTATTTTCTTTATGCGTCTGGAAAATGAGTTTGCTACAGACTTTGATATTGCAGAACTGCGGGCAGCATTTGATAAAGAGATTGCTGAAACCTATAATATGGACTGGAAGCTGTTTGCTGAAGAACGGGTCTTAAAAATGGCCATTTTCGTCTCTAAATACGACCATTGTTTATACGATATTTTGGGAAGGTTTAAAGCGGGAGAACTAAATGTAGAGATCCCGTTTATTTTAAGCAACCACAAGGATCTTGCGCCCATTGCCAAGGCTTTTGATATTCCTTTTTATCATGTACCCGTTACGAAAGACAATAAAGCAGAGGCTGAAGCAAAACAGCTGGAGCTTTTGCAACAATTTGAAGTCGATTTTATCGTGCTGGCACGTTACATGCAAATTATCTCAGATAAGATGATTAGCGAATTCCCTAACAATATTATTAATATTCATCATTCATTTTTACCTGCCTTTGCCGGGGCAAAACCTTATCATTCGGCTTACAAACGGGGCGTAAAGATTATTGGTGCCACCTGCCATTATGTTACGGCTGAACTGGATGCCGGCCCAATTATCGAACAGGATATTACCCGAATTTCGCATTCACACTCCATAAAAGATTTGATCCTGAAAGGACGCGATTTGGAAAAAATCGTATTCTCACGCGGAATAAAGCTTCATATTCAAAGAAAAACAATGGTCTTTAATAACAAAACCATCATTTTTACATAAAAGAGGCTGTCTAAAAACTCAATTTTAGTCAACCTGTTCCGATAGCTATCGGAATTGTTTCAGTTTCTCATAACAATTTATAAATCAATGAGATGAGATTCTGAAACAAGTTCAAAATGACGTTTTTGGGTGTTTTTAGACAGCCTCTTTGCATCTATTTTTTCTGAATCTTTGATTCAAAAATATGCTACAATATTTTCAAGATTCAATAATTATCGAGCGAATTCTTCCATATTAATTTGTACTCCTAATCCACTGGCGATTCGTCCTCCTAGTTCGGGATCAGCTCTAAACCAGTGACAAAGCTGGCGCATAATAATTTCATCTTTCTTCTCACCTTCAATCTGGCTCATTGATCCAACGGTGTTGGAAACCAGATTCGATTTCGCCTCGTCACTCATAATTCGGTATAAATTACCGGGTTGCGTATAATGATCATTATCGCCTGCTTCAGCCGCATTACGATCAAACCATTCGGCTTCAGTATCGGTTACCCTTGGTGCTTTCAATTTATATTTTTCGTCTACCGTAATATCATCAAAGCTATTTGGGTAGTAATTTTCACTTCTTCCGCCGTTACCATCCACACGCATAAAACCATCTCTTTGATAATTATTCACCATATAAGGACAACGATTTACCGGTATCTGCTCATAATTTGCCCCTAAACGATAGCGGTGCGCGTCTGGATAAGACAACAAACGTCCCTGTAGCATTTTATCTGGAGAATAACCTATACCATCTACAATATGTGCTGGCGCGAAAGCCGATTGCTCAATTTGAGCAAAATAATTATCGGCATTTTTGTTTAATTCCATCTTCCCCACTTCGATTAACGGATAATCATCATGCGGCCAAACCTTGGTAAGATCAAAAGGATTCCATTTATAGTCTTTCGCTTCTTCTTCTGGCATTACCTGAATTTTAAGCGTCCATGTTGGAAAATTGCCATTTTCAATATTTTCCAGCAGATCCTGCTGAGCGAAATCTGGATTTTCACCTGCCATTTTAACTGATTCTTCATCGGTGAAGTTTTTAATTCCCTGATCGGTTTTAAAATGGAATTTCACATAAAAACGCTCATCCTTATCATTAATCATCGAGAAAGTATGTGATCCATAACCATTCATGTGGCGAAAACCGTAAGGCGTACCACGGTCACTCATTAAAATAAGCACCTGGTGTAATGATTCTGGGTTTAGCGACCAGTAATCCCAACGCATGGTTTGCGATTTCATATTGGTAAACGGATGCCGTTTTTGAGTATGTATAAAATCGGCGAATTTCTTAGGATCTTTAATAAAGAACACCGGAGTATTATTTCCCACTAAATCCCAGTTACCTTCTTCGGTATAAAATTTTAATGCGAATCCTCGTGGATCACGATCGGAATCTGCCGAACCTTTTTCGCCACCAACGGTAGAGAACCTTGCCAGCATATCGGTTTTTTTACCAACTTCAGAAAATATTTTTGCCCGGGTATACTTCGTAATATCGTTTGTTACTGTAAATGTCCCAAAAGCACCAGAACCTTTGGCGTGTACCACACGCTCTGGGATTCGCTCTCTGTTAAAATGGGCCATTGATTCGTGAAGTACATAATCTTCAAGCAATAACGGTCCTCTTCTTCCCACGCTTAAGGAATCTTCTTTTTCTACAAAAGGCCTTCCTGAAGCAGTGGTTAATTTTTTCTCGTTAGACATAATTCTAGTTTTAGTTTCAATTTTTTTAAAGGTAAATAGGATGTTTCAATAATAGAAATCGATAATTTTAATTTATTCATAAATTTTTATAATAATAGATCTACATTAGATATCTTATATTTGAAAAAAAGCTCCATGAAAAAATTACTTTGCCTTATCGCTATTTTCACTTTATGCTCTTGTGCAGAATTGCAAGATATTGCCAGCCAGTTACCCCAAAGTGGTTATGGTATTACCAACACTGAAATTGCGGCTGGATTACGCCAGGCCTTAGATTTTGGTATCGATAAACAGGTTACCAAACTTACCCAGGAAGATGGTTTTTTTAAGAACGAATTAGTAAAAATCACCTTGCCGGCCGAGTTACAAAAGGTAGATAAAACCTTGCGCGGTGTTGGATTGGATAATTTAGCCGACCAAGGCTTAAAAGTGTTGAACCGCGCTGCTGAAGATGCTGTTAAAGAAGCTACCCCAATTTTTGTAAACGCGGTTAGGGAAATTACCTTTAATGATGCCCGTAATATTTTATTGGGACAAGATGATGCCGCTACCCAATATTTAATAGGAAAAACCAAATCTCAGCTCTACGATAAATTTAGCCCTATAATTACAAACTCTTTGGATAAAGTTGGCGCTAACCAAATTTGGAGTACTATTATTCAGCGTTATAACAGCATTCCGCTAACCAATAAGGTAAATCCAGATCTTTCAGATTATGTAACTTCAGAGGCTTTAGATGGTGTTTATACCATGATTGCAGTAGAAGAAAAGGATATACGCGATGATATTTCTGCACGAACAACACCCCTGCTAAAACGCGTTTTTTCGCTTCAGGATTAAGAAGTCCAAAATATTTTAACAAAAACACAGGTTTATCAATAAACTTTACATTAACCTTAACTGCTGCTTAGTAAATCTTAAATGAACTCCGGCCTATCTTTGTATTCATCAGAAGAACGATTAGGAGTATGTTTAGGATTTTCAAACAAAAGATGAAAGAAGAATGCATGTGTGAGAAATACACGCAATTAATGCATAAGGCCTATAAATTAGCACTTGTAGATAAAGAACGTAGTGATAAAATTAATGCTAAGGCTAAAAAAATATTACGCGAACTAAGGCGTATGCATTATCCCGAAGTCGAAAATTGGGCTACAGAATATTAATTTAAGGTTTTAAAGTAATCCATTGCTTTTTCTAATCGTGAGCCATACCAACTAAAATATTCTCCATCTACAAGAATAGCGTTTAACCCAAGGCTTTTTATCTCCTCTATATGTTTTTGCTTAAAAGGAAAAGGTTCACTAGACAGTAATACTAGATCTGGTGCATACTCAATCAATTGTTCCTTACTAATCGATGGATATCGATTCTCATCAATTTTATTCTCTAACTTATTAAGTTGTAGTAGTTCATTAATAAAGGTATCCTTTCCCGCAGCCATATACGGGTCTTTCCAGATAAGATAAATACAACTTTTCCATTTTTTATGCTGAATTTCTTTTGAAAGAATCTCTATTTTATTTTCGATAGAACAGACTAAATTTTGTGCATTCTCCGGCATTCTAAAGATTTCCCCATATTCTTTTATAAGTTGAAGTGCATCTGAAGTATTGGAAATATCTGAAACATGAACCGGGGCGATTTTCTCTAATTCGGTTACCATTTCTTTTGTATTCTCTTCTTTGTTGCACAAAATAATATCTGGCTTTAAAGCCTTGATTTTATCTATATGGACTGATTTTGTACCGCCAACAATTGTTTTTTCATTCCTAAGATTTTTTGGATGTACGCAAAACTTAGTGATCCCCAATAAACGATCTTTAAGACCAAGATCTAACAGAAGCTCTGTCTGACTTGGCACTAAAGAGACAATGCGCTTTGGAGTATTGCGAAGCATTAATTTTCGGCCTAAATGATCGAAAATCGTCATAAAAATTATTGGAATTAATGATTATCAGTTATTTGTAATCAATGTGATTTTTGTCATTCCATTCCGATAGCTATCGGAATTATCCGGAATCTCATACAGATTGAAGAAAAGACTTTGAGTATGAGACCCTGAATCAAGCCCGCCTGCCGGACGGGCAGGTTCAGGGTGACGGTACTCTTATAATTCATTACGCATGTCCAAATTTAAATTTCTGTAATTCTTCAGCCATTTGTTGCTGTAAAATTTCGGCTTTCGCTGCGGCGACTTCAGCAAAATTATTATTGGTAGAAGCATAAATAATCTTACGGCTGCTGTTCACTAAAAGCCCCACATTTTTGGTCATTCCATATTTACAAACGTCTTCTAAACTTCCCCCCTGTGCTCCAACGCCAGGAACAAGTAGAAAACTTTCAGGTACAATTTTACGAACCTCAGCAAGATATTCGGCTTTAGTTGCACCAACCACATACATCAGGTTTTCTGAATGCTCCCAGGTTTTAGAGGTTTCAAGGACTCTTTTATAAATTTCGGTATCATCAGATTTTAAGGTTTGAAAATCGAAAGCACCTTCGTTAGACGTTAAGGCAAGGAGAATTGTATGCTTATTTTCGAATTCTAAAAATGGCTCTACCGAATCTTTTCCCATATATGGTGCTACGGTAACCGAATCGAATCCCATATCTTTAAGAAAGGTCTTCGCGTACATTTTAGAAGTATTCCCTATATCGCCACGCTTAGCATCAGCAATGGTATAAATTTCAGGATAGTTATCGTGAAGATAATTAATGGTTTTTTGCAAAGCTTCCCAGCCTTTTAAACCACAGGCTTCATAAAAAGCCGTATTGGGTTTATAGGCCACGCAAAATTGATGCGTGGCGTCTATAATGGCTTTATTAAAACTAAATATGGGATCTTCTTCAGAAAGTAGATAAGTCGGAATTTTTTTAAGGTCTACATCTAGACCTATACATAAAAAGGATTGCTTTTTTTTAATCTGCTCTACTAACTCCTGAGTGGTCATATTTAGGTTTTAAATGACATTTAAAATGCCGAATATTAAAATATATCTGAATTCTCTTTAAGCTTCTCGGTATTTTCTACCAGTCTAAGCTCGTCGATGATCTTTTGAATATCACCATTTACAATATTGGATAGATCGTAAAGGGTAAGGTTAATCCTATGATCGGTTACACGACCTTGCGGATAGTTATAGGTTCTAATTTTTGCACTACGGTCACCACTTGAAACCATCGAGTTACGCTTTGCGGCATCGGCTTCCATCTTCTTTGCCAGCTCCATTTCATATAAACGGGAGCGCAACACCCTAAAGGCCTTTTCGCGGTTTTTATGCTGCGATTTTTGATCCTGACATTGGGCGACCAAACCTGTTGGTTCGTGAGTTAATCGCACGGCAGAATAGGTAGTGTTTACCGATTGCCCACCAGGTCCCGATGAACAGAAATAATCAATACGAACATCTTTAGGATCGATCTCCACATCAAATTCTTCAGCTTCTGGCAATACCATCACGGTGGCTGCCGAGGTATGTACACGTCCCTGGGTTTCGGTTTGCGGTACGCGCTGTACACGGTGAACACCAGCTTCAAACTTCATGGTACCATAAACATCTTCTCCAGAAATCTCAAAGATCATCTCCTTAAATCCGCCACTGGTCCCTTCGCTAAAATCGACAATATTGTGACTCCAACCTTTACTTTCTACATATTTGGTGTACATTCTGTAAAGATCACCTGCAAATATACTTGCTTCGTCACCACCGGTACCTGCACGAATTTCCATCACGACGTTTTTAGCGTCTTCAGGATCTTTAGGCACCAACATCATCCGTATCTTCTCTTCAAGCGCCGGTAACTCTTCTTTGGCTTCTTCCTGTTGAAGTTTAGCCATCTCTGTCATTTCAGGATCACTACCATCAGCAATAATCTCTTCAGCTTCTTTAAGATTCTCGGTAAGTTCAATATATCTTTCGCGCTCATTCATAAGCGCTCTAAGATCTTTGTATTCTTTATTAAGTTCAACATAACGTTTTTGATCGGAAATAATATCTGGCTGGATAATCAGATCATTCACTTCATCAAAACGTTGTTTAACAATATTAAGCTTCTCTAACATACAATTCTTAAGAATTTAGATCACAAATTTACAATAATTTGACTGAATTTTTATCTTCTCTAAACTTTACCTGTTCGTTTTCTTTATTTTGGTGATATTCATAATAAAATAAGCTTTTTAACGCTTTCATTTCAAAGCATCAATCAAAATCTCAAAAAATGACCAACAGCTTTGGCGTATTTCTACAATTTTATCGCAAATTTTTAGTGCCTTCACTTTTAATAAATTTCCTATTGTTTTGGCTTAGTAGTCCGCTTGTCTTTATTGTGTTGGATAAACTATTTATTGCGTTTATCATTTACATTCTTTACAAGTTTACGTCATTAAAAAATGATCTTATATTTTTTTATAATCTTGGCTTTAGCCGATTGCAATTGTTCAGTTTGGCCCTTCTCGCCGATATTTTTCTACTTAGCCTTTTTGCTGCCGTAAATTTTCTGCTATGATTTTTGAAATTGATAATGTGGAAATTTACTTTGATCATAAACCTATACTGAAAGCAGCTTATGTAAAGGCCGAAACCGGAAAAGTAACGGGATTACTGGGTAGAAACGGAAGCGGAAAGAGCAGTCTCTTGAAAATTCTCTTTGGCACCTTAAAACCTAAGTATAAACTGCTAAGAATAGATAAAAAGCCAATCCTGAAGCGCTTTTATACAACCGAAAGAGTCGCAATGCTACCACAGTTCCCTTTACTTCCGCCCAGGATTAAAATTGAAAAAGCTTTTGATATCTATAATGTCGATTTTGGTGATTTTAGCAGTGTTTTTTTAGAAATGACTTCCGTAAAACATCAACGGGCAAGGGAATTATCTGGCGGGCAACAACGAATTATTGAAATCTATCTTGTCCTTAAAAGAAATGTGGATATTGTATTACTGGACGAACCTTTTGCACAGCTTTCGCCGTTAATGATAGAGAAATTTTCAGAAATCATTCAACAGGAAAAAACAAAAAAAGCCATTATAATTACAGATCACCGCTATGAAGCGATATTGGAGATTTCAGATGAAGTTTATTTATTTCAGAATAAACAAACCCTCTCCGTAACCTCTAAAAATGATTTAATTGAAATGAGATATTTACCCGGCTAGGCTTAAATACAGGCATCAAGAAGTTTTCTTTTCTTATTAGATGTAGACGCAAAAAGCATTAAAAAGCCAGATCCCAATACATTAAAAAAGCGATCTGCATAATAAAATTCTGGAAAATCCAGATAATAGGCTATAAAATAAGTAAGATCAGAGCATATCATCCAAAGTACAGCACATAAATAAAAAAAGCTCTTTTTGTTGTTATAGCGATTGCTGTACGATACTGCAATAATGATGGTAAATATAGCAATGACCGAAAAAATGTAAAATGCTGATATATAAATTTCCTCGGTATGGGCAAAAGAAATTAAACTTTCCAGCTCAATAAGTAAAGTAAGGTTAATGGCTACAAGTATTACTCCTATAAAGAACTCCAGCCAGGTTATTCTAAGTCGTTTTAATTTTACTGCTCCTATAGCTGCAACAAATATAAATGCAACGCCCCTGCTTATAAAAGTTATCGTGTTAAAAACAGGATTTTCAAAATAGATCAGCGAAAAATCGCAAATGGTAAAAAGTAAAAAGGCGAAAAATAATTTCCAGTAAAAAGGTTTGTGCAAAATGGCCGTTACCAAAAAGAAAGCGGTACAAATAAACCGGACCCATCGGCTTGTCTCTTCACTAAAAATTGCGAGGCTTGCTAAATTTACAACAATCCAAAATACAATTGAAAAGGTGATTAATCTTTTACGTTCATTCATCTAAAAAATCAGATATCTGCAAATATAATTAGATATTCTAATAAAAAAAGTTATAAAATTAACACTAAACCAATTATAGCAGATTATTCGTGATCAATTTTAGATTATTGCAAAAGTTACGAATATTGATATTCGCCAAATTCACTTTTTATAGTTAAGGATTTTTTATCTGACGCCTCTACCCTTCCTACAACTTTAGCCTCGATATTAAATGACTTAGAAATTTCGATAATTTCTTCTGCAAGTGCTGGTTTCACGTAGATTTCCATACGATGCCCCATGTTAAATACCTGATACATCTCTTTCCAGTCGGTTTTACTTTCCTGCTGAATTAATTTAAAGAGTGGTGGAACTTCAAAAAGATTATCTTTTACAATATGAAGATTATCGATAAAATGAAGAATTTTAGTTTGTGCCCCTCCGCTGCAGTGCACCATCCCATGGATTTCTTTATTGCTGAATTTAGATAAGATTTTTTGAATAACAGGTGCATAAGTTCTTGTTGGCGACAATACCAGTTTACCAGCATCAAGAGGAGAACCTTCAACCTCATCGGTTAATTTTTTACCACCAGAATACACTAAATCATTAGGGATTGAAGCATCAAAACTTTCAGGATATTTTTCAGCTAAAATCTTTGCAAAAACATCGTGGCGGGCAGAGGTTAAACCATTACTTCCCATACCGCCATTATATTCTTTTTCGTAAGTTGCCTGCCCAAAAGATGCTAACCCTACAATTACATCACCAGGCTCGATATTACTGTTATCGATTACTTCACTGCGCTTCATCCTGGCCGTCACGGTAGAATCTACAATAATGGTCCTTACCAAATCCCCAACATCTGCTGTTTCACCACCGGTAGAATGAATTTCTACCCCAAATTCTTTAAGATCGGCAATAAGTTCTTCGGTTCCATTTATAATTGCTGAAATAACTTCACCCGAAACTAAACTTTTATTACGACCAATAGTAGAGGACAGTAAGATTTTATTGGTTGCACCAACACAAAGTAAATCGTCGATATTCATAATTAGCGCATCCTGGGCGATCCCTTTCCAAACCGAAAGGTCACCGGTTTCTTTCCAGTACATGTAGGCTAAAGAAGATTTAGTACCCGCACCATCGGCATGCATAATCACACAATAATCATCATCCCCTGTTAAATAATCTGGGATAATTTTACAAAATGCTTTAGGGAAAAGTCCTTTATCTACATTTTTAATAGCATTATGCACATCTTCTTTACCAGCTGAAACACCACGCTGACTATACCTTTTACTTATGTCCTGACTCATGAATTTGGTTTAGGCCCCAAAGATAAACAGTTTTAAATTCTTTAAGAAGTTTTAAAAAGAAAAAGCCCCACATATTGCAGGGCTTAGATTTATAATTTGAAAAAATTATCTGGTAAATAACAATTCACGGTATTTGGTTAATGGCCAAATTTCGTTGTCTACCAATAATTCTAACTTATCGCAATGATATCTAATCTCATCGAAGTATGGTTTTACTTCGTTACAGTAAGAATCTGCTCTTTTTTGAATATCGTCTAATTTATTGGCTACTTTCCTAGCCTCAATCATTGCATTGATCTTACTGTTTATAACAGCAATATGCTTAGACACACTTTCTATTAGGTCTAATTGTTCTTTCGCATATTCCTGGTAATCATCACCATAAATACTTTTTAGACCTGTAACATTTTTAATTAAGATGTTTTGATATCTAATCGCTGTAGGGATTACATGGTTTCTTGCGATGTCTCCTAAAACCCTACCTTCAATTTGCACTCGCATGGCATAAGCTTCGAGTTCGATTTCATGGCGCGCCTCAATTTCCACTTTATTCATTACGCCTAATTCTTCGTAAAGCTTAATTGTTTTTTTGGAAATTTGTACTTTAAGCGCTTCAGGAGTGGTTTTGTTATTGCTTAAACCTCTCTTGGCAGCTTCTTTTTCCCAGGCTTCGCCATAACCATCCCCTTCAAACCTTATCTTTTTACTCTGCTTAATGTATTCTCTAAGAACATTAAAGATGGCATCATCTTTCTTCATCTTTTTGTTCTTAATAAGCTTATCTACTTCAACTTTAAATTCCTTAAGCTGTTTTGCCATAATCGCATTAAGTACCGTCATTGGATTAGCACAGTTTGCGGTAGAACCTACTGCCCTAAACTCAAATTTATTTCCGGTAAATGCAAAAGGAGAAGTACGGTTACGATCGGTGTTATCCAGTAAAATTTCAGGAATCTTACCTACTACATTTAGTTTAAGATCTGTTTTCTCTTGTGGAGATAGTTTTCCTGAGGTTACTTTTTCAAGCTCGTCTAAAACAGCGGTTAACTGGCTACCAATAAATACTGAAATAATCGCCGGTGGTGCCTCGTTAGCTCCCAAACGGTGATCGTTAGATGCACTGGCAATAGATGCTCTTAACAACTCTTCATTTTCATAAACTGCCTTAATCGTATTGATAAAGAAAGTTAAGAACTGAAGGTTTTTCATAGGGGTTTTACCGGGAGATAAAAGATTTACTCCGGTATCGGTTCCCAAAGACCAGTTATTATGTTTACCACTACCGTTAATACCCGCAAATGGTTTTTCGTGCATTAACACTACAAAATGGTGACGCTCTGCTACCTTGTTCATCACATCCATAATTAAGGAGTTATGATCTACGGCAAGGTTTGCTTCTTCAAAAATTGGCGCCAATTCAAATTGATTTGGAGCAACTTCATTATGTCTTGTTTTCACCGGAATACCCAATCGCATACATTCGATTTCTAAATCTCTCATGTAATTTAAAACGCGAGAAGGAATTGATCCAAAATAATGGTCGTCTAATTGTTGCCCTTTAGCTGGAGAATGTCCTAAAAGTGTACGCCCTGCTAACTGAATATCGGGACGCGTAGCAGCTAAAGCAGAATCGATTAAGAAATATTCCTGCTCCCACCCTAAAGTAGCGTTTACTTTAGTGACATTTTTATCAAAATACTTTGCTACATCTGTCGCTGCATGATCTATAGCCTGTAACGCACGAAGAAGCGGCGTTTTATAATCTAAAGCTTCACCGGTATAAGAAACAAAAACGGTAGGAATACATAAAGTAGTTCCCCAGATAAACGCAGGCGAGGTAGGATCCCATGCGGTATACCCTCTTGCTTCAAATGTATTTCTTATCCCGCCGTTAGGAAAACTAGAGGCATCTGGCTCTTGCTGAACTAGGGCTCCCCCTCCAAATTTTTCGATGGCAAGTCCCTCACCAATAGTTTCAAAAAAGGCATCATGCTTCTCGGCGGTAGCCCCGGTTAATGGCTGAAACCAGTGCGTATAATGAGTTACCCCTTTACTTATAGCCCACTCTTTCATTCCTGCTGAAATATGATCGGCTACTATACGATTAATTTTTGCGCCGGTTTTTACCGCATCCATCACATTATTATATGCTTCTTTGGTTAGGTATTGCTTCATTACCGACTCGTTAAAGACATTACTTCCAAAAACCGATGAGCGTCTTCCGGGCTCTTCTATATTTAAAGATTTTCGGTTAAAGGTTTCTTCTATTGCCTTAAATCTAAGTGTTGACATTTTAAGCTGTTATGATTAATAAAATTTTGTTATCAAATTTAAATATTTCTCATTACAAGACCTTAAAAAACATAAAATAATCTTAACCCCCTAATTTTTAGGGGTTATTTCTTACAAAATGGAAATTCTTACCAAATCAACCTCTAAAATATATGCACTTTACTCAAAATATTATACTTTTGTTAACGTTAGACGTTCAATTTTTTATAAAACCGAATTAGATTATGAGCAAATCAAAACTGGAGTATATCTGGCTTGATGGTAGCAAGCCGACTCAGAAGTTACGTGGTAAAACAAAAATAGTTACCGATTTTTCAGGAAAGCTTGAAGACTGTGAGATATGGTCTTTTGACGGATCTTCAACAGGTCAAGCTGAAGGAAATTCTTCTGACTGCCTACTAAAGCCAGTATTTATTTGTCCAGATCCACAACGTAAGAATGGTTACCTTGTAATGTGCGAGGTACTTAATGCAGATAGCACACCACACGAAACTAACGGTAGGGCTACTATAGACGATGAGGATGATGATTTCTGGTTTGGATTTGAGCAAGAATATTTCCTAATCGATAATGAAACTGGAAAACCTCTTGGATTCCCGGTAAATGGATACCCAAGACCACAAGGACCATATTACTGTTCTGTAGGAGCAAGTAATGCTTACGGAAGAGCTATCGTTGAAGAGCATTTAGATGCCTGTCTTGAAGCAGGATTAAATGTTGAAGGTATTAACGGAGAGGTTGCTGCCGGACAGTGGGAATACCAAATTTTTGCAAAAGGTGCAGCTGCAGCTGGAGATGAAATTTGGGTTGCTAGATATTTACTAGAAAGAATTGGTGAGCAGTATGGAGTATCTGTAGACCTTCATCCAAAACCACTGGGCGATTTAGACTGGAATGGTAGTGGTATGCATGCTAACTTCTCTAACTCTACATTAAGAAACGCTGGAAACCGTGAAACTTACGAGAGAATATGTGAAGCTTTCCGTCCGGTAACAAAAGAACACATCGAAGTATATGGTGCAGATAACCACTTAAGATTAACTGGTAAGCACGAAACTGCTTCTATCCACGATTTTAGCTACGGAATTTCAGACCGCGGTGCCTCAATCCGTATTCCAATCGCAACTGTAGAGCGCGGATGGAAAGGATGGTTAGAAGACAGACGACCAGCTTCTAATGGTGATCCTTACAAAATTGCAAGCCGTATTATTAAAACGGTTAAAAAAGCAGAATAAGCTTTAGGCTAGATTATAATTAATCTTGGATTAGGCGTTTCTTGATGAAACGCCTTTTTTATTGCCGTGAATTTATGATATTCTGAAATTGTCCTTTTAAGAAAAGTATTTTTAAGCAATAATTGATTTATCCAGCATCAAAACTCATAAGTCCGATCCTAGTGAATATTACTTCTAAAAAGTCTATTCTATTTTCTCTTTTCTATTTTGCAGTTTAGTGTTCTTACTTAAAAATAGTGAGATAGAGAAAAACAGAATACCCGGCTAAAATCACCAATCCTTTTATTCTGCCAAATAAAAATTTCTTCGGAAGAAAAGCTAAAGGTACCAATATAAAAGCGAAAGCAATCATCCAATAAATATCATTACTTAAAACTTCCTGGGATTGCATGACGATGGGCTGAATTAAAGACGTAATTCCTAAAACCGATGCAATGTTAAAAATATTAGAGCCAATAAGGTTACCAAAAGAAAGCGCTTTTTCTTTCTTTAAAGCCGCGATAACCGAAGCCGCAAGCTCTGGGATACTGGTTCCAATAGCGATCATGGTTACAGAAATCACCCGCTCACTAACTCCCAGATCTCTAGCTAAAGAAACCGAACCTTTTACTAACAGTTCAGACCCTCCATATAGTGCTGCACCTCCAATAATTAACCAGATAATAATTTTAAACCACGAGGTTCCCCTTAACCGATCATCTACCTCTTCAACTGCTGCTTCTTTTACTTTTCGGCTTCGTAAAATCAGAAACAATAAATAAAGGATAAGTCCCAAGACCAGCGCGCCACCTTCAAGGCGATGGATATCCTCTCCATTCAGTAAAAAGAAAAATAACGCAAAAGAGAAGGCCATCATCACCGGCCAGTTAAATTTGTAGAAATCACGATCTACAGCAATGGGGGAAATCATGGCAGTGATTCCTAACACCAAACCAATATTAGCGATATTAGAACCAATGATATTACCTAGAGAAATATCTGAGAACCCATCTAAAGCAGCCTGCAAACTTACCAGTAACTCGGGTGCAGAAGTCGCAAAAGAAACCACTGTAAGCCCTATCACCATTCGGGAAATATTCATTTTAAAAGATAAAGCAACAGAAGATCGCACTAAAAATTCTCCTCCTACTACCAATAAAGTCAGCCCTATAAGTATGTAAACTATATCCATTCCTGCATTTTTATGCGAATATAACTTAATCTTTAGAGCTATTCTATTTATAAAATACAGATTTAAAAACTATAGAAATAGTTTTTAAACTAAAATTATCGTTATATTGCAAGTATGAAGAATATCGCTTTTTTACTTCTTTTCATCACCCTACCGCTTAAAGCACAAAAAACATATACAGGCCGTGTTTTAAGTGCTAAAGATTCTACGGTTCTTCAGGGAGTTTCCATTTATTTTGATGGCACCAGTTTAGGCACCACCAGTAATGCAGAAGGATATTTTAAAATTAAGAATACCGCGTCTAACATTTCTCCCCTTATTTTTAGATCTATTGGGTATACCACCCGAACGATACCCAATATTTCGATTTTTGAAGATGAAAATTATCCCGTTGTATTTTTAGAAGAAAGCGTAGATCAGCTGGAAACGGTGGTATTGGAAACCGATCCCTGGACGAGAGCTCACAAAATCAGCGTTTTTCGAAGGGAATTTTTAGGCAAAACAAAAGCCGCCTCAAAATGCAAAATTTTAAATGAAGATGCGATAAAGCTGAAATATAGTCCTTCTAACAGCGAACTTATTGCCTACGCTAACGAACCTATACTTATTGAAAATAAACACTTGGGCTATGTTATCGAATACGAATTAATGGATTTTACGGTAAAATATAGCATTGGAAGTTCTGGGCTTCAACTTGTAGATTACACCTTTTATGAAGGCAGCAGTTTTTTTAAAGAACTGAAAGAGAAACCTAAAAAGCGCTTTCTAAAAAATCGGGAAGATGCTTTTAAAGGTTCATTGCTTCAGTTTATGCGAGCTTTATCTAAAAAGCAACTTGCAGAACATCATTTTAAAATTTTCTACGATCAATTTGAGGTGTCCCCTTACAGATATTTTGACATTCAACCTGAAGCAAACTTTACCAAAGTGACTATGCTCGCAGAGAAAATAAGTATTTTATACGACCATCAACAATCGTCTATCATTTATAAAAATCCGTTTTATATAGACCAATTTGGGAATTTCGCTCCTACCCGCGCCTTTAGTATTTCTGGATTTATGGGGCAATCCAGAATGGCCAATTTACTGCCTTCAAATTATGGGCTATAAAATATTTACTACACATTTAGTTTAATAACTATTTTTTTCGTTATATTTATCGAAATTAAATCGAGAGTATTTTAGCATGGAAAAATTAACCAATAAAGAAGAAGAAATTATGCGGATTATCTGGAAGCTCGAAAAAGCTTTCGTTAAAGAGATTATTCCGCATATTAAAGAACAAAAACTGCATTATAACACCGTTTCTACGATCGTAAGAAATCTGGAAGAGAAAGAATACGTTTCTCATATCGCTTACGGGAAAACGCATCAATACTATCCGGTGGTCACCAAAGAGGCGTATCGTAAACAGTTTATGAATATCGCCACAAAGCGTTTTTTTGATAATAGCTACAAAAGTGTGGTTTCGTTTTTTGCGAAAGAAGAAAAAATTAGCGCTAAAGAACTTAGAGAGATTTTAGAAATCATCGAAAATAAAAAAGAAGAGTAAATCATGGAATTTTGGAATTATATCCTTGAGAATTTCTTATTGCTGGGCCTATTTTTTGCTGGCTATGAGTTATTTCTTAGAAATTCCAGGTTTTTCGTTTTTACCCGATTTTTATTTCAATCACTTCAGCTTAAAAGGCTTATTATTACTTCGGAACATATTTTAGAAGTAAAAGGCGTTAAACTGAAGCAATCTCCTAAAAACTGTGGTGCATTTTCGTTTTTCAACTACATATTTTTAGATATCGTTTCCCACAAAAACTCCAAAAACCATGTTTTACGGCACCAGTTGATCCATGCGCAACAATATCATGGCCTGGACATTCTTTTTATCAACCTAGTTCAAAATTTTTTATGGTTTAATCCTTTAATTTACTGCTATAAAAACCGAATTATCACTAATCTGGAATTTATTACAGATCATGCCGTGATGAAGAAAGCCAGCGTTAAAAACCTAAAAAATGAACTTAAAAATTACCAATATCATCTTTTATCACAAAGCTTAGCGATTCAACATTTACCAATATTATCATTTAATCATTCATCAATCAAAAAACGAATCATCATGTTAAACAAAAAAGCAGGCCATAAATTACAGCTTTTTAAAATCAGCTTCTTAATTCCGTGTTTTTGTTTTATCTTTTACAGTTGCAATGTAGACGACGTGGTAAGCTTAGAGGAAAGCGCCGAGTATTCTTTTTATTTTGATCATAATACCAGCGAAAAAGACCTTCAAAACAGGGTTAAAATGTTTAATCATTTTTACGAATCTCAAGTTACTCTACGAATAACCGATACAGATTACCAAAATAATCACTTAAACGGATGTAGAATATCACAAAAATTTAAGGATCAACCTAATTTTGGCAGTGGTTACCAAACTACAGGATTATACACTAGTGATATTAGTTTTCTTGTTTCGTACAAAGAAGGCAAGATTATATTAAGTTCTAGCAATAATTACAGAATAGAATTAGACAAAAATTCTAACCAAATTATTATTTCTGGAACAGGAAACAAAGAATAATTTAAAACCAACCCACTATGCAAGAATTACTGCTCCACCTTTTAAAATCCTCTGCATTAATCGGAATATTTTATGTTGCTTATCTCATTTTGCTTAAACAAGAAACGAGTTTTACACAAAACCGTAAATTTTTATTGGTTGGCCTGGTAAGCTCGGTTGTTTTACCTTTCATCTATTTAACGCAAAAAGAATACGTAGCCATTGAAAATAATGAGGCTCCTTATTTAGCTTTTACTGAATTTTCTGCTTCGGATACTCTCGTAACTGAAGAACCAACCGACTGGTGGCAGATGGGTTTTTATATGTATGTAGTAGGTTTGGCAGTAATGGCTTTTACGTTTCTATTTAGGTTATACAGTCTTCAAAAGCTTATAAACTCTGGAAAGCAGAAACGCTATAAAACTTTAAAACTGGTGATTACTCCTAAGAATATCAAACCCTTTTCATTTTTTAAATACATTGTTTTTAATCCTGAAAAACACCGCGAAAAAGATCTAAAATTAATCCTGAAGCACGAGCAAATACATGCAAAGCAATGGCACTCACTAGATGTGATTTTCACATCGGTATTATGTATTATCTTCTGGTTTAATCCTTTTGTATGGCTGTATAAAAAAGTAGTAGTCCAAAATCTGGAATTTCTGGCAGATCAGGACGCTGTGGCTAATATTTCGAGTAAACAAGACTATCAAAAAGCTTTAGTAATGGCTACCGTTGGCTTACAACCGGCCATGACCAATCAATTTTATCAATCATTTATTAAAAAACGAATCATCATGCTTAACAAATCCAAAAAGAAAAACACCCCATGGAAAACACTTTTAGTTGTTCCTTTTTTATGCGTATTCCTTTACAGTTTTAATTTAAAGACAGAAAGTATTGTCTTAGACTCTTCTTCTAAAGCAACAACTTCTGCCAAGGAAACCGATACGGTAAAAATTCGTAGCATAACCGGAAAGGTAAGTTATGAAGACCCTACCGAAGCTAATAAAAATGATGCTAAAAAATTACCAATTCGGTCTATAGCTTTTGATGTTTTAGGAGAACATCCTCTTTATATTTTAGATGATAAAACCTATACAAAAAGTGAGCTGCAAGGAAAAGCAATAATCTTTGAATCTGTGCAGGTTATGAAGCCGGAAACCTCAGAAAAGCATTATGGAGAAAAGGCAAAAGAAGGCGCTGTATTGTTATCTAAAACCCAATTAATCGAAGATTTCCAGGCTTATTTAAAGGATCTTGATAAAAAAGATAACGCAGTAAAACTTCAGTTCTTAATCATTACTACTGCTAAAAAGCCTAAAATTATAACGGTACAAAAAGAAAAAAGTTCAGCGAAAACCGTTCAGACAAAAACAATTTCTTCAGAAGAAAATCAGGAAGATCATTCCACCACTTCAGAAGAGCATCAAACGCTTGCTGTAATTAATTATGCAAACCCAAAAATTTTAAAGGATACATTATATGTGCTTAATGGCGTAATTAGAGCAGATAAATCCTTCCTTCAAAACTTAAAGAAAAAAAACATTAAAAATATCACCTATTTGCCAGGCACTGAGGCTACCGATCTTTTTGGAAATAGAGTTTCCAAATATGGCGTAAAACTCTACACCACAAAAGGTAAAGAGTTTAATGAAACAATCCTGAAACACCCGCAATCCTCAGATTCGGTTAAGGTGATAAAAATAAAAAGTAGTTCTACTGCCCAAGACGGAAAGCCGCTGTATGTTCTAAATGGGAAAGTGATTGATGCAGAAGAATTTAAGCAGGTAAAAAATCAAGAGATTAAAGCTTTATATGTTATAAGGAATAAAAGTGCTGCTGCCAAATACAAAGACGAAAATACAGCATATGGTGTCGTAGAAATTTACACCAAAGATTTTAAGGGAGATTTACCCGACCAATCTGCTTCTAAAGTTTTTGTTTATACTGTTAATCCTAAAGAAAGCGATGCGGCGATTAAAAATATGATTGCTAAGATTAAAAAAGAATATGGTGTTGAAATAGATATTAAAAAACTACACCGAAATAGTGAGGGCATGATCAACAATATTAAGATGAAAGCAAGACATTCTGGTTCTTCTTCCTGGAATGTTACCTACAGCTCATCAAGTAGCGATCATGTAGAAAAAATTTATATGATTATGGATACTGAAAATGATGATTTTAAGATCACAAATCAAAAACCAGGAAAGTAAACAATCTTAAGGAAGATCTTCGAAATATTTAATCTCGATTACCCAGGTAAAACACCTTAAGGCAAGCCTATGGGCATTTGTTAGAGAATACTTTCTATTTCGAGACAAGCCGTGGAATATTTAATCTCGATTATCGAGTGAAACAATAGCTAGGAACAACTTCTTTTTCATTAAAAGTCAATATTTTAATATATTTGAGAGAAACTGACCAAAGATGAAAAAGAAGTTGTTTAAAACCTTAGCCAGGCTGAACAAAAAAGTTTTGCCCAGCTATTCTAAAAAGCAATTAGATCTGGCTAAAGCCAGCAAAATGCAAATGGCTATTATTGGTTGGAAAACCTGGGTTACAAAAAACGCTTTAGATGACTAAAAACAGGCTTACAAAAAACCATATTCTATAGCTTTATCTAAAATTGGCTTATCCCCGGATTCTTCAACCCCAAAGACTTTTCTTATATTTCTTTTTCGCTTTTCTATTGCCGCCAGAGAAAGCGGAATATAATCTACAAGGTTCTTGGTTTTGGTTCCTTTAGAGAGATAATATAAAATCTTACGATCATTTTCATCTAAAGTAATATTTTGTGTCATTTGGGTTCTAAACAGTTCTCTTACCGTTTTGCTGTAAAAAGGAATTCCGCTGCTTATCGATGAAATGGCTGAACAAAGCTCTGTTGATCCCACATCGCTTTTTATCATTAAGGACTCTGGATTTATGCTTCTTAAAATATTCTGTAACCGGTATTTCTCATTAAACATGGTAAGCACGATCAGTTTAGATTGCGGTGTTATTTGACGAAACCGAACCCCCAGATCTTCTCCTGAAATTATTTTGCCATCTGTAGAAGCCGGTATTTTTATATCAAGAATGATAATATCAAAACTTTTTTCTGCCTGGTTAACCTGTTGTAAAGCGCTATCGACATTATTAGCCGTATGCAACAGCAGGTTAAATTCGCAAGATTGCAATGTACTTTTATAACCTTCGATGATGATTGGATGATCGTCTACAATTAAAACTTTTAAGCGCTTAGCCATATTTTCTTGTTTTGGTTTATAGGTATCTCGATTTTTATAATAGTACCTTCCTGACCACTTTTAAAGTTAATCTTACCGTGAAGGTTTTTCACCCTGGATTTCATGTTTTTTAATCCTATACCTTTAACGTTAGCCTCTACATCAAAACCCTGCCCATCGTCTTTGATTAGCGCTAAAAGTATATTTTCCTGTTTTCTAAAGATGACTACAACCTGTTGTGCATTGGCATACTTGGTTATATTATAGGTTGATTCCTGCATGATACGGAATAAGTTAATCTTGATTTTGCTACTTATTTTCTCCCATTCTATACTACTGTCGTTATTTAAAACTACTTCGAATTTGCCTAAAATCGATTGTTCATTCAACAGTTCGTTTACCATACTTATAAACCCAGATCTAGAATCAAAAATATTGGCATCAAGATCGTGAGAAATACTTCGTACTTCTTCCCCAAGCCGCTTTAACTCGTTTATATAATTATCACGTATTTCTATAGATTCCTGATCCTTTTTAGCATTCAAACTACTTAAAATCAATCTTATACCAAATATCTTTCCAAGGATACCATCGTGTAATTCGGCCGCAATACGTTGTTTCTCCTTTTGGCGACCTTCTTCCAGTTTATTTTGTTGATCAATAAGTAAATTATAGATCTCTTCGTTCGATTTTTGTTGCTGCTTCTCTAATTTTAGCTGTTTATTTTTTATTTTTTGATGCCGTACTACAAATCCCAGTATTAATATAATCAATAAAAAAGCAGCACCTAAAATTATCCATTTTCGCTGTGCGCTTAAATATTCATTTTGGGCAATAAACTCATCGGTTTCATAACGAATTCTGGCAAATTGATTTCTAGCCGCCCTTTCTTCATTTTGTAAACTATCTTTAAGGATAATATAGCGTTCCAGGTGATCGTAACTTCTACTTTTATCTAATCTTGCCTGTAATCGTAAAGATTCTAACAATCCAAGTACATTTCCTTTATGTTCTGCCAAAATCCTTGCTTTTTCGGTATATTTTAGTGCTTTTTGCTGATCTTTATTTTCATAATATTCAGCTAAATGAATACTTGAAAAAATTAATCCGTTCTCATCTGCAATCGATTCTCTAAGTTGCAAAGCTTTAAAAAAATCTTCGGGAAGATTTTCTTCTCTTCCCATTTTAAATTCAGCAAAAGCCTTATTATCAATAATCTTTGCATAAAGTTGTGGCTCTTTTTCATTTAATTCTGAAAATTTTAAAGCGGCACCATATACTTCTAAAGCATCTTGATAACGCGCCATATTTTCATAAACCACCCCGATATTATTTAAAGTTGAAGCTTTTTGATAGGTATTATCGCCTAGTTCCTTCTGAATTTCATAAGCTTTTGTATGATAGATCAGTGAATTCTCATAGTCATTCATCTGGTTGTAAACCACCGCAAGATTATTGTAACAACGATAGATATATTTATTGGCATCTAAGGGTTTAAGCACTTTAAGTGCACGAATAGTCGTTACTTCACTACCTACATAATCTTTAACATTGGTTTGCAGGATAGCCATATTAATCAACAATCTTGCTGCTTTTATGGGCTCTTTTTTAGCGAGATAAAGATCACTTGCTTTTTGATACGCATTATAACTTTCGCGATAACCGCCAATTTCAGAAAAAAAGAAGCCTCTATCCCAAAATGCGCCTGCAAGTCCTAAACTGTCTTTTAACGCTCTCGCATATTTAATAGCATTTGCATTGGCCCTTAAGAATAAAGCAGAATCGATAGTAGCGGCATAATACGATGCTTGCAGATAATTTTTCTTTTTAAGCGTATCGTTTTTTAATGCTGAAGTTTGTTGTAAAAAGCCTGCTAGTTTCTCTTTACGTAATTCGATAGTTAAAGAATCGTTTTTAAAATCGTCCAATAGCTCGGACGGTTTAAATGATAATTTTTCGTCCTGAGACTGATGTTGGTCACAGGAGGAAATCAATAAAGCGATTGCAATAACTATTAAATTCTTCTTCAAAACTTGATGGTTTAGACGCCCAAATCCTGAAGCACAATATAATTCCTTATAAAAAAAATATTAAAAATTTGAGCATTGATCAATTTAAGAATTTATTGTCAATTATCAACGCACTAACTTTGGCTATTCTTTCGCATCCTCCTCTGGCGGATCTCTTCTTTCCTGTTCGTTTTCTTCGCGACCGGTATAATCCTCTGAATAAGTGTCTTCTATATCAATAATTTCAGATTGTTCTACTGCTTCAGGCTGAGGTAAGGATTCTGGCTCACAGGAATAAGTAACTGCCAGTAAACTTCCGAAGATTAAAAGTGTAAATAAGTTTCTCATAATGTGGATTGTTTATGTTTGTTTGGTAGTATTTGCAGGGTATTTTCATTTTAGGCCAGTATGATGTGGAAAGAAAAAAACATATTTAGAAACACCCGACTTTAGTACTTTGCTTAACATTAAAAGTAGATCTGGGAGATCGAATAGAAAAATTGAGCGCCGGGTGTTCTAGTACTAGCTAAAAATTAACAGTAAATTAGGATGTTTAATCTTCTTAGTACAGGTAATTCAGTGCAACCGTATCATAGTATCCAAAGTTTCCAGATTCGTTGGCACTAAAGCAAGCAAGCATTACTGAGTCTGGATCATAACCCGTAGGTGTTCCAGGAATGTGCACTGCACCATCTGGCTCAGCATCCTCTCCGCTTTGTCCACAACTTTCTCTTGAAAACCAGTCGGTATGACGTAGCCCAAGGGTATGACCAATTTCATGCGTCATTACATGCTCGTTTGTTGCCGTGCTATAATTCTCCATCCCCGAAAAGATCTGAACCCATTTATAAGGATTTCCTCCTGAAGGGAATCCGGCAACCCCCCCAGCTTGACCATTCGAATTTTTATACACTACAATATCATAAGCATTGTAATTAGTACCAAAAGTAAGCGTGAAAGTTAATCCCAGATTCAGGTCATTATAATTCGCTATAGCTCTTTGTAAAGCCTGCTGCATTTTATATGAAAGATTCTGACCGTAACCTATACCGGTATACCCAATTACATTTATAGTTTTTGGGCTAGCGACCAGGTTATAAGTATGATATTGCTTAGAGGTAATATCATCTGAACTTAGTTTACTTAACTGATCTTCAGATATTGCAATATCATTCTCTATTAAAAAGGCAGATTCCTTTTCGCCCCCAGGTAAGACAAGCTCAAATGGCTCTATGTAATCTGAGTTAAGATTCAGGTTTGCAACTTTCTCTACAATCTCTTTAGAAACTTGCTGTGAAGCCGGGGCTTCATTATTTAGCATTTCCTGAGTTTCTGGAGTTGCATCTTCTTTTTGACAGGAAGCAAAAAATAAGCCTGTTGCCAACAAAACAAGTGGTAGTTTATTTAATTTCATAAAGTAAGTTTTTAATTACAACTCAAAATTAACTCACTATCTTCCAGATATTTGAAATTAAACCGTAGAATAATTACGGGAAAACCGTAAACTAATTTAACTCTTTATTTAGTCTCTTATGAAAGAAGTCCCCTAATCCTGCGACTCACCTCTCAAAATTAATATTTTATTTGCCGCACTTTTAACCCCAACCAATGCATTTAAGACAAGCCTCTGAAAAACGGAAACAAATCGCAACCGTCATCACTTTTTTTACCATCCCCCTTTCAGGATTTATGACCGATATTTATTTGCCCTCTTTTCCTTCGATGGCGCAAAATCTTTCGGTTTCAGAAAAAAGTATTCAGCTTACATTAACCTGTTTCTTTTTAAGCTACGGTTTTGCTCAATTATTTGTTGGGAGTATTTTAGACAGTCTTGGCCGTTATAAACCGATATTATTTTCTTTAATTGCCTTAATCGTTAGTAGTCTTGCCATTACGTGGACAGATCAGGTTTGGTTAATTTGTTTTTGGCGAATTGTACAGGGATTGGGAACGTCGTTTATTGTGGTGGCAAAAAGAGCCTATTTTGTAGATCTATATGATGAAGAAAAACGGAAACATTTTTTAAGCTTTTTTACTATCGTTTGGTCCTGCGGACCTATAATTGCACCTTTTCTTGGTGGTTATTTAGAGAGTTTATTTTCGTGGCAAGCCAACTTTTATTTCCTCGCCATGTACGCGGGAATCCTATTTTTAGCAGAACTATTTTTAAGCGGTGAAACCATTAGAACTATAAAGAAATTTAATCTGAAGAAAACTTCGATGCTCTATGTGATTATGCTTAAAAACAAAGCTTTTGTCTTCGGAATTTTAATTTTGGGACTCTCTTATTCTACCGTAATGGTATTTAATATTGCCGGCCCGTTTGTAGTAGAACACCATTTTGGTTTTAACGCGGTAACTACCGGTTATTGCACACTTATTCTGGGTATCTCATGGATGATTGGCGGTATTATAAGCAAAACATTTTCGAAACAAAAATTCCCTAAAAAATTACGAATATCGGCTTTCACTCAAATCGGCTTGCTTGTCTTATTTGTGATTGCTGCCACTAAATTAGATCAATTATATCTTTTGGTTGCTTTCGCATTTTTAATTCATATCGTATCTGGCTTTATTTTCACCAATTACTTTACTCAAAATATGATTTACTTCCCCAGCAATGCCGGGATAGCCGGAGGATTAATTGGCGGCTTGCTTTATATTATTACTTCGGTTGTAAGTTTTGGGATATCAACTTCGGGAGAGATCGCAAACACCTTCGACATGTCTTTACGATATCTAGGTGTTGGCATACCACTTGCTTTAGTGATTTTTTACGCTACTTATTTGGTACTGAAAAGCAACAGAGGAAAACTGAAATTACAAAAATCGACTGTATAATTTTTAGGTTAAGTTTCGTAAAAACAAGAGGCATATTAAAATTGTATAATTTTAATAACAAAAACCATATATTTCACTGAATAGCATAAAATTAAAGTGAAATGCACAGTCTATAAGTCTTCTAACCACATCTCTTTTCTTTTTTGAATATTATGATGAATTGAAATTTTGAAATAGGTTAAATACTTTTTCATTTTCATTAAATTGGAAAAAACCGGAGGAGCTACCTGTCCTCCGGTCAACTTCAAAATTCTTCTAATTACTTTATCATGTATAGAAGAAATCAGATCACTAAAAAAGTGCAAACAAACTAACTAAAATCACTCTTACAATCTTTCCTGTAAAGTAGCCTAAGGTAATTATTAAATAATTTTACTTTTCTCTATGATAGGAAAAGAAAAAATTAATATCCAGGATTTTGTTCCAAGCTATTTTCAGTATTCAAATCAATTTCAGATTGCGGAATTGGAAATAAATTTTGATGATCTTCTATACCTAAACCAGGATTTTGAGGATTATCATTATATTTTCGAACACGTTCTACCAGATTTCCTAACCGCATAAGGGTGATCATTCTCCATTCTTCGGTATAAAGTTCTCTGGCACGTTCGGCTAGTATATAATCAAGATCAACTTCTGCAGGTTCTACAGGAGTGGCGTTTGACCTTGCTCTTACTGTATTTATATCGTTAGCTGCATTGGTATAATCTCCTAAACCTAAATACGCTTCGGCCCGTAGCAAATAGGTTTCGGCTAGTCGAAATGCATATAAATCTTTATGATTATAACCACCGCCACCACGAGCTAAATCTTTAAAATGTTCATACGGCGCCGCTACTTTCATAAAATAAGGATATATATATTGTGCGGTATCCTTTAAAGGACTGGATCTTTCTTCATATAAATCCCAATCGATTTCCATTTCATGAAACGCAGACGCTGGATTATCAAAATAAAAGTGTCTTTTAATATTGGCTTCGGTATTTCTGCCATCATCCCAATCCTCACGCCATATATGGTACGCCACATAGTTTGTTGGTCTTACCCAGGCAACTGGTCGGCTTAAGGCATTATAATACCCAGAATAACTTCCGTTATATACATCTCCTAATAACGCAGGATAACCATCTGGGGTGTTCCCCATTCTGTAATAAGCAGGTCCAAAGGCTCTTTCACCAGAATATTGCCCTCCGCCTACAATATTCGGATCATTCTGAATAACCCAGATTGCCTCGGTATTTGAATCTAAATTATGATTATTCATAGTAAACAAATCATAGTAAGCATTTTCTCCTCCAAAATAATTATTCTGATTTCCAAATCGTTCGGTCATAAGGGCATAACCATAATCCTGGATTACATGACTGGCAGCTTTTACCGCTTCTTCATATTTTTCCTGCCCTAAAAAGGTTTCACTAAGTAAATGATAAGCTGCGCCCTGGGTTAATCTTCCCGGTTGATCTTCATTTCCTCTGGTAGGTAAGTTTTTTGCTGCAAAATCCAAATCCTCTTCCATTAAGGTAAAAATTTCTTCTTTTGGAGTTCGTTCAAAATCAATTTTTGGAGATGTCACCGGTTGGGTTACTAAAGGAACGTCGCCATACATATATACTAAAATTCGATATGCAAATGCGCGAAAAAAGCGAGCTTCACCTATATATTTATTTTGTAAACTCTCATCGCTAAATTCTACCTTCTCAATACCTGCTAAAACTGTATTGGCCTGATAAACTAAATCAAAGGCCTGTGTCCAAAAGCGAACAGGCAAATCTGAGGTAGGATTTACATCGGTATCCCAATTACTCAAGGTTCCTCCCCCCGGATCTTCCCCAAAATACGCTTCATCCGTACCTAAGGCTACATAAGTAAAAGACTGTTTTGAATCATTACTATACCAATCACGAGATAAACTGTATAAACCTACAATACCGGTTTCAATATCTTCTGGACTCTGAAAAGCATTGGTAGCGGCAATAAAATCTAATGGAACTTCTTCCAGATCTTCATTACAAGATACCAGGGACAATCCTAAAAGGGATAAAAATCCTAATAGTAACTTATGGTTTAAGTATTTTTTCATCTTTTTAATTTTTTCATTTTATAATTGGATCATTATATATTTTAAAAATCAGCGTTTAAACCCAGTACCACACTTCTAAAAACCGTATTATTAACTTCAGGGTCCCAGCCCGACCAATTGGTCCAGGTATGCAGGTTTTTTCCGCTAACATACAGGCGTGCATTACGTAAACCTAATAGCTCTATAAACTTATCATGCAGCTTATAAGACAGATTAACGTCCTGAAGGCGAACAAAACTTCGATCTTGATAAATCGATGGCGCTATTGCAGGATTATAATACATACCCGGGGCATTATTTACAGGATGATCTGGTCGCCAATATGGCCTAATCGCACTTCTGTTTTGTCGGTAAGCATAATCTGTACCTCCTGCTGTAAGTGCAGAAGTATTGCTTCCTAAATAGTAACCATCTCCTCCCTGAATAGCATTTATAAAGAAGGAAAAAGAGAAATTTTTGTAAGAAAAACTATTATTTATACTAAATCTATAATTAGGATCTGTAGTTCCAAAAATAGTACGATCATTCTCGGCATCAATTTCACCATCGCCATTTTGATCCACAATATGCCATTGTCCCGGGTAATATCCATCATAGATATTTCCGTTAAAAAGATCTTCTTCCTGCCATATCCCATTGACTTCGTAATTATAAATGGCATTTATCGGCTCATTAACAAACCAGCCATTTCCAATATCCTGTGTCACTCCCTCATAAAGCTTAGTAATTTTGTTTCGGTTTAAAGAAAAATTTACTCCAGATCGCCAGGTAAAATCACTATTGCTGATATTTATTGAATTTAAAGCGATTTCAAATCCATGATTTTTCATGCCTCCAATATTTGTCCACACACTGGAGTTCCCGGAAGCTCTGGGGATATCGCGTTGTACCAGTACATCGGTAGTTTTCGCAACATAGCCATCGATACTACCACTTAAACGATTTTTAAAGAATTCGAAATCGACACCTACATTCGTAGAATTTGTTTTTTCCCAGCCAAGTTGTTGGTTGCCTAAAGAATTAGAATAAATACCTATGGCCGTATGACCGTCAAAAACATACTCTGTAGTTGCCATTGAGGATTGACTTTTATAACGCCCAATTCCCTGATTTCCGTTTATTCCGTAGGATACGCGCAATTTCAGATAATCTAAACTATTCGCATTTTCTAAAAATGATTCTTCAGAAATAATCCATCCCAGCGATGCTGAAGGAAAATTTCCCCACTTGTTATCTTTTCCAAAACCAGAGAAACCATCCCTTCTAATGGTTCCGGTTAACAAATACCGATCTTTTAAAGAATAAGAAACCCTTCCCATAAATGATCGGGTAAACTCACGATAAGCTGAGGAAGATGCGGTTTGGGTTTCCGCGTTTTCCAGGGCATTAAAGCCCAATTTTTCTGAAGCAAAATTTGTTCCGCTGGCTGTGGTACCTTCTCCGGTTACTTCCTCTTCACTATGCAAAAGGGTTAGGTTTAGATCGTGTATTCCAAATGTTCTATTATAGGTAAGAATATTATTGATTAGCCATTTTTTTTCATTAGAATTGGTTTTATAGCCGTAACCATCGACTTTAGATCCCTCTGCTTCTGAAGTTGGATAATAGCGATAGGTATGCCCGAAATAATAATTCTTATTATAATTGATCTCATATTTTAAGCCTTTCACAAATGGAATTTTAAACTTTCCTTTAAAATTTAAATTCACAAAATCCCTCTGGTCGTCATCTGCAATCAATAGATTCCCTAAAGGATTATAGGTAGTAGATTCATTAGCAATGAAAATAGTCAGATCTCCGTTTTCGTCATATTTATTACCTAAAGGACTTGCTGTTAAGGCCTCACTTAAGTTTGCGGAAATTCCGCTATAATCACGATGGATGTATTGGGGGGCAAACTCAAAATCAAACCAGTCGGTTAATTCATATTCAAATTTACCATACAAGGTAAACCGCGAAAAATTATCATTTTTTAAAATCCCTTCCTGATCGGTATAAGAACCGGATAAATAATAATTTGTTTTCTCTGAATTACCAGAAACACTAAGATTATAGGACTGCACCAAACCTGTTTGAAAAACCTCATCCAACCAGTCTATTTCGTTCCTATTAAGATAATTTTGCTGCTCCTCTTCAGTTCTTAAATAAGTGGATACTAATTCCCTATTGGTAACATCGGGCCGTGCTGGTCTTCCAGAGGGATCTGTAGGATTGCTGTCATACCAGTCATATAGATCCTGCTGATAGTAATAATCTACCAGTCGAACAGCATATTCTTCCCCATTCATGATTTGGGTACGATCGGTAGGCAAAAGGTCCTGAACACCAACATAGGTATTAAAATTAAACACTGGCTTATCGCTTTTCCCCCTTTTGGTGGTAATAACAATTACACCATTCGCAGATCTGGAACCAAAAACAGCTGCTGCAGAGGCATCCTTTAAGACATCTATAGCGGCTATATCGTTAACATTTAAATCTGAAATACTACCATTATAGATGATCCCGTCTAAAACAATTAAAGGGGAGTCACTTGCCGATAATGATGTTTTTCCACGTATGGATAAACTCCCGGATGAACCAGCAGAAGAGCCTCCGGTTGCATTTAATCCCGGAGCAATTCCCTGTAAGGCAGTAATTAAGTTTGGATTTGGTGCATTCTCTTTGCCATCTAGTGTTAAATGTGCTATGGCCCCGGTGAGATCTTTTTTCTTTTGAGTACCATAGCCAACAACAACCACTTCTTGAAGTTGATCTATATTTTCTGTAAGAACAACATCCATAGGCTCGTTTAAATTAGCCTGCATTTCGAGATTTAAAAAGCCAATAGAGGAGAATACAATGAGTGATTGAGGATTATTTAGTTTTAAATCAAATTTTCCGTCAAAATCGGTTACGGTTCCATTATTGGTATTTTTTTCTTGGACCGTCACACCTGCTAGTGGTAAGCCCTCTTTGTCTTTTACGGTTCCCCTAATTATCGATTTTTGCCCTAACGGCTTCGTTTTGTTCTCTTTGTATAAAACAATAGTCTCGTTATGATATTTAAAAGCCAAGCTGGTCTCTTTTAAAATAGTTTTTAGAATAGTTGAGACACTTTGTTTCTTTGCATTATAGGTAACTGGCGGCTGTTGTATAATATCTTCCTCGTTAAAGGTTAATCCTAAATTACTTTTAATGGCAATGTCCTCTAAAACCTCTGCCAATGCCTGTGAACGGTATGTTACAGATATTTTAATATTGTCTAGTTCTGAGGAATTTTCAGCCTGAACTTCAAGTATAACGCTTAAGAGTAAAATTGATAAAAAAAGAACCTTATTGCTAAGCCACTTTGTATTTTTTTTCATAATTTCGATAAAATTTTTTGATTGTTTTTTTCACTTCGTGGAAATAATAATTGCATTATTTGTTATTAAAACGGAAGTGCCGACATCACTTCCGTTTAATTTTTGGTTAAGTAGCGTTTTACATATACTATTCTTTTGGAGTTACTATTATAATTTTGCCTTGGCGCTTATAGGTAATTTTCTTGGTTAAACTCAAGGTTTCTAAAATCTGCTCTAACGAATAACCTGATTTAATATTTATCGTAAATTTTGGTAACGGATCACCATTAGGCTTCAACACAATGGAATCCCGATATTTTCTACTCAAAGAGGTGAGCACTTCTGATAAACCTGTATTTTTAAAATATATGTTACCTTCCTTCCAGGCTAAAACCGCTCTGGAATCCATACGTTCTTTTTTAAACGTCGCATCTTTAGAAATATGCAGACTCTCATTAGCCTGCAATGGATACAAAATATCTTTACTCCCTATGCCACCAACATTTAATGTTCCAGCGGTAAGACTTACCGTACTTTCGCTATCATTAGCATAAGCCTGAATATTAAAATGAGTATTGTCTCCCTTTACATAATGATCAGCAAAGTCTACTTTAAAATTCCCTTCACTATCAGACACTTCAAAAAATCCCTCGCCAACCAATTGTACACGCCTATTCTCTTCATCAAAATTTTCGGGGTAAGTGAGCGTCGATTCGTAATTAAGCTTCACGATAGTACCATCGGGAAGCTTAATATTTTTTTGTTCCCCTTTTTCTGTGGATACAGTAATATAGGTTAAAGCAGGCGAAACACCCGGGCCATCACTATTAAGATAGAAGGTGTAAGCCAGCGAAGCGATTATGACCACTAAAGATGCTGCTATAGCATACCATTTTCTTATGTCGCGTTTAGGCTTTACCTTTATTTTGGCTAATACACTCCTGTATGCGGAATCGTCAAAATCTCTGGTTTTAACTTCACCCCTGGTTTTTTCCCAGATTTCTTTCAAAAAATGTTTAAGCTTTGGGTTGTTTTTTTCTGAAAGAAAGAGCCTTTCTATAATTTCCTTTTCCTCTTCGGAACAGTTTCCTGAAAAATAGCGCTCTAATAATTTTTTTTGATCTTCTGGCACCTCTTTATTTTTTTAGTGGTATCTATTAGTAATACAACTAAAATCAAAAAAAGGTCTATTCTAGGAACAAAAAAATATAAAATTAACAGTAATGTAGTATAAGAAGAATTTTGATAATCTCCATTTCTGGATGCTGTCTGAAAAAATCTCGCATGATCTTTAGTGACTTAATAATCTGTAAACGTACCGTATTTTTTGAAATTCCCAGATCTGCAGCAATCTCCTCGTAACTCTTCCCTTCGAATCGGCTCTTTTCAAAAATAACACGGCACTTTTCGGGTAAATTCATCAAACCCTGCTCTAAAATTTCACAGTACTGCTTCCATAAATAGTCATCTTCTGGGGAAATACCGCTTACTAGATTGATCACATCATCTTCTAAAAGTCTATTATGAACGGCTTCCTTTTTCAAAGCGTTTAGCATCGCATTTTTCGCAACTTTAAAAATGAAAAATGAAAACTGCCTATTTTCATCGATATTTGCCCTGTAATCCCAGATTTTCACGAAAACATCTTGTGCAATTTCCTCTGATAAATTTGAATTTCCTGAAATTTTTAAGACATAACGATATACCCGATGATGATAACGACTGAAAATTTCCCGGAAGGCCTTTTCTTTTCCTAATTTCAGATCTCTAAGTAAGGAGACTTCTGATGTGTATACCTTATTGCAGTCCATATATTTATATTCATAACAAGAATACATACTTCACAACAGCAATAAATCACTAAAAGGTTAAGAAACTTTTAATAATTAAAACGATTTTGCAATTATATATTCCTAATATTCTAATATAAGAAATATTTTTTAACAAAATCTTTAACATTTATATTTAAATGAATTCATCAAATTTTTGATCTCCTGAAATAATACGTTGATTATACATTGCATCCAGCCCCATTTGCACTGCTATTGCTGTTTTTGCACCCGTTTTAAAATTAGATTTGGGTGCTGTATGATCGACTATACAATCAGCAAAGTCCATAAGTGCCTGTTTTGAGGAATGGGTATGGTTTACTTCAATTGGAATACCCTTGCCTTTTTCCCATTGCATGGTAGCTCCTGAGACCCCATCTACATCTCCTTTTAATTTATCTTCCTGATAGCCTTCGGGATAAAACCATGCTTTTTCGTAATCTAATATAATTGTGCCCTTATCTCCCATCACTTTAATTTGATAATCATTTAGGGCATTAGAGGTGAGACAGGTAAACTTTGCTCTTACACCATCGGGATAATCATAAATTAGATGAATATTATCAAAAGTTTCCCGTCCATCTTTCCAATAATTTATCCCTCCGGTACCCATAACGCGCTTAGGAACGGCATCTAAGACCCAATTTGTAAAATCGATTTGATGAGAGCACAATTCTGCAACCAAACCTCCTGAATATTCCCTGTACATACGCCAATTAATCAAGCGTTCCAGCTCCGGTTTTGGTACAGGTCGACGCCAGTTCCCGTGGCGGTTCCATTGACAATCTATGGCTGTAATCTTACCTACTTTACCTTTTTTAATCAAATCTACCACATGTGTATATAATCTGGAACTATGATACTGGTGTCCTGTTTGAAAAACTTTTGGGCTTTGCTTTCGAGCTTCATAAAGCTTCTTTATACCCTTGTAACCTTTCGCCGTAGTTTTCTCTCCGTACACATGCTTTCCTGCATCTAGTGCACTAATGCCAATTTGTGAATGGGTGCTAAATGGAGTCGCTATTAACACCGCATCGATATCTTTATTATCCAGTAATTTACGATAATCCGAATAGCCTTTTACTTTTCCCGAAGCGCGGGATATCCCATGCTCAAGCCGAAAAGGTAACACATCACAACAGGCTATGAGATTTAAATTTGGAATACTGTCGATTACCGGAATAAGGCCACCTCCCCGATCTCCGGTTCCAATAACCCCTATATTTACCTTTTCATTATTACCAGAGAGATAAGTTAACGGAGAGAATCCTGCCATAAAACCAAAAGCCCCCATCCCTGTACTCTTTAAAAAACTTCTTCTTTTCATTACTGATTATATTTTAATTTCCCAACCTGGCTCATACGTCCTGCTCCATAACTTCATGGCCTCACGATCATATATACGTCCGGTATTTTCATCGATATCAAAGCCTTTCCCTATACGATAAGCCATATTAGCATAGTGAACCATTGCCATACTTATATTGGCATCTTCAATAGGTGCGGTTAATTTTTCTTTTCCTCGTATACTATTAAAGAAATTAAGGACATGGGCAGTGGTTACATTCCCCCCGCCACCCAGGGCTGTACCAGATTCAAAAGAATCGGATGTTCTGGATTTTACGAGTTTACCCAATCGGTCATACAATCTATACGTATTTCGGTCTACAAATACAGCTCCTTCAGTACCATAAATAATTGTCCCACGGTCCCCTCCATATTTATCATAACCGTTTCGACTTCTGCAATCCCACTCAATAATACGATCATTCTGGAATTTAAACTTCGCATTAATCGTATCATACATTTCCCAACCGTCATTTTTAAAATGTCTTTTATGGGCTTCGACCTCAGCGTAACCGGGATAATTTACCCCTAATGCCCAACGTGCAATATCTATTTCATGCGTTCCGTTGTTACCAGCTTCAGCTGTTCCATAATCCCAACCATACCAATGCCAATTATAATCCCAGGTATTATCTGTGTATTCCCGTCGCGGTGACGGTCCCTGCCATAAATCCCAATCTAATCCATTAGGAACGGGAGCTTTTTTCTGGATAGGTACTTCTCCTCTTGTATTAGTGTAAAAAGCAATAGCTTTAAAAACTTCTCCTATAACGCCATTGTGTATTTCTGTAATGATTTCCCGGGTATGTAACGAAGAACGTTGCTGATTCCCCATCTGTACCACTTTATCGTAAGCTTTAGCGGCCTCTACCAGTTTCTCATTTTCATCCATATTATGACTGGACGGTTTTTCTACATATACATGTTTACCAGATTTCATCGCCATGATTGATCCGGGCGTATGCCAGTGATCTGGTGTGGCATTAATTAAAACGTCAACACTATCATCGGCCAAAACTTTTCGAATATCCTTTTCTGCCTTAGGCTCATAATCAAGTTTTCCGGAAAAGCGTTTTAAAGCTCCTATTCGCTGGTGTTCCATAACATCACATAAATAGACCAGCTCTACGTTTGAATTTTTTCTGGAAATTGGGTCGACAAAAGCACCATATCTTCTTCCTAAACCAGCTATACTAAGCCTTAAACGATCATTAGCTCCAATAATCTTCCTATAACTTTTGGCGGTCATCGCTGTCGCAGAAGCTCCAGAAACAGTTAATGCAGCGGTTCCTAAAATTGATTTTGAAAGGAAATCTCTTCTTGATGTCATATTAAAGGGATTTTATTTTTATATTTTTAAAACTTACTTCATTACCATGATCCTGTAACAAAATTTCTCCTTTTGTTATCGTGCCGAATCCTGGCCATTTTGCATATTTACTCTCCTCAACTAATTTTCGAAATTCATCACTGTTCTTATAATATTCCAAAACTTTCTGATCATTTAACCAATGTTCTATATGTCCATCTTTAGCTCGTATTCGTGCGGTATTCCACTCTCCTATTGGTTTCTTTGCATTTTCTGTATCTGCTTTTATTAAATCATATAAAGAGGCAAGAGTGCGACTTCCTTCGTGATTTCCTAATTTAGCATCAGGGTGATTGTCATCGTCTAATAATTGATATTCCAATCCTATTGAAGAGCCTTCTCCTTTATTCATATCGGTATCAACATAATATTTAATTCCGCTATTGGCCCCGGTTGAAATTTTAAAGTCAACTCTTAGATCAAAATTGTCAAATTTCATATCGGTAACTATATCTCCACCCGCAGAAGATTCTTCTCCACCGCTCTCTAAAACTTTTAATATGCCGTTTTCGATTTTCCAGCCTTCTTCTGGAAATTCCAATAGTTTTGCGCCATGCCAGCCATTTGTGGTTTTACCGTCCCAAAGAAGCATCCAGCCTTCTTTCTTTTCAGATGAAGTCAATGTATTTTTAGTGGTGACAGGGACAATATTCATTGGTTTAGCATACTTTTCTAAACTATCGGTTTGAATACGAATATTCTTCCACATAATTTTTTTACCAGCTGTCTCATCTTTACCAATGCTGTGTACCTGTAGTGCAATAAATCCTTCAGCTGTTTTATCATCGATTAAAAAAGCCGCAGGCACTCCGTTGATCCATGTCTTAATACTGTCTCCTATGGCTTCAATTCGGTAATGATTCCATTCATTTTGCTTAAAGGCCTGCTGAGCTTCAGGATTATTATCAAGATCTACCAACCATCCCCTTCTGCCTTCATCATAAATTCCGCCACTCCACGCTCTTTTGGATGGGTCGATCTCTATTTGATATCCATGTACCCTTCCATTCTGATAAGCAGGAATACTGTTACTACGAATCTGAATTCCGGAATTCATAGTAGAATCTACCTTATAGTCCAATTCTAAAATAAAATCACCGTAAAGTTTATCTGTGGTTAAAAAAGAATTAGGGGTATTTTTTACCGTAGAGCCAATAATTACACTATCATTTATACTGTAATCTGCATTTCCGCCTTTTTGCGTCCAGCCTTCAAGATTTTCACCATTAAATAATGGCCTACCAAATGTTTTTTTAGCTTCTTCCTGTTTACAGGACATTATTAGTGCTAATAATAAAACTCCTACTACTTTAATTTTTTTTTGCATGATATATTCATTTGTTTTCATTCTATGACCAAAAATTTAAGGCCAAAAGAATATGATATTTTAAAACTGTTTACTTTTTATACTTAACAACAGGAAGTTAGACTAGCTTTAAAGACTGATTTCCCAAAATTGCCCGGTGAGGTAGAGGTCGATATCATTGGTAATGAAAAAGCATGTTATTAGTGATATCGATAAAATTTTCAGCTTGCTGTAATTTCAACGAACACTCTAAAAACTGTTCTCCTCCTCTTTCACAGAATAATACTTTTATAGGATGTAAGCCTTTCTTCAAAGGGATATAACCTATTGCAGTTCGATTGGGAGTAGATCGATCATTATCTACCACCAGTTTATCGTTTATATATATTTTCGATCCATCATCTGAAACTGACTTGAAAATATATAATCCATCCTCGGGAATATCTACTAATCCGTTATATTCCAGACCAAAATTATCGGCTTCTGCTGGCATAATTTTATTCACATCAAAATCGAATACACTCCCCTCCTTCGCCGGCGTCATGTTTTTAAACTCATCAACGCTTCCAAAACGACCATTAAATTGCTTATAGGTTAATCCAGTGCTCAATTTCGTTCTAGGTACAGTTGTAGCCGGAATAAACTTTACTTTATTATAGTCTGTACTTTCAATTTTCGATGAAAATCCTGTTTGTGCATCGATAATGCGAGCTTTTATTTTTGTACTTTTCTTTATTGTAAATGGGGAAGTATAGATTTCAGATTCTTTCGTTGGATCTTCATTTCCCGTTGTATAATATAGATCGAATTGATCAAATTCTGAAGTTATTTTAACCGTTTGATCTTCAATAAATATTCTTGGAGCATTAAATGATAATATGGAGCTTGTGTTTTTTAATTTTATATGTCGATCACTCCTAATTTCAAATTTAGGTTCATTGATTTCAGTTTTATAAGATACCACGTAATTTAATATGATATCTTGTAATTCCATAAAATCAACACTTTCCAACAAATGCCAGGAGATAAAAATATCTTTCTTACTGTTAGGATTTATTTTGGCGTCAATTTTTGAAGTATTGAAATTTAACTGCTGGTGATGTTGTAGGCTCCCATTAAAATAGATGGTATCATTACCATTATTCTTAATATTTAATGCAATCTTTCCATTTAAATTATTTTCATCAAAAAGAAATAGTTCCTTAAAATCTGTAGCTTCCGACAGCGCTAAAATTTTATCATCATCTTTACGCTGTGCAATATCCATTGGTAAAACACCATCTAATTTTAAATTGGTAATCACTGGACCATCAGGCCTAACGCTTACGCTTGTAACATGATCAAACTCTCCTAATTTTTCCCCTCTTAATCGACTTCCACCGCCAGTTGTTCCCAGGGCAATGTAAATTCTACCGTTTCTTATTTCCTGTCTATACCTATGACGGTGTCCTGCAAAAACTGTGTACGGTCGATCGGCAAGAGCTTCTTCAAGTTCGCTAAATCTGTTATTACCGCTATACCATAAGGGCTGATGCATAAATACAAAAGTCCATTTTACGTCTTTATGAGTTTCCAGTCCTTTCTTAAAATATGCTATTTGCTTCTTACTTAAAGCAATGTCATCGGGTTCTGCATTGGCATTTAAAACCAAGAATAGGCTGTTCTTATATTTGAAATAATAATAGCTTTGACCTAGCTTCTTTTCCCACTCCTTCGCCATAATCTGATTAGTGTAATCATGGTTTCCCGGTAAATAGAAATATTTCATTTGAAGATGATCCAGTATACTATCAAATTCATTCCATTGCTGATGAATCTCATCTAGATCGTGGGTTTCTCCTTCAATCATATCCCCTATACTTATTACAAATTCTGGCTGAATGAGGTTTAAGGCATTAATGCCTTTTCCGAAAACTCCGGGACGATGACCAAAGGTACGATCAGAAATAATAGCAAATTTAAAATTACTGGTGTCGTTATTAAAAGCTTTGCTGCTCCATGGTACTTTACCATCGATATTATCAATTCCAGCTTCAAAATTTGCTTCCTGAGCATTTAAAAAATAACTTATAAAAAGAAAAATAACAAAAACTCTGTATGCATTCATGGTTATGGGGTTAGACCAAATCGCAGCTTCATCAGCACTTCAATCATGGCTATGACGATAGTAACCGAATCACTCTGATCGATTTTGAAAATTTTTGAATAATGTTCATCAACAAGAAAAAGTGTATAATCTTAAGGATGATGTCTACGAGAACTTAATTATACACTTTTTCCTTTTCTCTACTAGCAATACAACTATAATATAACTAAGGTCTATTCTATTTTGTTAAAATTTTAATTTGCGTTCGGAAGGCTTTAAAAATGAATTGGAACTTTTTAATATACCAGAGGAGTATGATGGGTTAAAAAATCGGAGATTACCAAGCCCTCCTACTTAAATTCACCCCATAAACATTAAAATTGACAAGATGTTACAAACAGCTTTAACTTTCAATAAATTAATGGTTTATAATTTTACAAAATCCCATAAATTGTAGAATATAATAGAAAATGATCTGCTAATTTTAAAGGAGAATTCGAATAAAATTTCCAGATAAAAAAAACAGGGAGCTTAGGCCCCCTTTTTTTTGTTAATTGATTATGAATTTTAATTAAGCAACCACATTTGGGCATTGATATCATCCCCTTCAGAAAACTGTCTGTTAATGGCTTCCTCCAGATTCTTGCCATTATTTGTTGCTTCGTCCATTGGGTACATCCAGCGTTTCGGGATTCGTCCGTTATTTAATATAACTGCCCCATCAGTATTGAATTCTGGAAATCCTGTGCGACGTTGTTCAAAGAAAATTTGCCAACCGGTATTCATAAACATCGAGATATATTTTTGCTCCAAAATCTTTTGAATTTCATTACCCGTATTTAAATCAATAAGATTATTGTCAAAATAGTCATCGGGGATTTTTGTATTAAAGAAATCAAAAGAAGCAACTACACCATTTCTGTAATGTGTTTCAGCATCTACAGAAATCCAGGAACGTACGGCCGCTTCGGCAATGATAAATTCCTGCTCCCAATAACTCATCAAAATACTAGGTTCGTTAACAGGATCGAAGAAGTATCGCTCTGCAATCCTACTTGCTTCTCCCGCAACAGCTTTTGAGGTATTTATATTTAGATCTTCACTACCCTTTAATCCGCCATAGGACTCAAAATCATTTGCATCGGCATTCGCCGCCTTTGGCTTAGGCTCTGCAAAACTAAATAGTCGCGGATCTTCAAAATCCTTCAATTTATCTACAAAATTTTGCTCCATATAATAAGCGGTTTGTAAATCATTATCATTAAAATATGGATAACGGTTATCCTGTATATTGAAATAATTTAAAGCTCCATTATCAGAATTTGAGGTCATTAAAGGATATTGGGACGGATTATTAATAATTTCCTGAAATCTCGATTTAATATTTAAATCGCTATCTCCTGTCTTGTTCGATAAACTCATTAGTACTCTTAAATAATAAGCGTTAATAAGTTTGCGCCATTGCAATTTATTTCCCTTAAAAACAACATCTCCCACAATGGGTTCGTCATTTTCGGCTAAATCATCAGAAGCCGATTTTAGATCATCTAGTACTCTTAAATAAATACTCTTTTGAGAATCATATACCGGTTGATAAATAGCTTCTGTAGCTAAAACCGCTTCTGTATAAGGTACATCGCCAAAAGTACGGGTAAGATCAACGATAAAATAGGAATTGAAAAAACGCCCAAGAATTTGATAAACCTCTATCCCGGCATTTTCAGATTCTTCCATCATTTTTTTTACTTGTTTTAAATCGTCATACTTTCCAAAACCCGAACGCTGCCAGTTATAATATTGATTGGAATTAACACCATTGGTATACGATAAATATCTGCTAGCAAGTGCGCTGGAGAGGCTTACATTATTAAATGCCTTAGTTTCTATATTGGTTAATAATAACTCGGGACTTACCGAGGTAGCCCGGTTAGGGTCTTCCTGCAAATCCTCAATTTTGCTACAAGCATTAAAGTAAAAGGAAAGTATAAATAATGCTATTATAGAAATTATACGTTTCATGATTTAAAATTTTGCGTTTAGGTTAATACCAATGCTTCGGGTGGCCGGTGCCTGTAAATTATCCCTACCGGGATCTGGGTCTACGTTGGGTATTTTAGAAGAAAGCCATAAATTTCTTCCTATAAAAGATAAGCTTAGATTATCGAAAGGCAATTTAGACAATAGTTTCTCTGTAAAATTGTAACTTAAAGTCAACTCTCTTAGCTTAATAAAATCCTCTTTGTAATAGTGATAGTTTTTATTATAACCATTACTGGTAGTTTGCATAAAATTGATATAGTTTACCGGAACATCATTAGGAGCATAGGTTCTGGTATCATTCAAAATATTACCACTAACATCGTATGTTACACTTCCCCCTACTACTTTAACTCCATTTCCTACAAATGTACTTTCCCCTTTATTGGCATCGTCACGATATTGGTTCACCGTACCGGGCGAAGTGCCTCCCCACCACATTTTTTGGTTGGTAGTTGAATACATTAAACCGCCTAAACGGCCATCAAAAAGAAAAGATAATGAGACGTTTTTATATGATAATGTATTAGAAATCCCATAGGTAAGATCTGGCTCATCATACCCAATAAATCTGGAATAAGGATCAGATACCGGATAACCGTTTTCAAAAATCACCTGCCCATCTTCATTGGTTTGATATACGCCGGCATAAATTTTATCTGTACGATCTCCCACACGAATAAAGCCATCGGTTTGTTCTCGATCACCATAAATTTCTTCCTGATATTTGCGATACTGACTTAAATTAATTTGGGTATCCCATCTAAAATCTTTGGTTCTTATGGGGTTAGCATCCAAAACAACTTCAATTCCTTTGCGCTTATATTCGTCTCCGTTTAATAAAATACTATTATATCCGCTACTCTGGGAAATTGAACTATAAATTAAATTGTTGTAATCTTTAGTTTGGTAATAAGCAACATCGATTCCCAAACGGCTATTCAAAAATCTGGCATTCAATCCTACTTCCCAGGTATCAGAGGTTTCCGGTTTTAAGTCAGAAGATAACAACTCATTGCCAAAATATGTGGAAGGAGTGCCATTCCAACTGGTTCCTTTTTCGTATGCCTGAATATGATTATAGGGATTATTACCTATTTTACCTTCAGAAACCTGAGACCAGGATCCTCTTATTTTTCCGAATGTTAACCAATCTGGTGTATTGAGTAACTCGGTAAACACCAATGAACCTGATATAGATGGATAAAAGAATGAATTATTAGCTTCAGGCAAGGTAGACACTTTATCATTTCTTCCAGAAAGGGATAAATAAAATGTATCGTAGAAATCGAAATCTACAAATCCATAAAAACTGTGAATGGTCTCCTTTTCTTCCCTGTTAATGGCAATAAAAGTAACCCCAGCATTATTATCCAGATTGTAAAATCCGGGAATATTCAAACCATCTGTAGCCGTAGAGTGACTGGTAGACTTCCGGTAATAATTCACGTAAGCCAATTCTCCAGAAACGCCAATTTTATCTGCAATTTGATTTTCATACTTCAAACCAAAATCGGTAGTAATATCAAAATAGGTGGCATCAACAACCGTAAAATCACCTCGGGAACGGTCGCCGTACCCAATATAACTCTTAGGTTCTTTATAGGTCCTATTTAAGCTATATACATTGGTTCCCGCGCGACCTTTTAGGCTTAAATGAGGAGTAAGTTTATACTCTAGATTTAAATTTCCGAAAACATTGTCTTTATTATATCCCCGCTGATATTCGTAAGCCTGAAAATAGGGATTGTTATAATAAGAAATATTGAAATGGCGCTGTTGATAGCCCACTTCTCCTTCTCGCCAGTAATTTCTTAAATCACGAATATCCACATCTACTCCCGTCCATAAAACAAGATTGTATAGATAATTGGTTGGGCCGTATCCCACCTCTGGAAAATTATCGGTATACTGTTTATTGTAAGTCAGTGACGAATTGATGAAGAGATTTTCTGAAGGGTTTAAGCTTCCTCCAAGACTAAAAGACGTGTTATTTAAATCGGTATTAGGAACAATACCTTTTTGATAAACATTAGAAATGGATGTTCTAAAACTTGCTTTTTCACTTCCCCAGTCTACACTAACGTTATTGGTCTGAATGATCCCCGTTCTGAAGAAATTTTCAATATTATTGGCCCCTCTGGAAATATAAGGTAACGGAATAAGTTTTCCGGTATCTGGATCAACTTCACTATTATATTGTGGGGTTTCAAAATATCCGCTGGGTGTGCTGGGATCTAACTGATCTAAACGTGGTCCCCATATCCATCCTCCACCTTCGGTTCCAGAACCACTTCCGTTTACATAGGCATAAACGCCCTGATTTCCATTCCCATAAGTAGTCTGCACATCAGGAACTTTAATAAAAGAAGGTTGGAACATGGTTGAGTTATTTACAGTAACCGTAAACTTTCCTTTTTTCCCTTTTTTTGTGGTGATCATAATCGCTCCGTTACGCCCAACTGATCCATATAAAGCTGATGCTGTAGCTCCTTTTAAAACGCTGATACTCTCGATATCATCAGAATTTACTTTCCATAAATCGGTGGTACGATCTGGAATACCATCGATCACTAATAACGGACTTGAACCTCGCAGGCTAATTTGCGGATCCTGAAATAAATCTGTAGAGTTTTTGATATTAAGTCCCGCAACCCGACCGGTAAGGGAATTTACAAAATTAGGTTCTTTTGCCTTTTCCAATTTCTGCCCACCTACTTCCTGAACCGCATAACCTAAAGCCTTTTTCTCTTTCTTAATTCCTAAAGCGGTAACCACAACTTCATTCAACTGGGAAGCATCTTCTGCTAAAACAACATCAATAATTGTTTGATCTTTTACCGCTATTCTTTGGGTACGAAAGCCCATAAAAGAAAACTCCAGAGTATCGCGACTTGTAGCTTCTATACTGTACTTTCCATCAAAATCAGAAATGATCCCCTCTGATGAATGGAGTAATAGTACGTTAACTCCTCCTAAGGGAATTCCATCATTATCAGTAATTTCCCCGGTAATTTGGTTCTGGGAAAAACCAATAGTCGTTGCTAATAAAAACAACAATAACGTAATCTTTTTAGTCATAATGCTTAATTTGTTTGGGTTGTTACGATCCAAGTATTTAATCGATGATTGGGAGTTTCCATAAGTATTTTATAGCTATCGGCTTTCTTGGCAATAGGAAATTCAGCGGTACCATCTTTTATCGTTGCACTTCCTAAAAATTCATATTCGTCCTTAGCGCCATATTTAACCTTATTGGTTCTGGCGACATAAAATTTTGCCTTATCATTAGTTTCTGTAAGTGCTTTCCAGTTTAACTTTAAAGTATCTCCGTGAAGATTTGCTGAGAGTTCCATAGCATCTACTGCTCCTAAAAGAGGAATACCGTCCCATTCTTCTTTAACTGAATTTTCTGGATGAAGATCCAAAAAAGAAACCATTGTAGGCAGTATATCAACAATACCCGGGATTTGCTCCTTAAAATAGCTATTCCCCTTTTTATTCATCGCAATCCAGGTGCTGCGTTCACGATCAGATTGTCCCCCATGATGCTTCCCATCTTTAGCAGTGCGCCCATGGTCTGTGGTTACGATAAAAAGCCAGTCTTCATTAAAATTAGCTTCCCTGTAATTTATAGACTCATATATTTTTCCAATAAGTTGATCCTCAAATTCAATCGCATTATACAATTGGGGACTATCTCCATAGCCATGTCCCATATCATCTGAAAACTCCAGATAAACCCAACTTAAATCGGGTCCTTCTTTTTTAATATAATCTGCGGCGTGATTCGCTACTTTGTGATCTATATTTTTAATGTATTCCCGATATGGATCATGGGGAAAGTTTATGGTGTCTTTCTCAAAACCATCAAAAGCATAATCTACGTCTAGAAAGTTTGTCCCTACTAACTTCTCTCCTACCAGTTTGGTACGGTTATCTTGCCAGGTAGAGAAAATAGCCGTTTGTTTCTCTGGAAAATCATTAGTAAAAAGCCTAAAAATAGTAGGATAATTATAATTAGGCTGCTTAATTTCATTGCCATACACATTATGTTTATTAACCCAAACTCCGGTTAATAAACTATTGTATCCCACCGCAGATATGGTAGGGGTCTCTGAATAAGTTCCTTTCCCTCCGCCCACATAAGCTTCAGAAAAATCACCATTTTGTGAAATTAAATCCAGATTGGGCGTGGTTGCTTTTGGAATCATATCGGCTGCAATACCATCTACAATGATAAATACGAGCTTTTTCTCCTTTTGGCGATCTCCCTGTGCAATCATCTGAAGGCTGCAAACAAGAAGCACTATAAACATGAAAGTGTTTTTGAGTTTCATTACAGTTATTTTAAGTTAGATTCTGAAATTCAAAAGTATAGTGTAGATTGAATAAATTGAATGAACGTTCAATTAATAAAAGTTTACATTAATGTTGCTTTTATGTTACTACTAGTCACGTATTAGCTTTTGTTAATCAAATTGGTATATTTGCTTAAAAAGTCTAGTGGGGCGTAAAAGTTTAAGTGTTAAAAGGCGTAAGGAGATTATTCGATCTTTTTATAGAATTGCTAAAAAAATTGGTTTAGAAAATACCTCAATTGCCAAAGTTGCAGAAGATATGCAGATTAGTAATGGCCTGGTGATGCACTACTTTAAAACACGCGATGAGCTTTTAATTGGCCTTAATGAATATATTCTGGAACAACACCTTAATATGGTAAATTCTATAGAGTATGGGGATATGGATAATAGAAAAAGTTTGGAAAATTTTATCACCGATCTATTCTCCAGAAAATGGAATAAATATTTTGATGATGGTGTTTTTTATAGTTGTTACGCCTTAATTTATCGCAAAGAAGATTTCAATACCAGTTTTAGAAAATATCTGGAAAAACTTCATCAGGTATTACAAACAAAATTACTGGAAGCTAAAAGCCATGGAGTGATATCCAACGATAATGTCCCAGAAATTACAGAAGTTATTTTCGCCCTTATCGATGGGTCTTACTATTATCTTGGAATGTTTGATCAAAAAGATAAAACTTACGAGCAACAGGAAAAGCTTTATATTAAATATGCCATTAAGCTTCTGGATTTTTCCTGCGATCCTTCGTAATTCTATAGATAGCAAAAAGAGCGATCAACGCCCATACAATATTTACCAGAATATTGGGAAAATCGTTTAAGGTGACCGCGTTAATTACCAAACACAAGCCTCCTATAACATTTAGTACATGATATGTTGGTTTTTGGGCCGATAAGTACCCTGCACTAAGAAGGAAATAAGCAATGATAAAAATTATCGCCCCGAACCAACCTATAAAACTTATAAATGTCATTGTAAAAATTTGGGCATAAAATTAAAGTTTACTTTCCATATAGGTCAACACATTCCTTCCCAAATTCTAAAGTATCATATCAAATATAAATTTGGTAATTATAAGGCTTAGAAAAAGAAAATCCCTCCAAACTGAAAATTGGATAGCCCGAAATCTAGTCCAAACCTGCTAAATTCTGTGCGACTTTCTCCCTCTTCTTTAATTTTAGCATAACTCAAAATGCCTGTATTAACTTCAAAAGCAAATCTTTTATGAATCAGATACGAAAATCCTGGTCGTATATTTGCACTATAGCGCTTGTAAATATTGTCTTTACCACCAGAAGAAGGAATCCTTTTACGAAAATATTCAACGGAACCTTCGAGACTAAAGGCAAATTTATCCAAAATCGGAAAATATCGTTGAATATTTGGAGCAATACCTATACCGTGAACTGCACCATCTTCACCATCCAAATCGGTGTAGGTATATCTTAAACCAATACCTACCAACCAATTATCTGCAAAAGTATAAGTAAGATTTGGGGAAACTTCCAGATTTATCGTATTAGAATCTGTATTAAATTCATAATAGGAAGTTTCAGATTTTAAACTGGAAAATGAGAAATGTCCGCCCAATCCCCAACGCCCTTTTTCAATAAAAATCTCACTTTTTTCCTGAGAATAGTTTAACTGAGATAATAGCATAACTGCTAAAAATAATATTTTTTTCATGATACTTTTTTTGAAAGATCAATGATAGTTGATATGCGTAGATAATGATTATTCATCGAGATTAAGTTTAAGTTAAATAAAACTGTTAAGTATAAAAATTAAAAATTATGCCCTCTTTCAATTTCATAAAAAACTCCATTCCCTTTTTAGAAACAACTTAACCTTCTAAGAATTCTGTGTATAAAAATCATTAATTTAATTAAAGCAACAAAGTTGCATTTAAATAAATTAATGATTAATGTTGCAAAAAAAACAATGACCAGATTTTATGCTAAGCGTATGGCGTATTTTGCCGTACTGCTATTTTTATTGACCGCTTGTGATAGCGATGATGACTTTATGATTGATACTGATGCGGAAAAAGTACCAGAGCCACCCGAAGAAATTGAACCTGTAGGGTATCTTGCTCCTCTTCAATTGCCAGACACCATTAAACTCACTTATGGTGAGGATTTTCGTGGCGAATTGCCAAACGAATATCAAAGCATGAATGTAAGTTTTGAACTGCAATTTCATAATGAAAATATCGAAATCACCAGTGAGAAAAACCTGCAAAAAGTATTAGGAATGGGAATTTATATAGATGCGGCAACAAATCAATTGATGGTAGATAGCCAAGAACTTTATCCCAATAATTTTAGTTCATCCATTACTGGAAAAAGGTTACCCGATGCTTACAAAGTGACATTAACCGCAAGCTCCTCCCCTATGTATTTGCCGGTTAGCAAAACTTTTTTCATTAAAATTGCTCCGGCCCGTATTCAAATTGAAGAAATGGACAATAGCATGGTTATTCCATTTGCCTATCAAATGTATAAAGATAGTGAAGCCATAGCCTATCACCTCTCGGCTCCTGCTTTAAATCTTGAAAATACGCAATGGCAATTACATCAAAACGGACGACCAGATGAGAAAGTGATATTACAGGAAAATGCGGTATCATTTGCTGAAAATCCTGGTGACCCCGCACAGGAAGCCGAGTGGACTTACGACCTTATCGCCTCTTTAGAACGCGACGGATATGCGCTGGCAACAAGACAGTTCCGCGTACGCTTTATTCCTGAAATCAAATTCCTTTACGGTATGTATTACGCAGATCTGGATCTTACCATACTTACCAATCGATTACAAATCGCACTACATCAGGATTACCAATCCCCGGCACCTCAAATATATCCGGAAAAATATAAAAAGTCTTTTTCGATCCTAAGTATTGAAAAGGATGGAACGGCATTTAACAATGAGGAAAATATCATCACCATAGATCCGGAAACCGGAAGGATTAAGGTGGCTCATAATCACAGTTTAACACAGGGTGAATATCTTATAAAAGTGGAAGCGCAAACTACTACAGGATTAAGTTTTGAAACCAATCTTACCCTGGTGATGTCTCAGCCTTCAGAAGATGATCACGAACATTAAGCATTTTTGCACTTTTATTTATTCGATACTAGAGCAGGCTCTTACAGCCTGCTTTTAGTTTTTTAAACAGTAATGCCAAATCTGCAATCTATATCCCTGAAAGTATTTTGAGAATTTTGAGACCTCCATATGACAGAAAAACGCCATATTTATCAATATTTTACCGGAAATTACCAGAAATAGATCAGTATCAACAGCCCTTATTAAGAGATTAAAAATTTTCTATTGTATGGATAAAGCTTAAATTTACCCTATCAAAAAGGACGATAATGAAAACTGCTGAAGGGAAAAAAACCAGAAATACAAAACATCAAAAAGCTGTCTTAGATCTTTTGAAAAACGCAACAAAAGCATTAACAGCAGATGAAATTAGGGAAAAGTTAGCAGATAATATCAACAAAACTACGGTTTATAGAATGCTAGATCGTTTTGTGGAAGCTGGAAAAATTCATTTTGTCACCGGCCAAAACGGAAAATCTTTTTACGCGCTCTGTAAAAGCTGCAAAGAAGAACCCCCTAAACATATTCATAATCATCTTCATTTTCAATGTGAAATTTGTGGAAAAGTAGAATGTCTTCCTGAAACTGTAAAAGTCCCGCAACTTGACAATTACAAAATCAGGGAAACACAGTTATTACTTATTGGTACCTGCAAACGCTGCATTAATACGACCAATTAAACCATTTTGCCCTATACCCGTAAAGCTTTATTCAACTAAAACTCCTTTGGTTTTCAAACTTTCTATATAAAATATTTTAAGCTATTTCTGCCTATTTTTCACATGACCAAAGTGAGGCTGAGGGGCTGAAATTGCAACATTTAATCCTATTTCTAAGACTAATTGATCGCTAAAACGATTAAGATATGGCTATTTACTAATTACAAATAGTCAGATTTAAACTTCCCTATAAATATAAACGCAACATAGTTGCTTTAATTGATTTTCTTTTATACTTTTGAAGCATATTAAAGTAAAAAACTATTTTTTATTTCGAAGCATTCCGATCCCGATAGCTATCGAAATAGGAACTGAAGATATAATCTTAATCATACCTAAAAGCGATATGCAAAAACTTCCGGTTACCGTACTTAGTGGCTTTTTAGGAGCAGGAAAAACAACGCTGCTAAATCATTTACTTCATAATCGTGAAGGAATGAAACTGGCAGTGATCGTTAACGACATGAGCGAGATAAATATTGATGCGCAATTGGTCGAAAATCAGCATACACTTTCTAAAACCGAAGAAAAACTGGTTGAAATGAGCAATGGTTGTATCTGTTGCACGCTTAGGGAAGACCTAATGATCGAAGTTGCACGACTGGCAGAAGAAAACAGGTTTGATTATTTAATTATTGAAAGTACCGGTATTTCTGAGCCATTACCTGTAGCACAAACCTTTAGTTTTGAAGATGATTTGGGCCAGTACAGCTTAAAAGATATTAGCTATATAGATTGTATGCTTACGGTTGTTGATGCCTTTAACTTTCTAAATGACTTCTCAAGCGCAGAAATACTTCAGGATCGGCAAATGGCCAGTGATAAGGAAGACCATCGTAGCATAGTAAATTTACTTACCGATCAGATTGAATTTGCCAACGTGATTCTGTTAAACAAAATCGACCTGGTCTCTTCAGAAGAACTACAACGTGTTTATAGTATCATAAAAGGCCTAAATCCAGAGGCAAAAATTATAGAAACGCAGCATGCCCGGGTTGATTATAAAGAAGTGATTAATACCGGTTATTTTGACTTTGATAAAGCAGAAACTTCTGCCGGCTGGATCAAAGAACTGGAAAATGAACATACCCCAGAAACCGAAGAATACGGCATCACTTCGCTTACCTTTAAACATAAAACGCCGTTTCATCCAGAACGTTTATTTGAATTTTTAATGGAAAACTTTCCGCAGGGAATCATTAGGAGCAAAGGACTATTCTGGCTGGCTTCCCGTCCCGATCAGGCGCTTATTTGGAGTAGCGCCGGCGGTTCCTTTAAAACAGATCCTGCCGGGGTATGGTGGGCATCCATGCCGTTTAATCAGCGTATCGATCATCCTGTATTTCTGGAAAATCAGGACACCATAGAGCAAAACTGGGACCCACAACTGGGAGATCGCAAAAATGAACTGGTCTTTATTGGGATAAATTACGATAAACAAAAGCTCGAAGAGAATTTAAACACCTGTCTTTTAAATGAATTTGAAATGAATACATGGCAATCAGGAAACCTACAATTCCACGATTCCTGGCCTGTTTAAAATAATTGAAACTGAAAAATAGCACTAAAAATTAACAAAAATGAACTACAAAACCTTACCAATTTATGCAGCTGTGGCACTTTTGAGCTTTTCTGCATGTAAAAATGAAGAGAAAAAAACAACTAATAATCCCCCTACTGAAGAAACAGCTCAGGAAGATAGTCTTTCGCAAATTACAATTGAACCTTTAATTGATTCTCCTGCTTATAGTGATGCTAAGCTTTCTTTAGCTGCTCCAACAGACAATGTATTTCCTAACAACACAATTGATTTTAAATTTGAAGTAGAAAACTACGAATTAGGAGCACAAACAGCTAAAAACGAAATTACCAGGACGTTAGCCAATTCAGAAAAAGGTCAGCATATTCATTTTATTGTGGATAACAATCCTTATTCGGCACACTACGAACCTGAATTTTCTAAAGATTTTACAGAAGGCACCCACCATATTGTTGCTTTTTTAAGCAGATCCTATCATGAATCGGTTAAAAACGAAAACTCATTTGTCGCAAAAACCATTAAAGTAGGAAATTCATCTTCACAGCCGTCTGATGTAGATTTTAATAAACCTACTTTAATTTATAGCCGACCAAAAGGAGAGTATTCTGGCAAAGACACCGAAAACCTGATGCTGGATTTCTTCTTATTAAATACCGACCTTTCAGAAAATGGTAACTATGTAAAAGCGACTATTAACGGTAAAAGTTTTGAGATTACAAAATGGCAACCATACATTATTAAAGGCTTACCTAAAGGGGAGGTACAAATCAGGTTGCAACTTTTAGATGCAGGTGGCAACCCAATCAAAGGTGCTTATAATGATGTAACCCGTAGCGTTACCCTCAAATAAAGAAATACCTTAAATTGAAAAAAGCCGGTAAAGTTTCATAATGGTTGGTTTTACAATTAATCACTTTTTACAACCATCTTTACCGGTTATTTTTTGAAACTACAGAAACTAAAAAGAGACTGTCTAAAAACCTAATTTTCGTCAACCTCTCCGATAGCTATCGGAATTGTTTCAGGTTCTCATAATGATTTATAAATCAATCAGATGAGATTCTGAAATAAACCTGTCTGCCGACAGGCAGGTTCAGAATGACGTTCTTGGATATTTTAGACAGCCTTTTTTATATACAACCGGAATTATATTTATTAAACTCCCTGGGTTATTAAACCCTTTGGCAGCACCAATAAAAGTACGGTTATTGATTACAGCTATATTTTAGGACATTGAATGAACTTTCAAGGAAATTTGTATCGAAATATTACCAAAATAAAAGTTTCAATAACATCTTTTATAAAGATCTCACTCAGCCTCCGGTAATTGTAACTATTTTTTGATTCCTCTAAAACTTATCCTCTACTTCGGTGACTTCTAACATAAAATGATGAAGTTCATAGTTTTTCACAAAAGGTTTTAACTGATCGCTGCCCGGGCCATATGCCGCCAGTTCTACATAATCCCCGGAATGATCCATACTTATCCATCCGATAGAGGTATATTTCTTTTGCATTTCAGAAAGAGGGCCGTAAGGTAAATTACCCGTATTATATAAACCTCCATTATTCTTTTGGTAATAATTGAGCAAAACTTTTGCTTCTTCTTCGGTTATGGTTTGATCTCCATTAACACTTGCTATCATTTCCCTTATCGAAGAAAATGAATTTGCCTTCTTTTTAATTTCCTGAAGCAACCAGTTATTGGTATGGGTAAAATCCTGTAAATGACTAAAATTTTGGTCTACATCCCGACCTTTAATTAGTCCCGGATTGGCGTTCCCATGATCTGTAGTAATAATAACCAGGGTTTCCCTGTCTTTTTCTGCAAAGTCCATCACCTCTTTTATCGCTTCATCAAAAGCGATCTGATCGTATAATAATGCCGCTGCATCATTGGCATGTGCTGCCCAATCTACCTTTCCCCCTTCTATTTGCAATACAAATCCTTCATCATTATTCTTTGATAAATGCTGTACTGCATGTTTAGCCATTTCAGCCAAAGACGGTGTATTCTGCTCTAAGTAAAGATCATGAGCACGATCTATGGCATAAGGCAAAGCTTCATCTGCAAATACGCCCAAGATCCGTTTTGAACCTTCATAATCTATAAGTTCTTCTCGTTTTCTAAAAACCTGATAATTTTTGGCTTCAAATTCACTATAAAGATCACGACCATCTTCCCGTTTACCAGCATCAAAATTTTCGTTTCCACCGCCCATCATGACATCAAATTCGATGTCCAGATAATCTTCAGCGATTTTATCCTGGTCTCCACGATTCTTTTGCATCACACAAAAACCGGCCGGAGTAGCATGAGTAATGGGAACGCTGGTAACACAACCTACTTTTTTACCCGATTTTTTAAATTTCTGTAGAATAGGAAGATGCTTCTCCCCATTTGCGGAAACATTTAAAGAACCATTCGGAACTCGCTTTCCCCCACCCCAGGAAGAGCTGGCGGCAGCCGAATCTGTCACCAGAGAATCGGCAGAAGCGGTATCCATAAGGGCACGGCTAATTTTTCCTTCCCGGTATAAATCCAACCAATGACTTCCCGTACCATTTTTTACCTGTAAAAGTCTATCGGCCATATTTAAAGTGCCGCTGCTCATCCCATCGCTCACCATAAATATGATGTTCTTTGCCTTTTTGGATTTAAAGTTACCTTTGTTATTCACCCAAATATTTGGATGAAAATTACTTACCAAACCTCCAAAAGCAAAAAGACTACTATTTTTAAAAAAATCTCTTCTTTTCATTTAATGCATATTAGTTGCATTAAAAATAAGATGTTTTTCGGAGTTTCACATTATATTGATGTTAACTTTTCTTTTCTATTTTGTGACTATCAAAACGAATTTGCACCTATAGTAACCAGCAGCACTTCATTATTGAAACCACACTAAAAAGGACAAATTTGATATGCTAATTATAGCATCTATTTTTTTATGGTACAAAAGAAAATAAGTTGCAAAAAATTCACGTTATTGCAACAAAGTTTCGTTATAATTTTACCATGATTACGAAAATTTTTAATCTTGAGCTTATTGCTCCTATCGATTTTAAAAATCCTTTTGTTATAGAGAATACTCTGAAAGAGAAAATGCTAAATCACCTTGAAAAATACACGATAAAGGCAATTAATTTATCCTTAAATAGACGTGATAATTATGTGCTTATTGCCATCGTAGAAATGTATCCTTAATAGGTTCTAATCCCTATAATTTTTAATTGATGAGTAACGAAAATGCTTGTTGCTCAAATTCCCCAAAATTAATCTAATATTTTACCCAATCTAAATGTCCCAAACAAAAACCAAAACTACCAAGCGTATTCATGCTATAGATGTTCTTCGCGGACTCGTAATTTTACTCATGCTTGTAGATCATGTAAGAGAACGTTTTTTCTATCACCACCAGGTTACAGATCCCATGGATATTGATCATACCGATCCCACTCTTTTCTTTACCCGATTAAGTGCCCATTTTTGTGCGCCCGTGTTCGTGTTTTTAACCGGATTATCTGCATGGTTATATCAAAATCCCAATGGTAAACCTAAGCGCAATGTTAGCGAATATCTACTAAAAAGAGGTTTGTTTTTGATCCTTCTGGAAATAAGTCTTATTAATTTTTCCTGGTTTGGGAATTATCAAAATCTTTATTTACAAGTAATTTGGGCTATTGGATTAAGCATGATTGCTTTGGCCCTCGCCGTAAAATTACCCCGAAAACTTATAGGCATACTGGGTATTCTTATCGTTTTTGGTCATAACCTTTTAACACCCCTGCAATTTTCGCCGGGCGAAACAGCTTATCCATTTTGGATAATTTTGCACGATCGGGGCTACCTTCTTCAGTCAGAAATTCTTAACATTAAAATATCTTATCCGGTATTGCCATGGATAGGAGTGATCTTTCTGGGCTATTGCGCAGGCGTTCTCTATACCAGCGCCAGCCTTATAAAAATTCGCTATAAATGCCTGCTGACTATAGGTTTTGGGGCGTTTACATTATTAGCTATTTTAAGAGGATTTAATATCTACGGAGAAACCATACCATGGGAAGGCTATAGCCCGAAAATCCAAAGCCTTATGTCTTTCCTTAACTTTACCAAATATCCACCTTCGCTAGATTTTCTGCTGTTAACGCTTGGCATGGGAGCTCTTTTTCTTTATTTATTTGAACGCTTTGAAAGTCCATGGATGAATTTTCTAAAAATCTTTGGTAGCGTTCCTATGTTTGTATATGTACTGCACCTGTATATTCTTCTTATCGCTTATCAACTTTTAAATATCATGTATGGATCAAATAAAGGCGATTACTTTGGTGTCGATCATATTGCTTATGTATGGGGAATTGCCATTTTTCTGGCACTTCTTCTATATTGGCCGGCTAAAAAGTTTGGTGCTTACAAGAAAAAATCGGGGCATGCTTTATTAAAATATTTCTAATCTGAATTCATTCAGCCTCTGGAATTTGCTTCAATCAAACTAGGCTTAGCCTGCAAAGGCCCTTTTCTTGATCTAAAAAAAACCAGATTAGGCAATTTTCCCTAATCTGGTTTGTTTATTTCTAAAGCAGTAGCGTTTAAAAGCTATTCTACCATCGATAAATCTGCTGCCCCTTTTATTTCAGTCGAAATTTCTCCAAGGGAGCCGGCCTTTCCCTGAGCTCCGGTATAGACCTTAACAAAGTCTATTCCTGGTAAGGCTATCAGATTCATTTGCTCATCTACCGCCCAATCAATATCCATGGTATTACCACCATACGTGGCATAATCTGCATCATAGTTATCTGCATACCCCCATTCTAAAGCATCAATAGTAGCCCATCCGTCTAAATTCACCTTAGGAAATACTCTGGTGCCCTGAAAGCTTAATTCATTGCGCTCTTCGATAAATAATGGATAGTAATTTTGTGTGTGGTAGGTATTAATCATTATGCTGTCCTGCACACCTTCAGTATCTATCCAGGGCACGTTGGCATATTCTCCTGGGTTCGAGTAAGTGACTTCATAATCTAATAGCGACTCTTCTTTATAATGAGCACTTCCGGCTAGTTCATACCATTTATCATCTGGCAACCCATTCCCATTGGCGTCGAAAGATACCTGTACGATACCAGGCTCAGATAAGCCGTTCATTGCATTTCCATAGATCACAAAATCCTTCTCATTTTCACGATTTTTGATGGTGTGGTCAAAACTAAAAATAACATAACCACCCCAGCCACCTAAAGAAAGTGTAGCTGTTTTCCCTCCAATCAAATCGATCGCATATTCCATAGATCCGTAAGTGGAGTTTATATATTGTCCCGGTGCGGGTTTATATTCCCAAATTTTTGAAATAAATTCACTACTATTCTCCTGTACCGGGCGATAATAAAGATCATAAGGATTATTTATGTTCAGCTTGTACGTTCTGTAAATAGAATCTGTATTGGTCGTTACCATTAAATCAAGATTAAAACTACCTGCTTGCTTCGGAACAAAACGAAGATGGGAAGACTCAGAAATCTGTTGTTTCTCCAAACTCCATTTAAACCGGGCTTCTTCCGGGAGATTGAGGATCTGGGGCTGGATGATTAAAGTATCCCTGCCAAGGATTAATTGGTACTCTTTCTGATAAGATGAATCAGTAAATTCCATGGGAATGCTTATTTCATCATCATCCTTACTACAGGAGGTAAATAAAAAAATCCACCAATAATGGCTAAAATCGAAAATGATAATTTTTGTTGCATTTGTTTGTATTAAGGTTAATAATTAGGTATCAACTTATTTACAAAACAAAACACAGGGGTCTAAGGTTAGAATAGAAATCTACCCAAAGCAATAACTCCCGAAAGCTTTGTTTTTAAAAACTTTCGGCAGGTCTTCTGACTCATTCCTCTTTCTAATCCTTCCCATCATTAATGACAGTGGAATAAATTTTTTAGAAAGATTTTTTCCGGAAACTTATCCAGAAAGAATTTACAGCAGCGGGAACTGTTCAGGGTTTACACCTGATTCCCTTTTAATACCATTCATTATAGAACAGTAACCGAAAATCACGGCAATGTTAGTCTAAATATTAGAATAAAAGGCTATAATGCCCCAAAAATTGAGCTTTTTAAAGTATTATTTTTATAGGATAGGGTTATTAAACCAACATAGAAAAACACTTTTACCACTTAGACGTATCCTGAAATGCAGGATCAAGTAATTTACTATTTAATGAAGAGCGATGTTAAAATATTCTATTTTTCAACCTAGAATGTAAGCATATCCTTAAACTTTATAAATTTTCACTACTATTTATAAAATTAAAAACTTTTATTACATTTATAGAAACTAAAAACTATAACGTTTTAGTTCGTATTGTCCGTCGATATTAATTTTTAATATTTTTAATTCAATCAGGTCATAAAATAGTCTTACAGATACTTCTTATGAGTCCGATTGAAGAAATAAATAATAATTAAGCATGCTAAGAATAAGCCAGATACTACATGCAAAAACAAGGAATTTGAAAGATCTTAAAGATCATTATTTTTCTTTCAGCGCTACCCTACTCCGTAAGTATTTAGTGTCAACAAGACTTCAACTTAAGATAAATAACCACCGTAAATGCGGAGTATATCCCGATTGGTAAAACTTTATATCTATGTCATTTCAAATTAAAAAATCTGCCAAAACCTACGATGTATGCATTGTTGGCTCTGGTGCTGGTGGAGGTATGGCCGCCAAAGTACTGGCCGATGCCGGTTTTAAAATTGCCATGCTCGAAGCCGGACCCGATTTTGATCCTAAAAATCCAGACCAGCGAACCCAGTTACGATGGCCCTGGGAATCGCCAAGAAGAGGCGCCTCGACCACCCGACCTTTTGGAGATTTCGATATGGCTTATGGAGGTTGGGAACTTGATGGCGAACCCTACACCAAAGCGACTAATACCGAATTCGATTGGTTTCGTTCCCGAATGGTAGGTGGCAGGACCAATCACTGGGGAAGAATATCCCTGCGTTTTGGCCCTTTAGATTTTAAAAGAAAAGATTATGATGGTAAAGGTGATAACTGGCCGATTGGTTATCAGGATGTACAACCGTATTATGATAAAGTAGATAAACTAATAGGTGTTTTTGGAACCAGGGAAAATATTCCTAATGAACCAGATGGCTATTTTCTTCCACCTCCAAAACCCCGATTGCACGAGCTTTATATTCAAAAAGGAGCGGCTAAAAGTGGTATCCCGATGATCCCTTCCCGACTTTCTATTCTTACACGAACGGTGAATAAGCAACGGGGAGCCTGCTTTTATTGCAGCCAATGTTCCAGATCCTGTACCGTTTACGGAGATTTTTCTTCCTCATCGGTACTCGTAAAACCCGCTTTAGAAACAGGAAACGTAGATCTGTATGTAAACGCGATGGTGAGAGAAGTAATTACCAATGGTGAAGGTGAAGTTCAGGGAGTATCGTATATAGACAAAGAAGACCTTAAAGACTATACCATTAAAGCCCGGGTAGTGATCCTGGCCGCCAGTGCCTGTAGCTCGGCCAGAATTCTTTTAAATTCTAAGTCGGCCAATCATCCCGACGGACTTGCCAATTCCAGCGGCGTGGTGGGACACTATCTTCATGATTCTACGGGTTCTTCCAGAATGGGATTTTTGCCAGATTTGATGGATCGTAAACGGTACAACGAAGATGGTGTTGGCGGAATGCACCTTTATACGCCCTGGTGGTTAAACGGGCAGATGAATTTAGGATTTACCCGTGGTTACCATATTGAATACTGGGGTGGTATGGGAATGCCTTCTTATGGTTTTGGTTTTAATACAACAACACTACAAAACATCACCGGATCAACTAAAAATGCCTATGGCGTAGGATTAAAGAATGATGTAAAACGTTTTTACGGCGCTACATTTGGAATGGCTGGTCGTGGAGAAAGTATTCCGAGGAAAGAAAATTATTGTGAAATTGATCATCAGGTGGTTGATAAATATGGTATTCCTGTTTTAAAATTCAATTACTCATGGAGCGAAGAAGAGGTAAAACAGGCGGCTCACATGCAGGATACTTTTGAGGAGATCATTCATCAGATGGGCGGTGTGCCACTAGGTAAAAAAGCTGGAAAGGATACCAGTTACGGACTTGAAAATCCGGGTCGTATTATCCATGAGGTGGGAACAACCCGAATGGGGAACGATCCAAAAACCTCGGTGGTTAATTCCTTTAATCAGGCGCATGATGCTCCCAATCTTTTTATTATGGATGGCGGCCCTTTTGTTTCTCAGGCAGATAAAAACCCTACCTGGACGATCCTTGCCCTGGCATGGCGCGCATCAGACTATTTAACTCAGGAATTAAAAAAAGGTAATATCTAAATTATGGATAGAAGAGAATCGCTTAAAAAAATGTTTGTTGGCGGAGTGGCTTCCAGTGTGATGCTGAGTAGCTGTATCCAGGAAAAAGAAAGACCAATCGAAAAAGGAGATATCATCGAAGAAGCTCCGGGCTATGGCCGTACGCCAGATGAAGCTTCCAGAGATGAAGCATTAAGAAGTGAACAGTTTTTTACTGAAGAAGAACTAGCAATGATAACAGTGCTTTCTGATATTATTATTCCTGAAGATGAAGATTCGGTAAGTGCATCGGCAACCGGTGTACCTGCATTTATTGAATTTATGGTTAAAGACATTCCTACATTACAACTGCCATTACGAGGTGGTTTAATGTGGCTGAACCGGGAAAGTCATAAAAGATTTGATAAAGGGTTTACCGCCATTTCCGAAGCGCAGCAATTACAAATTATAGATACTATTGCTTATCCTGAAGAACACCTTAAAAATTCTCCCGGCCCCGTGTTTTTTGAAGCCATTAAAAAGTTGGTGATTACAGGATTCTTTACCAGTAAAGAAGGGATCGCTTATCTGGACTACCAGGGAAACCGGCCAAATGTATGGGACGGTATCCCCGAAGAAGTGCTACAAAAACATGGAATGCAATACGATGAAAAAATACTAAAAGTGGCTATGAATCCCGAAACCCGCCATGAGGTGATGAACTGGGATGACTATTCGCTATAAGTTGTAGATACCAGGTTTTTAATGTAAGAAGACCAAAGAAAACTTATTATTTTCAATAGTCCTAAAAGAAAAGCCCCGTTATCATGACGATACGGGGCTTTTTAGCTGAAAAGAAAGATTTCAGAATAGATTAAGGATTAATAAATGATTGAAGCATTTCTCCTGTAATAACTGGATTAGCACCCTCTTGCCCGGCTACCAGCGCGCCCATTGCACAAGCCTGATCAAGTGACTGTTGCGGCTCTTCTCCCTGCAACAGCTTAGCAATCAATGTGGCAAGAAATGAATCTCCTGCCCCAACGGTATCTTTTACCTTTATCTGGTAACCAGAATTATAATAGAGTTTTTTATCGTGTAGAAACACGGCTCCGTGTCTACCTTTAGTCACGCATATTGATGTTGCATTAGATTTTTCTGCTATAAAATGAAGATTTTGTTCCAGGGAATTATACTTAGAGCCTAGCAAAGCTGCAATTTCAAAAAGCTCATCATCATTGAACTTTATAAACTCTGCATACCTTATCAATGACATCAATAATTCCTTTGAATAATGTGGAGGTCTCAGGTTAAAATCCAGCACACGAAAATGAGCTTTCTCTATAAGCTCGAACAAAGTATTTCTACTTATCTCATCCCGGCAAACTAAACTTCCAAATATAAAAACATCTGCATTTAAAACAGATTCCGACATGCCATCTTTAAGCTCGATCTTATCCCAAGCTGAAGGATATTCAATTTTATAAGTAGCAGATCCATTGGCAGAAAGGCTAACATTTACAATCCCGGTACTATGTTTCTCGTCTTTTAAAATATTCCCGGTTTCTATATATCTTGAGTTAAGATAACTGAGTAATTCATCTCCTTTTTCATCCACACCAACCTTACTAATCATCTCTGTCTCTATCCCCATACTGCTTAGTCTGCTTGCTACATTTAATGGTGCGCCACCTATTCTTTCTTTATTAGGAAAAACATCATAAAGGATTTCTCCAAAACACACTGCTTTTATTTTTTTTGTTATCATTTCTTAATTAAGAATTTAAAAAGGGAATACTATTTTCACGTAAATACCTTCGGGGCAAGCCCCCGAAGCATTTAATTTGAACATGATTTTTTTATTTCGAGGGAGCATTTAATCTCGATTATCGAAAAAAAACACGAGGACAAACCCCGTGTTTTTTCGAGCAATACAAAACAATCATCAACAATTAATATCCAGCGTTCTGAACGTAAAGTCCGCCTGTAAAATCAATTTCCCGTTGCGGGATTGGATAATATTCATCTCTCCCTGCTGTAAATACTGCATTGGCTAAAAAGTCTCTTTTAGTCTTTTCTTCATCCAGGTAAGCATTCAGCGTTTCTTCAGCTTCGCCCCATCTAACCAGATCAAAAAATCGTGGCCCTTCCATTCCAAATTCAAGTCTTCTCTCAAATTTTAATGCTTTCCAGGCAAATTCTTTATTCGGGAAAGAGGTATATAATCCTACGTTGTAGATATCTGAAGCTCCGGCAGCAATCGGTTTTTGTGTACTCGCAGCAGCTCGTTCTCTAACTTCATTTATCAAAGGTAATGCTTCTGTATATCGATCTAACTGAATAAGGGCTTCCGCTTTAAATAAAAGTACATCTGCATATCTAATAAATATTACATTTCTTGAAGTTCCAACAAAAGGCCCCTCTTTTATATAGCAAGAACAGTCTGGAGCCTGCTGTTCCTTCATATTTCCAAAGAAACCATACACTCCCGGATCTCTGGCCCAGCTGAATTTATAAATCATATCGCCCTGTTCATTTACCGTATTTCGGTATTTAAAAGGCCGTCCTGGTATTCCTACCGTATGATCTAACCTAGGATCTACGGTTAAGCCTGAAGATACGGCTACAGTCCCGTCTGCCTGCACATTGTTTAGTATATCTGATTGATTGAATGAATCTAATAAAGGCAGACCATTTGCATCTGTTCTAAATGAATTTACCATATTCTGACTGGCTAGATGGAAGCCGCAACATCCGTAAAGTCCGGTACCATGAGGAGAATTTAAACCTGTAACGAAGCTTACCCTTCCAACTCTGGTACCATCATTAATAGAGAATTGTGCTGCCCATATAGATTCTGGGCCATTTTCATAATCCATAAGAAAATTATTCGCGTAATCGGGCTCAAGACTACCAATAACCTCATCTGTATAGCTTATAACTTCCTGAAGCAAAGAACTATTTATGCTAACTACCTGATTGTTTTCGTCTTGCTCATAGGCCTGGTATAACTTAGTTTTAGCCAGATAGGCAGCAGCGGCACTCCTGTCTGCGCGCCCAACTTCATCCTGTTCCTCAGGCAAATTATTATAGGCAAAAAGAAAATCGTCAGCGATCATATTCCATAATTCCTGATTTGGTAGATCATTTCCGGTATCGGCGATTTCCTCCTTGGTAAGATCTTCAGTGATATAAGGAATCTTTTTGAATATTCTTTTCAGCATAAAATGGCAATGAGCACGCAAAAACCTCAACTCTCCCTGCCGGGTCGTTTTTACATCATACCCGGCTTCAGGAATATCATTTATTACGCTTAACGCAAAATTTATTCTGGAGATCGCTTTATAATAATTGGTCCATGTTCTTGGTGCCATTAATTCTCCCTGATCTGGAACTGTTAGATAATATTGTTCATATCTATCAACCTCGGCAACATCACTTCGGCCACCTCCACCTTTATAGGAATCATCAGAGCGAACGCTCCCGTACACCCACATGTGGGTTAAAGGACCTATCATATCATCATTGGCAATTCCTGCGTAAGCAGCAATCACAAGAGATTCGGCATTTTCGGCTGTTGCTACATTTTCGTTGGAAAGCACTCCTTCTGGTTCATATTCTAAAAAATCTTCTGAGCAGGATATTAAAAAACTGGAAAGCAACAATCCTGTTATGATATATTTTATATTTTTCATGATTATCATTTTTTAAAAATTCATGTTTAGACCAACAGAAAATACCGTTGGTACTGGGATTCTATTCACATCAGTTCTTTCAGGATCGGAACCTATATAACCATTTGGTGTAAACCATAACAAGTTCTCTCCCTGAAGATAGATCCTAAAGCTCTCTAAAACACCAATTTTTTCAATTAGAGTGTCAGAAAGGGAATATCCCAGCTGCGCATTTCTAATCTTGAAATATGAATTGTTACGGAACAAATAATCTGAAGTTCTTAAATCATTAAAGGCAAGCGATAAAGATGGAATATCGGTATTGGTATTATTTGGCGTCCATGCGTTAAGTACACCCATTCCGGCATTTTCCCTACCCTGAACAAAATTGTTCCAGGATATGTAAGGGTCTTGACCAATTCTTCCGGTCACTCCAGATCCAAATACCGAGAAATCCCAGTTCTTATAACCAAGATTTATTCTTATACCATATTCCAAATCTGGTAAGGTTGTTCCTATAAAATCACGGTCATCTGTATCTATAACATTATCTCCATTAAGGTCTTTAAATTTGATACCTCCCGGGCGAGCCCCCACTTGTTCTGGCGAGCTATCTATATCTTCCTGACTTTGGAAGAGACCATCAGATTTATAGCCAAATATCGAAAATTGAGAATGTCCCAATATTGAATTTTGTGCCGTTCCCGGGAATCCTGCCCGTACTTCTTCTGGCAGAAAAGTGATCTCGTCCCTAAAAGAAGAGAAATTAGTTGAAACTGAAAAAGTAAGTTCATTTTCGAAGGTAGTACTATACGCAAGGGCAAACTCCCATCCCCTGGTTTTGGTTGTTGCACCGTTTAAAACCCGTTGCTGACCTTCCCCAAGTACTGAGGGAATCGGTGGCGTGGTTAAAATATCTACCGTTTCCCTGGTAAAATAGTCAAAAGAACCACTTAATTTATTATCAAAAAGTCCAAAGTCTACCCCAAAGTTCCACTCTTTGGTCGTTTCCCATTTAAGATTTGGATTCTCTGCCTGAACAGAAACAAAACCAGAGGGTAAATTTCCTGTATTATTACCATTAATATCATAAGCAGTACCTATATTATAGTATTGTTCGAAGAAACCACTGGCATATTGCGAAAGTGTTGAGCCATATCTTGCTTCGTATAGTCCGAATCTGGCAAGATCGCCAATAGACTGATTCCCCACTTCTCCATAACCTGCTCTTAATTTTAGATTGGTAAGCGTCTCTATTTCATTCAAAAAATCTTCATTACTTATCCTCCAACCTGCTGTTACGGCAGGAAATACTCCATATCGATTATTCTTTCCGAACCTGGAAGAACCATCTCTACGTACCGTGACAGAAGCCAAATATTTATTACTAAAAGAATAATTTATTTTACCGAACTGAGAAAATAATCGGTTACCAGAAGAGTTTCCGTTAGCAGTTCTTGCGCCTGTCCCGGCATCCAATACAAAATAAGATTCTTCTTCTACCGCAAAACCTTCAGATCTTGCAAGAACACGGTCAAAATCATTTTTAACGGACTCTACTCCCAGAAGTACCCCAAAGTTATGATCTCCTAGTTCCAGTTTATAGTTTAGTGTATTTGTAAAAACAACACTGGTGTATTTATTAGTATCAAAAGTTAGGCTGTTATTAGTTCTGGTAATAAAGCCGTTATTTACTCGTGGCTCTATATCTTTTCTTTTAAAATCATTAAAGTCTACACCCAAACTAGATCTAAAACTTAGATTTTCTAAAAGATCAGCTTCTACATAAATGTTTCCAAAGAAATTATTTTTCTCCGTATTATCCCACCTGTTCAAATATTGTATTAATACGGGGTTGTTTCTATCTGAATATCCTGCTCCAATAGGCCCTGCAAAATCACCATTAATATCATATACGGGTATTGTTGGAGCAAGAGATACCGCTAACCCGGGAGTAGGCGCACTTCCCACATCTGGAGATGCCAGTGTTTCATCTGAAGTTGAGAATTGTGTATTTACTCCAAAACGTACCTTATCATCAAAAAGATTTGCACTTGCATTGATCCTGGCCGTTAAACGGTCGTAATTAGTATATTTAAGAATCCCAGTATTTTTAAGGTGCCCAAGATTTACCAGAAATGACGATTTTTCGGAGCTAGCAGAAACAGTTAGCTCATTATTATAAACATATCCTGTTTCGTACGTTGCTTCCTGCCAGTCTGTATCTCCTGCCGGAACTGTTTCATCTCCACCAACAAAAGGTCTTACGGTAACACTATTTAGTACAGGATTTTGGAAATCATTATTCCAGTCGAAATTATAGATCTCACCATAGCCTGATGCAGGATCGGCGCCATCATTTACAGAAGCCCTCCATAGAACTTCCCCTCGTTGAACTGAGTTAAGCATATCGTAACGCTGTTGTTTTTCAGATTGTACAGAAAAATTTGAATTGAAGCTTACACTTACTCTTTCTGCGCGCCCGGCACTATTCTTGGTGGTCACCACAATTACACCATTCCCGGCCCTTGCTCCGTAAAGGGAAGAGGCAGAAGCATCCTTAAGTACCTGGATAGATTCTATAGCATCTGGATTTATGGAAGAAAAAATTTCCTGCCGCTGTGTAGGGACTCCATCTATTACATAAAGCGGATCATTGTTCCCTAAAGTGGTTATACCTCTAATAAGCACCCTGCTACTTGCTCCCGTAGGATCTCCAGATTTTTCCACAAAAAGGCCAGGAACCCTTCCCTGCAGCGCCTGCATAGTATTTCCTGAACTTCTACTTTGTCCTTCTATAGGACCTGTTTGAACAACCGTTATAGCACCGGTTACATCTACCTTTCTTTCCCTGGAGTATCCTGTTAATACAACTTCATCCAGTAAGGCAGAATCTGCCTTTAAGGCTACATCTATTTTTGTATTACCATTTACGGGTATTTCAGTTTCTCTGTATCCAACAAATGTGAAGACCAAAATACCGTCTTTAGGAACATTTTTTAAAATGTAATTCCCATCAAAATCGGTAGATGTTCCATTACTTGTTCCTTTTACAAATACTGATGCTCCGGGAAGAAGCATTCCTTCCTCTGCCGTGGTTACCGTTCCTGATACTTCGATCTCCTGTGCCGAAAGAAAATTCAGCGAGAGCAGGAACATAAAAAATAAAATCGAATTTAATTTCATAATGTTCATTTTAGTTAAATGTTAGTTGGTAGGCTTCTATTTCATTTAGGGTAAACGGGACATCCATTGATTGTACTGAAAGCGTTTCCCAGGGACGATTTGGGAAGAAAATTTCTGTCATCACTGTTTTTCCTTCATCAAAGAATAATTCAATAGAAGTTCTATCAATTATGATCGTTCCATCAAGGTTATTAGCCGTTGAAATTCGTGGTGCTGTTGATATTTCTGAAGCGAATTCTTTAGAGAAATCTGTCTGACCTACTTTAGATCTATTGATAAAAAACTCGTTGTTGGAGTGATCATATCCAAAAAGAAGCTCATCTCCTACTAAATTTGAAAGTTTGAATTGGTATGTCGTTTTCTGTAAATCAGAAATTTCAAATCTTATTTCTGCACTGCTAAGCGCAATTTTTTCAGCATCAATGATCTTGGTTAATCCATCGATCTGAACATTTTGATCTTTATATTTTTTACTACGATAGCTTTGCAACTCTTTTACCGGCACTGAGCTAATAAGGTATTTACCATCCATTTTTTCAAGTTTTAGCTCTCTAGCAACAGTCATGGCACTACGCCAGGTTTCTGTAGGTACTTTTTGCGCATATTCCCAGTTGGACATCCATCCCAAAAACAACGTCCTTCCGTTTTCCTCAGGAATATTAGCCCAGGTGACACCCGCATAATTATCTTTTCCGAAATCTATCCAGTACGGGTGATTCGAGTCCAGATTACTCATTTGTTCGACCGGAGTAAATTTTTTCCCGTCAAAATCACCAATAAAATATTGCGTTCCAGATCCTCCATTATATCCGCCGGGATTAAGACTTTGAATTAGTACCCACTTTACCTCATCGGTACCTTCTACATACATTGGGAAGAAATCTGGGCATTCCCAAACTCCGCCATGTGCCCCAATACCTTCTCCAAATTCAGATTGACGAGTCCAGTTTTTAAGGTCTTTAGAAGTATAGAATAGTGTTTTGTCTTGCGCAGCCAAAACCATAATCCACTGTTGGTGAATGCCATCCCAGGTCACTTTTGGATCCCTAAAATCTTTGATCCCAGGATTTTCAATTACCGGATTCGCCTCATATTTAGTCCAGGTTTGACCTTCATCCAGACTGTATGCAATGGCCTGGGACTGGTAATCTATAGCTCCTTTTTCTTCTCCTTTTGGATCATGGTAAGTAAACATGGCCACAATTGGGGTTTTACCATCTTTACCAAAACCCGACGTATTGTTTTTATCTACTACGGCACTACCAGAGAAAATATATCCTTTCTCATCTGGGTAGATCGCGATAGGCTGTTCTTTCCAAGAAATCATATCGCTGCTAATGGCATGGCCCCAATGCATAGGTCCCCAAACATTATCATCTGGATAATATTGAAAAAACAAGTGAAAATACCCGTTAAAGTAAAACATACCGTTAGGGTCGTTCATCCAGTTATTTTTGGGGGTAAAGTGAAAATTAGGCCTGAAATCCTCATCTTTCTGAATCTCGACAGTAGTTATTTTTGTTTGATCTTTTATAGGTGCTGCATGCTCTTTGGTTTCTTTACATGACGTAAAAAAACTAACAGGAATGACCATATAGACTAGTAAGTAGACTATTTTTTTCATATTTGATTCGTTGTTAATTGGTTTATTTATTTGTTTATAGAAAGTTGTTCACTTAGCTCTTCCAGAGATTTCCCTTTGGTTTCTGGCATCATAAAAATCACAAAGACCAATTGCAGTACCATCATAAAAGCGAAGAAGGCAAATACATATCCAGCACCTATAGTGCTGAAAAGAAATGGAATACTTGATGGAATAATTGCTGCGAGTACCCAATGCGTTGAAGAACCAAATGCCTGGCCTGATGCGCGTAAACGGTTTGGAAATATTTCAGAAATAAACACCCATATTACCGCTCCCTGACCTATGGCGTGGGATGCTATAAAAAGGAATAGGAAAACCGGAACCCACATTCCTCCCCAATTCAGGAAAAAAGCGGCAGCTACAAGAGAAAGTGAGATTATATAACCAATAGAGCCATACAGTAAAAGTTGTTTTCTGCCAAGTCGATCTATTAAAAAAACTCCCAGAAGCGTAAACAGCAGATTCACCACTCCAATTCCTATACTACTTAATAGTGCCGTGCTTTCCCCTAAACCGGCAGATTCAAATATTCTTGGAGCATAATATAAAAAGGCATTTATCCCCGACAGCTGATTAAAAAAAGCGATCAAAAATGCAAGAATCAAAGGAAAACGATACTTTTTCAGAAAGATATTTTCTCCCGTTTTTTCTTTGGCATCTAACTCCTGTATCTCACGCAACTCCTTTCGAGAATCAAGATGCGGGTTGATCGTTGATAGCACTTTTTCTGCTTCCTCAATTCTTCCTTTGGAAATTAGCCACCTTGGGCTTCTAGGAATAAATAGGACAAATAGAATATATAAGAGTGCGGGCAATGCTTCTATACCTATCATCCACCGCCAGGGTTGTGCTCCGGTATTGCGTAATAAATAGTTGGATAAGAATGCTATCAAAATCCCCAAAACAATATTGAACTGATAAAGAGACACCAGCTTTCCCCTTTTATGGGCTGGTGAAATCTCAGATACATAAGCAGGCGCAGCAATGGTTGAAGCTCCTACGCCAAGGCCTCCCAGAAAACGAAAAACTGCAAAAGAAATAGGATCATTAACAAGGCCTGATCCCAAAGCAGATACAAAATATAGTATTCCTATTATGAAAAGAGTATTCTTTCTTCCCCATTTATTGGTAGGAATACCACCAAAGATAGCACCTACTACAGTCCCCCATAAGGCCATTGCCATCACCACCGATCCATGAAAAGCATCTGAAGTATTCCATAATGCCTGAAGCTGCTTATCGGCTCCTGAAATGACTACCGTATCAAAACCAAATAAAAAACCAGCAAGTGCAGCACTTATTGACCAGGTTAGAATTTTATTCATAACTTAATTTTTATGTCTAAAAACTAAAGTATGCTTAAAACCCACCCTTATATTTTAATAATTTCGCAAATGATTTTAATAATGTTAAGGATAAGTAAAATTTAATATAAAAAACTAACAATCAGATATTTAAACTGCTTTTAAAAATAAACCGAAAACGATATAGTTTTAATTATGATACATAAATTCCAATAATGTATCATAATTAAAAAACCAACTACAAGGTTTGAGATTTCATGATTAAGAGGTTTTTAACTCTTTAGGAGAAATACCATATTCCTTCTTAAAAGATGTTGAAAAATATCCCGGGGAGGAATAGCCAACTTCATAAGCAATCTCAGAAATATTTAGTTTTGAATTCTGGAGTAAATTTTTTGCTTTTTTAAGGCGTAGCGAATTAATGTACTCATTAACACTCACACCTAACAGGGCTTTTACTTTTCTATACAATTGCACTCGGGAGATCTCTAAACTACATGCAAGATCTTCTACAGTAAAGCCTGAATTCTTAAGGTTAGCATCAATGAGGGCATTAAGCTCTTTAAGAAAAAATTGCTCGGCACCGGCAAAGTTCTCGCCATTCACTTTATCTATACGGTTGGTATAATAATATCGCAGTTTTTCCCGATTAAATAATGCCGATTTAATGGACTCCATTAAGATCTGATTATTGAAAGGCTTAGTAATATAAGTATCTGCCCCTGCTTTTAAGGCTTTAAGCCTCGATTCCTTATCACTTAAAGCAGTTAAAATTATAGTAGGAATATGGGAAGTTCGCAGATCGTTCTTTAACTCCCGGCATATCTGAAATCCATCTTTATCTGGCAGGTTAATATCACATATCATCACATCTGGAATAACTTCAAGGGCTTTTTCAACACCATCCACGCCGTCAGAAACATAAACCTTATATTCTGAGCTTAATTTTTTCTGAAGCAAAAAGGAGAGTTCAAGATTGTCTTCAATGATCAATACCGATTCCGCATTTTCCCTTAAGTTTTTATTACCATCTATCTCTTCAGGAACTAGATTCTCCACCCGGTTCCTCTCATAAGAGGTATCCATTCCCTTTTGAACTTCAGAAATAACATACTCTTTTAAATGAACATTACCTTTTAATAGCGAAATTTTAAATTCGGCTCCCTGGTTGGAAGAAACACTAATATTCCCTTTATGCAATTCCACAAACTGGCGTGTAATATAAAGCCCAATACCAGAACTGGGCCTGGTATTGTTACTAGCCTGCATGTACGGATCGAAAATACTTTGAAATTCTTCTTTCGGAATCCCTATACCGGAGTCTTTAAACAAAATTTCAATTTTTTCTTCTTTCTCTTCTATTGTAATATGAACTTTTCCATTTTTAGGAGTAAACTTAAAGGCATTAGAAAGGATATTAAAAAAGACTTTATCCATCATTTCCCTATCTAGATAAAGCTCAAGATTTTCGCTTTTATAGGAAAATTTAAGCTCAATAGATTTTTTAAGCGCTTCACTTTTGAAATTATCAACTATATTTTTAAGAAAAGGAACAATTTTGGTTTTTGTAACCCTTAAATCGAAACTGCCATTTTCGATTTTCCTGAAATCCAACAGCTCGTTAATAAGACGTAGCAATCTTTTGGAATTATTTATGATAAGATTGGTCTCATAAGAGATTTCCTGAGATTCTTTTGAAGGACGTTCGGCTATTGAATCAATTGAACTGGTAATAAGCGTTAATGGTGTTTTGAATTCATGCGACAAGGCTGTGAAAAAATTGATCTTACTTTCATTAGAAAGCTTCAATTTTTCTGCGAACTCCTCAATTTTATTTCGCTGCGCTCGTATCTCTGTATTACTCGATTCCAGATTTCTTTTATGCTTCCTAAGCTTAACAACCAGATAAATACTCCATACACTTAGTATTAAAAGCAGGACTAATAAAAATATCATTAACTGGATAAGCTTTGATTGCGAATTGTAGGTATTAATTTGTTTATCGATTACTTCCTGTTGGTGCTCAATATCATTCTGCTGTTGGTTCATTTTATCGAACTGGTTCTTCATGATCCCAACATTTACAGAATCTATAATAACCGTCTTCAGTATATTATTCTTTTCAATACTTTCATGGCTCATCAACTCTTCAGCTAATTTTATAGCTTCCATACCGCCGGTAGGATAAAGGACTGTGGCCGATAGAATACGATCTTTCACTAACTGAATTCCTCCATTAGGGCCAAAAAGTCCGTCTACTCCAATAATATGGATATCATCTTCCAGAGATTTCTCTTTTACCACCTCCCAGGCTCCCAGGGCCATTCGGTCATTATGTGCAAAAATGTACTTTGGGATTTCGGTGGAATCTAAAAGCTTTGATAATTCCTCTTTTATGGAAGCTTTTTCCCAATCGCCTTTAATGATATGAGATATGGTTAAATTAGGAATCTGATTTATCGCCTTTCTAAAGCCTTCACTTCTTTCATGGGCAGGCGAAGATCCTTCCTGACCGGTAATTTCTATGATTTCAGCGGGTTCACCTGAATGGGAAATGATATATTTTGCGGCATTGCGTCCCACTTCTACATTATTTGCACCAATATAAGCTGTAAAATTGCTCCCATCTATTTTTCTATCGATAACAATAGTTGGGATGCCTGCATCCATCGCCTTTTCTATAACAGTAGTAATGGGATTAGACTGGATAGGAGACACAATAAGCACATCTACATCGTCTTTAATAAATCCTTCTATCTGCTTAACCTGTTGGGCAACACTGTTTTCAGCATCCTTAATTTCAAGAACAATTTCTGGGTGAAGCGAAGCTTCCAGTTGCATGGATTTATTCATCTCACGGCGCCAATTGTCTGTTGTCATCGCTTGCGAAAAACCAATTCTATAGTTCTCCTCACTATGTTGTTGATTGCACGAAAGGAATAAGAGGAAAAAAATGGTAAGAAAAAAAAACTTAATTAAAGGCTTCATTGATTAGTAGTTAACAAGCTTCTAAAATAAAATTTAAAAATTGTTTAACAACAAAAAGCACTGTCTAATTGATTTCTCTATAAATTAATCACAATTTTTGCTTAAACACAACTTGTAGGATTGATCATTGTTAACAAAAAAACAAAGCCCCGTTATCATTACGATACGGGGCTTTTTAGCGGAGAAAGAGGGATTCGAACCCCCGGAGGTGTGACCCTCAACGGTTTTCAAGACCGCCGCATTCGACCACTCTGCCATTTCTCCTTAGCGGATGCAAATATAGAAAGCTTTTTCATTTCTACACAATAAAAATTCAATAATTTTTTATCGATTTTTTAGGACACTGATATTCAATAAAAAACAATGCTGTTTTTGTAGAATATTCATATACCTTTCGCCTTTTCGTTACATTTACAATTCAAAAATTAACAAGATCATGAAATTAAAGCATTTATTGCATCTAGGATTGCTTTGCTTAAGCACCGGAGTCTTTTCACAAAACGAACAATACAAAGAACTTATGAGTCAGGATTGGCCAAATCTAAAGCGATATCGGGAAGCTAACGAGCAGGTAAAACAAGAAAATAAAGCGGTTACTGCCGTTTTTATGGGAAATTCGATTACCCAGGGCTGGTACGATCAGCATCCCGATTTCTTTAAAGAAAACAATTATATAGGTCGTGGCATTGGCGGCCAAACCACTCCGCAAATGCTTATCAGGTTCACACCAGATGTGATCGACCTACAACCAAAAGTAGTGGTGATCCTTGCCGGCACCAACGACATTGCGGGAAATACCGGATTTTCTTCTGTAAAAATGATTACCGATAATATTAAAGCCATGGCACAACTGGCAACAGCTAATAATATTAAGGTGGTACTGAGTTCTATACTGCCGGTTTACGATTATCCATGGCGCCCGGGATTAGAACCGATAGCTAAAATTACTGAAGTAAATAACTGGTTAAAATCTTATGCCGAAGAAAATAATCATGTGTATCTGGATTATTTTCCTGCAATGGCCAACGAGCAACAGGGCATGAAAAAAGAATATGCTTCAGATGGTGTGCATCCTACTTCAGCAGGTTATGATGTTATGGAACCCCTGGTTAAAGAAGCCATTGAAAAAGCATTGAAACAATAACTTCAGAACCGATTCCGAAGAAAAAAACATGCTGAAGTACTTAATTTGAGATAAACTACTATATTGTGCAACCGTATATTTAAATTCGATAAATTCACATGAAAAAATTATTAGTATTTGCCCTAACTGCCAGTTTAGTTGCCTGCGGCGCTCATCAAAAAGATGTAGATAATGCCGATCCAATGAAATATGCTGAAACCATTACCCCTTCAGATCTTAAAGAACGCGTTTATATTTTTGCCAGTGATGAGTTTGAAGGTCGTGAAACGGGAGAACCGGGACAGAAAAAAGCTGCAGAATATTTAAAAGAACAATATAAAAAGTTTGATATTCCATCGGCTTTAGGTGGCGACGATTACTTTCAGGAAGTCCCAAAAAGTTACTTTAGGGGAGACACTAAAGCTTCAGAAAATGTAGTGGCTTTTATTAAAGGAAGCGAAAAACCAGAAGAAATATTGGTCATTTCTTCACACTATGATCACGTAGGGATGGATAAAGATGGTAACGTATTTAACGGTGCCGATGATGATGCTTCAGGGACAATGGGCGTGGTAGAAATCGCTCAGGCATTTTCTAAAGCCGTAAAAGATGGTTACACTCCTAAACGGTCTATTCTTTTTCTTAACAACACTGGAGAAGAAAAAGGCCTTGTAGGATCTAAATTTTATACCGATAATCCTATTTTCCCTTTAGAAGAAACCGTAGCAAACCTTAATATCGATATGATTGGTCGTATTGATCCTGATCATGAAGGTAACGACAACTATATTTATCTTATAGGAAGTGATAAACTAAGTACAGAACTACACGAACTTAGTGAAGAAGTAAATTCTAAATACATGAATTTAGATTTAGATTATACCTATAACGATGAAAACGACCCAAACCGTTTTTATTACCGAAGTGACCATTACAACTTTGCCAAAAACAATGTTCCGGTAATCTTCTATTTTAACGGAGTTCATGCCGATTATCACAAAATCACCGATACACCAGATAAAATCAATTACGAAGCATTATCAAAAAGAGCCCAATTAGTTTTCTTAACTGCCTGGGAAATTGCTAACCGTGATGAGCGTTTAGTAGTAGATAAAGCCGAATAATTTTTTCTTCGGAAAACACCAAAAATCCTCGTGAACTTCATGAGGATTTTTTGGTTTTAGGTGTTTGGTCATTTGGAATTTTTGAGGTGCAGAAAGATAAGATCAGTGGTAATTGATAACTGAGTTAAAGCATAGAAAATAGAAGAGAGGCAAGAGTCGGGAAGCAGGACTATTAATTTTGAATGATGAATTTTGAATTTTGAATGACTTTATACTTTATACCCTAAAATGTATAATGTATATTGAAAACAGACTTCTTGATACAACATCTTTTTGAACCTTGAACTTTTAAACTTTGAGCGATATTGGTTGATTGAGATTTCTCGATGCGTCACTCGCGAAATGACAGTATCCTGAGAACTGATTACTGTTTATTGTTTATTGTTTATTGAAAACTGCGATATAGAGATTTCTCCATTACGCTACGCTTCACCTGCCTGCCGGCTGGCAGGGTCGAAATGACAAAAATTGATAATTGATAATTGTTAATTGCTAACTGAAAACTAATTCTTATCCTCTAAAAGTGGAACAAAACGAAATTCCCCAAACTCGGTTTTATCGAATTCGGTGGGAGATTTTCGTACAAAAAGGGTCATAATCTGTACCTCTTCTCCAACAGGGATCACCAACCTGCCCCCTACTTTTAATTGTCCCAGCAAGTCTTTTGGGACAAAAGGTGCACCGGCAGTAACAATAATCTTATCAAAAGGCGCATACGCGGGCAAACCTTTATAGCCATCACCAAAACTAAGGTGTTTAGGACGATAGCCGATTTTGCTTAAAAACACCTTGGTTTTTTTATATAATTCCCTTTGGCGTTCAATACTGTAAACTCGGGCACCAAGCTCACACAAAACGGCAGTTTGGTAGCCACTACCCGTCCCGATTTCAAGCACGTTTTCTCCCTCTTTAATTTCTAAAAGTTCACTCTGAAAAGCTACGGTATAAGGTTGCGAAATAGTTTGATCGGCCGCAATGGGAAAGGCTTTATCCTGGTAAGCATGATCCTCAAAACTACTATCCATAAAAAGGTGACGTGGAATTTTACCAATCGCCTGTAAAACCCTGCGATCCTGTATTCCTTTTTTGGTGATAACTTCAACCAGTTGTTGTCTTTTTCCTTTATGTCTAAAAGTATCTTTGTACAATTTCCAGTAGTTTTTTATTGATTATTTTACCTAAAATCGGGTTTAAAAGCTAAGAATTTATTTCTGAAATTTCCTTTTCAATTAGCTGAAATCCGACTTAAAAAAGCATGTTTTAAATAGTAATGAGCACACAAAAATAGGGAAAGCAAACCTATTGCTCCAAGCAAAACCGGGGATGATATTAAGATAAAAATATAATCTGTTTACAATCAAAATAGTATTTTTGTGAAAAATCGAAGCTTATGCTTAAAGTTGGGGTACTGGGTGCCGGCCACCTGGGTAAAATCCATTTAAAATTACTCAATCAATCTTCAAAATATAACCTTGTGGGCTTTTACGATGCCGATAAGGAAAATTCAGAAAAAGTTGCTGCCGAATTTGGTTACACCGCTTACCACGATCTGGATCAGCTTATTGCCGATGTAGATGTGGTAGATGTAGTGACACCTACGCTTGCTCATTTTGATGTCGCAAAAAAGGTGATTTCAGCAAAAAAACATCTGTTTATAGAAAAACCAATCACCAACACTTTCGAGGAAGCCCAAGAACTTATAAAAATGGCTTCAGAAAATGGCGTAAAAGGACAGGTTGGGCATGTAGAGCGCTTTAACCCTGCTTTTAGATCTGTGGTAGATCGTATCGAAAACCCGATGTTTATCGAAGCGCATCGTTTGGCAGAATTTAATCCGCGCGGTACCGATGTTCCCGTGGTATTAGATTTAATGATCCACGATATCGATGCGATTTTAAGCGTGGTAAAATCTGAAGTAAAAAGCATTAATGCCAGCGGTGTTTCTGTTATTAGCGATACGCCAGATATTGCCAATGCACGCATCGAATTTGAAAACGGATGCGTTGCCAACCTAACCGCAAGCCGAATTTCGATGAAAAACATGCGTAAATCCAGGTTTTTTCAGAGAGATGCTTATATCTCGGTCGATTTTTTAGAGAAAAAATGCGAGGTTGTAAAAATGAAAGATGCCCCGGCAGAACCCGATGAATTTGCCATGATCTTACAAAATGCCGAAGGTGTTAAAAAACAAATTTATTACGATAATCCATCGGTTTCCCCAAATAATGCCATCCTGGATGAGCTGGAAACTTTTGCCGATGCGATTACTAACAATACTACCCCGATCGTGACTTTAGAACAGGGCGCAAAAGCGCTTAAGATCGCCAAAGCGGTGATCGCTAATTTTTAAACCACACAAAACGGAATATAGTATGAAAACAATTGCTGTTATTGGGGCAGGAACAATGGGAAACGGAATCGCCCATACTTTTGCCCAATTTGGATTTAAGGTTAACCTAATTGATATTTCTAAAGAAAACCTTCAAAAAGGAATCGATACGATCACCAAGAATTTAGATCGTATGCTGGCCAAAGAGAAGATTTCTGAAAAAGATAAACAACAAACTTTAGATAACATTTCAAGTTTTATCGATATTCCTTCAGGAGTTAAAGGAGTTGATCTTGTTATTGAAGCCGCTACCGAAAATGAAGACTTAAAGCTAAAGATCTTTAGTCAGTTAAACGATATTTGCGGCGAGAAAGTGATTTTAGCTTCTAATACCTCTTCTATCTCGATTACCAGGATTGCTTCCGTAGTAAAAAATCAGGAGCGCGTTATTGGGATGCATTTTATGAATCCGGTGCCGATTATGAAATTGGTTGAAATTATTAGAGGATATAATACTTCTGATAAGGTGACCGAAACCATTATGAAACTCTCAGAAAAACTGAATAAAGTTCCGGTTGAAGTCAACGATTACCCTGGTTTTGTAGCCAATCGAATCCTAATGCCAATGATAAACGAAGCCATAGAAACGCTTTACAATGGTGTTGCAGGTGTTTACGAGATCGATACGGTGATGAAACTGGGAATGGCGCATCCTATGGGTCCTTTACAATTAGCCGATTTTATTGGATTAGATGTATGCCTTTCTATTTTAGAGGTGATGTATAACGGATTCAAAAACCCGAAATACGCTCCGTGCCCGTTACTGGTTAATATGGTGCAGGCCGGAAAGATCGGTGTAAAATCCGGGGAAGGATTTTATGACTATTCTGAAAATAAAAAAGCCGAAAAAGTATCTGAGGCCTTCTAAAAACTCAATTTTAGTCAACCTGTTCCGATAGCTATCGGAATTGTTTCAGGTTCTCCTAACGATTTTTAAATCAATAAGATGAGATTCTGAAACAAGTTCAGAATGACGTTTTGGGATATTTTTAGACAGCCTCCCTATTTTTTTTAAACTCTATTAAATTTAAAAATCAGAATATTCCTGCATAAGTTGTGGATGAGATCCCGGATCAAGTCCGGGATGACGAGCAGATCAAGATTTAAAATAAAATGTCATTTCGACCCTGCCTCGCCGGCAGGCAGATGGAGCGTAGCGGAATGGAGAAATCTCAGCTATGAAAAATTTGAGATTTCTCGACTTCATTACATTTCGATTGAAATGACGCGAAAAAACACTTATAAAAACACCAAAAGAATTGGTAAAAATAACTCCATTTAAAGCGGTACGACCACAGCGGGCACGAGCAGGACTCGTAGCTTCCCGCCCCTATGGCGAATATAATGAGGCTGAAATGCGTGCGCGCCTGGATTATAATCCCTACTCATTTCTTCATATTCTTAATCCTGCGTATAAATTTCAGCATACGATAAGCGGTACCCAAAAATTTCAGTTGATAAAAAACAGATATTTGGAATTTAAAGAAGAAGATACCTTTATTCAGGATGAAAATCCGTGTTTTTACGTGTATAAAATGGAAACTCGCGATTTATACTGCTGCGGAATAATTGCGGCTGCCAGTGCTGAAGATTATAAAAACGGAATTATTCGCAAGCACGAAGAAACCATCGCCAGCCGCGAAGAGCTATTTAAAGAATATGTAAAAACCGTTGGTTTTAATACTGAACCAGTATTACTCACCTATGAAAATCGACCTGAAATTCAGCAAATATTAGAAAAAATAATGCTCCAAAATCCCGAATATGAGTTTGCAACAAGACAACGGGAAACGCATTATTTATGGAAAGTAGAAAACGAAGCTGACATTGTACAAATTCAGCAGTTCTTCGGAAATCTGGATAGCATTTACATTGCCGATGGGCATCATCGCTGTGCTTCGTCTTTATTATTGTCTAAAGAATCGGCCGAAAATAACGAAAATCACACCGGAAAAGAATCGTATAACCATTTTCTAAGCTATTTTATCCCAGAGGAGCACTTAAAAATCTATCAATTTCGTCGTTTAGTTACTGATCTTAACGGATTGTCCAAACAAGATTTTTTGATAAAGCTGGATGAACATTTTAGGATTGAAAATAGAATGCTAGATGCTCACACCCCAGAGCAAAAACACCAGTTTAAAATGTATTTAGATGGCGAATTTTATTCGTTGTATTTACGTAAAACCAGCATGAATTTTACTGATACGCTTAGCCAGTTGGACAGTCAGATCTTATATGAACGTATTTTAGCACCCATTTTGGGTATTAAAGATTTACGAAAAGACAAACGCATTGGTTACATTCCGGGTAAAAAAGATATTCTGGAAATGAAGAAGATGGTAGATAGCGGCGAATTTGCCGTAGGATTTGGAATGATGCCGGTAAACATTTCAGAAATAAAACAAATTGCAGACGAAGGGCTAACTATGCCCCCAAAAAGTACGTATATTGAACCAAAATTAAGAAGCGGACTTACCATTTACGAGTTTTAAGCAGTAAAACTTTATTTAATTCTATTAATTATTATCTTGCAGTGGTTGAAGAAGACGCTACTTAAACAGAAATAACGCAGAATGAATATTGCTGAAAATATCAAAAAATACAGGAACGAACTTCCTGATACCGTAGATCTTGTGGCGATAAGCAAAACCAAGCCAAACGAGGATCTCCTGGAAGCTTATGAAGTAGGACAGCGCATTTTCGGGGAAAATAAGATCCAGGAAATGACCGATAAATGGGAAGCTTTACCCAAGGATATCGAATGGCATATGGTTGGACATGTTCAGCGAAATAAGGTAAAATATATGGCACCTTATGTTGGCCTGATCCATGCCGTAGATAGCCTGAAACTTTTAAAAGAAATTAATAAACAGGCTAAAAAGCACGACCGGGTAATTAGATGTCTGCTTCAAATTAAAATAGCTGAAGAAGATTCTAAATTTGGGATTTCTGCCGGCGAAGCCGAAGAAATTTTACAATCGGCCGCATATAAAGCTTTTGAAAATGTAGCGGTTGTTGGATTGATGGGAATGGCAACAAATACCGATAATGATGAAAAAGTTGCCGAAGAATTTGATTATCTGCATTCGGTTTTTAAAGATTTCAGAGTAAAATATCCAGCAATTAAAGAGCTTTCCATGGGAATGAGTGGTGATTATAAAATTGCCGTAAAGCATGGAAGCACCATGGTAAGAATTGGAAGCTCGATTTTTGGAGCTCGTAATTACAATTAAACAGAGGACAATTTTTGTACGCAATTTTAGACATAGAAACTACTGGCGGAAAGTATAATGAGGAAGGAATAACCGAAATTGCTATTTACAAATTCGACGGTGAAAAAGTGGTAGATCAGTTTATAAGCCTTATTAATCCAGAACGCCCCATACAGCCATTTGTGGTTGGCCTTACCGGGATTAACAATGAAATGCTGCGTAATGCTCCTAAGTTTTATGAGGTTGCCAAAAGAATTGTAGAGATCACTACAAATTGTATTATCGTGGCCCATAATGCCAAATTTGATTACCGCATTTTAAGAACCGAATTTAAGCGTCTTGGTTTCGATTTTCAGCGAAAATCATTGTGTACGGTAGAACTTTCTAAAAAATTAATCCCAGATATGCCTTCTTACAGTTTAGGAAAACTGGTAAGAGCTTTGGGAATACCGCTTAGTGATCGTCATCGGGCGAATGGCGATGCGCAAGCCACGGTAAAACTTTTTAAAATGCTGTTGGCTAAAGACACCAAAAAAGACATTTTAAAGGACAACGTTAGGCTGGAGCCTAAACGACAATTAGACAGTAAATTAGTTTATATTTTAGACGATTTACCCGCAACTACCGGTATTTACTATTTGCATGATGATGATGGTGAGATCATTTATATTGGTAAGAGTAAAAATATAAAAAAGCGTATCAATCAGCATTTTACCAACGATCACGCAAAGGCGCGGGAGATGCAAAAAGAAGTTGCTTCGGTTTCTTACGAATCTACCGGAAATGAACTTATTGCCCTGCTTCGGGAAAATCAGGAAATAAAAAGTAATAAGCCCAAATATAACAGGGCGCTCAAAAGACATATTTTCACCCACGGTCTTTATCATTATACCGATAAAGATGGTTATATCAATTTTAAAATCAGCAAAGCGCGATCGGCAAAAAACTGCATCACCACCTTTAGCAGTTTACGTTCAGCAAAAAATACGCTTGCCCGATGGATCGAAGAATATGAGCTTTGTGCAAGGATTTCCGGAGAGCAGCCAGGCAATGGTAGTTGTTTTTATTATACGATAAAAAGCTGTCACGGCGCATGTATAGGCCAGGAAAGTCCCCAAAGTTATAATGCCAGGGTAATGCAACTTATAGAAAAATATTCGTACACGAACCAAAATATGCTGGTTATAGATCGTGGTCGCGATGTAGACGAAAAAAGTGCATTACTCATTGAAGAAGGAAAATTTAAAGGAGTAGGTTATTATAATCTAAATCATCAAGTCAACAAATTAGATATTATAAAATCTATCATCACCCCTATGACGAATGATAGAGACGCCCAACATATCATCCAAAGCTACTTAAGAAAGAATAAGAGGCTTAAAATCATTCAATTTTCTGAAAATGAATAAATTTTTACTACCGCTATTAGTTACTTTTAGCATCAGCATTTTTGCCCAGGAGAAAGAACATCAATTCAACCGGCAAAACTTTAATATTGAAAATACCAGAGTAACGAAAGAAGAGCTTTACGCCAATACGTATTTACCAGACACCACAGCCAATGCTTTTTATATTTTTGAAAATGGTTTTAGTGAAATCGAAGATGGCGGGGATTACCACCTTTTCACGAATTATGAGGCTAAAATAAAGATCTTAAATAAAGAAGGGTATGACGAGGCTAATATTGTAATTCCACTTTATAAAGGGGGCAATGGAGCTGAAAAAATTCACGACCTTAAAGCCACAACCTATTACCTAGAAGGCTCTACCATTCGATCTAAAGTACTTTCTGAAAACAAAATTTTTACGGAAGAAGGAGAAAAGCATGACTATATAAAATTCACCTTCCCAGATTTGAAACCTGGTGCCGTACTTGTTTATTCCTACAAATTAGAAACCCCTTACCTTTTTAATTTTCATACCTGGTGGTTTCAGGAAGATATTCCTAAAGTCTATAGCCGTTATGAGACTGAAATCCCTGCAAATTATGATTACAGTATCGTAAAAATGGGCGAACTGGAATTAGATCAAAATGATGCCGATATTAAGAAAAACTGTTTTTACGGAGGGCAAACACAAAATGGAGGGGATTGCATCACTACCGTTTACGCTATGAAAGAAATCCCTGCATTTATTGAAGAAGATTACCTTACCTCTAAATACAATTACATTTCCAGGATTGAGTATGAGTTGAAACAAATTACCATGTTAGATGGTTACGAGCGTAAATACACAAAAGAATGGAAAGATGTAGATCGCGAGTTTAGAACCGATAAAAACATTGGTAGGCAGTTAAAAAAAGACCGACTGGTAAAAGAATTATTGCCTGCCGAAATTGCAAATCAGGAAAACAATCTTGATAAAGCGAAAGCGATTTATAATTTTGTTAGGGAACATTATAAATGGAACGGCAAATACGGGATCTTTAACGACATGAACCTTAAAGATCTTTTAGAAGACCATACCGGTAATGTTTCTTCAGTAAATGTTCTACTTCATAATTTTTACATAAACGAGGGCTACACGGCATATCCAGTAATAAGCGCCACGCGAAATGCAGGGTTTCCGAAGAAAATAATCCCGGTGCTATCAGATTTTAATTACCTATTTGTTTTATTGGAAGCTGATGGTAAAGAATATATGCTAGATGCGACAGACGAGTTTGTTGAATTTGGGCAGCTTCCTTTTAGAGCGCTTAATCAGTACGGAAGAAAACTGGATTTTGATAATGAAAGCAGTTGGGTAGATATCATACCTGAAGATTTCTCAAAAATAGCTTATCGCGATAGTTTAGTGGTTAATGAAGACGGTACATCTATCTTAAAATCAATTCAGAGTTTTGGGGGATATCATGCTTCCACTGCCCGCAAGAAAATCAAAGAATCTTCTGAAGACGAAAAGATTTTAAAAAATTTAAACAACATTCGTGATTCCTACGAACTTATTCATCTGGAATACGAAAATGAAAAAAACACTGAGAAAGAGCCTTTGGTGAAGTATGAGATCAAAAATATCTCTCAGAAAATTAACGATAGGATTTACCTTAACCCTTTTACTTTTGTGTTCTGGAAAGAAAATCCTTTTAAACTTGAAGAAAGAAAATATCCTATTGATTTTGGATACAAGGATGTGTACAGCGCTAGTATTTTAGTAGAGACACCCGAAAATTACGAAATAGTAGAAATCCCTGAACAACAAATTTTTGGACTGCCAAATGCCGCTGCCAAACTTCAATTTATCACTCAAAAGGCAGATGAGCATCATTTATATGTTCGGCTTCGAGTCATTTTTTCTGAACCTATGTATGCTTCAGGCTATTATCCTTACCTAAAAGAGTTTATGGATATTCTGGTAAAGATCCAAAATCAGTCGGTAATTGTTCTAAAAGAAAAAAAAGATAACTTAGCAGAAAATTAATATACTTTGAGAGCAAAAGATGACAGACCTGCATGGAAAAAGCGGCTTTACGATATTATTTACGAAGCCGATACTCCTTTGGGGAAGTTGTTTGATATTGTTCTCTTAATCCTTATAGTTTTTAGTGTAGTACTGGTAATGCTGGAAAGTATTACCCATATTCACGTAGAATATTACTGGGAATTTTTTATTGCAGAATGGGTGATTACCATCTTCTTTACGATAGAATACATTGCCAGAATTCTGGTGATTAAAAGGCCTAAAAGTTATATTTTCAGTTTTTACGGGATCGTCGACTTACTTTCTACCCTACCCAGCTATCTTGGATTTTTTATGGGGGGCAAAAACCTGTTTTTTGCTATTAGGGCCTTGCGATTGCTACGTGTATTCCGAGTGCTAAAAATTACGCGATACGTCGGCGAATCTAATAAACTGGCTATCGCCTTAAAAAACAGTAAAGCCAAGATCCTTGTTTTCTTATTTGCCGTTTTTATTATCTGTATTATAACTGGTACATTAATGCACCTAATCGAAGGAAAAGACAGTGGTTTTGATAACATCCCAATAAGCATTTACTGGTGTATTGTAACCCTTACCACCGTTGGCTTTGGTGATATTGCACCTATTACGCCTCTTGGCCGGTTATTGGCCTCGTTACTTATGATTGTGGGGTACGGCATCATCGCTGTCCCTACCGGAATTGTAGGAGCAGAATATAGTAGAGCTACAGACGCAAGTCTTGCCAATAACACCCAAGTTTGTCCTCATTGTAATGAAGATAAACATTTATCTAAAGCCGAATTTTGTCATAACTGCGGAAACAAACTAAATGAATAACAAGGTATTAATAAGTGTTGTAGGGCCTACTGCAATAGGCAAAACAGCATTGGGAGTCTATATTGCCAATTATTTTGATACTGAAATTATTTCGGCAGATTCACGACAGTTCTTTAAAGAAATGAGTATTGGTACCGCGGTTCCTTCTCTAGAAGAATTAGCAGCCGCAAAGCATCATTTTATTCAGCATATCTCTATAGAGCACCAATACTCGGTTGGTGATTTTGAAAAAGAGGCTATAGCAAAACTCCATGAGCTTTTTAAGAAACATGATGTTCTTGTAATGGTTGGCGGTAGCGGCTTATATGTAAAAAGCATCACTGAAGGTCTTGATGATTTTCCTGAAATTAATCCTGAAATTCGGCAAAATCTAAATACATTATTAGAGCAGCAAGATTTACAAAGCCTTAAGGAACAATTAAAGGAACTGGATCCTGAGTATTTTGAAAAAGCTGATATAGAAAACCCTCACCGGGTAATTAGAGCCCTTGAGATTTGTATTGGAACTGGCGAAAAATTTTCTTCCTTTTTAAATCAGAAAAAAGGAAAACGAAACTTCGATATTATTGAAATTGGCCTTACGGCCGATCGCCAGATAATATACGACCGCATCAATTTAAGAGTAGATATCATGATGCAGGCAGGATTATTGGCAGAAGCTAAAAAGCTATACCCTAAAAAGCATTTAAATGCCCTAAATACTGTGGGATACAAAGAACTTTTCAGTTATTTTGATGATGAAATCGAACTGGAATTCGCTATTTCAGAGATCAAAAAAAATACGCGCAGATTTGCCAAAAGACAACTAACCTGGTTCAGAAAAAATAATAAAATCAATTGGTTTGACTATAAAACCAAACCAGAAGAGATCACTAAGTTTATTTCTGAAGAAATAAATACTTCAAAATGAGTGTAAAGTAATGAACCTCAGGGAAACCCATGAGGAATGTATTAGAACATCACTTCATATTTTTCGAGACCTCCTATCACCACAGCTAAGTGGAACAGGAACATTTAGTCTCCATTATCAAGTAGAAACAATCAAATTTCAGTAAAGGTTATGGAATATCCTGCTCATTTAAGAGCAGCATATTCCTTCCTTTGAAACTGAAAATTGTTATCTGTTATTATTTGATTGCTTACGCTTTTTCTTCTTCCTTGTTTTTTACAACAAGTCTAAATCCTTCCCCGTGAATGTTTAAAATCTCTACGTTTTCGTCCTTTTTAAGGTATTTACGTAATTTAGCGATATAAACATCCATACTTCTAGAGGTAAAATAATTATCGTCTCTCCAGATTTTGGTTAAGGCTAGTTCTCTAGGCATTAGGTCATTTTCGTGCAATGCCAGTAAACGAAGTAATTCGTTTTCTTTAGGAGATAATTTTTGAGGTTCCTCGTCTCCAAACGTTAAAAATCTAAGCTTAGAATTCAGGTGGAAATTCCCAATTTCGAATTCAAATTGCTTACTATCAGCAACGCTATCTGTAGCTTTACGCTGCATAATAGCCTTAATTTTCATAAGTAATACTTCACTATCAAAAGGCTTATTTAAGTAATCATCTGCCCCTACTTTATACCCTTTTAATACATCTTCTTTCATTGCTTTTGCAGTTAAGAAGATAATTGGGATTTCTTCGTTTTTTTCACGAATTTCTTTCGCTAAAGTAAATCCATCTTTGTAAGGCATCATCACATCCAGAATACAAAGGTCGTAATCATCTTTTTTAAATTTTTCGAATCCTTCCATTCCGTTTTTAGCGTGAGTTACCTCGTATTCATTCATTGCAAGGTAATCTTTAAGTACCGTTCCAAAGTTTGGATCGTCCTCTACTAGTAAAATTTTCTTGTTTTCAGTTTCCATATATTAAGATATTAGTGGTAATTTAATTATAAACGTGCTTCCTTTTCCTTTTTCACTATTCACAGTAATCTGTCCGTGATGATCGTCCAGAATTTGCTTTACATAAGCCAATCCTAAACCATGACCTTTCACATTATGAATATCACCGGTATGTTCTCTATAAAATTTTTCAAATATTTTTTTCTGAACGGCCCTGGTCATTCCTGCGCCCTGGTCCCGGATCTTTACAATAATGTAATGTTTTACATTTTCTGTATAAATATCGATCCTTGGTTCATCTTCGCTATATTTTATAGCATTATCTAAAATATTTACAATAACATTGGTAAAATGATCCTGATTGGCTAAAATTGAAGATTTTAAAGCTCCAAAATGAGTTTGAATGTAACCATTACGGTCTTCTACAATCAATTCTACGTGAGTTATGGCATCTAAAATAATATCATGTAATTGCAGGCGCTCTTTATTTAAATCGAGCTCATTTTTCTCTAATTTCGAAATGCGTAAAACGTTCTCTACCTGAGCGTGCATTCTTTTATTCTCGTCCCTAATCATTTGCAGATACCTAAAAACTTTTGTTTGATCTGAAATAATCTTAGGATTCTTTATGGCATCCAAAGCCAGATTTATCGTTGCAATAGGAGTTTTAAACTCATGCGTCATATTATTAATAAAATCGGTCTTTATCTGCGATATCTGGCGTTGTCTTATTAACTGCGATAAAGCACTGGAATATGCAATAACGATAATTAAGGTAAAAACAATCGATAATACGGCCATTAAGGTTACCGAGGATAATACAACACCTTTTTTTCCTTTAAAATTTACGAGTAGCTGGTAGCTACTATTCCCCTCCCTATCCACAAAAAGCGGCACACCGTAAGTCGCGGGATGTGAAACATCAAAATCGTCTGAATGTACCCCAGTTTCTATAGCGTTGCTATACACCGCATACTCAAATTGGGTATCAAGATGACGACTTGCTAATTCTCTCTTTAGCAAGTTTTCTATGGTCTTCTCTGAAACTCGTTTTCTTAAAGGTTGTCTAGCAGCAGCTTCAGAAATTACATCACGCAAAATTTCCTTTTCATAATCTTCCAAACGCATTACCCTTTGCATAATATCTGAAGCAGTTTTGGCGGCAGCGCCAGAATCTTCTTCTTTATCCTTTACTATTTGGGTAACCTTACGGTTAATCAGTTTTTTGATCTGAATGCTGTCGTTTTGCTTTTCGGCACCAAGAAAGTCTGAAGATATTTTATAATCCGCTTCCTGTATCGTTCCAAAATTAAAAACGTCTTCATTCTTAAATTCATCCCGGGTAGCGATCAAATATTCTGTTAGGGTTATTCGGTCGATCTTCTGTTCTGAATTTTGTAACTGAGATTCATATTCAAAAATATAGCGTTCAAATTCACTATTCTGAATTTGCTCAGAAACCTCAATTAACACCTGTTTTGCGTTATAAGAAAACTGCTCCTCTCTGTCTTCAACTGTACTCTTAATCCAGTAGCCCTGTACGAAAATTATACCAATAAGGGACAAACTCATTAAGACAACGAGTAGTACAAACAACTTCTTATTCATGCTCCCAAAAGTAATATTTTAACATTTAGAGCATCACCGGTTTAACCAAATGTTAACAGAGAAATTAGGAATTTTTAGCCGACTTTAAGATAATCTCGTTTAAATGTATAACCTGTTTCTTGGATTCTTCAATTTCTTCATTTTTTATCACAAAATCGGCCAGTTTTTCCTTTTTTTCGTCACTCCATTGGTTATTCATTCTTGCTTCAATTTGTTCTCGTGAAGTATGATCCCTTTTTAAGACCCTTTGAATTCGCGTTTCTTTAGGTGCAGTAACCAAAATACTGTAATCAAAATCTTTGTAACTACCTTTTTCGAATAATATCGCTGCCTCGTAAACAATATAAGCTGAGGATTGTGCAGCAAACCATTCCCTAAAATGTTGGGCTACGGCCGGATGGATAATGGCATTGAGTTTTTCGAGTAAATTTTTATCCTGAAAGACTTTTGAAGCTATAAACGGACGGTTAGGTTGATCATTTTGATACGACTCCTCCCCTAATAACTGGATGATTTTCTGGCGAATTTCAGCTGAAGTATTCATCAATTCCTTACCTGCATCATCTGCAATATAAACCGGCACTCCCAATTCTTTAAACATGTTAGAAATGGTTGTTTTTCCGCTTCCTATTCCTCCGGTAAGGCCTACTTTAATCATTTTTAGATCATCGTTTTATGATAAATTGTATTTTGCGTTCGTTTAAACGCACATTATTAACAAAACGCGGTTGTTCGCTAATTTGCGCAAGCATATACCCTACTCCTTCCTGAATTTCGTTAAAATCACAAACTACCTTAAACTGATCGGCTTTAACAAACTCATAATTCTTAAGGTTTACCTGATAATATACCATCACCCTTTTTGGGAAAATTGTAAGATTTGTACCGCGTGGTACATTAATTACTTCTACAGGGATTTCAACATTCCCTTCCGTAAATTTTGCTACTTTTTGGGTATAATCCACGGTGTTCCTATAGAAATTAAGCATTCCCAGATTAGTGGTATCAATTGAGATCGTTCCTAAAATGTCTTTACTTATATTGCTGGCGCTAATCACATTGGTAGACACACTACTTAGGGTGTCTATGATATTTTTAGGACCGCTTACGGTAATACTATCTGGCACTAACTGCACCCTGTTTACCGCTGAAAAACCTATATCATAATTAAGGTTTGTTTTGGGCAAAACAAGCACTCTTTTTTCTTTACGGGGCTGAAAATCGATCACTAAAGAATCTTTTAAGAAATTGGCATCATCAAAATCGATATCCAGTTGATTTTCGATCGAATTTCGATTATCCCGAATATTGTACACCAATTGTGAACCAACTTCTTTGGCATTTTTTAAGTCGATCGTTAATACGGGTTTAAAAAACTCGTATTTCCAGATCAATAAAAATCCTTTGGCATCAAGATTAAAACGCACTGTTTTTGGCTTTTCCTGTACACTTTTATCTAAAGGTGTATTTATATAAGCAAGCGGAATTTCTACGGTACGATTATATTCTTTAGAAAGTTGCACCAACACCCAAATAATAGTAGAAAATATTAAGAAAAAACCAAACACCTTTACGTTAGCCTTCTTAATTTTTTTTCCTCCTATGTTACCGTAACTACGCATCCTTAAAAAATAATCCCGGGTAAGCTTCTTCCGGATTTGCTTTTAAAATTAACATTGACCATGAGGATTTTAAAAATCCATACCCATATCCAAAAAACTGAATAAGCGTGGCAATTATGGCTAAAAATCCAATTTTCAGACTCTTTGTTTTAACCACAGCCAATAAAAATAAAATTATAAAATACAATATAAATAAGCCCAGCATCCACCAGATTCCTAAACGAATGGCTAAAACAGAAATTACAAAACCTATGATAAAAACAGAAGGAAACCAATACGTAATCTTAGCACTTCCTTTATGCCACCTGTTTAAAATGGGCCTTGTAAGTCCAAATTTATGAACCTGATTATAAAATTTTTCCCAATCGATCCTCCTTTTATGAAAAACGACGGCTTTGGGAATTAAACAGGTTTTAAAATTCAGCTTTTCTAAACGTAAAGAAAGATCTGGATCTTCCCCCGGGTGAATATTACCAAAACCTCCTGTAGCTTCGAAAGCTTCTTTAGAAAGCCCCATATTAAAACTTCTGGGCTGAAATTTATTCACTGCCTTTTCACCACCACGAATTCCACCGGTAGTTAAGAAAGATGTCATGGTAAAATCTATAGCTTTTTGGATATCGCTAAAGGTTTTATGCGCACAATCTGGCCCTCCAAAACAATCGCAGTAATTTTTGTCCAAAGACTGGTCTACCTGTTGTAAATAATCTGGTGGCAAAATCACATCACTATCCAAAATTAAAAAGTAATTTCCTTTAGCCCTTTGCATGCCATAATTTCGGGATTTACCGGGTCCTGAATTATCTTTAAAATAATAACTAATTTGTAACTGCTCAAGAAAATCTTTTACTACATGTTCTGAAGTTCGGCTAGAGCCATCTTCTACAATAACCACTTCAAATTTTCGGCTAAATTTTAAAGCTACCATACTTTGTAGCAGTTCCCGGGTCTCTTCAGGACGGTTATAAACAGGAACAATAAAAGAATATTCTCTATTCATTTTAAGAAGAATAACAGCATTGCTTTTGCTATTTCTAGGAGTGAATTTAAAAAAGAAAAACTGAATTTACCCTAAATTAAGTTAAGCTTAACGGTCTGCCAGCCATACTTTTTAGAAGGTAAATTCAGTTTTAAAGTTCAGCAAAAATTATTTTTCGCTTTCTTTCTCAACGAATGCTTCCATAACTTCCTGGCTAACGCCTACGTTAGAGAAACCACCGTCATGATATAAGTTTTGTAAGGTCACTTTTTTAGTAAGATCAGAGAAAAGTGTAATGGTGTAATCTGCACAATCCTGAGCGGTAGCATTACCAAGCGGCGACATTTTATCTGCATAAGCAATAAATCCATCAAAGCCTTTTACCCCCTGTCCGGCAGTAGTTGGCGTTGGTGATTGCGAAATAGTATTTACACGTACCTTCTTTTCTTTACCGAAGAAATATCCAAAACTACGGGCGATACTTTCTAAATACGCCTTATTATCGGCCATATCATTATAATCTGGGAATACCCGTTGTGCAGCCATATAAGAAAGCGCAACTATACTTCCCCACTCGCTCATCGCGTCTTTTTGGTAAAGTGCCTGCATGGTTTTATGGAAAGAAACAGCAGATACATCCCAGCCTTTTGCCGTCCATTCATAATTTTGATCGGTATAATGTTTACCTTTTCGTACGTTTACAGACATCCCTATAGAATGGAGTACAAAATCGATCTTACCTCCAAGGATTTCTGTAGCTTTATCTACAAGATTTTCTAAGTCTTCAACTTTTGTAGCATCTGCAGGAACAATTTCAGCACCAATTTGCTCGGCTAAAGTTTTAATACTTCCCATTCTCATGGCGATTGGCGCGTTGGTAAGCACAATTTCAGCACCTTCGTCGTGTGCTTTCACAGCGGTTTTCCATGCAATAGAATTCTCGTCTAATGCCCCGAAAATGATTCCTTTTTTTCCTTTTAAAAGGTTATATGACATGTCGAAATTTGTTTTTAGATTCTTTCAGCTGGTAAATATAGTAAAATTCAATACAGCCATAGATTTTTAAAATCTATTAATTCTCCAGCAGCGCTATAGCATGCGCTCTTGCCGACTCACTAATCGTATTCCCGCCAAGCATCATCGCCAGTTCGTCTATACGTTCTTCCTGGGCTAATTGCTTAATTTTTGTACTGGTAATCTCCCCTGTATCTTCTTTAAAGATCTTAAAGTGAGCATTTCCTTTTCCGGCAATTTGCGGTAAATGAGTAATAGCCAAGACCTGCATGCTATGACCCATTTTCTGTAAAATCTCTCCCATTTTTTGTGCAATATCACCAGAAACACCCGTATCGATCTCATCAAAAATAATTGTAGGCAAGTTACTTTGTGCGGCCAAAATACTTTTAACCGCCAGCATAATTCGGGATAATTCGCCACCAGAGGCTGCTTTTCGAATTTCCTTAAAACTCCCACCTTTATTGGCGGCTAAATACCAGCCTAACGTATCGTTCCCGTTAGCAAAAAACTTCTCGCCCTGCTCTAAACTAATTTTTAACCGGGCGTTTGGCATTCCCAATCCGCTTAAAATCGCTTCTGTCTCTTTTACAAAAGACGGAATAATCTTTTCCCGGCGGTCATGAAGCTTTTTGGCGATATTCGATAATTTTTCCTTTTGCTTTTTTATTGCTGAAGCGATTTCAGCTAAAGCCTCCTCGGCATTTTCACTTACCGCCACCTGTTTTCTTAACTCTTCAGCGATAGTGAGCAATTCTTCGATTTCAAGCACATTATGCTTTTTTTGAAGGTTATAGATTTGCTGAAGCTTATCGTTCGTCTTTTCAAGTTCCTGAGGATCGGCTTCTGTATTTTCCAACGCGGCTTCCAATTCTGTATGAATATCGTCTAATTCGATAATTACACTTTGCACACGTTCATGTAAACTTTCATAAGTTGCCGAAAATCGTGAAATCCTAGATAAATTATTGCGAACCTCTTTTAAGGTTGTAAGACTTCCTATTTCTTCCTGAGAAATATAATTGATAGCCGAACTTAACTGCTCGGTAAGTTCTTCAACATTATTAAGCTCTTCATATCGCGTCTCCAACTCTTCAAGCATGCCGGGCTGTAGTCTTGCTTCCTCTAATTCATTCAGCAAAAACACATTGTAATCATACTCTTTTGTAGCCTGTGCCTGCTCTTCTTTTAAAACTTCTCCTCTTTTTTGTAAGCTTCTAAGCGCTTTTAAAGCCTCTCGATATTCTAAATTTAACGATTCATTATCGGCGATGGTATCGATCACCTGAAACTGATAATCATTATTCCCCAAACTAAGCGTTTCATGCTGACTGTGAATATCGATTAAATAATTACCAAGGTTATTTAAATTTGCAAGGGTCACAGGGGTATCGTTTACGAATGCCCGTGATTTCCCAGACGCTAAAATTTCCCTTCTTATAATGGTTTTTGGTTCGTAGTCCAGATCTTCTTTTTCAAAGAAATTGGTTAAACCATAATTTGAAATATCAAAGACACCTTCTATCACACATTTTTTATCTGGATTTTTAATCGAACTATAATCGGCCCGATTTCCCAGCAGTAAACCTAATGCACCAAGCATAATAGATTTACCTGCCCCGGTTTCTCCGGTGATAATGGTGAAACCCGGCTTTAAATTCATGTTGATATCTTCGATCAACGCGTAATTTTTAATAGATAAAGATGTAAGCAATTTTTCTTAGAATTTAAGGCTAAATATAAGGGAGAATTTGGCGCAAATCAACTACCAGAAAAAAGAATTGTAATTACTGAATTTGTCGCCACTTACGTGCGTAATTAGGCGCCATACTATTGAGTTTTTGCGTTAACCCACGTGTACCAACATCGGGGCCACCGGTAAACACATCTATAATTTCATCTGATTTTGCATCAAAAAAGACACGTAATAACAATGAATTTCGTCTAAGCGAATTCATTTCCCGTAAATTTTCTATCGCTACCGCTATAGCTTGTTTTCCTTCAGTAATATTATCGTGCATTACGTCTAAGCCTTCACGATGATACGTATACAAAGCATCACGATATCCCTGAAATGAGTTAGAAAGCAAATCGGCATTAAGCCTAAACCTGGATCTGTTATTGCCACTGGGTTGCCAACCACTACTATTGCTTTGCTGGGCAACGGTTACAATTTGTTTAGCTTCTTCAAAAAAAGGGGTCCCCCCATTTTGCTGAAAAGAATCGGCGTCTAATCCTAAAATCGTATATACATAAAAACTAACTACCGAAACTAAGTTAGAACTGTAGGAATTTTGATTATAATTTAGTGGTTGATATTGGCGATATGAAAAATTAAAATCCTCGTCGTTGTAATTAAAAAGCGGCGTTACCATATCTGATCCAAATACAGGCCGCGAAGATTGTACCTGAATACTCGCTGAAAAATTCTCGTCATCTAAAGCACTAACGGTAATAAACATACTACAATTAATGCGCTGCTCTGGCGGTAATTCTCTACCCGTCCAGCTATTGGTATTAATAAATTCTTGAAGCGAGTTTTTTAAGGTTTTAAAAACACTAAGGTTAGCCTGGCCGGTTTGTTCGGCATTAATCTGTACATCGCAATTAAGCTCTTGTGCTTTTAGGTTAAAGCAAAAAAGAAAAATTAGTATGGCGAATATTTTATTCATCAAACAGATTAATTATTTCGTTTAAAATATCGGCAGCTACTTCAGATTTTGGTTTTAAACCAAAACTTTTCACCTCATCCTGAAAAACAAAACTTACTTTATTAGTATCACTTTGAAATCCCGCTCCTTTATCCTGTAGAGAATTGAGTACTACAAAATCAAGGTTCTTTTTTTGAAGCTTTGTTTTGGCATTTTCCAGCTCGTTATTGGTCTCTAAGGCAAAACCAATTAATTTTTGATGCTGCTTTCGCTCACCTAAAGAACGTAAAATATCCTGAGTTTTGGTAAGGCGTATTGTTAAAGTCTCGTCGGCTTTTTTAATTTTTTGATCGGCTACGGTTTCGGGTTTATAATCGGCTACCGCTGCCGCTGCAATAACCACATCTGCTTTTTCAAAATTTGCAAGGGCGGCATCGTACATCTCCTGAGTACTTACCACTTTAATAAGATGGATATGATCTTCAGCGATCTGTAAATGTGTAGGCCCTGAAATTAAAGTCACCTCAGCTCCCATATCTGCCGCTACTTTTGCAATCTCATACCCCATTTTACCGCTGCTGTGATTGCCAATAAAACGTACAGGATCTATAGCCTCGTAAGTTGGGCCCGCCGTGATCATTATTCGTTTGTCTTTTAAAGGTAAAGACTCGGAGAGATGATCTTCTAAAAACTGAAAAATTTCCTCGGGTTCGGCCATTCTTCCTTCACCACTTAGGCCACTGGCAAGCTCACCAGTACCGGCAGGAATCATAAAATTACCATAGCTTTCTAAAGCTTCGAAGCTATTTTTGGTGGATGGATGTTTATACATATCCAAATCCATCGCCGGTGCAAAATACACCGGACATTTAGCCGAAACATACGTCGCTAATAAAAAGTTATCGCTATTACCGGTGGCCATTTTAGAAAGGGTATTGGCCGTGGCGGGGGCTATAAGCATTATATCTGCCCATAAGCCCAGCTCTACATGATTGTTCCATACTTCGTCCTCATCTTCTGTAAAAGAAGAATAGACTTCATTTTTGGATAATGTAGAAAGGGTAAGCGGAGTAATAAAATCTTTGGCAGCCGGCGTCATCACCACACGGACTTCTGCGCCGGCTTTAATGAAAAGTCGAACTAACGAGGCGGTTTTATAGGCAGCAATACCACCGGTAATACCCAAAAGTATTTTTTTGCCTCGTAGTACAGACATATTGTATAGAATCTATTAAAATCTCTTAGATTGTATCTTCTGATTCTTTGGTGTTACGATAGTAGATCTTATCGCTTAACCATTCTTCTACTGCCAACGCATGTGGTTTAGGTAATCTTTCGTAAAACTTAGAAACTTCGATCTGTTCTTTGTTTTCAAAGATTTCATCTAAACTGTCATTGTAAGTAGCAAACTCATCAAGTTTTTCAAGTAATTCTTTCTTGATCTCGGTATTAATCTGGTTCGCTCTCTTAGCGATAATTGAAATTGCCTCGTAAATATTATCAGTAGGCGCATCAATCTGGTTTTTATCCAGTGTAATTGTGTTAACCGCTGCTTCAGTTTTTTTAATATCCATTTTCCTTAAACTAATTAAAAGTTTTCAACCTTGCTTGTATATCCTGGTATGCTTCGTCTACATTAGCGATATATTCCCCCTCTGGGTAACTTTTCTTATACGACTGGTAGTATTCCAGTGCTTCCTGTAAACGCTCTTGCATTAAATTTCTATAACTGTTTATTGCATAAGAATAAGCTGCATCAAATCTTAGGTAAAACGCTTCTTCGCGATAGGGTGTACCTGGATAATCTGCTATAAAATTGTTGAAAGAAGTAATTGCCGCGGTAAAGTTTCCTTCACGATAATTCCCCCCTATTCTCCAATATTGCTTTGCAATTTCAAATGCTTTTTTCTCTAATTTTAATCGAAGTTCTGTAGCCAATAAGTTTGCTTCCTCTGCATATTCTCCGTCAGGATATTTATTAAGATAACTTTGTAAAGCATCGATCGCCTTATTGGTATCTGTTTGATCTAAATCGTATTGAGGTGATTCTTCGTAATAACTTTTACCCGATTTAAAGGAGGCTTCCTCTACTTTATCACTATTAGGATAGGATTGTACAAAACGTTCAAATTCAAAACTAGACAAATAATAATCTCCTACCTGATAATAAGAATCGGCAAAAAGATAACTTAATTTCTCTCCCTGGGGCTTACCACGATATTGTGGTAAAATTTGTTCGAAAAGACGAATCGCTTTTTTATATTTTCGGTTACTATCTTCAGCCTTAGCTTCATTATACAGATTTTCGGCGAAGGTATATTTCTCACCCGCATTTTCGCTTTTTAAAACCTTTTGGTAGTCACTACAGGACTGAAGTATAAATAATAAACCTAATAAAAGTAATCCTTTTCTCATCATTTGTAAAAACATCTTGCAAAAGTACGGTTTTTGGAATTATAAAAAAAACTTTCCGCTTGTACAAGAATAACAGTAAAAGCCTTTATTTATTATACCTTAACGAGGTTTATTTTTCTTCGGAAAAAATTTTCTCTCTTTAAAATGAAAAAAAGCTGCCCAAAAGCAGCTTATCCTAATCAAAATTTTAATTGTTGAAGGGCTATTTAAACCACTTCAGCCTGAAAATTATTTACAAAATCTCCAATCTTAGTGTGTAACCCTTCCGAAGCATTTACCAACGGAAGCCGTACATTCTTAGAACAGATTCCTTTTTTCTCTAATAAAGATTTAATCCCTACCGGATTTCCTTCAGCAAAAATCAAATCGATAGAAGGGGCTATTTTATAATGTAATTGGTAGGCTTCTTTAGCCTTAGCTTCTAATCCCAGTTTTACCATTTGCGAGAATGCTGCCGGGAACCCCTGCCCAATTACAGAGATTACTCCTGCCCCGCCGGCAAGCGTCATTGGCAACGTAATCATATCGTCGCCAGAGATCACTTTAAAATCTTTTGGTACCAGACTAATTAATTTCATGGCCTGCACGATATCTCCTGCTGCTTCTTTTACCCCTATCACATTATCGCACTCTCTGGCAATCCTGGCGATCGTTTCTGGTAAAATATTAGAACTTGTTCTCCCGGGAACATTATATAAAATAATAGGAAGCGGTGAGGCCTCTGCTACTAATTTAAAATGTTGAAAAATCCCTTCCTGCGATGGTTTATTATAATAAGGGGAAACCGATAATACGGCCTGAAAAGCCGATAAATCTGTAGCTTTAACCTGTTCTACCACGGCCATGGTATTGTTCCCACCTATTCCTAAAACTAAAGGAAGACGATTATTATTGGTCTTTACGATACAATCGATCACCTGCTCTTTCTCCTGTTTATTAAGCGTAGAATATTCTCCTGTAGTCCCTAAAACCACAAGATAATCGATACCATTGGTAATTTGATCTTCTACCAATCGCTCTAAAGCTTCAATATCTATGCTTAGATCATTTTTAAACGGAGTTACCAAAGCTACTCCCGTGCCTACAAACGCGCTCATTTATCGTATTTGTTTTAGTATTTTTAAGTATTTAAGGATTTCCTGATGATATGCATTTACATCTTCTGTTTGGATGGTAAGGTTCGCTTCAGGACTTTCTTTTTTGTGATCGATCTTTAGCGCTGATATTGCACATTTAAAGACCAGTTTTTTTAATCGGTTTTCGTTTTTAGAAAAAGAGATAAAAACATCAAAATTCGATTTAAAAAAATCCTGAACGGCTTTATTGTCAATATTTCCGCCCGCTTTAATTTCTGAAGGGGCAAAGAAAATCGCTCGTTCATCTTCTACAGAAGCTGATTTTGCAGTACAAACAAGAACTTTAAAATTGCTTTTCGCAATTTTTAACTCCTGCTGAAGTTTTAAAAGTGGTTTTACTTCTTCAAAAGCTTCAGCGGTGGTTACCAAACCCACTTTGGTGATCAATTTCTTATTTTTTATAACCGAAACTTCAGAATGTTGTTTCAAAAGTTTCTTTTCAGCTAAAAAATATTTAAAATTCTTAAACACTGCGGTGATATTGGCCAGCAAATGTAAATAATTTCATATAGAATTTTACCAGGGATAAGCGCCCAATCTTCAGATGAGTTTTGATATTTAACAGGTTTGTTTTTTTTGTTACAATAATTACACAATATTGGCTTCCGCTTTAATTTATTCCGAAGAAATGGCACCTACTTTTTTAATCTGCGTACCTTTGCATCGCAATTTATGTACTATGAAAAAGCTTATTAAACAGATCCCCCTCATCTTTTGCATTTTAAGTATTATTTCCTGCAAATTTGATACTGAAGTTTCCAAGAAAACTATTGAAGGTAAAGAAATCCCAATCGACAGCACGATTCCCGGTGATCCCAAAATTGAAGCATTTATCGCTCCTTTTAAAGAGCATCTTAATAAAACACTGGATAGTACGTTAGCGTATAATCCCCACGTTTTAAGTAAAGGTGAAAAAGGTATGAATACCGGAATTGGTAATTTAATGGCCGATATTGTGATGAAACAAGCTACTCCCATTTTTAAAAGCCGAACCGGGAACAACATCGATTTTGTATTGCTGAATTACGGCGGAATACGGTCCGAATTGAACAAAGGGCCAGTTACCACTCGCGATGCTTACAATATGATGCCTTTTGAAAATCAAATCGTCATTGCTGAATTAAGCGGAGAAAAAGTAGAAGCATTACTTCGTTATTTAGAAAAGGCAAAATCGGCACATCCTGTAAGTGGCATCAAGATAAAAATGAATAAAGAGTATAAAGTAACCAGTGCCATGATAAACGGGAAACCGATAAATCCCGAGCAAAATTATTTTGTGGCCACTTCAGACTATTTACAACAGGGCGGTGATAACATGAGCTTTTTTAGCAATCCTGTGAATTTGTATGATACCGATTATAAACTTAGAAATGCGATTATCGATTATTTCCAGAAAATCGATACGATAAAAGCAAAACAAGACGATAGATTTATTAAAGAATAGCTTACTCCTAATTGCAGGGATTAAAAAAGGAAATGAATAAACCAAAGGGATAATACCAATCGGTTTCTTTATAAAGCCTTTAAAAAATTGAAAAAACAAATTCTTAACCTGAATTTATTCCTATGAAAAGAAGAAATTTTATTCAGCAAACCTCGGCAGCCTCAGCATTTGTAGGATTAGGCGGGTTGTCTTCGCTTAGCTTTTCTGAAGCCACAAAACATATTACCATTCTGCATACTAACGATGTGCACAGCCATATTGAACCTTTTGGCCCAGATCATCACCGAAACCCAAATATGGGTGGTGTTGCTAAAAGAGCGGTACTTATCGAAAAAATTAGACAAGAAAACCCCAATACGCTTTTATTAGATGCGGGAGATATTTTTCAGGGAACGCCTTATTTTAATTTTTACGGTGGTGAACTGGAATTTAAATTGATGAGTAAGCTGAAGTATGATGCTTCAACTTTAGGAAACCACGATTTTGATAATGGTATCGATGGCTTGTACGCACAATTGCCGCATGCCGATTTCGATTTTTTAATTTCAAATTATGATTTCAGCAATACCATTATGGATGGCCACACCAAACCCTACAAGGTTTTTACTAAAAACGGAATTAGAATTGGTGTTTTTGGCGTTGGGATCGAGTTAAAAGGATTGGTGAACGATAAACTTTATAAAGAAACCAAATACCTGGACCCTATTGAAAGGGCTACCGACATGAGTACCATTTTAAAGAATGAAGAAAACTGTGATCTGGTTATTTGTCTTTCTCATTTAGGTTATAAATATGACAGCGAAAAAGTAGACGATCATAAATTAGCGGCAAAAACCGAGAATATTGATCTTATCATTGGCGGGCATACGCATACTTTTTTAGAGGAACCCACCATTGTAAAAAACAAAGCAGATAATAACGTGATGATTAACCAGGTGGGATGTTACGGACTATACCTTGGCCGAATTGATTTTTATCTTAACGGAGGGAAACCTTTAGCCGGCAATGGTAAAAGTGTAGAAATTTAGGCATGTATTTTGTGCTCGCTTCATTAATATTTTTTCAATCGATCAAAAAGCGAACATGAAACATATTTTCTACTCCCTGGTTTTTCTATTCTCTCTCGTCACAGCACGACAAACAGTTGCCCAAAATGTTGATCCGGTATTACAATTAGACGGAAGTATTCTTTTTCAGGTAGGCCACATCATCCTAAATCCTGAAGGAAAAATTGCCTATCTGGATCTTATAGAAGCTATTCCTATTACGGTAAGTTTAGACAATGAACCGATAGTTTTACTTGAAGAACAACGCAGCTTTCTCAAGATTCGGGAGAAGTTACCGCAAAGCCTATGGAACCATTTTAAATGGAATGCAAATGGTAAAATTTCGCTTTTTAACGACCATACTATCGATTATAACTTTAACAATCTAATAGACTATATTGGTACTTCCCCTATTGAATATAATTTTAACAACAAGATCGATAAGATAGGAAATTATGAAATCTCTTATAATTTTAAAGGCAAAATCGAGCAGATAGGAAATATAGCAATCGAATATAATTTCCAAAACCGAATAGATAAAATAGGCTACAAAAAAATTTCTTATAATTTCCGAAATCAAATCGATCGAATTGGGGATATCGCTATTGAATATGATTTACATGATCGTGTTGAAAAAATTGGAAAACTGCATATCGATTACAACCTGAGCAATAGAATAGACCAGGTTGGCGATTTGGCTATTGAATATGATGCCAGAGGAAAGATTTATAAAATCGGGCACCATAAATTTACAGATAACGTTTATTCCTCTGCTGTAAACCACAATCCTGGTTTTTAAAAAATTGGTTCAAAATTCCTCTAATTTGATAAAAACAGGAGGCATTTTTTTTTAAAATTTAGAAGGACTTACAAACTCCTAATTAGAAAATTATCAATCTGTAATTATTGTTTAGAAAACAGATTTCGACTACTTTTAAGTCATTAGGATAAGGTCGTATTAGTTTCTATTTAAGAGATGAACAATAAAGAACCAGAACAATTACAGGATTATCTAGCGCCACATTACATACATCGCAGCAATTGGCTTAGGGCTGCTGTGCTTGGAGCTAATGATGGTATTTTATCTACCGCAAGTATAGCCATAGGCATTACGGCGGCTAGTGATACCCGCGAACCTATTATTCTGGCCACCCTTGCCGGGCTTGTGGCAGGCGCACTATCTATGGCTGCCGGCGAATATGTTTCTGTAAGTTCACAAACAGATATCGAAAATGCAGATATACAACGTGAAAAAAGAGAATTGATAGAAACTCCCGACCTGGAATTACAAATGCTGACAGAAATTTATATAAAACGAGGATTAAAGAAAGAAACTGCCCTTCAGGTCGCCAAAGAATTAACCGAATATGATGCGCTTGGAACGCATGTACGGGATGAATTGGGAATTAACGAAGTAAGCAAAGCAAAACCATTACAAGCCGCCCTTGCATCGGGAGCTGCATTTACCGTTGGCGGGCTTCTTCCTTTTTTAGTGGTTCTTTTTCTTCCCTTAAAAAATATGGAATATTCGCTTTATGGTTTCTCTATCCTCTTCCTGATTATTTTGGGCAGCGTATCGGCTAAAACCGGAGGCTCTAATATTACAAAAGCTGTTACCCGTATCACATTTTGGGGTACTATCGCAATGGGAATCACGGCATTGGTAGGGCATCTATTTAATATCAATATTGGTTAAAAATATATACGTTTTTAGAGTCATATCCCTATTCAATTTCAGACTTTACTATTCCAACCTTCTCAACCAAACTATCTTGTAAATCATAGAATCACCTTCATCTTTAAGATTCAGTAAATAAATTTTGAAGTCTCTAAGAATGATAAAAACTAACTTGCCATCAACCATCAACCAATTACAGTCTTCTGGAGAAGCTCTAATTACTATAAAAATACCAGTCTTTCAACTCCTTTCGATATTTAAATTGATCGCTAAGGGATGTAGGGACAAACTTAAGATCTTTCTTTTTCACCATAAACACGACCTTTTTTCCATCAAAATGGAGTTCATGCTGCTGATCTTCAAATTCATTGAGGTCATAATAATTAGTAGGCGGAACATCCTCAAACTGTGTTTCTCTTAAAGATTGAAAATGTCTATCATGAATTGTCACCACTTCTTTAGTCGTATATAACTCTGCCGACGGGATTAGATGATCGTAAATCACCAAAGTGCTCGTTGAAGGATATGATTTAGAAACCCATCCAAAAAGCTCTCGGTATGAATTTAGTTTTGAGGGCATCGCTAAACTGAAACCAACGAATAGGGCAATTAAAGAAGGAACAAACCAAAAATTAAGGGCCTCAAAAGACCAATTTTTACTTTTAATCCTGCAATAGAGCAATCCCAGAAGAAATACGCTCAATAGACCTGCCGGAATAAATAATTTTGAAATTAAAAAAAACAGCACTCCAGCTCCTATTAAAATATACAATTCCCAGGTCATCGTATGTATTAAAATTTGCAATTGTTTGGAGTGGGTATTCACCTTATAAGCAATGAACGAGGCAAAAAATAAGGAGGAAGGTAAAATATACAAAATGAGTTTTGAAGAAAATAAGGAGAATATAAAAATAATAATTGCAGCACTGGCCATAAAAACTCTGGATAAGATATTGCTACCAGTATGCCTGTTTTTAAAAACTCCGATTATTAAAGGAACCGAATAAGGGAAAATAAGCAGGGGAATCAAAATAAGATAATACCAAAAGGGCTCGGCTCTATGAAAAACTTCCGCATTAAAAATTCTGTCCTTTAATTGATATCCCAGAAAATAGTCTAATAATTTTGGTACGGTACCTACCATATACGCAAACCAGCTCACCGAAATCAAAAGGCATAAAACCAATGCCATCCAGTGATGTATGGTCCACTTCCATTTCAATTTTAAAAATGACTGAAATAAAAAAACGAAGATACCAAAAGGAAGAAAGGCAACAGGACCTTTAGTAAGCACACCTAAGCCCAGCATTATGGCCAGCAAATAAAGTGCTCTATACTCTTTCTTTAGATGATAATGGATATAAAAATATACCGCGGCCATAAAAAAAGTATTCAAATAAGCATCGGTAGTTAGGTTAAGAACAGAGATAAGAACAATTGGAAATCCTGCATAGATCATCATCGCCAGCCTACTCTGTTTGGCATTATCGAAAAGTAAAAAATTGATCCTATAAATTAATAAAAGCTGTATGGCGTAGGCTACAACTAAAAAAAAGCGAGCGCCAAACTCATTAATCCCAAAAATCGAATATCCTAAAGCCGTAATCATATAAGTTAAAGGCGGCTTATGAAAATGATAAATCCCTAAAAGATAAGGATGCAGGTAATCCCCAGAAGAAAACATCTCGTAACCAATTGCTGCATATCTGGCTTCACTACTTTCAATAAACCCAGGTATCCCTATAGCCAGTAATAAACAAACTATTAAAATTAAGAGACTGCCAATACCCTTTCTACCCATTTATAAGTATTTGGTTCAAAACTAAACCTGAATTCTAAAGCTTTGCTTAAAATTCAATTAAGATACTATTAGCCATGCCATTATAATATTTTTTTTAAAGTTACTTTGTTATTATTAAACGTTAATACATGCATTTTTTAGTAACGGGAGCAGCGGGTTTTATTGGTTCTAATCTAAGCTTGGCACTTCTAAAATTGGGACATAAAGTTACAGGCATCGATAATCTGAGCGATTTTTATGATGTGAATTTGAAAAAGAAAAATTTGGCCGATCTACAAAAAAACCATATCAACTTCTATAAAATAGATCTATCTGAAAAAAGTGACCTGGAAAAATTATCGGTTCAAAATATCGATTTTGTGATTCATCTTGCCGCACAACCGGGACTGGATCATAATACAAGTTTTCATTCCTACCTGCTTAACAATACCGTAGCTACCCATAATTTATTAGAATATTGTAAAAACTTCCACTCTAAATCTATAAAACTTTTTATCAATATTAGCACGTCCTCTGTTTATGGATTAACTGCCCATGGTGATGAAGAACAGGTGCCTCAACCAGTTTCTCATTACGGTGTCACCAAACTTGCCGCAGAGCAGTTAGCATTGTCCTATTTTAGAGCCGGAATGCTCCCTGTGTGTTCGCTTCGGTTATTTTCAGTATATGGCCCCAGAGAACGATATGATAAAATGTTCCCTAAATTAATCGCTTCTGCCCTGCTAAAAACCCCTTTCCATTTATATTCCGGAAGCCTGGAACATGTGCGCAGTTTCACCTATGTTGAAGATATTGTGGATGGAATAAAAAAGGGCATTGAAAATCACCAAAATTGCTATGGAGAAATTATAAACCTTGGAAGCAACGAAACCTATACAGTAAAAGAATGTATTCGCATGGTTGAAAATTTAACTAATTCTTCTATCCAATTAAAGCATTTGCCGGCCAGAAATGGAGACCAAAAAAGCACCAAAGCCCATATAGAAAAAGCTAAAAGATTAATCGGTTTTACACCCAGTACTTCGCTAACATCTGGAATTAAAAAACAAATAGAGTTTTTTGAAGCAGCATTGACTTCCGTTTAATAAACAAGTTTATTGGAGCTGGGATAATGAAACTGCTCTGCTTACTAATGGGAAACATACGGTTAAGTATTGGCATTCTCTATTTTATAATGGCTTAGATGACTTAAGGATTTTAGATTCAAGTTTAAATTAGGCGCTTCTATTTTTCACGAAAATGAAGTTTATTTTGGAACTCGAAAAAATTACCAAATTGAAGATCCAGAACAAGAAAATTTTATGTTTTAAATTAAGTAAATCAACATCAGGTTATTGTCTTACCACACTAATAACAGGTATTGTAGAAAAAGTGTAATTTTAGTAATCAGAAAAAATGGTTAAGCCGATAAGTCAACATCCCTAATCCTGAAAATTTTGATAGCCGCAAAACATTCTATACTCCAACAAAATACAATCAAGACCGTTACACACATTCTCATTCGAAAAATGTACCATCATCAACGATAAGAATTACAGTTAATAAATAAAAGAAGTAATCAATAAAACCAGTTTAATATTTAGTAAAAAAGCAACTAGAAACAACAGGAGCAAAAACAATTGATCATTATTGATTTAACAGAATTTTCTTACGAAAATTACAATTTTTTTTTACTAATTTAGCCAATATTGAAGTTTTCCTATGATTTATCGAACCCAATTACATACCAAACAGTTATCTGATTTTTAAACCCAATAATTCTAAAAAACATTTTTGAAATAATCATATTAATAACTTAAATACTATGAAAAAAATTATTACAATAATCGCTGTTTCTGCATTGCTTTTGTCATGTTCATCTGGTCCAGAAAAGGCTGCAAAAAATTTTACTGAAAACATGGCCAAAGGAAAAGTTGAAGATGCTAAAAAATATGCTACACAATCAACCGGTAAGTTACTTGACATGGCAGTGAGTTTTGGTGGTTCACAAATTGAACCCGATTTTAAATTTGAATTTGTAAAAGACTCAATCGTGGACAATAGAGCCTGGGTTACTTATATGGATAATGGGGAAAAGAAAGATTTAGAATTAGTTAAGATTGATGGAAAATGGCTGGTGAATGTGGAATCTAAAAAATAATTTCATTTACTTTTTTTTTATCATTTTTTGTGTTCAATGTCATTCTCCTAAAAAGAAAGAAGTTGCTATAGATTATGAAAATATTCATACTGGAAATTTAGTATGTAGACTTGGCAATGGCTATTTTTCCGATTTTTTTAGAAAATATGCATCTTCTGAGAAAAAATATTCTCATATAGGTATCATTTCAAAAGAGAATAATATTATTTATGTTTTTCATACTGAAGCAAATGAACTTACGGGAAGTGGAAAAGTAAAAAAAGAAAGATTAGATTCATTTTTAAATGGCATTGAAACATTTGATTTCTTTGAAACAATTTTCAATACTCATACTAATTTGGAAATAGTGAATACGGTAAAAGATTATTATAAAAAAGAGACTCCTTTTGATATTGATTTTAATACCGATAATGACCACGAATTATATTGCTCTGAACTTATCGCTGTTTCTATAAATAAAACTATTGGCAAGGAAATAATTAAACCTACATTGATATTGAATAAAAAGAAATACTTCTCGTTAGATGATATATATTTAAATAGTGAAATCATAAAAAAGCATTAGTTAACCGCAACTAAAATTAATGGTGCTTTCTGTCCTTTTTTAAAGCTCTCTAACACTTACAAAGTCGCCAAGTTTTGTTGATATAACTTTATGAAATCAACAGCTATCAATATAAAAAAGCTTGGGAGATATTCGCACATTTTGGCGATTTTCTTTTCTTACTAATCGTAGAGTATTTAAGAACAGATAATAATTATGATGGTGTATTTCTTGGAAAGCACTATCAGGATTGGCTCCTAGAATTCACAAAATCCTTAACTAAGGCGACGCATACTTTTGATGGAGATGATATTTTAGTTTTCTATTCTGAGAAAATTTTGGAATACCATAAAATTATAGATAGAAAGAATAAATTTTTGATTATCCGTAAATACTCATAATTTTTTAATTTTGATTATATTCACCTCAAATTCAATATAATGAATATCTTCACTTTTACAGCTCATTTTGATAGTGAGCAATCCTGTCGGGCGCATTTTAAAGAAGCCCGTGACAAGAACGGGGTAGAATGCAAAAATTGTGGACACAACGAACATTTTTGGATCAAGAGCCGTTGGAGCTATGAGTGCAAAGCCTGCCGTAGCCGAACTTCTTTGCGAAGTGGAACCATTATGCAGGGATCAAACCTCCCCTTTTTGGTATGGTATAAAACAA
>NZ_JAKHSK010000060.1 GCF_023499215.1 Zunongwangia pacifica
CCTCTCAGGACCCCTACCTATCGTGGCCATGGTAAGCCGTTACCTTACCATCTAGCTAATAGGACGCATGCTCATCTCTTACCGTAACCTTTAATCATCACCTGATGCCAGATCATAATACCATGAGGTATTAATCCACGTTTCCATGGGCTATCCCTCAGTAAGAGGTAGATTGCATACGCGTTACGCACCCGTGCGCCGGTCGTCAGCAAAGTGCAAGCACTCCCTGTTACCCCTCGACTTGCATGTGTTAGGCCTGCCGCTAGCGTTCATCCTGAGCCAGGATCAAACTCTTCATCGTTGTTTCTTTAATATGTTACAATCAAATAAATGTTTTCCTTCTCAAGAAGTCTAAAGCTCAAAAGTTTGACTCTTTATAGTCTTAATTCTTAATCTTTACGCTATACCAATTTCAATAAATCAAAATCGGTATCGTCTAGTCAATTCAATATGTCAATGAACTTTTTAAAAGTCCGGATCCAATTAAAGATCCTTTCGTTGAAATCTAAGGTATCGAACCTTAACATAACCCCCCAACCGGTATTTCTTTTACTTCACTATTTTAAGAACTTTTTGGCTTTTCCTAAAGCGGCTGCAAATATACAACTTATTTTTAAACCTGCAAGAAAAATTTTATTTTTTTTAAAAACTCAAAACAAAACCTTTTCCCTAAAAACCTCGCCGGTAAAGCGGCTGCAAATATACAACTCTTTTTCTTTAACCACCAAAACTTTTTTAAAGTTTTTTTTCAGCACTTTTAAAAGTAAAAAAATCAATGAACTCCCCACAAGCACTGCCCTTGCAAGCTCCCTTAGCGGGGCGCAAAGATACTGGCTTTTTTAAATACAAACCAAATCTTTTTTTAAGTTTTTTTACTCCTTTTAACCCTAAATCTTCAATGAACTTCTCGCTTCTATAAACACCACCTAAGCGGCTAAGCGGGTGCAAATATAAAACCGTTTTTTGGTTACACAAGGCTTTTTAAAAATTATTGATTTTTTACGAAAATCGCATGGAATTCAAACCAAATTCACCAATTAAACAACCCAAACACAACTTAACATTAGATTAACATTCAATAAATGATAAATCATTCCGAATATCATATAGTAATCCTACTGAAAATTATAGAAAAAAGTTCCAAACTAAGCCAAATCGCACCATAAAATCATTGTGCGGATATCTTGGTGCAGAGAAATTATTATTCCCATCAATTAAGAAATTTAGATTTTCCAGCTTAAAAAATATTCTTGCCTGATCCACTTTTCCATTAAAAAAGAAATCTACTACAGGATAATTACCAAATTCCGAAGTATTTTGAACATAGAATTCTGCTAAAACAGGATCATAGGCATCCATCTGATAAGAAGAAAAATAACGGAGACTTAAACCTGTTTGCAAGTATAAGGCTTTATCAAACCAAAAATCTTTATAATAAAAGGTATTTCTAGTGACTAATTCTGGCAAATTAAGGACATCTCCACCATCTGAAATCTTTTGATAAAGTATTGTATTATCTAAGGCAAACTTTCCGAAAGTAAACTCTCTTTGGGCTTTCAATTTAAAATATCGTACATCTCCGCTAAATTGAAATGGTTTAACAACTGTATCTTCATTACGAGAGAAGTAGGTGTAATTCTGAATTTGTGTAATTTCACCACTAAATTCTGCAATCATCTTAGCTGATAATTCAAAGAAAAGGCTTTGTGCGTTTTCGTTTTCAAAATCATTCTCCCAATTATAATTTATATAATCGCTTTGATAGAGTAAAAAATTTAAATTCGGTGCCCTACTGGTTTGTTTTATCCCAAAGTTTAAGAAATTATTCTCATCTAGCCTGTAACCTGCTGAAGCCAGAATATGGTTTCCTGAAAAATCATCTCCGAAATTAAATGATACATCACCATGAAGATTGAACCCAGCTAAATAATTATCATAACTTCCACCAACATTCACGAGCCTTCCTTCTAGCCTATCACCTACGACTCCATTTTCTCCTATAAAAACAGAATCATACCAATAGTCTAAAAATGAATATCCTGCCCTTCCTGATATCTTACCTAAAACAGAATTCTCAAAATTTACTGCTATCGTATTATCCAAATTGCGGTATCGGGTTTCATCATTAAGATTAGTACTCTGAAAAGCCTCTCCTAAAATAGCCGTAGCCGCAGCCGATTGAAGATATTGGAACTTTTTATATGAATAATTCAATCTATGACTAAAATAAAGCTTATTCTGAAGGGTGTCCTGTGCTCCCGTTAAATAATATTGATGATCTAAAAAGAATCGCTTACCATATAAGGTACTCTCAGCATTTTCAAAATTAACATCTAGAACTGAACGATCATCAAATTCAGGCTCTTTACTTATATATGAAGCTAGCGCATCATCTGTTAAGCCTCCATTTTCTTCATTAAGCAAATCCTGACTTACAAAATGTGCCTTCGCCCTATATTTTCTATTTTTAGTTTGATAGTTTAGCGTTGTCCTAAAATTACCTGTACTGGTAAGAATATGTCGATAACGTCCAAGCGCACGTACGCCTTTATAAGCGATACTAAAATTTAAGCGCTCTGAAGTATTTACCGTAAAAAACGCATCTAATTGCTGCCCCTGTTCAGGTACGGTTTTAAAATACAACTCTGTTAATGGAGTTGGAACATGATAATAGTTAATATCCTTGACTTCCATAAAATTATAATGACGAGCCCTAGCTCCAAATTTGGGCATCACGGAATTAAAATCTCTAAATTCGGTAAGCTGATTATAAGTTTGCCCTGTATTAGCAAATGGTAAAAGACCAAAAAGGTCTTTACGCAAGTAATTAAATTTATAATCTTTTTGAATCGTTAGAGAAGTGTCGACATAAGTGGTATTATTTTCTATAGATATAATTTTAAAAAGATCTATTGTAGGCTCTGCCACAGAATCATTAGACTTCTCATTACCTCTTCTCTTAGGTAATTGTTGCTCCTGCGCCGTACCATGATAACCAATAATTACAAACGTGATTAGAAATAGTGCTTTCTTCATTTCAAAAATTATGTGACAAAAGTATAAAAATAACGTAAGCAGACGAGAATTGGTATAAAACAAAAAAACCACCCAAGTTTGGGTGGTTTTGTGTTCTTATTTAAAAATCAATCGGAACTAAATACCGTAACCAGGATTTTGCTCCATACTTGAATTGGCATCCAATTCACTAAGAGGAATTGGGTAAGCTAATCTAAAATCCCCATAAGGGATAGTTTTATCGATATTTTGTAAAGCATCTACCTTCTCTATACTCATTTCGTTTCTAAGAAGATCCCAATAATACAAACCTTCAAAAATAAATTCTTTTCTTCTTTCCATTAAGAAATTTTCAGTTGTAGCTTCACTGTAAGTTAGATCAGCCGGATCCTCGTTGGGATCATCTGGTGTTTTTGCTCTATTCATCGGGATCATATTCAACCAGGTTAAAGCTTCTCCTGCCTGACCAAGATTTAATAAAGCTTCTCCATAATTTAGGATTACTTCTTCATATCTAATAATAGGAACATTTGAAAATTGCTCTGGATATTTATACATATTTCTTAACAATTCACCTTCATATCCTAAAATATCCTTACGTACATCACCTTCAGCATAAAGATTTTCAACGTTCGGAAGAACCTGAACATCCCCATAGGTTCCCCCTCTATAAATAAACGATAATGAATTACTACTCAAGTTGTCAGTTTCACTAAAAGCCAGCTCAAATATTGAATTACCTGTACCATCTTGATCAAAGGAATCTACATATTCGCCTTCACTTATAATTGTATAATTACCTGAATCGATAACTAGTTTTGCCGCATCTCTAGCTTCCTCCCACATTCCAAAATAAACAGCAACCCTTGATTCAAAGGCCTTAGCTACATATTTAGATAAAAATTCTTTAGAAGAATCATAATAATCTTCACTCATTAAATTATAAGCCATTTCAAGATCATTCATAATATCCTCAATATTGGAATCGATAGTTTCTCTAGTAGGCGCATCGTTATCACCCTTAAACTCTTTAATATAAGGCACACCTAGTGATCCACCTACATGTTGCTGACCATATGTTTTTAATAAATCAAAATGAGCTAATGCTCTTATAGCATACGCTTCACCTTGAATATGTAAACCTAGATCTGCATTCCCTTCTAATGATTCAACATCTGTATTAATTAAAATATTTGCATTTGCTATAACGGCATAAGCATTATCCCACATGTAGACACTTGAGGGCAAATATAAAAACCCTGCTTCTGTCAAAAATCTACCAGAATTCCCATTAGAAAATGTATTAGTTGTTCTAACTTCGTTTGTGATAATATAGTCCCGACCATAATAACCAGAACTTGTCATTCGGTTTAAAGCTCCATTTAACAAAACTTGCATATCACTCACACTCATGACAGCATCTTCTTCTCTATTTGATTGCTCCAAAGAAGGATTTAAATCAGAAGTATTACACGCATTGAATAAACCTAAGCAAGCAACAGTTCCTATATAAAATATATTTCGTATTTTCTTTTTCATTTTTTTAAAATTTTAGGTTAACACCCAGTACTACAGATTTAATAGGGGGAGTAGTGATACTTGTAAACCCAGTAGCATCCACCTCTGGATCATGTTGTAAATTATCATCCTTCACCCAAGTGTACAAGTTCATTCCTCGAACATATAGTCTTGCTCCAGTTAATCCAATTGGTTCTAATATTTGAGGCTTGAAGTCATATCCTACAGTAACATTCCTTAAACGAATAAAATCTCCATCATATAGATACTTAGTATTATATCTCCAAGGCTCACCTCCGTTAGACATTTTAGAAACTCTTGTAATATCACCTGGTTCCTGCCATCTGTTCATCAATGTAGAATAACCATTATAAACACTGCTAATATATCCATTGGTTTGGTTAAGATATAAATGCCAAGATTCATAAACCTTATTACCACCAGCATAGTAACCATTAGCATCAACAAAAAATCCTTTAAAATCAACATGAAAATTTAAACCTGCAGTAAATTTTGGTAACGCACTAGACCCCTGATAAACACGTTGAGCATTATTATAATTGCTTGTAATTTCATCTCTAGATGCATCAGTATACCAAGTATCTACACCTGTATCAGGGTCTACTCCTGCCCAAGTAGGCATAAACCACTCATTAACCATAGTTCCAGATGCAGATCTTTGATAAGAAGTACTAGAATTCGTTACCGGAACTTCTACACCATTTAAATCTTTACTTACTTCTAAAACTTCATTTTTCACCGTTCCTAAATTACCTCCCAAAGAAATATTAAAATCCTCCGAACGTACAATGTTTCCATTAAGCTCTACTTCAAAACCTTGATTTTCCATTCGTCCAATGTTTCTGAACTGGCTTGAGAAACCTGTTGTCATTGACAATGGAACATCTAAAAGTAAATCTCTAGATTCTCTTTTGTAATAAGCAAATGATCCTGTTAAACGATTTTGAAACAATCCAAATTCTATACCCGCATCAAATGTTCTACTTGTTTCCCATGTAAGATCTGGATTACCATATTGTGGAGGATATCCTGCTCCTGCTCCTGCATAATTAGCGTCATAATTAACAAGTACCTGATACTGATTCACATTAATATTAGCATTTCCTGTTTTACCATAGGAAGCCCTTAACTTCAAATTATTAACAAAATCACTACCTTTTAAGAATTCTTCACGATGTAAATTCCATGCAGCACCTACAGACCAGAAATCCCCCCATCGCCTATCACTAGCGAATCTTGAGTTACCTTCCCTTCGATAAGTACCGTTCAAAACGTACCGGCTATCAAAGTTATATGACAATGTACCTAAGTAAGAGGCAACTGCCCAATCTGTAAAATCTGAATATGCTCCGGTTGGATTTCCTGCTACTGCAAGGTTAGTCAATCCATCTACAGCAAAATTATTTCCTGATGCGTCTATATAGTTCCTTCTGAATTTTTGAAATTCTTGAAGTATCTTCAGATCAAAATTATGATTTCCGAAATATAATCCATAATCTAGAGAATTCTGAAATACATAAGTTGCAGTATTCCTACTGATCACATAACCATCACCATCTGTTTCAGATCCATCACCAAGTATTCTATTATTATAAGTTTTATAATTATATACCTGATAGTCTACAGAAAATCTTGAGGTAAATGATAAATTATCAATTGGTGTTTGCCAAGAAATAGAGTTATTGGACAAAATTCTCGTTAGTTTTGTCTCATCCACATCATTCCGAGTTATAAAAATCGGATTTGGTAAACCAGTATCTAAATTAATTGATCCATCTTCATTATATGGCTGGTCTAACGGAGACATAAAGTATTTAGCCGTATGCGGAGATGAAAAATACGCACTTCCCTCCAATATTCCATTTTGGTAAAGATGAGAAGCTGTATTGGCAGTACTAAATTTAAAATTCTCAGAAATATCTTTAGTAAAGTTTAATGAACCTGAAATACGATCAAATGAAGCCCCTATAACTGTCGCTTCTTGATCATAATAACCTAATGACGCATAAAAATTATGATCCTCTCCACCACCAGTTGCAGAAATAACATGTTCCTGCATTGGTGCATCCTCATTTTGAACAGCTTTAAACCAATTCCCTTCAGGACGACCTTGCTCATTCCAATCTAAATAAGATCTCCCAAAAACTCCCAAGTTATCTTCGTAAAATTGCTTGGCCTCGTCCCTTGAAAAACCATATTCAGCACCATAGTCGTTATAAATACCTTCGTAATACAAAGTCTCTCTCTGAGCTCCGGTTAAAGGCTGCGGTCCATCTATGGCATTGTTCGTAAAACCATAATAAGAACTAACATTTATAGTAGTTTTTCCAGCTTTTCCGCTTTTTGTAGTGATTACAATTACACCATTTGCCCCTCTAGCCCCATAAGCAGCTGTTGCAGAAGCATCTTTTAATACCGTAATACTCTCAATATCATTAGAATTTAAACTGGCTAAAGGAGAAACAGTAGAGCTTCCTAAACTATTACCATTATTATCTTGCGATAGATTATCGTTAACTACTGGCACCCCATTTATAACATACAAAGGATCATTACCCGCATTTATAGAACTAATACCTCGTATCCTAATATCCTGAGTAGATCCGGGAGTACCAGAAGTAGAACTAATTTGAAGACCAGCTACCTTACCCTGTAATGCTTGATCTACACTGGCAGCTGGAGTTTGCTGTAATGTTTCATTACTTATTTGAACAGCAGAACCTGTCATATCTTCACGTTTCTTGGAAACATACCCCATTACCACAACTTCATCCAAAGCTGCTGCATCTACAACCATAGTTGCATTAATGGTGCTGGAAGATCCAACTTTAATTTCCTGACTTGCGAAACCTACATAGCTAAAAACTAAAGTAGCTCGCTGCGAAACAGATATAGAATATTCTCCATCAAAATCTGTCTGCACTCCATTATTCGTACCTTTCTCAATCACATTTACTCCAGGAAGAGGAAGTCCGTCCTCATCAACTACAGTACCAGTAATTGTTTTTTCTTGTGCAAAAACTAATTGCACTACTAACACCATAAAAAGTGTTAGCAATCCATGTAATGTTTTTTTCATTATTTCGTTAATTTGAATTAGCCTGAGCCAAAAATCATAATAATAACTTAATAAACAAAATATTTCTAATTAATTTTTCCTATTTAATTAACATTAATTCCAACTAAAACGTTTTATTATTTTTTATTTGCTAAGTATTTTTTACAATAGATTCATATTTTATTAATAAATGTAAGCAGTCTATTTATTTATAATTTAAAACTTCTAGCTGAAATTTATCAAAATCATAACTAATCATCTACTTTTAAAAAATAAATAAATTCATTTCTAAACTTTAAAATACAATTAGAAACAACAACTACGGTTTATAATAAAAAATCATAAAACACTATTAAAAACACCTATATTTAACAAAAATTTTAATCTTATATTATTCAACTAAGTAAACTACAAACCAATACTCAGTAATCTGTGATTAAACTTTTAAAATATTTTAAGGATGATATTATTGAATGCGGAACCGATGAAGCCGGAAGAGGTTGTATTGCAGGTCCGGTGACCGCTGCTGCGGTTATTCTTCCTAAAACATTCAAAAATGATGTTTTAAGAGATTCAAAAAAGCTAACACATACTAACCGAACAGCATTACGCAAAATTCTGGAGAAGGAAGCTTTATCATACGGGATTACTCATATCTTCATGGAAACTATCGATGAAATTAATATCCTGAACTCGTCCATACTTGCCATGCATAAATCCATAGAAAAACTTTCCCCACAACCTGAACACATTATTGTAGATGGCAACAGGTTCAAACCATTTAAAAATATACCTTATGAATGCATTATTAAAGGAGATGATAAATATCTGAGTATAGCGGCTGCTTCGATTTTAGCAAAAACTTATCGAGATGAATATATGGAAAAAATACATGAAGAATTCCCGATGTATAACTGGAAAAAAAACAAAGGCTACCCTACTAAGGAACATCGTGAAGCCATTAGGAAATATGGAATAACAAAATATCATCGGAAAAGCTTTAGACTTCTTCCTGAACAACTTGAAATGAAATTTTAAGCCTTAACGCTAATTAGTTAAATTTCGGGAATGTAATGTGCACCGCATTCCTTAAGCTTTATACTATTTTTAACTGTTTAACTTTATACATCATAAAAAAACCAGAGAGGCGCTTGCCTCTCTGGTTTTTTTATGATGTAGTTAAAACTGTCAACCTATTTTAGGAAGACTCAATAGAAAAATGTGGATTAACTAGAATAGCCTGAATTCTGTACCATATTAGGATTTATATCCATCTCTCTTTGAGGGATAGGAAAAGCTAATTCATTAGCACTTCCGTAAATCAAAATTCTATTTTCGGAATTTTCTCCTTCCCCGATCTGTTCTGGCGTTCCATCCGGTGCCCATACAGGAATATTTTGCTCGGTTCTTAACATATCGAAGAAACGTTGACCTTCGAAAAATAGTTCTTTTTTTCTCTCTTCCAGTACATCATCAAGTGTAACTTTGCTATATGCCGAGATACCTCTATTTACTGCAATTTTATTTACAAGCTCGAGAGCCTCACTATTATTACTATTTAATCTTAAGCTCACTTCAGCTTTAGTTAACAACACTTCTTCATAACGAAGCATCTTAATACTGTTGTCCCCTCTTATAGAAGGATACTTATATTCAACAAAATCTCCACGAAACAAATTCAAACGAACATCATTTTCATCAAAATCGCTTTTCAAATCATCTAACGGATGAATATCACCATATCCCGCACTAGAATACATATAAGCGATTGAAGTTGTCCCCAAACGAGCCTGATTACCTATGGCAAGCTCAAATAAAGAATTTGCATTAGACAAATCTTGAGAAAAAGAGTTCACATACTGATCTTCGTTCGCTACAGCATAGGAACCTGAGGCAATGATATCAGAAGTATACTCATAAGCTTTTTGTAATCCTTCCGTAGTTCCTCGATATAAATAAAATCTTGACGCAAGACCTTTGGCAGAATAAACATTAATTAAATCTTTTGTTCCTGGTTTATTAATTCCACTTTCTTCTAACAACTGTATACCTTGCCCAAAATCTGCTTCTATTTGTGCATAAGTTTCCTCTAAACTGGCACGAGCTGGTTTTACCGAAGGATCGTAATCTAGTAAAATAGAAATTCCTAAATTCCCACCAGTGTGTTCTTGCCCATACAATTTCAAAAGGTCAAAAAATACCATAGCTCTAAAAACATAAGCTTGACCTTTAGTATTTTTAATTTCCTCATCTCGATTTGTATTTGTATAATCTGAATTAATGATAGTATTAAGTTCACCTATCACCTTATACATTTGGGTAAAAGTATCTGTCGCATAAGCATCTGTACTAATCATATTATAATATGCAGGACCTCTAAACCTTCCTGATCCACCATCATTATAAGCAACATCTCCGCGTACAGTACCATAAATTATCATATCCCTACCATAATAAGTAGCATCTGTAGCATCGATAAAAGCTCCATATAGCAACGCATTCAAATCGTTTACCGAAGTAATTTCCTGAGGTGTGGTGGAAAATTGCTTATTTTCTAAAAAATCGTCTCCACATGATGACATCATTACCATTAGGCATAATATCATTATATTTAAAAATTGTCTTTTCATTGTAATCTTTTTAAAATGATAATTTAACTCCCATGGTATAACTTTTAAGCGCTGGCAAATCCAGATTAATGATACCATTTGATCTTGTTTCAGGATCCCATTCTAAATCATCGTCGAACTTATGAGTATAAATATTAGTCCCCCTTACATACACCATAAATGAGTTAAACAAATCGCCGTTTAAAACATTTGCCAAATCGTAACCAATTTGTAGATTACTTAGCCTTATAAAATCACCATCATATAAATACCTTGTAGAAGTGGCATTATTTTGGTTATTTGTATTATATACGGTACGCGGATTTTTTGCTATATCACCAGGCTTTTGCCATCTATCTAAATTATTCGCATAACCTGGATAATTTAAATTATACACTCCTCCACTTTGCAAATAAGTAGCCCAGCTATCATAAACTTTGTAATCTAATGCAAAGGTGAATAAACTTTGAAGTGTAATTCCTTTATAACTAAAAGAGTTATTAAAACCTCCTGTATAATTAGGTAAAGAATTCCCCTGAACAGCTCTTTCCGCCTTGCTGTAATCACTGGTAGTTTCTCCTCCCTTACCGTTTACATACCAAAGAGGATTACCATTTGCAGGATCAACACCAGCCCATTTTCTCATAAAATAAGTATTGATGCTTTCTCCCTCACGAAGTATTTTAGTTCCACTAATTACATCATTTTCTACAAGATCCAGTAGCTCATTTTGCACATAAGATAAATTCAGTCTGGTATTCCATTTAAAATCATTATCAAAAATCTGTGCTCCAATACTTGCTTCAAAACCCCTGTTTTCTAAAGAACCAGCATTTGTAAACTGGCTAACCTGCGTTGTACCATCTTCGAGTTCTATATTAGCTCCACTGGTTAAGGAAAGCGGAATAGCATATAATAAATCTTCAGTTTTCTTAACAAAATAATCGAAAGTACCGGTTATTCTGTTATCTAAAAATCCAAAATCGACTCCAACATTAAATGGTTTGTTTTTTTCCCAGGTTAGATCTGGGTTTTCAACACCTCCTACATATAAAGGGATACGACCATTATACTGCCCGTCGAATTTAAAATATGCCAAACTTGAAGTTGAACCTATAGAAGCATTCCCTACCTCACCGTAACTAGTACGTATTTTTAACTGACTTACTGAAGTATTTCTAAAAAATTCTTCCTTAGCAATATCCCATGCTAAACTTACTGAGTAAAAATCTCCCCATTTATTATTTTTAGCAAAATTAGAGTTTCCTTCTCTTCGGTAAGAAGCATCAAAGAAATACTTATTGTCGTAATCGTAAGTAAGGTTAATTAAATACGCAGCGTTAGTGTACTGCTCTCTCTTACCTAAAGCTTCTAGGTTATTAGAACCAACAGACACAGTAGTAAATCCCTCTTTACCAAAACCCTCTGAAGCAGCAGAAACATCACGGTATTGATTTTTTTGCGCTTCCTGAACTAAAAGAATATTAAAATTATGATCTTCTTCTAAAGTGAAATCATATGACAATGTATTTTGAAAAACATAATTAAAAACACGTGTATCATAAGCGTAAGCCCTACCCTGAACAGAAAATCCATCCCCATGTCTAGGATTTTGATACTCATCTTCTTCTATCACTGTATTATCCAAAGATAGACGAGAAGTGTAAGTTAGGTGATCTGTAATTTCATAAGAAAAATCGGTTATACTTTGCAATTTTAAGGTTTTAGCCTTTGCAAAGTTATTTTCAAGTAACATGGGAACATTAAAAAGTCCATTTGATAAACGCGGATTATTAAGGTCATTTCCTATAAAGAAGGATCCATCTTCATTGCGAACAGGATCAGAAGGACGAGCAAAATATTTAGCTAGCATAGGGTTTGAAAAACCACCCCCATTTGCTAAAGATTTCATATTAGAAAAACTTGCGCTGATATTTTGGCCTATGCTAATTTTATCACTTAAATCATAGTCGATTTTTACCCTTCCAGAAGTTCTATTGAAAAATGAATTTTTAATAATACTTTCCTGATCAAAATACCCAATAGATGAATAATACCTTAATCGATCAGTTCCTCCAGTAACAGAGAAGTTAGCCTGCTGCTGCATAGCTGAACCTCTTTCTACAGCATTCGCCCAATCACTATTAATTCCCTTAGGATTAATATTTTCTTGTACATAATTTGCATAATCTTCACCTAATACATTTACTAAGCCTTCGTTAGTAATTTCTGCCCATTCAGAAGAATTAAGCGTACCTGGCCCATCCACCGCTTTTTCGTTAAATCCAGTCTCTAAGCTTAAATTAAATTTAGGAGCTCCAGATTTTCCCTGTTTGGTGGTAATAAGAATCGCACCATTCGCAGCTCTTGCGCCATAAAGTGCGGTAGCTGATGCATCTTTTAAAATTGAAATCGACTCTATATCATTATTATTAATACTTGAAAGAACATCTGCACTTGTGCTATTTCTGGTATAATCACCTGAAATTACCGGTACACCATCAATCACATATAATGGGCTAGTACCTGCATTTAAAGAACTAATCCCCCTAATCTGCACAGACGATTTAGCACCAGGTTGTCCACTACCTCCAGTGACAACAACTCCGGTAGAGTTCCCTTTCAACATATCGTTTACAGATACGATTGGACGATCTTCAATTGCTTTTGCAGTAACCACCGATGCTGCACTAGTTTCCTTTACTGTTTTCTTTTTACCATATCCAGTAACGATAACTTCATCTAAAGCCGCTGCATTTACCTCCATGGTCACATCTATTGTAGACTGACTTCCCACCTTGATGTTCTGAGTTGCAAAACCAACATAGCTAAAAGATAATGTTGCTCCTTCTGAAACTTCAATTTTATAATTACCATCAAAATCAGACTGAACACCATTCCTGGTTCCTTCTTCAATAACATTTACGCCGGGCAATGGTAAACCCTGGTCATCGATAATAGTTCCTCTAATTTCTTTTTCTTGGGCTAGTATAGTTTGTACTGCCAATAGGAGAAAAAGCATTAGGATTTTTCCCAAATTTTTCTTCATTATTCCTTAATTTGTTTTTAAGCCGCCAAATTTGACTATAATTAAAATAGAAGCATTGATTTTTCCTTAATAGTTTTTAACAAAAAGAGCACAAAAACGTTATAGTAAAACAGTTTAACCTAAAAACACTTACATACGTTAACATTTTATTTTAAAGATTTTAAAACAAAATACCGATAAGGCCAGGAGAGGATGCATTGCAGGTCCAGTTACAGCTGCTGCGGTAATATTACCTACAGATTTCAAGAATGAATTTCTAAGAGACTCAAAAAAAAACTAACGCATCAAAAGCGAGTATTATTAAGAACTCGTTTAAACTTTTTCCTTTTTGAAGGGTTTGAACTTTTTCAAGGCTAATACAATAAAAGCAAGATAGTTAAACCCTTTCCAGCTTGCCACGGTAGTATCAAACCTGTTTAGTAACG
>NZ_JAKHSK010000061.1 GCF_023499215.1 Zunongwangia pacifica
CTGGCACGCTGAAAGATGCTGACCTGAGTGTGGAGGGATTATTCCTCAATGCTGATGCGGGCTTTGATTCCAAAGATTTTCGAAAGGCTTGTGCCCAAGAGCAAATCAATGCCAATATCTGCTTCAACAGACGCAACGGTGACAGGGACAGAGATGACTATTTTGACAAAGAACTTTATGACCAACGCTATGTCATCGAGCGTACCAATGCCTGGATGGACAGTTTCCGGTCGTTACTAAACAGGTTTGATACTACCGTGGCAAGCTGGAAAGGGTTTAACTATCTTGCTTTTATTGTATTAGCCTTGAAAAAGTTCAAACCCTTCAAAAAGGAAAAAGTTTAAACGAGTTCTAGATCAAATTCATCCTAGATATGTACAATTTGGACGTATTTTACTCGATAATCGAAATGAAAATAATTTTCTAACAACTGCCTCGTGTGCTTGCCACAAGTTAGTTTAATAAAACAAAAACCTGGCCTTTTACAAAAGTCCAGGTTTTATAACTAAAAATCACTGATACTTAAAATTTTAAACTAAGGATATTAAAATACCGGCTGCTACTGCAGAGCCTATAACTCCAGAAATATTACTTGCCATACAATATTGCAAAATATGGTTTTTTGGATCGTACTTTAATGCAAGTTCATTAGCAACACGAGAAGCCATAGGTACAGCACTTAGGCCGGTTGCCCCAACTAATGGATTAATTTTCTTTTTAGAAACCATGTTGTAAATTTTTACAGCAAAAATCCCTCCTGCAATTGAAATTGCAAAAGCAATAAAACCTCCCACAACAATACCCAGGGTTTTAGGAGTTAAAAAAACTTCCTCGGTCATAGTAGCTCCTACGGCTAACCCTAAAAATATAGTCGCAGTATTTAAAATTGTGCTTTGAGCGGCTTCGGCCAATCGTTTGGTTGCGGTTCCAATTTCTTTAACCAAATTACCGAACAGCAACATACCTAAAAGAGGTACAGAAGATGGAACCAAAATGGCTACTACTGTCCCTAACGCTATTGGGAAGATTATTTTTGCAGCTTTAAGATTTTTGATGGCATTTTTAGATGGATATTTTTTATCCATTTCTTTCATGTTAATGCTAAATTCTTTTTTGCTCATAAATAATTTTGCCACAGTCGGAATAATCACAGGAACTAACGCCATATATGAGTAGGCAGCAATTGCAATTGGTCCTAATAAATGCGGAGCTAATTTTATTGTAGTATAAATGGCTGTTGGGCCATCGGCGCCGCCAATTATTCCTAATGAAGCAGCTTCTTTTAAATCGAAACCCAGTAAAATAGAAATAATCAGTACACTGAAAATTCCTATTTGGGCCGCAGCTCCAAAAAAAGCTAATCGAAGGTTACGGAGCATTGGTCCGAAATCGGTTAATGCCCCCACTCCCATAAAAATAATAGGAGGTAAAAAACCAGTTTTGATCAATGAATAGTATAGAAAATTCATGATACCGTATTCATTAGCAATTTCAAATAGGTTTTTATAGCGATGCCCTTCTAGAGCTACTTTATTGGCATCTACAATTCCCATAGTAGACCCGGGAAAGTTTGCTAATAGCACCCCAAAACCTATGGGAACTAATAATAAAGGTTCAAATTTCTTTTTTATCCCTAGATACAGTAGTACAAAAGCAATAATCCACATGATAATTGTTTTGTAAGTTATAGCGCTTAGGGCTGTCATTTCAAACAGCCTGGAAAATAGATCATGCATATTAGCTGACTTTAATTAATACATCATCTTCTTCCACGGCATCACCGTTAGCAGGGCATATTTCTAAAATTTTTCCAGATTTATCGGCAGAAATGGCATTATAAGTTTTCATGGATTCTATATATCCAATAACATCACCTTCTTTAATGGTGTCACCGGGTTTTATAGCAACATCAGAGGCATTTAAAGTTAAGTAAAAATTACCTTCTAGCGGAGCTAAAATTTCTTCTGTCTGCCCGTTAGAAAAACTTGCCGGAACAGGAGACATTTCTGTTTTTGGGATACTGGTGTTTTGAATTTCTTCAGAGTGTTTGTCGTAAGAAACATTTACCACAAATTTTTCACCATTTACTTCAATATTCAGGTGTTTAGGTTTAAAATTTTGAGCTACTTCTTTTGGTACTTGAGGAACCGGATTTTCACTTGTTTCTGCTTCCGCTTTTCGTTTAGCTAAATCTTCTTCAAAACTAGCTTTTGCCTGTCCGGATTTATAAGCCCGATATTGTTCAGGGTGCATGGCCAATTCCAGTAATTCTTCATCATCTTCGCCAAAATCCCAATTGTTCTCTTTCATTTCTTTTTTGAACGTATCCAGATTATCCGGATATAAATCTTGCGGATTTCCGGTATAAAATTCTCGCCCCTGTTCTTCGGCTAATTTTATAATTTCAGGAGCTAATTCTCCTGGTAATTTACCAGATTTCCCTAAAATCATATCCCAAATATTATCGGCAATCATCGACCATCTTTCTCTTCCTTTTTCAACTTGTAGCACATTCATTAATGCTAAGTTTTTTACGTATTGACTAAATGGAGTTACTAATGGTGGATAGCCTAATTTTGGCCAAATATATTTTACTTCATCAAACAGTTTTATTAAAAGGTCATCTTGGGTTATTGTAGGTTTATTTCGCTTGGCAAACCATTTATTTAAACTGGCTAAATTATTCTCTAAGTCGGCCATTAAACTTCCCATCATACCGCCTGGTAAACCGGGGCCAATAAGCAACGAATTCATCATACGATTTCTGGGATTAATATAATACCCAAGAAAATCGTCTATAAAGCTTTGGGTAAGTTCGCGCACCTTCATATAGGCTTTCATATTAATATCGGGAACTTTAAAATCTGCGTCTTTTAACATGGCGTGTACCGCTAATAGGTCGGCATGACCGGTACCCCAAGATAAAGGTTCCATCGCAACATCAATATAATCGGCACCTGCTCGTGCTACTTCCAAAATAGAGGCCATAGATAAACCAGGTCCAGAGTGCGAATGGTAAGTTACCAGTACGTTAGGGTGCTTTTTCTTGATATTGGTCACTAATTTCCCTAAATAAACTGGACGGCCGATACCTGCCATATCTTTAACGCAAATTTCATCGGCACCCAAATCGATTAAGGTATCGGCTAATTTGGTATAATAATCAACTGTGTGGACTTCAGAATAGGTTAAGCTTAATGCTGCCTGTGCAATCATACCCCCTTCTTTAGCGTATTTAATAGATCCTTCAAGGTTACGAGGATCGTTTAATCCGCAGAACGAACGAGCGATATCGGTGCCTTGCTTTTTCTTTACTTTAAACATGAGTTTGCGAATATCTGCAGGTACCGGGCTCATTCGAATTCCGTTTAAAGCACGTTCAAGCATATGGGTTTGTATACCAGCATCGTTAAAAGGTTGGGTCCATTTTCGGTTGGCTACATTAGGGTTTTCTCCAAATAATAAATTGATTTGTTCAAAACCACCTCCATTAGTTTCTACACGAGAAAAACAGCCCATATCGATAATTGCCGGAGCTACTTTTAGTAACTGATCTACGGTAGGAACATATTTCCCCGAAGATTGCCACATATCTCTATATACTAAACCAAATTTTATTTCTCTTGCCATGATGATACTTTTGTTATGTTTGTAATTTTTCCTTTTCCAAACGTAGTGACATCTACCGCAGCTACAAGTGCTGCAATAGTTTGGCTATTAGCTATGGAATTGGATTGTTGAGGTATTTGTGTTGGTTGTTTATTTTCAGCAGAGTATTTATTGGTGAGCTTAATAATAAGGTTACCAATTACCACTACCAGCGAAAGTATGATGAAGACAGTAATCATACCGACTAACATTATAACTAACGCATTGTTTAAATTGTTTTCCATTGTTTTTATTTATGGCTAAAAGTTGAGTTGATTATTTTATCTATTATAGGTAATAAAGATTCTTTCTTTAGTTATTAAAGCACAATAAATAAGTAGAAAAAGAATTTTTTAGGAAATACTTTTAAAGGAAAAAGGAGGTGGTAATCCCGATTTTAGGTTGAAAAATTTTTCGAATTTTAGATTACTAAAAGGTTTGAAAATTTTATCCTGAAAATATGACTTTTGAACTACAAAATGCATTTTTTCATGCTTAGAAAAATCATTATGAATTTGGCTATTTTGAATTGAAAATTGATCTTGGGAAAGACTATTTTTTGATGAAAAAGAAGTATTAAAAGGAGAAGAAAAAGCATACTTAAAACCAGCCTTTACTAGACTCAATTGAATGATGAGAATTAGCAAATTGGTGATAATTAAGCGTCCCATTTGTTAGATGTTTACTATAAAATTAAGCTTTCTTTTGGAGAAAAAAGGGGCTTCTTATTTTAAATTATTATGGGTAAAAAAGAAATTAAATTTAAAATGACAATTATCATGATAAATAGTTAAAAAGTCGTGTTTTTAGGTTTAATAGGAGGTTTTTATACGAAAAAGTGTTCTCAACTATCAGATGAAAATGTAGCTATTTCATATTAGATTTTATGCTTCAATCAATCAAATACAATATTCGTTTCTACACCGCTTTTAACCCCTGTAAATTGCCCTGAATTGTTTTTTATTCTATCAAAGGGCCCTTTGACATCTCCTTGATAGTTTGCTAAATATTGTAAGCCAGAATCTTCAGAAATCACAAAATAACGTTCCTGCTGATAATGCCTAATATGGTGCTTTTTTAAAGGAATAATATACTTTTTTGTAGTAATATTTAAGATCCCTTCTTCATCATTATGGCTGTAAACATGCGCTAAGTCTGCTCCTCGAATTTTAGCGATGCTGTGGTACTGCGGTTCTATAACTGTTTTACCATCTTCACTTGCCCAACCCCGCATTCTGTCACTTTCCACAATTCTATCATTCTGAATAGCATCTTTTGGTTTGGCTTTAATTATTTTCTTATCAAACGTTTCTATGTAAAAACCTTTGCTTTCTTCTGAATAACTGATATCGTTATATTTTAAAGGCAAAATATAGTCTCCTTTTACAGAAAACACACCTTCTATATTTTTATCATTACTTACAATGAATAGGTTGTCTTTTTCGTTAAAAACGGGCCAAACACTTTTAAAATAATTAAAATAGAGCTTTAAATTTTCAGCAATTGGATAATCATTTAATACCACTGCTTTTGCATTTTTATAGAAATAGACGGACTTTTCTATAGATTTTTTGATGGGAGCACTTATTCCAAGTTGCCTTAAACTTAACAATACAGTGTACTCTTTGTAGGGTTTTAAAACAAATGCATTAAAAGATCCTTTATGCTCATAGACAAGGCTGTTTTTGTCCTGATGTATTAAATAGTATGCACTATTTTCTGCTTTTATAATTTCAATTAAATCAGGAATAGACATTTCTTTGAATTCTAGATATGAGTGCATCGCAGATTGATCGTTAAATACATCGTAAATAGATTTTCCTGTTAATGATTTTTCTATAAAATTTTTGGGAAGTGTTTTATTTAGCAGCACCTTGTCCACCTTTTCTGAAAACAAACTATCTGCTTTTGTTAATAGCAATTCTGTAAACAAAACATCTACAGGTAAAGCATTTACATTTTCTGTTTTATCTATTGTAGAAAAAAGCTGAAATTGTTTTTTAGAATACTCAAATGAATTTGCAATACCTTTTGCAATAGCATAACTGTTACGCTCTAGTTTTTTGACAGAAAAGAAAATATATTCATCAAAATTGCTTTTAAACAGCAAGGTTTCTTCTGTTTTAAAGACAATAATTTCTTGTTCTAAGCTGAGTTTTTTTACAAAATTATGTAACGTAAAAGGTTGCTCCGATTTTATAATCGCCAGATTTAAACCGTTGTAATTATTTGTATTTGTTTCCTCTTTGTAAATCCCGTAAAAAAGCAAATTATCTTTATCCAATAAATAGTTATTTATTAGGTCGTCTAACTGGTAGTCAAAGTTACGGTCTATAAATATATTACTTCTGGAATGAACGCTTAACGGCTTTGCCAAACCAAATGCTGTATTCGGGATATATTCTAGGTAACCATTCGGGGTGTTTAATGATTTCAGAAATTCTTGTTTTAACGCTAAGTGAGCCGCATCTGTTTTCTGCTGCTTTTGTTCGATATATTTTTTTGCCTGTACAATACGTTCGTCGTCTTCTTCAACACGTATGAACTCTGAATAGATTTTAATGACATTATCTAAAATGGTATCTTTTATGCTTATCGCAAAACAATTTTCATCTTTCCAAATAAGGGTTGGCTTGTTTGCAAAAAAAGCTTTACTAAACTCTCTTTTTTCTATATCTAAACTATCAATTTGATTTTTAGGAAATAAATATGTTGTTAACACCTTATCTTCCATATTTAAATAAGAGTACGTGTGTTTTGACCAATTTAAATGATCTGATTCATTAAGATTATGATGTATAGAATCTGCAACATAATAACCAGAAAGAAGTGGTTTTTGTAATTGCGCATAACTTTTAAGTAAAATAAGAATGAAAAATAATAAGGTTATCTTTTTAGTAAAATTCATCTGACAAATACAATGTAACGGCAGTCTGTCTTAAAACTGTCTAATGAGTTTTTAAAAATAGTTGAAATTAAGATTGAAAACAAAATTTGAGTTAATTACTGAATCTCTTTGATGCATTCTATTAAAAGTTTTATTCAATGTTATATAAAGCTATGTTCCTAAAGATAAAAATCTTATTCCCTGCCCTAGCCTTTTTTGATGGTGTTTTAAGAATACTTAAATTTTGGTATGTTTTTCTATGCTGAAGGCTTTAGGCGATGAACCTGCGATTCATACCGGTAAACGTTTAAAAACCGGGTAAGCATAGCTTATGCTTTATTTTATTTATAAAAAGCTTGAAGGAGCGCTGAAAAGTAGACGTTTAAGCAATCTTATTTTGGAAGACCAACTTATCTTTAAATAATAAAAACCGCTTATCCCAACGGCTATCGGTATGGCCTATTTCGATCAAAATTTCTTAAAAATATTAGTATGTGTAACGCTTACCAATACTATACTGCATATAGACGTTGCGAAGATCATTTATTTAATGCCTGAAAATATTTATAAAACTGTCTTTTTGTAAATGGTCTAATGCCAGGTTATGATCAGCCTCTGCAGGTTCTGTTATCATCTCTCCTCCAAAAATGAGCAGAATTTCTTTTAAAGAAAGAGAATTATTCCATTGCTGATACAATGCTTTTGTAGCTGTTGATGTAATTTCTGAATTTCCTGAAACTCTACATTGTCCAGCTCCAAAATTTAAAAGCACAAAAGATTGCTTTTGTTTTTCAGGAATAAGAATGCCCAAAACCGTTTGTCTTTGTACAGATTGGCATTTGGTTTCTAGAAACAAATGATTTGGGTTCATCATATAATTGTAGTCAATTTGGTCACCTCTACCTATTACAATTTTATACTCAGAATTCCCTTCACCCGAATAGATATTGCTATTTATAAGTGTTGGTGCGTTTAGACCATTTTTAGCATACAAATATTCAACGGCTCCGTTTGGAGCATCTGTAATATCTCCAGAATACATCAATTCTCCATTTCCTTGTTTATATTCAGAATTCCAACCTGCTTTTCCTCCAATATTTAGCCCTGACAAATCAATATCGTGCGCTCCCCATTCATTCTCCCAATAAACACCAACAGCCAAAGATTTTCCAAAAAATTTGCTTCCGGTTGGAATATTGCCAACAAACATTTTTTCAGACGTAGGTAATGCCAATTCAACATCCTGCGGTAAGTAGAATTTTTTCCCTTTAAGATTAAATCTCTTCTTGCAATAGTTAATGAGAAAATCATAATTTGCCCAAGATGCTCCTGAAACTTTATTCGTCTTAATAAATGATTTACCGTTTCTTATTCTATACGTAAATGCAGATTGTCCTTTTATTCTTGTATGACAGGCAGAAAGTGTTCTAAATAAAGCAAAAGGAGTAGCATTATCTAACCAATGTAAATCTTCTTGGGTAAGTAATATGCTTGTTGCATAATTTAGTGGATTTGAAACTAATGGTTTATGATATACTTTTGATAATTTGGAAATCTTGTTAATCGCTTTAGGGCACTTTGTTTTAAAAGCTAAAAATAAAGGCTTGAACCGATTAAATATTTCAGCTAATTTTTCTAAACCAAATTTTTCAAATTCAACCGCAGGATTGTAGTTAGAATTCTTAATCGCATCTATTGCCTCTTTGCTTTTTATTAAAAGTGAATCTCCTGTGGCACGATATAAAATGTAGCGAAAAAACTCCAAAGTATCCTTTGGAATTACACCATACATATCTGCAATTTTTATGACCGCTTCTTTATTTTTAATGTTCTCATTTCCATTAAACTTATAAGAAAGTTCATCAACTAATATAGAAAGAAGATCATTAATTGTTTCTTCTTTTAATGCAAGACCTGATTTGAAAAGTTCTAAACATTTCCCAATCAAAACTTCTTTTGGATACGCTTTTACAACCTTAAATACCACCTTATTGTCTGGGATTTCCAGAATCTCATTTGGGATATAAATTTCATCTTGAAAGTCGCTTCCATAAGTAGAAATGTAATGTTTGATTTGCTCAATTAACAAATCGGTTCGTGAACTCTTAAAAATTTTGTTCCAGGACTTATGAAATGTTTTATTGAGGCCATAAGCGTCTAATTTTTCATTCTTGTAAAAGCTTATGATTTCTTTTTTAGCCCACAAAGCACCAGACGTTATAACATACCCTTGTTCAGAAACAAAAGGCTCTTCGTTTGTTTCTTTTAGAACTACTGAATTGAATAATTTTAATGTTTTCATTTTTTTTCTTAAAAATAAGTGGGGAGTAATGGTGTATAATATAGGAACTCCTTTTACCTACTTTATAAGATATCAGCGAGAAGTAATTTACCAAGGATATAGGAACTTCCTTTGCCGAATTTGCTTAATTTTTTTAATGTTTTTATTTCTGAGATTTTCGTTTTTTCTTAAGCTTGTATAAACGGGATTCTCTATGGCCCTTAGCAGGAAATTCTACCGAATATCCATTTTTAAAACTAAGATAGCAAATTGTGATCAATTCCTATTAGAAATTTAGCAGCAAAGTGCTATACAAAGTGTTGAAAAAAATTTCCCACATGAAGAAACTTCATTAATTTCTTCAGCTAACGATGTACAAACAATACTTTTCTATAGTACTTATGACCCTATGAGTGGCCGCTTTTTAAATTGGTGCTTGAAATAAAGCCCAAGACTCATTCTGGTCGGAATGTAAAAAAGCCCCTGAATTCCTAGTTCAGGATCTTTTTGATAATTTCAGTGGTGTACCTTTCTGGAGAGTCCGTTCAGAATATTGTTCAAATCAAAGATACATTTCCTTAGGGTCTTTTTCTAAAATATTTAAATAGGGGACAAAAAAACTTTCTATGGAAACATCAATTCCCATGCAGCAGGAATTGATGTTGGCAGTCGATGACATTATGTAGCGGTTGGTCAGTTTGAGCAAAAGTTTAGATTTTTTATATTTTAGTTTAGATTTTTACTCAATACAAGAGTATGATTATTATGATTTAATACATCTAATTTAGAGCGACTGATGTTGGAAAATAAAATTAGCAAATGGAAAATCCTTGTGCATTGTTGTACTATAGTTTATGGGTTGTACTCGTTTTTTCTATTGATAGAAATACTGGATTTTCTCTCCTTACTCCATACTAAACCCCCAGGTTATTCTCCTACTTATCGACTTGTCCATGTTTTTTATTTTCTAGTGGATTTGATCATCTGTCTGGTAATCACTTTTTATTACGTATTGTTACCTTCTCCTAGGATGTCTAATTCTTATCCTAAAAATTTATATGGAGGAATTTTAATAGCAGTATTCCGGATGATCATAATTTACTATTTATATATCTATACGACCCCTGAATATAGATGGGTACCCTATATTTATAAAACGGCCAATGAATTTAGTAATTTCGTTAGAATACTTTTTTTACCTTCACAGATTATATTGGGATTAGTAACTTCCTGGTTTTGGTGGAAGAATAGTAGAAATGAAAGGTTGAATTGAAACACCCTCAATTCACTAGGCGTATTAGGTGGTTAGGTTATCTCTATTTCCACATGAATTGTGGATGATATGAGCGAGAGAACAATGATTGGTTTACATTCAACAATGTAAATGATGCGTACGTTATTCAGCAAAAATGAAGTCGCTCAAATCATTATCGCTATCAATCATATAAATTTTTTAAATAGGTTTGCCGTCTCCAAAAAATTGATGCATCCTAGTAAAAAAAGATAGGCAATCTCCTTTTTCTTGTATTCTAGTTCTTAAAAAGTGTTGCACTCTTTTTACATCTTCTAAATTCAATTAATCAAAAATCACTACAATAAAAATTCAGCTAATTCTTTAAACTTGTTCAACGCAGGATGTCGGGTGCGGCGATGATGTGCCATAAGGATTTCGGTTTGAACCGGAATATGAGCCAGGTCCAAATACTGCAATTTTAAGTGTGCATACTGCTTTTGGGTAGAATAAGGAACAAGGGAAACCCCGAGCCCACCCTCGACCAATCTCATTATGGAATGCATGTTATTGCACTCGTGCACAACCTTTGGTATAAAACCCAGGCGGTTACAACAGGATACCAATTGCTGCTGGTAAAAAGGAGCGTAGCTGCTGTTGTATGAAATAAAAGGACGCTGCTCCAGCTCTTTTACATCCATGGAGCAAGGCTCTTCAGCCGGCGATACCAGGACAAAAGGATCCTGCCAGAGCAAAACCCCTTCCAGGGAGGGGGAGTCCATGGGTGCCCGCAAAATACCTACATCCAGTTTACCCGCCTCTAGTGCCTTGACCTGCTTTATGGTAGGCAACTCATACAGGCGCGTCCTCAACAACGGAAATTCTGCCTTTAACCGCTGGAGGATCAGTGCCAGGGATTTTAAGGGCGTTGAACTGATATATCCAATGCAAAAATCCCCACTTACCGATTCATGGATCTGCCTGGTCAACTGCTTGCTGCGTTCCAATTGTTGGATAAGCATGTCGCATTCCCCCAGGAAAAAACGACCCGCATCGGTAAGGGCCACCCGCTTATTGTTGCGTAAGAACAGTACAGCACCCAGTTCGTTCTCCAATTCTTTGATCTGTCTGCTCAAAGGCGGTTGGGAAATGTGCAATTGCTCTGCCGCCCTGCTGAAATGCAATAGCTCCGCCACGGTTTTAAAATAGATCAGGTGCCTGAGTTCCATAATACTTTATAGGTATCAATAGTTGATAATAATGATCTTTTCCAAGTATGATAAAGAACGGTACTTTTGGAATAAAATCCTTTAAATCCATGAAAAAAATATCCAAAAAATCAACCGTAGATGAAATCAAGACCCGCTTTGACAACGATGTGGAGCGCTTTTCACAAGTAGAAACCGGCCAGCAGACCACAATGGATGCGAGCTATACCATGGAACTTATAACTGATAGTATCATGGCCTACTCACCTAATATCAAAACGGTGTTAGACGTGGGGTGTGGCGCGGGTAACTATACGCTTAAGCTGCTGTCTAAAAAAGCACCTCTCAACTGTACCTTATTAGATCTTAGCCTGCCTATGCTGCAACGTGCACAAGAACGCGTAGAAGCTGTCAATAGCGGAACCGTCACCCTTGTTCAGGAGGATATTAGAACCGCAGTCTTACCGGAAAACAGCTATTGCACTATAATCGCTTCGGCTGTGTTGCACCACTTAAGGGATGATGCAGACTGGGAAACCGTTTTTTCCAAACTCTACAGGCTCTTAAAACCCGGGGGGAGTTTGTGGATTTCAGACCTGATTGTGCAAGAAACACCCGGCATACAACAGCTCCTCTTTAATGAGCGCTACGGCAATTACCTCACCCATCTAAAAGACGAAGCATTTCGGGATCGGGTCTTTGATTATATTGAAAAGGAAGACAGCCCGCGATCATTCAACTATCAGTTCAAATTATTGGAGCGTGTAGGGTTTCGGCATATTGAATTGCTTCACAAAAACGCGTGTTTTGCCGCCTTTGGTGCCATTAAATAATAGGTGGGCTGAGCTAAATCATCTTGATCTGTAGTCCTCATAGGCCCTTTAGCGGTACGCCCCCCATTTCTCAAGCATGTGCAAGGCAGTACCTAAGGATTTTGTATCTGGATGAAGTTGATAAGCAACCTGTGGCGGAAAATCATTTCGTTCTATTCGCTCTACAATACGATGTTCCTGCATTTGTTGTAATTGCTCCAGCAGCACTTTTTTGGAAACCCGCGACATTTTACGCCATAATTCGATAAAGCGTATTTCTTTCTCGTGAAAAAGATGGTGTAAAATCAAGGGTTTCCATTTTCCCGACAGTACCTCCATAATGCGTTTTAATCCATATTGTTCAAATTCGGTATAATTTATCATTTAAAAGTTAAGATCCTAGGGACAAACCCAAATGGATGGATTGGAAAACACTTTTTTAATCTCGCGATAAATCTAAGAGAATTAAATATTACTTTTATGGAACTGGATATTGCTTTTCATAGGATACTTTGTTGCCATTTCGTTGTTTTTTTCCGGTTATATTCCGCTTGATTGAGCAATTCCGAAACTATTCAACCCCACAAATAATTCAGTTTAGATAAACTTGTTTTACGTTCCGATTTATCTTGAACTCGTTTAAACTTTTTCCTTTTTGAAGGGTTTGAACTTTTTCAAGGCTAATACAATAAAAGCAAGATAGTTAAACCCTGTCCAGCTTGCCACGGTAGTATCAAACCTGTTTAGTAA
>NZ_JAKHSK010000062.1 GCF_023499215.1 Zunongwangia pacifica
TAGGACTAAAACAAGCCAACAAGTGTATGCAACTGTCCGCCATCGCCTACAACATTAAGAAGTACCTCAAATTCACTCAAAAACGGGTGAAAAGTGGGGCAGGAATGCTCGGCTTGTATTTAAAGATCACAAAGACCTTAAATCAGGAATATAAGTCCGTTCTAAAGAGACTTTACCTATCTAATTTAGAGATCGTATAAGATAAAAAAACCGCTTAAAAGCGGTTTAAATAAGTGAAATTTTCTAAGAATTAGAGGCTTGTGCAACGGTTACTTATGTTTTCCGTAATTTCATATGGTGACCGCCCTAAGCTAATAAATATACCTTAATTAATTTGTAATGAACAACAAGTGTTTACTTTTAGCCATTTTAGCAATAGCTTTTCTTTCTTGTAGTGAGGACGATGAATCGTATTTTAATGAAGTTCCAGAAAACTATTTTGTAGAAGATCAGGTACCAACGTCAGACTATGACCTTAAAGAGTGGCAAGATTTTATAGGTATGCCTTTTTATGTAAAAGCCGTAGCTACAGATACCTATTTAGCGGCCAATGGATTAGGGAATAATCTATTATTAACTAATTTTGATAAAGACAATGATAATTTAGTATTTGGATTTTCGGAAAAAGATGAAGCCTCAAAGTCATTGATATTGGTTGCGGTAAAAGAAATGGAACCTGTTGGAGTAAAATCAACTAATGCTAAAGATAGCGTATTGGTTCCTGTTACGTTCGCACAAAATGATAATAAACTTCAAGACACGCAATTTTGGCGTTTTTTACCCAGTGACAACAAGAACTATTCGTTTATACAGAATGCCACCTTGGGTGAAAACAACACTAATTTTGTTTTAGAAGCTACCGAAAATTCGGTATATCTGGCTTTAAAAAACGAAACTCAAAATCAGCAATTTCAGATTGTCCCGAAGGGGGATTTTGAAATTGAAAGTATAGCATTCGATATAGAATCTTTTGAAATTATCGGTAGCGATTGGATAACAGTTGGCCGTGATACGTTAATAAATACTAGCGATGAAATTAAGGAAACCATCATAATCGATAAATATCCTGAAAATTTTAAAGCCTCTTTTATTGAAAACAATCCACAAATTCTAGTACCTATTGAAAGTGAGGAAGTTGAATTACGCTTACCGGATATTGAAGTAATTTATGATGAAGTTACCGTTAGTAAGGGATGGAATAAAACCATTAGGTATGCTGAAGATAGTGAATGGAAAAGAAATGTGGATATCTCTGAAAAATCAGACCTTAAAATACCTCCGCACACAACTTTTGAAGTAAGTTATTATATTAACAGATATAAAATTGAAGTACCTTATCAAATCACCTATAGCGACCGATCTTCTGGAGCAAATTTTAGGAAAATGGGGATTTGGAAAACAGATTTTTATTATGAATCGAATACTGAATTAAAAACAATAACTGAATAAATAAGTATTAAATACTTTCCCGGCGTAACACCTGTAACGGCGGGTTTTTTATAACGCTGCTGCTGTTGGCCAGGCCAATGATCAACACCAGTAACGTAATCCCTGGGAATAAAATTCCAAACGGAACCCAGGACGGGATAAACGTTGTTTCAAAAGCCAGCCAGGCTAATAATAAACTACTGATTAAGGACAGTAAAATGCCGCTTAAACTGCCCAAAACTCCCAAATAAATATATTCTAAAGCCGCGATCTTAAGGATCTGGTTACTTTTAGCTCCTATTGTTCTAAGCAATACACTTTCTTTAATACGCTGGTATTTACTGGTTCTAACGGCACCCAATAAAACAATGATTCCCGTAAGAATGCTAAAAAATGCCATAAAATTGATGATCCAGCTTATTTTATTCAGTAATCCTTCGATAATACTTAAGACCTGACGTAAATCTAAAATCGACACATTGGGATAGTTTTTGACTAATATTTGCTGAATTTCAGCCGACTTTTGGGCATCCGGCACCTGTGTAGTCATAACATGAAATTGCGGTGCCTGTTCTAAAACACCTTTTGGGAAAACAATAGAAAAATTGGTTTGCATTCGTCCCCAATCAACCAGTCGTGTACTGGCGATTTTAGTTTTCATTAAAACGCCCTGTACATTAAAAGTAACCTGATCGCCCACGTTAACCTGCGCATCTTCAGCAAAATTGGTACTTACCGATATCGGGATAATTTCTGAATTTTTAGCTTCAGGAATCCATTCTCCGTTTTCAATACTTTCCGAAGCAATTAAAGAATCCCGGTAGGTCACTCGAAACTCATGGCTCAAAATCCAGCCATTAATGGTAGAAGTTGTGTCTTCCCTAATTTCATTTACCGAGCGCCCGTTAATATTTTGTACGCGCATGGTTACAATGGGGATGTCTTCTATGACCGGCAAATCCTGAGCTTCGATAGTTTTAGCCACATTTTTAGTCTGATTGGTTTGCACATCCAGGAGGATCATATTTGCGCTGGTATTGGTATTGTCTAAAGTGGCCTGTGCCAGTAAAAGATCTTTGCTGAAATAAAGTGTGCTGATTAAAAAAGTACCAATCCCGATAGCCAAAATCAGGATCAGCGTCTGGTTTTGTGGTCGGAACAAATTCCGAAGTGATTGTCTTGAAACAAAACTCCATGAATCTGGGAAAAATTTCCTGATCAGGCTCATAAAAACCTTAGCAACACCGGCTAAAATGGCAAATGTGATCAGAACCCCACCAATAAATGATAGTGAGTACTGCCAGTTTCTAAGTAACCAGAACGAAAAAAGGAATAAAAACAAAACGATTAAAACCGAAATCCCTAAAAGGGCTTTTCGTGATTTTGAACCTGTATTTTCTTCAACTCGTAATACCTGAAGCGGTGAAACGTAAAGCGTCCCCACAAGAGGATATAAAGCAAATAAAACAGACATTAAAATGCCCAATATGATTCCGGCCAAAATGACTCTTGGTGAGATCGATAATGCAATTTCTACCGGTAGTAAACCTTCTAATAGTACCGGAAATGCATATTGTAAAATAACCCCAAGAATACTTCCTAAAATTCCGCTTAAAAAACCAATAAAAGTGACCTGGATTAAGAATATTAAAAAACTTTGTTTTTGCGAAGCCCCCAGGCATTTTAGTACGGCAACCGACTTTAATTTTTCTTTGATATAAATATTAATGGCACTGGCAATTCCCACGCAGCCCAATAACAAGGCGATAAAAGCAACCAGATTTAGGAACTTCCCGAAGTTTTCATAACGCCTGCCCAATCGCTCGCTGGTTGACAAATGCGTATCCAGATCGGCATCTTCTTTTTCCAGTTGAGGATTAATTTTTTCGTCTAAAAGTTCAAGATTGGTGTTTTTATCGGCAACAAAATAATACTCGTAATTAATACGGCTTCCGGTTTGTATAAGTCCCGTTTGCTCGATTAATTGATATGGAATAATCACCGGTGGTGCGATGGCTCCAAAAAGGGAAGAACTGCCGGGCGCCTGCTTTAATTCTCCTAAAATGGGTAGGGTAATTTCACCAATTTTAATACTATCGCCTACCGCCATATCTAACTGAAGCATAACCGTAGCATCCACTAACGCACCATTTTTATTTTGGTAATCTACAGCCGCAGATTTAGGTTTTGTTTCTAATTCTCCATAAAAAGGAAAACCGTTATCGATACCTCGAACACTCACAAATTTTGTCCCGGTTTTGTTAGGAAAAGCCGCCATCGACGCAAAACTGATTTCGCGTGAATCGATACCCAGAGAATCCATAATTTCGATCACCCGTTCACTGGGTGGGTGGTTCATATCGATGGTATAATCGGCACCCATCAAAGATTTAGATTGCAGCGCGATATTATCCTGTAAATTTTCTCCAAAAGATTGAATAGAAACAACTGCGGCAATTCCCAAAACAATCGAAGCCATAAAAAGCAAAAGCTTACGTTTGCTCGCTTTTCCATCTCTCCAGGCCATTTTTAGCAACCAGGAAAATCCCGGTTTTGTTGTATAGAGCTGCTGCATTTTAAATTCCGGTTTTCTGGTCAGATACTATTTTACCACCCTTAATTTCCAAAATATGTTGCGTCATTTTGGCCAATTCCATATCGTGGGTTACAATCACTAAAGTAGTACCCAGCTCGGCATTTAATTCAAATAAAAGCCGAATTACTTTTTCCCCGGTTTCCGCATCAAGATTTCCGGTAGGTTCATCGGCAAAAAGAATTTCGGGATCGTTAGAAAATGCTCGTGCTAAAGCCACACGCTGCTGTTCCCCGCCCGAAAGTTGCGAAGGATAATGATGCATTCGGTGCTCTAAACCTACTTTTTTCAATAGTGATTTTGCTTTTTCGGTAGCATTCTTATTGCCTTGCAATTCTAAAGGAACCGCAACATTTTCTATTGCGGTAAGAGTAGGTAACAACTGAAAATTCTGAAAAACAAATCCTACTTTTTGATTTCGTAGTGAGGCAAGCTCATCTTCAGAAAGGCTACTTAATTTTATGCCACATAATTCAATTTCCCCCTTATCAATCTGGTCTAAACCAGCGCAAAGACCTAATAAAGTGGTTTTTCCACTTCCAGATGGCCCAACAATCGCAAAAGTTTCTTTGGCTTCTACCTCAAAATTAATATCATGTAAAATCTGGAGTTTTTTACTTCCGCTGTCATAGCTTTTCTCCAGGTGGGTAAGGTTTAATATCTTTGTCATTGTGGGTTTAGAAAGAATTTTCAACTAAAACGTACAAATTAAGAAATGATTTTAAGACCATTAAAGTTTATCGAATAAACTTACTAACCTGGCAACAGAATGATAGAGATATTTAAGGTTTCAAAAAGTGATTATCCGGAACTTATAAAAGTTTGGGAAGACTCGGTTAGAGCCACGCATCACTTTTTAAAAGAGGACGATATTGCGTATTTTAAACCCTTAATTTTGAATACGTATTTTGATGCTGTACACTTGAGTTGTACGAAAGCTGAAAATGGAAAAATCACCGGTTTTATAGGTTGTGCCGATAAAGGGATTGAAATGTTGTTTTTGGCTCCTGAATATCGCGGGCAGGGGATTGGTAAGGTTTTAGTTGAATTCGCCATAGCCGAATTTGATATCGAAAAAGTTGATGTAAACGAAGATAATGAGCAGGCACTGGGATTTTATACCAAAATGGGTTTTAAAGTCGTTGAACGTTCTGAAAAGGATGGATTGGGAAAACCTTATCCTATCTTGCACATGAAACTAAAAAATAAAATTGATAATGAAAATAACCAATCTTAATAGCCTGATATTAGCGATTTTTTGCCTTGTTTTTTTGAACTCCTGTAAAAATGAAGAAAAGCAATCGCCTTCTTCTTCAGAAGAAAATCCTGTGGAAAAGCAGGTCTCAGCAGAGAATAAAAAGGAAGAAGCACCTGTGGTGTTGTTTTTTGGAACCAGTTTAACCGCAGGTTTAGGATTGGACACCGCAGAAGCATATCCGGACCTGATTCAAAAGAAAATGGATTCCCTCGGGATGGATTACAGTGTGGTAAATGCCGGCCTAAGCGGTGAGACTACTGCAAGCGGACTGAACCGACTGGATTGGGTGTTTAAGCAAAATGTTGATATTCTGGTACTAGAACTTGGTGCCAATGATGGTTTACGTGGCGTGTCGTTAGACGAAACCAGAAAAAATTTAGAACAGATTATTAATACGGCAAGGGAGAAAAACCCCGATGTAAAAATCATCCTGGCCGGAATGCAAATTCCACCAAATATGGGTGAGGAGTACACTTCTGAGTTCCGATCACTTTTCCCAGATTTAGCTAAGGAATATCATCTAGAACTTATTCCTTTTCTTTTAGAAGGCGTTGCGGGTGATCCAGAATTAAATCAGCAAGACGGTATTCATCCCACCGCCGAAGGTCAGCAAATACTGGCGAATAATGTTTGGAAAGTATTGAAAGATGAGCTGTAGTGATTCAGTTGGCGGTAAGCAGTCTCAGTTGGCAGTTTTCAATGAACAATAAACAGTAATCAATTATCAATTTTGTCATTTCGACCGAAACAAAGTGGAGTGGAGAAATCTCTATCTCAATACGCAGTGAGCAGTCACAGTTTTCAATAAACATTAATCAATTATCAATTTTTGTCATTTCGACTGTAGCGTAGCGAAATGGAGAAATCTCAATCAAGATGGACGTTCAAAGTTTAAAAGTTGTTGTATCGAGAAGTGTGTTTTCAATATACATTATACAGTATAAAGTCATTTAAAATTCAAAGTCCTGCTTCCTGACTCTTAACTCTTACGTCTCTTTTCTATTTTCTTAATACAAAATAAATTTTGAGTGTAGTGGAATAGGAAAATCTCTATCTCGCAGTTTTCAATAAACAATTATCAGTTTTAACGATCTAATATACCAAGCATCTAGTCTACCAAAATTCTACTCATAAAAAATCCGACTACAAAGCATAGCCGGATCTCATTGCTCAAAAAATTAAATATTAACTTATAATTTTCTTACCCAAATATTTCTAAACTGCACTTTCGTACCGTGATCCTGTAAAGCGATCACATCTTCTTCGTGTGCTTCAGGATAATTGTGTAAACCAATATAAAGCGTTAGACCTTGTATTGTCGTATTATTTTGAACAACTACGCCATTATGAAGCACGGTGATTTTTGCTTTCTGGTCTATTTTTCCGTCTTTAAAACGGGGCGCTGTGTAAATTACATCATACACATTCCATTGATCTGGAGAACGCATGGCATTCACCAAAGGTGGCGCATCTTTATAAATACTGGCGGCCTGCCCATTGCTATACGTGCGGTTATTGTAAGAATCTAAAATTTGTAGCTCGTATCTATTCTGAAGGAACAATCCGCTGTTTCCACGGCCCTGTCCAGAATTTTCTACTTTATCGGGAGCACTCCATTCGATATGAATTTGCGCATCCCCAAACTTCATTTTTGTCTGGATGCCACCGGTGCCGGGAACAACTTCAAAATAGCCCTGTTTAATGGCCCAGGGAGCTGCTTTTTCAGTATCAGTCTGACTTACCCATTGATCTAAATTTTCGCCATCAAAAAGTACAATAGCATCTGAAGGTGCATCACCAGGTTTTTCGCCCGGAGTAATTTTTTCTATCTGAGGTTCCCAGATTTCAGTCATTTCTGGTTTCATGGGCATTGGAGATACTTCTGGCGGCGTAGTAGGGGCATCAACTTGTGAAAAGCCAATACCAGAACATCCAATTCCGAATAAAAATAGTGTGGTTATTTTAAGTTTTTTCATATGCTTGGAAATAGAGTTTGATTAAATTTCTTCTGAAATATAAAGAATAAGTAATAAAAAGCCTTTAAAAATTATAGAATTATAAAATCAAAAATGAAACCTGTGCCATAAAATAGCATAGCAATTAACAGAATTTGATAGGGTTTTGATTTTAAAATAAGATGTGCAAGAATTCAAAACAAAGGGCTATAAAATTTATAAAAATGAATGATTTAATTTAAAACGATTCCAAATAACTGTTATTTAAGAGTGTTTAAGAAAAATTTTAGTAATTTTTATAAAAAATTATGTCATGGCGAAATTCAATCTCAATATAAACGGTGAAGATAAAACCGTGGATGTAGATCCCAATACCCCGCTTTTATGGGTTTTGAGAGACCACTTAAATTTGGTAGGAACTAAATATGGCTGCGGAATAGCCCAATGTGGCGCCTGTACGGTTCATTTTAATGGATCTGCAGTGAGATCATGTCAGTTACCAGTATCTTCGTTAGAAGGTAGCAAGATTAAAACTATTGAAGGTTTATCTGAAAATGGGGATCATCACGTACAGCAGGCCTGGTTAGAAATCGATGTTCCGCAATGTGGTTATTGCCAGGCCGGGCAAATCATGTCGGCTTCAGCATTGTTAGATAGCAATCCAAATCCTTCAGATGAAGAAATTGAAAACGCGATGAACGGAAATATTTGTCGCTGCGGAACTTATAGCCGAATTAAAGCTGCCATCAAAGCGGCTTCAAAATCTCAGATCGCCTAATTTAACTTCAGTAAAATGACAAAGAAAAGCACAACAGTAAATAGAAGATCTTTTATTAAAAGTGTTGGTATTGCCGGGGGCGGGTTGCTTATTGGCTTTAACTGGCTGGCGTGTAAGCGTAGTGAAGAAGTTATCGTGGCAGACACTGCCTTAGAAATGCCCGACGAATGGTTTGAACTGAATGGTTACTTAAAAATAGGGGATAATGGTGTTGTTACGATTTATTCGCCAAACCCTGAAATTGGGCAGAATGTAAAAACATCGATGCCCATGATGGTGGCTGAAGAACTTGATGTAGATTGGAATAATGTGATTGTAGAACAAGCGCCCTTAAATACCGATTTATATTCAAGACAGCTTGCCGGTGGTAGCCAATCGATTCGCCAGGGTTGGGAACCGCTTAGAAGAGCTGGAGCAACCGCAAGATATATGCTTCTGCAAGCTGCGGCCAAACAAATGGAAGTACCTGTTGAAGAACTTAGTGTAGAAGACGGAGTTATTTCGCATTCTGGTAGTGATAAAACTATTTCTTACGGAGAGATTGCTAAAGCTGCTGCAGCGATTGAAATTCCAGAAGAGGATAAAGTCGTTTTAAAATCGAAGAACGATTTTAAGATTATTGGTTCTTCAAGAAAAAACGTAGATGCTAAAAAGATCGTAACCGGGCAACCCCTTTTTGGTTTAGACACGTATAAAGATGGAATGCTCACCGCCATGATCGTGCATCCACCAAAATTTGGGATGGAATTTAAATCGATGGATGCCGAAAAAATTAAAGACATGCCGGGTATAAAAGATGTCTTTACCATCGATACTTATCCAGAAGGGCTACAAAAACAGTGGAGTGATGTTTCAGCCTTTAGTAAGCTGGTTGTTGTTTTAGGGGAATCTACCTGGCAGGTCATGCAGGCCAAAAAAGCATTAAAGGTAGAATGGGATTTGAATCCAGAACTTACTAAAAAAATTGAAATTTTGGAGAAATCTGCCGGCATGGGGGAGGTGAGTGGATTGGAAAGCTCAGCAATACATACTTCTTTAATGGCTGATATTGGATCTAAAAAAGCCGAAACGGTACGAAAAGATGGTGATCCTGAAGCGGCTTTTAAAAATGCAGCGAGAATTATAGAACGTTCCTATACTTGTCCGTTTTTAGCGCATAATTGCATGGAACCCATGAACTTTTTTGCGAATGTAACTGAAGATAAAGCTGAATTATTAGGCCCAATCCAAACTCCTGAATATGCCGAAAAAACCATTCAGGAGCGTTTAGGTTTAGATCTGGAAAATATCGATATCCAAATGACCAGAATGGGTGGTGGTTTTGGCCGCCGTTTATACGGTAACTTTCTGGTAGAAGCTGCGGTGATTTCTCAAAAGGCAGGAGCTCCCGTAAAACTGGTCTATTCCAGAGAAGATGACATGACCGATGGTGTTTATCGCCCGGCATATCATGTAACCTATAGAGCTGCTTTAGATGCCAATAATAAAATCACTGCTTTTCATGTAAATGCAGGGGGAATAAAAGAAAGTCCGTTGTTTGCCAATCGTTTTCCTGCTGGGGCGATCGATAATTATTTAGCCGAGAGCTGGACGCTAGATAGTAATATTTCAATAGGGGCATTTAGAGCACCAAGATCTAATTTTATTGCCGGTGCCGAACAATCATTTTTGGATGAGCTGGCTGAAGAAACTGGTCAGGATCCAATTCAGTTTCGGTTAGATCTATTGAAAAAAGCCAAGGAAAAGCCTGTAGGGGAGAATAACGATTATGATGCTGATCGTTTTGCCGGAGTATTGGAAATGGTAAGAGATAAATCGGGTTGGAAAAAAGAAGATCAAAATCTTAATCGAGGCGTTTCGGCCTATTACTGTCATAATTCGTATGTGGCTCAAATTCTCGATTTACGAGTACAAAATAACGAGCCGATGATCGATAAAGTTGTTTGCGCGGTGGACTGCGGAATTGTGGTAAATCCCGATGCCGCTAAAAATATGGTGGAAGGTGGGACCATAGATGGTATTGGACATGCTTTGTACAGTAAAATTAGTTTTGAAGACGGAATGCCACAACAAAGCAATTACGATACCTATCGCTTAATACGCCATAAAGAAGCGCCTAAGAGTATAGAAGTATATTTTGCTGAAAATGGAATCGATCCAACGGGATTGGGAGAACCGCCATTTCCACCGGTGATAGGGGCGCTGGCCAATGCCTTATATAAAGCTACCGGAAAACGTTTCTACGATCAGCCTTATATCGCAGGGCTTCAGGATGAGCTGAAAACATAACATATCAATGAAGCGCTGATTGGTTTACGAGTTTTGGATGCTAATTTTCTATTCAGAAAAGAAAAGTAATGCTATTAAAACCAATCAGCGCTAGTTATTTTTATCTTTATAGGAAGCTTCTATTTTATTTATCATCAAGATATAAAATGTGAATAAATATCGTTACAAGTATTTTAGTCAGGTTTCTGGATTGTCTTAACTCAAAATCAGGTTATGCGATTAGTATGATGCTTATACACAATGGTAAAGTGTAAGTCTTTGATGTCTTTAAAAGCATAAATTCTGAATAATTTAATGCGTTACGGCCAAGAAAATTTGCACCACGATAATATTTAACAGTTTCGACCTAAAATTTTTTTAAAACAGAGTCTATTTTCGACTAATTTCGCCTTTTGAATGAAATTAGAAGAAAAAGTAAGGGCAGTCGAAAGTTTGTTCGAAACCCTTTCAGAAGAGCTTGATCATTTTCAATCTCGTGCTGGTTTTAGTTGTGCTGTTGGATGCGGAAAATGTTGTGAAAAGCCAGGGATCCAGGCGTCACCATTAGAGTTTTTACCATGGGCATTTCAGTGCTTTTTAGCGGGAAAAGCTGAGGAAACCCTAGATCATTTAAATACATCGACTGTAGAAGTCTGTCATTTGTACAAAACATTAAGTTTGGATAGTGGTAGTGGCAGGTGTACCGCATATAATTACCGTGGATTGGTATGCAGATTATTTGGCTATGCGGCACAGCGCGATAAATTGGGGAAACTTCAGTTGGTAAGTTGTAAATTATTAAAGCAGCAGTCTGATGCTTTTCAAAAGACCTCGTTGGCAATTCAGCAAGATTTACCGGTACCGGTTTTTAGTGATTATTATTTAAAACTCGCACAAATTGATTTTGGTTTAGGTAGAAAAATACTTCCTATTAACAAAGCGATGAAACTGGCCTTAGAAGAAGTTTTACACTATTATTCATACCGACCTTTTCCAATTGGTTGGAAAAGAATTGCTTAGATTTTTAACCAATATTGGTTAAAAAAGATATTATTTTTAAAATTCAAACTTGTGAATATCTAATCGTAGGATTGCTTTACCGGAAAGCTTTAAATTTTATTTTTGCGCTCTTAAAAATTTAAGACATGAGCGTAATTTGGTATGAATGTAAGGTGAAATACAGAAAAACACATGAAACAGGCGAGCAAAAAGTGGTGACCGAAGTATATCTTCTGGATGCAGTGTCTTATACTGAAGCGGAAACCAGAATTACTGAAGAGATGCAGAAGCTTACCAGTGAGGATTTTATGATTAAAAACATTAAGATCGCAAATTTCGCTGAGGTTCATCCGTTTGAGAATTCAGATCGTTGGTTTAAATCTAAAGTTTCTTTAATCGCTATGGACGAAGAAAGCGGGAAAGAAAAAAAATCGAACATTTATATACTGGTGCAGGCTAACGATGTAAAAGAAGCTTTTGAAAATACTACAAAAGCGATGGAAGAAACAATGGGAGATTATAGTATACCGTCTATCGTAGAATCACCAATTCTGGACGTTTTTCCATATTTTACCGGAGAGGAAGAACAGCTGGAGAAATACAATATGATGGATGCTGTGGAGACGTTAAGCGAGGAAGCAAGCCAGGAGGAAGAATAGAAGCTATTAATCTGGAGCTTACTTTTTTGGTATGATAAACAACGCCTTTTAGCAATGCGCTAAAGGCGTTGTTTATTATAAATACGATCGACTAGTATACCATTATTTACTCGATAATCGAGATTAAATACCGCGATATTTAGCTTTTATGTTAAAATAGCTTTACAACACAATAATCAGGATTTCTTTAAGTTTTACAAGTACCGTATTTTATAAAATCATAATCCTCCTTTAACTGTTTTTATAGTTTATTTTAACAAAGGTATTTTTTAAAATTTTAGACGAAACCGTATGTTTGCCAAATCTTATTGTTATTTCGTTAATTTGTATTAGCCTACAAGATGGAAATATGCAGAAAGGGAGCAGACGTGCTCCCTTTCTTAATTTTACGCTTTTCTATTTCGGTAATAAATAACAAGAATCTATATACATCATGCAGCTTATATAAAGAAATGATTTAAACTTTTTTTAAAAATAAAAAAGGGTTGCAGATATTTGTGTTGCGAAACATACAATTATCAAAACCAACCCTTTATGTACTCTGTACTTGACAAAGATACAATAGA
>NZ_JAKHSK010000063.1 GCF_023499215.1 Zunongwangia pacifica
ATCCTTACTCAACAGGTTCGATACCACCACAAGTAGCTGGAAAGGATTTAATTATCTCGCTTTTATGGCTATTGCACTAAAAAAATTCTATAAACCTCAAAAGTTTAGATGACCTCTATATTATAACTTTCTTTATCAACTGCGTTTATTATATTTTCAAACTCTAATTCCTTATATTCTTTTAATCTTTTTATATTCTGTATATTATCAATTTTATTTATAATATATTCCTTAATATCATTTTTGATTTGGCTTGAAAGTTCTGAACCTTCTGTTTCTATTTTTTTTAGTCTTTCTTCATCATCAGATAGATCAATATTTGCCTTACCTAAAATGTATCCATCTATTTTATCATCCTTATCATAATCTAAACTTCTCAAATTATCGTCAACGTAATCTTCATTGAAAACGTGAAATAAATAATCAGTTTTGGGAATATGAGGTATAGCCTGCTTTCTTAAACCTATTTCAAACTGTTCGGCAACATTTCCCCGCTTATCAGTAATCTTAAATTTAAAATTCCCAGAGTCGTGCCCTAATGTGATTAACTTATCAGTTGGACTATTACCTTCTTCATTAAGCTCTAATGTTTTTGTTGTCTCAGTAAGTCTAAACATTCTACTAATAAATGTTTTACCACTACCATTGTTTGCAAAAACACCAAATTTCAAAGAGTTTGAAGTTATCTCTTTATTCAAATCTTCAATAGGTGCTATATTATGACAATAAATTTCTGTCTTTATCTTTTGTCCTGACATTTAGTTTATTTTTTCTGCTTATTAGGAGCAAGCATATGAAACTATTACGTTCTTTCCTCTTCCCTAAAAATAAACATAAACCTTCAAACTTCCTTCCGGTTTCCCACAAAACCCAAAAAAAACTCGATAAACAACCTGTTATAAAACCGTTGATTTTCAACCTTTATTCTCGATACAACAATGGTAGCTTATTTTTACTTGAAGAGGGAATTGATGTTTAAGTAAACCTGCTATAGTGGTTTAATATTCGGTATTTTACGCTATAATTTTTAAGGCGACTATGCTTTAAAATAGGAGTTTACAGCAGGCTCACGGTCGTGGCTACACTTTTTATTTCCGTTGGTAAAAGGCTTGGGTTTCATTTAGAAAATAGGACGAAATGCCATTGTCTTCTTCTATTTTTATAAAATCGATTACTTCATTTTTTCCGATGATTTGTTCTGCAATCGCGCCGGCTTTTCCGGAAATGGATGACATATTCCCTTCAACATCTATCGCAACGATTAAATGGGGCGGCTGTTTGGTATCGTCCATTTTAATGCTGGCCAGGTAGGCCGCTTTTACGTTTGGTTGGTCGCTAAAAAGTTGAGACAGGGCGTTGACCAATTGCGTGGGATAATTGGCGGGTTGGCCAAGGAGCACCTGGGTGTCTTTGGTGATTTCGATGTGATGGTTTTGCTGAAAAATGGAACCGTTTAAGAGGTTTTCAATTTCTTGTGGCACCAATTCTTTGCCATAATCTGAATACGGATTTAATACAAAACTGGCGCCTTTGGTGAGTGTAAACAGGTCCTGCCCTTTTATGGCCATAAATGGGACTTGTTCTTTAACGATGCCTTTGTCAAAAATTCTATTGGTGGCCGTAAAAATGGGGATTTGTCCGTTTTTAAAGGTGACAAACCGCACTTCGGTATTTTCTTCTAAGGTTCTTCTTCCTTCCTGAGATTGGTCGTGTCCGCTAGTCAATACAATAAGTTCATTCCACAGTAATTTGGTGTAGAATTCTTCTCTGGCCGCAACGTCTGAAGCGGCTTTTATTAAACTTTTTTCGAGCTCGTTTTCAGGAAAAGTCGATTGGGTTTTGTTCTTTTTAAAAAGGTTGAAAAGGCTCATATTCTATAGGTTAAGGTTCATTTTTTTAATTGATGCCAGTATTGGGTGGCGTTATGATTTTGATGGTTTTTAAGGGGAAAGTTAAGGGTAATTTTTGGCTTTTTATCATCGGCTTTTATTTTAATTGCAAATGTATATGGTCATCGTGGCGTACTGCGCGACATCCGTGAAACCTTATTTTTGGATGGTTGAGCCGGAGTCGCGTTTTTAAATGGGGCTCGATAAAGAGTTTTCCTATTGTATTTTCCTCTAAAATGAGATTTACCAAATTTCGGGTTCCGTTTTCTGAAAATTGAATGTCGTCATTAATTGTTCCTAAAGTTAGGTATTTTGGAAAGTCGTATTGCCAATATCCTTGATTTTTACAAACGTCCGTTTGGTTATATTCGCCAGGTTTTGGGCGTTCATAAACTCCGTATCCGCTAACGGAGGTTTTTTTATTGGTGAGTTGCCCATCTGGATTTTCGTAGAGAAACGTAACGTCTATTTTCTTTCCGTCGTTGTGGCTTAAATGGGGCAAAAGCGGAAATTTATCCAGAAACGGAAAATTGGCATCCAAATGAACTAATTTGATGCCGTGATGTTGTTTTTCTAATTGGCGGGCGATTTGGGCGAGGGTTTGATTGAGTTCTGGCCGAACATAATTTCTATTGGCTAGTTGGTAACATAGGGAATGGGCTTGTAGAAATTTGGTTTCCTTGATTTTTTCACGTCCGAAAAGTGGAGCTACATTGGGGACAATCAAAAAGGTGGCGATGAGATAAAGCGCGATAAAAATCCCAAGTAGTTTTAGCCGCTTTTTGTGGGCGGTTGGCTTAATGAGTAGAATTGAAATTAGGTAGATTATTCCGCCAATTTGGGTAATCACGGTTAAAAGGATGATGAGGATGCTGTGCAGTAGCTTTTTCAAGTTTTTGTGGTTTTGGCTTTTGTATATAAACGTATTTGTTTTGTTTGTCTTATAACATCTGAGGTATAAAGTTCGACATCTTCTTTCTTTTTAGCTTGTGGTTACTATTGGTTTTGGGTTTCGTGAACCTATTAACGGGGATTTGCATTGCGTGGCTTTGGGCAAACCTCACAGGTTTTTGAAACCTGTGAGGTTTAATGAATTTTCAGATATTTCGGCACAAATTTTCTGCAAAAATTCACTCAATGACCCAAAATGCTTTAAAGAAAATTCATCTTGAAAATCAGTGTTTTTGTTATTGTTTCTATTTTATATTGAACATATCAATTACTGATTCCTTTCTTTTTTGCATTGCCCAAAAAAGAAACAAACCCGCCTGCCGGCGGGCAGGAAAGTCTAGGCTTATTTTTATATCCTTGAAAACTACACCAATTCCTTATCCTGCGGATGGCAAACCGCTGCGCTAGGCCATCCTCCGCACCCACCGCTGTGGAATTGATTTGTTTTGCTACGGGTTAAAAAATAAAATATTCTCTTGCATTGAGGGATGCGATAGGTCTTACATAGGCATATTGAGTTTTCCTATTCCAATTCCGCTAAGCGATTTATCAATTTTTGGGCGTGTTGTTCTGCGTTGTTTTTGATGTCGTTTTCGGTATAACCTGCGGCTATGGAGGTCCCGTGAAAGTAAATGGGATCGATGTAATTCATTTGAGCGAACAAGGCGGTTTGCTCCAGGTTTTTACAAAATTCGTACACCCGAAAGTGCTGACTTCCTAAAACGGAATAGCTACTTTCTGAAGAGCCAACGGTAAAACTGGGCACAAAATTTTTGCCTTTTAGCTTGTCACCTTTAGCGCCGTAAGCAAATTGATATGCAAAAACCTCATCAAACCATTGCTTTAAAATGGCAGGCATATTGTACCAGAAAAACGGATATTGAAACACAATGGTCTGATGTCTTAAAAGTGCTTCTTGCTCTGCTTTTATATCGATTTTATAGTCGGGATATAAGTCGTGAATATTTCTAATTTCGGTAGGTAAACTACTTTTTTCCAGGGCTTCGATCACCGTTTTGTTGGCGATTGAGTTTTTATAGTCTGGATGTCCTAAAATGATTAATGCCATAATTTGTACTATAATTTATTGAGTTGCTAAACTAGTTTTAGCGCATTACATTTACAATACCTATCGATTTAGATAGGTGGAAAATAAATAGCGATGAAAGACGAATGTAAAGGTGATTACGTAAAAGTGAATGGGAAAATTTATCCTTGTTCGGTAAGTTTAACGATGGATTTGGTGGGCGGAAAATGGAAAGCGGTTATTCTTTACCACTTGATGGATGGGCACAAAAGGTTTAGCGAACTCTGCCGCGAAATGGGTACGGTTACCGAAATGACGCTAAGCTTACAACTAAAGCAACTGGAAAAAGACGGATTGGTTTTCCGAAAGGTGTATGGCACAAAGCCCCCCATTAAGGTTATTTATGGATTAACCGATTTTGGAAAATCGTTTATTCCCGTATTGGAGTCGATTACCAAATGGGGCAATCAAATTGTGAGTGAAAAAGGGGAATTTGTAAATGCTGATTAAATTGCAACTAAGGCTTATGATTGTTACTTAGACTATTATTTTAACTTGCTTTGTTTGGGAGTGGCTCTTACTTTAGTTTTTCTAATGGATTTTAAAGATAAATTTCTCGTGTAAATTGATAAGTTTTTCTCTTTTGTAGAATTTCCAGGATTGGATTCTTTTTTTATTGAAAGTTACTTCAAGCCATAAAATAGGGAATGCTTAGGCGAGTTATAACACTTCTCTCCTATTGCTGAGGCATTTTTGATTGAATGTGCTTATTCAGCGTCATAAGGGGTGAAATTAATTCCATATCCATAAGGTTCATCTTTTGGTGGTTCCGTGGGTTCGGTTTCATAAATTTCAATTTTTCCTTTGCACTCAAAGCCAATTTGACGACCTACATATTGAATCATATCGGCAGATTCATCGGCAGAATTCGCCCAGGTTTTCATAGACATCCACGCATTTCCCGGTTCACATTCAAAACCATCTTTTAATTCTCCCACAATTCCGTCTGCAAGTACGGTAAAGTGCTTGAATTCTGTTTTCGTTTTTCCGTAGCGTAATTTTAGTTTCCAGTCTTTATCCATCACTCCCCTGGTATTTAGTGCTTTGTAATTATGAGATTGGGTGTTTCTCCGATTGATTTTTTTCTATGGTTAACGAACGTTCTACAGTCTATTTCTATTGTAAAAACTTTTCAAAAAAACTACGCTATAAAACTACTAATCTCTCTTCTTGCTTTTTTAGCTCACGGTTACTTATTGGTTTTGGGGTTCGTGAACCTATTAACGGGGATTTGCATTACGTGGCTTTGGGCAAACCTCACAGGTTTTTGAAACCTGTGAGGTTTAATGAATCTTCAGGCATTTCGATACAAATTTTCTATAAAAATTCACTCAATGACCCAAAATGGGTGGAAACTATTTTGCTTAGCTGGGAGTAGTGAAGTGCTATGTGGTTATTGAAATTCTTTTTTCAATACTTCAATCAGTTCGTTAGAGTCAGTGATATGGTCATTAAACAACCTTAATGGTTCTCTAACTTTGGGATATTCGTCCACAAATTCAATTCCGTCAATTTCTTTAAGGCCAAATTTTTCCATAATCTTTAAAAAAGATTTTTGGTCGGTTCCCCAAAACTTGATGTATTTCGATTCTGGAACAAAAATTTCAATGAGTGCGGAATCTGAGTGAAAGATCATTCCTACATCTATAAAGGTATCTGCTATAATTTCTGTTTTATAGTTGGTTAGAAATTTAAGTGTTTTGTTTTTATCTGCATATTTTCCATAATTGGGTTCTGCATCTGAATGATTAAAAATCAATGAAATTTCATCGGGTAATTCTTTACTCAATTCCAGTATTAGATTCCAAAGTCTTGAGTTATCAATATTTATTTCGGCATAGAAATTAAAAGCTAAGTCGGCTTGCGTATTGGTTTTTGGCAGAATTTTATAGCCTTCTACAATTTTGGCGTTTTCCCGTAATTCAAGTCTTTTCTGAACAGAAGAATTCATAGGAATTTCATCTACTTTTGGAGCACGTAGGGTTATGGGGAGTTCTAGGGTTGGTTTCTTCATAAGTAATCTTCCATTTTGAATTGAAGCGCCATCCGTTTTATTATTTTCTTTCTTTCAGCTGTACGCTCCTTAAATTTATTTAAAAGAATAGCCTGAAATTCATTAAATTCTTTAGTCCCAACCTCCATCCTATCTTTTACTACTTGCTCTTTATTTTGATTGAATTCTTTGCTTTTCATAATGCCTCATTCTTATTTTGACCTCTACCGCTTCAAGACTATATGAATGAAAGTCTGTACCGATTTTTGAATAGGAAATAATGCTTGAAGTTCACCAGTGTTCTATACAGATAGATTAAAGACTAAGATAACTACAATTTCGATAAGATTTCGCCTTTTTTGTTTTCAAATTCTTCCTGGCTTATTAAATCTTGTTCTAACAGTTGTTTGAGTTTTTTTAGGTTTTCCAAAGGATCGTTTTGTTTTTCAGTCTCTTCATTCCTGTCATTTGAAGTATGTACTGTTATCCCCCCACCTGCTCTTGCTCTAGAATTTTCCAGCTCTCGTTGTCTCCTGTATTCTTCCATTTCTTCTTCTCTTTCTTGAGCATATCGATATAAAAGCCGTGCCTGAGCTTTGGGCAAATAGTCCATTGAAATGATTCCTCCTCCTTTAACTTTTTTTGCGGTAAACGTGGCTCCCAAAATTCCTTCTTTAATATGACAATCTGCTATTTCTTTCCAGAGAAAATCCTGAAAATCCATTGAGAGCCCAAAGGTTTTTGGCCTACAAAATATGATGCGTTTATTGGTTAGGGCAACAGAGTCTGGTGAGAAATTTACCGCGGGCTTTTTTTGTACTGCAACATATTCTACTTTCTCTTCCCTTGTTAGCAGTTCATTGATCTTTTTTAATACTTTTTCTACTGTTTTTGGATCCTGTGATTCATTCAGGTACTTATTTAATTCCATAATTTAGATGCAGTTAGTGATTATTATACTTTATTCAACAAGCGTTTAACTGTCGTGTTAAGCTTATTTTCATTTATAAAACTAACCATACCTAGGCAATACTAATTACGGTTTCCCATAACGGGAAAAATTTTTAATGGGTAATTATTGAAAATAGGGATTTTTGAGGACTATGTTGCTTAGTCGAGAATTGTTATGGATATCTGGTAAAAACGTCACAGGTTTATCCCGTATAGCTATCGGGACTTTGAGGTCAAAAAGGTTCATTTTGGGGACATTTCGGTACAAATTTTCTGAGAAAATTCACGCAATGATACAAAATGGGTGAAACTACTCGAATTCTTTATATTGCGGAATTTGCTTGTTTTGGTAATTTAATTTTAATGATTTTACGAGCTGTTTTTATTTATCAAATAATTTACGTGCAGTGAACACTCCTGTTTTCTTTTCGTTAAATAGTTCTTCGATACTTTCTCCTTTCATTCCCTTCCAAAATCTGTTTTTTACGTTTTCAACGGGATCAAATTGATATTTTTGGTGGTAATAATTTCCTTTTTCTTCGTTTAAAGAAATGTATAGAATCACATTTTTATAATTTTCAAATCCTGGACGCCCATAATGATTATAGGATACAAATTCAATCGTATCTGTTTTTAAGTTATTGAATATATTTTTAATCACTTTATATTTACATTTAAATGCATTGTCCATCACATAGCTCACTCTCTTAATGGTATCACCGGTAATCAAATCAATTTCAATTCGAGTATTATTTTCATTTGGATCAAATTCTATCACCGCTATTTTTTCTCCAATAAAAGCATAAAGATTTATAGAATCATCCAACATTTCAAAGTCAGATTCCTGCCCCATTATGGTTAATTTACAACTTATCAGTACTATTAAAATTAGAGTAATTGGAAAGGTGCGTTTCATTTTTAGCTGATATTAAAGGTATGTTTATTGAAAATATTATTGGATTTCAGAAGTAAGCGAAAGCAAGTTATTGACTATACGGTTTGTTAGGCATAGGTTCTATTTTAGTAGTTTTCTTATTGTTTCGCTATTAATTTTATTCCATTTACATAAGGGTTTTTAAATGTTTGCAACACGACAGGTTCTATTATCCTTTATAAATCTAATTAAAATCCTACAATCCCCATCACGGTTTACTTTAAAATAGGTTTGGGAATAACCTTTGTTGCCAACGGCTTTTTATTCATTTTTCAAATTCCCAAGGTAAGCTGTTCTTTTACTTTATGATACCTTAGGGAGGCTTTTATACATTCTTTTAGTTCCATTTCTGGGATTTTTTGGGTTAACTGAAAGATAATTGCCCGCTTTCCTTCGTATTGAAATTTGTCGCCAAAAACCAACCTAAAGGTATCCACCAACCTACTTGTGCATTGAAAATACATTGCATATTGGTGAGGTGTTTTTTCTTTCCAATCCATTCTCAACGTACTCCCGTTTTTGGTCACAAAACTGGGTTCTCCCCATTTCAGGGTTTCTTCTAAAACGGTAACTCCTTCGGTTTCTTCTGCTGTTGCGATCACCAATTCCCGCAGATGTTGCAATTGATCCCGAACAAGGTCGGGATAATTCGCAAAAACGGTATTAACCCTAGGATCGGTCTTTAAGGTGAGTTTACCCATTTGTTTTTTGTGTTACACCTACGTAAAAATCGACCTCAGCATCAGACGGATTTTGCGCTTTTTCTCCATAAACCTCAAAGTCGGCCACAAAAGTTCTGTCTACATTCATTTCAAAAATTTTCGCCCACTGATTAACAATAAAATCCTGCATCAAGTCTCCTTTTGCTGTCATTTTCACATAGGTTCCTCCGTCAAATGATTTGCCTATCATTCCGTTGGGAATGTTGTCCAGGTTTTTCACCTTGCAACCCAATATCGCGGTATAGGGTTTTGTATGATCGCTTTCATAGTGGGTGTAAAGCGAATATATTTCATCGCCAACCTTGTTAGGGATTTTTGCCAACAAATTTTCAGACATCAACTTCTCCCAAAGTGCTGCAATTTCTTTACTTGCCTGTGCATTCTCGTTGGTGGTTCTAATGGAGATTCCTATAATCTTAAATGGTTTAATGTTTACGGTTTGCATTTTTTTACTTTTTTTTGATTTAATGCAAAGGTAGATGCTCCTTGTGTCAAAGGTATGTCAGGGGGTGTTTTTATAGTTTTCGATACATTTTTCAAGGTATTGCTGCAAAGTCATTTTATGAGGTTCAAAATGCGTCGCTAAATGGTATATTTTCTGAATGCAATCGAGACGGAAGGCTCTAAATTCATTTCTTAATTTGCAAAAGGCAATGAGGATCCAATTGTCTTGTGTGGTGTAAAGTGCAAAGGGTTCTATTTCTCGTTGACTTTGCTTATTTTCTAATGAACAATACTCAATCTTTATATTTTGATAGTTGGCTATGGTGGATTGAAGTTGAATGAGAAAATTACTTGTTTTTTCGTTTTCCTGATTGTTCCGCACCTGAATTCTTTCGGTTAGCAGTTCTGTTTTTTCTTTCTGTGTGTATTGAAGTACCGATCTGATTTTGGTGATGGCGCTTTCGTATTGTTCGGCTAAAGATTGGTCTTTGTTCTTTTTAATGAGCTGTTCTGCGGTGATTAAGGCGTTGGCTTCTTCTTGGGTGAACATTACGGGCGGAAGTCTGTACCCCTCCATAATGGAATAGCCTTTTCCTTCTTCGGCCACAATTGGGATTCCGGCCTGTTCTAACGCGCGAATGTCGCGATAGATGGTTCTAACGCTTACCGAAAATTTGTTGGCTAAGCTTGTTGCGGTTACCAACCGTTTTGATTGTAATTGGGTAATTATGGCGGTAAGTCGTGAAAGTCTTGTAGTTTCGTTTAAGCTCATTCGGCAATGTGGCGAGGATTTTTTAAATGATTGAGGATAAGGTTTGGTTTTCTTATAAAATTAAGGAAAAGTTCTTAATGGAAAAACCGCTTCGATGAAAGATTACCGGGTGGGATTTTGGAATTATTTTTTATCCCACCAGCCTTTTTGTTTTCTAATGTACACGATTTGCCCGGTGTGATACGCGGTGTGAGCGGTCATATTTAGAATTTCAGAATTCCATTCTTTCAATTGTTCATCGGTGGCGCTTTCCGTAAGAAGTTCCCATTGGGTTTGAATGCTGTCCAGACGCATCACTAATTCTTTCCATTCCTCGTCTGTATATTTTTTAAAGGTTATTTCGTTATCCACTTCAAAACCCGCCATATCTTCTCCTTTAAAAGCTCTTAAATTCATCCCGTTCCAAAAACTTAGGTGTGATACCAATTCTGCAATAGAGTGGTTTTGGGTGCTGTCTTTCCAATTTGCCTGTGCTGCCGAAAGTCCTTCGATAGCGATTTTAGTTGGGGCAAACCAATTTTGATCGGTATGGGTATTTTTCAATTGTTCCAGGAATATGGGTTTCAATTGTTGACTATTCTTCTGCCGGGAACAGCTGGAAAAAACAGCAATTAAACTGACTAAAATTAAGATTTGTTTCATTTTCGTTATCGTGTAGTTCATTATTTTCCGGTAGGTTTTCCGTCTTTTGAAATCTGATACCACCTTTCACTTCCCCAAAATGAGTGTTCTCCCTCTTGTACAGTTTCGCAACTATCAGCAACTTTGGCGAACTCTCCTTTAAAGGGATAAGCGCAATCAAATTGTGGTTCGATAATTATTTTTCCGGTTGCATCAGCATAACCGATTTTTCCATTTTTCACGATCCTAAAAAGTCCGCTTTCCAACTCATCAGGCCCATTATCAAATCTATACACCTCGTATAACTCGGTTCCATTTTGGTCAATAGCGAGTATTTTTCCGGTTTTATTTTCGATAACCATTCCCATAGTTTTAATAGTATCGGTATAGCAATAGTAATACTTTCCAATAGGTATAATGGTATCTCCTTTGGTATTTAAATATCCGGAAGGCGCGCCCAACTCGTCAAATTCTCCCTGATAATATTTAATTAGATACTGTTCTTTTGGGGAGCTACACGCAGCAATGAAAAGCGTAATGATGGTGAAGAGGATAACTTTTTTCATAATAAGCTAAAAACGTAGGTTTTCTATAACTTGTTGTTTGAGTTTCCTTCTAATTGAAATATCCAACTAAGATTTTTCTTAAAAGATGAGTGTCTACGCGCGTAAAATTTTGATCGGAAATAAAACTGACTAAAAGCTAAACGCAGCTCTTTGTTGGCGGTTGGTTAGTTATTCTCTTTGACTTATTTCTTTTTGGTTAACCAGCCCATATAAATGGAAGATTGAAAAAAGCGAAGGGGTTTCTCGAAACCGGCTTCTTGCACTAATTCCGTCAATCGTTCTTCTGAAACGGCAAAAAGTTCGTTTTCTATTCGGTTTAACCGATTGTTGATTTGCTCTGGGTCCAGTCCATCTGGTAAAAGCTGTTGTAAAACTTTTAGATTTTGCTGAATCTGCGTTTTATCTCCCGTGATATCCAGCATTACAAAAGTCGCACCTGGAGCCAACCGCTCGGCAATGGCTTTTAGCAAATCTAGTTTATCGCCATTATCTTCCAAAAAATGTAACACCAAGAGCAGCGTTGCTGCACCATATTTCTTTTTCTCATCAAGAGCAGCCACTACTCCTTCCATTAGTGTTATCCGGTCGTTGTTTTGAAGTTTATCCTTCGCCTGTTTAATCATTTCGGGAGAAGGATCTACTCCGGTAATTTTCCAGGATTCGGATGCTTTTACAAATCTTTCTATTTCGTTTCCTGTTCCGCAGCCCACCACCAACAATTCTTTAGTATTGGTGTTACTTAACAGTTTGGGCAAACGATCTAAAAAATAGTGATAGTTGGGTATCCAGGTTTCTACAAACTGATTGTAGTTGGTTGCTCTTTCGTTTTCAAATATTTCTATACTGCTCATTGGATTGGTGATTTTCACACGGTGGGTTTACAATGACCGCGAACAAACCTATAAGGCTTATTTACTTATAAAACTACTTAAAAAATCGTTTTTACAGGTTGTTGTTGCGTAAATGTTAGTTAGATAGTAGAGATTTTCGCAAAGGTAGCCGTTATCGTACATCGTATTTATTTGATATATTTGTTTGAATGATAAGTATATAAAAGTATTTAGATGCAATTACTTCATACCATTGAAGATGCTCATAAAATTTTTGAAACCCAGGGAAGTAGTCCGCTACTTGTCACTTGCGATGATTTCAGAGATTGGGTATGCAAATATGATAGATTTCCTAAATATTTGTTTAATGAGCTCATCGCATCTCAATTTGCTAGATTATGGGGAATTAAAACACCAGAAACTTGTTTTATTAAGGTTAAGAGCGAACATATTCCGAAGGAAAAATTCCCACAACTACAATTAAGCTGGTTTGAAAAAGAGTGTTTCGGGTCACTATACCTTGAAGCTTCCAAAGAATTAGATCATACTATGCTATCTATGTTTCAAGAATTGATTATCCGTAAATACTCATAATTTTTTAATTTTGATTATATTCACCTCAAATTCAATATAATGAATATCTTCACTTTTACAGCTCATTTTGATAGTGAGCAATCCTGTCGGGCGCATT
>NZ_JAKHSK010000064.1 GCF_023499215.1 Zunongwangia pacifica
CTAACAAATATTACCTCCTAAAAACAGACTAATCCCCATATATACTTAATCGGCAAAGAACCGGTTTAGTCAACAGTGCGTTCATGTTAGGCCGTTCCGGCCACACGAACGCTTAGTTATTGTAGCCAGTTATTTAATAATTTTCTTTTCTCCGTTTTTATCAAAACTCTCAATGTGAGGCTCTCCGTCCTCATCTAAATATATTTGTAATCTTGGTTTGTTGTTTTTGTCCATTAAAAAAAGTCCTACATTTTCAGAGTATGTTCTACCGATAAACAATCTTTGTGGTGCTAAATTTTCTGGATTATTGTAGAACTTGTCGTATTCTTTCTCTCTAAAAATAGAATCCTTAATTTTCCGAATATTGTTCAATTCCGAAATGATTACATCGGATTGTTTTTCGGATCGTTCTTGTAATAAAAGGCCATAACGTTTTTTCCATTTTCCATTTTCCAAATATTCATCTTTCCTTAATGTCATAATCTGGTCGTTTTTTCGCTGGTCGAAAGTCAAAAGTTGGTAGCTATCAGTACTGTCGATTCCATATGTCAAACCACCAATTTCATCTCCGTCTTCATTAAAAAAAAGCAATCCAGCAACATTTCTTTCGGTTTGTTCAGAATCTATTGGCTTACCGTTTATTGTTGCTAATGCTTGTTTTTCAGGATTACTTAGAACAACATATTTATTTCCATCCTTTCCAACAATGTTAAGTCTTTCGGTAGTAATTTCAGGAATTATTTCATTCTCTTTATATTCCTGTTTTTTGTCACTTGAAATTAATAGGTAAGTGATTATTCCTATTAAAAGTATCAGGTTGATTAGTGGTAGCTTTTTCATCTTGTCATAATTGTGTACAACGGTCTTGTATAACAATCAGTTGCGGATTGATTAAAACTAAGATAGCTAAAATTACCGACTTTTATGCTTGCGCGGTTGTGTCCGCAGGACACAAAGCCGCAATTGTTGTTATAGGGTGTTGCCAGTAGTTTTTTCCATTTTCGCAATCATATACGCAAAGAAGATTTTTTCTATATCTTTTAAATTCGGTAATTCTTTGTCCTCAACTAAATACTCAAAGATTGAGTTACAGTAAAAATTTAAATATTTTCCAAACTCAAAATCAGAGCGATTAGATGCGTTGATTAACATTCCATTTGCTAATAATATTGAGTTCCGAAGAATATTATTCTTTTTGAATTCAACCATTCTTTCGTTTTTCACTATTCTTAAAGCGTCCCAATATCCTTCATCAGCTCTTGGATGAACGAAAGATGAACCTAAATCATAGCCTAAACTGTATAGAAAAGAAAAGTCGATTTCCTTTGCAAAGTTTTCTATTTTAGGCTCAATCCATTGGTTTTTTTTCTTTTTCAGAGCTTGATATTTTTTTACTTGTTCTTTAGTATCTACTAAATATTCTTTGGTTTTTGGATTGTTAAATTCCGAGTTACTTCTCATTTTATTCCTCGACTCAAATGTTTTAATAAAAGACCAATCTTTAAATGCTTGATAAGAATTGGTTTTATGTAAATATTCGAGATAAAAATATCTTTCAATTAAAAGTCTGTATAGAGCCATTGCTTCTCCTTCTTGTTCTTCTTTTAATAAAAGAGAAATGCTGTTAATCAGAGAATGTGATTTAGCTATAAAATTTCTTAAGATTTGATTTTTTGTATCTAAACTACTTTGGTCAAATGTCAAAATAACAAATTTGGTGAACCGTTTATAAGATTCAGTTAACTCTAAAAGTTCATTATTTTTTTCATTTGTCATCGGTTTTGTCAAATTACTGGCAACATACGCATAACACAACAAGTTGTGTTATCTCCATTTTAGTTAAAACACTAATCTAGTGGATTTTTTATTGTTTTAAAAGTATTTGTAGCCACGTGCTTATAAATTTCTGTGGTTTTTGTGGATTGATGAACCAGTATAACTTGTATTTGTCTTCAGGACAACGGCGATAATTATCGGGGAGGCTTCTGTGACGAAACCAATCCACATCTACCTTTTCATTACCGGGGTTTATAGGCCTGTTGGTTAAGAAACGATTATAATTGATTCCGGGACCACAATAACAATAAAAGCCTTCAAATTCATTGATTTTGAAGGCTTTTTGATTTGATCTAATCCGAAAAAATCCCTCATTTTTTTCCTACCAAACGATTCCCCAAATACATACTGGGAAAAATCCCAAGAATAGAAACCATCCAAAATAGCATTGGATTCTTTGTGCTATACCATAACCAAATAATAATTAAGGTGATAAAGGCACTTACCCAAATAATATTCTGCGTTTTCTTACTGATAAAAGCGATGACCAACCCGCCTATAAAACAGCTAAAAAGGTTAGCACTTAATTTTAAAAGAAGTAAATACCACTCGTGAATGTTTAGACTGGTTTTGCCAAATAATGCAGTGGATTCCGGATATACTTGACTTTCCAGCAATGCGAAGGCAATGGAAAGAAAAACAATTGTAAAAAATCCACTCGCTATGGCTAAACTATTTTTCCATTTTATATTTTTTATTATTAGTTACGATTTACACTATAAATATTGATTTTTTCATCTTTTCCGGTAATGGCTATATTGCTGAAGCACTTGAATTGGAATATTTTTTTGTCGTTGATATTTTCATAGAAATTTTCAGAAATCAAAAGAGCAGTATGGTACGTTTTGCAAAGTGACTGTATTCTGGCAGCGGTATTTAGAACATCGCCGTGATAAACGATTTCCGTTTTTAGTTCCCCCACGGTGGACATTACGATCCTGCCTTCATTGATGGATGCTTTAAAAAAAGGAGTAGTATGGTATTTTTGCCAGAAATCCTCTTTCTTTTCCTGCAATCTTTGCTGAAATGAAAAAAATAAATCTAAACATAGGTCCCTATTCGTATGCTTATTGATTTTCCAGGTGATCACAGCTTCATCGCCCACATACTGGTATACGCTGGCATTGCTTTTAAGTAGTAAGGGCGTAAGCTCTCTAAAGCAGTCCTGTAGTAAAGAACTGTAAGCAATATGGCCTATTCTTTCCGCTATGGTAGTGGAAGAAGCTAAATCTAAAAACATAAAAATCCTGTTTTCTTCCCGGGGTCTATAGTATTTCCCACTTATAAGGTTGAAAAAGTAACCTGGGCCTAAATTTTTTCGCATTAATAGGAAAAAATCAGTTAGAAAATTGATAATTACAGCGTATAGGAATAAGCTTCTTAAAATGCTATTTGGGTTGGAATAGCTTAAATGAAAATCATCAAGTCCGCTATACAATAAGCTGATAAGAATTTCAGCGGTTTTAAAACAGACTAAAAAAGATACGCTCCTCGCAATGATGTTTTTGGTAAAAGAAGGGGTCTGGATAATTTTAGGATAAACATATAAATGTATAATGCTTAAAAGCGATCCCAACAAAAGGCCGTATGCCAGGGCAACACTATAGATATTCTTATTAAAAAATACGTGTTTATCATACCATTCGGTTATAAAAGCATCATTGCCACCTCCAAATTTTAAATAAGCAAAAAGAAGGAGCGCCAGCATCCAACTACATACAATGATAGCAATTTCGGTTACTTTATACTTGTTGATATACATCGTTGTACCAGATTATCCTATTCGTTTCGTTTTTTCTTTAAGCCGTATGGGCATCCCCTTAATTTTTCGAGGTGACCAAATTATTGATGGCCTTTGCATTGTGATTTTTCCCTTTAAATTTTAGAGCCACTTTATCAAAAGCAGCATAAACTACCGGTACCACAATCAGGGTGAGCAGCAGTGAACTGATAAGTCCGCCAATGATTACCCAGGCCAATCCGTTGTTCAATTCAGCACCGGCACCACTGGCCAGTGCAATAGGAATCATCCCAATCACCATTGCGATGGTGGTCATTAAAATAGGGCGTAAGCGGGCGTGATTGGCATTTACAAGAGCCGTAAAAGTATCTTGCCCTTCGGCTTTCTGATGATTGGTGAAATCGACCAGAAGAATGGCATTTTTTGCCACTAATCCAATCAGCATAATAATTCCCAAAATGGTAAATATGTTCAGCGCATTATTAGTAAGTGCCAAAGCCCAAAGCGCGCCAATAAAGGAAAGCGGAATGGAAAATAGTACCACCAATGGATAGAGGTAACTGTCATATAACACCACCAGAATAAGATAGACCAGTATAATAGCGGCTAATAATGCGACGAGTAAAGTGCCGAAGCTATCGGACTGGTTTTCCATATCGCCACCCCAGATATAACTGACGCCATTGTCTCGCGGAATTTTGGCAAAAGCTTCTTCCCATTCGGCTGCAATATCGCCGGAAGGTCTTCCTGCCGCTTGTGCAGAAATAGTCACTGCGGCACTTTTATCCCGACGTTCCAGAAAACTAGGTCCGGTACCTTCAGTAATAGTCGAAAATTGGGAGAGTTGTACCCTTTTGCCTTCAGCATTCACAAAAGAAATATCGCGCACATCCTGAATTGACAACCGATGCCCTGCATTATATTTAATGTTAATATCATACTCATAAGCCCCGGCGCGGAATTTCCCATCGGTGTTGCCGTTAAAAGCGGTTTGCATAGCCATTCCCACATCCTGCAATCCAATCCCTAAAGCCGCCATTTTATCCCGGTCTATGGAAACCTGTACTTCAGGATTCCCTTTTTCTGCACTGCTTTTTATTTGAGTAGCTCCCGGAACTTTGGCTAAAGAATCCAGCGCTTTTTTAGAAAATTCTAAAGCATCTGCATAATTGGGAGCAGTAATGGTCAGGGATATCGGGGCGTCATCAGCGCCTCCTACAATACTTACCGTAGCGGTTTTAATTTTCACCCCAACCAGTGCTTGTTGTAATTCCCGTTTCACCTGGGCGGCAAATACGGTGGTTTTATCTTTCCGCTCAGCTTTATCGACTAAGGCTACCGTAATTTCAGATTTAAAAGGAGTTTCCTGAGTGCCGACAGTCCCGTCACTACTTTGCCCCACAGTAGTGACTAAGCGGTTAACTTCAGGATGTAGACTCAGGATTCTTTCTGCTTTTTGAGTGGCCAGATTCGTGGTTTCCAAAGAAGCATCTTTGTTGAGTTCCAGTTGTACCACAAACTGTCCGCGATCTACCGGAGGAAGAAATTCACCACCAATAAAGCCTGTTACCAACAGCGAACACGATCCTATAAATAATACCATCACAATCAGGGTGATTTTCGCTTTGTGAATCAGCGACCATTTTAATAAACCACTTACCAAATGGGTGAATTTATCCAGTCCTTTTTCAAAGCCTAAAATGATTCTTTCAAAGAAATTTTTACCCGTGATCTTTCCTAGTTTGCCGAATCGGGAAGAAAGCCAGGGAACAATCGTGAAGGAAGAAAGCAAAGAAAATAAGGTAGCCAGGATAACGGTAACACAAAATTGGGCAATTAAATCGGAAACCAACCCCGTACTCATCGCGATGGGAAGAAATACCACCACAATAACCAGGGTAATGGCTGAAACGGTAAACCCGATTTCTATCATTCCGTCATAAGCGGCCTGCACCCGGTTTTTTCCCATTTCCATATGGCGGTAAATGTTTTCCAGTACCACAATGGCATCATCTACCAAAATACCCACCACCAGCGAAAGGCCTAATAAACTCATTAGGTTGAGCGTATATCCCAAGAGGTACATCCCGATAAACGTAGCGATAAGCGATGCGGGAATGGAAACCATTACAATAAAAGCGTTACGTATGGTGTGTAGGAAAAACAGCATTACCACGGCGACCAATACCACTGCTAAAATCAAATCGTGCATTACCGCATCAGAGGCTTGTAAGGTAAATTCACTGCTATCATCTACAACGGGCAATTTCACCTGATTGCCGGCATACTGCGCCTCCATTTGGTGTAAACTGCGGTGAATGGCTTCGCTCACTTCTACAGCATTGGCATCTGACTGTTTCATCACCTGCATTATAATGGCATCTTTGCCATTTACCCGGGCAATTTTATTGACCTCCTGTTGGGTATCCCTTACTTCAGCGATATCGCGTACCCGAACCTGAATTCCATCGGTAGAACTCACCACTAAATTGCGTAGTTCCTCCACATTTTCATACTTACCCGATAAACGGATGAGCACCCGATTGTGTCGGGTCTTTAAATTTCCGGTAGGATAATCAATATTGGAGCTCAAAATAATGCTGACCACCTGGGGCAAGGTCAGGTTGAAGCCTTTTACTTTTTCAGGATCAATATTCACCTGTATTTCCCTTTCAGAACCTCCAATCACAGTAACCTGGCCTACGCCTTTGGTGCTGGAAAGCACCGGTTTTATCTTTTTATCCAGTAAATCGTAGAATTCGGTTTCTTCCATATTGGCAGTGGCACCAATGGTGATAATCGGCAAATCGCTAAGCGAAAATTTACTAAGCGAAGGTGGGTCTACATCTTCCGGTAAGTCTTTTTCAATCGCATTGATTTTACGCTGCGCATCATTCAAAGATTCATTCTCATCGGCATCCGAAGTCAGGGTTAAACTTACGGTGGAAAGCCCTTCGAAAGATTTCGATTCTATTTTTTTGACATTTTCTACCGAAGAAATGGCATCTTCGATTTTCTTGGTCACCGAGTTTTCCACTTCGCTGGAAGAAGCTCCGGGATATGGAGTGGAAATGGTAATTAAATTGAGGCTGAATTTTGGTAACAATTCATAGCCCAACCTACTGTAGCTATAAAGTCCGCCTAAAATAAGAATGGTGAAAAGAACCACTACAATCGTGGGGCGTTTGATAGGTATTGCTGCTAATTTCATATCTTTTTTATTGAATGATTTGTATAGCAGATTGATCTTCTAAATTGATCTGTCCGCTGGTCACGACCACATCGCCAAGCTGTAAACCGTCAAGAATTTCTACCTGATTATTGAAGTTTTTTCCTGTGCGTACTTTTTGCAGGTGCACTTTGTTGTTCTTTACCACAAAAACCTCACTTTCGCCCAAACCTTCCGTAAAGGCATTGCGGGAAATGACGCTTATCGGCAGTAATTCTTCAGAAGAGAAATTAAAAATGGCCGTGGCGTACATTCCGGCTTTTAAAGGATGATTTTGGCTGTTTTGTAAGGTAATTTCTACCGGAAAATTAAGGGAACCATCTGCTTTTGCGGCCACAAAAGATACGTTGCCGGTAAATGTGGTATCGGGATAAACGTTTAATTGAATCTGCGCTTGCTGCCCTGAATGAATATTAGAAACCTGTAGTTCCGGGACGCTTACCAGAAGTTTTAAAGTAGTGATATCTACAATTTCAAAAAGAGATGTACCTGTATTTACAACAGCTCCAGTTTCTACGAATTTTTTATTGATCACACCGTTTATCGAAGCCTTAATGCGGGTATCCTCCATATCCAAATTGGCATTTTCCAAGCTTGATTTCGCGTTGTCCAACTGCAATTGCATTTGCTCCAATTGCTCCCGGGTTACTCCGCCTGTCTGGTACGCCCGTTGGTAACGTTCGTAATTTTCCAAGGCATTTTGGTAGTTGGCATTGGCATTTTGATAGGATACCTTGGCCTGATCTTTTTTGAGATAAGCGAGGGTTTGTCCTTTGCGTACTTGGTCGCCTTCTTTGACCATAATTTTTAAAATGGTGCCTGAAGTTTCCGGGGTGACGATGAGTTCCTGTTCTGGTTTAAACGTTCCGTTACTCCTGTAGCTGAGTTGCGGGGTGATGCGTTTTACCGTATCGACTTTAACGCTAATGGCAGCGTTCTTTTGAGTAATCAAAGCGGTTTCTTGCTGATTTTGTGCTTTGTTGGAAAGAAGGACGTATATCGCCCCACCAAGGACTATTACGCCAATGATGATACTGTATATTATTTTTTTCATTTTCTGCTTATTTTAAGAGGGTGTGTAATTCGCCTTTTGATTTTAAATAGTCTAGTTGTGCCAGGCGATAATCGAGTACCGCCTTGTTATAATTATTTTGTGCTTCAATCAGGGAAGTTTCCGCATCCAAGACATCGGTCAACGGAGCGAGCCCGTTCGTGTAGTTATTCTGAATATCTTCTACCACTTCTTTCGCCAGCACTACATTTTGCTGCTGATTTTCTATGGTAATCTCACTAGTTCTGATTTGATTTTTCGCGTTTTCGAAATCTGCCCGAAGCGATAGTTCTTTATCTTCTATGTCCAGTTGAAGGGTTTCCACATCTAACTGCGCCTGTCTTACCTTAGCGCGTGTTTTCAACCCTGAAAAAATGGGGATGTGCAGGTTAAGGGTGATGCTGGAATAATCCGTCCAGTACACCTGCTGGCTTTCATTCTTTCCAATGGGGAAGGTATCGCCTAAACCCTGGTAATGATATTGAGCACTAAGACCAAGCGTAGGATAATTGGCCGCCTTGCTTTCCTGTAACGCATAGTTGCGTAACTCTTTCTCTTTCGTCAGCGATTGATAGGAGTTAAGTGAACTGACGTTAAAAGTTTCTTTTTCAATTTGAGGTAGGAGGGGAGAGGACTCTTCTGTTAAAATAATCATCATCTCCATAGGTAAACCGGTTAAAAACTTGAGGGTGTTTTTACTGATTTGAATGGAATTCTGAAGTTCTTGTTGCTGCGCCTGAAGGTTAGCTACTCTTACCTGAATACGCTTTACATCTATTCCCTTAGCTAGTCCGTTTTCAAATTGACTTTTGATGATTTGCTGAATCTTTACGGTATTTTGATACGTGGTATCTACCGCAGTTAGATTGGCTTGTAAAATGAGGGTATGGTAATATTGTGAAGCTACTTTTTCGATTACATTTTCTTCGGTAAGTTGTAGATTGATTTGGTAAAACTCCCGACTGGATCTTGCCGCTTTCAATCCGATAAAAACCGATTGATCAAATAATTTCTGAGTTAAATTAATTCCTCCATCGGCATTCCATTTTTGTCCTAAGGGTGCCATTACTACGGTGCCGGGTTCTCCAAGAATTTCACCCGGTAAGGCGGTTTCCTGAAGAATCGGATTATTAATCAGGTTGCCATCCAATGCGACGGTAGGCAATATTTCGGCCTTTTTTTCCTGAATTTGATATTCGCTTTTAGAAATAGCTAACTGTGCTTTTTTGACTTCTGCCTTATGGCTGAGCGCATAGTTCAGTGCTTCTTTCAAAGATAACTCCTTTGATTCCTGAGCATTTGCGATCAGAAAATTATTCAGGAGAACTCCCAAAAGGAGCAGTGATTTTTTATATTCTTTCATACGTGTTGATTAACCCGACTGTTCGGTATGTTTGTATTTAAAAAAAATAGAGGTAAGATTAATTAGTAGCGCATCTTTAAAACCGACCATTCGGTCTGTGTTAGGTTAAATTTTTTTAGGTTTTTATACTCTTATAAAGACTTTCCCAAACCGTTTTCACTTCATCAATAAGCTCGGCCGAGCTGCTGATCATTACCATATGCAAGGCGATGCCATCACTGCTATATACAAACTGTTTAGCTAAATTTTCTGAAGAAAGTATGGTTTTAATTTCGTCGTTAGCCCTTGCTTTTTCAATTACTTTTTCCCAGGCTTTTACTTCTGCTTTAATCCTTTTTTGTTGTTGTTCTCTAACTTCCGGCAATAGTCGGAGGGCATCAAACAGTATGTAATATATATTGTTAGGAAAATCCCCCTCAAAAGTTTCCTGGTACCAGCTACGGATCATTTTGTCCCGTTTTTTGTGAATATCCAAATTGGCCTGATAAAAAGACTTTAACGAATCGGAGGGGAGCGTTTCATAATCCAAATGAAGCATTTGTTTGAAATAAACGTCTATCACTTCTTTAAAAACCTCTTCTTTACTACTGAAATAATGATAAAAAGCTCCTTTTGAAAAGCCGGAACTCTTTACAATTTCGTTCATCGTTACTTCTTTAAAACCTTTTTGCAAAAAAAGAAGTAATGAAATTTTTAATATCTGTCCTTTAGAGTCTTTCATAAAACCGAACGTTTGGTATGCAAATGTAGGAAGAATTTTTTTACGGCCAATAAAAAGCTGAAATTTTTATGCTTTATAGAGATAATTTTTGCATATAATGTATGTAAGCATACGAAAACGTGTTCTCTATTTGATAAATCCATTTTGGCTTCAATGATAATTCGAGGCTAAAAAAAGATGTATGATGAGATAGGTATAATGGGAGATTATATTTTCCAAAGTGACAATAAAGCGGCCATTACCCAAAATTACTTGTTTAAGCACTGGGAAATAAGTGATTTATTTTTTTTAAGCCGTCAGTATATTCTACAAAAGTTTTAAATCTTCTATTAGTTGATTTGATTCCCCACGGTGTCGCCTTACGCCTTTAGCGCTTCATTTAACTAGGTAAAAATTTTAGGAACCATAAAGAAATAGTCAACCGTTTTTTGACGTTGATTTTAGATGGAAAAAATATATACGAACCTGAGTTCGATATAAAAGTTTTTGCAGGCCTGCCTGCCGTCAGGCAGGCATTTTGGAGCATTGCGTGAATTTTCAGGGAAAATTTATATCGAAATGCTACCAAAATCGAAACTTCGGTACAACGTCTTTTGCAAAGATTTCACTCAGTCTCCGAAATTTTCTTAGATCGAACTCAGGTTACTAATGTTATCCTTAATTTAGTGCCCGTAAAAGATGGACGTAGGGTAGAACAGTTATAATTTTTGCATACCATCCACGTTAATGAACTGTTCTGCGGAACAGTAGAAAAAATTAAAAAAATCTAATACTATAGAATGAGTTATTGCACGATTATAACAACAATGCCCGAGCCCAGAAAAAGCTTGCATAAAGAATACCACGATAAGCATTATGGATTCCCAATACACAATGATGACGAGTTGTTTGGCAGGTTGTTAATGGAAATTAATCAAGCCGGACTAAGTTGGGAAACCATTTTAAAAAAGGAGGATAATTTTCGCAAAGCCTACGATCGTTTTTCCATTGAAAAAGTAGCTGCCTATACCGAGAAAGACCGGCAGCGCTTGCTTGCCGATGCGGGGATTATCCGGAATAAGCTTAAAGTAAATGCCGCTATTGTGAATGCACAGGCGATTGTGCAACTACAAAAGGAGTTTGGCTCGTTTGAAAAGTGGTTGCAACACCACCATCCCAAAACCCTACAGGAATGGATGAAGCTGTTTAAAAAAACCTTCAAATTCACCGGAGGTGAAATTGTCAACGAGTTTTTAATGAGCATCGGGTATTTGCCGGGAGCGCACGATAAAGACTGCGAGGTGTACCCACAGGTATTAAAAGAGAACCCAATGTGGAAGCAACAAGAAGAATAAACGGATATCTAGGAAATTATAGATCATTGTTTAGAAGTTGGTAATCATTTTGATCCCGAGCGGTATTTAGAATTCGATCACCAGGATGCCGTATTGGCCGACCCTCGGTGGGTAGAAAATTAATAAACGACATAGGAATTAAAACCAGTGGTTGAATTCCTTGATGAAAAAGCCAAATCAACCGGTATTCAACTCATTTCCGATGCGGGCTTTTTAGAGGCTATGATGTATTGGTTGGTTGTTGTATGAGTTTCTTTATCAGGGATATTTTGAAAAAGTAGGGGAGTTATTTGCCAATGGTAAAATTATTGCCGCAAACAACAGTAACAGTATGAAAGATAAAAATGGTGTGGCTAAACAATCGGGGTAAGAACATTGTAACAGATACTCCTGAATCTGCTGTCAAACTTATAGTAAACTACGCAACCCATCATGATATGTCAAAAAACGGAAAATTTTATGATCCTTATGGAGTGTTGCCTTGCTGATTTTGGTTTTTGAGGTGTATTTTAGAGTTGATAGAAAAGTAAATTATAATGACTGTTTAAGCTATTACAGAGTAGATATGAAGATTTTACCCGTAAGAGTAAGTAGTAATTAATGATAGCTTTTAAAAAATTATGATTAATTTTATTAGTGTAATATTTTCATTTAGAATATTATAAATTTATTGCAGCATTTAATGATGCATAAAACTATATCAGTATTGCTTAAAGATAGTTGTACTAAAATTTATAAAACAATAGGAATTTCAGTCTTTAATAAAACAAACTTCTGAACTTTTATTATGGAGTTTGGTTTTGGTGCTATGAAATGATTTAAACTTTTTTTAAAAATAAAAAAGGGTTGCAGATATTTGTGTTGCGAAACATACAATTATCAAAACCAACCCTTTATGTACTCTGTACTTGACAAAGATACAATAGA
>NZ_JAKHSK010000065.1 GCF_023499215.1 Zunongwangia pacifica
GTAAGGAGATTACGACTATTGGTAATAAATGGAGTGATTTTCAGATCAGGGAATACAAGGCCAATGCGCAGCCGTACTATGTGTTGTTAGATGCAGATGGAAACCGGCTGAATGAGCCTACAGCTTACGATCCCGATATTGAATCGTATCTAAACTGGCTTGAAGAAGGAATTAAAAATTATAAAAACAAGTAAATACATGATTTTCAGAATAAAAAATAGTTTGGCCCTCCTGCTCGCTTTGCTGAGCTTTAGCCTTCATGCGCAACAGCTTGATAAGCCTATAATGCCTAAAGATTTCGCTTCAGGAATGTTGAACAATGGGATGCACTATTTCGTATTGCACAACGAAGAACCCAAAGAGCGGGCATCCTTTTATTTCGCCCAAAACGTAGGTTCGGTGCTCGAAAACGATAGTCAGCGTGGGTTAGCTCATTTTCTAGAACATATGGCTTTTAACGGCACCCAGAATTTTAAGGATAAAGAAATGCTTGAATTTTTGGAGCGCAACGGGATGAAATTCGGTTCAGAGATTAACGCGTTTACCAGTTTTGACGAGACGGTATATAATATTAATCAGGTACCAGTAACCCAGGAAAAAGTGCTGGATTCAGTTTTACTTATTTTGCACGACTGGTCGGGTTATTTATCGCTTACCGATGAAGAAATAGATAACGAACGTGGGGTGATTAATGAAGAATGGCGTACCCGTAATACGGCAGGTTTCCGTGCTAATTCTAAGATCTGGACCGAAGGCTATATGGCAGATTCCAAATATGGAGACCGTATGCCAATTGGCCTTATGGAGATCATAAATAATTTTGACTATAAAGAATTGCGCGACTATTACAGCCGCTGGTATCGTCCCGATCAGCAAGCAGTGATTGTTGTAGGAGATATCGATGTAAAACAGATGGAGGCCAAAATCAAACAGGTTTTTGGATCTATCCCTTTAAAAAAGGATTTACCAGAGCGCCCAGTATTTGATCTTCCTATAACTGATGATTTTGTATATATCAAAGCCACAGATAAAGAACTGGGGGAACCCAGCCTTCAATATTTCGTAAAACGAACACCTCAGGAATTAGGACTTACCGAAGGGATGAAAGCAGACCTTACGGCCAACCTTGCCTCCTATATTCTCAATAACCGCTTTTCAGAATTAATTTTAGAAGAAAACAGTCCGGTTTTAGGAGTGAGCTTTGGGGTAAGTGAGTTTATACGTCCTCTGGAAATTCTTAATTTAAGTGCGCGCCCTAAAAAAGACAGCCTGTTGAGTGCTTTAGGTTTTATGGTTAGGGAATATGAGCGTTTTGCCCAATATGGTGCCACCGAGGGCGAATTGAAGCGTGCCAAAGCAGCCTTTAAGACCAATATCGAATCAGCCAGCTCCAATATAGCTAAGCGCAGTAATGACTCCTATGCAGGCGAAATTTATCAGGACTTCTTTAAGGGATTACCTGTTGTAGATTATCGCTGGTCACTCGATTATCAATTGCAGGTCGTAGAAGAACTGACCAATCAATCGATTATTGATTTGTTAAGCCGTTTTGAAGGAAACAAAGGCCGAGGAGTAGGGATCACCGGCAACGACACCAATACCTATCCCAGTGAGCAAGAAATAGAAGATACCCTTAACGCAGTGAATGCTGAAGAATTAACTGTATTTGTTGAAGAGGGATCAGACAAGCAACTTATTAATACCGATTTGGCAGGATCCAAAATACTAAAAACAGCACCTGTTGAGGGGATCGATGCTAAGCAGTACACCCTGGCTAACGGACTTAAACTAGTGTTATATCCTACAGATTTTGATAAAGAACAGGTGTTCATGTCGGCTTTTAGTCCGGGTGGAAGTTCCCAACTATCGGAAGCTGAATTGCCGAATACGATCATTGCTTCTTATCTTGTATCGCAGTCTGGCCTTGGCGATCTTAATAAGATTGAGCTTCAAAAATTACTTGCCGGTACAGAGACTTCTTTAGGTGTTGCTATTAATGCTTATAGTGAGACGTTAAGTGGAAATAGCAAAACACAGGATTTAGAAACCTTATTTAAGCAGATCTACCTGCAATTTACCGCACCGCGATTTGATGAGCAGGCCTATGCCATCATAAAGCAAAATTTGGAAACGAATCTAATTGCCAAAGAAAAAAGGGTGACCAGTGCTTTTCAGGACTCTTTAGCGTTGGCGTCTACCGGGCACAGTAAGCGCAGTATTCTTTTTGACCAGGCCTTAATAGACGCGGTAAGTCTGGAAGGGGCGACTCAGGTTTACAAAGACCGGATCTCTAATGCCAGTGATTTTACCTTCGTTTTTGTAGGTGATTTTAAAGACGACCAACTATTGGAATTGGCAAAAAAATATTTAGGGAGTATCCCGGGGACCCAAAATCAGGAAAGCGTTATAAATCATCAAATGCATCCGCAGCCAGGAAAAACCCCTGTACACCTTAATCAGGCGATGGAAACCCCACAGGCGACTATAAGTGTAAGTTTTAGCGGCCCAATGGAATATACAAAGGAGAACAATCTTAAGCTTTATGTAATTGCTCAACTGCTGGACAAGCGTTATATGGAGCGTATACGTGAAGAAGAAGGAGGTTCGTATGGAGTAAGCACTTCGGGGAGTGTAGGCTCTTTACCTGAAGGAAATTTTGACCTAAGTGTAGGCTTTAACTGTAATCCAGATAAGGCCGACGATTTATTGGAAATTGTCTATGCTGAATTGGAAAAGATGAAGACCACTATCGATCTGGAGGAACTGGCAGAAATAAAACGTAATTACGAGAAGCAGATTTCAGAAAACCAACGGAACAATGGGTATTGGCTGAGCAATATTACTGCGAACCTAGAGCGTGGCCAGGCTATTTCAGATGAAGCAGGGAACATTGCCAGAATGAATGCAATAAATCCGGAAGAATTGAAAGAAACCGTGAAGAAGATCACTAAAAACCCGGCTATTATTGAAGGTTTACTAATGCCTGAAGACTAAAGGCTATAAATTCAGAAAGAAATTAGAATTTGTTTGAATTAGCCCTCTTACGATTTTGATTTTGCTCGAATTTACTTTGGAGAGCTTAAACGACAAGTTTAAGCTCTTTTTTTATTTAAAAAAGCTTGTTAGAATTAAGATTAACAAGCCAAGCACTTGTTGTCTGATTATACGTAGTGCCCTGGATATATGATCTTCAACTGTTTTTATCGAAATTCCCAGGTATTCCGCAATTTCTCTATTTTTTAGGTTGTGTTCACGTTTTAGTAAAAAAACTTCCCTGCACTTTTTGGGTAGACTTTCAATAGCTTTATCTATCTGCTCTAAACGTGGTTTTAAATTTTCTTCGTTCAATTCTTCCGTTTCTAAAACAGTTTCCATATAGATCGTGTCTGTTAGATAGACTTGCTTTTTATCTTTTCGGTATAAATCAATAAAGCGGTTATGGGTAATGGTAAATAGAAATGTTTTGAGAGAGGCTTGAGGATCCAAAAATGTTCTTTTTTCCCAAAGTTTCATAAAACTATGTTGCACAATATCTTCGGCTAGAGCCTCATCACGGGTGTAGGTGTATATAAAAGCGGTTAACGGTTCAACCAGTTCGTTAAAGATGAACTGAAAACATTGGCTATCTCCCGCCCTAAGGCAGTGTATAAGTTTTTCGTTGTGTTTAAAAGAATACTGAGACATAGTATGTAGGGATACTTCGGTAAATATAGCATAGATATGCTAACTGGCATTTTTTAAGTAGCTGCAAAAGGCAGAAAGCCCGTTTAAAACCTTTGCCTAATACATAAATACATAAATTCATGAGCTATAATCACAAATCTTTATCTAAATGAAAAAAATTCAATAAAAAAGCCGGGGTGGTTCATTTAATATACGTTTAATTAAAAAAAAGTGAATAATGGAGAGCAAATATATCGATTTTGAGAGATTAGTTGAAAAATTCATTCATGGAGATCTTTCAGATGAAGAACAGAAAAAGCTTGATTCTTTATTAAATGAAAAGGAAAATAAGAGGCGTTTTAAAGAAATGCTAAGTCTGGATTACAGACTAAATAAAAGATGGTTAAAAATCGAACAAGCCAAGAAAGATAAAATCTTCGCAAAAATGATCGAGGTGCCACCTGTAAAAAAGCTAAAACCTTATCAAAATCTATGGCGTATTGCCGCAATTTTTGCAATTCTTCTGGGTGGAGCAGTACTTTATTACATGTCTTTTGAAACCAAACCTACTCCAGAGCAGGTGGTGACACTAGATCTGGATACCGGAGTACATAAACAACTTGAAAAGGGAGCTACAGGCGTTATTGCTGAAACGGATGGTGTACGTATTGAACAACGCGGGGATACCTTGGTATATATCTCTAAAAATCAAGATAATATAAGTATCAGTTTTGATGAAATACACGTTCCTTATGGAAAGAGCAGTGTGGTAGCTTTGGCCGATGGCACATTAATCAACCTTAATGCCGGTAGTAGTTTTAGGTATCCTAATGGCTTTAAAGCTGAAGGCAACCGAGAAGTATTTTTAACCGGTGAAGCTTACTTTCAGGTCAGCCACGATGAGCAACGTCCTTTTTTGGTGCATACTAATGATTTGGAAATTCAGGTATTAGGTACCCATTTTAATGTACAGGCCTATGCTGATGAAAAAACATCTAATACGGTATTGGTTAACGGGGCTGTACAGGTAAAACAAACAGCCAACCCTGATGATGTAGTCGTATTGAAACCAGGAATGCAGGCTTTGTATTCTCAAGATTCAAAAAGCCTGGAAACTGTAGCTGTAAATACGGCTCCTTACACTGCCTGGGTTAAGGGACAGCTCTATTTTAATCAGGTAGATTTTATTCAGATTGCCCGCGTATTAGAGCGTAAATTTGATGTTCAAATTCAAGTGAATAATCCAGCCTTAAAAGAAGAGAAGTTTACGGCAAAATTTAAAGCAGAAAGCCTTGAACAGATTTTAAAATCCTTTAATGAAAGTTATTCTTTTGATTATGATATAAAACAAAATACTGTTGTGATCAACTAAAAAAAGGGAATGCGGCAACATTCCCTTTAGTAAACATGACAGTGATTTAAAACTAAGTTAAACCACTAATTCTACACTTTAAAAGTATGAAAAAATGTATTACGCACAGGTGTCGTAGCTTGCTATGGCCAAAAATGAATCTTGCTATGCGGTTCAGTATTCTTTTTATTTTCGTTGCCATCTTTCAAATACAGGCTAATTCCTATTCTCAGGACGTGAAAATTACCCTTCACGAGAAGCAAATAAGCATTCTTGATTTTTTTGAAAAGGTAGAGACTATTACCCCTTATTCGTTTTTGTACCGGGTAGGTGATATTGATCTTAACCGAAGGGTTGATGTATATGTAGATCAAATTCCTCTTGAACAGGTTTTGAGCCGTTTGTTTACTCCAGAAGGAATTACCTACAAAGTACTGGATAAGCAAATTGTTTTCAGTAAAAAAAATGAACCCCCCATAGAAGAAGAGGTCGTGGAACAACAAACCATCTTGGGGACGGTAACTTCTCAAAAAGGTGAGCCATTATTTGGGGTCACTGTAATTGTAGAAGGTACACGTCGCGGTGTTTCTACAGATATAGACGGGAAGTACACTATCGTAGCTGACCCCGGGGAAGTACTCCTCTTTAATATGTTAGGTTTTGAAAAAGCTTACCATACGGTAACCGATCAGCAGGTGGTAAATATTACTCTTAAAGAGCAGGCCTCAGAACTTGACGAGGTTATGGTTGTGGCCTATGGCGAGACCTCAAAGCGTTTTAATACCGGATCTGTAGCTCAAATAAATGCAGAAACTATTGAAGAACAGCCTGTAAATAACCCAATATTGGCATTGCAAGGTGCTGCACCGGGACTTTTTATAACTCAGGAAGCCGGTCGCCCCGGAGGGAATGTGACGGTGCGCATTCGAGGAGAAAATTCTATAAACAGCTCTAACCGGCCTTTGTATGTAGTAGATGGAATCCCTTATAGTGATGAGCCTATGAATCAGTTTGGATATATCGGTTTTCCTACTAAAGGGCATCAAAGTCCGCTTAATAGCATTAACCCGGCAGACATTGAAAGTATAAGTATTCTGAAAGATGCAGATGCCACGGCAATTTATGGGTCACGCGGTGCAAATGGCGTTATCCTGATTACTACCAAGCAAAACAAACTTTCTGGGAAAGGACTTGCTGTTAATGTAAATGTACTTACCGGTGTTAAAGAAGTAGGTCATATGATGGATTTGCTAAGCACTTCGGAATATTTGGCGTTTCGCCGAAAAGCTTTCCAAAACGACGGTATTGAGCCTACCAATAGTAATGCTCCCGATCTTACTTTATGGGACCAAAACCTCGATATGGACTGGCAGGAATACCTTTTGGGCGGTACAGCCAATTTTGTAAATGCCCAGGCCGGAGTTACCGGCGGTAATGCCAGAAACTCATTTTCGTTAAATACGTCCTATAATAGAGAAGGGACTATTTATTCGGGAGATTTTTCATACCAGCGTTTTAGTATTCGCTCGCGCTACAATTATAAGTCTCAGGATGATCGTTTCAAACTAAATTTACAGGCAAATTACAGCACCGATGATAATGATTCTTTTGGTGGTAATTTTGCATCCACCCTTGTTACACCGCCTAATTACAATCCATATAATGAAGATGGCTCGTTAAATTGGACTATTACAAATCCTATAGCTGCCTTAAACTCGTCTTTTGTAATTAAGACCCATACGCTTTTTGCAGATCTTAATCTGGGGTATGATATTTCAGACTTTTTAACGGCTAAAGTTTTAGTGGGGTATAACACAAATGATTTTGATCAGGTGCGAAAAAATCCTTCAACTTCACTAAATCCGGCTTATGCTAACTTTTCATGGGGAAGACCTAACGTAGAAAAGGGAACTACTAAACGCCAGACAATTAATATAGAGCCACAGCTTACCTACAAAAACCAAATAGGAAATGGAGTGTTTTCTGCATTACTGGGAGGTACGCTTATGAGGCGTACCCAGGATAATCAAACCATTACGGCGGGTAATTATTCTTCTGACTTGTTTTTAGATAATATAGGTGCTGCGGGAACCTATTCTATCCTGGCATCGAATACCGATTATCGCTACCTATCGGGGTTTTTAAGGTTAAATTACAACTGGGATAACAAATATTTGTTCAATGCATCGGTAAGAAGAGATGGTTCCAGCCGCTTTGGCCCTAATAACCAATATGGAAATTTTGCCGCGCTTGGCGCCGCCTGGATTTTTTCTGAAGAATCCTTCCTTAAGGATCAATCGGTTTTTAGTTTTGGTAAATTGAGGGCGAGTTATGGGACAACAGGTAATGACGGGATAGCAGATTATGGTTACTATCAATTATGGACTGCCACCTCTTCAGTTAATACAGAAACTTCAACCGTTTTGACACCTTCAGGATTGGCAAACCTTGATTACAGCTGGGAAAAAGTAATAAAATTTGATGTGGCTTTAGAGTTAGGATTTTTAGAAGATCAAATTCTGTTGAATGCTAATTACTATCTAAATTCTACAAAAGATCAGTTGGTTGGTTTACCATTGCCATCACAAACCGGTTTTACTACGGTAAGTGCAAACCTGCCTGCGGTGATACGCAATACCGGAATTGAGTTATCTCTGAACACCAAAAACATGAGTTCTGATACATTTAGCTGGAATACAGCCTTCAATATTACTTTTCAGAAAAATAAATTGGTCTCTTTTGACGATCTAGAAGCCTCCTCGTATGCCAATACCTATGAGATTGGCTCTTCAATCTTAAGCCAGAAAGGATATTTAGCTTCCGTTAATCCTGAAACCGGGGCTTATGAAATTGAAGATCTTGACGGTGATGGGCAAATCACCTTTGCTGGTGACCGTACCATATTGGGCGATCGTTTGCCTAAGTTTTATGGAGGTCTGCAAAATGATCTAACCTACAAAAACTGGAGTCTGGGCTTTTTGTTTCAATTTGTAAAACAAGAAGATTACAATTATCTAAACAATGTTTACACACAGGTAGGAGGTCGCTCTAATTTTGATGATTCGTTTCTTGATTACTGGCAGCAGCCGGGCGATCGGGTAATTGTACCTAAGCCTACAAGCCTTGCCGGTAGTTCATTTTACAATGCGGTGAGTTCTAATCTTAACTGGGACGACGCGTCGTATATCAAGTTACGTAACGTAAACCTTTCTTATCGTTTACCCGCCACCTGGGTGACCCAGATAGGTATGCGTAATGCCCGTGTTTATTTTCAGGGACAAAATCTGCTTACAATAACCTCTTATAAAGGATTAGACCCAGAATCAAAATCAACCTTTGCACCGCCATTACGTACACTTTCTTTAGGTGTACAGGCTAATTTTTAAACCATAAACAGCACTTATGAAAACCTATATATATAAATTATGCTGTATTGTAACAGCTTTTGTAACGCTTTGCAGTTGTGAGGCTTATTTAGAACCCGATCTTTCAGACAATCAATTAGCAACATCAGATGTTTTTGTGTCAGATGCTACAGCACTTGCGGCAATAAATGGTATTTATGGTGATTTTACGCAGCGTGTAGATCCAATAAGTATTTCTAACGGTAGCCTTAGTGTGATAGGAGGGCTGTGTGCAGATGAATTGTATGATTTTACGCAAGAATATCAAGCTTATAACATTAATGAAGTTCCTTTTACAGCATTTGGTCCTGAATATTATTACTGGTTTGATACCTACAATATTATTTACTCTGCAAATGCTATTTTGGAAGGTCTTGAAGATGCTCCTAATTTATCTGAGGATCTCAAAATACAGTTACGTGGAGAATCTTATTTTGTTAGGGCCTTTTTACATTTTTACCTGGTGAATATGTATGGGGGTATTCCTATAATTATTTCAACAGACTATAAGGAAAATGCATCTAAGGGCAGCGCGTCTGTTTCTGAAGTTTACGAGCAGGTAGTTAACGATCTTAAAAAAGCAGAAGAGCTTTTAACCGATGAATATCCAAGCAGTAAAAAATTACGACCCAATAAATATGTGGTTCAGGCGATGTTGTCTCGGGTGTATTTGTATATGGAAGAATGGCAACTGGCAGAAGAGTATGCGACAAAGCTGATAAGTGGTCCTTATGCTCTTGAAGAAGATCCGAATAATGTTTTTACTATTGAAAATGAAGAAACGATATGGCAGTTAATGCCTTCAAATGCAAATTCTACCGTTGTCAATGAGGGGCGATGGTTTAATCCCGGGCAAACTCCTACCTATGTGCTTACCGAGACCGTATTGAATGCTTTAGATACTGAAGATGCCCGTTTTGAGAACTGGGTGAAAAACGTAGAATATGAAAACCAGATGTATTATTATCCTTTTAAGTATAAGCCTTCAGGCGGTACCTCAATTGCGCAATACAGTGTTGTATTGCGATTAGGGGAGCAATATTTAATACGAGCCGAAGCGCGAGCAAAACAGGATAAACTTAACGGTGCTCTTGAAGATCTTAATAAAGTACGCACCGTACACGGAGATCTGGAAGGCTTTGCAGGTGGAATGAATCCGGAAGAGCTACTCTCAAAAATTATTGAAGAACGTCAAATAGAATTTTTAGGAGAATGGGGGCACAGATGGTTAGACCTTAAACGCACAGGGAAAGCCGATGCCGTTTTAAGCGTTTTAAAACCAAAAACCTGGGAAGCTACCGATGTGCTCTGGCCTATAAACACCAAAGAATTAGGAGCGAACCCTAAATTGGAACAAAACCCTGGATATTAATAATGACTAAAGTATATAGAATGAATAAACTAGTTAAGATTTTTATTTGCACCGCTGTTTTAACTGCCATACAATGTAAAAATTCAGATTCAGATAAAAACACTAAAGAATTAGAACAATTCAAAATATCAGGAACCTTTAAAAATCAACCTGATGGCATGATTTATCTTGAAGAGTTAGATGTGCCAGAGGGTGCTTCAGCATCGGTAGACTCAGCACAACTTCAGGATGGTCACTTTACATTTACAGGCAAAGTTGATTTTCCAAAATGGTATACCATTAAAACTTCAGATACAACACAGTGGCCTTTGCGTTTCGTTTTGTCTAACGAAGACATTACTTTAAATGCGGTAAAAGACTCTTTATATAAAGCAAAAGTAACTGGAGCCTCAGTTAATGCAGAGTATCAGGATTATTATGATACCTATTTTGAACCCATTCGAGGTAAAGCAGGGCCAATATATCAACTGCTTGACTCGCTTAACCAGGGAGGAAAACGAGATCTGACTAAGGACGAGCGAACTATGATGGACAAAAAGTGGGAAGAAATGAGCAGATTTAGCGACAGTCTCACTAAACTTTATGTTTCCCATAATCGCAGTAGTCTGGCAGCTCCTATGATTATTTCAGAGCGTTACATTCAATATGCAGATCCAGATAAAGCCGATGAACTTTACCAACTGCTTGATCCCAAAGTGCAGTCTTCCTATTACGGTGAAAAGCTATCAAAAGCTTTAGAAGGGTATAAGTCGGTTGCAGTAGGTAGCAAAGCCCCCGCTATAAAAAATCAGGTAGATCTTGAAGGAAACAAAATAGGCCTAGAGGATTATCAGGGGAAGTATGTACTCGTAGATTTTTGGGCAAGCTGGTGTGGCCCCTGTCGTAAAGAAAATCCTAATGTTTTAAAGGCATATAACACTTATCACAGCAAAGGCCTTGAAATTTTAGCAATTTCGTTAGACGAAAATCGTAAACTCTGGGAAAAGGCGATTGAGAAAGATAAGCTTCCGTGGCAACATGTTTCCGATTTAAAAGGCTTTAAAAATCAGGCAGCTCAGGATTATATGGTGAGTGCAATACCACAAAATTTCCTGATCAATCCAGAAGGGGAGATTATTGCTACAAATCTGCGAGAAGAGGGGCTTCATGAGAAACTGAAGGAAATATTTAATAATTAATTCTAAAAATTGAAGCTTTCTAAAAAAGTAATTCTATTCCCATTTTGTTTTATACAGAAAATTATTTAGGGTAAAATAGATTGTTTTTTAGAAAGCTTCTTCCTTTAATATTAGAAGTAACTGCTTTATCGCAAACCGTTTTTCTTTTACATGTTTTAGTAAATATATTTCAACCATTTCCAATTTTTTGAAGGTGTTTTTTCACCTTTAGTATGCATAGATGCAGTATCTAAAATCCGAGCCAAATTTATTTTCTGTCTGGAGTTTTTAGCGATTGCTGCATTTAAAACTTAATTATTTAGATGAAAAATTATTTTATAGTTCTATTCCTTTTCATAAATTCTTTAGTATCGGCTCAAGTCTTTGATCCGATAAGTTTTACTAATGAAGTAAAGCAGGTTGAAGGCGATACGTATGAACTGATTATTACGGCCAGTATAGACGGGGCTTGGCATCTCTATTCTCAACATGTTGGTGAAGGAGGTCCCATACCTACAACATTTACTTTTGAAGATACAAAGGGGCTAAAACTTATAGGTAATGTTAAAGAGCCCGAAGGACATACCGTCCATGATCCTGTTTTTGAGATGCAAATCAAATTTTTTGAGCAGGAAGCCATTTTTAAACAACAATTCAGGCTTACCAATACTACGGTAAAAACTATAAATTTCGCGGTAGAATATATGGCCTGTAATGATACACAGTGCCTACCGCCAGAAACCAAAAATTTTAGTGTATCCTTTAATAATTCAGCAGAGAACAAAGAAGCAGTTAAGCTTTTAGATAAAGACACATCTAAAAAAGTTAGCGAAGACATTGCAACAGAAGTAAACGACGGTGGTCATAACGATACTTTTTCGTCAGAGGATACGATTTCGAACCAGCAATCGGCAGTTAAAGCCTCCGCACAAAAGGATTCGCTCTCCCGTCTTCCAACTTCAACGGTGCCCCAATCCAAATCAGC
>NZ_JAKHSK010000066.1 GCF_023499215.1 Zunongwangia pacifica
GTTACTAAACAGGTTTGATACTACCGTGGCAAGCTGGAAAGGGTTTAACTATCTTGCTTTTATTGTATTAGCCTTGAAAAAGTTCAAACCCTTCAAAAAGGAAAAAGTTTAAACGAGTTCTAAGAAATAAAATAAGAAACCAAATGTATGTTACTAACAAATATGTAAGTTATGTCTATAATAAAACCAACATCTACCAACTTTTCAAATAAGAAATCCTTAGAGAATGATTGCCTAGAAGTTTATACGTCTAACCTTATCAGCGGACAATGGGTTTTACCTATTTGTTATGCGCTTTTGGAAAAAAAACTTCGATTTGCAGACTTTAAAGAGATCTTTCCTAACATAACTGATCGAGTGCTCACGTTACAATTAAGGAAATTGGAAAGAAATAAAATTTTAAAACGTACGGTTTATCCGGAAGTGCCCCCACGAGTGGAATACGAGTTAACTTCAATAGGAAATGAATTAAAACCGGTTATTAAAGAACTAGAGCGGTGGGGGGCAAAGCATAAGGAATATGTAAGTGTTCAAAATAAAATAAATGGAGCAAATTAAATAATTAGTGAATTGACAAAAACAAATATCTAGTTGGTTATAGAACTAAAAAATGAAATCTCAGTCATAACTTCGATATCTCCTTTTTTGAACGTATTCGCGGATCTTCAGTCAAACTAATTATTCCTTAAATTTTGAAATCAATTGCTTCATAGAAGAGATGTTTTTTCACTGATAAAACTTGAAAATAATTTTATCATTTTCAAAAACAATAAATATGAAACTTAAAATTTATCAAATAGACGCCTTTGCAGACAAGGTTTTTTCGGGAAATCCGGCAGCCGTTTGTCCATTGGAATACTGGTTAAGCGATGATATTTTGCAAAATATTGCAAGGGAGAACAATATGGCAGCAACAGCATTCTATGTCAAACAAAGAAACTATTATGAAATAAGATGGTTTACCCCGACAGTTGAATTAAATCTATGTGGTCACGGAACATTGGCGGCAGCTTATGTGTTATTCAATTATGAGAATCATAATAAGAATAGCATTGAATTTAATTCATTTAAAAGTGGTTCTCTAATCGCAACTAAAATCGAGGAGTTAATTGTACTGAATTTTCCAGCTATCAATGTTAAGGAAATAGAAATGTCAGAACAGATAATCAGTGGATTCGATATAAAACCTAAGTTTGCCTATAAAAGTGAATCAGAATACTTGCTCGTTTTTGCTAATGAAGAAGAAATAAAAAGGGTGAGACCTGTGTTCGAGACTATTTCTCAGTTAGAAGGACGAGGAGTTATCATTACCGCTGTAGGAAATGAAGTTGACTTTGTATCGAGATTTTTCGCACCACAGATTAATATTAATGAAGACCTTGCAACAGGCTCAATTCATACCTTGTTAATACCTTATTGGGCAAAATATCTTGGGAAGAACTCATTAACCGCAAAACAATTATCATCTCGCAAAGGTCATTTTTATTGTAAATATTTAAATGAAAGTGTTGAGATAGGAGGACAAGGAAAATTATACTTGGAAGGTAACATCTTTTTGAGTTAAAAATTTTAATAACTAATAATATAAGATGCAATGAAAATTTTAATAATCGGAGGAAACGGAACAATCGGACGAAAAGTCGCTCATCACTTCAAAAATGATAATGAAGTCATAATTGCAGGTAAAACAAGTGGTGATCTAACTGTCGACATATCAAATAGTGTATCCATCAAGGAAATGTTTGAAAAAACAGGCAAACTAGATGCAATTATTTGTATTGCTGGCGAAGCAAAATGGGCGGAGTTTAACAAATTAAGTGAAGAAGATTATTACATTGGTTTGAAAAGTAAGCTTATGGGACAGGTAAATCTTGTCAGGATAGGAAGAAAATATCTCAATCCAAATGGCTCAATTACCCTTACTACGGGTGTTTTAGCGGACGATCCCGTTGTTCAGACAACTAGTGCAGCCCTGGTAAATGGTGGTATTCATAGCTTTGTTAAAGCCGTAGTTTTGGAAATTGATAATGGTCTTAGGGTAAATGTTGTTTCGCCTGATATGGTTGAGGATGCTTATGACAAATATAAAAATGCTTTTCCCGGTCATAATCCTGTTCCTATGAGTAAAGTTGTTAATGCCTATGTGAAAAGTGTTCAAGGAAAAATTAACGGACAAATAATTCGGGTTTACGCCTAGAAGAAAGTAAACCAAATTCTTTCATCGAGTTTGCTTGAGAACATACAGGAACTTTTAGCGCCACTTCCTTTTACCTAAAGAAGAAGGGAGTATTTTTTTTATACTCCCTTTGCAATACGTTAGTGGAGAAAATGAAGCACGGCATCAATGACGGCCTGTGGATTTTCTTCATTAAAATAATGCCCAGAGCCTTCTACCTTAATCACCTCTACATTTTTTGCAATATAGGGCAATCCCTGCTTCATAAACTCGTAGCTGCTTTCGCTGGCCATCCCCAGAACGGGCATTTGCAGGGTGCCGTAGGTATTCATATCCTTGATGTCCTGTTCAAAAGCCTGGTACCAGGCATTAGATGCCCTAATGTTTTCAGGCCGATTATAATGGTAGGCGGCAACTTCCCGGTCAAAATCACTCATTTTAGCATCATCCAACATTACGTAAGAAAACAGCCAATCTAATAGGTACCTAAATCGGCCTTCCAATAGCTGTTCTGGTAATTCCTTTACCTGATTAAAAGCCATCCACCATAAAAATGGCATTTTATCATTTATTTTATCTCCAAAAGTTCCCGGCATAGGGAGCAGGCGCATTTCCCGCATTGCTTCGCTCGGGTGGGCGCCATCCATCAGGATAAGTTTATCCACAGCCTTCGGATAATTAAAAGCAAGACTTGAAGCCACCATCCCACCAATATCGTGTCCCAATACGTGTGCTTTTTTGATCCCCAGTTTTTGGATCAGTTCAAAAATATCCTTGGCCATCGTTTTTTTGTCGTAGCCATTAAAGGGTTTGTCTGAGCTGCCCATTCCCCGAATATCTACTACAATCACCCTGTATTTTTTTGCCAGTGCCGGCATTACCTTATGAAAAGAATACCAGGTTTGCGGCCAGCCGGGAAGGCAAATAAGCGGTTGCCCCGTACCTCCTGCTACATAATGTAACTGAATGTTATTTACCGTGATCAGATGGCTGGTAAATCCCGGTAATTGTTTGACCAATTCCTTATCTGAATATTGCGCTTGAGTTTCCATAGATTCTTATTTTTTGATTACTTGTGTTATAGATGTCCATTTAAGGTCTGGATAGCGGTTGTTGGCCAGTTTTAAATGATGCACCAAAAACATACTGTGCAGGTATTGCATTTGTTGCCAATCGGCATACAGTTCCTGTTCGCCCTGCGGATTGGCATTTCTCTTTTCCTGGATTACAGTAGCGAAATCTTCTAAGGATCCGCCATTGATCAGTTCAAAATCTTTATCAAATAATTGTTTTCCAAGCGCTACAAAATCCTTTGGATTCGGACTAAAACTGGCAATATGCAGGTTTCGGGGAGTCTTATCGTCCAAAGCTACTTTGGCGGTGTATTGGGCGGTATCTTCTACCGTTGTAAAATCGATTGAAAAATCCTGTTTTTCCCCGTAAAAAAGTACTTTTCCTTCCTTTACATTGAATAACGGAAGGTTGTAGTTTAAGAGGTAGGCAAAAGCCCCGTTAAAAATAGAAGTCGACTGTATAGGTTGCTTATCCAAATAGACCTTGAATTCTTTTCTGAGATCGAAGTTTCGATTGAAACCTCTATCCATTTGTGTAAAATCTGTTGAAAAATCGGAAGGGATAAACCGGGGTACCTTAGCCGCAATGGCCGCATCTACCAGGCGCGATTGAAAATCGACAATGCTTTCCCGTAAACCGGCTACAGCTGAAATTACGCAGGAAACTCCTTCGCACGCCTTTTGGAGCGCCAGGCGATCATCCATTTGAAGAGGTATCACGGTTACCCCACTATTTTTTAAAGGGGTAATTTTTTCTTTATTGCTGGACTCCCTAACAATGGCGATGACTTCAGCTCCTTGTTGTAAAAGATAGTCAGCGATTTTACCACCAAGCATCCCGGTAGCACCGGCAATTAAAATTTTCTTTTTCATTACTATAGATTTTTTTGACACTATAGTTCAAATGTATGCCGGAATACCATTGCTAAAACTACCATTTGGTAGGAAAAAGTTAGGATGAAAGTTGAGACTGATGAACTGGGAGAACTCCATACTTAATAAACTGAGAAAAAATAGAAAGTAAACTATTATAAAATCTAAAGTCGCTTTTTCAGCAATACCTTCCTGCTCCCATTCATCTCCTTTAATTCCAATTGCAATTTCTCCTTACTACCTAATACAAATTTGGGCAGCACGTATACCAAGCGTACAGATTGGCTGTTATAGATCTTCGAAGGCATTTTGTAGGTATAGATTGGTTTCATTTCCAGTTTTTGAAAGGATGATTTTCTTTTTTTGTTGCCACTAACGCGGTATACCTTTAGTAAATCTAATTCGAACGTGATTCCCGAAGTATTGGTAAGTTCCATTACCAGATAGGTTTCTGAAGCATTGTAGGCGATCCGTTGTAACTGAAGCTTGATACCTCTCTTACGTTTGGTCTTGGACTGTTTTTTTCCTGATTTCATCAGATACTCTGAAAACCGCTGAAAATATTCCTGTCGCTTTTCCAGACTATCCTTTTTTTCTTTTGAAGGCTTGGGAATCACTTTGGCCGGGATTTCCGTTCCAATACTTTCGTCTGTGGAAATAAAATAATTCAGCTTGGGAAGTTCTTTGGTATATTTCAGCATATAGGAATAGACTTTCCCATCATTGGTAACCACCAAAAGGTTACTTTCTTCTCCGGGTTGGGCCTGTAATAATCCAAAATACTGCCGTTTTTCCCGGTTATAGGTAAACACGAAATGGGATGCTCCGGTTATGCCTTGTCGGATAGCACTCGGGAAAAACAAGGCTACGTTCTTTTTATCATTCGCATATAAGGTATTTAAAACTTTTTGAGCCTTCAACGGACTTGCCAAAGCCAGTAAGACTATCAAAATATATTTTTTCATCGCTATAATAATTTTAAAAGGTTTGAGATAATGTTATAACTACCGATCAGTTTTTTTCAAATGCCCATTATGGACTTTTCATAAGATTTGATTTTAAGAATGTTCCTGTGGTATTTTTAATAGTAATTGATAGCCATCTAGTACGGTGACTTTAACCTGACGGTTACTCCTTCTAAAAAGCTGTTTGATACCGCTCACCTGTGGTACTCCCGGCACTTCGATTTCATCCACGACATCGCCTACTACCTGACGGCGCACCTCCTCACGGAAACTGTTCTCGATATAAATCCCTTCACTGCCATCGGCCAGGTCATAGGCCTCGAAGGAAACCGCTCTGCCTTTAATATGCTCGATAGTAAGTAGGGTGCGATTGGGTTTAAAACTCACAAAGCCATACAGAAGGGTATTTTTGGTAACTAATTTCCCATCGATCAGGGCATCTCGCGAAAGCCGCATTCGAAGCCGGTAATGTTGTTTGATGGTCTGTGTACCATCAACTTGAACATATAATTGTCCGTCTGTGTTTTGGGATAGGATATTTAAATTCTCTTTTGGCTCGGAGGCAAAAAAGAGTTGATGTTCCAACCCCATTTCTTTGGCGGCCGCTTCCCGTTCTTTTTTATCGATTTTCCTGGGCAACATATCGTTTTGGAGTGGAGCAGAGGTGAGGGGAACTGATTGTTCTTGCCGGTAGGTGCTGCTGGCATAATCAATATTCCCTTGCGAATAAATACTGTCGATCATCCGCCGCTTTTCTTTATCCCTTAGGTCAGGATCATAATTTCCGGTAGCATCCAGTAACGCTTCATCATAGACGCTTGGTGCATTGATCTCGCGTTCCTCTTTGATGCTTTCCAGGGCTTCCATTTTTGTTTCATATTGTTTTTGGTCGCCCCCTAATTTGGGAACCGGTACCTGATTGGTGTCAATATTGGTTTCTTCTTCTTTGCCAAAAGTGATGATGGAATAGGCAACGATAAACAGGACGACACTGGCCACGATCAGTATCATTACGATTTTATTCTTTTGAAGTTTCATACGTATGGATTTAGTAATAAGTATTATTCAGGGTTAATTTTTCGAAGGCTATTTTCAAAAAAGTCGGTGATGAGCAGGCCGTGCGGATTGTGCGGAAAATTGCGGTCGACCTGCAACAGTTTTCCAGCCGTTTTCAATTCATAGCGGTCAGTTACCGATCCACGGTTGATCTCAAAGATGGTGGTGGTGCTAAATTGGTAGGGTTGATTTTGAAGGTTAACCTGCGAATCAATACTAATGACCTTTTGTACCAGGGAATACTGCAAAAGCCGGTTATAGACCCCTTCGGCCTGTTTTTGCTGATAGAGGTCAGATACGGAACTGTTTCCCAGCCATAGGCTCTTTTCGATATTACTTTTGTAATTATTGGCATTAAGCCCATAAAAATAGCGATGGAATAGTTCCAGATGGGCCAGGGCTTCGACCTTCAGGTTTTCCCGTTGCTTCACCACTTTCAGGGGAATAACGCTACCGTCCCCATTAATCACAAAAGCATTTTTCTGGGATTCCCGGTGGAGTTTGATGACGATTAGTACGGAAATGATACAGACCACGGCCGAGCAAATTACCGAGGAGAGTACGATAAAACGATTGGTTCGTAAGACCTTGTAAATATTTTGATATGGTATTTTCATTTTGTGTTAGATTTATACGGTTCTTTAAAACATTAACCTCCGGTAAACAGTCGCAGGGTAAAAGTGCTGGCCTTGCGGTAGAGCTTAAATTTGAGCAGGACGATAAAACCGATGGAGGCACATTCGATGACCGGGGCAAAAAACTCGCCTCCCCAATCTGCCCCGAAGAGATCGCTCCAAAAATGGGTGTTGATTTCCGTATAGAGGTTATTGATAAAAATATTGACCAGAAAAAATGCCGGTACGAGCATATATACCCCGGCATAGAGCTTAAAAAAGGTATAGGCCAGAGAACGGAATTTTTCAAATACGGCCAGGCTAATCACCAGCGGAAAAAATGCCTGCATTATTCCCAACAGAAAATAGCGCTCGGCCAAAAAGAGTGGATAGATAAACAGATCCAACAGCCATAGGATCACCCCAATAATAAAAGCAAGAATTTTAAGTCCGTATAGCGGAGTGACCAAGGCTTCGTATAACAGTGCCAGTGCTTTTTTGGCGGCCGCTACGGCGCCCACATCCCGTTCAAGATCAACATCACTAAGCTGCAAGGGGAGGAGTGCCGGGGCCGTATCCCGGTATTGGGCTTCTATAGCCACCAGTATGTTATCAAATACGTCCAATACCTGTGTGGAGAAAATAACCAGCAGGACAATGGCAAAGTTTTTAAAAAGTTCGGTGGGGTGTAATCCCCAGGTATGTCCATCGGTCGCAGCCACCCCTTCATTATATTTTTTAAGGATATTGATCAGGAAAAACAATACGGCCAGTGTTTTCATCCCGGTAATGGTATACTGAGAAAAATCACTGTCTTTGATCGTTTGAAAGACCGTATCTATATATTCCAATCCCAAACCTGGACTTATCATAGCACCCATCATTTCATTTAAGCTTTTTATTACATCCCACTTAGTGGGCGGTTATTGATATGATCCTGCATTTTCCGAAAGGAAATAATTTCTTTATACCGGCGTGTTTTGTTCTGCACCTCGGCGACCATCTCATTGGATCTCGTTTCATAATCTTTTAATACGGTAGCTCTTTCCGCATCGCTCATTTTTAGATAATCACTGGTGAGGATTTTGTTTACATAATCCACGCTCTCCATCGAACGGTCAATAATTTCCTCAAAGGATGCTGTCACCCGGTTGATTTCATCGGGTTTGATATACGGGGAGTTGAGGATTTCTTGCAGATCGCCCTGTACCATATTAAAGAGATATTGGTTATTCTGAATCAATTTTCCTACGGCATCCAATTGCTGAATCACATTGCTTACCTGTTCGATCCGTTCTTTCTGTTGTTTAAGAAACTCGACGGTCTTTAGTAAGTTCGAGGTTTGTTTTGCGGATTCGATTAATTGTTTTGCCAGGCTGATAAAATTCGTATTATCATACACCGGCATCCCCTGGGCCACAATATGGCCTGATGAAAAGAGGGCAATGGATAAGGTTATCACGAATCTTTTGATGTTTCGATTTATAGGATGTTTCATAGAATGTTGATTTTGGGTTATACTTTTTCTTTTAGGAAGCGTTCAATGGCCTTTTCCATATCATTGGTCTGTTTATAAATGGCCATTATGGTCTCGTTCTCGCTACCATCGGTCAGATAGGCTGCATAGACTTCCGGGGGTACTTCCAAACGGAACACGTTGCTTTCTTTCCCTATTTTGATAAACATTTCGGTGTATTTGCGCTCCCTGGTAAGGTTATTCCGAATGGAATATAACTGGTTCAGATCGTGGGCCGAGAGGTTTAGGCGTTTCTGCAATTCGCCATAACCTTTTTCATTACGAAGGCTATAGATCACCTGGGTGTTTTCCAGAATACTGGCCGAAGTTGAATTGTTGGGTAATTGATTGATGGATTGCAGGATAATCCCAATAGCCCCGTTTTGTTTTCGGATGGCCTGGTAATAGAATTCCACACTTTCCAAAACATTGGCAAACTTCAGTTGCTTGGCAAATTCATCAAACAGAATAATGCCTTTTTCCGACCGGTTTTGCCAGATGGTTCGCTGGATGGCCGATTTGATCAGTTTCAGCATCACCGATAGGATTTCCTTATTGTCACGGACTTCATCCAGTTCAAAAACGATCATCCGTTTGTCTTCAATCTTATAGGTTTGATCGGCTCCCACGTTAAATAAAAAGCTGTAAAGGCCTCCTTCTACATATTCCGAAAGAATATGCAGGAAATCATAAGTACTAAAATGTGCCTCCCGGATTCCTAATCCTTGTATGAGCGTATCTTTGTTTTTATCAACAAAGTGGTATAAAGAAGCTAGCGAATGGTTTTTACGGATTTGCTGGTAATACTGTAAGAGCACCTTTTTCATCGCTACTTCCTTGCCTTTGGATACTTTTTGACCTTCAGCCAGAAGTTCGAGAAGGAATACCGACAAATCTTCCAGACGTTCGGGAGTAAGATCTGCTTCCTTAGAAATATAAAACGGGTTAATCCCTAAGTTTTTTCCCTGCTCGTAGCGTAAAATAATATGATCGCTAGGATAGAGTTTGGCAAATTTGGAATAGGAACCGCCCAGATCGATGATGACCAAGCGTACACCGCTCTCAAAATATTGACGAAGGATGTTATTGGCCAAAAAGGATTTCCCTTCGCCCGTGGGGGCGAAGATGGCAAAGTTGCGTGCCTTGATACGTTTCTTTTTTTCATCCCACACGTCTTTTAGGACCGGGATATTATGTTGGCGGTCATTAAAGATAATGCCTGTATGATCGGAGCGGTAATTGGTATTATTGATATATAGGCATAGGGCGTGTTTAAGATCGGTTACATAGAGATCTTCATTGGAAAAGTTGGAGGTAAAACAGGGGTAGGAATTTAAAAAATAATGCTTACGCTCTTCTCCTTTGGGATAGTATGGAAGCATATCCAGTTCCTTAAATTCCGTTTTTATTTTGGAAGCTATGCGACCAAGTTCTGTTGCTTCCTGACACCAAAAAATAATGTTGAGATGGCCACGGATAATCCGTGAACTTTCATCTTCATTGATGTGATTAACGATCTCACGGATTTTCTTTAATACCACTTTGTTTTGGGTTCCGAAGTTGGAGCTCTTGGAAAGCTCCTCGATTTTCTTTTCCAGTACTTTTCGCCATTTGTGCTTATCATCCAGATAAAGAATGTGGTTGATGATATGGTCTTCTTCCAAATCCAATCCCAACCCATCGATAAAGCCCTGATGAAAAGTGAAATGATCAGAAGTGAATTTTTCATTGACTTTACTACTTTGCAGGCTTTCTCCAAAGCACTGTTCACTATTGATTGCGAGTACATCAAAATGATAATCACCAATGGCAATTCCGTTTTGATCCAGCCTGATATCCGTATCTACGTCCTCGTGGAACCCGTTGAAATAGGAGTGGGTGAATTCCAAAATTGCCTCTTGACCTAAAGGGGAAACATTTATTTTTCTACTGTTATTAATAAAGGATACAGCATCATTCACCGCACCAATAAATTCCCTGACCTGGTGATCCAACTTTTTATGAATACCTTTTTCCGTCTTCCGAAACGGGTTGACATATTTGGAAGCTTTTAGATGCTTGTCCAGGGGAAGTACAAAAAACAGGTAGCTTTGGTGCTGTAAGTACTCCCGATTTTTAAAATAATGATTGGTGGCTTGTTGCAGAAAGGTATCTTTTGGAAGTTCCTCAGCCGTATAAGTTGATTTTCGGTAGTTATCCTGTTTCTGGATGAGCCGGTCAAAGTGAACCACATGCGCCGGAGGAAAGTGAGCATAGCAAACTAAGTGCTCAAAATCGATTCTACTGTGGTTAAATTTACTATTTATTTTTAAGTTTTTTCCTCATT
>NZ_JAKHSK010000067.1 GCF_023499215.1 Zunongwangia pacifica
CCTACAGTTATACCTGAATGAATTTATCTACAAACTCAACAGAAGATATTTCGGAGAAAAACTCTTCGATAGGCTCGTTATAGCAGGAATTACAGGTTATGACTAATTGCGGATAATCAAATTTTTATTAAATGAATTCAATAAAAAAAACCCTGCTAATAGCATTTTTAATAATTCCCGGGATTTTGCTTAGCCAGTGTCCAACAGGTGATATATACTTACAATCAAATAACGATGTTGAAGAATTTATTCGTGATTATAGCGATTGCGAAGTGATAGAAGGGAATATTATTATTGCCCATGAGACGACCGATATATCTGGCCTCGATTTTATTAACATTTTTTGTCTTGAAACTAAAAGTCCATTTTCTTATTTCTTATCTTCAATACTTAGCAATTAGCTATCGAGTAAAAAAGATTTCTCCATTCCGCTAAGCAACACCTGCCTGCCGGCGAGGCAGGGTCGAAATAACGACAATTCTAAATTCAATATTTTTTGTTCTGGTTCGTGAATCTTGACTTCTGGTTCTTTAATTTAATGATCTCATCTGAAGAATTATTCGAATATTACTCCTATTCAAATGCAACCCTCCTCCACTTTGAAACGGATTTAATCTAATTTATAAATGGTGCCTTTTTTATTAAAATAAGAACCAGTGATTTCTAAAATACAATTATCGCTCAAGCCGGCGTAGCCATAATAACCTTTTAACTTTACAAAAAATTCCGTATTTTTAATTTCGTATAAGTCTCCGGGGCCATCGGCTAATTTTACTTCGTATTTCCCATTGGCTAATTCGGTTTCGGTTTTTACAAAAATAAACTCAATCTCATTGCCATCTTCATCTAAAGTGTCATCGTCCAATTCCTTTTTTTTATAAAATGCATCTACGTCATAGTCATCTAAATTGTCTAAAGATTGCGCGGTGGTGATCGTGCTGATCAAAAAAATGAAGATTAAAAAGAAGTTTTTCATAGTTATGTTTTTTACTCGATAATCGAGATTAATTGCCTCGATCCCGATAGCTATCGGGATGCCTTAAAATAAAAAATAATTTTCTAATAATGCCTCAAAGTCTTGCCGTTAGGTAGTTTAATTTAACCCTCTCCCAATAAAGGCATAGCTAATTTAGCTTTTCTATTCTATAGCTAATAATTTTAATAGGTCTTTCCCCATTTCTTTATTAAGTGCTCCATTTTTAATAACACCAATCCAGCCTAAACCGCATTGATGGTGGGTTCCTCGCCCTTCTATATTTTCAAACTCTTTTATTTTAAATTCTTTTTCTTCATTGGTGGGATATAGTAAAATAGCTTTTGGGCTTTGCCAATATTCATTATACACATACATCTGCCGTAAATCGTTGGTGGAAGGCTTATGCTGATCGATTATTTTCCATTTGGTATCAATGATGAACTCCGTTTTATCTCCTTTCATAACCACCATATCCGGACGTATGGAAATCCCATTCCAAAAGGTTTTACTATGCTGACCTAAAACTCGATATTCTTTATTTTGCACGGCTTTTTTTAACTGAACCAGCACATATTCTTCCCACAGATTATTCATATCAAAGAGCAGGGCGATCATTTTTTCGCTGCCACTTTTTACATTGGGGGCAAAGTTAAGGATAATGAGTCGGGCGATTTCTAAAGCAGTGGTATAGGGCCGTTCTTTACGTCCTATCGTCAGTTGGGTAAAAGTCGCTGCCGTGGCTTGAATAGCCTTTACCTCAGGAAAATCTAATTGTATCGATTTGCACTTGCCGTACAGGTAACCGCCACGGGTAAATTGCTCGATGATACCCAGTGCCTGGTACAATATTCGATGAATTAAATGGTCTTTATCATACACCTGGTGTTGGGTGTAGAAACGTTCTTTATGCACCAGGTTTTGCGAAATCTGTTTGGCAAAAACCAGTTTTCCTTTTAAGATTGTTAAGTTTCCTTGTTTTCGGTCGTATTTTTTAATCAGCCCCTGATGAATAAGTTTTTGTACTTCATCCAAATACCATTCAAAATAAATATCGAGGAAATGCTTACTTTGTTTAGTGACGTTGGCGTGCTCTACCTGATTTACTTTGAGCTTACGGGTGGCTTTCAGCATATCTATGAGCACGTTTCGCCAAACACCAGGTTTGGCAGCATTACGGTCTGCTTTGGGCAGAACTTCAATACAGAGATCGTCCACCTGTAACACGCCTACGTACTGCTGAAAAGTAATTTTTTTATAGCCTACCGTAAAGTACTTATTGCCGTGCAATTCATTTAATTTCACCAATGCCTTAAAATGCTTTTGCTGAAATTTTGTATTTCCCTTCACAGCACCTACACGCAAGGATTCATATTCAAATACCTGTAAAGGTTCATTTCTAGGCATCTTGCATTAAGTTTTGTAATGCCTCGTTTATATCAAAAGCTTCGTTTATGGGAAGCAATTCAACGCGTGGCGCTACTTCAATCTCAGTACCTAAACCTTCAACTTTGGCAAATCGAGTGCTATTTTCAGGTTGTTCTACACGAACAAAACCTTCTCCCAATACCAGACCTATGCTACTATAATCTCCGTAAAAATATTCCTGTAGCAAAGGGATAATATTGTCCTTAAAAACACTTTTTAAAGCGGCTTCTTTATGTTCAGCTTCTTTGACTTTATAAAAATAGGAATGCCCGATGGTATGGTCGCGGTCCAGCAGCGCTTCTATGCGTTGGTTTATTTTTTTGAGCAATTCTTGTATACTGATGCCTGCTACTTCTAATTCTTCAAATAACTCTGGTTTCGGCATTACTTCTTCAAAGGCAAAACGTCTTCGTAAGGCGGTGTCTAAAGCTTCTACACTCCTATCGGCGGTGTTCATTGTTCCGAAAATATAGAGATTAGCCGGTACTCCAAAAGACGTTCTTGAATAAGGTAATTTCACTTCTAACGCATTGGGTTCTCCAAGTCTTTTGTCTTTTTCTATTAAAGTGATGAGCTCTCCAAAAATAGCGGAAACATTCCCCCGGTTAATCTCATCTATAAAAATAGCATAATCATTTTCGGGATCGGCTTTTGCTTTTAGGGCAATCCGCTTAAAAATACCATCTTGAATTTCGTATTCTAAATCGGTACTTTGTTCTTCCATTTTTGGTTTAATCCCTTCTACAAAATCTTCGTAACTAAAGGATTGATGGAACGTTACAAACTCGTAATTCTTGATTATTTTTCCTTCCTCTGGTTGGAAGTTCTTTATCTTATCCAGGATTTCCAAAGCTTCGGGATAGGCTTCTGTGAGTAAGGCATCATCTACCCGCCATTTAGAGGTGTCATTTTTAAAGAATAACTGTGGCTCGCTACGAGTTTTTACGTTTACATTAGGACAGTCTAAGACGGTATGCGCCTGTAACCGACTCCACAAAATGGGTTTTATGGATTTGGCGCTCGATTGGCGTTCTTTGGCTTTTACGATTTCGTGGTTTAAAATTTCGGTTGAACTGGATAATCCCAAATCATACAACGCGACAGCAAAGGTTTGCCACCAGGTTAAATCGGCCACCGCATTTTCGATATATTGTTCTCTTGATAATTTGCTTTCTGATACGGTAAATTTATCAAAATATTTATCTTGTAATCTAAAGGTTTTCCCGGTTCCCGGAGGGCCGTAGAGGATTTGATTGAGAGGAAGTTCAATAATATCTAATTTCATAGCATTTGATTGACGTGTTTTTATATAAGATTTATAAACTGATTTAAGATCACTAATTGGTTTTCCCAACACTTCCAATAAGTCATCCCAGTTATCTGGAAATTCACTATTGATTTCCCACTCAGTATTATGATTAGTGAAAATTTCGTCTCTTCTTTTCTGGAATGGACTGCTCTCTTTTCTAAAATTTAAATCAATATTAATTCTGAATACTGGTTTTGATTTTATATTCGAGAATTCAATTTTCATAAATAAATCATCTCCAATATTAAATTCTTTTGGAGCAAACCCAACCAACACATAATTCTTAAAACCAATTAAACTTGGTCCTCTTTGTCCATTAGGTTTTTCTCTGTAAACGATTTGGAAGTCTTCATTTAATCTTTCTGACAACAATTTAACTAAATAATATAGCTTTTCTCGGGTATCATAAAACCATCTTGCTTCGTCAGAATCGGCTACGTAAGTTTTATCTACTTTCTCTCCGTAATCTTCAATTTTTGAGAGATCAAAATAGTCTTTGTCAAATTCTAACTTTTGGTTGGATTGTTCCATATTATAATTTGCATTTATTTGCTTAAAAACTCTTGAATACGGGCCACTGCATCCAGTACGTGTTGTTGGGTTATTTTATTAGGATCAAATGGTATTGTTTTAATTATTTTAATTGATTTGAACTAACTGAGTGTAGCTACCTCTAATATTCCTTTTATAAACTGTCCATTCATAGAAAGCCAACTCTCCTTATCACAAACTACAATTAATTGTTTTTTTGCTCTACTAATCGCTGTATTAATATTATTTAATCCTGAAGACATAGGTATATCTGAAGCTGTAAACCAGGGTCGTTTACCATTACCTATATCACATACGGAATAAATAACCGTGTCCCATTCCTGACCTTGCGATTTATGTACGGTAAGTATTTTATTTTCTCGATTATACTCTGGCAATGCACTAGCTAATCCTCTTACCTGGGCAGCATAAGGGGCTAGCACTGCCATATTACTGTCTATAGAAAAATTATTTTCAATTAAGTTTTTAATAGCCCTTATCTCACTCTCATTTTTACGTCCACTATTTCTGTATTGAGGTGGATTTTTCACATCTAATATAATAATAGCCGTCTCTGTAGATAGCCCCGAACTAAAACCTTCTGGATATACAAACTTTTCAAGTACATTCGCTAATCGATTACCAAAACGATGGGTAATGGTTAAGTTCTCTTTCTTTAGTTCAACAAATTCCGGTTTGCTTTTATTAAGGTATCTATTTAGTACAGGAATTAATGAATCCTGCTTATATAAATCTTCTATAAAAATGGCTGATTGATCCCAAACCAGTACTTCACGATAGTTTTCGTTTTGTTGAATATCCCTTTGTGATATCTCACATACCGGTGGCAATTGCATATGATCGCCTAAAAAAGTTACGGGTGTATCCTGATTAAATAAGGTTTGCGCTTTAATTACGTTGGAATATCCTGCCTCGTCAAGAAATATATGATGTACGTTTAATTTATCTTCTTTAAAACGATATAAATAAGTATCTAATGTTGCCCCGATAATAGAAACATTCTTTAATCGCTCTTCTGTACTATAATTTATTAAACGCTCTTCTTCATTTTTTAAACTTTCAAGTTTAAGGTAAAGTTCTTCTTTTGAATGGTGTGCATATTCTTTACCTATAGATTCGTAAACTGACCCAGAATCATTAGATTCTTCAATAAACTTTTTTAAGTCTTTTTCTAAATTCTTAAGCCGGTCTGTAATTACTTGTGTATTCGCAAAATAATCTACTGCTTGGATCGCCGTTTTCACCTTAATCAATACATCCTTAGCCAACTGCCATCCTTCCGCAAGCTTATCTTCTTTAATTTTTAATTCATTGCTATACTTTTCTATAGTAGAATCAATTTCATTTTTACGAATAGTATATTCTGCTTCTTGTTGAATTGTATGGTCTATTAATTCCTGATAGTTTTTTCTTTTACCAAAAAAAGTAACCAATGTAACCAGTGCAGAATTTTGCTTTTTCTTTAGCCGCTCCCGCTCTATTCTAAATTCCTTTAATTTTAGGTCGTATTCAATTGCTTTAGACGCTAAGCTTTTTAAGTTGGCCTTAGTAGATTGAAGGCTCTTTTCATTTGCTAAGAGCTTTTCTTCCTTCGCTTGATAAACTTTGATATCTTCTAATGCCTTTTGCAGTAATTTAATATTATTTGATTGCTCATCGATGCCTAGAATATTCTGCAATACGCTTAATTGTTGCCTAATTTTCTTTAGTTCATTTTCAAGCCCAATGATTTCACAGATTTCCGGAAATTCATCGGCAAACTTTTTAGAAGGACCTCCTAGCCTTATAATAGCATCTCTGGAGATTCCAGCTTTGTCGGTCATCTTCACAACACCTCTAAAAATTTGCTCTAGAGCGTGATTGGTAGGAGCAACTATTGCCACTTTTTTGTTATGCTTTAAATAGTTTAAAATAGCATAGCTTAAAACATATTGAGTTTTCCCTGTACCCGGCGCACCCCAGATATAGGAAAAAGGAGTATTAAAAATTAGGTTTAAGGCCTCCTGTTGTTCTGAAGAAGGTAAATGTAGGTCTGTAAAGAAAAATGAATTTGAAGGGGCTGAAATTACAGGTTTTTTATGGGGTAATTTTAAGGAAGCACCATTGGTTTCATACCATTTCTGAACGCGTTCAATTAAGAACTTCATATCAGATAGAATTTCCCAATCCTTGGGTTGATTTTCAGCAAAAAATTGATAAGATTCTGTGTTGGGTTTAATGACTACCAAATTTTTATCCCTATCGTACACTTGAATTTTAATACCTGCTACATCCCAAGATTTATTAGTAGCGACGTGTTTAAATAGTAATGTTTCTTCATCAAAAATTTTACCTTGTATTACTAACTTAAACTTATCTTTACCTACTGGCTCAATGTGATTAACCGATATCCTATAGACCCCACCTCCTTTATCGGTTAGAAATTGAGTATAAGTTTTACAGGCTGTTATACAAACCTTACGTATTTGTGTTGCATTCATAGGCTAATGGCTATGGATCTGAGTTCGGTTTAAGAAAACTGCGGAGACTGAATAAAATCTTTACAAAAGATTTTGTGCCGAAGTTTCCATTTTAGCAGCATTTCGATACAAATTTTCCCTGAAAATTCACTCAATGATCTAAAATGCCTGAACATTAGGTTTATATCAAACTCAGGTGATTGATGAAATTTTTATTTTTTTTATCCTACATTACTCGCTTCTTTCTTCTTCCTATATATTTTTTTAATTGGCTCCTATCAATGCTACTTGCGTTAATATAGCTACCAGTTTCATTATTCTAATGTTTTTCCAATGATCTCTTCCGGAATAATTTCCCCTCTCCAATTAATAGTAATACGCTCTCCTTCTTCTTCTGCCGTAAAATATATCGAGTCGGAATGCTGAAATAACCCGCCTGTACATTTATAGATCTTTCTAAAATCTTTAGATTCGTGATCTATAAAGATGATTATCCTATCTTCTTTTTGCGCATTTTTCACCTTAACTCGATAAGCCGAATTTTTAGCTCTGGTACTTGGTCTAATTGTTCTGTTTCTTATAATTTCCCTCATCCCTTCCAGTTTTTTTCAACCGCTTACTTCACCTGTTTTAATTATTCAACTTCTATACAATCTACCCTGCGGGGCTGTATAAATACTGCTGAAAATTGATAAAAGCGTTTCTAATGCTTTGTATATCGCCCAGTTGCTCTTTGGCATCAGCGATGGAATGATACCTTAGCTCCAGCAATGCTTTAATTTTAGTTTCGTCTAACTCCTTTACCCCTACCTGAACATATTGCTTCATCACAAAATTTAAAAAGTCCTGCTGCTCGGCGTTATACGAATGGATATGAATTTTAGCCCGTTCTGCCCGATCTAAACGGGGGACTAAATTTTTCTGATAGGCGATATAGGATAACACGTCGAACAAATCGCTTTCTTCCCCGTGAATTACTTTTCTTAGATCGTCTAATTGCTCATCTGAATATCCTTTGCTTTCCAGCTCTTCCAGTAACTTTTTTCTGGTAGAAGGCATACTCCACACTTTTCTTAATTCGTCTTCTGTTTTTACCAACGCCGGCAAATCATTAAAGAGCTTTTTAATAAATTGCTGCGCGGTTATGGGCTTGCCTTCGGGGCTCCAAAATGTGGTTTTCACCATCGAATCCAACTCGATGACTTTACGGTCTGAAAGCGTGACTTTTACCATTTTCTTAGGGGCATCGCATCTACAAGGTTCGTAACCGCATACGTAACAGGGTTCGCCGGGTTCTTTGGCGCAAATGCAATTTACCCTTCCGCAATCTTCACAAACTTCTTTGGGATCATTCCCCGGTTTAGGTTCATAAATGGTGGGCGCTAAAGGTGGCCCGTCCCATTCCGGATCTTTAAAATGTTTATGTGCTTCAACAAAATCGTAAATGGTAAAAAAGGCCTTGTTTTTAAATAAGCGTGTTCCCCGTCCTACAATCTGTTTAAATTCTACCATCGAGTTGACGGTACGAAGCAACACTATATTCCTAATTTCAGGCGCATCTACCCCGGTGCTGAGTTTCTGACTTGTGGTTAAGACCGTGGGAATTAGCTTTTCATTATTCTGAAAATCCCGTAAATGCTGCTCTCCCCGCTGACCATCGTCTGCCGTTACGCGATGACAATAGTGGCTGTTCTTGCTTTTTGATTTTTGATTGATCAAATCTCTAATAAAAGCGGCGTGTTCCTGAGTGGCACAAAACACCAGCGTTTTATGGTTTTGATTGATCGCTTCCATAAACAGGTTCACACGGTATTCTTCCCGTTGTTTGATCTCTATCGTCCTGTTGAACTCGCCTTCTTTATATTCCTTGTCTTCTTCTATCGCTCCTTCTACATCATCTTCAGGATCGTACGTGTAACTGTCTATGGTGGTGCTATATTCTTTTACCCTAAATGGGGTTAAAAAACCATCGTTAATCCCTTCTTTTAAACTGTATTCGTACACGGGTTCTCCAAAATAATCGTAGGTATCGCCGTTTACATCACGTTTGGGAGTGGCGGTAAGGCCCAGTTGTACGGCGGGACTAAAATAATCCATAATCGCGCGCCAGGAACTCTCGTCGTTGGCTCCGCCCCGGTGACATTCGTCGATAATGATAAAATCGAAAAAATCGTTTGGATATTCCCCAAAATAGGGTGTTTCGTTGGGGCCGCTCATAAAACTTTGGAAAATGGTAAAAAAAAGACTTCCGTTTTTGGGAACCCTGCCTTTTTTCTTGATGTCTTTTGGAGTGATACGCACCAACGCGTCTTCATCGAAAGCATTAAAGGAATTAAAAGCCTGATCTGCCAAAATATTACGATCTGCCAGAAATAAAATACGGGGACTACGCTCGTGATAACGATTGGTTTTGGCCGTTAAATTCCATTTGGCCTGAAAAAGTTTCCACGCGATCTGAAAAGAAATCGCTGTTTTACCGGTTCCTGTGGCTAAGGTGAGTAAAATCCTGTCTTTGCCTTTGGCTATGGCTTCTAAGGTTTTTATGATCGCATTATTTTGATAGTAGCGCGGTTGCCAGGTGCCGCCCCGATCTTCAAAAGGGATTTTAAACAGGCGTTCCCGCCATTCTATAGCAGTAGGAAACATCATTTCCCACAGTTGTTGCGGCGAGGGAAATGTAGCTACGTCGCCTTCTTTGCCTTCGTCTAAATCTGCCTGATAAATTTTTAAACCATTGGTGGCATAGGTAAACCTTAACTGTAAACGTTCGGCGTAATCTTTGGCCTGTGGTAAACCTTCGGTATAGTATTTATTGGCGGCTTTAGCCTCTATAACGGCAAGGTTTGTATTTTTATACTGAAGCACATAATCTGCTTTTAAAGGGCGTTCCCTTACTTCACGCCCAATAAGCCTTCCTTTGGTGATGGGATATTGTTTACGGATGTAACTCCCTTCTACCACTCCCCAACCGGCTTCTTTTAAAGCGGGATCTATATAATCGTGTTCGGTTTGTGCTTCGTTCATTGTGTTGTGATTTACTTTGCGAACTAAAGTTGTTGGTTTACGGCATTTTTAGTGATTTTTTCTTATGCTTCTACCGCTGTTTTTGTGAGTTCTCCTGAAAATGCTTTTTCTAATAAGGATTTTTTTAGTTCTTCAAGATTTTGAAGTTTTTGCTTATATTTTTTTTGATTATCCGTAAATACTCATAATTTTTTAATTTTGATTATATTCACCTCAAATTCAATATAATGAATATCTTCACTTTTACAGCTCATTTTGATAGTGAGCAATCCTGTCGGGCGC
>NZ_JAKHSK010000068.1 GCF_023499215.1 Zunongwangia pacifica
CGTTACTAAACAGGTTTGATACTACCGTGGCAAGCTGGACAGGGTTTAACTATCTTGCTTTTATTGTATTAGCCTTGAAAAAGTTCAAACCCTTCAAAAAGGAAAAAGTTTAAACGAGTTCTATAATAAAGTAGATTAAATATGAATTTTTAATAGAAAATATTGCAATGGAAATTGTTTAGGTGATATAGGTGAGGACTCAAGTTTTAGGACTATTTCAAACTACATAGCGTTTGTATTGGACTTATTGAAATACGAATTGATAAGTTTGATAATTAAGTTAAATCATGCGTTATTTTTGATCATTTGCTAAAAAATAATCGCTAATTATATAATTTGACAAAATAGTATCGATTTTTGACAAATAAGTATTATTCTAATTTTAAGCTTTCTTTTAAATTCGAATTGCAGGCTTTTCTTTTGGATCTTAATATTCAATTCTTCAGAATGAATCAATAATTGATCTTAAGAATCATGTTTGTCTTTGTTCATTCTTAAAAACATCAATTATGAAAAAATATAACGGGTTTGTGCGAAAACGTTTTAGTTTAAGCGTGTGCAAAAATCTTGTAATTAAAGTTTTTAATTTCAGTGTTTTATGTTTTTGTAGTTTACCGCCTTAATCTTTAAGAGTTACCTGAAACCCTACACTTTTCAATATTTTTAATTTGAAAAACAGTCCTCACCTCTTATGTCAGCAGGCAACGTTTTTAATATTGCCTGTTATTAAAGAGTCCTCTATAACAGTTAGCTAAGTTTTAATTTTTACTCGATAATCGAGATGAAATGCTTCAATGTCGTACTGATACCGATAGATATCGTGACGGTATTGGATGCCTTTTGGGCTTGCCCAGAGGTAGTTTACTATTAATAATATTACCAACTAAAAAACTATATATGAAAGTACCATTACTCACATTCATTTTATTGATGATACAAATCCCCTTATTGGCTCAGGAAAATATACTGGTAACCGGTATGGTTACCGACCCAGATACGGGAATGCCTGTGCCTAGTGTAAATGTTGTAGAGAAAGGTACCTCTAATGGGGTACTCACCGATTTTGATGGGGAATTTGCTATTGAGGTTCCTTCAAATGCAACTCTTGTCTTTAGCTTTGTAGGCTATGAAACTAAAGAAGTTGCCGTAAATGGAAGAACCGAGTTACAAATTTCTTTTGCACCAGCAGCTTCAGCACTAGAAGAGGTTGTTGTGGTGGGATATGGAACCCAGAAAAAAGCAGATTTAACCGGGGCCGTTTCTGTAGTTGATATGAAAAGCATGGGAAGACAGCCTAGTCCGCAAGTAACCGAACAGTTACAAGGGCAGGCATCAGGGGTAACCGTTACAAGTTCTGGACAACCTGGCCAGGCACCACAGATTAGGATTCGCGGTATCAATACCTTTGGGGATAGTACTCCTTTATACGTGGTCGATGGAGTGCCCACGCAGAATATCAATTACTTAAATCCTAATGATATCGAAAGTATGCAGGTGCTTAAAGATGCGGGTTCTGCTTCAATCTATGGAGCTCGTGCTGCAAATGGGGTTATTATTATAACCACTAAAAAAGGAAAAGGCGGACTTAAAGTAAATTATAATGCTTATTATGGCACTCAAATGGTGCCTAAAGGAAATGTGTACGATATCCTTAGTCCGCAAGAACATGCAGATCTTAGATGGCGTGCTATGGAAAACACCAATCCTGGGGCAACTATTACCGATAGACAGTATGGATCTGGAGCACAACCTGTGCTTCCATATTATATTTTGCCAGGAGGAGCCGCTCAGGGAGAAGTTGATGAATCTACCTATTATGTAGATCCCTATTATACAAGTTCAGATGCGGTGAATGGTTTTAATCAGATTATTAGGGCCAACCAACAAGGAACCAATTGGTTTCAGGAAATTTTTGATGACGCTCCCATCACCAACCACAATATTGCCATAAGTCAGGGAGGGGAAAAAGGAAATTTTTTGTTTTCATTAAATTATATGGATCAGGACGGAACTTTGAGAAACACCTACTTTGAGCGGTATAACATTAGGGTGAACAGTCAATTTAATATTACCGATAATCTGCGGGTAGGCGAAAATATTTCTTTTGCATTATCTGATGGGAATAGAGTTGAGGTTACCGGGGAGAATCCTATAAACCATGCCTATCGTAGTCAGCCAATAATTCCGGTGTACGATATTGCAGGTAATTTTGCAGGTACTCAGGCCCCTTCATTAGGGAACTCTCAAAATGCCGTGGCTATTTTAGAAAGAAACCGAAATAATTATAGCAAAACCAATCAGATTTTCGGGAATATTTTTGCAGAATTGAATTTTCTGGATAAATTTACCGCAAGGACAAGTTTTGGAGGAACCTATTCTAACTCCACCGCAAAAACATTTTCATATCCAACTTATGAAAATGCTGAAAATACTACCTATAATCAGTTAACAGAAGATGCAGGTACGGGATATAACTGGACGTGGTCTAACACACTTCAATATCAAAATACGTTTAATGACCTTCACGATTTAACGGTTTTAGTAGGTAGTGAAGCCTATTCTAATCAATATAAATTAATTACGGCAAGTACGCAGGGCTTTTATTCTTTCGATCCTAATTATGTGAATTTAGGTACGGGCTCCGGTACACAAACTAACAATGGAAGTTATTCAGAAGATGCTCTTTTTTCGCTCTTTGGGAGGATAGATTATACGTTTAACGATCGTTTTTTATTAGGCGCGACCATTCGTAGGGATGCCACTTCAAGATTTACCAATCCCCGGCATGGATGGTTTCCTGCGGCAAGTGCCGGATGGAGAATTAGTAAAGAAAGTTTTATGGAAGATGTAGAGTGGATAAACGATTTAAAATTGAGAGGGGGCTATGGTGTTATGGGGAATCAAAATAACGTCGATCCAGCTAATGCCTTTACAACCTATGGCAGTAGCAGAGTATCCTCTTATTACGATTTGAATGGAACTAATGGTAATATTATTGAAGGTTTTCAGCGATTACGTATAGGGAATCCTAGCGCCCAGTGGGAGAAGAATATAAATGCCAACATTGGGATCGATGTGAGTTTATTTAGCAGTAGCCTAAGATTATCGGCAGACTATTACCGCAAAGATGTAGAAGATTTATTATATAATCCTGAATTACCGGCAACTGCGGGAGTATCTGAAGTTCCTTATGTTAATATTGCTAAAATGCAAAACAGTGGTTTAGACCTTTCTGCTACGGCATTCTTCGATTTTACTTCAGATTTTAAAATGAATTCTACTCTTACATTTACCACTTACACTAATGAAATTAAGAATATTGCAGATGGAGTTTCTTATTTTGATCAAGAAGCCCGGAGGTTTAATGGAAGTAGTATTGTAAGAAATGCTATAGGTCATTCCGTAGGCCAGTTTTTCGGATATAATATCGTAGGTTTTTGGAACAGTCAGGAAGAAGTAAATGAAGCCAATCAACAAGCGCAGCAAATCCTGAATGATCCAAGCGCAGAATATCAGTCAGATATCGGGGTCGGTCGTTTTCGTTATGAAGATACTAATGGTGACGGAATAATTACCAGCGACGACCGTAAGTTTTTAGGAAATCCCAATCCAGATTTTACCGCCGGTTTAAATATAGAGTTGACTTATAAAAACTGGGATTTTAGCATGTTTTTATATGGCGTATATGGGAATGATATCTGGAATCAGGTTACCTGGTGGCATGATTTCTATAGTTCCTTTAACGGAGCAAAAAGCTATACTGCTTTATACGATTCCTGGACACCTGAAAACAATAATGCTTCAGCACCTATACAGGAAACAGGAGGAAGTTTTAGTACGGCGAATGTCCCAAATTCATACTTTGTAGAGGACGGTTCGTATTTAAGGGCACGTAATATTCAATTAGGATATAGCTTTTCAGATGCATTTTTGGATCAAATAGGGTTTAGTCAATTACATCTTTATGTACAAGGGGCTAACCTTTTTACGATTACCAAATATTCTGGTATTGATCCCGAACTTACGGGGTCTGCTACGGCTTTTGGTATAGACGAGGGCGCGTATCCTACACCTAAAAAATTAATCTTTGGCGTAAACCTTAGTTTCTAGTTAAAAAATAGTGATATGAAAAAAACAATATATATAGTTGTAGCCGGGATATTAGGGCTTGTAGTATTCCATAGCTGCTCAGAAGATTTTTTAGATAAGCCCGCTTACGGAACATTAGACAATAAAACTTTAAGCGATGAAAAAGGAGTAGAAGCACTTTTAATAGCGGCTTATGCGGCTTTAGATGGTCAGGACGAGGATAACGGCAGTGTCCTTTCTTTAGGGGGAGGATCTCCCTGGGAGGCCGCTCCTTCTAATTGGATTTATGGTGATATTAGTGGTGGCGATGCCCATAAAGGAAGTGATGGAGGGGATCAACCCGCAATAAACTCTATTGCCACTTATAGTGTGGATGCCAGTAATGGATTTTTTAATTCGAAATGGAAAGCGGTTTACGAAGGGGTAACCCGTGCTAATTCGGTACTAAAAGTATTAAATGAAACTGAAGGGATTTCAGATGATGTTAAAGCGAATATATCGGGACAGGCACGTTTTCTAAGAGGTCATTATTATTTTGAATTGAAGAAGATGTTTGATATGGTACCCTGGATCGATGAGACGACTGAAGATTATTATGTCCCTAACGATGTGGATATTTGGCCTTATATTGAAGAAGACTTCAAATATGCTTATGAAAATCTTCCGGAAACACAAACCGAAGTAGGGCGTGCAAATAAATGGGCTGCGGCATCTTATCTTGGAAAAACCTACCTTTTTCAGAATAAATTTTCGGATGCTAAAGAAATATTTACCCAGGTTATTAATTCGGGAAAAACAACCGGAGGTTTAGCCTATGCTTTATTAGAGAATTACCATCATAATTTTAATGCCCTGTATGAAAATAGTAGCGAATCTATATTTGCCATACAAATGGTGGCTAATGATGGTACCAATACCATAGCAAATGCAAATCAGGGACTTATGTTAGCCTATCCGTATAACAGTCCTTTTAGGTGTTGTGGATTTTATCAGCCTACACAGGATCTTGTAAATGCTTTTAGAACAAGTGAGAGTACTGGTTTACCTTATCTGGATAACTATAATGATAATCCTGTAAAGAACGATATGGGTATTCTTTCTACTGAAGCTTTTACACCAGATACCCAATCTTTGGATCCCAGATTAGACTGGACAGTAGGAAGACGAGGAATTCCATATCACGATTGGGGGTATCACCCTGGTTACGATTGGATAAGAGAACAGTCTTCTGGTGGTCCTTACGCACCTAAAAAGCATATCTACTGGCAATATAATGCAGATGAATTTTCAGATCAAAGTGCCTGGGCACCAGGAAATGCTATTAACGTTAATATTATAAGATTTGCAGATGTATTATTAATGGCTGCTGAAGCAGAAGCACAGGCAGGAAGTCTAACCATGGCTTTAGAGTATGTAAATCGTGTGCGTGGTAGGATTGCCGATCATCCTGATAGCTGGTTAAAAGATTATATAGATCCTAATAATCCTATGCAAGGATTTTCAGAGGATTATGCGGCAAATTATCACGTTCAGCGATATCCCGATGGATATTTTACTTCAATAGAGCAGGCGATGAACGCAATTATGTTTGAAAGAAGGGTAGAATTAGGTATGGAAGGCCATCGATTTTTTGATCTGGTTCGGTGGGGTGTAGCTCAGGAGGTATTGAATAATTTTGTACAATACGAAGGGCAAATTACCACCGACGTGCGTGGAGCAGAATTTAATGCTAACGATAAATATTTCCCTATTCCACAACGGCAAATAGATTTAAGCACCACTGCAGAAGGTCCTACACTTCAGCAAAACTCTGGTTATTAATACGAGTTTTACTCAATAACCGAGATTAAATGCTCCGATCTCGTTCCTATAGCTATGGGGGGCTCGAAATAAAAAATAATTTACTTAAAATGAAAACTCCTGTTATGAACTATACATAACAGGAGTTTTTCTATAATATTAAAAAAATTATCCAACCAATTTAAGTGAGTTAAACTCTTTGCGATATTGGCTGGGTGTGCAATGCTTATATTTTTTGAAGACCCTATTAAAATGCGCAATATTATTAAACCCGCAACTAAAAGCAATTTCAGCAATACTCATTTCTTTTTCAATCAGTTCTTTTGCTGCAAAATCGACCCTTAGATGATTCGTATACTCTGTAAAAGTATTACCTGTTTTCTTTTTTATAAAACGGTTAAACGATACAGGACTCATATTCATAAAACTTGATATTTCAGCTAGTTTTATTTTTCGATTATAATGGTGTTTTAAATAATGGGTTACAAGAGCTAATTTATTCTCTTTAGAATTTTTAAGGTTTTGAGGATTAGAAAGTAAACGTTTGTTTTTAGAGGTCGCCAGTTCATGTAAAATAGCAATAAGTTCCAGAATATAACGAATTCCGGTTGCCTTTGATAGATTTTTGATTTTTGGTGATAATTGCTGTGCTGTTGTGCCAGAAAAAGCAATTCCCCGGTTAGATTGCTCTAACATGCCTTTAATAGGGGACATCACTCGTAGTCCTAAAAAATGATCTCCGAAAAGGTCATTTTGAAAATGAAGTGATATTTCGTGAATTCCTGTGTGGTTACATTTGTAGGTTTCCCAACCATGGGCAAGATTAGGGCCAATTAAAGCAAGGGAGAGGTTTCCGGTTTCCTCCAGGCAATCTCCTATAATTCTTTTTAAACCTTTCCCATTTTCTATAAAAGATAATTCGTATTCCGGATGAAAATGGACAGGCAAATCCAAATGGTTCGTAATAGTCTCTGAGATAAAAAAACTGTCCTCTGGCTCCAAAGGAGTGGTCGCCCTTTGTGCGTTTTTAGGGATTCGTAAAATCATGGTTGTTTTTTGGTTAATTAGTGATATAATATACTAAAAAAAGTTATTCTTTTATAACTAATACCCTTTTGGAGAGATTTTATTAAGAAATGTAGGGTGATAAAAGGTATGCGCGATAAATACGCTTCATACTCCAAATTGACTTTGATCTTAGCAAGTTTAAAAATAGGAAAGTGTACGGAATATCTTAAATATAATGCTAATTAAATCTACTTAAAGAAATTTTTTTTAGATACTGCCTTTAGCTGATTGTTGGAAATACTTTAAGGTATAGTGTGAATTTTGATGATCTGCTTTTACTACTTTAATTCATTTTTTATTCCAGCAAGCTGCACAAAGTTTCGCTTTAGGGGTTCTATATGGTTTTCCACAATGTTCACAATCTGGGCCAATTTGTTCAATGGAGTGATGCATTATTGCGTTTGGTTCAGTTTCTTCAAAGCCAGTTAAACGATTATAGTTATCCAACAGCTCTTTAAATTTTTCTTGTCTATCAGATTTGGCTATTTTAAATCCTTTTGAGTACAATTCAGAAGCAATAGTGAATTCTTCTTTGTCCAACATAGGAACTTCCATTTTACATCTCCAACAATATTTTATTTCCATTTTAGTAAGATTTCAGTTTACTCTTTTGATTCCAGATTTTCCGGCTTAAAAATTTTCTTTTCAGGCTTCTGAAGTTCCACTTATTTTGTATTCCTAGTGATTAGGGATGAATTACTATTACTTTTAATTTTTAATAAATTATATCATCAATATTTTCATCTGTTAAATAAGGAATATTTTTAGTTATTTTCTCAATCTCCCAATCCCACCATTTTATTTCTAGCAGTTTTTTTATTTTCTCTTCAGAGAATCTTTTTCGTATTTCTTTTGCGGGATTTCCTCCAACGATGGTATATGGTGCTACATCTTTGGTAACCGTTGCATTAGCTGCGATAATGGCGCCATCACCTATGTTTATACCGGCCATAATTGTGGCATTATAACCTATCCACACATCATTGCCGATAACTAAATCTCCTTTTTTGGGATAGTGTTTTCCTTCCATAGCTTTTTCCCATCCATTTCCAAATATTGCAAATGGATATGTAGAAATAGATTTGTTTAAATGATTAGCTCCATTCATAATAAATTTAGCATCAGATGCGATCATACAAAACTTTCCGATAATCAATTTATCACCTATGAAATCAAATAAATATTTTACATTTCTTTCAAAATTTTCCACATTTTCAAAATCATCATAATAGGTATAATCTCCAACGACAATATTTTTATTTTTAATAATATTCTTAAGGAAACACAGTCTATTATAATTTTTTAGCGGAAAGATTTGATTTTTATCAGGTCCAGGCATTTTTTGAAATAGGTATAATAAATTACAAATATAGATCTTTATAAGCCTTTGATGTAGCAATTAAAAAACGGTCGTTCTCTATAAACTATTTTTTCATCATAGTCTATTGGCCAATCGAAAAAAGGAACTTGATGAGCTTTCAATTTTCCTGTTTTAGAAATATAACTATGGTTTATGATTTCCGATATGTCGGTGGATTTCTAACCTTCGGGCATTTGAAAAAAATCAAATAAAAATCTACTTCCAAATCCGAATACTTTTCCATCATTCATTTTGGCACAAAATCCAGTCCACGACATAGTTGTTTCTCCATGAATTTGCTCAAGAATATTTTTAGGAAAAGCAAAAGGACTTAATTCAATATGGTCAATGGCATATTCGTTCAGATTGTTTTCCCCTGTCACAAATGATTCTACAATCCTTTTGTAGTTATTTTTCGAACTGTTTTTAAAAGCACTTTCTTTTTTACTTTCTTGATCAAACCTTTTTATTGCGAATTCAGTTTTCATTTCTGGATTTAGAAATTTTACACAAGGAATATAAGTTCCATCCGTTAAATATGCCGAAGCTCTATACCCTTTCCCATAAATGAGGTCAGATAAAGGTTCAATATTATTTCTTAAAAACTTACTTTTTTCTTCAATTGTCATTTTTATCGTATTATTTAAAAACGATTTATGTTATATGCTGCTATCATTTAGCTTTTAGGTTCCTGATTATATAATATTCATCGGGATCTTTTATTATTATCCCATTATTTCTCCAATATGGATTCTCAGGCATGATTATCTTAATTCAGTAAAAATTTATTTGATTATCCGCAATTAGTCATAACCTGTAATTCCTGCTATAACGAGCCTATCGAAGAGTTTTTCTCCGAAATATCTTCTGTTGAGTTTGTAGATAAATTCATTCAGGTATAACTGTAG
>NZ_JAKHSK010000069.1 GCF_023499215.1 Zunongwangia pacifica
CAGGAAGCGATGCCGTCTATTCCCAGGCAGTGGTGGGTAACGGGGAAACCCTGGAGCTTACCTCGAGTGATGTTATTGTGTTGCAGCCAGGATTTCATGCCCAATCGGGGAGTACCTTTAGGGCTTCTATCGATGAGGCTTCTACTGCTGGACCTGAAAATAGTCCGTTAAGCGAACTGTGCTATCAATACCGTTATGATCACCGTAACCGTCTGATCGAAAAGAAAATCCCCGGAAAAGGCCTGGAGGCTATTGTATACAATAATCTGGACCAACCGGCAATGACCCGTGATGAGGAATTAAAGGGCAAAGGGCAATGGCTATTTACCAAATATGATGCCTTTGGGCGTGTCGCGTATACGGGGAATATCAATCATACTGGGGAGCGATCTTCCATGGAAGGGATCTTTTCTGGGGCTGCCTATCATTATGAAAAACGCCAGGGAGCTACTAATGTAGGCGGAAAAACGATTTATTATAGCAACCAGGCCAAACCCAGTGGTATCAATGAATTGTATACGGTAAACTATTACGACAATTACGATTATAACCCTTCTTTGAGTTTACCCTCAAGCAGCCAGGGACAAACGATAGTTAAGGGGGGTAGTAAAGTCCAGGGACTGGCCACCGGGAGCCTCACCCGTGTACTGAATACCAATCACTGGATCGAGATAATCAATGGGTATGATGCCAAAGGGCGCCTAATCTATACCAAAGAACAGAACCCATACCTGGGCACTACCCAAACTACCGAGCATTTGCTGGATGCCTTTACTGGGGAAGTGGAAAAGACAAAAACCACCCACGTCAAGACCGGTACGGGAGCCATTACCATTACGGTAGAAGATTTCTATCAATACGACGATCTGGGAAGGATAACCTTACATACCCAAAAGGTCAATGGCGGCAATGAAGAACGGATAGCCGCAAATACCTATGATGAATTAGGGCAATTGAAAAGCAAGGAAGTGGGCAACCGTAAAGGCTATACCGCCCTTCAAGAGGTGGACTATGCCTATAACGTACGCGGCTGGTTGAAAGGTATCAATAATATTGGCAGTACCAGCAAGCTATTCAATATGTCCCTGTATTACCATGATGGGAACAGTACCGATCTTTACAATGGGGATATCAGCGAGGTACGTTGGCGGACCAAGAGCACCGACAATGCCCAAAAGAGCTATAAGTACTATTATGATGCCCTCAACAGGATTACCAAAGCCTATGGGGGGACCGGCAGTGGTGATAATGGCGATAAGTTTAACCTGGGATCCTCTTCCATTCCAACGACCTATGATCTCAATGGGAATATCACCCATTTGTTCCGTAGGGGCGCTATCGTGGCCAGTCCCAGCCTGTCAAACAACAACCATTTTGGGAGCATGGATAATTTGATCTATAAGTACCAGGGCACCTCGAACAAGCTGCAACGTATCGAAGAGAACAGCGGTAATGATAATTACGGATTTTTGGATCATTCTACGGCCACTACGGAATATACGTATGATCTGAATGGCAACTTACTATCCGATGCCAACAAGGGGATCACCAATATCACGTATAACCATTTAAACCTTCCCACCGAGGTGAAGTTCAACAACTCGGGTAGCCAGGTCATCAAATATACCTATGATGCCACGGGGGTGAAACTGAGAAAAGCAATCCCGGGCAAAACAACAGACTACGCTGGTAATTTTGTTTATGAGAAGATTGGTGCTGGTGCAAATGAGCTACAGTTTTTCAGTACTCCGGAAGGTTATGTCTCCTATGACAACGGCCAGTTCAATTATGTGTACAATTACGTCGACCATCTCGGAAATGTGCGCTTAAGCTATACCGATGCCAACCAGAACAACGGAAACCCGGTGGACCTTCAGATCGTACAGGAGAAAAACTACTATCCTTTCGGGCTGACCCATCAGGGCTATAATGATGGGGGCAGTGGTCTAGGTAATGATGCCGCGAAACGCTATGGTTTTGGGGGGAAGGAACTCCAGGATGAAACCTTCTCCGGGAATAGCTTGGATTGGTATGACTTTGGAGCACGCAATTATAATCCTGATTTAGGTAGATGGATGAACCTTGACCCATTGGCTGAAGCTTATGTTAATAGTACACCATATTCCTATGCGCTAAATAATCCTATTTTCTTCGTTGACCCCGACGGGATGAGGGTTGATGTTTCAGGAATATTAGAAAAAGACGATGATGGTAATTATGTTAATCAAGAATTAGCAGAGGCCTTTTTGGCTTTTGCTCAATCAGATGCAGGTATAGAATTTTTATCACATTTCGCCGAAGCTGGTCAGGTTATAGCTGGTCACGAATATACAGAAAGTGGGACATTCGATCAACAAGGAATTGATTTAGCTTACCATTCAGATAACATAAATTATTTAAAAGGTAATGATTCTGATGTCCAAGGAGATAAAGGGCCTAATGGTATTACTCGATTGAGAGGTGGTCAATATGTGATGGAGCGCAATGGAAAAGGCACAATAGACATATACATTAATTCACAGCTTAACACCAATAACCAAGAGGCAAAAGATTATAGTGAAAACACAAATGACCCTATGGCAAGATTGCTTTATATTCTTTCTAGAACAGAAACCATTTTTCACGAGACAATACAGCACGCCAATTCTTATGCAGAGGATTTAACGGATAATTGTTCAATCGATAATTCTAACATTAAAGGGAATTATAATTCCACAAATCCGGGATACAATCAGCATATGGATGGCAGACAGCCTGGTTCTCTCTATCTAGAAAAAGTTCTACCAGCAATGATAAATATGCATAGAGAAGGCAAAACAGGATTAAGTGAAGATGAGATTAAAACTAGGATTTTGAATTATCGAAACTGATGAAAAAACTAAACATTATTATAACGCTTATTGCATTAGTATTCCTATATGTAATATATGTAAAGTGTAAGGAGAATTCCGAAAATCATATTCCGGCAATATCCGATGATTATAAAATACAGGCCATTTCAACAATTTTAAAAGATACTTTGGATCTAAATATATTGCCAACAGGCAAAATGTTAGTTTCCAATTATTCACTATTACCACCACCTTCATTGAAATATTATGATAGTATTGAAAATGACTTTAAAGAACAACAAAATTTCATTGAGTTCGTATCAGACATTTTAGATGTAGACGACACTCTTTATATCAAAAAACAAATATTATCTAATCGTAAGCTCGATTTAAATCAACTATCTGAATACGGTTATGAAATTTTAGACGTAAAGAAATATTTACGGGATAATGTTAGTTTGGATTCCATTGATAGGATTGTAGATAAATACAATAAAGATAACAACCTCGAAATAGCTGATTATATTATCGTGTCCAAACCCTTATTTAACAAAAATAAAAATCTTCTTTATTTGAGAATATCTAATCTGAATCAAGGAATATCTGGTATTTTTTCAATGCAAAAAGGGCGCTGGAAATTAATTAGAGAGGTTGAAAATTGGACTGAATAGGCTATTGTGATTTAAAAAGCCGCCCATTGAGGCGGTTTTTAGTTATTTATTGAGTAGCTTCTCCAGATACGAAACCTTGTCTTTCTCGGCCTGCACAAGGCGTTCGTAGAGTTTTTTGTTTTCTTCGTAGGCTTCTACCAGTTTATCCAGCGGGTTAAAGGTACAATGGTGGTTGTTAAGTGGCCCGTGGTTTACGCTATTATCGTTGAAGTTATTAATGAAATTAAGCATATTCTCTTCCGAAAAGTTTTCTATAGCTTCCTTGGATACCCCTAAAACTCTAGCCACCCGTTCCAGCTTATCATCCTCTAGGGTATCGCTCTGCTCAATATGCGAAACACTTTGCTGGGAAATCCCCAGCTCTTCGGCGAGGGTCTCCTGCTTCATGCCTCGCAGTTCACGAATGCGGGCGATTTTACGTCCTACATGGCTTGGTTTGGTGGTAGTCTCCTAGTATTAAGTTAAACGATTGATTTGTATAATGAGGTGATTGATGACATAGAACAGGTGCTATTTATCTTCTTCGGGACAGTTTTCGAGATCATCGATGCGTTTAAGCACTTCCTAATCATAGGTGGAGAGTTCTCATTCTCCTACCAGGTAATCCACCGAGACTTCAAAGGCGTTGGAAATCTTTAGAGCCATTTCAATGGACGGAGAATTATCGTTACGTTCGTACTTGGAGATAGCATCATTTATAATCACCTGAACCTGCCCACAAGTATTATCTTTAATAGGAGCAGTTCGCAGAAAATTGAGTATTTTTATGATGCCAATGGGGTAAAATTAAAGAAACGGGTGAACGATAATGGCAGTATAACCGAGACCTTGTATGCGGGCAATTTTATGTACCGTGGGGGCAGCTTTGACTTTTATTTTCACCCGGAAGGCTATGTTTCTAAAGAAAATGGCAGTTATAAATATGTCTACCAGTACAAGGATCATTTAGGGAATATTAGAGTGTCTTATGATAACAGTGGATCAGTATCGAGCCCGAATGCTTCTATTGTTGAGGAACATAATTATTATCCTTTTGGCTTACGGCACAGGGGGTATAATGATGTTATTAATGGCACCGACAATCCCTATGGTTATAATAGAAAAGAGCTTGAAGAATCTTTAGGGTTGAACTGGTTGGAGTATGGAGCGAGGAATTACGATGCATCTATTGGTAGATTCATGAATATAGATAGGTTTGCAGAAAGCTTTATGCCTATTTCAACTTATCAATATGGAGCGAACAATCCTATCTCTTACATAGATTATAATGGTGATTATATAACAATTGGAATAAGCGATGATGAAGGTAATCAGGTTTATTCGGTACTATATGAAAATGGAAAAGCATATCATTATAGCAAAGATAAAGACGGGAATATAGTAAAGGGTGATGAGTATGATGGCAACAGTAGTTTTGTAGACCAAGCGGTATCTGATTTAAATAAAATAGCCGATACGAATCTTGGTAATAAAGTTGTTGGAAACCTACAAGACTCTAAAAAAGGGTTTAATATTGGAAATTCTGGTAATGCCATGTCTAATTCATTTAATCCAAATAATAATGAGATTCTATATTCTTCAGAGGGATCAGGTTTACATGATGGTGTGTTCTTTAATAAGAGTCATATAAAACTAGGCCATGAATTAGGTCATGCATATGATGTGCTCAGAGGCTTTGATTTTACTAAGAACGTATTGGGCGGTTTGCCAGGTTCAGAGATAAATGCAGTAAAGTTTGAGAATTATTTAAGGGCTCAAGATGGCGAAACAAAAATGAGACTATAGATACGGAGGAACAAATTATGGTCTTAAAGGAGCTCTCGGAGGTTCGTCAGCTGAATATTTTAACTCATACATATTGCCACTAACGATTAGTGAAATTATTTCTAACGCCAAGAAAAACTACAATCCTTTTAGTGAGAGGATAATTACGAGAGTGATAGATAACACAAGAGTGCAAATGCCGAATACATCTAATGTGCCAGATACGAGAGAACAAAAATTTAACTAATTTTAATTATGAAGTACAGTATTTTGTTTTTGGTTGTCATTTTCAATAGTTGTTCAGTGGTTGATAAATATGAGTCCAGCAAAATTAGCTATTCGACAGATGATTACATAAAGTCCTCTGTAAAGGATATCATCGACAATCCAGAACTTTACAACGGCAAAAAAGTAGAGTTACAAGCTTATTTTTATTATTCCATAGAAACATCCTTTTTGTCTACAGATGCAAAGCTCAATAACGGTGAGAATATTTGGGTGGAATTTAATTATTTTTCAGACTTATTGGATAAAGAAGGGAAAAGTCTTTATAAAGAGAATAAGCTTTCTAATTATTCTGAAGAAAAGGTAAAAATTAGAGGTATCTATGATAGTGGCAACAATGGACATTTAGGTGTGCACAAAGGCTCTATCAAAGATATAGTATACTTTGAATCGCCTGCAAAATAAGCACGCAATTTTAGAAGGAGATGATTTAGCATTAGCTCAAAGTGTGACAGATGCAATAAATTCTGATGACAACACATAGTTGAGTTCGTAAACACATCAGAAAAATGTTTCAACGGAAGGAACAGATGTATTCAAAGCTCATTTAGATAAGACCACACCTGCAGGAACTTCTGATGCTATGATTCTAGGTGAAACGATGTCAGGTCAATTGTTAAATACTTTGTCAGGGGGTGGATTGAATATACCTACGAATGACGGTTCTTATTCTTTAATTTCTGAAGGTGCAGGTGTATCAGACGGAACTACTACTGGAAGTAGAGCAATTACTACTGGTCACGAAATTATAGGACACGGTGTAGCTGGAGCAATAATGTGTTAGGCATACCTAACAATACAAGAGCAATAAGGGTAGAAAACCTAATTAAAAGAGTAATGGGTGTTGGAACACCAAGAACAGAACACGGTGGTGCAAACATTCTTAATCCTAATGCTTTGCCTATACGAATAGGAAACTCAAAGAAATTAAATAAGATGAAAAAATATATCATATTATTTTGTGTCAACATATTATGTTTTGGTTGTATTACGTCTCAATCAAATTATGATAATTTAAACAACAATAAAGTTCTTAATGTTATTGAAAAATCTGATTTAAAGGATAGTCTTAAAAGCAAACCTTATTTGCTTTTTTCGATAAAAGATAAATGGTATCATATAATAATAAAAAATGATACGGTTTTAGAAGAATATTCTATCACAGTAAGTGATAATAATAAAGTAAGTATTATTAATAGAGGTGAGATAAAAGAGCCTAAAAACTTTTTATTTGAATCATTTAATCCTGATATCTATCATAAAGAGTGCATTGATTTAAACTCTAAATTTTATGTTATGAAATCTCAAATGGAAATCCTACTTACTTTACTTTAAAGATGAGAAAGGGAAAATATACGGAGAATCAAAGCTAACAGCAATAATTAATCCTAATCCTCTAAATATAGATATGTATAATTATATGTTGAGTAAACTCTTTCAACAGCTGAAAAAGAATAATATTATTTTATCAATTAGCCAAAGCCACAGTTAAAAAGCTGGGGGCTTTTTATGAATAATCTACACGAGCCTTTGCATCATACAGAAAAGTATCGTTAATGTTAAAATGCGTTATTGAAAAAGGATATTTAGTAACTGCATTTTCGGATTCGGAAAGCCAAAAGATGGTAAATATCTATAAAACGGCGGCGAGTGACAAAATCCAAACGGAACAAGGTTTTATGGAAGGGAGGAATGGTGAATCGCAAGTTGTAACGGTTAATAAAATGGGGGAAGTAGGCAAAAACAATGGCGAGAGGCGAAAGAATGATTTGGTGGTAAAAGGGAATACCCCTATAATTCCGAAATTCATCTACATCTAAAAAAATACGATGCTAATGGAATGTAAGCTTCCCTTAAAGATGAACTGTTTAAAAGTATAGTATTTTGCTTAGTTTTAGACAGTAATTATGAAGAGGAATAAATCTTTTTATACCAGCTTTGAGGAAATGGAAGCCATATTATACCAAGTTAATCATCCTACTTGGAAGACAATCACATCGGGACAAAGGGCAGATGTATTTAGTTATGCAGAAAGGAATTTTAGAAATTTACAAAAACATTATAAACATACTAAAGATGGAAGGTCTTGGCTCAATTATTTTAAAGCAGGTATTGGTTTTTAGTGTACTTTTTACACTTTCCTCTTGCACTATTCAAAAAGAATATTTTAAAAGTTTTCTTCAAAGAAATAATAATTTATCTTTTTTTTCAAAAAAAGAAAATATTGATGATTGTTTTAATGAAAAATATTATAAAAAAAATAATTTAGAATATAAGTTTTATATTATAGATAACAGAAATGAATGTACTGGTGTTAATATGGTCGCGCAAATGGGCGATTTTGACGAATTTATTTATAAAGATGAAAGTTTTAATAAAAATGAAGTTTTAGAAAACTTTAGTAAACACATAGAAGAATACAAAACCAGAGAAAGGAAACTTTTAAATGCAATGTTTTATACCGATTTAAAAGAGTCAGAGACATCCATTATAACTGACCTAATTCCCCTAATCTTTACTGTATTCTATAAGAGTTATAAAAAAGAAGATAAGTATCCATTTTTTAATTTTATAATTATAGTTAATGCAAATGATATTTTGAAAGGAATGAAAAACCCACCTAAATTTAACAGGTAAATATCTTTTACAAGGTATGTTTATAATTACACATGGAAAACCACAACTGATTACGTTAAAATGATGGAACAGTAGGAACTAAAGTGATATCAACAGAGTCAATTTTTACTACTAAAAACAATAGATAGAGTATTTAATACTAAAGAAGAAGGTTCAGTAAGCTTAGGGAAAATTAGAAAATAAATTAAATGGTCAAGAGATATCAAAAATTTTTAAATAAACAGACTAGTGAAATTAAAGCTTTGACAAATGGATTGATTGATGGCATTAAATTGAATATGAACACTGTAGGTGTAGAACATAGTTTTAGTGATATGGCACTAGTTAAAATTGGTGGCGCCGTTGGATTAAGCTCATTAGCCAACAGGTGGGCTAGTGTAGGATCATTAATTGGAACGACATTAGGTGGAGCTATTCGAGCTAATCAATTAGAGAATAATTTTGATGGATCGTCAATTAATTTAAGACAAGAATATTCTAAATTTACATTTGATGGATCTGGTAATAAAACTATATTAAAAACTTTAGCTGAACATCTGGGGGCACATGAATAAAAAACTTATCATTGGCGTGTTAATTGCATTTCCGAGACACTATCCCGTAAAGTGTGTAAGTTTTAAATAAAGGGGTTTGATTTTATAACTTAAAGTTGAACCCTTTCTTCATATATGATCAAGAACTGATTGAGGATAATCCCCCATTTTCTAACAGGCATTGTCCATTTTTTAGTGGCTTCCCTTGTAGCCAAATATACAGATTTCATTACAGCATCATCGGTAGGGAAGGATAATTT
>NZ_JAKHSK010000006.1 GCF_023499215.1 Zunongwangia pacifica
TTACAAATAGAATCGACTTTTTAGTGGCTCACTTTATCCCGGCTAAAGTGGCTCACGTTGACCCGGCCAAGGTGGTTCACTTTCATCCGGCCAGGGTGGTATACTATGACCGTTTTTTGCAATAGAAGGTCGTACAAAAAGTTATATCGAACGTATCAAAACTAAAATACCTCTTTTTGTAATGACAAAAGATTTTGATACCGCCAATAAAGTTCTAGATAAAGAGAAAATTTTACTAATTACTGGTCAGCCAGGAGTAGGTAAAACTACTCTTGCAGAAATGCTTATTATTGAACGAGCTCGATTAGAACATCAAATTTATCTAATAAATACAATACGAGATGCCGAAGATGTTATATCGCCGGACGAGTCAAAGCAGCTATTTTATTTTGACGATTTTTTAGGTGAGGTTTATTATGAAATTTTAAGTGGTAGCCAGAAAGAAAATGAAATATCAAGATTCATCGATAGAATCAAGCATACTCCCAATAAATTTATCATTCTTTCAACTAGAACGGTAATATTAGAGCAAGCAAAAGCCAAATCTGAGAAAATTAAAAGATCAAGAATAGAAACTGGAAAATATGAAATAGTAATAAATCAATACAATAATTACGAGAAAGCAAAAATACTATACAATCATTTATACTTTCAAAGGATTAGTGATAAACTGTTTTCAGTTATAATAAATAATGAATTCTACTATGATATAATCAAGCATAAAAATTATACACCTAGAATAATTGAATTTATTACTGACTATGATCGGACAAAAAACTTTGAGAATGAAGATTATAAAAAATTTATAATTTTTAACTTAAATCATCCAGAAGAAATATGGAATGATTCTTTTCATAATCAAATCAGATATCAAGACAGACTTTTTCTGATGACGTTGTTCACATTTCAAAGGAATGTTGAAGAAAATTTTTTGATTAAAGCATTTGGTGAAAGGTTAGTATTTGAAAAGAGCTCAAATAATATTTCAATCAATTCTGAGCAATTTATCGACTCAGTTAGAAACCTTTTAAATGGTTTTATTGTATCCACAATTACTGATATTGATAAAAATAATAAGGTATATTCTTTTATTAACCCTTCGATTTCTGACTACTTAGTTACGTTCTTAAACAACCATTATAATCTTAAAAAAGCAACCATTGGCGCATCAATATATATTGAACAACTTGAAATTTTCAATCCTGAAAAAAAGCAATTTCATATCGAAGAAGAAATTCAAAAAATTATTTTAGGAAAAATATGCAACGAAGAGTTTGATAGCATCAATAAATATAAGGAATATAGACTTGAAGGCTTTTATTTAGAAATTTTGGTGAAATATTGCAAATCAATTGACATCGACGATTGTTTATTAGAATTATTTCAGAGATTAGATTTTGATAAAATGTGGTGGATAAGAAAAAGTTTAAAATACGTTCTTGAAAACTTACAAGATTCTCCTAAATCTACTGCGTACATAAGACAAAATTTTTTCAATATTATTGAAAAATATATAAAGGATGTTGATGATTATGATATGGCTATTGAACTTCCTTTGATTTTTACAAATTTCGGATATGATTATGAAGAATATTCTTCAGAAGACAATAGCCAAAATTTAATCCTGGATTTGATTTCCAAAATTGTAGTGGAAACAGAAAAAGATTTAATGTCATCTTACAAAGATCAAGTTAATGATATGGATGACTATGATAATTTCGTATATGATGAAGTCAATAACTTAAAGAAGAATTTATTTAATGAATTATGTTCTGAGGTTGACATGGAAATTCCCAGATACTATAATGATGAAGAGTTATTCAAACAAATAGAGGAAAATGAATTAAATCATCGAGAATATATCAAAAGAGAAAAGGCTCGAGATCGATATTATGAAGAAAGACAGGAAAAAACTGTTATAGAAAACAAGAAAATAGAAAGGCTATTCTCTCGGAGAAAATTAGAATAAAGAACCATTGATTCAAGAATACATTAAAGCAGAATTTCTAAATTGAATATGCATAATTTAACTTAGGAAGAATATTTGATTTTTTAGAGAATATCTAGCTCTTATTAGTTCCGGGAATTTATTATTCCTTATCTTTATAAGAATTAGTCGCATAAACTTTATTGCTATTTAGGCTCTTTTGATTTTAATGAATTATTCAGTGAATGCTTACTGAAATTCGACGATAAAGCGGCATAAATCCTACCAAAATTTTTGGTTTAGATTTCCTGCCACCTTTTTAACTCTCCTTATATTTATACCTTAAATCTTATTATTCCATGGAAATAATTGGAACAGGTAAAAATGACTTAAAATTTATACGACATAAAGCTTTCAACAGTAAACTCTTCTTGCCAATAAGCACTTATGTGTCTTATAAACTGGAACATGATTGGGATGACTATAATGAACTTTTTCACGCTGTTAATTATATTGAAAATATTAAAAACATAGAAGGCGTTTGGTTCGATATACATACTATTCAAAATAATGATAGAATCATAGGTGTTTTAACCATAGTTGGAGGAGAAATTGAAAAGCTAGGAATTCCACATGATTCACAAACTACATCTACATTACTGCTTAAATATTTTCATATCATTGATAAAGGCATGGGGTATGGAAGTTATTGGCTAAAATCAGTTATTTTCCCATATTATCAATCTAAAAACTATTCTAAAATCCTCATTAGTAGTAGTCATCCCAAATCCTTCAATTTTTACGAAAAAATAGGTAAAGAGATGGAATCCTACACCAAAATGAGCGATAACCAATTGCACGAAAGAAAATGCAAAACATTTTCAATTTCACTTTAATAAACTCAGCTCCTAAATTTCTCTGAATCGGCATCAAGTAGTTTTTTTGTGATCTGTGTCACCCTTAAATGTGAGTTAATCTTGAGTTTTACATTTACTTCTTTCACATGATCTTTCGCATATCATCACTAAGTTTTTGATCCAATACTCTAGAATAGATTTGAGTCGTAGAAAGCTTGGTATGTCCCAGAAGTTTAGATACTGTTTCAATAGGAATCCCTTTGGATAAGGTAACGGTCGTGGCAAAGGTATGACGAGCGACATGAAACGTAAGCTTCTTAGATATTTTGGCAAGCTTTGCCAAATCTTTTAAATACTGGTTGGTTTTCTGATTGGAATATACCGGAAGCAACAAACCACTTATATTAGCTTCCTTTTCATACTTTTTTAGAATAGCTTTTACCTTTGGAAGCATAGGCACTTTAAAAAGTTTACCTGTTTTTTCCCTTTCCTTTACAATCCATTTGTTGCCGTCAATTCCTGTAACAATATGTTTTGCTTCTAATGACTTTGCATCACCATAGGATAAGCCGGAATAGCAGGAAAACAAGAAAACATCTCTAGTTCTTGATAAGGTTATTCTATTAAGGTTTAAATTTTCTAAAATATCAATTTCATCCTGTAATAAATAGTCACGTTCCTTTTTCTTATAATGCAAGGAGTATTTGCTAAATGGGTCTTTATCGATCCATTCCATTTTTAAGGCAAGATTGGTAAGCTTTTTTAAACGCTCCAAATGCTTCATCACCCCGTTATTTGTTGGCTTGGATCGATGTGTCTTTGGTTTATAGTTACGAAGGAAATGTTCAAAATCAGTGATAAAGCGATAATTAATTTGCTTTAAATAGATATCATTGGTATTTATCTTTTTCTCTAGAAACTCCAAAACATACTTTTCAGTAGTATAGTAGTTTTTCATTGTTCCGGGCTTCAAAACAGAAGTCATCTTCGTGTTATGATAGGTCAGGAGTTCGGCTAAGGTTTTATAGGAATCATCTAAGCCTAAATAACGGGCTTTTATACTTTTGGCAGTTAAAAGCTTGTTTTCTTCTTGAAGTTGTCTAAAAGCCTCGTAAATTTTATTGTAAATACGATCTAAGGATTTGTTAACTTGCAGGCTTTCTTCACTATAGCCTTTTAATCGGCTACGTTTCTCATTCCAGAGACTTAAAGTAATCCTTCGCTTAAGGCTGAGTTCAATACGTTCTCCGTTTACAGTAATTCGAGCATAGAGGGGAGCAGTACCATTTTTGGCTTTTGATGTTTTTGGAATAAAACGAATTCCAAAGCTTACGGCATTTTTCATAGTGTTTCGTTTTCAAATTAGACAAAAGGCGTGAAAACGAAAGTCAAATCAATACGAACAACAAGATAACCAAAAAAAAGGTCACCGAATAGGTCACCGAATCGGACTCATTTTTAATGATTGCAAATGATATGAAAAACCGCCTAAAAACAGAAAAACCTTGAAAATCAATAGATTAACAAGGTTTTTTATGCCATTTTAATATGGTCTTGGTCGGGGTGGCAGGATTCGAACCTGCGACCTCCTGCTCCCAAAGCAGGCGCGATGACCGGGCTACGCTACACCCCGTTTCACAATCATTATCTGCGATTGCGGCTGCAAATATAATAATTCTTTTAGCACCACAATGGAAAGTTTAGATTTTTTATATATTAGTTCGATAAATCGCTTTTAATCCATTAAATTACAACCATTCTCATAACACCTAACTATGAAAAAAATATTAACTAATCTGGGAATTGCTCTTATGCTTATTTCCTGCGGTCAAAATGCTAAAGAGCAGGATACCGCCACTTCTCAGGACACGAATCCTCAACCCGAGATTATCAGCCAGGAAGTACCAGATCCTATTCCGGCAGAAACCAATGATGCTTACACCACTGAAGTTGTTGTAGAAGGAATTGCCATCCCATGGGGAATCGATTTCTTACCAGACCAAAGCATGCTGATTACCGATAAATCCGGTGATATTTATCATTTTAAGGATGGCAAAAAGCAAAAACTCTCTAATGTACCTGAAGTGTATGTTCGCGGTCAGGGCGGATTATTGGATATCGCGGTCCACCCAGATTATAAAAACAACGGATGGATTTATTTTACATACGCTTCTCCTAAAGGCAAAGGCGAAGGTGGGAATACCGCGATAGCCAGAGCAAAAATTAATGGCAACCAACTTGCCAATATAGAAGTGCTTTATAAAGCGGCTCCAAATACCACCAAAGGACAACATTTTGGATCCAGAATCGCTTTCGATAAAGATGGCTACCTATATTTTTCAGCCGGAGAACGCGGTGCCCGTGACGAAAATCCACAAGATATCACAAGAGATAACGGCAAAGTATATCGCTTAAATGATGATGGTAGTATTCCGCAGGACAATCCGTTTGTGGGAAAAGAAAACGCCAAAGAAGCTATTTATTCCTATGGGCATCGTAATCCGCAAGGGATGATCTTAAATCCTGAAACCGGTGAAATCTGGGTACATGAACATGGCCCACAAGGAGGGGATGAAATAAACGTAGTGAAAGCCGGAGCAAATTATGGATGGCCAATAGTAACCTATGGCGAAAATTATGACGGCACTCCTATCACCGAAGAACGTAGCAGAACAGAGTTCGAAAATCCTATTTTTTACTGGTTACCTTCAATAGCACCAAGCGGATTTGCTTATATAACTTCAGAAAAATATCCCGACTTAAAAGGAAATTTATTGGCCGGCTCCCTTAAATTTCAATATCTCGAACATTTGGTTTTGGACGGAAAGAAAATTAACAAAAGAGAAAAATTAGTCGAAAAAGTAGGAAGAGTACGAGAAGTTGTTGAAGGACCCGACGGAAATATCTATCTTGGCGTAGAAGGAAAAGGCGTATTGAAATTAGTTAAAAAAACAGAATAAATTAGATTAAACACAAACTATCAAAAATGAAAAAGTTATTAAGTATTGCTGTGATTTTGGGAGCGATGGCCTGCAAATCAGACAAAAAACAGGAACCCGCCGAGGAAGAAGAAACATACACTATCCCTGCAGATAACAGTTCAGCACAAAAAACACCTTTAGATGAAAGTATCGCCAGAGGAAAAAAAATATACTCTCAGCTGTGTGTTACCTGTCACCTTCCAACAGGAAAAGGAATCCCGGGAACTTATCCTCCCTTAGATGGTTCTAACTGGCTAAAGGAAAAACGTACCGAGAGTATTCGTGGCGTAAAATACGGCTTGCAGGGACCTATTACCGTAAATGGTAAAGAATACGATAACGTAATGACCCCTATGGGATTAAACGATCAGGAAGTTGCAGATGCGCTTAACTACGCCATGAACACCTGGAGCAATAAAATTGATGATATGGTAACCGCAGAAGAAGTTGCCGCAGTAGAAAAATCTGAATAACATTTATTTTTTGGGGCAAATAATTAAATTTGCCCCAAATTTTTTCAGATGCTTATAATTGGAATTGCCGGAGGAACCGGTAGTGGAAAGACTACCGTTGTAAATCAGATTATCGACGAGTTAAAAAACGAAGAAGTAGATGTAATATCTCAGGATTCCTATTATATGGATACCAGTCATCTTAGCTTCGAAGAACGCAAAAAAATAAACTTCGACCATCCAAAATCAATAGATTTCGAGTTGTTGGTCTCTCACCTAAAAGATCTAAAAGCCGGCAAAAATGTAATGCAGCCGGTATATTCATTCAAAGAACATAACAGGACTGGAGAGTTTATAGAAGTCCATCCCCGTAAAGTGGTGATCGTAGAAGGGATTCTTATTCTTGCCCATCCCGATATTCGCGATATGTTCGATATCAAAATTTATGTCCATGCCGATAGTGACGAGCGATTAATACGACGTCTTAAAAGAGATATCGCAGATCGTGGCCGTGATTTAGAAGAAGTGCTTTGGCGTTACCAGACCACACTAAAGCCCATGCACAACCAGTTTATAGAACCAACCAAAGAATTTGCCGATATTATTATTCCTACCAATCGCTATAATACAGTAGCTGTTGATATCGTTCAGACAATTATCAAAGATCGCTTGTCCTAATTTTGTATATTTAAACCAATGAAACTAAAAGAACTTCGCAGTAAAACATGGTTTAAAATTCTTAGCAATAAATATGTATTGCTGGGACTTATATTTGCGGTTTGGATGTTCTTTTTAGACAGTAATTCCTGGTTTATTCACCACGAACTAAATCAGGAAATTAACGAGCTAAAAGAAAACAAGGAATATTACCAAAAAGAAATATCTAGGGATAAAGCTATTATTGGTACTCTGGGCGACTCTATAGAATTAGAAAAATTTGCTCGCCAAAAATATTATATGAAACGCCCTAACGAAGAGATCTATATTATCGAATACGATACGGTAGATTAATATTGGGCATTTTCCACTTGTTTTCTTTAAACCACACCTATTATGAAGCAATCATTATTTCAGGATTTTGATGAAGTTTCTGCAAAACAATGGAAACAGAAAATTCAGTTTGAACTAGACGGTTCAGACTATCAAAATCTGATAACGCATACTTTAGATGGCGTAGATATCAGGCCATTTTACCATCAGGATGATCAAATTGAAAGTTTACAGATAGATTCCACTAAAGATTGGTCAATTTGCGACCAGATTTATGTAGTTTCTGAAGAAAAAAGTAATTATCGCGCTTTAAAATTAGTCGAAAAAGGAGCTGAAAGTATATGGTTTATCATTTCTTCGGAAGAAACCGATCTTGAAAAGCTATTTAAAAATTTCGATTTTCAATCTGTTCCTATTTACCTTAAATTCACTTTTTTTTCTGAAGATTTCCTAAAAGGTTTGCGTAATTTTTTTCAGGATAAAAAGGCAAAAGTATATCTTCATATCGATATTATTGGGAATCTGGCCGCTTCAGGAAACTGGTTTTTTAATTTGGAAGAGGATCATAAAATTTTAGATAAAATTCTTCAAAATTCATCCAATTTCGAGTCGGTTATTTCAGTAGACACTATGCACTATCAAAACGCAGGTGCTACTATTCCGCAGCAGTTAGCGTATGCCCTGGCACATGCCAATGAATATCTAAATCATATAAACAAAGTCAATTTTCTTTCCGAAGCAAAAAAGAAAAACCTTAAACTTCAGTTTCTGGTAGCGGTTGGCCCAAATTACTTCTTCGAAAATGCTAAAATAAGAGCTTTAAGATGGCTTTTTGCAAGCTTGGCAGAAAGCTACGGCTTTCATAAAGAAATTTTTATTCTTGCCCAGCCGTCAAAACGTAACAAAACGATATACGATTACAATGTAAACCTTCTACGCACTACGACCGAAAGTATGAGTGCAATTTTGGGCGGTGCAGATGCTATTTTTAATATGCCTTACGATGCGGTATATCATAAAAATAATGAATTTGGAAATAGAATTGCCCGCAATCAGCTTTTAATTATGAAGCACGAAGCACATCTTAATAAAGTGAAAAATGCTGCGGAAGGCACCTATTATATCGAAAATCTAACCGAACAATTTGCTGAAAAAGCCTTGGTTATTTTTAAAGATATTGAAAATGGAGGCGGATTTTTAAAACAACTGAAGGACAGCGTTATTCAGAAGAAAATAAGAGAATCGGCTGAAAAAGAACAGGCAAAATTTGATAATGGAGAACTGATTTTGATCGGTACCAACAAATATCAAAACAAAGCCGATAAAATGCAGCAGGAGATTCAGCTCTATCCGTTTTTAAAAAAGAATCCCCGAAAAACCTTAATCGAACCGATTTTAGAACGGCGATTGAGTGAAAAACTGGAAGCGCAACGATTGGAAACCGAAAAAACTGTAAACGCATAATTATGGGAAGAAAAGACCTTAAAAATTTACGGTTAATCGATAAAAACATCAGTTCAATATCAAGAATTTCGACCTATAACACTCCGGAAGAAATCAACATTAAATCTTCCTACGCAAAAGAAGATATTAAGCATTTTGAGCACCTGAATTTTGTTGCCGGAACGCCACCATTTTTACGTGGCCCTTACAGCACCATGTATGTACAACGCCCCTGGACGATTAGGCAATATGCGGGATTTTCAACCGCTGAAGAAAGTAATGCCTTTTATCGTAGAAATTTAGCAGCCGGACAAAAAGGACTCTCCGTAGCATTCGACCTGGCGACACACCGCGGTTACGATAGCGATCACGAACGTGTGGTTGGCGATGTAGGAAAAGCAGGAGTAGCCATCGATTCGGTTGAGGATATGAAGATTCTTTTCGATCAGATTCCGCTCGATAAAATGTCGGTTTCCATGACCATGAACGGTGCCGTGTTACCAATTTTAGCATTTTATATCGTTGCTGCAGAAGAACAGGGCGTAAAACCCGCGCAGCTTTCAGGAACAATTCAGAATGATATTTTAAAGGAGTTTATGGTGCGGAATACCTATATCTACCCTCCTACTCCTTCGATGAAAATAATTGCCGATATTTTTGAATATACCTCGCAAAATATGCCAAAATTCAACAGTATCAGTATTTCAGGCTATCACATGCAGGAAGCCGGTGCTACCAGCGATATTGAACTGGCATACACGTTGGCCGACGGACTGGAATATATTCGAAAAGGCCTGGAAGCGGGGATGGATATTGATAGTTTTGCACCCCGACTTTCTTTCTTTTGGGCAATAGGGATGAACCATTTTATGGAAATCGCTAAAATGCGGGCGGGCAGAATGCTTTGGGCAAAACTGGTAAAACAGTTTCATCCTAAAAACCCAAAAAGTTTATCGCTTAGAACACATTCGCAAACCAGCGGATGGAGTTTAACCGAACAGGATCCTTTTAATAATGTTGCGAGGACTTCCATAGAAGCGGCCGCGGCAGCCTTTGGAGGCACGCAAAGTTTACATACCAATGCTTTAGATGAAGCAATTGCTTTGCCTACAGACTTTTCAGCAAGGATCGCGAGGAATACACAGTTGCACCTTCAGCAGGAAACATCGATTACTAAAACAGTAGATCCCTGGGCGGGCAGTTATTATGTAGAAAGCTTAACGAATGCTATTGCTGAAAAAGCCTGGAAATTAATTGAAGAAGTAGAAGAGCTGGGCGGAATGACCAAAGCGATTGAAGCCGGAATTCCAAAAATGCGTATCGAAGAAGCCGCTGCCAGAAAACAAGCCCGAATTGACAATGAAACCGATATCATCGTGGGTACCAATAAATACCGTTTACCAAAAGAAGACGAACTGGTCACCCTGGAAATAGATAACCAAACGGTGCGCAAACAACAAATAAAGCGCTTAGAAAAAATTAAGGCTGAAAGAAATCAGGCTGAAGTTGATAAAACACTTGCAAATCTTACTAAATCGGCAAAATCTGGCAAAGGAAACTTATTAGCATTAGCAGTTGAAGCTGCCCGAAAAAGAGCTACTTTAGGGGAAATAAGCGATGCCTTAGCAGAAGTTTTTGGCCGATATAAAGCAAAAATCCAATCGTTTAGCGGTGTGTATTCTAAAGAAATGAAAGACAACGAAACTTTTAAAAAAGCCAGAGAACTTGCCGATAAATTTGCAGAGCAGGATGGTCGACGCCCCAGAATCATGATCGCAAAAATGGGACAGGATGGGCATGATCGTGGTGCAAAAGTAGTAGCAACAGCCTATGCCGATGTAGGTTTCGATGTAGATATTGGTCCGCTTTTCCAAACTCCAAAAGAAGCGGCAAAACAAGCGGTAGAAAACGATGTTCATATTCTTGGCGTTTCCTCACTCGCAGCAGGGCATAAAACTTTGGTGCCACAGGTTTTAGAAGAACTTAAAAAATTAGGTCGTGAAGATATTATGGTGATTGTTGGTGGGGTGATCCCATCGCAGGATTACCAGTATTTATTTGATGCCGGTGCCGTAGCAGTTTTTGGTCCCGGAACCAAGATTAGCGATGCTGCCATACAATTATTAGAGATTTTAATTGATGAATAAACACTGAGCACCGATTCCCAAATACATAATTTTCAGTATTATTTACCACAAATTCTGAAAAAATATAAGTAAATTCATTGCTGAACTTACAAATTCTGAATAATGGAGTACACAAAAAAAATGCTACGTGACGATGCTTTAGCGGGTAAAACAATTGTTGTCACCGGTGGAGGCAGCGGTCTTGGCAAATCAATGACCAAATATTTCTTAGAATTAGGAGCTAACGTAGCTATTTCTTCCAGAAATCTGGAAAAACTTCAGAATACAGCATCAGAACTAGAGCAGGAAACCGGTGGGAAATGTTTACCTGTGCAATGTGATGTTCGAAACTATGATGAAGTAGAACAAATGCTTCAATTGGTATTAGATGAGTTTGGAGAAGTAGACGTATTGTTGAATAATGCCGCAGGAAATTTTATATCTCCTACCGAACGTCTTTCAGCAAATGCCTTTGATACCATTATTGATATTGTACTTAAAGGAAGTAAAAACTGCACGCTAGCCTTTGGAAAACATTGGATCGATAAGAAAACTGAAAATAAATCTATTCTAAATATCGTAACCACCTATGCCTGGACGGGTTCGGCTTACGTGGTACCCAGTGCTACCGCGAAAGCAGGAGTATTGGCAATGACGCGCTCTCTGGCAGTAGAATGGGCTAAATACGGCATTAGATGTAACGCCATTGCACCAGGACCATTTCCTACCAAAGGAGCCTGGGATCGATTATTACCCGGAGATTTAAAAGATAAATTCGATCTTTCCAAAAAAGTACCCTTAAAACGTGTGGGGGATCATCAGGAACTAGCGAACCTTGCTGCTTATCTGGTGTCTGACTTTTCCGCTTATGTAAACGGTGAAGTTATCACCATCGATGGCGGAGAATGGCTTAAGGGTGCCGGGCAGTTTAATCTGCTGGAAGCGATCCCCGAAGAATTATGGGATCAGCTGGAAGCAATGATTAAAGCGAAGAAAAGAGGTTAAAACTTTTGCGATTGTTAAAGTTTTTGAAAAAACTGTTAAGAAAATGATTTTATAAACCTATAATAAATTGTATTTTTACCTTCAAAAATTGATACAAATTAATGGGTAAAATCATCGCTATTGCCAATCAGAAAGGTGGAGTAGGAAAAACGACAACCTCAGTAAATCTTGCTGCTTCCCTTGGTGTTTTAGAAAAAAAGGTACTTCTTATTGATGCCGATCCCCAGGCAAACGCCACTTCAGGATTAGGAATTGATGTTGAAGAAATAGAATTGGGAACCTATCAGCTGTTGGAGCATTCAATTACTCCAGAAAAAGCGATTATGGAAACCAGTTCGCCAAATCTGGATTTAATCCCTGCCCATATCGATTTGGTAGCTATTGAAATTGAACTGGTTGATCAGGAAAATCGTGAGTCGATGCTTAAAAAAGTAATCACTCCGCTTAAAGATCAATACGACTATATTTTAATAGACTGTGCTCCTTCCCTGGGATTATTAACTTTAAATGCTTTAACGGCTTCAGATTCTGTAATTATCCCTATCCAGTGCGAATATTTTGCTTTAGAAGGTTTAGGTAAATTACTGAATACCATAAAAAGTGTTCAAAAAATACACAATAACAAACTTGATATCGAAGGTTTACTGCTTACCATGTACGATAGCCGTCTTCGACTTTCCAATCAGGTTGTTGAAGAAGTTCAAAAACATTTTGATGAAATGGTTTTTGAAACAATCATTCAGCGAAATGTGCGTTTAAGTGAAGCGCCAAGTTACGGTGAAAGCATAATTAATTACGATGCGTCTAGTAAAGGGGCTACAAATTACTTAAGTTTGGCGCACGAAATTATTAAGAAAAACAGTTAGAGGATGGCGAAGGCTACAAAAAAACAGGCACTTGGTAGAGGTCTTTCTGCGCTATTGAAAGATCCTCAAAACGATATAAATTCAGCCGAAGATAAAAATGCAGATAAGTTGGTGGGGCATATTGTTGAGTTGGAATTATCTTCAATCGAGGTAAATCCATTTCAGCCAAGAACCAGTTTTAATGAAGATGCCTTACGTGAACTAGGTAGTTCGATAAAAGAACTTGGGGTAATTCAGCCCATTACCGTTAGAAAGTTAGATTTCAATAAATACCAGCTGGTTTCTGGAGAGCGCCGTTATAGAGCTTCAAAATTAATTGGTTTAGAAACCATCCCGGCTTATATACGAATTGCCAACGATCAGGAAAGTCTGGAAATGGCGTTGGTTGAAAATATTCAGCGCCAAGACCTTGATCCCATAGAAATTGCTCTTTCTTACCAAAGACTAATCGACGAGATTAGCCTTACCCAGGAACAGCTTAGTGAACGTGTAGGGAAAAACCGTTCTACCATTGCTAACTATTTGCGCCTTTTAAAACTAGACCCAATTATCCAGACCGGAATGCGCGATGGTTTTCTGGGAATGGGCCATGGTAGAGCTTTGATTAATGTTGACGATCCACAAAAGCAACTGGAGATCTATGAAAAGATCTTAAAAAACTCATTATCGGTAAGGGATACCGAAAAACTGGTAAAAGAAGCCAAAAACGGACCTGAACCAAAAACGGCTTCAAAAATTGCAATACCGGTAACCTACAAAAAAAGCATTAAAGAATTTACAGATTATCTGGGTACCAAGGTTGATGTAAAAGTTCAGAAAAACGGAAAAGGGAAACTAACTATTCCTTTTTCTTCTGAAGAGGAATTTAATAGAATTAAAAAATTAATTCAGGGTGAAGAGTAAGCAGCTACTTCCGCTATTGTTCCTACTTCTACTAACATTTCAGCTTATCGCTCAGGAAGATTCGCTTTCCGTAGAAACACCAACGATAGTTACAAATCCAGAAGGGACAAAAGCATCAAAACAAGAGAAGGATTATAAGCCCTATAATGCTTTGGCACCTGCCAAAGCTGCATTTTATTCGGCTATCCTACCAGGTTTAGGTCAAATTTATAATGGCCGAATTTGGAAAGTACCTCTAGTATATGCGGGAATAGGGATTCCTGTTTATTTTTATATTGATAACGACAAACAATACGATCGCTATCGCAGTGCTTATAAACAGCGATTAGCGGGAAAAGAGGATGAGTTTGCCGGAAAAATATCTGACGAGGGATTGCGTAACGCTCAGGAACTTTATCAACGTAATAAAGAAATTTCAATATTAGTAGCTATAGGATTTTATGCCCTAAATATTATTGATGCCAACGTAGATGCACACCTGCAACAATTTAACGTAAGCGACGACTTAAGTTTAAAACCGAATTATAATCTCGATAAATTCACAGGAAGGTCTAACTACGGGTTTTCCCTGAATTTTAAATTTTAGACATGAAAATAGCACTATTAGGATACGGAAGAATGGGAAAAGCAATAGAAAGTATTGCTTTAGAACGTGGTCATGAAGTTGTATTAAAAATAGATGAAAATATAGAAAGTTATAGTTTAGAAGAAATAGGAATTGATGTGGCCATCGATTTTAGTATTCCAGACGCCGCTTTTAAAAATATTATCACTTGCTTTAAAGCAGGCATTCCTGTTATTTCTGGTACCACTGGGTGGCTAGAAAAATATGACGAAGCAGTTAAAATATGTAATGACCATAAAGCCGCTTTTATTTATGCCAGTAATTTTTCTCTGGGCGTTAATATATTCTTTGAGCTGAATAAAAAATTAGCCGGAATGATGAAAAACTTAGAGGAATACGGCGTAGAAATTGAAGAAATACACCATACTAAAAAATTAGATGCTCCCAGTGGCACGGCCATAAGCCTGGCAGAACAAATTATCGAAGTTAACGAAAGAAAAAAAGGATGGCATCTGGAGACTGCTAATAATAATGAAATTCCGATTTTCGCAAAACGAATAGAAGATGTACCGGGAACGCATACGGTAAGTTACACCTCCAGGATCGACGATATCGAAATTATGCACACCGCCCATTCTCGTGAAGGTTTTGCCAAAGGAGCCGTAGTGGCAGCCGAATGGATAAATGGAAAAACGGGTGTACATACCATGAAAGATGTACTTTCTAGTTTATTGGAATAAAAAAGCCTTTTATTTTATCGAATTTCAGCTTAAGAGATCAAAAAATTCTGTTTTTACTTTCAGAATAAATTATAAGTAAACTACCTCGGGCTAATCCCATGAGGCATTTTTTAGAAATTATTTTTATTTCGAGTCCAAGCTCGGAGCATTTAATCTTGATTATCGAGTAACGAATAGCCTTTTAGGCATACTAACAGGGAAATAATAAGATATGACATTTACAGAGTGGTTTATTTTCTTTCTGGTTGTGCAAGTGATTCACTTTGCAGGAACCTGGAAATTATATCAAAAAGCAGGTAGAAAAGCCTGGGAAGCTTTAATACCAATCTACAATGCGGTAATTTTGATGAAAATCATTAATCGTCCGTGGTGGTGGGTAATTTTGCTTTTTATTCCGATTGTAAATCTTATCATGTTCCCGGTAATCTGGGTAGAAACCTTAAGGAGCTTTGGAAAAAACAGTACGGCAGATACCTGGTTAGGGATACTAACCCTTGGCTTTTACATCTATTACGTTAATTACACCCAGGATGTAAAGCATATAAAAGATCGAAGCATAAAACCAAAAACAACCGCTGGTGAATGGGTAAGTTCTATTTTATTTGCGGTGGTGGCAGCTACTATTGTTCACGGCTACTTTATGCAACCTTTTACCATCCCTACTTCTTCTTTAGAGAAAACCCTTTTGGTTGGTGATTATCTTTTTGTAAGTAAATTCCACTATGGTGCAAGGATTCCGCAAACGCCCATAGCTTTTCCTATGGTTCATGATACTATTCCGGGAATTGGTATTAAATCGTATGCTTCAGAGCCACAAATTCCCTATTTTAGGTTACCAGGGTTCGAAAAAGTTAAGAAAAATGATATCGTAGTTTTTAACTGGCCTGTAGATACGGTAAATGCTTTCCACCAATATGGCGATGGAAAATATTATCATAAGCCAATCGACAAAAAATCGAACTATGTTAAGCGTTGTGTAGCCACACCTGGAGATTCTTTAGAAATTATAGCCGGTAAAATCCATATTAACGGGAAACCTCTTCAATTATCTGAAAGAGCGAAACCACAATATTCATATCAGGGAACTACCAATGGGCAGGAGCTTACTCCGCAGTACATGTATCAAATGTACGATATTACTGATGGCTTCTACTACAATAAAGCAACCAATGAATTTATAATTTCTGCTCTTCCAGAAGAGGCGGAAGAAAGATTGAAAAATAATCCTTACATCAAAACACTGGAAAGACGTGTTTATCCTGAAGATCAGAAAACAGCCAGTTTATTCCCTAACGATAAGAAAAAGCGATATAACCTCGATTATTTTGGCCCAATTTACATTCCTGAAGAAGGAAAAACGGTAAAAATCACTCCGGAATCTTTGCCCTATTACCGCCGAATCATTGAAGTTTATGAAGGTAGCGAAATGGGAATTAACAATGAAATTAGTCTTAATGGCACCCAGGTACTCTTAAACGGTAAGCCATTTGATTCTTATACTTTTAAACAAAATTATTACTGGATGATGGGTGATAACCGTCATAACAGTGAAGATAGCCGTAGCTGGGGATACGTACCGTATAATCATGTTGTAGGAAAACCAGTGTTTATCTGGTTTAGTAAAGATAAATATGCCTCTGGTTTCTTTAATAGCATTAGATGGGATAGAATGTTTACAACAGTAAAAGGTGAAGGTAAACCAGTATCTTACCTACCCTATTTCTTAATTTTACTTGTGATTTTCTTCGGTTTTAATTATTTCAGAAAACGTAAAAAATCAGATTCCTAAAAAATGAATACTGTTTTATTACATCCGGCCTATTTTGGCCCAGTTTCACAATACGCTGTGATTGCGCAATACGAGAAAATAGTTTTTGAAAACTTTGATAGCTACCAGAAACAAACTTATCGTAACCGGATGTATATCTACGATGCCAATGGGAAGTTATTATTAAACATTCCCGTTAAGCATAAATCATCGCTTACGGGAAAGGAATCTGACGGGCATCAGCTTTATAAAGAAGTTTTGATCGATAACTCATTTGAATGGCAGAAACAGCATTGGCGAGCTTTAAAAGCTTCCTATCAAACCTCTCCATTCTTTGAGTTTTATGAAGATGATATTGTCCACTTATATAAACAGCAATTCGCTCATTTAATGGATTTTAATTATCAATGCCAGGCATTTGTTTTTGATGCGCTGGGAATTGAGCCTGAAATTAAACAATCTGAAGAGTATTTTAGAAATCCTAAAGAAATGGATAATGGCCGACATCTTATTTCAGCCAAAAAGGATTTTAATTTTTCAGCAACTCCTTATCAGCAGGTATTTGAACCAAAACACGGATTTATCAATAACCTTAGTATTCTGGATCTAATTTTTAATTTAGGGCCGCAAAGCTTAGAATTCCTGGAAAACCAAAAACTTCCCGATTTTAATTTTTAATTGAAAAGGTAGTTAGGATCGGATAATGATCGGAATAAGGTACTTTAATCCTCTCATACGAATTTATCTCAAAAACAGTATCTAACAGATGAAAATCAATTCTTAGCGGAAAATAATTTAAGTTGTAAGTACTACTAAACCCCGACCCTTTCTTCACAAAAGCATCCTGCAACCTATCATTTGTAACCTGATTATAGGTATACGAAAAAGCAGTATTATTAAAGTCTCCACTTACAATGACGGGATATTCCGACGCATTTATTGAACGTTGTACTTTTTCTGACTGGTTTTGCTGTCTAACAAAACCACTCGATATATTTTTTACGACTTTTTTAGATTCCTGCTTATTTTTGAAATTATCGACTTCCTGAATATCTTCGGTAACTTTTAAGCTCTGAAAATGTATATTATAAAGCCGTATCGTGTCTTTTTTTATAATAACATCTGTAAATATGGCATTATTATTTTCTCCTGTAAAATTGTCCAGACTAAAATCTAAAGATCGCTTGGCAAGCAATGGAAACTTAGAAAATATGGCCTGTCCAAACGAAGATTTATCAGAACGATATTTGATAAATTTATAGGGATATTTTTTTTCCAGATATTCATTTTTGTAATATTCCTCTATGGTTAGAATATCCGGATCTGCTTCATCGATTACATCGTTAATTTTTTCAGGGATATCCTCTTCTTCTGTCCAATTCGATTTATTGAACATTCTAACATTATAATTCATTATAGAATATTCTCCGGCAGGCTCTTCGCTTGTAAATGGCCATCTATAAAACTTAGAAGCAAATCCAAATCCTACAATTATAATTAACAACGACAAAACCATTTGTCGCTTCATTCGCAATAACCAGTATAAAAAGAAAACAAGATTAGCGATAATTAAAATAGGAACCCCTAAGGTTAATACTGAAATTAAAGGATAACTTTTGGGTGGGATATATGGTAAAAAATAAGCTACAATTAAGCCTATCGCTAATACTGAATTAAAAAAGAAAATGAGTTTATCAAACCAGGATAGTTTTTTCATTTAATCGTCTTTGCCGGCCTGAAAAAGAAAATCTTTTTCTGCTTTCGTTAAACTTTCATAACCACTCTTACTTATTTTGTCTAAAATTGAATCAATTTTTTGTTGTTTTTCAGATTTAGACATACTCGAAGAAGTTCTGGAAGATGAAGAGGAAGCCGCCGAAGATCTTTTTTTAGAAGTTCTATGTACCGTTTTCATATTGGCCTTTTTCTCTCTCTTTTTAAATAGATTTGCTATGCCATCCATCAAATTTTCCCACCAGGCACCAATATCATTTCCCTTATGCAATTGCGTAGTGTATAGATATCCCAAACCTGCCCCACCAAGATGTGCTAAATGACCACCGGCATTACCCATAGGAATCTGAATGACATCTATTGCCACCAAAGCAGCAGCGATCCACCAAAATTTTAAATTCCCCAAAATCAGTAATCGAACGTACATATTAGGCGCCTGGGTAGCTACTCCTATTAATACCGCCATCACTCCCGCTGAAGCTCCAACAAGATAAGATTTACCACCAGCAAAGGCCGGAAATAGATTATAACTCAGCATAAAAACCAAGCCTCCTATAATCACTCCCAAAAAGTAATAATTTAATAGGCGTTTTGGTGAAAAGAAATTCAAAAAATATATTCCCGAAAAGTATAAAATCAGCATGTTCCCTAGTAAATGTAAAATTCCGCCATGCAGAAAAGAATACGAGATAATCGTCCAGGGTTTCAGGATAAATTCGGCAGGGTCTGATGGCAATACAAACCAGTCATAAAAATTGGCAAAGCCGCCTATTTTAAAAAGCGAAAATATCGTATTAAGAATACCGAAAAATAAGAATACAATCACATTTACAGCGATAAGTTTCTCTGTAACCGTGGCTGTATTTATTTTATATCGTATCTTATCTGAGGTCCTCATCTAGTTCCACCTATTTTGGTTAAACTGATTTTTCTTCCAGTACCACATGGTAATAAAGCCAATAACTGCTCCCCCAATATGCGCCCAGTAGGCCGTGTTTGAAGGTCCTAACAGAGTATTCCCGGTTACCGCGGAATACACATTTAAAAGAAAATATCCACCAATTAAATACTTTGCTTTTATGGGTATAGGAATAAACATAATGTATAATGGCAAATTTGGATAAATCACTGCAAAAGCAGCCATTACTCCAAAAATCGCTCCTGATGCTCCAACCATTGGCACCATAAAGGAACTGGCCAAATCGTTCACCAACGTATTACCGCCATTATACATCATCCCATAAGACTGCCCGTCAAACTGGCTTAGCAAATCATTGATTTGGGAAACAGTAGCGCCATTTTCGATCAAAGCATTGTAAGCCGAATTAAAGTCGAGATAAGAAAACAATATCTGTAGTCCTGCTGCTCCTAACCCGGCTGAAAAGTACAGGAATAAAAAGCGATTCTGACCAATACTTTGCTCTAAAAAACTTCCGAAGATATATAGCGCAAACATATTAAAGAAAATATGAGAAATCCCGCCATGCATAAACATGTGGGTAATCACCTGCCAAAAATGAAAGTTTTGATTCTCTGGAAACCATAAGGCAAAAAGCTCGTAAGCTTTTACACCTATCACCTGGCTACCAATAAAAAATAAAATATTTGCTATTAAAATAACTTTTACAGACTCCGAAATTCTTCCCATTTAGGTAAACTTTTTATCTAATTCATCCACTGTTAAGGTTACGAATACCGATTTATTAAACGGACTTACATCGGGTTCCTTGCAGGCGAACAATCGATTTACAATATGTTGCTGCTCTGTACTATTTAATAAAGTTCCAGATTTCACAGCCATTCCTTTTGCCAGGGATTTGGCCAGCAAATCGGTTTGTGAAAATCCATTATCGGGAACTTCATTTTCAAAATCAGATAGCAGCTGCTCTAGCAAAATACTAACTTCGCTTTCGCTAATTAACGTTGGTATCCCTGTAATCTCTACATTTTCGACCTCAATATTAGAAAAAATAAAACCAGTTTGTTCTAAAGATTCCTTAATTTCTTTAAGCATTTCGATTTCATGTGTGTTAAACTGCAATTGTAAAGGAAAAAGAAGTTGCTGGCTCACCGCTGCGGCGATGGTAATATTTTTTAAAAGCTCTTCGTACAAAATTCTGGTATGTGCCCGATTTTGATCGATCACCAAAATTCCGCTTTTCAATGTAGAGACAATATATTTTTTTTGAAGCTGAAAAGTACCTGCTTCAGACCCTGAATGATCATCATCAAAAAGCTTTCCGGTTACTTCTTCGCTTTCAAATTCTACCTGCCTAAATTGATGTTGATCGGCTTCAGGAGCGGTATTCAGTCCCGCATATAAACTTTCCCAGGATTGTGTATTTTCTTTTCTGAAATTATGACTTTTCCCTGACCGAATTGAAGTTGTATTTAACTCGCTTTCAAAAGGATTAAAACTACGATCTACTTCGATTTTAGGCACTTCTGCCTGCTTATTTTTATATTCATAAGGGGTATCCAGATTCGAATCTCGATCAAAATCCAAAACGGGAGCTACACTAAACTGTCCCAAACTATGCTTAATCGCACTTCTTAGCATGGCATAAAGCGCATGCTCGTCGTCGAACTTAATCTCCGTTTTTGTAGGATGAATATTAATATCAATACTCTTAGGATTTACATCCAGATAAAGAAAATAACTGGGATAGGTCTTTTCTTTTAGTAAACCTTCAAAAGCTGCGGAAACCGCGTGATTTAAATACGGACTTTTAATGAATCGATTATTCACAAAAAAGAATTGCTCGCCCCGGCTACGTTTCGCAAATTCTGGTTTCCCCACAAAACCCGAAATTTTTACAATCTCGGTATCTTCATTTACAGGAACCAGCTTTTCGTTGGTTTTCGCTCCAAAAATATTTGTAATTCGTTGTCGGTGATTTGTCGAAGGTAACTGAAAAAGTTCTCCCCCATTATGAAAAAGCGAAAAGGCAATGGATGGATGCGCCATAGCCACACGCTGAAATTCATCGATAATATGACGTAATTCTACCGCATCAGATTTTAAAAAATTTCTTCGTGCAGGAATATTATAAAAAAGGTTCTTTACACAAAGGGAAGTGCCTTTTGGTGTTACACACGGTTCCTGTGAAGTTACTTTGCTACCTTCTATTTTAATACAGGTCCCTACTTCTTCATCCTGTGGTTTGGTTTTTAATTCGACATGGGCAATTGCCGCAATAGAAGCCAAAGCTTCCCCTCTAAAACCTTTTGTATTTAAACTGAAAAGATCCTCAGCAGATCTGATTTTTGAAGTCGCATGCCGCTCAAAACACATACGTGCATCGGTAAGGCTCATCCCGGCACCATCATCTACCACCTGTATTAATGTTTTACCGGCATCTTTTATTACAACCTGAATATTTTGAGCATAAGCATCTATAGCGTTCTCCAGTAATTCTTTAATAACAGAAGCTGGGCGCTGTACTACCTCTCCCGCAGCAATCTGGTTCGCAACGTGATCTGGTAAAAGTTGTATTATATCACTCATTTAACGAGGATTCGAGAAGATAGACAAATCAAAATCTATAATCCACAAAAAAATAAAAATAAGGACAATGGCTACATAAATAACACGGCGATTGATTTCGCGATTACCGCGATTTCGGCTCGCCTTACGATCTCTAGACCATTGGGCTCCAAAATCTATTGCGTTTGTAGCTTCCCTATATTTATTAAATTTCGAATCAAAATCGTAAATATTACCCGTATCCTTACCGTTGTAGTAACGAGGAGTATAATTATAACGGGCGTTTTTCTTGGTTTTTAAAAAATTGACTCTCAAAATTATTGCTTTAAAACGTGGTACATCAAATTTACTTAAAAGCTTTCTAAAATAGAAGAGCTCTTTTATAAAATATAAAAAAGCAATAATAATGCCGCTTTAAAAAAGCGGCATTTAGATCATGATATGTACTACCTAAGATTATTAAAATCTGGCTTCTTTTCTTAATTGTGCCATTTTGATAGCTGCAACCGCAGCTTCAGTCCCTTTGTTTCCGTGCTTACCGCCAGAACGGTCTAAAGCCTGTTGCATGTTATTGTCTGTAAGTACGCAAAAGATTACCGGGGTATCGCCATTTACATTTAACTGGGTGATCCCATTAGAGACTCCCTGACAAACAAAATCGAAATGTTTTGTCTCGCCCTGGATTACACTACCTATAGCGATAATACCATCCAGCATATCATAAGTTTCCTGCATTTTCTTACAGCCGTAAGTTAATTCAAAACTTCCCGGTACATTCCAGCGTACTATTTTTTTCTCTAGTACGCCATGCTCTTTCAGGGTTTCAAAAGCGCCCTGAAATAAACTTTCAGTTACTTTATCATTCCATTCTGAAACAACAATCCCAAACCGAAATTCTTTCGCGTTTGGGATTGAAGATTTATCGTATTCCGATAGATTATTTCCTTCGGTTGCCATATATTGTATTAGTTCATTGCCTGAGCCTGACCAATAAATACAGGTGCTTCACCTGCCTCTGGCGACTCTGGATATTCGTTTTCTAATTTGTTTAGATATTCTAAAGCATCTTCGGCATTTCCTAACTCAAGTGCTGTAATAGCAGCTTTTAATAAGAATTTTGGTGTAGTAAAGCTATTCGATCTCATATTCGCAGCTTTTACGTAATAATCTAAAGCTTCTTCTGGTTGCTCTAATTGCATAAAAGCATCTCCAATACCACCAGTTGCCAACGGTGCTAATATCTCATCATCACTTTTAAAGTCCTCAAGATAATCGATAGCTTCCTGATATTTGCCTGTATAAAGATAAGCAAAACCAGCATTATAAGCAGCGATATTTGCACTTGGAGTACCTCCGTAATTATCGATAATATCTAAGAAACCATATTTACCCTCACCGCCGTTTAATGCAAGATTATAAAGTGAATCGCTTTGTGTGGCTCCTGCACTCATTGCTGCCTGCATATAATTTTGCGCCTGTGCCATCTCATTAGCAGCTTCAGCTTTCTTTGGCTCCTGAATCCATTGTTCGTAACCTAGATATCCCAAAACAGCGATTACCACAACCCCTAATACAATGTAAATGTATTTTTGATTGTCGGCTACCCATGTTTCGGTTCGACTGGCTCCTTCATCCAGCGTATTGAAAACTTCTTCTGTAGTGGATTGCCCATCTACATATTCGTTTTCATTGTTTTCTTCTACGTCCTGGATTTTCTCCTTTGGTGGTTTATATCCTCTTTTCTTATATGTTGCCATAAGATATTTTTAATGCGTGGCAAAAATATAATATTTTGTGAAAATTAAAAGGGAAATTATTTGTATTTTTTGAATATTTTAAGCTCTTTCGCTTAGGAATTTCTAGCAAGGCCCAATAATCAAAACCCTATTGATTTTCAGTAAATTATGCATCTAAAACAACTTTCCTTATTAAATTATAAGAATCTGGAGTCGTCTTCTTTCGAATTTGATCCCAAGATTAACTGTATGGTAGGCCATAACGGTGTGGGGAAAACAAATGTTTTAGACAGTATTTACCATCTCGCTTTTGGGAAAAGCTATTTTAATCCTATTACCAGTCAAAATATTAATCATGAAGCTGATTTCTTTGTGGTTGATGGTACCTTTGAAAAGAACGATAAAAACGAGCAAATTTTAGTCAGTGCTAAACGTGGCCAGAAAAAAGTCATCAAAAGAAACCAGAAACCTTATGAGAAGGTTAGCGAACATATTGGTTTTATTCCGGCAGTGATTATTTCTCCGGCAGATCGCGACCTTATTATAGAAGGTAGCGAAACCCGAAGAAAATTTATGGATGGCGTAATTTCCCAAAGTGATAACGGGTACTTAAATAATCTTATTAATTACACTAAGATTGTTTCGCAGCGAAATTCCCTTTTAAAATACTTTGCAGCCAATCATACATTCGATAGGGACACTCTTGAAGTATATAACCTTCAGCTAAATGATCTGGGGACAAAATTATATAAAAAACGAGTAGATTTTTTACAGGATTTTGTACCGATTTTCAATAAAAGATATGCTGAAATTACCAATAACAAAGAACCGGTAAGTATCGAATATAAAAGTCAGCTATCCGACAAAACACTATCGCAACTTTTAGAAGATCAGCTTCAAAAAGACATGGTTTTACAATATACCAGCGTAGGGACGCATAAAGACGACTTAAGTTTTGAAATTGAAGGGCATCCAATCAAGAAATTTGGTTCACAGGGACAGCAAAAATCATTTTTAGTAGCCCTAAAACTGGCTCAATTCGATTTTATAAAAAAAATTAGCGGTGTTAATCCAATTTTACTGTTGGATGATGTTTTTGATAAACTGGATGAACAGCGAGTAGCCCATATCGTCGCTTTAGTAGCCACGAACGAGCTTGGACAAATTTTTATAAGCGATACACACGCCGAACGGACTGAAAAAGTAGTTAAAGAAAGTAACCAAACCTATAAAATATTCAAATTGTGAAAAATACCGGAGTATTTTTTTTCCTATTCAGTTTAATTCTGTTAAGTTGTAATAAGCAGGACCCTAAAGAACAAATACAGTTTATAGAAGGATACTGGGAAATTGATAAGGTTGAAGTTAGCCCAGATTCTACCATCACCTACTCTATAAATGATAATATAGACTATTTTAAAGTAGATGGGAACAGCGGGCAACGTACAAAACTTAGGCCTGAAATAGATGGCTCCTTTAAAACGACCAATTCTGCTGAAAAAATTGAACTGAAAATTGAAGAAGACAGTCTTAGGATCTATTATAAAACGCCTTATGATAATTGGAAAGAGACCGTTTTAAAAGCATCGTCTGAAGAGTTGGTCATAAAATCCAATCAGGATAAAATTTATTATTATAAAAAATATACCCCAACAAGCATCGACACAAATGAAAAGGAATAATGAGAATTTGAGTTTAGGAGACGTTTTAAAAGAATTTGTATCTAAAAACAATCTTGAAAAAGGCCTTGATAAAGTGCATGTTCGCGATGCATGGAACCAACAAATGGGCCCTGCAATACAAAAATATACCACTGCTATAAAATTACAGGGAACTACACTTTACGTTCAGTTAAGTTCTTCGGTTTTACGAGAAGAATTAAGCTATGGCAAAGAAAAGATTGTAAAAATGCTTAATGAAGAATTAGGAAAAGAGCTTATTGAGAAATTAGTGCTTCGATGATTACAAAAGCCAATCGTTTCTTATCGTTTCGATCTTTAACAGCCGAATCCATCCAATGGCGCAATACTTCAGGATTTGATAAATCTGAAATAAAATAATACGACATCTCTGGAACCTGAGTCAATTTTGAGATTTTATCAAAATCATCAGGTTCCATTGGTCTTAAAAAATCTTTTTATTGGCTAATTGAAGGCTAAAATTGATCAATTTTAAAGCTTTTTCTTGGCGGCAATTTTATCTAAAGCTAGATTATCCTTGCTTCCTAAATGACTGTGTTTTCTTCCTTCTCCCGGTTGATAAGTCCCATCTTGAACCTGCCCCCCTATTTCTTTATAAGCGTCTCTAAAACTGGCGCCATCGATCACCAAATCGTTAATACTATCTACCGTAAACAGGTATTTATATTTTTCGTCATTAAGATCGATATCTTTAACGATGATCTGAGAAATAGAATACGAGAAAATATCCAGAATTTCTTTAATCCCTTCTACAGAAGTCATACTGTTTTCCTTAATTAACTGATAATCCCTGTGATAACCGCTTGGTAGATTATTGGTAATTAATACCATTTCGGTTGAAATAGCCTGAAGTTTATTCGATTTCCCCCGAATCAATTCAAAAACATCCGGATTCTTTTTATGAGGCATGATCGAACTCCCCGTAGTTAATTCATCCGGAAAACTTATAAAACCGAAATTCTGACTCATATACAGGCAAATGTCCATTGAAAAACGTGCCAGCGTATTCGCTAATCCAGCAATCGCTGAAGTTACCGTACGCTCACATTTACCCCTACTCATTTGAGCGGCAACCGAATTATATTTTAATGTTTTAAAGCCTAATTCTTTCGTGGTAAATTCACGATCTATAGGAAAAGAAGAGCCATAACCCGCGGCCGAGCCTAACGGATTTTGATCAGCTACTTTTAGAGCGGCATCTAGCTGAAAAAGATCATCGATTAAAATTTCAGCATAAGCCGAAAACCATAATCCAAAAGAAGACGGCATGGCTACCTGCAAATGTGTATAGCCGGGAAGTAATTTATCTTTGTATTGCTCGGCAAGACCTAAAAGGATATCGATTAATCCTTCTGTTTTTTGACGAATTTCGATTAGATTTTCTTTAAAATACAATTGCATCGCCACCAAAACCTGATCGTTTCGTGATCTTGCGGTATGAATTTTTTTACCGGTATCTCCTAAAACTTTGGTAAGCTCATATTCTATTTTAGAATGGACATCCTCAAATTCTTCTTCAATCACAAATTCGTTGTTTTCAACCTGTTTTTGAAGTTTATCTAATTCACTTAACAAAGCCGGCACTTCGTCTTTCTCTAAAATCCCGATCTCTCCAAGCATTTTAGCATGGGCTTTAGAAGCCGTAATATCATATTCAGCAAGATACATATCCAGTTCGCGATCGTTACCAACTGTAAACTTTTCAATTTTTTTATCGATGCTTATTCCTTTATCCCAAAGTTTCATTATGTAATTCTTTAAGTTTTCCCAATCAATAATATAATTGGGCTATGTTGATGTCATCCTGAACTTGATTCAGGATCTCACACAATCAGGATGAGATGCCGGATCGAGTCCGGCATGACAAAAATAGTATTATCATCTCAACGCTTTTTCTAACAGGGCGATATATTTTTCTATTCCTTCTTCTACTTCGTTCACGTAAATAAATTCGTCTGCCGAATGTGATCTTGTGCTGTCCCCGGGGCCTAATTTCAATGAAGAACATTTCAGCATCGCCTGATCTGACAGTGTGGGCGATCCATAAGTTTTCATTCCCAAATCTAATCCTGCTTTTACCAAATCGTGATCTAACGGAATATTAGACGAATTTAATCGTAAGGACCTTGGCTCGATACTATCTACCGGAGCATTCTCCTGTAAAAAATCACTAATCTCCTGGTTAGAATAACAATCATTTACACGAACATCGATCACCAAATCGACCTTTGCAGGAACCACATTATGCTGCGTCCCGGCCTTGATCTGGGTTACGGTTAATTTCACCTCTCCTAATTGCTTCGAAACTTCAGGAAATTTAATCGCCTCAAACCACTTTAAAACTTCCGCAGTTTTATAAATCGCATTGTCATTATTAGGATGTGCTGCATGTGATGGCGTTCCTTTAACAACAGCATCAAAAACCACCAGCCCTTTTTCAGCAACGGCAAGATCCATCAGTGTTGGTTCACCTACAATAGCCACATCTACTTTCGGCATGATAGGCAACATACAGGCAATTCCGTTTTTACCATTGGTTTCTTCTTCTGCAGTACCGGCAAAAATGATATTATAATTTAAATCTTCCCGATCATAAAACCAGGTGAAAGTGGCTAATAACGACACCAAACAGCCACTGGCATCGTTACTTCCCAGTCCAAATAATTTTCCATCTCGAATTTCAGCTTTAAAAGGATCATTAGTATACGCCGCATTTGGCTTTACCGTATCATGATGCGAGTTTAACAATAAGCTTGGTTTGGCCTCATCGAACGCTTTATTGGTTGCCCAAACATTGTTTAAATGTCTTTGATGCGGAATCTTATGCTGAACAAACCACTGCTCTAACAATTGTGCAGTTTGATCTTCTTCGCCAGAAAATGATTGCGTTTCGATTAGATGTTGAAGTAATTGAAGGGCTTCCTGCTGAAGTTCTTTAATTTCCATTACTGAATGATTTTTGTATGCGTTGTATTTTCTTTTAAAGATTGGTGATTTCCAAGATGAATTTTATGTACGCCCTGTTCTAAAGCCTCAAAGCAATTTTGAAGTTTTGGCAGCATTCCATCGGTGATCACCTGCTTTTCCACCAGCGTTTTATACTGGAGAAAATCTATTTCTTTGATAACCGATTCGTCATCTGAAGCATCAGCAAGTACGCCTTGTTTTTCAAAGCAATAATACAGCTCGGTTTCGTAAGATTTGCTCATTGCACGTGCAATTTCAGAAGCAATCGAATCAGCATTTGTATTTAACAGCACCCCTTCTTTTGTACAGGAAATTGCTGAAAAAACCGGCACCACGCCATCATTTAGCAAAGCGTCAATAAATTCGGCATTCACTTTTTCGATATCCCCTACAAAGCCATAATCGATAGTTGCAACCGGCCTTTTTACAGACAGGATACTTTGCCCATCGGCGCCGCAAAGCCCAATTGCATTTGTATTCATCGATTGTAATTTCGCAACGATATTTTTATTTATTAGTCCGCCATAAACCATTGTAATCACTTTCACCGTATCCTCATCGGTAATTCGGCGACCATCGACCATTTTGGTTTCGTAACCTAATTTTTCTGAAATTTGCGTCGCCATATTTCCACCACCATGCACCAGGATTTTATAGCCTTCCAGATTTTTAAAATCTTCCAGAAATTCATCGAATTTGGCGGTATCTTCGATCAATTTCCCTCCTATTTTTACAATTTTTAGTGGTTTCATTTTTTTGGTAATTAGTAGTTAGTATTTAGCTATTAGCTATTAGCTTTCAGCGATCAGCCTTCTCGATACAATTTTATATTACGCTATCGCTACAATAAAATCACTGGAAGTGAAAGTTGAGTTCAAAGTTCCAAATTTCAAGGTTTAAAGTTTATTGCTATTCTCATCTTCAAATTACTAAATCTATAGATCAACACTTAGCTTTAAACCATTCAAAATTTGCTGGTCACAGCATCTATCCTCTCTTGTCTTTATTCCATATTCTTGATTCCTGGTTCTTGAATCTTGTTTCAAATTCGCACATTATCAAATCAACTCATCAACATTCTACAATAATTGATAAATAAGACTTCTCGATACCATTTTATCTTCGCTATCGCTACAATAAAATCACTCGAAGTGACATTATTTTCAAATTATCGCATCACCCAATCATCACATTAATCCAGTTTTTCCAAAATTCGTTTTAAAACGGCCTGTGCTGCATAAGTTCTGTTGTTAGCCTGATGAATTACAGCGGAGTTTTCACTATCTAAAACCTCATCTGAAATCACCACATTTCGCCTTACCGGTAAACAGTGCATCACTTTGGCATCGTTAGTAAGCGCTAATTTTTCCTTCGAAAATGTCCAATTTGGGTCTGTAGATAAAACTTCGCCATACTTTTCGTAGCTACTCCAATTTTTTACATAAACAAAATCGGCATCTTTTAAAGCTTCATCCTGATCGTGATACACTTTAGTATCATTTAAAACGCGATCGCTTAGATCGTAACCTTCAGGGTTTGCAACACAAAACTCCACATCCATTTTCTGCATCATTTCAGCAAAAGAATTCGGTACAGATTGCGGCAAAGCTTTAGGATGCGGCGCCCAGCTTAACACGACTTTTAATTTATCTTTCTTTTTTAACTCGGTAATCGAAATTGCATCGGTTAATGCCTGCAAAGGATGTCCGGTAGAACTTTCTAAATTCACCACCGGTACACTCGCAAACTTTTTAAATGCGTTAATCACCTGTTCTTCTTCATCTTTTGTTTTGTCTTTTAAGCCTGGAAAAGCACGCACACCAATTACATCGCAATATTGCGACAATACCGCGGCAGCTTCTTTAATATGTTCGGCCTTATCTGAATTCATTATCGCTCCATCTTCAAATTCCAACGCCCATCCATCTGCACCAACATTCATCGTAAGCACTTCCATTCCTAAAAGGCGCCCAGCTTTTTCTGTACTTAAACGCGTGCGTAAGCTGGAGTTAAAAAACAACAAGCCCAGGGTTTTACCTTTTCCTAAACTGGCGGCTGAATTTTCTTTTTTAAGCTGGATCGCTTCCTGTATTAATTCATCAAGGTTTTCGATATCGTGAACGCTTGTGTAATGTCTCATTGAAATTGGTAATTATTAGTTTCTGTCATTCTGAACTCGTTTCAGAATCTCAATAGTATATTTCTTTATCTGAAATATGGGATTCCGTGCCGAGCACGGAATGACATAAAATATTTCTATTTTTGATTAGCTAAACTGATCTTTAAAGCTTTAAAAAAGTCATCAAAATGCTTTTTTTCAATATTTAATGGAGGTAAAATCCTCAGCAACTTTTTATTAGCGGCAGATCCGGTAAAAATTTGATGCACAAACAACAAATCTTTTCGAAGACTAGCGATTTCAAAATCGAATTCTAAACCAATCATTAATCCACGCCCTTTTATCTTTTTTATCTGCGGAATTTCTTTCGCCTGCTCTTTTACGAAATCGAACATTGCTGAAGCATTCTGCATCAAGTCTTCTTTTTCAAGAATATTTAGCACTGCTAAGCCAGCGGCACAGGCTAAATGATTTCCACCAAACGTAGTACCTAACATTCCATATTTTGGAGCGATATTTTTATCGATCAAAACACCACCTACCGGGAAGCCATTCCCCATTCCTTTTGCGATCGAAATGATATCTGGATGAATATTATGCTTTTGGAAGGCAAAAAAGTCACCCGTTCTCCCATAACCCGCCTGAACCTCATCTGCAATAATCATGGTTCCGTTTTCTTTAGCCAGTTTTTCTATTTGCTGGTAGAATTCGGTTGTCGCTTCATCCAAACCACCAACTCCCTGAATCACTTCAAAAATAACGGCGGCAACATCTCCTTTTTGTAATTCCGCAGTTAAAGTTTCCGCATCATTAAAGGCGATTTTGGTGATTTTATGACCTTTATTAAAAGGTGCTTTAATATTTTCGTTATCGGTAACAGCCACCACTCCAGAGGTTCTTCCGTGGAAAGCATTATCAAAATAGATCACCCGGTCTTTTCCTGTTGCAAACGAAGCTACTTTTAAGGCATTCTCGTTCGCCTCGGCACCCGAATTACATAAAAACAACTGATAATCTTTGCAACCGGACAGCTTACCTAGTTTTTCTGCTAATGCTACCTGAAGTGGATTTTTGATCGAATTGGAATAAAAACCAAGATTGCGCACCTGATTAGAAATTGCATTTACATAAGCAGGGTGCGAATGCCCGATAGAAATTACGGCATGCCCACCGTAGAGATCAAGATATTTTTTACCGTCCTTATCGAAAACATAAGTGCCTTCACCTTTTACAGGAGTGATATCGAATAATGGATAAACATCAAAAAGCTCCATATTTATTGTTCTGAAATGTTATTTATTTTTTTAAAAGATGCCTGCAAACCTTTAATTAAAGAAGAACTTAAACCATTATGTTCCATCTCGTTTAATCCTTCAATGGTACAGCCTTTTGGCGTGGTTACTTTATCAATTTCTTCTTCGGGATGCTTACCCGATTCTACCAGTAAGCTTGCTGCCCCTAAACAGGTGTTCATCGCCAGTTGTTGCGCATCTTTGGCATCAAAACCAAGTTGTACAGCGCCCTGTGTGGTTGCGCGAATTAAACGCATCCAAAAAGCGATACCGCTGGCACAAATTACCGTAGCGGCCTGCATCTTATTTTCGTTGATAATAATGCTTGTTCCCAAACGATTAAAAATAGCTTCGGCAATAGCGATACGCTTTACCCCTTTTTCGTTAGAACACATGCATGTCATGGATTTTCCTACAGCGATCGCGGTATTAGGCATCGCGCGGATTATAAACTGATCTTCGCCAATAATAGCTTCAATTCTATCGATTTTGAAACCTGTTATTGTTGAAATAATCACGTGCTTATCCGTAAGCAGGTCTTTAATATCTTCCAGAATACGTTCTAATTGCTGGGGCTGTACCGCAAAAATTAGAATGTCTGAATTTTTAACGGCCTCCTGGTTATCTGAAGTTACCGTCACCTTAGAATATTCTTCGTAAGATTTAATGGCTTCAGTATTTCTTTTGGTGAGGTAAAGCGTGGTAAACGCGTTATTTACGATAAGTCCTTTTGCTATGGACTTGCCTAAATTTCCTGCACCAATAATGGCTATTTTCATGGTTTAAGTTTTTAGAAATGGTCTAGAAATAACTAGCTTTAAGGTGTAATCCTGAATCCTCCGGTAAGCCACACATTAAATTCATATTTTGTACGGCCTGCCCTGAAGCTCCCTTTAGTAAATTATCGATCACACTGGTAACTAATAATTTATCGCCAAATTTCTCTAATTTCAGTAAACATTTATTGGTATTCACTACTTGTTTTAGATGTATATTTTCTTCCGTCACAAAGGTGAAAGCAGCGTCTTTGTATTGTTCTTTGTAAATCTTTTTTGCTTCTTCCAGGCTACCAGTGAATTTGGTATATGCCGTGGCATGAATTCCGCGAGAAAAATTCCCTCTATTCGGAATAAAATTTACGGTAGCATCAAAATCGGGTTGCAGCCATTTCAAACTTTGCCCAATTTCATTGAGATGCTGATGTTCAAAAGACTTATACGCTGAAAAATTGTTATCTCTCCAGGTAAAATGTGTGGTTGCTGAGAGTGAAACTCCGGCTCCGGTGGCTCCGGTAACGGCATTCACATGCCATTCGTCTTCAACTTTCTTGGCTTTTGCCAACGGAAGGATAGCCAGACTTATCGCCGTCGCAAAACAACCGGGATTTGCGATGAAATTCGCTGTTTTAATCGCCTCTTTTTTAAATTCGGGTAACCCGTAAACAAAATCGTGCTCACCGTTCATTCTATAATCGGTACTCAGATCAATGATTTTTGTGTTTGCTGAAAATTCATTTTCTGCTAAAAACTTTACCGAATTCCCATGTCCAAGACATAGAAAAACCACATCAACTTCTGTATTGATTTCCCCTGAAAATAAAAGATCGATCTCCCCAATTAAATCCTGATGCACTCCTGTAACCGGCGTTCCCGGCCTTGAGGTACTGTATATAAAATCGAGTTCAACATCGGGATGATAGGTTAAAATCCTTACCAGTTCTCCTGCTGTATATCCTGCGCCGCCAATAATTCCTGCTTTGATCATGATGTGCTAATTTTCTGATTATTTATTTTCTACCGACTGGTATATCTTACCGGCATTTGATAGAATTTTAATAAATCCTTTAGCATCATTGGCTGTCCAGGCTTTATTTTCTTCTCCGTAATTTCCAAAATTGCTATTCATCAAATCATAAGGTGAAGAAATTCCGTCTAAAATAAATCGGTACGGATGTAGGCTTACAAATACTTTTCCTGTTACCCGTTCCTGAGAACTTTGCAATAAAGCTTCAAAATCACGCATTACAGGATCTAAATACTGGCCTTCGTGTAAATGGGTACCGTACCAATTCGCCACATAATCTTTATGTTGTAATTGCCATTTACTAAGCGTATGCTTTTCTAGTAAATGATGGGATTTTATAATGATGCTTGCCGCAGCAGCTTCAAAACCTACTCTACCTTTAATCCCGATGATGGTATCCCCAACATGAATATCCCGACCTATCGCATACTTTTTTGCGATTTCTTCAAGAACCTGAATATTATTTTCTGGTAAATCTTCCTTATCATTAATAGCGGTAAGTTCTCCTTTGGTAAAACTCAGGCTAATTTTACCTACTTCTTTTTCTGAAAGTTGGGAAGGGAATGCAGATTCTGGTAATGGCTCGTGAGACGTTAGCGTTTCAGCACCTCCTACACTGGTTCCCCAAAGTCCTTTATTTACTGAATATTTAGACTTTTCCCAGTTCATTTCTACGCCATTGGCTTTTAGGTAATCAATTTCTTCCTGTCGACTTAATTGCTTATCTCTAATTGGCGTAATAATTTCAATTTCAGGAGCAATAATCTGGAAGATCATATCGAATCTTACCTGGTCGTTCCCAGCACCGGTACTACCGTGAGCGATATATTTGGCGCCAATCTCCTTAGCGTAATTTATAATTTCAATAGCCTGCACGATACGTTCTGCACTTACAGAAAGTGGATAGGTATTATTTTTTAAAACATTACCAAAAATAAGATACTTTACCACCTTAGTATAAAATGATGAAACTGCATCGATATTTTTATAGGTGGTTGCTCCTATTTTCTTTGCATTGTCTCCTATTTTTTGAACTTCTTCTTTAGAGAATCCTCCTGTATTCACGCTTACTGCATGAACTTCGAAACCTTCATTAGACAATGATTTTGCACAATATGAAGTATCTAATCCGCCGCTGTAGGCAATAACTACTTTTTTCATTTTTATTGGTAAGTTTTAATCTAGGTTATTTTTTTCCTTTTTATAAAAAAGGCTTTGTTTTATATTTTTTAGTCGTGTAAATGTTTTATCATTTAAGTCATGCTTTTTTCTATCCTTTTTCTTCTTTTCAGGATCGTAAAGCATTCCTGTACATAAGCACATTTTACGTTCGGTACGGGTTAGAATATCGTAGTTCTTGCAAGTTTGACAGCCTTTCCAAAAAGCTTCATCATCTGTAAGTTCAGAGAAAGTAACGGGCTGGTATCCTAACTCGTAATTTATTTTCATTACGGCTAAGCCTGTAGTAATTCCAAAAATTTTAGCTTCTGGAAAACGCTTTCTAGAATACTCAAAAACTGCCTTTTTGATATCTTTTGCAAGTCCCTGATTTCTATAATCGGGATGCACAATTAAACCTGAATTTGCAACGTATTTCTCGTGACTCCAGGTTTCTATATAGCAAAAGCCGGCAAACTTATCACCATCTAGCGCAATAATGGCGTTACCATTTTCCATTTTGGTAATCACATATTCTGGTGTACGGCGCGCTATACCTGTACCACGAACTTTGGCAGATTCTTCTATAGTTGTACAAATAACCTCTGCAAATTTTGCATGAGATTTATTAGCAATGACAATTTTCATTTGCTAAACGATTATTAGGATTGAAAAAATTAAATTGAAAGTTCTAACCGAAAAGGGAACCGGACTCACCTAAGTTCCATAAAAATATACACGCACTTACGTGCGGCGGGGAGTGCGGCGACGGCGTACGGGAACATAAACAACTGAAGGAGTTGATGGCCTGTTAAAAAGGGCAATCCAATCCTGTAAACCTTGAATAAGGCTTTCTAATATTTGTTGTATGTTCAGTGATTTTTTCAAAATAAAAGTTTCAAATAATATTAATAAGAAGATTATATAAGCATTACCTCATGCAGCGCACGGGGTATCGATTATTAATTAATATTATTTGAGCTTGTGTATTCACAATGTAAATGTAGCTTTTATTAACGGATTTACAAAGGTTTTTTTAATCAAATAATGAATTGAAATAGATCTGGAGTATCGTTAAGATATCTTCCATAAAAATTACGCTCTTTCATCCTTTTTATTAACGGCTGAAAGTCGGCTTTGTCTTTTAGCTCGATACCCACTACTGCAGGGCCATTTTCCCTTTCATGCTTTTTCGAATACTCAAAATGGGTTATATCGTCTGTAGCTCCTAAAACTTTATCTAAAAATTCGCGTAAAGCACCAGCTCGTTGCGGGAAGGTTACTACAAAATAATGTTTTAAGCCTGCATAAAGTAGAGCTCTTTCTTTAATTTCAGCCGTACGCGTAATATCGTTATTGCTTCCGCTAACGATACATACCACATTTTTACCTTTAATTTCTTCAGCAAAAAAATCTAATACTGAAATCGACATTGCCCCAGCAGGTTCAACCACTATAGCATCCTGATTATAAAGATCCAAAATGGTTTGGCATATTTTACCTTCAGGAATGGTCACCATTTTGTCTAAATTTTGCTTACAAATTTCAAAATTTCGGCTTCCAACTTTTTGTACAGCAGCACCGTCTACAAAACGCTCTATTTTATCTAACTCTACCAATCTTCCTTCTTTTAAGGAAGCAGACATTGATGGAGCACCTTCTGGCTCTATACCAATAATCTTTGTTTTTGGAGATAATTCTTTAAAAACCGAAGAAACTCCGGCTAACAACCCTCCACCTCCAAGTGGAGCAAAAACATAATCTATAGGTTCGTTGGCTTGCTCTAAAATCTCTAATCCAATAGTTGCCTGGCCCTCAATTACCTTTTCATCATCAAAAGGATGAATAAAAACAAGGTCATCTTCTCCTGCTCTTATCATTGCATTTTTGAAAGAATCGTCGAAAGTATCACCTTCTAAAGCAACCTCTACCCAATCACCACCAAACATTTTAGTTTGCGCTACTTTTTGGCTGGGTGTAGTGCTTGGCATATAAATTACCCCTTTAGCTTTTAATTTATTACAGGCAAAAGCTACTCCCTGTGCATGGTTACCCGCACTGGCACAAATCACACCTTTCTCTAACTGATCTTTAGGCAAGCTGGAAATCTTATTGTAAGCTCCACGAATTTTGTAAGAGCGTACCTGCTGTAAATCTTCCCTTTTAAGCATAATATTTGCTCCAAATCGATTACTATATGTAAACGATTCAGCTAAAGGCGTATGTACAACAACTTTAGATATTCTTTCAGATGCCTGTTTAACAGCTTCTATACTCGGTTTATATATTTGTGCCAATGCAGTGTCCATCATCAATTATTCATGTATTCTTTTCATTGCTGTCATCGCTTTTCTAAGCTTAGCTCCTACTATTTCTACAGGATGTTGTCTTAGCGCGTCATTTACAGCAATTAATTCAAGATTATCTACTCCGGTTTCCTCAGTTCCATAAGCATGACCAATAAAATCTTTATCTAAGCCATTTACATAATCTTTGATAAGTGGCTTACAAGAATGATCAAAAAGGTAACAACCGTATTCTGCCGTGTCAGAAATAATTCTGTTCATCTCGAACAATTTCTTTCTGGCAATGGTATTGGCGATAAGCGGAGTTTCATGTAGTGACTCGTAATACGCAGATTCTGCAATAATACCTGCTTCAACCATAGTTTCGAAAGCCAGCTCTACGCCAGATTTTACCATAGCAACCATTAATACTCCTTTATCAAAATATTCCTGTTCTGAAATCTCTTCTTCAGAAGCTTCGGTTTTTTCAAAGGCAGTTTCTCCGGTAGCGGCTCTCCATTCTAATAATTCTTTATCGTCGTTTGCCCAGTCTCTCATCATCCTAGAGCTAAATTCTCCAGAAATGATATCGTCCATGTGCTTTTGGAAAAGCGGGCGCATAATTTCTTTTAATTCTTCTGAAATTTCAAAAGCTTTAATTTTTGCAGGATTAGAAAGACGATCCATCATGTTGGTGATACCACCGTGCTTAAGGGCTTCTGTAATCGTTTCCCATCCATACTGAATTAATTTGGCTGCATAAGAAGGTTCTACTCCATCTGCAACCATTTTATCGAAACTTAAGATCGATCCTGTTTGAAGCAGTCCACAAAGAATGGTTTGTTCTCCCATTAAATCAGATTTAACTTCAGCTACAAAAGAAGATTGAAGCACTCCGGCTCTATGTCCACCGGTACCATAAGCATAGGCTTTAGCCCACTCCAGACCAATACCTAAATGATCATTTTCAGGATGTACAGCGATTAGTGTTGGTACACCAAAACCTCTTTTATATTCTTCTCTTACCTCACTACCGGGACATTTAGGAGCTACCATGATAACGGTAATATCCTCTCTTATTTGCATCCCTTCTTCAACAATATTAAAACCATGAGAATACGAAAGCACTCCGTCTTTTTTAATATGCGGCATAATGGCATTAATTACCCCGGTATGTTGCTTATCGGGCGTAAGATTAATCACCAAATCTGCTGATGGAATTAACTCTTCGTAAGTGCCAACTGTAAAATTGTTTTCAGTTGCATTTTTGTAAGACTGTCTTTTTTCTTTAATCGCTCCTTCTCTAAGTGCGTAAGAAATATCAAGACCGCTATCTCTCATGTTTAGTCCCTGATTAAGACCTTGAGATCCGCATCCTACAATAACTATTTTTTTATCTTTTAATGCAGCCACTCCATCACTAAACTCATCTAGTTCCATGAACCTGCAAGTCCCCAGCTGGGCTAATTTTTCTCGTAAAGAAAGGCTGTTAAAATAGTTTGTCATGATATTGAATTTGTTGTATTAAATTTTTCTAAGATTCCTGTTATTGGCATTTCATTTTTGGTTACCGCAATGGTTCCTGAACGTACAAACTGCATCAGCCCATAAGGCTTTAAAGTTTCATAAAGTTCGTCTACCTCATTGCGCTTACCGGTTTTTTCGATTACAAAGAATTTTGGGGTAACGGTAACTATACGTGCGTTTGTTGCTTTAATAAAAGCCTGCACATTTAAATCGTCTAAAAACTCTGAAGATTTAATTTTATATAGAGCCGTTTCCTGATAGATCATTTCTTCAGCGGTGTGATAAAAAGCTTTAATTACTTCAATTTGCTTTTCAATTTGCCCCACTATTTTCTTGATCTGTTCTTCGGTAACCTCAACTACTATAATAAAACGCATCACCTCTGGCACCTCACTTGGCGAAGCGGTAATACTTTCTATATTAATATGTCTTTTTAGGAAGATTGCCGCAATTCGGCTTAACAGTCCTAAATTATTTTCAGTATATATCGAAACTGTGAAATTTTTCTTTTCCATTACTCTAAAATTATATCTGAAACTGATGCCCCAGTTGGTACCATTGGGAACACATTTTCTTCCTGTTCTACTTTTACTTCTAGGAAATATGGGCCGTCGTGATCGATCATCGCTTTTACTGCATCCTTAAGTTGCGTACGATCTGTAACCCGGTTGGCCTCGATATGATATCCTTTTGCAATCGTTACAAAATCTGGATTGGTCATTTCGGTAGAAGCGTATCTTCTGTCAAAAAACAGCTGTTGCCATTGTCTTACCATTCCTAAAAATCCGTTATTCAGAATAACGATTTTTACCGGTACTTTAGTCTGGAAAATAGTCCCTAATTCCTGAATGGTCATTTGATATCCTCCATCACCTATCACAGCCACCACTTCTCTTTCTGGTGCTCCCATCTTGGCTCCGATAGCGGCTGGTAAAGCAAATCCCATAGTACCTAAACCACCACTGGTTACGTTACTTCTGGTTTGTGTAAAATCGGAGTAACGACAGGCTGCCATTTGATGCTGCCCTACATCTGATACGATTACTGCTTTACCTTCAGTATTTATATTAATTTCCTGAATAACCTCAGCCATTCCTAAATCCTGTTTATTGACATCAAGATTTCGGCTGATCACCTTCTTATATTCAGTTTTATATAATTCTTTAAATCTGTTATGCCATTCTTTATGAGAATTTGGCTTTACCAGTTCCATAAGTGCCTTGAGCGTTTCCTTTACGTTTCCTAAAACCGGAAAATCGGCATATACATTCTTATTAATCTCGGCAGGATCAATTTCTAAATGCACTACTTTCGCCTGCTTTGCATAATGGTCTAAATTACCGGTCACACGATCATCAAAACGCATCCCAATGGCAATTAAGACATCACACTCGTTGGTAAGGATATTTGGCCCATAATTTCCGTGCATTCCAACCATTCCTACATTTAAAGGATGCTTGGTAGGCAATGCAGAAAGTCCTAAAATGGTCCATGCTGCAGGAATTCCTGTTTTCTCTACAAACTCCTTAAATAACTCCTCGGCACCTCCAAGAATTACACCCTGACCAAAAACGATCATTGGTTTTTTAGCTGAATTGATGGCCTCTGCCGCCTTTTCTATCTGGATTAAATCCACCTCAGGATTTGCCTTATAACTGCGGATTCCGCTACATTTTTTATAATTGAATTCTAAAGAAGCAAATTGAGCGTCTTTAGTAATATCTACTAATACGGGACCGGGACGACCGGATTTTGCGATGTAAAAAGCTTTTGCAATCACCTCTGGAATTTCTTCAGCTCTGGTTACCTGATAGTTCCATTTGGTAATAGGGGTCGAAATCCCTACAATGTCGGTTTCCTGAAAGGCATCACTTCCTAAAAGATGTGATCCTACCTGTCCCGTAATACACACTAAGGGTGTAGAATCTATTTGAGCATCGGCGATCCCGGTGACAAGATTGGTCGCTCCGGGACCAGATGTGGCCATGGCCACCCCTACTTTACCGCTTACGCGAGCATAGCCCTGTGCAGCATGAGTAGCTCCCTGCTCATGCCTGGTAAGGACGTGGTGAATTTTATCCTGGTACTTATACAATTCATCATACACCGGCATAATGGCACCGCCAGGGTAACCATAAATCGTCTCTACGCCTTCCTCTAACAAACACTTAATTACCGCTTCTGCTCCAGAAACCGTCATTGAAGTATCTGCCGATGTTTTTTCGAAACTAGCTGTTTTTACTTCCATAATTCACCAATTTAAAACTCATCGGTCACACATCCTTTAGATGCCGATGAAACTGTTCTCGCATATTTATATAAAACACCTTTGCTAAATTTTAAAGCCGGTGCTTTCCAGTTTTTTCTTCTTTCTTCTATTTCTGCATCAGTAAGATCTACATGTATAGAATCATCTTCTGCACTAATGGTAATTTTATCCCCATCTTTTAATAGAGCGATCATACCGCCTTCCTGAGCCTCAGGAGTAATATGCCCCACTACAAAACCGTGGGTTCCTCCAGAAAATCTACCATCTGTAATTAAAGCTACATCTTTACCCAGTTTCGCTCCCATAATTGCTGAAGTAGGTTTAAGCATTTCTGGCATTCCGGGACCTCCTTTTGGCCCTTCGTAACGAATGACCACTACATCACCTTTCTTCACTTTTCCTTCAGAGATACCATCATTCGCCTCGTATTCACTTTCAAAAACCTTTGCTGTTCCTGTAAAGCTTAGTCCTTCTTTCCCGGTAATTTTTGCCACAGCACCTTCTTCTGCCAAATTTCCATGAAGAATCCTGATATGACCTGTTTTTTTAATGGGCTGATCGATTGGGTAAATAACGTCCTGACCTTCTTCTAAATCTGGAACATCGGCCAGATTTTCTGCTAAGGTTTTTCCGGTAACAGTCATACAATCTCCATGCAGCAAACCATGTTTCAACATGAATTTTTGAACGGCAGGAATTCCCCCAATTCTATGAATATCTTCCATAGCATATTTACCGCTTGGTTTTAGATTGGCTAAAAATGGTGTGCTATCTACAATCTTTCCAAACTCTTCTATCCCCAAATCGATTTCTGCTGAACGGGCAATCGCTAAAAAGTGTAGTACGGCATTTGTAGAACCACCAAGTAGCGTAAGCAATCTTATCGCATTTTCCAGTGACTTTTTAGTTACAATATCTCTAGGTTTAAGATCTTTCTCTATAAGAAGTCTCATCGCCTCACCGGCTTTTACACTTTCTTCTTTTTTCTCTTCGCCCACCGCAGGGTTAGAACTGTTATAAGGTAAAGACATTCCCAGTGTTTCTATTGCAGATGCCATTGTATTTGCAGTATACATACCACCACAGGCTCCTGCACCGGGACAAGCTTTTTCGATCACACTATCATATTCTTCCTGATCGATATCACCACTTACTTTCGCCCCCCAGGCTTCAAAAGCTGAAACAACATCTAATTTTTTACCATTATGACAACCTGAAGCGATTGTTCCGCCGTAAACTAAAACTGAAGGCCGGTTTATACGTAGCATCGCCATTAAAGCGCCCGGCATGTTTTTATCACAACCTACCACCGTTACCAATCCATCATAAGACATGGCATTTACAACAGTTTCCATAGAATCTGCTATAATATCGCGTGAAGGCAGTGAAAAACGCATTCCCGGTGTTCCCATAGAAATACCATCACTTACCCCAATAGTATTGAAAATTAATCCCACAAGGTCCGCAGAAAGCGTTCCTTCTTTTACCAGTTTTGCAAGATCATTTAAATGCATGTTACAAGGATTACCCTCGTATCCTGTACTGGCAATTCCTACAAATGGTTTATTAAAATCTTCTTTAGTTAAGCCTATTGCATGAAGCATGGCCTGTGATGCCGGCTGGGAATCACTTTGGGTTAAAATACTACTATACTTGTTATTCATTACTAATTTTTCTCGTCTCGTTAGATAAAATTACCGCCTTCAAAATGCCTCTGTTTTTTAGCTAAGATTGCTTAATTGTTTTCAACGACATATTTAACAGTATAAAATATTGATTTACAACAATTTAAACACTTCTTTTTTACGACTGCTGAAACTATCAAAAAACGTTTAATTTTTTATTGATTTAACATTAACATCATTATTATTCTTAAAATACCTCTTGTTTTAAAGGAAATACGACATCTTATAAATTATTACAAAGCATAAAAAAAGCCATCCTGAGAGATGGCTTTTTTTATATAAATTATACACATCTTCTACAGGGTCAGGTTTTCAAAATGAAAATGACCTCGATAATTGAAGAAATAGTGTATTGTTTCTTTAAATTCATGTGATAAACTTAAGCATATTTTTTTAAGAAGCTCGTGTTTTTATCTATTTTTTCAGTTTTATAGAATATAGATCTTTTCTTCGATCTTTTAAGTTCCGCACACTTCCAAAATTATGTAATTCCTTCAGTAAATCTAAATCTACATCGGCCAGTAAGGTACTTTCAGTATTTGGAGTGGCTTCCGCTTTTACCCCATTTACCGGGAAAGCAAAGTCAGATGGCGTTAACACGGCACTTTGTGAGTATTGAATATCCATATTATTAACTTTTGGCAGGTTTCCCACAGACCCTGCAATGGCCACATAGCATTCGTTTTCTACCGCGCGGGATTGTGCACAAATTCGAACTCTGGAATACCCATTTTGGGTATCGGTCATAAATGGCACAAACAAGATATTCATCCCTTCTTCCGCTAAGAGTCTTGGAAGCTCAGGAAACTCTACATCGTAACAAATTAAAACTCCAATTTTACCACAATCGGTATCAAATGTTTGCAGTTTGGTACCCCCCTTCATTCCCCAGGCAGATTCTTCAGCGGGAGTGATGTGTAATTTTTCGTATCGCTCATAACTCCCATCGCGACGACATAAAAAGCCTACATTATACATATGCTCACCTATTACCTGCGGCATACTTCCGGTGATGATATTGATATTATAATTAATCGCAAAATCGATAAAAACCTCTAACAATTTATCGGTATAAGTGGAAAGTCCCCGAATGGCTTCAGCTTCATTTAAGTGATTAAACTCGGCCATAAGCGGCGCATTAAACAATTCAGGAAAAAGAATAAAATCGCTTTGATAATCACTAACGGCATCTACAAAAAACTCGATTTGTGATACCAGAGCGTCAAAATTCTTAAACAAACGCATTTGCCATTGTACCAGGCCTAAACGTACTACCGTTTTGGTACTTTCTATCAATTTTTGAGGTTTGGTATAATAAATATTATTCCACTCCATCAAAACAGCGTATTCTTTGCTCTCATGATCACCAGAAAGATATCCTTTAATCACCTTTTTTACGTGAAAATCGTTAGAAAGCTGAAATGATAGCACAGGATCGTGAATCTCCTGTAGTTTAACTTTGTCGATATATTTTTTGGGTGTAAGCTCGTTGGCATATTGGGCAAAATTTGGGATTCTACCACCAAAAATTATAGACTTCAAATTCAGTTGTTCACATAATTCTTTACGAGCTTCATAAAGTCGGCGTCCTAAGCGTTTGCCTCTATACTCCGGATGGATAAAAACATCTATACCGTAAAGAACATCACCATTTTTAGTATGGGTTGAAAAATTTTCGCCCCCAATAATATCATCGTAAGTATGATTATCGTCAAACTTATCGTAATTTACGATGATAGAAAGGGCGCAACCGGCAATTTTATTATCGATTACAATACAAAACTGTCCATCTGGAAATTTCTTGATCAGGTTTTTTATTTCAGCAGCGCTCCAGTAATCATCTGGCATACCACTGTAACTTTTTATCATCGAAACTTTCAGCTCTTTATAATCCTGAACTTTTAAGTTCCTAAGCTCTATTGTAGGTGTCTCCATCTTCTATAAACCATGTTTAATTCTGAAAACGAAGATACTATCTAAAAAATTAGATTTTCAAAAAAAGAAGCTAAAAACCGGGAATATTAGATAGAGTAATAATTATTTTTAATGGCATAAACAGCAAGGCCAACTCTGCTTTTAATTTGTAGTTTAACAAAAAGGCTCTCTCGGTATCCGTCGATTGTTTTTGGGCTAAGACTCATTTCAGCAGCAATCTGTTTATACGTCATCTCTGTACAAACATATTTTAGAAATTCAATCTCCCGCTCAGAAAATTGTTCTTTTGCCTGTCCTTTTTTCCCCATTTCGTCCATTAATTCTTTATCAAGATAATAGCCGGTTTCAATAACAGTTTCTATAGCGGTTTTAAATCGGTTAGGATCGATATCCTTAAGTAGATATCCTCTACACCCATAGCTAAGCATTTTTAGGATTATTTCTTCATCATCTTCCATGGTTAAGGCCATAGCTTTTTGCTTGGGAAATTCTTGTTTAAGCCATTGCATGGTTTGTAATCCATCCATTACCGGCATACGAACGTCCAATAAAATAAGATCTGGACGTAAATCCATTTTTCCTAAATTATCCTGAAGTTCTTTACCGTTTTTATAAACTGCTTTAACGCGATAACCATCGTAAGAATCGACCAATCCTTTTAAAGATTGCCCAAAAAGTTGATGATCATCGACGATTACTATCGATTTCGTCATTTGATTGATTGAATAGATTATTTTGGATACGCAAAGATATAGAAGTTCCACGATCGGGAAAATATTCTAGCTAATATTGCCAATTAATCAGTCTTGTTTTAATTTCTATGTTCAACACCCACTATTTCGACTACTATTTTCATCCCTAAATCCTAGGTCATCGTTCTTATATTTTACAATAAACTCATTATCAATACATTTAAAATCAACTTTCCATAATTTCAATCTAAAATATTGAATAATATTAGAAAAGGACAACTGTAAAATCTTAAAAATTACCAGCCTATCTTTTAAATAGATCGCAAATATTTCACCTTTAATGGTAAAATTTGTTTTAATAACGTTAAGTCTGGAAAAGCGATCTGAAGCCTTTTTAGCAACGCTGATAAATCATCATAACCCTATAACGTCAATGTTTAAAGATTTTGAAAATGTATTCAGTTCTATAAAATAATCGTCTACTAATTGCATTGATTAAGATATTAATCTTGAATATAGCTTGACGGTTATTTTTATAAAAAATAGCTTTCTTTTTTACAACCTTACTTTCAATATATCACCTCCTGTAGTACAGCCACTTACATTTGTTTTACAAGGAAGCAGTTTTTTCGTAGATTACTTGGTAATCAAATATTTAAACTTAAATTAATTTTAAGATAAAATTACAATTATTTTTTAGGCCGTTCAAAAAATTTTATTCAAAAAAGGGGTGTTTTTCCCCTTTGCTATCAGGATCTTTTAAATTACTTTTGACTTATCATTTTAGTTAGCTAAGGTGTTTTGGGGCAAAAAAGTGTCGATAGAATGTGAAGTAATTCTGAGTAGGGTCTTTGTTACTTCGTTGAACGTCTAGTCGGCACTTTTTTATTATAAGGATTTCTTAAAACAAAACTTCACTTTTTCATTCGTTAACTTTTGGGCGATAGTTCCTATGCCTTTGTCTGATAACTGCAAGACCCTTGGATAACCACCTGTAGTTTGACAATCCCTCATTAAAACTATCAATTTTCCTGACGGAGTTAGCTGAACTGTCCCTGGAACCACCGGACCGGTAATGATTGGTTTTAAATCATTTTGTAATTGCTCTTGCAACTGGATGGCCATTCTATTGTTATTTTGATCGATGCTAAAAATAGCATTCCTAAGATGTTCTTTTTGTGTTTCTGAAAGGAACTTAAATTCTGCACCTTCATAAACTTCAACTTTGTCTGTTTTTAGATAATCTTCATCAAATTTTAGAATAGCGTTGGTTTTAATTTTCGTTGCCAGATCTTCTTTATAAGATATCGCCATCGCTTTTTGCAGTTTTTCATGCTTACTAATTCCGTCGTACCAACTTTTACTTCCCAAAATTTCTTCGGTAGTAAAACCTCCCGAGATAGCGAGATAAGCCCGGCAGCCTATTATTCTTCTTCCAAAACTTAAAATATCACCTTTAGCGACTTCAAGGATCGTGTTATTTTCTACCTCTTCATTATTCAATTTTGGGGAAAGATAAGCGCCAGAAATCACAATTTTTGTCACTGCCGTAAATTCTAATTTTGGCCCCATCATGGTTATTTCCAGTACCGCATGGTTAGCATCATTTCGTAACATTAGGTTAGCGGTTCTTGCCGCGTATCGATCCATTACCCCACTTGCAGGAACGCCAAATTCCATATTTCCAAATCTTCCATAATCCTGAATGCTACTAAAAAGTCCTGGTTGCAAAACCTTCATTTCACCCATTTCGTTTTTGTTTATTTAGTTGAAATTTTCCCTGTTCCACCTGCTGCTTTACACAATCATATTCGGTACGATCTATACTTTTAAATTTGATATAATCTCCAGCTGAAATTTGGGCAGGAATTTGGGTATTTTTATTAAAAAAATTAATCGGACAATTACCAATAATTTGCCAACCACCAGGACTCACTTTTGGATAAATTCCGGTTTGATTTTCGCCTATGCCAACGGCCCCTTTTTCGATCTTCATTCGGGGTTGTGATTTTCTTGAAATCTGAAGTTTTTTATCTAAGCCTCCCAGGTATAAAAATCCTGGTAAAAAACCCATAAAATAAACCCGATATTCTGGCTGCGTATGTAAAGAAATTATCTCTGAAATTTGCAGGTTTTTCTCCTTCGCGATAAGCTCTAAATCGATCCCAAATTCCAGATCATAACACACTGGAATTTCGAATACGCTGCTTTCTAAAATTTTCGTATTATTGTGCTGCTGAAATACCTCTTTTATCGCTTTAACATCACTATAAACATCTTCTATAGCAACAAAGTAATTAATTAATATCGAGTTATATGTGTTAATCACCTCAACCTTTTGTTCAACATATAGTTGCTGAATCAAATTTCGGTAAAACAATACCTTATCCAACAATTTTTCGCTAATAATTTGTTCAAACTGAACTAAAATAGCGTTATCTCCCAAGGGAGAAATTTGTGGTAAATCCCTACTCATGTATTCTTGATCTTTATATTTTCTTCGGAAAATCTTTGATGTAAAAATCGTAGAATTTCAACTGAATTTTTAGTGTCGCTATGCAAACAAAAAGTATTGGCATCACAAGGTAAATATTGGCCACTTTTGGCGATTATTTTTTGCTCCTGAAACATGCTTAAAACATGCTTAAAAACTGCTTCTTTTTCTTCGATTACGGCATGGGGTTCAGCCCTGCTCACTAATGAATAATCTGCCTCATAATTTCGATCTGCAAAAGCTTCAAAAATGATATTTATTTTTCCTTTTGCCACTTCAGAAATCACAGAATTGATTGGTACAAAAAGACTAAAATCATCCTCAATTTCCAATAAACTTTCCACAATAATTTGGGCTATTTTTTCATCTTTTGCAGCATCATTATACAATGCCCCATGGGGTTTTACATGATGCAGTTTTGTTCCTTTTTCTATGGCAATATTTTGTAACGATAGTAACTGATCCCGGATACTTCTTTTAAGAGCTTCAGAAGAAACCTCCATTGATCTTCTCCCAAAATTTTCTTTGTCGGGATACGAAGGATGTGCCCCAATATTCGTATTATTTTTGATGGCGAGATTGATTGTATTTTCCATCGTTCTCAGATCACCGGCATGGCCACCACAGGCAATATTACAACTAGAAATTAAAGGCATTAACAAATGATCGTAATCGCCACCTTCACCAAGATCGCAATTAATATCTATCTCTTTCATAATTTCATTTTACTAGAAATTGTAAAATAAAGTTTTTTCGGCAAAAAAGTACTAAATAAATGATAAGCCTTTGCTAGTGATAGATTTGAAGATCTGAACCACTAATTTATAACACGGTATAAATTGATTTTACCCCCAAGAAGATGGCAATAGCGATAACCAATGCTCCAAAGATATTTTGAAGTAAGGAATTTTTATAATCTCCTAAAACCGACGTTTTATTGACTACCCAAAATAGGAAAATGGCAATTACCGGCAGTAAAATTCCGTTTGCGATCTGCGCAAATTGAATTAATTGTATAGGTTGAATTTTTAAAGAAGAGCAAAAAACACCCAAAATCAAGACAAAAGCCCAAACAGCTTTAAACTTAGTCGATTTTAAATTGGTTTTCCATCCCAAACATCCTTTTACCACGTAAGCTGCTGCCAGCGGAGCCGTAATCGAAGAGGTGATTCCCGCAGCCAAAAGGCCAATGGCCATAAACCAGGAGGCATAATCGCCAAAAACAGGTTTTAAACCTTCAGCCAGATCTAGCGCATTGCTTACATCATCTAATCCAGCTGCGGCACCGCAAATTAAAATCGCCATAGAAACAATGCCGCCCAAGACGATAGCAATAATCAATTCGATTTTAGCCGTTTTAAGATACTTTTTATCTTTCCACTTCTCACTAACCAGCGAGGCATGCAAAAACAAATTATAAGGCACTACGGTGGTTCCAACCAAAGCGATCACTCCCAGAATTCCGGTAGAAATATCGTAAGGTATAAATCCGTTTAAAATTTTAGCAATATCAGGTTTTACGGCAATCGCAGTAATGATAAAAGCCAGGCTCATTAAAATGACCAGTGCTATAAAGACTTTTTCCAACACTTTATAATTCCCTATCCAAAGAATCGCAAAAGCGATAGCGCCAACAACAATACTCCAAATATTTACTTCTAAATTAAATAAACTTACATGTTGCCCTCCAAAAACGGCTTGTAACCCCAAAACGGCCCCGGTAATGTTACCGGCTTCGTAAGCAGCGTTACCAATAACGATTGCTGAAAAAATAAGCGCCAGTGCTACCAATCGCCAAACCGGTTTTTTGAGTTCATATCGAATATTATCGCTTAGGCCTTTTTGTGAAACAACGCCCAACCTGGCAGCCATTTCTTGCAAAATGATACAAGAAAAAATAGATAGTAATAATGCCCAAAGTAAGGAATAGCCAAAATTAACGCCTGCCAATGTACAGGCGGTTACCGTTCCAGGGCCAATAAAAGCAGCAGAAACTAATATTCCGGGGCCTAATTCTTTTAGAGAATGCTTCAAATTACTTTTTATCCTGACTTAAGGCATAAATCGCAAAAGTCCCCAGCCAGTGACCACCTTCGTAAGCATCGCCCACCAAATTAGGGAACGAATAGGCTAAATGGCTATCGGCAAGAGATCTTAAATGGCCGAATTTCTCTGGATAATTGTTTGCCAAACCATAAAAAACCCAGGCTCGACTAAAGTTTAAGCCATCTAAATGAACTAGTTTACCATCACTTCGATCAGACACTTCACCTACTTCTATTGAAAAATCTTTCTTGTTAAGTGCAGGCATAAAATCTTCTATCCAAAGAAAAAATGCATTTTTAGGCATAATTCTTCGCATAATATCGACTTCTTCTAAACAAGGAGACAAAAAATCATAGCCTCCAGGTTCCCACGAAATGGGACAGTCATCATCCTTTAAGTAAAAATCTTTTGCCCGCTTAGAAATTAATTCCTCAAGTTCCACATTCTGTGTTGTTACTGCAAAATCGTAAGCAAAGCTCAAACCGAATGCAGTATTGGTATGTTCTCCTACCCTAATTGGATACTTTAGTTTAGGTAGAAATTCCAAGTATCGGGACACAATCAAATCAGTTAGTGGTTGTAGATTTTTATCTAATTGTTTTGCTAAAGGATCATCCCATGTTTTAATTTCTTCAGCAAGCTTTAAAAGCCAGGCCCAACCATAAGTCCGTTCATAACTATTTTCCTGCGGACGCTTAAAATAAGCTACTTCTGCTTTAATATTTTCAGCCGATAAAGATTGTTCTAATTTTTGACGAATCTCCTCTGCTTTTTTAAGATTTGGGAATTTTTTAAGTAAAGCCACCATCGACCAATGCCCATGTACCGAGCTGTGCCAATCAAAGCAGCCATAAAACGCGGGATGTAACTCTTTTGGTTCTCCTAAAGCCTCGGCATTTTCTAGGGTCTGACTTAACTTGTTAGGATATTCTGTACCAACACACGCTAAAGGAAGTTCTGCCAGCTTATTTGCTTCTTCAAGCGTAAAATTTATAGTCTCCTCAGGACTTATGGTCTCCGTTATCGTATCTATATCTATCAAGGAGTCCGATGACGTTTCATTAGGATTGGCAGTATCGTTTGCGGTTTCATTTTTACAACCAAAAAGGCTAAAAGCTGCAAAAACAAGCACTAATTTTTTCATGTATTGGGATGGATTGAAAATTCAAGAACAATTTATCAAAAAATAATTACAAAAATTTAAAGGTCTTCCTAAAAAGAGAAAACATTTATCCCAGCCAACCATCTCTGTCTAAACTGCGATACTGAATGGCTTCGCTAATGTGCGCAGATTTTATTCCTTCGGAGGCTTCTAAATCGGCTATAGTTCTGGAAACTTTTAAAATTCGGTCATAAGCTCTTGCTGAAAGATTTAAACGTTCCATTGCCGTTTTTAGCAAGTTTTTTGAAGTGCTATCTAATTTACAGAATTTCGAAATCTGCTTGGTTCCCATCTGGGCGTTATAATGAATATTTTCGTACTCCTCAAAACGTTGGGTTTGCAGTTCTCTGGCTTTAGTTACCCGCTTTCGAATTTCTATGCTATTTTCACCTTTTCTTTCTTCACTAAGTTTATCAAACGGAACCGGAGTAACTTCAATATGAATATCAATGCGATCCAGCAAAGGACCGCTAATTTTACTTAAATAACGTTGCATTTCTGCCGGTGAAGACGTGACAGGAGCATCGGGATCATTAAAATAACCACCGGGACTCGGATTCATACTCGCCACCAGCATAAAACTGGAAGGATACGTGACCGTAAATTTAGCTCTGGAAATCGTTACTTCCCGATCTTCTAACGGTTGCCGCATTACTTCTAAAACACTACGCTTAAATTCGGGAAGTTCATCCAAAAATAAAACGCCGTTATGAGAAAGCGAAATTTCTCCCGGTTGCGGATAAGCTCCACCACCCACCAGCGCAACATCTGAAATTGTGTGATGTGGACTACGAAACGGGCGTTGCGCCATGAGCCCATGATCTTTAATTTTCCCAACAACACTGTGTATTTTGGTAGTTTCGAGTGCCTCATGCAGGGTCATTGGCGGCAAAATACTGGGTAATCTTTTTGCCAGCATGGTTTTACCGGCACCTGGCGGGCCTATTAAAATAATATTATGGCCACCTGCTGCGGCAATTTCCATACAGCGTTTTATAGATTCCTGACCTTTAACATCTGCAAAATCATGTTCTGGATGATCTAAATGATTATAAAACTCTTCCCGAGTATTTATGATGGTTTCGTGAAGCGCTACTCCCTTATCAAAATGATCACAGACTTCTCTGATATTATTTACGCCATAAACTTTTAAGTCTGAAACTATAGCTGCTTCTTTGGCGTTTTGTTGCGGTAGAATAAAATGCTTAAAACCTTCTTGCTTGGCTTTTATGGCAATAGGAAGTGCTCCCTTGATGGGTTGTAAACTTCCATCAAGGGATAATTCTCCCATAATAATATATTCTGAAACATTTTCGGCTTTAATCTGGCCAGAGGCGGCCAAAATACCGATTGCAAAAGTAAGGTCGTAAGCCGATCCTTCTTTGCGAAGATCGGCCGGAGCCATATTTACAATAATCTTTTTTCCCGGAAACTTAAATCCGTTATTCTGAAGTGCTGCGGCAATTCTAAAACTACTTTCCTTAACCGCATTATCTGGCAATCCTACTAAATGATAGCCAATTCCTTTATCGATATTAACCTCTACCGCAATGGTTGTGGCTTCTACACCAAAAACAGCGCTACCATAAACTTTTACCAGCATTTAAAGACAATTTCCTTAAATGTAGTAAATATTTCTTTAATAACTGTAGCCTAAACAGTTAACACATTCTTACGATAGTGCTCTACTAAAGCATCTATAGGGCGTCTTACAATATTCCCTACCTCGATACCATAAGGCTGTAAAACTGCTCTAATGATATCTTCACTAAAATAAGCAATTGTACCTATAAAGTGTACCGGTGTAGTACGACATTCAGGATAACATAGTACACGAGAATGTACAAAATCTGTTAAGCCTTCATGAACTAATTTATAGAAGTATCCATTACGCTCGTTTGCAAAAATAAATTCAGCAAAAGAAGCTAAATAGGTATTTGGATTTTCTTTTTGATAGATATTTCTTTTTATCTCGTCACTGCCTACATCAAACTTCTCTGCAAATTTAACGGCAAGTTCTGGCGGCATTCTTTTGTAGTAGTAATCACGTATAAGTCTTTTCCCAAAGTAATTACCACTGGCTTCATCCATTAAGATATATCCTAAAGAAGCTACGGCCTGATGAATATTTTCTCCATCAAAATAGCATGAATTAGATCCTGTTCCTAGAATACAAACGATCCCGGGCTCTGTAGTAGCAGCATAAACCGCAGCGACCATATCTTCTTTTACCATTACATCATCGGCATTGGTAAAGAAATTAGCAATAATTCCGGCTAAAAGTTTACTAGGCTTCTCTGTACCGCAACCTGCACCAAAAAAATGAACTCTTTCTACCTTATCTTTTACTTCTCTAAGGTCTGGGTTTTCTTCTATACGTTGTTCTAATACTATCTCTGGAAATACGGCTGGATTTAATCCTTTAGTTCTTGTTTTAAAAATCTTTTCTCCGGTGGAATCCATTAATATCCAGTCGCACTTTGTAGAGCCACCATCTGCTATTAGTATCATTTGCTATTTAGTATTGATTAGAGATAAAAAAGCCTGAAAAACTGTGTAAATTCAAAAAATCTGAATTTCCACACAATCTTTCAGGCCGATAATTAATTATAAAGAAGCTACGTGTGCAGCTAAATCTACAAGTTTAGACGAATAACCATATTCGTTATCATACCAAGCGATTAATTTGAAGAAGTTATCGTTAAGTGCGATACCAGCTTCAGCATCAAAATTACAAGTATGAGCATCAGATACGTAATCCTGGCTTACTACAGCGTCGTCTGTATAAGAAATTACTCCTTTGTAATCTCCATCAGCAGCTTTTTTCATTGCGGCTTTAATATCTTCGTAAGAAGCAGCTTTCTCAGTTTTTACAGTTAAGTCTACAACAGAAACGTCTGTAGTAGGAACTCTAAATGCCATACCGGTAAGTTTTCCTTTAAGAGAAGGGATTACTTTAGTTACCGCTACTGCAGCCCCTGTAGAACTTGGGATAATGTTAGCCATTGCGCTTCTTCCTAATCTATAGTTCTTTCTAGATGGAGAATCTACAGTAAACTGAGTAGATGTAGACGCGTGAACGGTTGTCATTAAACCTTCCACAAGACCAAACTCATCATCGATCACTTTTGCAAGTGGTGCAAGACAGTTTGTAGTACAAGAAGCGTTAGAAACGATATCCTGATCTGCAGTTACTTCGTGGTGGTTTACTCCCATTACAAACATAGGAGCTGTTTTAGAAGGTGCAGAAATTACAACTTTTCTAGCTCCAGCTTCAAGGTGAGCTTTTGCGTTATCTAAGTCTGTAAAAATACCTGTACAATCTAGTACAACTTCTACTCCAGCATCATTCCATTTTAAATCTGCAGGATTTCTTTCTGCGGTTACTCTAATTGTTTTACCATCCACAACAAGATTTCCGTCTTTTACTTCAACAGAACCTTTAAATTTACCGTGAACAGAATCATATTTTAGAAGGTATGCTAAGTGATCTACATCAAGTAAATCATTAATGGCAACTACCTCTACTTTTTCGCTTTGTGCAGCTATTCTAAAGGCTATACGCCCAATTCGACCAAAACCGTTAATTCCAATTTTTGTACTCATTTTTCTATTTTTAAATTTAAACTGAAGTGATGTCTGCCACCCTTCTTAATTCTTTATCATATTTTGCCTCACCGTTAATGGCTTCGGTAAGCGGTACGCGAATCACGTGTTGATGACTTAAGCCAATCATTACTTTAGAATCCCCGTCCAGTAGTGCTTCTACAGCTCCTACTCCTAATTTACTTGCCAGAACACGATCAAAACAACTTGGTCGCCCTCCTCTTTGGATATGTCCCAAAACAGATACTCTAATATCGTATCCTTCTAAATGCTCTTCTACATATTCTGCAAGCTGAAATATATTCTTCCCGCTTTTTTCTCCTTCGGCTACTACTATGATGCTGGAAAGTTTGCCGGACATTTTACTCTTTCTTAATGATTCCAACATACGTTCTACCCCTTCATCTTCCTCTGGAATCAAAATCTCTTCGGCTCCTGCTCCTATTCCGCTATTAAGAGCAATGTCTCCCGCATCCCTTCCCATAACTTCTATAAAGAACAATCGGTTATGAGAACTGGCAGTATCTCTAATTTTATCAATGGCATCTACAACAGTATTTAGTGCAGTATCATACCCTAGGGTAAAATCTGTACCACTAATATCATTGTCTATCGTAGCAGGAATTCCAACTATTGGAAGATCAAATTCCTGACTAAAATACACGCCACCCGTAAAAGTACCATCTCCGCCGATAACTACCAAAGCGTCAATGTTATTTTTTGTTAATTGCTCGTATGCTTTCTTTCGGCCTTCTACGGTTTTAAACTCCATAGAACGAGCAGATTTTAGAAAAGTACCTCCTTTATTAATAATGTTACGTACAGATCTGGCATTTAGTTCTTCAAAGTCTCCTTCCATTAAGCCTTGGTAACCTCTGTAGATCCCTACACAATCAACATTATAAAAAGAACAAGCCCTAACCACCGCGCGAATTGCAGCGTTCATTCCGGGAGCATCTCCTCCCGACGTTAAGACACCTATTTTTTTTATTGTATTTGCCATCACCTCAAAGCTATTTTAAATCTTAAATATAACCTAATTTGAGTGGAAACTAAATCGATTTCGGTTAATAACTAATAAAAACAGCCCTAAACGCGGGCTGTTTTTATGATTTTGTGAATTTTATTGCCGAATTATTAAAATTTTATATTCCCAAGGAGAAAATTTAAATTGTTGATTTTTCTTAATTTCGAAAACTTTTTCGTTGTTCATATAATCAATAAACTGACCATCTATAGCTATGGAAAATGATTTAACACTATTCGTTAAATTTCCAATAAAAATTATTTGATCTTCACCTTTTTTTCGAACGAATGAAAAAATAGAGTGTTCATCAGAATTCTGAATTTCGATAAATTCAGCGGGTGTTTTTGAACCGTCTAACGCCGGACTTTCATTTTTTAATGTCCCAAGTTTGGATAAAATTGGCCAGAATTTATTTTGCTGATGTGGAATGGTATCCTTCTCAAAAAACCGGAGGCGCTTTTGCATATCGTATTCCTGCCCGCTATAAATTAAAGGCATTCCCGGTAAAGTAAAAATTAAAGCCGTCATCACTTCTGCGGCATCCCCCATTCTTTCGTTTACCGAGCCACTCCAGCTGTTTTCATCGTGATTGGTAACAAAATTCATTAGATAATCATCCTGCTGGTACGTTGTATCTATTTTCTTTATATAATCGCTTAGATCCTTCGCATTTTGCTTTCCCTGTGCGATCGCATTTAAAATATGATGACCTTCCCAGTTATACCCCATATCAAAAGCAGCTTCAAAAAGATCTTTATCTTCAGATTCTGCCAACATAAAAATGGGTTTCACCTGTTTTATCTCTTCAACGGCAGATTCCCAAAATTCGGTGGGTACTTCACCGGCTACATCACATCTAAATCCGTCAATATTTTGCTCTTCCACCCAATAGCGCATATCCTTGCGCATTTCAGTCCACAACGCTTTATTATCATAATTAAGATCGGCAACATCTGTCCACCCCCAGCTCTCACCGGTTTCCGGATTTATAGGATCTATAATCTCTCCGGCTTCATTTTTAGTATAAAATTCGGGATGCTCTTTGATCCAAACATGATCCCAGCCGGTATGATTTGCTACCCAATCCAAGATCACATAAATGCCGTTATCATGAGCTGTTTTTACTAATTTCTGAAAATCCTCTAGCGTCCCAAACTCAGGATTGATTCCGGTATAATCTGAAATAGCATAATAACTTCCTAAAATCTTTTCGCGTTCCTTAGGATCTTCAATTTCTTCTGCAAACCTGCCATCAGCAGCTTTTCGTTTTACAGCAGATATTGGATATACCGGCATTAACCAGATCACCTTTACGCCCAACTCTTTTAGCTGCGGAATATCTTTCGTAAACTCATTAAAAGTACCTTCAGGCGAATATTGCCTAATATTAGCTTCATAAATAACCGATTGTCCTAAAATACTATCGTTTATAGGGGCTAATTTTTCAGCTTTTTCATTTTTATTATTAACCTTTTTTTCAGAAGTTTCATTTTTACAGGCAGCAAGCATCGAAACTGCAAGTGCCGCTATTATAAATCTTTTCATTTTTATTGAAGTTGAATTACCATGGCATCCTGTGCCTTAATACTTAAAGTTTCGTCTAACCGAATAGTTTCTCCTGAAATAATTTCCTTCCCGGATGTCGAATCCTGAATTCCTTCAGCATATCTTTTTAAATCTAATTTCTGGTCTTCAGCATTGTTATTGATAATCACCATTACGCGGTTTTCATCATTATATCTAAAATAGACATACACATTATTTTCAGGTAAAAACTGAAGCATTTTACCAAACTGCAATACTTCATTTTCTTTCCTGAAATTCAATAATCTTGAGGTGAGATCGAAATATTGTGACTGCGTTTCCGTTCTTCCTTCCGCAGTAAAAGCCGATTGTTCATCGCCTTCCCAACCACCGGGAAAATCCTGACGAATCGCACCATCGCCTTTTCCTTTATCTCCTCGCATGCCAATCTCATCACCATAATAGATTTGCGGCGTGCCACGTACTGTAGCGATCATCGTCATCGCCATTTTATATTTCTGGAAATCGCCATCATAAATCTCATTGAATCTACCAGTATCGTGATTTCCCATAAATACCAGTAAATTATCGGTGTTGGCGTATAAAAAGTCATTTACAAAATTCTCGTAAGCTTTAATCATGCCGCGATCCCAGCTGGCGTCCTGCTCATGGAACATCGCTGTCATCGCATCATGCAAAGTAAAATCCATTACCGATGGCAAATAAGAATTGTAATCCTGAATCGCACCAATCGGGCTATCCTTTTGCCAGTAGCTTATTTGCGCCTGGTCGTGCATCCAAACTTCCCCAACGATATTAAAATACGGATATTCGTCCATGATCGCTTTGGTCCATTTCGCGATGCCTTCTTTATCATTATAAGAATAGGTATCTACACGAAATCCGTCCAATCCCGAATATTCGATCCACCAAATCGCATTCTGAATCAAATAATTTAAAACCAACGGATTACTCTGATTCAAATCTGGCATCGTACCGGTAAACCAGCCATCTACACAATATTTAAAATCACGTTCAGATTTATGAGGATCGTACTGCGTGGTCATTCTATAATTAGAATTCTCGTAACCCGGGAACTGGTGCACCCAATCGTAAGTTGGCAGATCTTTGATCATCCAATGCTCACTACCCCAGTGATTGGTTACGTAATCCATAATTAATTTCATGTCTTTTTTATGAAGCTCATCGGCTAGGCGCTTGTAATCTTCGTTTGTTCCATAACGTGGATCGATCTTGTACACATCACTTTGCGCGTAGGTATGATACGAATATCCCGCATCATCATCGGCCAGTAAAGGTGTGCTCCAAAGTGCCGTAACCCCCAAATCTTCCAAGTAATCTAAATGATCGATCACTCCCTGTATATCCCCACCGTGACGACCGCCTTGTTTAGCACGATCTGCTTTTTCCTGCATTTCTACTGAAGAATCATTATCTGGATTTCCGTTAGCAAAACGATCTGGCATAATTAGATAAATGGCATCACTGGCATCAAAACCTTCACGTAACGCTGAACCTTCAGTTCTTTGCTTTAATTCAAAAGTTTTTTTAAGGTCTCTTTTGCCTTTTTTACTAAAAGTGAATTCATAATTCCCAGCAGCAAGATCTCCAGAATTGATGGTTACAAACACATAATTTGGGTTTTCTGTTTTTCTGATATTATTGATAATCAGATCATCTTTTGAAGAAACCTCGTACGTCCCGATATTCTCTCCGTAGAACATAATCTGAAGTTCCGGCAGGTTCATATCGCTCCACCAAAAAGGCGGCTCCATTTTATCGATTTGCGCTTGCGCCACTCCTGAAAATAATATCAGAAGAAACACAAGATGGTATAATTTAGTTTTCATTTTTGTTATTTTAAGCTGACCGCTTTTAGCGATCAGCTCACAGTTTTAATTATATAAGATCTCTCCACACCACTTTGTTTCGGTCGAAATGACAGTGTATTTTGGATGTAATTCAAAGTTTAAAATTTGAGATTCAATATTAATTTTCAAATTCACACATTAGCATATTTCAAATTAATCGATCTCATTTCTATTTTCTTCGAATTCTCTTCAATATAAACACTCGAAGTAAAATTTTTTCGTGAAAAGATTTCTCCACTCCACTTTGTTTTGGTCGAAATGACAAAGGATTTTATTCGTAATTCAAAGTTTAAAAGATTCTAACCAGAATTCGATTTAACAGCATACCGGAGGCTGAGTGAAATCTTTGCAAAAGATTTTTTATCGAAGCTTCCATTTTGGTTGCATTTCGATACTAACTTTCTTCGAAAATTCACTCAATGCTCCAAAACGCATACATTAATCGAATTCCGGTTTCAATATTAATTTTTCAAATTGACACATCTTCACTTTTTTAAATTAATCGATCTCATTTCTATTTTTTGAATCCTATTCAATATTAACACTCTAAGTAAAATTCTTTCGTAAAAAGATTTCTCCGCTCCACTTCGTTTCGGTCGAAATGACAGCGTATTTCGAATGTAATTCAAAGTTTAAGATTTGAGATTCAATATTAATTTTCAAATTTTCGCATTAACACATTTTCAAATTAACTGATCTAACTTCTAGTTACTTCTTTTCAAAAATACTTATCGCATAACCACCGCCAGGAGCAGAAGTCACTTTTAAAGTCGATTTACTGGTTACGGTTTTCTTAGTGATCTTGTAGGCCTGTGGATTGGTTTTGTAATCGGCACCTTTAGCATCTGCATAAATTGTAGCCTCATAATTTTTGCCTTCGTTCAAGAAATCAAGCTTAATTTTAGAGGTTCTAGGCGTCGTTCCGTTTACATTTCCTACAAACCAGTTTTCAGTTCCTTTTGCTTTACGGGCAATAGTGATATATTCTCCTGGCTCTGCTTCTAAATACAAACTTTTATCCCAATCTACCGCTACATCTTTTATAAACTGAAATGCATCGGGGAAACGCATATAGTTTTCAGGAAGATCGGCTGCCATTTGCAATGGGCTATACATGGTCACATAAAGTGCAAGCTGATTGGCCAAAGTTGCATTTACATGAGAATTGTTATCTGGATTTAATTTGCTAACATCCATTTCAAAAATTCCGGGCGTATAATCCATCGGCCCACCAATTAAACGTGTAAACGGTAAAATAGTAACATGGTTAGGGTTAGAACCTCCAAAAGCCTGATATTCGGTTCCCCTGGCCGATTCATTTCCTATTAAATTTGGCCAGGTTCTACGTAAACCGGTTGGTCTAACCGCCTCATGTGCATTCACCATAATATGATAATCGGCAGCTTTTTTAACGGCATACAGATAGTGATTAACCATCCATTGGCCGTAATGAAATTCTCCACGGGGAATAATATCGCCTACATAACCGCTTTTAACCGAATTATAACCATATTTTTTCATAAACTGATAAGCAGTATCTAAATGTCGCTCGTAGTTTCTTACGGAACTTGAAGTTTCATGATGCATCATCATTTCTACCCCTTTAGATTTCGCATATTGCTGAATTTCTGCTACGTCAAAATCAGGATAAGGCGTCACAAAGTCAAAAACATAATCTTTAGATTTGCCAAACCAATCTTCCCAACCTTCATTCCATCCTTCTACTAAAACGGCATCAAAGCCATTTTCAGCCGCAAAATCGATATATTCTTTTACGTGCTGAGTATTGGCACCATGCTTACCGTTTGGCTTTGCATTTTCAAAATCGGTTTCTCCTAATTTTACCGATGGAAATTCATCAGTATAGGCCCATGTGCTTTTTCCGGTGATCATTTCCCACCAAACCCCAACATATTTTATAGGCTTTATCCAAGACGTATCCTCAATTTCATTCGGTTCGTTAAGGTTTAGGGTGATATTAGAAGCCAGGATATCCCTGGCATCGTCACTTACCATAATGGTTCGCCACGGCGAAACTGCAGGCGCCTGAATATAGCCTTTATTGCCTATTGCATCTGGAGTTAGCCACGATTCAAAAATCAACTTTTTATCATCTAGATTTAAACTCATTAATGAATAGTCTTTTAGTGCGGCTTCATGTAGATTAATATATATTCCATCAGCCGTTTTCATCATCAATGCCGTTTGTACGCCAGTTTTAGAAAACTGATTTTGAGAAGCGTTAGAAGTAACGGCATCATCAAAATGATCACGTATTTCGGTTAATTTCGATGTAGTGTAATCGTATTCCTGAGTATCATAATCTCCCGGAATCCAATACGCCGTATGATCTCCGGTCATTGCAAACTGAGTGTGTTCCTCTTTGATCACGAAGTACACTAAGTTTTTTTGCTTCGGAAATTCATATCGAAACCCTAAACCGTCATCAAACATGCGAAAACGAATGATCATTTTTCGATCTGTTGACGGCTGATCTAAGGCAATCGCCAACTCATTGTAATGATTTCTAATTTCAGCTTGTTCGCCCCAAACCGGTTTCCAGGTTTCGTCGAAATTCGATGTTTTTGTGGCTGAAATTTCAAAACCATCCATTAAAGATGTTGAATCATCTTTAAGCGCTAAACCAAGCGTACTGGTTTTTATCACTTCTTCTCCTTTGTAAAATAATTGATACGCGGGAGTCCCATTCTCTTTTAAACTGAATTTCATCTTTAGATTACCATCGGGAGATTTTAACTCCTGAGCCTGCAATCCTAAAACCGAAAAACAAATTGTAATTACTGCAATAATCTTTTTCATATATAAAAATTTATGGTTTGCCATTCTCCTGGTTGATTTAGCTTTTTAAAGTGTTTTGCACCTCAATGGCTTCTCCGTTTAATAAAACGGTCATTGGGTCGTTACCATCTACAGAAAATGTAGTCTCATTTTTACCAATATTGATCTTTAGAATCTGATTTCTGAAATTAACTTTAAAACTGAAACCATTCCATTGCTCTGGTAATTGCGGCGTAAACGATAACTTACCATCGACCACTCGCATCCCACCAAAACCTTCTACGATACTCATCCAGGTTCCCGCCATACTGGTAATGTGGCAACCTTCTTTAACTTCTTGATTGTAATCATCTAAATCTAATCGCGAAGTTCTTAAATAAAAGGTATACGCCTGCTCCATTCTGCCTAATTTTGCTGCCTGAATGCTATGTACACAAGGCGACAATGAAGATTCATGAACGGTAATGGGTTCGTAAAAATCAAAATGCTTTTCTAAGTTCTCTTCTGAAAAATGATCTTCAAAAAGATAGAATCCCTGAAGCACATCGGCCTGTTTGATGTAGCAGCTTCTTAAGATTCGGTCCCAACTCCAATTTTGATTAATTGGGCGCTGCTTTTTGCTAAGCGTACTTACCGGTTCGATCGCTTTATCTAAGAAACCATCCTGCTGAAGATACACCCCAAATTTTTCAGAATATGGGAAATACATATTTTCAGCTACTTCTTTCCACTTGGTGATTTCTTCAGCTTCTAAACTGGTTTTGGTCATAATTCGAGAATAATCTTCAGCATATTCTACCTTAATTTTCTCGATATTTTCGATACAATATTCGATACACCATTTGGCTAAATAATTAGTGTACCAGTTGTTGTTGACGTTATTTTCATACTCGTTTGGCCCGGTAACTCCAAGGATCACATATTTATTCCAGTTTTTACTGAAGTTAGCCCGCTGTTGCCAAAACCTTGCAATGGCGATCATTACTTCCAGTCCCATTTCAGGCACATAACTATAATCGCCAGTAAAACGAACATAGTTGTAAATTGCAAAAACCATCGCACCGTTACGGTGAATTTCTTCAAAAGTAATTTCCCATTCGTTATGACTTTCTTCTCCGTTCATAGTAACCATTGGGTAAAGCGCCGCACCATTAGTAAAGCCTAATTTTTGTGCATTTTCTTTCGCTTTTTCCAAATGATTGTAACGATAGGTCAATAAGTTTCTGGCTACCTGTTGATCTTTGGTCGCCATATAAAACGGAATACAATACGCCTCGGTATCCCAATACGTACTACCACCGTATTTCTCGCCTGTAAATCCTTTTGGACCAATATTTAAGCGCTCGTCTTTTCCTAAATAGGTTTGATTTAGCTGAAAAATATTGAAACGAATTCCCTGTTGTGCTTTGACATCACCATCGATTGTGATATCTGCCATTTCCCAGATTTTCGCCCAGGCTTCTTTTTGCTCCTGAAGTAATTGTGCAAAACCAGAAGTTGTAGCTTTTTGCAGTACATTTTTTGCGGCTGCAATTAACGAATCTTGATTATGATTCATATCTGTGACATACCCGGCATATTTTTGAAGCGCAATTTTCTCTCCTTTACCCACTTTTACTGCATACGCAATACTTACCTGATCTTCTGCTTTTTCTACTTCACCTTCAACCTGAAGTTTTTCACCATTTAAAGTGACTTCAGATTGCATATAAGTTCCAACGTGATATTCGGTTTTTAGGGTTTTAGAGACTACAAAAGCCTGATCGTTTTCAGCCCTAACTTCTAAAGTCTGCCAAAAACGCTCTTCCCAGTTGGCATCTCGGTTAGTGATCCCGCCATCCAGATAGGGCATGAATTTCACAACCGCATCGGCATTCAGCACCTCAACTTCATAATTTATAGCGCCTAATTCATCATCTACAATAGAAAGGAAACGAGTTGCGGTAACTTTTACTTCAAGATCGTTTGGCATCACCGCAACAAAGCTTCTTTGATGATAACCTTCTTTCATATTTAGTTCACGCACAAAGTCCTTTACCTCTTTACAGGTATTTAGATCTAAGGTTTCTTCGTTTATAGCAACATTAATCCCTATCCAATTAGGCGCATTTAAAACTTTAGCGAAATATTCGGGATAACCGTTTTTCCACCAACCTACTTTTGTTTTATCGGGGTAAAAAACACCAGCGATATAACTTCCCTGAAAGGTATCGCCAGTGTATTTTTCTTCAAAATTGGCACGTTGCCCCATGGCACCGTTACCAATACTGAATAAACTTTCAGAAGATTCTACGCGCGTGGCATCGAAACCTTCTTCTATAATAGACCATGCATCTGGTTTAATATAATCCTGATTCATTGTTGATGTTATTTATTTTTGGAGTAGATTTTTTAAAAATTCGATCGAGATCTCTGTAAAATCGCTGAATATATAATCAGCTTCATAAAGTGTTTTTTCTTCACCAATACCTATACTTGTCATTTCACCTTTGTTCGCTGCCCAAATTCCGGCCACAGAATCTTCAAATACGATACAATCTTCTGGAGCGACATTCAGTTTTTCAGCAGCAATAAGAAAAACTTCGGGGTCTGGTTTGGCCTTGCTTACATCTGTACCATCTACAATGGCGGTAAATCCATCCTTCAGGTCGATTTTCTCTAAAATATGGCGTGCATTTTTACTGGCCGATCCCAGTGCGTAGGGGATATTATTTTCATTTAAATAATCCAGCACTTTTTGAACGCCCGGAAGCACCTCGCCCTTATCCATCCTATCTACATAAGACAGGTAATTCTCATTTTTAAGTTGCATCTGGCGATTAAAAGCTTCCTCAGTAAGTTGTTTATTTCCCCAGTTTAGGATTTTGTTGAGTGAATCGACCCTGCTTACTCCTTTTAATTCTTCATTCTGCGCTACGGTGAAATCGAAACCTAAATCATTGGCCAGTTTTTTCCAGGCCAGAAAATGAAATTTTGCAGTATCGACGATTACACCATCAAGATCGAATATGATAGCTTTTTGACTCATTTTAGTAGTATGTTTCTTAAATTCTTAGTTAGTCTTAGTTGGGGCAACCTCTTCATCTACGTCGTGTATTCTTAGGGTAAGCACGGCTGCAATGATAAAAGCTACACCGCTCATCATTAGTGCATAAATAGGATCGCCACCGTAAAAATATTTTACCATTGGGCCACCAATAAGTGCATTCACAATCTGCGGAATGACAATAAAGAAGTTAAAAATCCCCATGTACACTCCCATTTTTCGGGGCGGAATTGCTCCAGCTAAAATAGCGTAAGGCATGGCAAGGATGCTGGCCCAGGCAATACCAATACCAACCATACTTAAAATCACCCAGTTTTCATTGGGCATAATGTAAATGGAAAGCAAACCGGCACCCCCAATAATCAAAGCGATAATGTGTGTTTTTTTTCGGCCTACTTTTTTGGCGATTACCGGTAAGAAAAATGCGAAAACGGCAGAAACGGCGTTATAAACCCCAAATAAAATACCTACCCAATCCCCGGCATTCTGATAGGCAGCACTGCTGGAATCTGAAAGTGGCAATCCGTAAATATGATGTGCAATAGCCGGAGTCGCAAATACCCACATGCCAAATAATCCAAACCAAGAGAAAAACTGTACCCAGCTAAGCTGACGCATTGTTTGGGGCATTTTTACAAAATCGGTAAAAATATCGGTTATTTTAGATTTCTCTTCGTCGGGAATTACATCGCCGGGTTTATCTTCCTGAGCATGAAATCGCTCTAATTCTTCAGGACTATACTCTTTGGTAGTAAATACAGTAATCAAAATACTTACTATTAAAACTACAGCACCAAGAATAAAAGATAAAAGAAGATTTAAAGGAACCTCTCCTTCCGCAGCTCTATTGGTCAAACCAAACCAGTTAGTCAAAACATAGGGCAACCACGAGCCTACCACAGCACCAATCCCAATTAAAACGGTTTGAATACTAAACCCTAAGGTTCGCTGATCACTGGGAAGATTATCGGCCACTAATGCTCTAAAAGGTTCCATCGCCACGTTAAAGGAGGCATCCATGATCATTAGCATCCCGGCGCCAACCCATAAAGACGGCATTATGGCCGTAAATAAATCGGCATTCGGCATTAAAATTAAACCGATAGCGGCTAAAATTCCACCGGTTAGAAAAAATGGCCGACGTCTACCCAACTTTGTCCAGGTACGATCGCTATAATACCCAATGATAGGTTGAACGATCAAACCTGTAACAGGAGCGACGATCCAAAACCACGAGAGATGCTCGACCTCTGCACCAAAAACCTGAAGGATACGGCTGGCATTTGCATTTTGTAATGCGAATCCCATTTGAATTCCAAGAAATCCGAACGTCATCGTCCAGATTTCCCAGAAACTTAATCTGCGTTTCTGCATATCGTAATATTAAAAGGTTACGATAAGCACTAAGACTTATCAAAACTTATTTTAGATAGGAAGTAAAAATATAAGTTCTGATAAATTAACTAATTTGGCGATAAATATAGCTAATAATTTAAAAATTACGGCATTAAATAATTATTTTGTTGATTCTCTCTCTATTAAACCAGTATCTACGATGATGGTTTTATAGCTTTCTTCCTCTTCTGGAGAATTTTCTAATTTCTCTATCAATAATCTTGCGGCTTCCTCGCCCATACGGCTACCATGCTGGCTAATCGTTGTTAGACTAGGAATAAAACGCTTGGATAATTCGCCATCGGTAAAGCCTATGACCTGCACATCTTGCGGCACTTTTTGTCCTTTTTCCTGAACGGCACGCACGGCTGCTGCGGCAAAATGCTCATTAACCGTAAAAAGCGCATCAAAATCTACTTGTTTTACAAATGCTGAAATTTCCTGCTCTACCCGATCCATATTCTCGATTTTGAGAATATTTTTTGGATTCACGCTAAAGCCATTTTCCTGAAGAGCTTCAGTATACCCTAAGGTTCTTAACTTCCCTACGCTTATATAATCTACGGTAGAGATAATCCCTATATTTTTTGCCCCTTTATCGATTAAGCACTGTACTGCTTTTTTAGCGCCTTTTACATCATCAATGATCACTTTATCTGATGGAACTTCTTCTACAGAGCGATCAAAAAGCACGAGTGGCATTCCCTGATTAACCACTTCGGTTAAATGGTGATAATCGCCTTTTTGCATAGTTTCTTTAGCTACCGACAAAATGAAACCATCGATGCTACCGTTAGCCAGCATCTCCATATTCAGCACCTCTTTATCAAAACTATTATCTGAAAGACATACAATGACGCTATAGCCTTTTTCATTAGCAATATGCTCTATTCCACTAATAACTGTTGTAAAAAAATGGTGTACAATTTCAGGAATAACAACCCCAATGGTTTTTGTCTTTCGGTTTTTAAGACTCAGTGCAATATTATTGGGTTTATAATTATATAATTTGGCAAAAGCCTGTACTTTTTGCCGCGTATCTTCCCCAATTTCTGGGCTATCGCGTAGCGATTTTGAAACTGTGGAAATCGATACGTCCAGCTCTTTTGCTATTTGTTTTAAAGTCAGTTTTGGCCTCATAAAATTCAGTCTTCACTATTACCTGTGCTCTTTTCTTCAAAAATACTACAAAAACACGTTTTGAATTAGAGTTTTGACATTTTAAAGCCCTAAAAAACGAAAAGTTGTCAACACTACATCGTTGTAGTGAAGGTTCGTTGAGATATTCTCAAAAAAAGAACTTAAAATTTATATAATTTTAACCTCAGGAAGTAAAAATATAAAGTTTATAATCTAAGTAAAATTCAATAGGGAAATTTATGAGAACATTTATTAAAAGCACATTGTTTTTGCTATTTATGCTACCGATGAGCTTTTTTGCCCAGAATTCTGTTTCGGGAACCGTGACAGAAGCCGCAACCGGAATGCCGGTGCCGGGAGCAAACGTGATTGTAAAAGGAACCAGCAATGGAACCATTACAGATTTTGATGGCTTATACACTATCGAAAACCTTGTAGTTGGAGATACTATTGCTTATTCATTTTTAGGATTCGCTACAAAAGAGATCCCTTTCACAGGACAAGAGACCATTAATGTGCAATTAGAGGAAGACCAGGCCACGCTAGATGAAGTGGTAGTGGTAGGATATGGTACCATTCGTAAAAAAGATGCGACTGGTGCAGTAAACCAAATTTCTACTGAAGATTTTAATCAGGGTCAGGTCAATACTGCAGGGCAGTTAATTACTGGTAAAATCGCAGGGGTAACCGTAACCTCAGATGGTGGAGCACCAGGTGAAGGACAAAATATCAATATTCGTGGTATTGGATCTATTTCTTTAAATAGTTCACCGCTATACGTAGTGGATGGTATTCCATTAGACAACAGTATTGTTGGTGGATCCAGAAACCCACTCGACTTTATAAATCCGAATGATATCGAAAGCATGACGGTTTTAAAAGATGCTTCTTCTACAGCAATTTATGGCTCTAGAGCTGCTAACGGGGTGATCCTAATTACTACCAAAAAAGGTAAAGGACAGGAATTTAAATTCAATTATTCTGGTAATACCACGGTATCCAGACCTACCAAATATGTGGATGTGATGAATGCTGACCAATTTAGAACTTTAGTAAATGAGGTTGGAAATGATGCCGCAATTGCCAGACTTGGTAATGCCAATACAAACTGGCAAAAAGAAATTTATTCTGAAGCGATTGGTTTTGACCACAATTTAAGTACGACAGGAAACATTGGCGGCTTTATGCCAACCCGTGCTTCTATTGGATATACAGATCAAGATGGTATTTTATCTGGAGATAACTTTTCCAGAACTACAGGTTCTATAAACTTACGCCCCAGCTTTATGGATGGACATTTAAAAGTAGAGCTCAATGCCCGAGGAATGTATACTGAAAATACATTTGCGAACCGTGATGCTATTGGTACCTCTGTAGGTTACGATCCCACCCAAGCTATCTACGACGCAAATTCACCTTTTGGCAATTATAATTCATGGTTGGTATATAGTGAAGAAGCTGACAGATATGTATTGAATAACCTGGCTCCTGTTAACCCAATTGCCCTGATTAATGAAAAAGATGATTCTGCTGAAGTACGTCGTTTTATTGGAAATGCTAAAGTAGACTACAAATTACATTTCTTCCCGGATATTACAGCTACTGTTAATATTGGTTTAGATAAAACAAATAGTAACGGAAGAACTTTTGTTTCTAAAGACATGCCATCCGCTCAATTAGATTGGAATGGATCTTACAATTCGTATAGTAATATAAGTACTAACAAACTATTTGATGCTTATTTAACTTATGATAAAGATTTTGGCGACCATTCTTTAACTGCTGTAGTTGGATATTCTTATCAAAGCTTTGAAAGAAATAAAGACTCTTACAACAGTTTAAGAGTACAAGACGGAGTGAATCCTGTGGTTATAGATAACGAAAAAAGCGTTTTGCTATCTTATTTTGGTAGAGCGAATTATAACTATGCAGATCGTTTTTTAATTACGGCAACTTTAAGAGCAGATGCATCCTCTAAATTAAACCCTAATGATCGATGGGGATATTTTCCATCAACAGCTGTTGCCTGGAATATTCATAATGAAGAGTTCTTTAAGTCTAACACCATTGATCAGCTTAAACTTAGGGTAGGTTACGGTGAAATTGCCAATGTTAATGGATTAAAGGATTACCTTTACTTAACCAGATATAACGCCTCTCAACAAAACGCGTACTATCAGTTTGGCCCTTCTTACTACCAAACTTACCGACCAGAAGCTATAAACAAAGATTTACGTTGGGAAGTAGGAAAGACTTTTAATGCAGGTATCGATTATTCTTTTTTTGATAGCAGAATTTCTGGGTCTGTTAATGCTTACTTGAAGAAAACCGAAGATCTGATTAGCTATGTTACTGTTGATCCTTTTACCAACTTCTCTAATAAGATTGATAAAAACATAGGTGACATGGAGAATAAGGGAATTGAATTTGAAGTGAATGTAGTTCCTGTAAGAACCGATGATTTTAAATGGAGTATTGGATACAACATTGCTTATAATGATAATGAAATTACCAATTTACCCGATCAGGTTGAGGTTGGTGGCATAAACGGAGGTACCGGTAATAATATTCAATTACATAAAGAAGGTTATTCTCCTTTTAGCTACTGGGTTTATAAACAGGTTTATGATGAAGCAGGAAGACCAATTGAAGGGGCTTATGTAGATCGTAATGGTGATAACCAGATAAACGATGACGATAAATACCTTTACAAAGATCCTTTTGCAGATATTACTATGGGACTTAATACCAATCTTAGTTTTAAAAATTGGGATTTAGCGATAGTGTCCAGAGCAAGTTTAGGAAATTATGCCTATAACAACATGGCTTCGGCAAAATCTTACGAGATAAGAGCTACCGAAAATAGCATTTTAACCAATCTTCATAGAGATTACTATAATACAGGTTTCCAGAGTTTAACAGAAACTAACCTGCAAAGTGATTACTATATACAGGATGCCTCTTTCTTTAAACTAGATAATATTACCCTAGGTTATACCTTCGACCAGATCTTTAAAGAATCTACACTGCGACTTTATGGTACTGCACAAAATGTACTTATTGTTACAGATTACGACGGCCTTGATCCAGAAATTAATGGAGGTATCGATAACAATTTTTACCCAAGACCAAGAATGTATACCATTGGTGTAAATCTTAATTTCTAAACAATTATGAAAATGAATTATATAAAGAAATTAGCACTCATCATACCAACACTTATCCTAGTGTCGTGTCATGATGACTTAGATCAGGATCCTAAAATAGACCCGGATAGTTTTACAGAAAACGATGTATTCGCTAATGCTGATGAAGCAAGGGGCGCCTTAGCTAAACTTTATGCCAGCTTAGCCTTAACAGGACAAGAAGGACCAGCAGGACAACCTGATATTTCTGGTATAGACGAGGGTACTTCTCAGTATTCCCGAATGTTATTTAGTCTAAACGAGCTTACTACAGATAATGCTGTTGTAGGTTGGGGTGACCCGGGACTTCCTAATTTGCATGCCATGAACTGGGGAGCAAGCAACGATTTTACTACCGCAATGTACTATCGTCTTGCACAGGAAGTGTCTTTTTGTAACTCCTTTATAGCCAATGCATCCTCTTTAGACGACCCTGCAATCGAATCTTTTATTGCTGAAGCAAGATTCTTACGAGCATTTGCATATTACAACCTAATTGATCTTTATGGAAATGTTCCTTTGGTAACACTAATTTCAACAGAACTGCCCTCTCAAAACTCTAGAGAAGAAATCTTCAGTTTTATCGAATCGGAATTAACCGAAATTCAAAATTCTTTAATGGAAAGCGGCGCTAATGACTATGGTCGCGTAGACCGTGTTGCTGCCTGGGCATTGCTTTCTAAACTATACTTAAATGCTGAAGTTTGGATTGGGCAGGATCGCTATACCGAGGCTATTACGTATGCCAAGCAGGTGATAAATTCCAGCTATACCATCAATACTACCGATGCTAACGGAAACGGTTCTGCTTATGACGAACTTTTCCTTGCCGATAACAATAGTAATGGCGCTCAAAATGAATTCATTTTCGCCTTAAATTTTGATGGTAACCAGTCGAGAACTTATGGTGGCACTACATTTCTTGTGCATGCTGCTATAGGAGGAGATATGGATGCTGCTAATTTTGGAGTAAATGGTGGATGGTCTGGTTTAAGAACAACAAAAGCTTTGGTAAATAAATTCGATTATGCGGTTACTGCTTCAAATGAAGATGGTGATCCAACCGAATGGGCAGACCAAAGAGCTATGTTCTTTACAGAAGGGCAAAATCTTGAGATCAATACAATCGCAAATACATTTACCGATGGTTATGCGGTAACAAAATTCAAAAATATTGATTCTGAAGGAAATGCCGGTAGTGATGCCGGTGGTGATTTTGTAGATACCGATCTTCCTTTAATCAGAATGGCAGAAATATACCTTACCTATGCCGAAGCGGTGACTCGCGGTGGCTCTGGTGGAAACATTCAGGAAGCTGTCGGTTATATTAATGAACTTAGGGAAAGAGCTTTTGGAAATGCTGATGGTAATATTTCATCCAGCGATCTAACTACAGATTTTGTTTTAGATGAAAGAGCACGTGAATTATATTGGGAAGGTCAGCGAAGAACAGATCTTATTCGATATAACGATTTTACAACAGGTAGTTATCTATGGCCATTTAAAGGCGGTTCAAAATCAGGGACATCTGTAAGTGATTACAGAACTTTATTTCCACTACCAAGTAATATCATCTTAATCAATCCCAATTTAACGCAAAATACAGGCTATTAATAAATATAAAGACACAATGAAAAAGTTAACACTATTATTCATCGCGTTTATCGCAATATTAAGCTTTACAGCTTGTACCGAAGATGATGATTTCACTTTTACAGCAAAACCAGATCCAGATGGTATTGCGTTTATGAATACAACAGCCGAGACCTATAATTTATCAGCTGCCAATTCAAATAACCTTGCAGAAAGATTTGTTTGGAACCAAGTAGATTTTGGCGTACAAACTCCGGTGAATTATGAATTGCAGGGAGCTGTTGAAGAAGCTTTTAGCAGCTATTCGGTTTTAGGTGATGTAACAGAAACTAACCTTGCCGTTACTGTAAGTAATATGCTAGAATTAGCAAAAGAAGCTGGTTTGGATAACGATCCTGAAACTGAAGCTCCAAATACAGGCAACATCTATTTTAGGGTTAGAGCCTATATTGGTTCAGATGCCGGTAATGTGTTAGAACAAACTTCAGATATTTTAACGGTTTCAGTGACACTTCCAGAAGAATCTGATGGTGGTATCGAACTTAAAAGAGAGCTTTATTTAGTAGGCGATGCTACCGCAGCGGGATGGAGCAATAACAATAACAACACACCAATCTTTAGAGATGGCGAGAATGATGATATTTATTATTTTGAAGGTCGATTTGCAGGTGGTGATGGTGTTGAAGGATTTAAACTTTTAGAAAGCTTAGGAAACTGGCAGCCACAATGGGGTATTAACGAAGGTACTGCTACTAGTAGTGATATTTTAGGTGGTGATCCACAGGCGTTCCCAGTTGCCGACGATGCTTACTACAGCTTTACCATCAATGTTGCTGATGGTACGTATGCTTTTGAAAGTATCGATACCAGTGATGCCGCGACTTACACAAGTATTGGTATTATCGGAAACGCAACACCTGGTGGATGGGATGCCGATACTGATATGACGCAATCCACCTTTAACCCTCATATCTGGTACGCAACAGGTTTTGTATTAGTAGATGGAGAATTTAAATTTAGAGCAAACGATGCCTGGGATAATAACTGGGGGAAAGCTTCAGATGCACTTAGCGGTGAAGCGGCTCTTGGAAGTACAGATAATATGACCGCTATTCCTGGAACTTACAATATTTGGTTTAATGATCTAGATGGACGTTATATCTTAATTCCACAAATTTCAGAATAAATAATCTAATTGAAAGGGCTGCATTGGCAGCCCTTTTTAAACTTTATTTTATGAAAAAAACATTAAAAAATATTCCATTAGTCTATTTGCTAATATTGGTTATTTTCTTCAGTTGTTCTTCAGATGACGATGCAACTGTAGATCCAGATGATGACGGAGGCATAACGCAACCAGAACCTGTTGAAGCTTTAAACCTTGCTGAATATGACAATGGAAGCCGCGTAATGATGCAGGCTTTCTACTGGGATGTAGAACCAAGATTTGAATGGTGGAATACAATTTCAGATAAATTAGGCACCTGGTCAGATGCCGGGGTGAACCGTATCTGGATCCCACCTGCAAGTAAAGGGCAATCTGGAGGCTTCTCTATGGGCTACGACCCTTCAGATTATTATGACTTTGGAGAATACGATCAGCATGGTACTATTCCTACTCGATTTGGAACCCGTGAAGATTTAGAAAACCTAATTTCCAAAGCACATGAAAACGATATCGAAGTGATCGCTGATATCGTATTAAATCATAATTCTGGTGGTGGTTTAGAATACAATCCCTATCGAAAAAGAGAAACTTATACTTTGTTTGATGAAACTCACGGTAATGCCTCTGGAATATTTAATAGAAATTACGAGGATTTTTATCCAAACAGCGTAAACGATTACGATCCGCCAAGTTTATTTTACCAGGAAACTAACTTAGATCATCATAGAGAACACGTACAAAACTGGTTGTGGAAAGACGAAAATTCTGTTGCCAAATATTATAAGAACGTAATGGGCTTTGATGGCTGGCGTTTTGATTATGTATTAGGATTTGAAGATTTTGTAATTAAAGACTGGTTAGAAGCCGTTGGTGGTTTTTCGGTAAGTGAACTTTGGGATGGCAACCCCAACGTACTAAGAAATCATATTGAAGCTACCGGAAGCGGTGTCTTCGACTTTGCTGCTTTCTATGTTATGGAACAGGCTTTTGACAGAAATCATGATCTTACAGGTCTTACTAACGATCAGGTTTGGCAAACAAACCCTGAAAAGGCCGTAACTTTTACCGCAAATCATGATACCGAAAAAGATGGGAACGAGGATAATATCATCGCACCTGAAAATAAGCTGAAAGCCTATGCCTTTATCATGACACATCCTGGTTATCCAAACGTATTTTATCTGGACTACGAAAATCCGGAATTTCAGGATCAATTAAATAAATTAATACGCATTCATAATAGTTTAGCCACCGGTTCTTTAGAGGTGATCTATGCAGATAATGATGAATACATCATGCAAAGAAGCGGAAATGCAGAAAATCCGGGGCTTGTTCTTTATATCAATACTTCAGGGAACACAAAAAGAAGGACCATTACCACTAGTTGGGACACCAGAGTTTTAATAGATTATTCTGAAAATTCAAATTACAGTCCAATGGTAGAAGAAAACGGTGAAGTAACTATTGAAGCACCTGCAAATTCTTATGCAATTTGGTCGATTACCAAATAACATTTTTTACCAAATTATATAAAACGGGATGAATACACTTTCATCCCGTTTTTTGTTTTTTTTATGATACTAAAATTAAATTTTTAAAAAGTAAACTCTATTTTTAAAGTTCTGTTCAGATTATCAAAATCTGACTTCAAATTTTATTTTCCCTCTTATCTATTAAAAGTCAGCATCTAAACTTCTGCAAACATTTTAACGAGAAAGTTATCGGATTTTGTGAACTTTAAAATGTTGATAAATTTTCAATTAATTGAAAACTAATTTATTAACAGCTTTTTATTGATAACTTTTGAATTATCAATTAAATACGCTTGTAAATAATTATTTACATTTACCCTACCAAATTTTACTTTTCTAATTTAAATAGACGTGATTTATGCCTGTACAAACAACTCCTAAAGCTCCTAAAATTTATACTCAGGATGAAGCTTTTAAAGCTTCTTTAGCGTATTTTAAAGGTGACGATCTTGCTGCCCGCGTTTGGGTCAACAAATATGCCTTAAAGGATTCAGATGGTAACATCTACGAGCAAACCCCTAACGATATGCATCGTAGAATTGCAAAAGAGATTGCTCGTGTAGAACAGCGATATCCAAACCCAATGACCGAAGATGAGGTTTTTGATCTTATTAAGGATTTTAAATATATCGTACCGCAGGGAAGCCCAATGGCGGGAATAGGAAATCCTTATCAAATTGCTTCGCTTTCCAACTGTTTTGTTATTGGCAATAGCGGAGATTCTGATTCTTATGGAGGAGTGATGAAAATCGATCAGGAACAGGTACAATTAATGAAACGTCGTGGGGGTGTTGGTCACGATCTATCCCATATAAGACCAAAAGGGTCACCGGTAAAAAACTCGGCATTAACCTCAACAGGAATAGTTCCTTTTATGGAGCGTTATTCTAACTCTACCAGAGAGGTTGCGCAAGATGGCCGTCGCGGAGCTTTAATGCTTTCGGTATCGATTAATCACCCAGATTCAGAAGATTTTATCGATGCAAAAATGGAGCAGGGTAAAGTGACTGGAGCGAATGTTTCAGTACGAATAGACGATGATTTTATGAGAGCTGTAAAAAATAAAACAGCTTATACACAAAAATATCCGGTTTTTAGTGATGCTCCTAAATTCAGTAAAGAAATAGAAGCCGAAAAGCTTTGGAAAAAAATTGTGCATAACGCCTGGAAATCGGCTGAACCGGGTATTCTTTTTTGGGATACCGTAATTAACGAATCGGTACCAGATTGTTATGCCGATCTTGGCTATAAAACAGTATCTACCAACCCATGTGGCGAAATTCCACTTTGTCCTTATGATTCCTGCCGACTATTAGCGATCAACTTGTTCTCCTATGTTGAAGATCCTTTCACTAAAAAGGCTAAATTCAACTATGAACTTTTTAAAAAACACATAAGCGCTGCACAGCGAATTATGGACGATATTATCGATCTGGAATTAGAAAAAATCGATGCTATTTTACAAAAAATCGATGCTGATCCTGAAAGCGAAGAAGTGAAAGCCGTAGAAAAAAATCTTTGGTTAAATATTAAAAAGAAAGCCCAGGAAGGTAGAAGAACCGGTATTGGAATCACTGCCGAAGGAGATATGCTAGCCGGGCTTGGTATAAAATATGGAAGCGAAGAAGGCGTAGATTTTTCAACTGAAATACATAAAAATATTGCCCTTGCTGCTTATCGCGCTTCAGTAGAAACCGCAAAAGAAAGAGGAGCTTTTACTATTTTCGATTCAGATCGAGAAAAAGAGAATCCTTTTATCCTTCGTCTTAAAGAAGCCGATGAGAAATTGTACTACGATATGTTAGAACACGGTCGTAGAAATATCGCACTTTTAACCATTGCGCCTACCGGAACTACAAGTTTAATGACGCAAACAACATCGGGGATCGAGCCTGTTTTCTTACCGGTTTACAAACGTAGAAGAAAAGTAAATCCTAACGATAAGGATGTTCGTATAGATTTTGTAGATGAAGTTGGCGATAGCTGGGAAGAATACGTGGTTTTCCACCACCGTTTTAAAGAATGGATGAAAGTGAATGGCCATGATACTGATAAAAATTATTCGAATACCGAGTTGGATGAATTGGTAAAAGCGTCTCCTTATTATCAGGCTACCAGTAACGATGTAGATTGGTTAAGTAAGGTAAGAATGCAGGGAGCTGTCCAAAAATGGGTAGATCACTCGATTAGTGTGACTATTAATTTACCAAATGATGTTAGCGAGGAGCTTGTTGGTAAGCTATATCTTGAAGCATGGCAAGCGGGCTGTAAAGGGGTTACCGTTTACCGTGATGGATCACGATCTGGCGTTTTAATCTCTAACGACGAGAAAAAAGAAGAAGATAAAGAAGAAAGCGGAATCTTCCCTACAAAACGTCCACAGGTTTTAGAGGCCGATGTGGTGCGTTTTCAAAACAATAAAGATAAGTGGATCGCTTTTATCGGATTAATCGATGGTCGACCTTATGAGATTTTTACAGGATTTTCAGATGATGAAGACGGAATCCTTATCCCTCGTTGGGTAAATGAAGGCTTGATTATTAAAAACCGAAATGAAGATGGAACGTCCCGCTACGATTTTCAGTATAAAAACAAAAGAGGGTATAAAACCACTATTGAAGGATTGTCGCATAAATTTAATCCTGAATTCTGGAATTACGCGAAACTAATTTCAAGTACGCTAAGACATGGTATGCCAATAGACAATGTGGTAAACCTGGTAAACAGTCTTCAGTTAGATTCAGAGTCGATTAACACCTGGAAAAATGGTGTTGCAAGAGCTTTAAAACGCTTTATTGAAGATGGTACAGTAGCCAAAAAGGAGAAATGTACCAACTGTAATTCTTCTAATCTTATTTATCAGGAAGGATGTTTAACCTGTAAAGATTGCGGATCTTCTAAATGTGGATAACCAATAAGGATTAAGACTATATAATTTTAAGTGTTAAAAAAAGGCTGCCAATTGGTGGTCTTTTTTAATTTTACCAGATTCCTAGTCTGAAATAATAAAAATAACCATTATTACAAATACCGGATCATCAAAAAAACGTTCTAAAACTTCTAGAAGATCAAGATTATTAATTTGCTTAGATGATTTTATAAGGGAGCCATGCACCTACTCTGTAAATTTAGTAACAGGAATATTTTAGTATTTCAGGTTACTTAACGGCAGACTACATTTTATACAAAACCGTTTTCTGTTAAAGTTTAAAATCTTATGATTTTAGATTTGTTTGTGGGAATCAAAAATTTTATCCTATTAAAAAGGAAAAGAACCCCATGAAAAAGGAAATCACATTAGAAAAAGTAATTTCCAGCGCCCCAGATTTAATTTTATATGCCGCCCCGATCATGATCGGATTAGCACTTTTAGAATTTTATTTTAGCTGGAAAACTAAAAGAGACCTTTACGAGAAGAAAGATTTCTTAACATCACTTACTATTGGATTAGTGTATATTTTACAAAGTTTAGTCACCAAATCGATTATGTTTGGATTGGTGCTATGGGTGTATAATTCGGTTTCCTGGAGTATTCCGGTAAACTGGTTCACTTCAATTTTATGCTTTGTAGTACTCGATTTTTGCAGATATTGGGCACATCGATATGGCCACGAAGTCAATTTTTTGTGGGCAACCCATGTAACCCATCATAATTCAGAAAAATATAACCTGTCTACCTCGTTCAGATTATCATGGACGCAGCAAATAAAGGTGATCTTTTTTATCCCGATTAGCTTTTTAGGATTTCATCCAGTCGTATTTTTTATTTGTCATCAAATTGCCGTTTTATACCAGTTTTGGATCCATACAGAATTGATTGATAGAATGCCAAAATGGTTTAGTTTATTTTTTGTAACTCCATCGCATCACCGTGTACACCACGGAAGAAACGAAAATTACTTGGATAAAAATTATGGCTCAACTTTTATCATCTGGGATCGTATGTTTGGTACTTTTGAACCTGAAAAAGAAAAATCGATTTACGGAATTATAGATCAGCCTAAACATTTTAATCCGGTAAAACATGTTTTTCATGTTTGGGTAGACATTTTTAAAAATATGCGACGAGCCGGAAGCGTGAAAAAAGCCTTATGGATTTTTGTGGCACCGCCTAGCTCACTAGAAAAAAATCCAGAAAAAAACACGATTAAAAATAAAGAATCCCGTCTATAAAACGAGATTCTTTGTTGGCATTATATTTTTTTCGACTAAACATCGCAAATATCAATTCCTTCTTTTAAAGCGGCCAGTTTATCATCGTAAGTTGGGATAAACTCTTGAGCAAGATAACCGTCAAAACCGGTTTCTATGATCGCTTTTACAATTGCGGGATAAAATAATTCCTGGGAGTCATTAATCTCGTTACGTCCGGGAACACCGCCAGTATGATAATGATTAATATATTTATGGTGTTTTTTAATGGTCGCAATTACATCTCCTTCCATAATTTGCATGTGATACACATCGTAAAGGAGTTTAAAGTTTGGCATTTTGGTACGTTTTGCCAATTCTACACCCCATTCGGTATGATCACACATATAATCATGATGGTTTACTTTACTGTTTAAAAGCTCCATAACCAGATTCACATTACGTTCCTGCGCATATTCCAACAATGGTTTTAACCCAGTTACACAGTTTTTAAATCCGGTTTCATCGTCCATTCCGCGGCGATTACCAGAAAAAACAATCACATTTTTAATTCCGCGTTTCGATGCTTTCTCAATTAATGGCTTATAGGATTCCTGTAAATGTTTATGGTTTTTAATATCGTTAAAACCATTTTCGATATTTGCAAACGTATCGGTCGCCATCGAACATTCTAAACCGTATTTCTCTACCGTATCCCATTCTTCAGGTGTTAAAAGATCGATGCCTTTTAATCCAATTTCCGCAGCATTTTTGGCAAATTCTTCTAAAGGAATACTTTGGTAGCACCAGCGGCATGCCGAATGTTTAATATTATTCTTTAAACGTTTCATATTTAGGTTGGTTGGTTTTGCTTCAGTCTCCAATGCAATCATTGGGCTCAAACCTAAAACACCGGCACCCACGGCCATTGCCTTAATTGCAGATCTTCGATTTGTTTTACTCATCCTTTTCAGAAATTATTAATAAGCGTAAAATATACATTTTAAATTAAAAACCGACTTTAAATCTTATATTTTTAATGATCTATTAAATGTAATGGTTTAAAATTAAGCAATTTCAAAGTTGTAACCCGATTTTACCAGCTTTTGATAATTATCATAATCAAATTTGTAGAGAAAAGCTCCTCTTCTAGAGGTGGTTTTATCTTTCTCATTCAGCTTAATTAACAATCCCAGCGTCATTAGTTTTTTCCTAAAATTTCGATCGTCCAGCTTCTTTTGATAAATCGCTTCGTACAATGATTGCAGTTGTGGGATCGTAAATTTTTCTGGTAATAATTCAAATCCTATAGGCTGATATCTGGCTTTACGCTTTAATCTTGCCATGGCATCTTCTACCATCTGACCGTGATCTAACACCAATTCTGGTAATTCATTCAATTCAAACCAATGAGCGCCATGTTCTTCGGTAAGTTCTTTATCGTAATCGTCGATTCTAATCAACGCAAATTGCGCGATAGAAACACAACGGTAACCAGGATCACGATCGGCCATTCCGTAGGCTTTTAACTGTTCCATAAAAACATTGTCTAAACCTGTAATTTCTGTAAGCACACGTTTAGCGGCCTCGCTTACATCCTCTTCCATACGTACAAAACTGCCTATTAAAGACCAGGTTCCTAAAAATGGTTCGACCCTTCGTTTAAAAACAAGCAATTTTAACTTTCCTGCATCAAAACCAAAAATAATACAGTCGGTTGCTACATACATTTTATCTTTTTGAACGTAAAGATCTTTTAAAGCTGGCGTCATAAGTGTATTTTATACAGTTTGCTGTTAAATATAGGGAAATACTTAAAAAATATTCACCTAAAAAGATGAATGTAAATTTTACGTTTATTATATTTGATCTATAAATTTACTAAAAATTAGCACATTGAGTACTTCAAACCAAGCGCAAAACATACCGGAAGTTTTTTCTGATTTTAAGCCAACGATTAAAATTGCATCTCCCGGAAGAATAAACCTAATTGGCGAACATACCGATTATAACAATGGCTTTGTAATGCCTACCGCTATCGATAAAAAAATATATTTTGATTTTAAAGAAAATGCAACCGATAGCACTTGTCGTGTTTATAGCGCCACATATAACGCCTATTTAGAATTTGATTTACATAATTTATCCATAAGTGATAAATCATGGGAAAACTATATTTTGGGAGTAGCCAACGAGATTAATGTTTTAGGTAAAAGCTTAAAAGGCTTTGACTGTATTATAAAAAGTGATCTTTCTACCGGAGCAGGGATTAGCTCTTCGGCCGCATTAGAATGTGGTTTTGCCGCGGGTCTAAATGCGCTTTTCGATCTGGGACTAAGCAAACTAGAAATCACGCAGCTTTCGCAAAAAGCCGAACATCATTTTGTGGGCAATAAATGCGGAATTATGGATCAATATGCTTCAGTAATGAGTAAGCAGGACCATATTATTCTTTTGGATTGTGAAAGTTTACATGCTGAATATATCCCGGCAGATTTTAAATCCTGTAAATTATTATTGCTGAATACCAATGTTTCGCATAACCTGGCCGATAGTGAATATAATACCCGCAGACAGGAATGTGAAGCTGCCGTAGAAATTATTCAGAAAAAATACCCTGAAGTAAAAAGCCTTCGTGATGTAAACATTAAAATGCTTGAAGAATTTAAAGAACAATTGCAGGGAAAACAGTACCAGAGAGCACGCTACGTTATTGAAGAAAATGAAAGGGTCATAAATGCCACTAAAGCAATAAAAGCGGGAGAACTTAACGAATTTGGAGATTTAATGTACGGTTCTCATGACGGACTTCAGCATAACTACGAAGTAAGCTGCCCAGAGCTTGATTTCTTGGTTGAATTCTCCAGAGATAAAGACTATATCTACGGTTCCCGAATGGTGGGTGGCGGCTTTGGCGGCTGTACCATTAATTTAATCGAAGCCGATAAAATAGAAGAATATGTTGCTGAAGCCGCTGATGCTTATTTTAAAAAATTCAACATAAAATTAGATACCATTGCGGTTTCCCCTAGTGAAGGTACCATTGTGGAAAAATTATAATTAACCTTATAAATCAATAAAAATGAGTCACGATATTAATTCGATCCCTCATAGAAGATATAATATTTTAACTGGCGAATGGATTCTTTGTTCACCACATCGTACCAAACGACCATGGCAGGGGAAAACCGAAAAAGATACCACTCCAAAAAAGGAAACTTACGATCCTGGTTGTTATTTATGCCCGGGAAACACCAGAAGTACCGGTGATAAAAACCCAGATTATAAAGAACCATATACTTTTATAAACGACTTCTCTGCCCTGTTGATCGATAGCCCGGTGGCCACTCAGGAAAACGGATTGATGAAGGCCGAAACAGAAATTGGGATCTGTAAAGTGGTTTGCTTTTCTCCAGATCATTCACTTACGCTTCCGTTAATGGAAGAAGAAGATATTACCAAAGTAGTGAAAACCTGGAAAAAGGAATATGCCGAATTGGGAAGCCAGGAGAACATTAACTACGTGCAGATATTTGAAAATAAAGGCGCCATTATGGGCTGTAGCAATCCGCATCCCCATGGGCAAATCTGGTCCCAAATGTCTATCCCAACCGAAATTGAAAAAAAATCGAAGCATTTTAAAGAATATTGGGATAAAAACCAAAGCAGTTTGCTGGGCGATTATTTAAAGCAGGAACTGGAAGCTAAAGAGCGAATTATTGTAGAAAATGAGCATTTTGTTGCGATTGTTCCTTATTGGGCGGTTTGGCCGTATGAAATTATGATTGCGCCAAAGAAACACCAGCAGCATATTGGACAGTTAAACGAAGAAGAAGAAAAAGCCTTTGCTGAAATTCTTAAAAAACTGACCATAAAATACGATAACCTGTTTGAAACCTCATTCCCATATTCAAGCGGAATCCATCAAATACCTACCGATGGCGCTGAATATCCCGAATGGCATTGGCACATGAGCTTTTATCCGCCTCTTTTACGTTCAGCTACCGTGAAAAAATTTATGGTTGGTTACGAAATGTTTGCCGGCCCACAACGAGACATCACTGCAGAGCAGGCTGCACAAACATTACAAAACCTAAGCGATATTCATTATTTAAAGCAATAATTTTTCCAACTAATCAACCAATAAAAAAATCCCGAAGTGTAATGCTTCGGGATTTTTGCTTTTAAAACTTATACTATTTTAATCTTACCAGAACATGGCGTAAAGCATGGCTACAATTAAAATGATTACAAAACTTCCGATATTAAAAATAGGGCCTGTCTTGAATAAATTCCTGCTAAGCGTAATGGATTTCTCCTGGATTTTCCCTCCGGTTTCCAAATAACTTATGATTACCATAATAATCATGGTTAAAATCCAGGTAGCCATCATCTGGTGCATAAATGGCCAGTTAATAAAGAATGGTGAATCGCTCCATCCGCTTGGTCCTACTTTAAAGTACAATGCAATAGGGATAGAAACCAATACGCCCCATATCGCTGCATTATTTGTTGTTTTTCTCCAGAATAAACCTAGCATAAATACCGCTAAGATCCCCGGACTAACAACCCCGGTATACTCTTGAATATATTGAAAAACCTGTCCTAAACTCTTTAATTGTGGTGCTAGAATAATGGCAATAACCAAAGCGATAGAAGCAGTTACCCTACCCACATTTACCAGTCCTTTTTCTGAAGTTCCCGCTTTCTCCTGGAAGAACGGCTTATAGATATCCATGGTAAAGATCGTAGCGGTAGAATTAAGCATAGAAGCTAATGACGATACAATTGCTGCTGCAAGTGCTGCTAAAACAAGCCCTTTAAGTCCCGCAGGTACAAATTCCTTAATTAACCAAGGTGCCGCATTATCATTGATAATTCTTCCGTTTTCCCCAAAGAAAGAAGCACTGGTTACCCCTTCGTTAATCATACCACTGGCATCACTATTCATCACAAATGCGATAATACCCGGAATTACGGTAATAAGCGGAATTAATATCTTTAAGAATCCTGCAAGTACGATCCCGCGTTGAGATTCCTTTAAACTTTTAGCTGCAAGGGTTCTTTGAATAATATACTGGTTAAAGCCCCAATAATAAAGGTTTGCTACCCAAAGACCACCAACTAAAACAGCGATTCCCGGTAAATCCCACCAGGCATCCTTACCATTTGGTGTAATAATTTCACCTTTATCAAGGATCATAGAGAATTTCTCTGGTACCTGCTCGTAAACTTCAGCCATACCGGTAAAGATATTTCCATTACTAGAAACATGCTCTAAAGCGATATAAGTGGTGATTAAACCACCAATAACCAAAAGTACCACCTGTACAACATCTGTCCAGGCTACAGCAGATAAACCGCCGTAAAGAGAGTAAGCCGCAGCAAACAAAGCAAGACCGATAATACATTCCATAAAAATAGCGCCATCGCCGCTACCAATAATGGTATCTAGTGCGGTAGCCCCTAAATAAAGAACTGAAGTAAGATTCACGAAAATGAATAAACAAATCCAGAAAATAGCTAAGATCGTCTTCAGGTTTTTACTGTAACGAACCTCAATAAATTCTGGAATGGTATAAAGTTTCTTTTCAATAAAAATGGGTAAGAAAAATTTACCCACCACAATTAAAGTAATCGCAGCCATCCATTCGTAAGAGGCAATGGCTAAACCTAACGCAAAACCAGAACCAGACATCCCGATAAACTGCTCTGCAGAAATGTTTGCTGCAATTAGTGAAGCCCCAATTGCCCACCACGGCAAAGATTTACTGGCCAGGAAATAATCCTCTGAAGTATCTCCTTTGCCACGAGAAACCCATAATCCTACCCCGATTATAAGCAACGCGTAGGCAACAAATACGATCACGTCTAATAATTCAAATTCCATATAAAAAAGTTTAGATTGTATTTTAAGAAAATTTATATATTCAAAATAAATCGATGTAGCCCTCCATATTTATAAAAACTCATCGAATCCCAAATGAAATAAAATTTTCATAATATTTTGCTAAAGATATTACTTTTTTAGTTTATAACCGTAAAAAATACGCTTATAGTCAAAGTTACTATTTTTTGACACTAAATTTAAAACTGATTCTATTGTAGTAGGTTTCACCGGGTTGCAAGACACTATTAGGAAAATTCCTAAAATTTGGCGAATCTGGAAAATTTTGACCTTCAAAACAAATAGAAGGAAATTCAGATATTCTGGTTTGATAAGTTAAATCTTCTGGTAACGATTCTGGCGCGTACACTACAACCGCTGGCTGATTGGTAGACATATCTAATTTTATCCCTGTTAAGGGTGCAAAAAGTTGTGCCGATAACTCGTCCCCATCACTGTTAAGCACAAAAGTATCATCCAGATTCCTATTTCCTATCAAACGGTTAGTGGCGAAATCTTTAGCATGTCCCTGCAGATTGTTTAAATTTCCGGTAGGTAATTGCTTATCGTTAATTTCTAAAATCTTATCTGCATTAATTTTTAAAAAGTGATCGCTTACGCTGCCTTCCCCATTAAGGTTAAAATAAGCATGATTGGTTAAATTTACAACCGTTTTTTTATCGGTTTTTGCTTCGTATTCGATAATCAAATCGTTTTCTTCATTCAGGGTATAGGTTACAAAGACTTCTAAATTACCGGGATAACCTTCTTCATTATGCTTACTTAAGTATCTTAATTTTACCGAAGGATTTTCGTCGTGATTTTCTTCAATAATATCCCAGTATTTATACTGAAATCCATTTTCCCCACCGTGTAAATGCACTCCATTTTCCTGATAAAGACTAAATTCTTTGTCATCAAGTTCAAATTTTCCTTCAGAAATTCTTCCGGCATATCTTCCTATGGAAGCGCCAAAACACTGGTTATGTGTTTTATTTAAGGGTGATGGTAAGTCCTGGATCCTTGGTGAAACGATCACGTTCACCATTTTATGGTTTTTATCATAAAGTTTAATACTTCCTATAGCCGCACCAAAATTTACGATATTAACCTCTGTACTGGCTTTATTTACCAGCTTTACGGTTTTTAACTCTGTATTATTTTCCAATGTTATATAATTTATAATCATAAAATCGTCCTGTGATCTTATACAGGACGATTTTAAATCTATTTCTTTTCTTCAATCCAGTGATCAATTTTAGATTCTAAAACATCTAAAGGTAATGCCCCATCCAAAAGAACGGCATCATGAAATTCTTTAATGTCAAAATTCTCGCCTAAAGCCGCTTTAGATTTTTCTCTTAAATCCAGTATCTTTTTCATGCCAATTTTATAAGCGGTGGCCTGTCCTGGCATCACGATATGCCGCTCTACCATCTTAACACAATCACTTTCGGCATTAGGAGTATTCTTTTTATAAAATTCGATACCTTCTTCCCTACTCCATTTTTTATGGTGAATGCCGGTATCCACTACCAAACGGCAGGCTCTCCATAATTCCATTGCCAAACGACCAAAATCGGAATACGGATCTTCATAAAACCCAATCTCTTTTGGTAAATATTCACTGTACAATCCCCAACCTTCAACATAAGCACCATAACCACCAAATTTTCTAAATTGAGGTATCCCTTTTAATTCCTGAGCAATGGCAATTTGCATATGATGGCCGGGAATACCTTCATGATACGCTAAAGCTTCTAATTGATAGGTTGGCATGGCTTTCATATCATAAAGATTTACGTAGAAGATGCCCGGGCGGGAACCATCTGGTGCCGGCTGCTCATAAAATGCTTTTCCGGCACTTCCTTCACGAAAAGCTTCTACTGCTTTTACTTTAATTTTGGCCTTGGGTTTAGTTAAAAATAAATCGTCCAGTCTGCCACGCATTCTATCTATAATCGATTTTGCATCAGCTAAATACCGTTTTTTTGCTTCAGGAGTATTCTCGTAATAAAATTGCTCATCTTTTCGCATAAAATCGAAAAAATCCTGTAACGAACCTTTAAAGTTCACCTCTTCCATGATTTTCCCCATCTCTCCCTGAATTCTGGTCACTTCATTAAGACCGTATTCATGGATCTCTTCCGCAGTCATATCTGTTGTTGTGGTACGTTTAAGGGTGAGACTATAAAACTTATCTCCTTTAGGAAATTTCCAGGCACCATCGTCACTATTGGCTCTTTTTTGTTGACTTTCCAATATCTCTATTAACGAAAGATACGCGGGTTGCACGTAATCTACCAGCACCAGTTCTGCCTCTCTTATCAACTTTACTTTTTGCGCTTCACCAATTTCGAGTTTATCAACTTTTCCCTTAAAATCTGCTAAAAGCGTACTTGCATTTTCAGATTTTTCAAAAGGCTTTCCTTTAATGATATTTCGGCAATCGTCAAGTACCTTTTCAAAAACAAATCTTGGAGGAATAATACCATTTTGTTCTCTAATTTTAATTCCGCCAATCACCTGTTCAAAAGCCTTTTTAAAACCTTTTAATCTTGAAATATAAGCCGTAGCGTCTGCTACCGAATCGATCCTGTGATTATTGATTAAAAAAGCCGGCAGACTGGAATGATATCCAAACATTTGATTTACCGGATAATCGTAAAACCGATAATCGTAATCTTCAATTTCGTTATTAACTTGTCTTTTGTAAAGCTCGTAACTTAAACTGGTCTCCTTATTTAAGGAATTTGGATCTATATTTTCCAGATACTCCTTACGCTTTCTTGCTTTTTTTAGCTCGTCTGCATATCGTAAATGAGAAAAATTATCCCATTTTCCATAATTGGTTTTTCTACCCAGTTGGGTTTGCATCATAGGCGATTCCTGAACTTCAATTTCAAATTGCTCTTCAAAATATTGATTCAGTTTTTCAGAAGCTTCGGTAATTTCGGCTTCAGAATAATCTTTTTTCTGCTGATTTTTACAGCTAGCAAAAGCTAATAGTGCCAGAAAAACGCCTATATTTTTTAACTTCTTCCGCATTATATTTTACTTTTTTAAAACCGAAAATTTGATGGCAGAATCTCCAAATACGGTATGGGTTTGTTTCTGAAAATCTTCTTTTTCAGCTTTAAATATATTGTCTACATACGTTTGAGGATTAAGATCGATTAAAGGAAACCAGGTACTTTGAATCTGGATTTGTATCTTATGTCCTTTTTTAAAAGTATGGTTTACTCCCTGCAAAGTAATATTTACATCGGTCTTTTTATTGGACTCAAACGGCTCAGGTTTCGAAAAGTCGTTTCTAAAACGTCCTCGCATCACTTCACTACGTACCATCATATGGTAATTACTCATTTTTAAATGATCCATAGTTTCGGGATAATTTTCTGCATCTGGTGGGTAAACATCGATTACTTTTACTACCCAGTCTGCTGCCGTTCCCGTGGTTGCAACATTTAGCATGGCTTCAATTTCACCAACTACGGTAAGATCTTCGTCTAAAACTTCGGTTTCATAAACCAGTACATCTGGCCTTCTTGCGGCAAATCGCTGATCGCCGGTCATGTACTCACGTGGTGTAAATACCGTCTTAATTTCATCGTTATAAGACACCGGTTTTTTAGGATCACTTACAAACTCCTGTTTCGTTTCGGTTGGCTCGGTGGTAAGTTCTTGCTCGTCCCCTAAGTAAAAAGTTTTTGCTACGGAATTTTTTGGAGGCCATTGCTCATAATCTGTCCATTCCCGGTTACCGGTATCATAGATATGTGCTTCGGCCAGATCTAGCGAACCTTTACCATTTTGTTTTAAGAAATGATTGAAGAATTTAGTTTCATAATCTTGTTGGTATCTTGTTGAAATACTATCGCCAAAATATACATTACCAACCGCCTGTCTTCCGCTTTCTCGTGCCCAGTCACCGTGACTCCAGGGCCCGTACACCAAAATATTGTAGGTATTGCTGGATTCTTCAATTTTCCTGTACTCGTTAAATGGTCCATATAGATCTTCAGCGTCAAATAATCCTCCAACGATCATCACTGCAGGTTTCACATCATCTAAATGCTGAATGATCCCTCTGGATTTCCAAAATTCGTCGTAATTAGGATGGTCTTTTAGCTGTTGCCAAAATTCGTTATCTTCTTTATAATATTCATCTAAAGTACTCAGCGGTGTATGATCCAAAAAGAATTGATATTGATCCTGAGTACCTAAATCTGGTAATTCGTACCAGCTCTCTGTCGTAGGACCGTCTTTTTGATATCCAAAAAGGGCAGTTACCCGCCAGTAGCTTAATAAATACGCGCCATTGTGATGAAAATCATCGAAAAAGAAATCTGATATTCCAGCCTGTGGTGAAACGGCTTTTAAAGCTTTATGGGAATCTACTAAAGAATATACCGAATAGAATCCTGGATATGAAATTCCCCACATTCCAACATTCCCGTTATTATTATCTACATTTTTTACCAGCCAATCGATGGTATCGTAAGTATCACTGGCTTCATCAAACTGCTTTCCTTTTTTATTGGGAATATAAGCACGCATGTTATCGTACTTTCCTTCGCTCATCCAGCGTCCCCGTACATCCTGATAAACGATAATATTCCCCTGCTGCATCAAATAAGGATTAGGGCCAATCATAGAACGCATTTGCCCTTCTCCATAAGGTCTGGAGCTATAAGGCGTTCGTTGCATTATGATTGGATACTTTTTTGAGGTATCTTTTGGGGAGTAAATTGTAGTATGAAGTTTTGTACCATCCCGCATGGGGATATCAACTTCAGTTTTGGTGTAATGATCTTTTATATTGTAATCGCTGCCCGATTGTGCAGCAACCTGAAATACTACAAAGAGTAATAACGTATAAAGTAATGATCGCTGGTGTAATTTCATTATTCAGGAATTGTATTTTTAATCCCTAAAGATAGAAATTACACCGCGAATGGTAAAGGATTTTTATCTTTTAGCTAGCTCCCCTTTTTTCTGAAGTCCGCTTTCCAACCAAGAGATATATTCTGAAGCTTTTGGCGTATAACCAGTTGGCTTGTTTAATAGATTAAAATCACTGTCTAAAAGCACATAAAAAGGCTGCGAATTATTTTTAAAATTTAGGGTCTGGAAAGTGGCCCACTTGTCTCCAACCGTCTTTATTTTCTTAATACTGCCGTCTGGACGTTCATAATTAAATTGCTTATCTTCTGGCAGCTCTTCTTTATCATCTACATAAAGTGATATTAAGATATAGTCGTTTTTAAGAATATCGTAAACTTTAGGATCAGTCCATACCTGTTCTTCCATTTTACGACAGTTTACACAGGCCCAGCCTGTAAAATCGATAATAATTGGTTTTCCCTGTTCTTTTGCTGCTTGTACACCTTCTTCAAAATCATGATAACTTTCCAGTCCCATTGGGCCACTGGTATCTTTATCGTAAAGGCTATAAAACATTGGTGGTGGAAAACCACTTAATAATTTTAAATTAGAATAAGAAGTGTTGGTAAGCCCGGGAATTAAATAAAGTACAAATAGCAAACTTATAACCCCAAGACCAAACCTTGCTTTGCTTATTTTTTGCTTTGGCCCGTCATGCGGAAAGCGAATTAAACCAAAAAGATAAAGGGTTAGACCAATGCCTAAAATAATCCATATTCCTAAGAAAACTTCTCTTTTTAAAATTCCCCAGTGATCTACAAGATCCGCGTTCGATAAAAATTTAAAAGCTAAAGCCAGTTCTATAAATCCTAAAACCACTTTTACCGAATTTAACCAGCCACCACTTTTTGGTAAGGAATTTAACCAATTTGGGAATAACGCAAATAAAGCGAAGGGTAAGGCCAGTGCCAGACCAAAACCGCCCATTCCTATAGAAAGTAAGGTGGCACCACCATCACTACTTAAAGAACCGCCAAGAAGTGATCCTAAGATTGGCCCGGTACAGGAAAAAGAAACAATGGCCAAGGTTACGGCCATAAAGAAAATCCCGATAATCCCACCAATACTGGTGGCTTTATCATCGAGTTTATTTCCCCATGAACTTGGTAAAGTGATTTCATAGTACCCAAAAAAAGAAAATGCAAAAACAATGAAGATCACAAAGAATATTACGTTTAGCGTAACATTCGTCGAGATATTATTCAGCAATTCAGGGTTTACACTGTCCAGTAAATGGAAAGGCAAACTTAAAAGCACGTATATTAAAAAGATAAAGAAACCGTATAATATAGCATTGGTCACTCCTTTAGAACGTGTTTGCGCCCCTTTGGTAAAGAAAGATACCGTTAACGGGATCATAGGGAACACACAGGGCGTTAATAAAGCAATTAAACCACCTATAAAGCCTAAAAAGAAAATACTTAAATAAGAAGATTCTTCTTTTTTCGCTTCGTAGCCTTCCCAGCCCTGTACTTTAATATCTAATTGCTGCGCTAAACTCTGGTCTTCTTCCTCTACCGTTAGATCGGTAAATCCCTGTGTTACTTTGTTACTCCCAAGGGAAATGGTAAAGCGTTCGGTTTCTGGCGGTAAACATTGTTTATCATCGCAAACCGAATAATACACTTCTACAATAACCTGGGTATCTTCAGGATGAGTAACTTTTATTTTCTGGGTAAATTCAGCTTCTTCTTCAAAATAGGTAATATTAGCTTCAAAAACCTCATCATAAACCGGTGCCACTTCTGGCTCTAAAGTTTCTCCAATAAGTTCGTACTCTTCTTCTTCAACATTAAAAGTGAATTTTGTAGGGATTGGAGCGATATCCATTTCTACTTCCTTTTGGGAATACAAATGCCAGTTACCCTCTAATTCGGCTTTAATTTTTATAATATAAATACTATCATTTTCTTTTTCGAAAGAAGCTTCCCAGGTCACCGGATTTTCAAACTGTCCACTTCCGCCAGCCATTGATGGATCAAAAACCTGCGCTTGTAGGGGTAAAATAGCAAACAATAGTAATGCTAAGGCTATAATTTTTTTCATTGATGAAAGGTAATTTTTAATATGGGTTGATTTTCGGATGTTATCGCAAATCGGTTATCTGCCCGCCAGTTTACAATCCAAACGATTTTATCACCAGAAGTTAATAACCAGGTATTTTCTTTTTGCGGCAAAGATAATTTATTGTCCTTAAAAAAGTCGCTTACTTTCTTTCGACCTTTCATCCCAAATGGATGAAAACTATCGCCTTCCTGCCAACGACGAAGTTTTAAAGGATATTGTAGTTTATTGGCATTTACATAAATAATATTCCGGTTGGTTTCCTGTATTTCTGAAACCTGATGGAAACTAAATGCCGCATTGGGCAGCATAAAATTCTCTTCATTTTCAGCAATTTCATAGGTTGTTTGTAAATGAGACTGATCGATTTTAGTCAAATAAAGCTCATCTCTGTCTTTTACCAATCGGTGCGTATTGGAAAACACCATTTTGCCCGATTGTGCCTCGAGTAAATTATAAACATCATTCCATTCGGTAAAACCAAATGTTTTTAGCAATTGGTATAAAACCGCTTTCGCATGCGGTAAACGCTGAAGAAAAAGTACATCGAGAGCATAGCCAAAATCGACTTTCTTAACGGCTTTTTTATAGATCAGCTCGGTATAATCTTCTACAAGGTCTAATTGCTGTCGCAGGTATTCCTGAGTATTTTTAAAGCCTTCTAAAAATTGAGGGTTCATTTCCTCGAATATTGGAACAACCTGATGCCTTATTTTATTCCGAAGATATTTTGTAGAGGCGTTACTGCTATCTTCCCGCCATAAAATCTCGTGCTCCCGTGCATAGTTTTCAATTTCCTGCCGACTAAATGTTAATAATGGACGTAAAATTTTATCATTTTCAGCTTTGATACCGGCCAATCCTTCTGGTCCGGTACTTCTCACAAAATTAATCAGGAACGTCTCTAAAGAATCATTGGCGTGATGCGCTACCAGAATATAATCTGCATTTTCAGCGATTCGTAGTTCTTCGAACCAGCGATATCGTAATTCTCTCGCCGCCATTTGTATGGAAAGTTTATGCTCTTCAGCAAAAGCAGTGGTATTAAAATGCTGAATATGTACTTTTATCCCAAGATTTTGTGCCGCCCGTACTACAAACTCTTCATCACCATCACTTTCGCGGTCTCTCAGGTTAAAATTACAATGGGCTATAGCGAAATCCAGCTTTAGCTTTTTACAAAGGTGCATTAAAACCATACTATCTACACCACCGCTTACCGCCAGAATCATTTTGGCATTCACCAAATTTGGGAAGCTTGATTTTACATGATTTTTAAAGGCTTTTTCCATAAAAATCAAAGATACAAAATTCGATAAGCTCAACTTTTAAAGTTTCCTGTTTTTGAACTTAAGATTGACTTAATAGAAATTATAAAAAAACACTTATCTTTGACGTTAGTAACGAAAGACAGAATATTCTTGATTAAATCATTTTCAGATAAAGAAGCAGAGAAAATTTGGAGTGGAATAGCCTCCAAAAAGCTGCCTCCAAATATTCAAAATGTTACACGCAGAAAATTAAGAATGATTAATAATGCGCACCATATAAATGACTTAAGAATTCCGCCCGCAAATCATTTGGAAAAATTGAGCGGAAATTTAGAAGGATTTTTTAGTATTAGAATTAATAGGCAATGGAGATTGATTTTTAAATGGAATAACGACAGTGCTTTTGAAGTAAAGATTATTGATTATCACTAAATTTTAACGAATGAACAAATTAGAAAACATACATCCAGGAGAAATATTAAAGGAAGAATTTCTAGATCCTTTAAAGATTACGGCATACAGACTTTCTAAAGAAACCTTTATTCCTCAAACTAGAATTAGCGAAATTATAAATCGTAAAAGAAGAATAACAGCGGATACGGCATTACGCTTTTCCAGATTTTTCGGCACTTCTGCCAAATTTTGGTTAGGATTACAAGACGATTATGATTTAGAAGAAGAAAAAATATTAAAGGAACAAGAATTTAATAATATTAAACCTATTGAAAGCAGTATCGCTTAAGCTTTTCTATATATTCCCTTCTAAAACCTGTCGCATCGCCCTGGCTTTTACCATACATTCTTCGTATTCATTTTCTGGTTTGGATTGTGCGGTGATGGCTCCACCAACCGAAAATGATGCGTATTTATTTTCTGAATTATAAAGAATACTTCGAATTACAACATTAAAATCGAAATCTGCTGCCGGTGTAAAATAACCAATCGCTCCGCTATAAAGTCCTCGTTTGGTTTCTTCCAGCTCTTCGATAATTTTCATTGCTGAAATTTTAGGAGCGCCCGTCATGCTTCCCATTGGAAAGGTACTTTGCAACACATCGACTGCCGAAATATCTTCCTGAAGTTCTGCTGAAATTGTTGAAATTAACTGATGTACCTGCTTAAACGAATACACCTCGCATAATTCTTCTACCTTTACGCTTCCTTTTTTTGCGGTGCGAGAAAGATCATTTCGTACCAAATCTGCGATCATAATATTCTCTGATCGTTCTTTTAGATCTTCAGTAAGCTTTTGGGCGTTTAAAGCATCAATTTTTGGATCGCTATGTCGTGGGGCAGTTCCCTTTATAGGTTGCGAAACTACTTTATTTCCTAGCTTCTGAATATAACGCTCTGGCGAGGCGCACATCGCGTGATAGTTCTCCAGGATTAAAAAACTGGCAAAAGGCGGATTAGAAATCGTATTAAGCGCATTAAAAACCTGCAAAGGCTCTAAATCGATATTTTCAGCATAAAATTCCTGGCAAAAATTAGCTTCGTAAATATCGCCCCGATGAATATGCATTAACATATTCCCAATCTTCTCTAAATATGCTTCTTTAGAAAGTCGGGAATTTATAGTAACTGATTTTTGAGCTTTTTCAAAGTTTTTTTCAGCAATTGCAAGATCATTAATTTCCGTAAAATCCAGATCAATTTCATCATCCACCACTCTTAGGTATTGCACTTCAAGCTGGTTTCCCTTCAGTAAAAATAATTTTTGCGGCTGAAAAAAGTAAAGCTCAGGAAATAAAAGTCCGTCGTAATTTTTACTCTTTAGATTTTCGATATCATTCTTAAGATCGTAGGATAAGTATCCAAAAATCCAATCGGCCGTAGTTTGCTGATATTCTTTTAATTTTTCAAAAGCTTCTACCGCATCGGTTTTGATGGCCGTAAAAGCTTCTACTGCCAAAATCGCATCGTATTGCCGGTATTTATCGGGATAATTATTACTATCCAGCCAGATGACTTCTCTAAAACCAGAAGCCCAGATGAGCAATTTTTGCTTAAATAAATCGACATCAGAAAGTTCAAAAATCTTGGTACTGCGCACACTTATGAAGTTTGTTGTGCAAAAGTATTTATTTTTGAAGTAATTTCTTTTTCTAATTCAGGGTTTACTACAATTCCATTTTTAAAATTATCGTAAAAGCTGGGAAAACTTAGGGTTTCTACAACTTCACCTCCAAAAATACTAAAAGCGGTTTTTGCATATTTTAGCGAAGCGGAAGCACCACCCTGCCCAGGAGAAGCGGCGGCTAAAAATATTTTCTTACCGGCTAAAAACTGATGTTTATAACGTGAAGTCCAGTCGATTAAATTTTTAAAATATGCTGATAAGCTTCCGTTATGCTCGTTAATCGTGATAATTAAAGCATCATTTTGCGCAATTTCGGTCGCAAATTTTTCAGCATTTTCAGGAACTCCCTGTTCCTTTTCTATATCTTCCCCATAAAACGGTAAGCTGTAATCTAAAACATCAATATGTTTCGTGATATAATCTGAAGGTAAACGATCCATAAGATTTTTTAGTAATTGTACATTTATTGACGTACTACTGTTTGATCCTGCAAATCCTAATATATTTTTCATCATAATTTTTACTCAAAATTAGCAATTTATAAGGCGAAGGGCAATTGTTTCTTAAAGAAACATTCTATCTAAACCATAAGAAATCTTTATGCATTTAAATGTTCTAAAAAATGGAAGAGATACTATATTTATACTGAATAAAATAAGAAGAAAATAAAGTACGATGTATATTTTAAAAAACGAGCATTTGCAAATCGGAATTCAGCATAATGGTGCCGAATTATGCAGCATTAAAAACCTGAAAAACAACAAGGAATATATGTGGCAGGCCGATCCTGAAATTTGGGGAAGCCATGCACCAAACTTATTCCCGGTAATTGGTGCCTTAAAAGGAAATCAGATTAAATACGAAGGTGAATTTTACGATATGCCCAGACATGGTTTTATAAGGCATAACGAAAATCTAGAAGTAAAAAAGCAAACAGAAACCTCGATTACCTTCAGTATAAAAAGCAACGAAGAATTACGTAAGATCTATCCTTTTGAGTTTGAATTTGAGCTTAGTTTCACTTTAAAAGCTACATCGATCGAAGTGAACCACCTGGTTAAAAATCTGGACAAGAAACCTGTTTATTTCCAGATTGGCGGGCATCCGGCCTTTAATGCGCCACTTTTTGAAGGTGAAACTTATGAAGATTATTATCTTGAATTTGATCAAGACCTCACTTTGGAGACTTATCTTTTAGGAGAAAGCGGCTTAGTAAGTGAGCATACCAGAACAGTAATCGAGAACAGTAATAAACTACAGCTTACCAAAGATCTTTTTAATAACGATGCTTTAATTTTTAAAGATATTCCTTCTAAACATATAAGCTTAAAAAGCAAAAATCACGGTGCGATACTAAGCGTTTCTTACAAGGATTTTAAAAACCTGGGAGTTTGGGCAAAACCTGGCGCACCTTATGTTTGTATTGAACCCTGGCTTGGGATTGCAGATGTAGAAAGTACCGATCAAAATTTTAAAACCAAGGAAGGTATTATTGAATTAGAAACTGGTAAAGAATACAGCGCTACCTATACCATAACGATCGAATAACTTTTAAATTAAGTAGTCTAAAACATCGATTCTCAAACAAATTCTTGATTTCAGGGTAATTCTTTGAGAATCATAGACTACCTTTGCAAAAAATTAAACCTCCCGTTGTGAGTTTTCAAGACCTTAATTTAAATACCCCGTTGCGCAATGCATTGGAAGATATGGGCTTCCAAAAACCAACGCCCATCCAGGAACAGGCATTTGCGCCTGTGATGTCTGGAAAAGATGTTGTAGGTATTGCCCAAACCGGTACCGGTAAAACCTTTGCTTATTTACTGCCGCTGCTTAGAATGCTTAAATTTTCCAAGCAAAAGAATCCGCGTATTTTAATCATGGTACCTACTCGCGAGCTGGTGGTACAGGTTGTTGAAGAAATCGATAAGCTGGCAAAATACATCAATTTAAGAGTGGCCGGGATTTATGGCGGTGTAAATATTAATACCCAGCAACAGGAGTTACAACGCGGTTTAGATGTTGTAGTGGCCACGCCACGGCGACTTTATGACCTCGTTTTACGACGAGCGGTGCAACTAAAATCGATTCAGAAGTTCGTGATCGACGAAGTTGATGTTATGCTAGACCTTGGTTTTAAATTTCAGGTGAACAATATCATCGAACTGCTACCTCCCAACAGGCAAAGCATTATGTTCTCTGCTACGATGACCGAAACGGTGGAGGAAATGATCAATGAAAATTTTAACGCTCCAGAGAAAATTTCGATCGCGGTGAGTGGTACTCCGCTAGATAACATCAAACAACAAGGCTATATTTTGCCCAATTTTAATACAAAAGCAGATCTTTTAAAGCATTTATTTAGCGATAAGGAAACCTTTAAAAAGATGCTTATTTTCATTTCAGATAAACGAATTGCCGATCGATTATTTGAAAGTTTAGGACAAAAATTTCCCGGTGAAGTTAGTCTGGTACATACAGGTAAAAGTCAGAATTACCGACTAAAAAACGTAGAAGATTTTGATGAGGGCTTAACCCGAATTATGATCGCTACCGATGTAATGGCTCGTGGTTTGGATCTTGATGATGTTTCTCACGTGATCAATTTCGATACCCCAAATTATCCTGAAAATTATATGCACAGGATTGGGCGAACCGGCCGTGCCGAGAAAACAGGAAATTCGATACTTTTTACTACTGAAAAAGAATTGGAGCACCTAAAAGCGATCGAGGAGTTAATGAAAATGGAAATCCCAAAAATGGAGATTCCTTCGGAAGTAAAAATTTCGACTGAATTAATTCCTGAAGAACGACCAAGAGCCATTGAAATTAACAATCCAAGCAAACCAACCGATGAAGCCGGCCCTGCATTTCACGAGAAAAAAGAAAAAAACAAAAAAGTAAATCTTGGCGGTTCTTACCGAAGGGAAATTGCAAAAAAATATAAAAAGCCTAAAACACGAGGCGATAAAAACGCCAACCGCAGGCGCAAAAAATGATAATCAAAAAGGAGCAAATTTGCTCCTTTCTTTATACCATCTTAAGTTTAAAACTTTAGCTTCTGTTCGTTTTCTTTGCCGCCTTCGCTGCTCTCTTTTCTTTTAAGCTTAAAACTGGTTCTTTTTTAGCCGAATTTTTAGCTGGTGACTTTGCTTTTGCCATAATGAATAAGAATTAGGATTACCCTATTAAAGATACTAAATCTTAGGCTACAAAAACGAAAATTATGATGCCGGAAATGCTAAAATTTAATAGGGATTTTTAGCGACACTGAATAGAATTTCTCTGTCATAGAAACCTCCAAATTATAAGCTTCAGCATAAATATGCTTTAGGCGTTTTTGGATATTTTCAAGACCGATTCCCGAATTTTGGTCTAAAAGCTCCTTGCGTTCTGCAACCGAATTCTTAAGGAAAAACAGAAGTTGATTTTCGATAATTTCGAGCTTCAATTTTAAGTTCAGAATTCCATCAGAAGATTTTCCGTGTTTAAATGAATTTTCCAAAAATGGCAGAAAAAGCATTGGTGGAATCTCGATATCCAATGAAAATTCAGCAATGCTTATTTCAGCAATTAATCGTTCGCCAAACCTTAGTTTTTCCAACGCGATATAATCTTTTAAGTGCTGAATTTCTCGTTGCAAAGGCACTTTGTTTTTCTTGGTTTCATATAAAATATAGTCAAGTAAATCGGCCAATTTTAAAATCATCCCCGGAGCCGAATCTTTTTTGGTGAGCGCTAAACCATAAATCGTATTTAGGGTATTGAATAGAAAATGAGGATGAATTTGCATTTTTAAATACTGCAATTCCTGAATTTTAAGCTGTAATTCATTTTCCAACAACGTATTTTTTAGCTCTTCATTTTTATTTAAGGTTTTAAAATACGACTTGGTAAGACTTAAACCACACCCCAATGCTATCACCAGATATACGGCAAAAAATATAAAAGTTAAGCCTTTAGAAACCGGATAACTTCCCTCCCACTCTAATCCTGCGCTAAGCAGATAGCCATAAAATGCTGAAAAAATGATTAGCGAAGCTGAAATAACCAAAGCATAAAACGAATAAAGACCAAATAAAAAATATTTTCTTTTGGAAAGATAATTGGGTATTAAAGTATACGCAAAAGTATAAGTGGTACCAATGGTTACCGGCATTAACGCCAGAGAAAATTGTGCTGATAACCATAAATCTGAATCTTTTATCGCAAAAAAGAACATATAAAAGAAAAGTACAGCCCCCCAAAATAAGCTATGGAATGCGACTTTCTTTAAAATATTTAAAATTAAACTTAGCGACATAAAATTACAAATATGCTAACCATATTTATGCGTTTTCAACTTTTGCGATGAATAACAAAAAACTGTCAGTTTTCTACAAGTTTAGTGATAATTGCACCTAAAAATCTATCTTTAATGTAGAAAAGCAATAAAATCCTGTAATCTATCGCAAAGTGAGTTTTTGAGGCTAAAAGGCTAATAAGTTTGCTTCATCAATCTTTCAAAAATTTAATATGTACATTTTATTACTGTATCAAAACCGTGGATTTTTCGGTCAAATAGCCGATAGAATGAATGAAGGCGGCCCTTTTGCCATGTGGACCATCCTAATTTGCTTTTTACTTACGTTAGGCCTCATTGCTTTTGCTGCAACAAAATTAGCACAGGATCATCTTTTCAAAAAAACGCTCAGTTTAATTCATCATGTAGGATTATTTGCTTTTGTAAGTGGATTATTTTTTCAGTTTATTGGTTTAATACAAATGTTTGATGCGATCGAATCCTGGGGAAATGTATCTACTGAATTATTAGCCGGAGGTTTAAAAGTAACCTTACTCACCATCATTTTTGGTACTTTTACCTTTCTTATTGGCCGATTGGGAATCATTATTTTAACCGCCATAAAAAAATAAAACTATTGCTAAAATTAGTTAATTTTAAACAGCAATAATTCGGAATAAATGTTGGCACCCATTAATTGTATTCTTGTAGATGATGAGCCTGTTGCGCTGGATATTATGGAAAATCATCTCTCTAAAATTGAAAATATCCATATTTTAGCCAGGTGCACCAATGCGACTGAAGCTTTTAATATAATTAGTAAGGAAAATGTTCACTTAATCTTTCTGGACATTAATATGCCGGGAATATCTGGGATTTCCTTTGCTAAATCCATCAATAAAGACCTTAAGATTATTTTCACCACAGCCTATCGGGAATATGCTGTAGATGGTTTTGACCTGCATGCGGTAGATTATTTGTTGAAACCTATTTCTATTGAACGCCTGCTGGATGCCATAAATAATTATCGAAAAAATCATTCTCAGAAAGAAATTGTCAAAATCGCTGAAAAGGAAGCCGAATTTATTTTTGTGAAGATCGATAGACAAATGGTTAAAATCGACTTTGAACATTTGCTTTATATTGAAAGTTATGCCGATTATTTAAAAATCCATCTATTAAACGAAACGAAAATAACAAGGGAAACGATAAGCGCTATTGAAGAAAAGCTACCAACGTCTAGGTTTTTAAGAACACACCGATCGTTTATCGTTGCAATACCTAAAATTGAATCCTACACCAATGAACAGGTAGTGGTGAGACAAAAATCGATCCCTATAAGCAGGAGTTATAAAGATATGGTGTTAGAAAAATTAGCTGAATATCATTAAAAAAGACTATAAAAACATGGAAAATCTCATTCTAAAAAATCCAATATTCCCTATTGAATTTTACTCAGTTCCACAGGCTTTTAATTTACTTCCTAAACCAATTAAAAAGCCCTAACCTTATAATTTCTGAGTCTATTTAGAATGAAAAAGGCAGCTAATTAGCTGCCTTTTTCATTCTATTTTCGTTTTACAAATGTGTTCTTACATGTCTATTTACAGGAATACAATCGTAAGAAGGTCTTATTGCGGGCCAGGTTCCATCTGCATTGGCACATTGTTCGTATTGGGTAATCACGGTACAGGACGTACAATTACCAAAGCGTACAGAATCATCAAAGTTTATACTATTCCATTGTCCAAACATCCCATTAGAATTATTAGGGCTGTTATCATTTACGCTGTTTGGGGTGGTAGTAACAAAATTTAAATTCCCCCTGGCCCAACCAGATTGGTTGCTTTGAGTGCCGGGCCATTTAAATCGACCGTAATTTTTAGAATCAGAGTGTTCTGGCTGTTCTCCAGCTCCCGGACCGGCAAACCTAATATTAGTATTAGGAGCTTCAGAAAATGTTATTTCCCCTTCATTATAAATAAGCGAATTGGGATCCATATCAATCTGCTTTAAACTCATCACACTATAATTGTGAATTTTACCCGTAGATGAAAAAGCTATAGAACTATTGGGGATGAGCATATTTCCTGTATTAATGATTAATCCGCTTAAATTAAATCCCCAGTTACCATCCATTTTAAACGTACCACAATTTGAAAAAACACTTTTTTCAGTATTATCATAATTTTGGGACATCGACATGGTACCCGCATTTTGCATGTGCAATGTTGGATCTGTAGAATAAACCCCTAAACAGGTTAAATTACCATAATTATAAAAAGTATTCGTGCCTGCAGAGTTACTGAAATATAGATTCCCGGTCATATCGATGGTACCATAATTATCTAATCGTAATGCCGAACTCGCATTACGGGTATTAATTTCACCGTCTATCGTCATCGTTCCGTGATTTTCTATCGTATTCTCCCTACCGTCGTTATTTAAATTTAAATTTCCAAATTTATAATTACCACCTTCTTCAATTACAAGATGAAAAGTATTTCCATTCATTTGGATATCCTGGTTATCCCCGTTTAGGCCTTTTATATTTCCGCTTTTAAATACATGAAGATTAAAACTAACAGGGAAAGTATTGGGCACAATAAAATTTCCGTCGATATTTACATTTATCCTGCTTGCAGCGTTACCGTTAATTGTATTATCTATCTTAAGCGTAGATCCTGAAGGAATACAGATTGTGGTGTTATCCTGAAAAGTTACATTGTATCTTATCGTAATATCTCCCTTTATGCAATAGGTTCGGTTAGATCTAAAGGTAAATCCTCCATTCCAAATACTTGAAGAAATGGTCTCATCACAATTACACTGACCAAAAACTGAATATGCTGAAAATAAGATCAGTACTAAACTGAAAAGTTTTTTCATTATTTCTTTTCTGAAATTATTTTACAACCAGCACAACATTTATAAAAGAACAGGCCGTTGCATCACCTATAACATCATAAGTAAGAACCCCATTACTATTTATCGAAAGCTTTGATAGCACTGAAGTATCATAATCGGTTACATAATACTCAAGATCTGAAGCCGATTCAAAATAAGGTATTCCTGAAGCGCCAGGACTCGAAACCAGTGGAGATGAAAATTGATCTTTATAAGCCTTATACAAATCAATAGTCCTTCTGTTTCCTTTTGATGAAGTATCTATATTTAAACTTGGCAAATAAAAAAACCGCACTACATTTCCAGAAATACAAACCCAGTCTGGATCATTTGAAGGTCCCACCTGCTGACTTAAACATTTTCTTGTAGTGTCATAAATTAAAAGTCCTGTGGCAGGCGAAGAAATTCTATTACGCGCTGCAGTGGTCATTCGTGGAACCAGCACTCCTCCTGTAGAACTTTCAATATCCAATATTGAACTATTATCGGGGCTGGCAGTGCCTATACCAACTTGGGCAAAGCTTAAGGCAAAATTTGTAACAATAAAAAAAAGGGCTAAAAATGCCCTATTAGTAGTAATTATATTCATATATAGATTATAGATGTAGGGTTAACTATAAATCGCGTGCAATACTATAACAAAGTATTTTTAGTAAAAAATAAAAAAAGCTAACTTTTATAATAAAAAATGTTAAAATAAATTTGAATATGATAATTTCGGGATCTTTTTAAGCCTTTTCAATAAAAAAGCACCGTTCAAAATTTTGAACGGTGCTTTTTTATTGAAATCCTAAGGGAATCCTTTCTGGAAGTAGAAATGAGAAAGTCCTTTAAATCTTCAAAAAAGATTAAAAATTTTAGGAATTATACATGTAAAGCACGATTATCTGTGGCAGCCAATGCCGCTTCTTTTACAGCTTCAGCATACGTTGGATGCGCGTGGCTCATTCTAGAAATATCCTCGGCAGAAGCTCTAAATTCCATTGCAGTAACAGCTTCAGCGATAAGATCGGCGGTACGGGCTCCTATCATGTGCACACCAAGAACTTCATCGGTTTTCTCGTCAGCAAGGATTTTAATCATTCCGTCGATATCCCCGCTAGCTCTGGAACGACCTAAAGCACGCATTGGGAATTTCCCTTCTTTATATTTTATTCCTTCTTCTTTTAATTGCTCTTCAGTTTTACCTACAGATGCCACTTCTGGCCAGGTATAAACCACACCCGGAATAAGATTGTAATTAATATGTGGTTTTTGTCCGGCAATGGTTTCAGCAACAAAAGTTCCTTCTTCTTCAGCTTTATGTGCTAACATTGCTCCTTTTACCACATCTCCAATCGCATAAATATTCTCTACATTGGTTTGCAAATGATCGTTCACTTTAATACGGCCTTTATCATCCATTTCTACTCCGGCAGCATCAGCATTAAGACCCTCAGTAAAAGGACGTCGTCCAACAGAAACTAAGCAATAGTCCCCTTTAAGCTCGACTTCTTTATCTCTTTTATCATCTGCTTTCACGATAATTTCATCTCCATTACGCTCCACAGACTTTACTTTTGTACTGGTATAAAATTTCACACCCTGTTTTTTAAGAACTTTGGTAAGCTCTTTAGAAAGCGCACTATCCATTGTTGGGATAATTCTATCCATAAATTCAACTACAGAAACCTCTGCACCTAAACGGCTGTACACCTGCCCCAACTCTAAACCAATTACTCCACCGCCAATAACGATTAAATGCTTAGGAATTTCTTTCAGTTTTAAAGCTTCGGTAGACGTGATTACTCGCTCTTTATCAAGTTCTATAAATGGAAGGTTAGAGGGCTTACTACCAGTAGCGATGATGGTTTTCTTAGCTTCGATAGTTTCAGTTTCACCATCATTCTTTTTAATATCAATATGAGTTTTGTCTTTAAAAGAACCAATACCTTCAAAAACATCGATCTTGTTCTTGTCCATTAAGAACTTCACCCCATCGCAAGTTTGGCTAACCACAGATGCTTTGCGCTCCATCATTTTTTCAAGATTTATTTTTACGTCTCCTGAAATTTCAATGCCGTGATCCTCAAAATGCTTTACCGCATCGTGATAATGATGTGAAGAATCTAAAAGGGCTTTACTAGGAATACAACCTACGTTTAAACAAGTTCCACCAAGAGTAGAATATTTTTCTATGATTGCAGTTTTCATTCCCAGTTGTGCGCAGCGTATGGCTGCCACGTATCCACCGGGGCCAGAACCTATAACTGCAACATCATATGTACTCATAACAATAAGTTTTTATGTTGATTTTATAACAATACTTACAAAAGTACGACTATTCTCTAAACCACCAATACCACATAATCGGCTTTATAAAGTTTTAATAAAGAACATTGGGTAAGCTCAAGTTCTTTATTAAAAACCTTTGTGCAAATTTGAGCTAATCTTCGGGGTATTATCGCCTTTGGCAGCGCCAGTAAAACCGAAATTATAATCGATATTGGTAATAATTGCATAATATTCCTAAGATTTTACTACCGTATTCGATTTAAAATGACCGTGGGAAAGGGAAACCTTGCATACTTTTATCTAAAATCGTAACATTACAATCGAAAAACTAATCTAAGCTAAACTTTTATAATTTCTAAAAAACATCTTCTATTTACCAAATCTTGAATTTTAGAAATAAAACCCTCTAAAAACTGAATGGAAAACCACACTACCCACTCTAAAGAAAACGTCGACAAAAAAGAATTGAGTATTTGGGCTGCATTAATCCCTGTTTTTGCGCTCATCATCATGCTTGGTTTTAATGTTTTGGTAGTTTATGGAGATGAGGCCTTAAGTGGTTCTAATCAGTTTATTTTACTTTTAGGAGGTGCTGTAGCGGCAATCGTAGGGTACTTTAATAAGGTGAAGTTCGACACTATGATCGATGAAGTCGCTAAAAACATCCAAAGTACAGCGGGAGCGATTTTAATCTTATTAATGGTTGGAGCTTTAGCAGGTACGTGGCTAATTAGCGGAATTATCCCTACCATGATCTATTATGGTTTGCAAATTCTAAATCCTACAATTTTCCTGGCAGCAACAGTAGTAATTTGTTCTGTTATATCGGTAGCAACAGGAAGTAGTTGGACAACTTCTGCAACCGTAGGTATCGCTCTGGTTGGTATTGCCGACGCTTTGGGCATCCCGTTAGGAATGACGGCGGGAGCTATTCTCTCTGGCGCTTATTTTGGTGATAAAATGTCTCCATTAAGTGACACCACCAATCTTGCACCAGCAATGGCGGGAACAGATTTGTTCACCCATATTCGATACATGGCCATTACGACGGTACCAACGATTGTAATCACAATATTAATATTTGTAATTATAGGTTTTAATTTAGACACCAATGGTTCTACAGATACCACGGCTATTTTAAATGCTATTGAATCGTCTTTTCATATTTCGCCCTGGCTATTTGTTGTACCGGCCTTAGTCATCTTTTTAATTGTTAGAAAGACTTCGCCACTTATAGCCTTACTTATAGGTACTTTACTTGGTGCCGTTGCTGCACTTATTTTTCAGCCAGACATTGTTCTTGAAATTAGCGGAAGCGATGAACTAACTTTTGTTAGTGCTTACCGCGGAATTATGGATGCCATTACCGTAGATACCGCAATAGAAACACAATCCAAAGCTTTAAATGATCTTTTTGCTTCTAGTGGAATGGCCGGCATGCTAGGAACTATCTGGTTAATTTTATGTGCCATGGTTTTTGGCGGAATTATGGATGCCATTGGTGCGCTAGCCAGAATTAGTAAAGCCTTACTGAATCTCTTTGATAGTGTATTTGGCCTTTTTGCAAGTACCGTTGTTAGTTGCCTGGCACTTAATATTACAGCATCAGACCAGTACCTGGCCATCGTAGTACCTGGAAAAATGTTTGCCAAAGCGTATAGAGATAAAGGTCTAGCCCCAGAAAATCTTAGTAGAACCTTAGAAGACTCAGGGACGGTAACTTCAGTTTTAATTCCATGGAATACTTGTGGTGCATATCATAGCGGCGTACTTGGGGTGCCGGTAATTTCCTATATGGGATATTGTTTTTTTAATTATTTGAGTCCGTTTATGACCTTATTATTCGCAGCATTCCGCATAAAAATTAAAGAGCTAAGCACTTCAGCAAACGCACATACCGCGTAGCTTTCCGAAGAAAATAGAATACCCCTATAAGAATATTCTTTCGTAATAATCAAATTCTATCACAGTATAAAAATTAAGAATTTGAATTGCATGGATGCATCAGTCTCTTGGGTTATATTTGCACTGCAATTAAGAAAAGAAAGTAAAACCCAAAAACAACAAGATATGTCTATTGTAGGTAAAAAATTTCCAAACCTAAGCGTTAACGCTATGAACGATTTAGGAGATACATTTAAGTTAAATGTATTAGAGGAGGCTCAAAAAAATAATAAAAAAGTATTGTTATTCTGGTATCCAAAAGATTTCACATTTGTTTGCCCAACAGAATTACATGCTTTTCAGGCTGCTTTAGAAGAGTTTGAAAAAAGAAATGTAATGGTAATTGGGGCTTCTTGTGATACTCCTGAAGTTCACTTTGCATGGCTAAACACTCCTAAAGATGATGGCGGAATTGAAGGTGTTACTTATCCAATATTAGCAGATTCTAACCGTAACTTAAGTTCACGTTTAGGAATTCTTGATATCACAGGAGAAACTTACGATGAAGAGACTGGTGATATTACTTTAGAAGGTGATAATGTAACCTATAGAGCTACTTATCTTATCGACGAAGAAGGAACCGTATTCCATGAAGGTGTTAACCACATGCCACTTGGACGTAACGTACAAGAATTCTTAAGATTAATCGATGCTTATACTCACGTACAAAAGAATGGTGAGGTTTGCCCGGCAAACTGGGAAGAAGGTAAGGATGCAATGAAAGCCGATAGAAAGGGTGTTGCAGATTACCTTAGCTTAAACTAAAAAGTTTTAAGTAGCATTCTCATTTTGTGAGATAAGCTAAAGAAAGACTTAAAAAATATTTTCATCTCGGGATGTTATCCCGAGATGTTACTATCCTAATTTGGGAAAAAAATTGCTATGATGAAGACATTAGATCAAGATAATTTAAGTGAAATTGTATCCAATAATGAAACTGTAGTGGTACAGTACATGGCTGGATGGTGTGGTAATTGCCGACTTATGAAACCGAAATTTAAAAAATTATCGGGAGAAAATGAGAACGCAACATTTATTTTAGTGGATGCTGAAAAGTATCCGGAAAGTAGAAAACTGGCAAATGTAAATAACCTGCCGACTTTTGCCACATTTAAAAATGGAGAATTTGTAAATCAGGTTCAAACGAATAAGTTTGACGTTCTAAAAGACTTAGTAAATGAAGTTACCAGTAATTAAACACTTGCAACGTAATAATGAAGCAGATAAGCTTCAGGCAACTGTAGAGGTTCTGGAAAGCTTTACCGAACACCGATCGGTTTCTGACGAAGAAATGGATGTTATTGGTGAATTAATCACTAATATTTGTGGTGCTATAGAAGTTCATAAAATGGTAAGCGAAGAAGGAATGAAAGATACAGATGCTGCCAATGCTTTTGTGAAAAAAGTTTTAGGATCTATAGATCAGTAAACTCTCTAAGGGCAAGCCTAGGAGAATTTAATATCGATTATTGAGTAAAACGTAACGATAAAAACACCAAAATCGGGTTAATTGTTAATTCAGTTCACCCGATTTTTGTTTTATGATAATTTTAGTATCACTCCATTACAAATAGTCTAAATTTAGCTGAACTAAACCTTAACCAAATTTATTGCTATGTCTGAAATATCGTTTAAAGGCGAAAGAGTGATTACTTATGGCGATCTGCCGGCGATTGGTGAAAAAGCACCACATTTTGACCTTATAAAAACCGACCTGTCCAAAGCCAAATTAGAGGATTTTAAAGGGAAACGAGTTATCCTTAACATTTTTCCCAGTATTGATACCGGAGTTTGTGCAACTTCTGTACGAAATTTTAATGAAAGAGCAACCGATTTAGACAATACGGTAGTGCTTTGTATTTCTAGAGATTTACCTTTTGCACAAAAAAGGTTTGTAAATGACGAAGGTTTAAAAAATGTTATTAACTTGTCTGACTTTAAAGAACGTGAGTTCGGGAAAGACTACGGGGTAGAAATGATCACCGGTCCTCTAGAAGGGTTACTTTCCCGCGCAGTTATCGTTCTGGATGAAAATTTAAATGTAATCCATACCCAGCAAGTGCCAGATATCGTTGAAGAACCAAATTATCTTGCTGCGTTAAAAACGCTTTTATAAAATGAAAGATAGTTTCCTTGGGAAACGTATTCGTGGTGGTGGTTATGCTTTAAAAGGTGCATTGCTACTCATAAGAAATGAGCCCAGCATACAGGTACAATTTGCTATTGCTATAGTTGTAACTGTTGCCGGGTTTTATTTTGATATTACCAAGACCGAATGGATGTTTCAGTGTATCGCTGTTGGAATGGTAATGAGCGCTGAAGGACTAAATACAGCCATAGAAGCTATTGCCGATTTTGTGCATCCTGATTTTCATCAAAAAATAGGGCATATTAAAGATGTTGCCGCCGGCGCCGTATGTATTGCAGCTTTTGTAGCCATTATTATTGGCTGTATAATTTATATCCCATACTTGCAGGCTTTATAAGGTATGCAAGTTAAATTTATTGTAAAGTAATTTATACTTTTACCTAGCCTTGAAGAACTTTTTAAATTTAGGAAAAATTTTCTATGAAAAAGTTTCCTTTCTTATTGCTCTTTATACTTTCCGTTAGCGTAAAAGTTCAGGCTCAGGATATAAAAGAACTTGGACTGATGCTCGAAAATTACGAGTATCCCTATCTTGTTTCTTTTTATCATTTTAATGCGCAAAAACATGCGTATAAAATGGCGTATATGTATATCCAACCAGGGCAAAATAACGGAAAAACCGTAACCTTGCTTCATGGTAAAAATTTTAATGGCGCGTATTGGGAAACAACCATCGATGCTTTAGTCAAGGAAGGCTTTAATGTTTTAGTACCCGATCAATTAAGCTTCGGGAAATCCAGCAAACCACAAGATTTTCAATATACATTTCAGCAATTAGCCAAAAATACCAAAGGATTGATCGATTCTTTAGGGATCAAAGAAACTACCATATTGGGGCATTCTATGGGTGGAATGTTAGCCACTCGTTTCGCTTTAATGTATCCTGAAATTACTAAAAATCTGGTGCTGGTTAATCCCATTGGTTTAGAAGACTGGAAACTTAAAGTGCCTTACCAAAGCGTTAACGACTGGTATAAAAATGAAATTGGAAAAACCTACGAAGACATTAAAAACTACCAAAAAGAAAGTTATTATGACAGGCAATGGAACAAGGATTATGCAAAATGGGCCAAACTTTTAGCGGGATGGACACTTAACAAGGATTATGATCGTATCGCCTGGAATGCCGCCTTAACATACGACATGATTTTCACGCAACCGGTCGTATATGAGTTTAGCGAAATTACTGTTCCTACCCTACTAATAATAGGAACAAGAGACCGTACTGCTTTGGGCAAAAATTTGGTCTCTAAACAAGTAAAATCGACGATGGGATTATATGAAAAACTAGGCAAAACAACCCAACAAAAAATCCCTAATGCCCAGCTAGTTGAAATTCCAAACACGGGTCATTTACCGCATATAGAAGCCTTCGATAAATTTATTCATCCACTTCTAAACTATCTTAAAAAATAAAGCATCTTGATCGGCGTTTTTTTATAAAACAGACCTCTTTTAAAATTGAATTTTATTTTCTTTATTTTAGAAGGGGCTAATTTGTATTTTTGCCAAAATTCCGAAAAACCACGCATGGCCAAAAAGAAAACCAGAACTAAGAAAACCACTAAAAATTCAAAGAAATTTTCGTTAAGGCTTAACCGGCACCAAAAAGTGGTACTGGGTAGTTTTCTTATGCTTTTTGGGTTAGCCCTTATCGTGGCTTTTGTGTCCTTTTTATTTAACTGGCAGGCCGATCAAAGTACCTTACAGGAATTTAGCGACCGTAGTGTAGAAGCCAAAAACTGGTTAAGTAAATTTGGTGCTTTAATTAGTGATTTCTTTATTTACCAAGGGTTTGGCATCGCATCTTTTTCTATTGCGGTGTTAATCACCATATCTGGAATTTACTTATTTTTTGGAATGGCTTCCAGGAAACTGGCTTCATTTTGGTTTTGGGGAACTTTAGTCATGATCTGGCTATCGATCGTACTCGGTTTTTTCACCAAGCATGCTATTTTGGGTGGTACCATAGGTTTCGAGATGAACGATTTTCTTCAGGATTACTTAGGTTTTTTTGGCACTGTCCTTCTCCTTTTTTTTCTTTTTATTGCGTACACGGCTTTACGCTTAAAGCTTACGCCAGAAATGGTAGGTAGTTTTGTAAAAACTAAAAAAGACGACATTAATGCCGAATTTAAAGCAGCGAAAGAAGCTTCTGTACAAAAAATGACCGCTAATGTCACCGATGAAGAGCAAGATTGGAAGAAGCAAATTATAAGCACGGAAGAAAAACCTGTGGTAGACGATACTGCTCCTGAAATTGATTTTGAAAATAACCTTTCTGAAGTTAATAGTTCTTCAGAAAAAACACATATCAATTATACTTCCGAAGAAAAAGAAAAGGAAACCGAAGAGCTTGCAATGGAGGTAGAAACTGCGCCCGAAGAAGAAGTAGTGGATGAAGATAATCGCAGTAAAAAATTAGTGAGCGATTTTGGCGAATTTGACCCAACATTAGAGCTTGGAAATTACAAATACCCTACGCTGGAATTATTACAGGATTATGGCGGTGGCATTACCATTAATCAAAAAGAGCTTGAGGAAAATAAGAACAGGATTGTAGATACGCTTAAAAACTACAAGATCGAGATTGCACAAATTAAAGCTACCGTTGGACCAACGGTAACCCTATATGAAATCGTTCCTGAAGCCGGAATCAGGATTTCAAAAATTAAGAATCTTGAAGATGATATCGCCCTTTCCTTAGCGGCATTAGGAATAAGGATTATCGCGCCCATCCCGGGAAAAGGAACCATAGGTATTGAAGTTCCTAATAAAAACGCCACCATCGTTTCTATGCGATCGGTGATTGCTTCGCCTAAATTTCAAAATGCCGAAATGGAACTGCCAATGGCATTGGGTAAAACCATTAGCAATGAAACTTTTGTTGTAGATCTTGCCAAAATGCCACACATGCTTATGGCAGGTGCGACAGGACAGGGTAAATCTGTCGGGCTTAACGCGATCCTTACTTCCCTACTCTATTGTAAACATCCTGCGGAAGTAAAATTTGTACTGGTTGATCCTAAAAAGGTAGAATTAACGCTTTTCAACAAAATCGAGCGTCATTATTTAGCAAAATTACCCGATACCGAAGATGCAATAATTACCGATAACACCAAGGTTATCAATACGCTAAACTCTCTTTGTATCGAAATGGACGATCGTTACGAACTACTTAAAGATGCCATGGTTCGTAATATCAAGGAATATAACGTGAAATTTAAAAACCGAAAGTTAAATCCTGAAAACGGACATAAGTTTTTACCTTATATCGTACTGGTAGTCGATGAGTTTGCCGATTTAATTATGACTGCAGGTAAGGAGGTTGAAACACCTATAGCACGTTTAGCACAGCTTGCACGGGCGGTAGGAATTCACTTAATTATCGCAACGCAAAGACCATCGGTAAACGTCATTACAGGGATTATAAAAGCAAACTTCCCGGCACGTATTGCTTTTAGGGTAACCTCTAAAATCGATTCTAGAACGATCCTGGATGGCCCGGGAGCCGATCAGTTAATTGGTCGTGGGGATATGCTTTTCACTCAGGGAAGTTCGATGAAGCGTTTACAGTGTGCTTTTGTAGATACCCCTGAAGTTGATAAGATCACCGAGTTTATTGGATCGCAAAAAGCCTATCCAGATGCCCACATGCTGCCAGCTTATGAAAGTGAGGAAAGTGGCACAGGACTTGATATAAATGTGAACGACAGAGATGGGCTATTTAGAGAAGCCGCTGAAATTATTGTTACCGCCCAACAAGGATCGGCATCATTATTACAGCGAAAACTTAAAGTAGGATACAACAGGGCCGGTAGAATTATAGATCAATTGGAAGCCGCCGGTATTGTAGGACCTTTTGAGGGAAGTAAAGCAAGACAAGTTTTATTTACAGATCTGGCAGCTTTAGAGCAATTACTTAATGAAGAACCTAAATAAAGAAATAAAAGTAAAATGAAAAAAATAGTATTTCTAATACTTGCATGTTTTAGCCTTGGAATACAGGCTCAGAATTCTCAAAAAGCTGAGCAACTTTTAAATGAAGTTTCAAAAAAGGTAAGCAGTTATGACAATATGGTGATCGATTTTAAATATGCTTTGGAGAATACTTCAGAAAATATTCATCAGGAAACTCGTGGCGATGCGAGCATAAAAGGTGATAAATATGTGTTGAATTTTATGGGCACCACGCAACTTTTTGATGGTAAAAAAGTATACACCATAATACCAGAAGACGAAGAGATTAACATCTCTAATTATGTTGCTGAAGACGAGAATAACATCACACCATCTAAAATGTTTACCTTTTATCAGGACGGATATAATTTTGACTGGGATATTACACAAAATGTTAACGGAAGAACCATCCAGTATGTAAAATTAACTCCAAAAGATAGCGATGCTGAGGTAAAAAATATTTTATTGGGAATCGATAAAGAGACCAAAAATATTTATAATCTTATCCAGACTCAGCCAAACGGGACTAAGATTACGATTACGGTAAAAAGTTTTAAAACCAATCAGTCTCTTGCTCAAAATCTATTCACTTTTGATGAGAGCAGATATAGCAATTATTATATTAATCGATTAGATTAATCTTACATCCTTGAAAATATTAGACAGGTACATACTGGTAAGTTATCTACAAACGTTCTTTACCGTTTTTATTATTTTGATGTTCATTTTTGTACTTCAGGCTATCTGGTTGTACATTGGTGAACTTGCAGGTAAAGATTTAGATGTTGCTATCATTCTAAAATTCCTTTTGTACACCACACCAAAGTTGGTACCTATGGTATTACCGCTAACCATATTGTTAACTTCAATTATGGTTTTTGGTAGTTTTGCCGAGAATTATGAGTTTGCTGCTATGAAATCTTCAGGGATTTCTTTGCAGCGGGCCATGCGTGGTTTAACCGTATTTATTTTGTTGGTAAGTGTCACCGCTTTTGTTTTTGCCAATAATGTGATTCCTGCAGCCGAGTTTAAAATTATAAATCTCCGTAAAAACATTGCGAAAATGAAACCTGCCATGGCCATTACCGCAGGTGTTTTTAACGAAGTTGGAAATATTAATATAAAGGTTGATAAAAAAACCGGGGATAATGATCAATATCTGCATGATGTCATAATTCATACAGGCACAGAGCGTGGTGGTGATTACACGGTAATAAAATCGAAAGAAGGGGAATTAGTAAGTAGTGAAAATTCGAATGTATTATCTTTAATCCTTACCGACGGAAATTACTATCGAGAGGTACAACCCAGTGACTACTCTAAAAGAGATCATAAACCTTTTATGAAAAGTTACTTTAAAGAGTACACTATTAATATCGACCTGTCTGAATTAAATCAGGTGGATATGGAAGACGAAAGTTATACCACCCAAAGTATGCTTAGGATTGGTGAGCTTACTAAAAGTATCGATAGTTTTTCGGTTTCATTAAACGAACGTAAAGAAGCTTTCGCTACGTCGATGTATAGTAGAACGGGGGTTAAATCGTTAGATATCAATTTCACTCCCGCAGAATCAGATAAATACAAAAGCTTTAAACACTCTATACTCGATAACTATAATAGCGATCAATCTCAACGAATTGTAGATGATGCGATTAGAACTACTAATGCTGCAATTTCTCACCTTTCTATTAAAAAACAAGAGTTTAAACAAAGTGCAAGACGCTTAAACAAATATGAAATTGCATTACATGAAAAATATGTACTTGCGGTAGCCTGTATTATACTCTTTTTTGTTGGTGCCCCTTTAGGTGCCATTATTCGTAAAGGAGGTATGGGCCTTCCTATGGTGATTGCAATTGTTATTTTCCTCACTTATCATTTTATAGGAATTTTCGCTAAAAACAGTGCAGAAGACGGTAGTGTTAGCCCGTTTATAGCGACGTGGCTTAGTACATTAATTATGCTGCCACTGGGCGTTTATTTTACCTATAGAGCCACTACAGATCAGGGATTATTTTCTTTTGATATGTTTACTGAACCTATCTCGAAATTCTTGAAAAAGATAGGATTGGTAAAGCCTAAAGACAAATAGATTAAATACCTTTGCTAAACTAAAAAAGCTGCAAAATGTCAGGAATTAATGAAGGACATAAATCCTTTAAATTAAATACAATTAAAGAGGCTATTGAAGACATCAAAGCTGGTAAAGTTGTTATTGTAGTAGATGATGAAGATCGTGAAAATGAAGGCGATTTTGTTGCTGCTGCCGAAAAAGTAACTCCACAGATGATTAACTTTATGGCTACTCACGGCCGTGGATTAATTTGCGCACCTATTACCGAGGATCGATCTAAAGAATTAGGATTAAACCTAATGGTAGATGATAATACCGTTTTACATAACACGCAATTTACGGTTTCTGTAGATTTAATAGGACATGGTTGCACCACAGGAATTTCTACTCACGATCGTGCAAAAACCATAAAAGCATTAACCGAAAAAGAAACCAGGCCAGAAGATTTAGGACGACCAGGACATATTTTCCCGTTACGGGCTAAAAATGGAGGCGTTTTAAGAAGAACCGGGCATACAGAAGCTTCTATCGATCTTGCCCGTCTTGCAGGGCTGCAATCGGCAGGGATTTTGGTTGAAATCTTAAATGAAGATGGTACCATGGCCAGACTCCCAGAGTTAATGGAAGTCGCCAAAAAATTTAATCTTAAAATTATTTCCATAGAAGATTTGGTGGCGTATCGTATGCAACACGATTCGCTTATTGTAAAGGAAGAAGATTTTAAAATTAAAACCAGATTTGGCGAGTTTAGGTTAAGAGCGTTTAAACAAACGACCAATAATCAAATTCATATTGCGCTTACCAAAGGTTCGTGGACTAAAGAAGAAGAAGTTCTGGTACGTATGAATTCTACTTTGGTAAATAATGATATCTTAGGCACCTTAACCAATGATGCCGATAAGAAGTTAGATAGTATGTTTAAGGCATTGGATAAAGATGGTAAAGGGGCAATTGTATTTATTAATCCTGCCGCTAAACCGCTAAGCCTTTTAAGCAGATTGGCAGAACTAAAAGAAAGCCAGAAAGAAGGTGTATTAAAAGCACCACAGCCTTCTATGGATAATAAAGATTTTGGGATAGGCGCACAAATATTACATGATCTTGGCATTCATAAAATAAAACTGCTTTCTAATTCTAAACAAACCAAACGTGTAGGTATGATTGGTTATGGTTTAGAGATCGTAGATTATGTAAATTATTAATAAATATTGATAATGGTATCTTCTTCAGATCGTCTTACTTTTTTAAAACTGGAGAAGATATCATCTTTAGCACGATAGCCAACCGGTAATACCAAAACCGACTTTAGATTTTTTTCCTTAAGATTTAAAAGTTCGTCGTAAGCTTCTGGTAAAAAACCTTCCATAGGACAGGCATCGATCTCTTCAGTGGCGCATACGGTAAGCAAAGTTCCTAAAACCAAATATGCCTGATTTTTGGCCCAAATCGCAAGTTCTTCATTCGTTTTTTTTCCGAAGTCTTCCACCAGAAAATTTTTAAACGGATCTAAAATCTCATCGGGAGTTTCACGAATTTCCTTTACCCGCTCAAAATAATTCAGAATAAATTCTTTATCTACATGATCTTCAATACAAATTACCAGTACATGCGAAGCGGTAGAAAGCTGCGCCTGGTTCATTGCCTTTTCCTTTAAGGATTCCTGCAACTGTTTATTTTTCACCACTACCAGTCGTATAGGCTGCAATCCATAAGAGGTTGCTGTTAAATTAAAAGCCTGCTTTAAAACATCGATTTTCGTCTCGGGTAATATCTTTTCAGCATCAAATTTTTTAACTGCATAGCGCCATTGCAAAGCTTTTATATTGCTCATTTCTTTTCTTTTTTTGCTAATTTAAACAATGCGTAAAGTAATTGTAACGTTAATGCATAGAAATAACTAATTCGTCTAAATTTATTGGTTATCTTCGAAATTAAAATGAAAAAGAAAAAGATACATGCGGTTTCTTAAGAAATCTATTCTTTATACGGTAATTCTAATTGTACTCGGTATTTTAATTACTCTTGGATTAGAAGCTTTTATAAAACAAGATATATCTAGCCGTATGTATGCCAAAATCGATGAAGTTCCCAACGCAAAAACCGCTATCGTTTTAGGTGCCAGTGTCTATTCAGACGGGAAGCTCTCCCCTATTCTACAAGATCGGGTAGATACGGCCATCGATCTTTTAAAACATCATAAAGTAGAAGAAATTTTAATTAGCGGTGATCACAGTAGCGATAATTATAATGAGGTTGATGCCATTGCCAATTATCTAAAAAAACACGGTATATCCCGTGATAAATTAATTTTAGATCACGCCGGTTTCGATACCTATGATAGCATGTACAGGGCATCTAAAGTTTTTAATATTACCGATGCCATTGTAATCACACAACAGTTTCATTTACCCAGAGCACTTTTTATCTCCAAACATTTAGGACTGGATTATTACGGATTCGAGGCGAAAGAACGTGAGTTTAAGATCGAAAACAAGATCATGAAACGCGAAAAACTGGCAAATTACAAAGCCTTGTTTGAAGTTATTTTTCAAACTAAACCTAAAGTATTAAATAAGAAGATTTAGTTAAACTTTTTTTTAATACTTAAGCCATAAGACTTGTTTTCGTATTTTTCAGATAACAATTACAACCTTACATTATGTTATCTGCAATTATACATATTCTTATCGATGCTGTAATCCTAATGGTCGCGGCTAAATTCCTTAATAAAGTTCATCTTAAAAGTTTTAAAACGGCTGTTTTGATCGCTTTGCTTGTTGGAGTGCTAAGCTTCTTTTTAAGCTGGTTGCTCACCGCTGTATTAAATATCGCCACCTTGGGAATGTTTTACTTTTTAGGCTTAGGCTTTGTGACACGAATTGTTGCTTACGCCATAATTATTGAAATTGCCGACCAGTTAAGCAGCGGATTTAAAACCGATGGATTTTTACCTTCCCTGTGGCTTGCCGTCATACTGGCTCTTTTTGGAAGCATCATAGACGCTATGCTATTTTAGCGATTTTTGGTTTTCTCTTTGGCTTTTTAAATTTTCTGCCATACCAGATATAAAAGCCGGTAATGGGTAAAGCAGCAACAAAAAGACTGCATAAAAAAGCGATAATTTTACCCCAAAGCCTAAAATACTGGCCGGTATGCAAACCATACATCATTTCCTGAAGTTGTAAACCTGCACTTTTGGAAGAATAACCAGATTGGTATAAAAGCTCCCCGGTTTTTGGATGAAATTGATAATTAGATTGATGATCAAAATGAAGGGATTTAGGATAAGCTCCTGTAATAATGGGTGAACTGTCATCCTGCTTCCAAACAAAGTACATTCCGCTGTTGGGTTGTAATTTTCTGGTTTGTTGAAAAGCCAGATCAATAGCTTTTTGCTGATATTGTTTATTTTCAGCAGGCTTTTTTAATACTGAAGTAAAAAAATCGGATTCGTATCGTTCTCCCAAATTGGCCACCAAATAAAATGCATCATGCACTGGTTTATAAACGAACGTTAGGCCCGTAATGGCCAGAATCACCGCTATAACTGAAGTATAAAAACCGGTAACATTATGCCAATCGTAATTAATCCTACGCCAGCGGGCATGCCATTTTACCGATAATCGTTGTTTTAGATACTTTATTTTTTTAGGCCACCAAAGCACGATTCCGCTTAGTAATAATACCAAAAAAATAACAGTTGAAATTCCCACAATTTGCTTTCCTATATGCTGCGGAAGTAATAAATACATGTGTAATTCTTCAATAATACTAAAGAACTCGGTGTCCAGATTCACTTTTTTTATCAATTTCCCGGTATAGGGATCAAAATTCAGTAAAAAATTAGTTCCATTTTCAGTAATACTAACCGTCGCGGGGCGAGTATCGCCATTGTAAACCACCATCGATGTTTCAACATCTGGTTGAAAATTATTGGCTTTTTTCAACAAAAAAGAAGGTGCTATAAATGCCGAATCTTGAGGTACTACAAATCGATAATCGTAAAAAGCATCTTTTAATTCATCATGAAAAGTAAAAATACAGCCGGTAATCGCTACAATAAAAACAACAATTCCAGAGGCTAATCCCAAGCATAAATGGATTTGATGAATGATTGTTTTAAAAGCGCTTTTACCTGCCATCCTAAAATTTTGAACAAATGTAATAAAAAGAGAAAGCCGGACACTTTTAAAGCATCCGACTTAAACACAAACTAACTAGAATAAAGTTATATATGATTAGAATTTATAAGTGAAGTTAGCCGATAGATTTCGCCCAACTTGTGGGTTAATGGTAGACCATCCATTATAATATTCTTCATCGTTTAGGTTATTCAGTTTTAACGTAATCCCGAATTTATCTGTTTGATAAAATAAAGAAGCGTTTAAAACCGTGTAATCATCTAAAGTAAAAGTACCGGCGACATTTCTGTTAAAAATCATATTCTCGCTACCGTAATTTCCGCCAAAACCGGCACCAAAACCATTAAGAGCATTTCCAGAGAATTTATAGGTTGCCCAAAGGTTTGCTAAATTTTTAGGCCCTGCACTTTCTGGACGTCGATTTAGAAAATCGTCTCCCTGGGTGCCTTTGGTAAGTTCGCTTTCATTATAGCTGTAATTCGCAATAATATTTAATCCTTTTACAGGAGATGCCGTAATGCTGGCTTCGAAACCACGGCTGTATAATTCACCTCCCTGAGTGTAAACTTGTGGTGCGATGGTCATTACCGTATTGGTTACTTCAATATCGTAATAGGATAACGTCGCTGCTAATTTATTATTAAGCAGGTTAAGTTTAACCCCTCCTTCCAGCTGGGCTGCATGTTCTGGATCAAATTCATAATTCACAGAGTTTCCATCCAAATCTTGTCCTACCTGTGGTGCGACGTTACTAAAACCGTCCTGATAATTAGCGAATATCGATACCTTGTCTAAAACCGGCTGATACACTACACCAAATTTTGGTGACCACGCGGTCTGGCTATTGCTTTCGCTTTCAAAACGATCTACACGTAAACTTGCCATAATCGATAGAGCCTCGATAGGATTAAAAATTTCTGAAACATAGGCACTATATATTTCCTGTCTTGAAATTGAAGGAGATATTTCTGAATTTTGGAAAAGGGCATCTACACCAGACTCCGATAAAATTCCGCTATCATAATCGGTGATATACTTATTTGGATCTGTGATTCCGTATACACTAGCATTTACATTTTCTGCACTGGCATCACCAATATAAATTAAACCATTACGAAGATACCCGGTTCCACTATTTCTAACTTCACGATTGTAATAATCTAAACCGGCAACGATACGATTTCTCATTTCTCCGATTTCAAAATCTCCAATAAAATTCTGCTGAATATCGGTTGTTAATGTTGTAGAATTTTGGTGATTCATTTGTCTGGCGAAAACAACCCCGTCTTCTAAAGCTGTTCCGTAAGGTGCATTATCGCCCATAAAGATTCTAGTTCCTTCGTATAAATAGGAATAATACCCTCTTGCTTTTGCTGAACTTTGAGAAAACGCTGTTTGTGAAGTCCAGCTATCAGATAACTTATAGTTCATTTGAGCCTGAATGCTATACATAGGATTTTCTATTCCTAAATCATCTGAAGTATAGGAGCGGTTATTATCGTAACCTAACTCCTCCAGGTTATTTACCGCCAGCTCTGAGCCTCGGTCTAAGAAAAGCATGGTTTGATTGGTACTTTCTACCTGATAGATTTCTGTATTGATTAAAAATGAAAGTCGGTCGTTTACCTGATATGATAAAGATGGAGCGAAGAAGAATGATTTTCTAAAACCTGCATCCTGAAAACTCTCCTGAGTGTGGTAAGCTGAGTTCACCCTTAAATTAACACCCTGACTTAAAGGTAAATTTACATCTGCAGTTAACCTATTTAAACCATAACTTCCCGAAGTATAAGAAACATTGCCACCAAAACCATTATATGGTTTTTTAGTAACCACGTTAATCAAACCTCCATAAGAAACTACTGAACTACCATATAGAGTTCCAGAAGGACCTTTAATGACCTCGATAGTCTCGATGTTTTGTGGATCTGGACTACCGTTGGTTAACGCTGGTAAACCATTGGTTAAGTTTGGCTGTACGGCAAACCCTCTTAACGAGTAATAACCGGCACCATCAGATCCTCTACCTGTAGATTCCCATAATTTGGTGATCCCGGCAGCATTTTTTAATGCATCATCAAAATTAGTAACGATCTGGCTTTGCAATAACTCCGCAGTGATCGAATTATAAACCTGCGAGTTCTCCATTCTGGATAACGGCAATTTAGATACATACACACTAGAGCTTTTGGTAAACTCGTTCGTCTTATTTTCAGCATTAAGAAGTACTTCTCCTAATTGCTCTTCACTTCCTATTAAAACAACAGGAGCAACTTCTGTGATCGCTCCACCTTCAACCGAAACATTGATTTGTGTTGACTTATAGCCTACATAAGAAAATTTGATCGTATAGGTTCCCGGCCTAACATTGCGTAATTCGTAAAATCCATTTTGATTGGTTTCAGTTCCCGTATAAGTACCCTCTAAAGCTACATTTACATTAAAAATGGGTTGATTAGCACTATTTACAACCTGTCCTTTTAGTGTTCCAGAATTTTGAGCAAATCCTAAAGAAGAAATAACTAAGGATAAAAATAGTAGTAGTTGTTTTTGCGACATTTTTTTAGATCTATTTATTTAGACTGTTTTTAAATAACTTCGCAAATGTATAAACCTCTGATCATTTTCAAAAGTTAATTCAGATTTATTTTAAATAAAAATAAGCCTTCATTTTACAAAACCGCTTCTTAACGAAACATTAAATTAATAGGTCATAACATCAGGTTTTCATATAAACCGCTATATTTAAGCTTTTAAAAAAATGCTATGATCAAATTAATAATCACAGATATGGATGGTACTTTGTTGGACGACCAGCATAATATTCATCCAGAATTCTGGGAAGTAGAAAAAAAGCTTCGTGATAAGGGGATAATGTTTTCTGTAGCCAGCGGACGGCAATATTATAACCTGGTGTCTAATTTTGAACAACTTAAGGGCCACATGATGTTTTTCGCTGAAAACGGAAGCTATGTGGTACATCAGGATAAAGAATTATATACCAACACCATGGATCGTGAACAGGCTAACGAGTTTATAAAACTTGGCCGCGAAGCTAAAAACTGTAATCTGGTTTTATGCGGAATAAATTCGGCTTATGCTGAAAGTGACGATGAAGAGTTTATTACTGAAGTTGGTAAATACTACAAACGCCTGGAAGTTGTAGAAGATCTTACCACAGTTGAAGATAAAGTCTTAAAAGTTACGCTTTGCAATTTTGAAGGGGTGGAAGAAAATACGTTCCCGAAATTCGAGAAATTTCAGGATGATTTTAAAGTCGCTATTGCTTCCAGAATTTTTATAGACATTATGTCCAACACCGCCAATAAAGGAAATGCAATTAAAGGCGTACAGGAAGAATTAAATATTTCTCCTGAAGAAACCATGGTTTTTGGTGACTACTTAAACGATCTTGAAATGATGCAGAACGCCAAGTACAGTTACGCCATGAAAAATGCACATCCTGAAATTATCAAAGTAAGTAATTTTGTAACGAAATACGATAATAATGAAAACGGAGTGGTACGAACAATCCGTGAGTTAGGATTAGTGGATTAAGCTACTTGTATAAACAACTGCTAAAATTAAAATTGTATAAAATTTCAACTAAAACATCTCGCAATTGCGAGATGTTTTAGTTGATGATAATATTGGTTTTGTCTACTCCGCTATTTCCTGTTTTGGGATCAAAAGCGTATACGGTAATAGTATAATTGCCTTTATTTAAATCGATATTCCCAGAAAATGTACTCGATTTTTCAGTTTGTTGAAGTGCTACTTCTTTAAAAAAACCTTCAGCTTCTACTACGGCTTTAATTTCAAAGCCACTGGCATCCCATAGGCCGCCTTCTTCAACCGGGCAGCCACACATCATTACAACATTCACTTTAATTTCCGTAGAAATACCACCGGGAATACGCTCATGGGTTTGCGGACTCAAAATATCGATGATAAAACCGGGAATTTCAAGAACAACACCGTCGCCCATAATATCCTTCCCCGGGATTACCCAAAGTTGCGTGGTCGTTTTAACTGTGGCCTGTTTTTTATTTATGGGGGCATAGGCTTCAACTTCGATAAAAGTGGGTGATTTTATATCTAATTTGGCCAGAAAACCTGCTGTATTATTTTCTGAAAGATCCTGATAGCGTACTTTAGGTTGTTTCATGATCTTTTCGGTATTGCCTGTACTCCCAAAAGTAATTCCTTCTGCAAGTATTTCTTTAGTCAGCGCATTCCTAACCATAATTTTTGCGCCCCCCACAGAGGTACCAATAAATTTGGCATCTTTGGCTTTGGCGCGTATCATCACATTGGTTTGGGACATGCCATTAAAACTGATGAGTAAAATAAGTAATGTACAAAGGCCGAAAAGTTTCATATAATTTCTTTTATTGAAATATAATAAAAGATAAGAAACTTCAACAACTATTTACATTTTATGTAAGTGGAACATTAGCATTAGGTTCTTCTTCAATAATAAAATTCTTAGGATCGTTTTTGTAGGTTTTAATATGATCTCTCAATATCTCTAATTCATCTTCCGTAAAATCATTGCTTTCTAAACTATCGGCCAATTGCAACCAGGGCTTCTTTTTATTATAATCATATTCGCCATAAACAATAAATGGTGTTCCGTTTGCCTGTATTCTACTTCCGTTTAATGTCCACATCGTCGCCCAATCATAGATAAAATGGGCATCATCCATATACAATCTCACACAGGCATGACTCGCCGGATAACCTGGCAACGCATATTGATGGGTGCCTACGCCCTCAAAGTTCATAAAATTAAAATAGTAAGGAAGTATCCAGTCTTTATTTACAGAACTGACCTTTCGTTTAGCTTTATAATTTCCGTAATGCAGGCCATTTGGTGTAGGCGTCGATCTTTTACCACTACTTACAGGTCCCCATTTAATAAGTTTACCGGCTTCATATAAGCCAAAAGCCTGAATGCGTTGTGATATTAAAACAACTTTGGGAATTGTATCGACCATGCCCAATTGTTTAGGGAACGGACTATAATCCATAAGATTAGTGCTTATAGAATCTGGAACCACCAACTCTTTGCCTGTCCAGACTTTGCGCTGATCTATACGGTTTAAAGCGTAGATTACTTTACGCTGCTCTTCGCTATAATTTGAATTAAAACTATCTAAGTCGATTTTACTTTTTAAAGAATCAATATGATATACAACCTTAAGTCTTTCGAGTGGTGGATCTACTTTAATAGTATCTAAAACAGTAACCGGGATTTCTACCGGCTTTGCAGCATCCTCATTTTTATTACAGGAGCTTAGGCAGCAAATCATAAAAACGGAACTGCCAAGACCAAAAATCCCTAGATATTTTCTAAAAAATGGTAACGTTTTAAATACTGGTTTCTTAGCACTCAAAAATGAGATCATGCTTAAAATCGAAATACTTTTATAGATTTTCTTCATCATATTAAATTAATCCTATGGTTAAGGGATCAATGTGGCAATCGACAAAATTAGCAGATAACGTCTATGGAATTTACTAATAGCTAGTTAATTATTTGTTGAATTCTTATTAAGATGAAATGCTGAATAATGACATAAAGAATAACCTTTAAAACTTGATATCTTATTTAATGTAACGATAATGCTAATTTAAAGCTATTGAAAGCGAAATATATTTAATTTGAAAGCGGAAAAATTTCTGAATTCGGAATTATATCCTATTTAACAAAATAAGTCAATTTTGCGTTTTACATTTATGCCAAAATGAAAATTAAATTGCCTCTAAAAATTTTAAGTTTTTGCCTTTGCTAACTATAGATTGAAATGAAAATTTGACCAGAATTACAATCTAATAACGACCATTCCCTACAATAGAAAAGCATGATTTAAAAATGCATCACCCAAAATCAAAATCAAACCTCAAACAATTTCCCCTATGAACTTTTGGTCTTTAAATAAAGCTAAAAAAAAAGAAGGTAAAATCGCCATTGTAACCGGAGCCAACGCTGGTATTGGTTATGAAACTACCAAAGGACTTGCAAGTGTAGGAATTGAAGTGATTATGGCTTGCCGAGATCTACAAAAAGCTGAAAACGCCAAACAAAAGATTTTAAAATCGCTTCCTGAAGCAAAATTAAAGCTGATGGAAATCGATCTTGCCAGTCTCACCTCTGTACACGCTTTTGCTGAAAATTTTAAAGCACAATATGATAAACTGGATATTCTTGTGAATAATGCCGGTGTTATGATGACGCCTTTACAAAAAACCGAAGATGGTTTAGAATTGCAAATGGCAACTAATTATTTTGGACATTTTTTACTTACCGGATTATTAATTCCTGTTTTAGAAAAATCCTTTAGATCACGGGTCGTTAGCTTAAGCAGTCTTGCCCATAGATGGGGAGACATTCATTTTGATAATCTAAATGCCGAGAAATCTTACGATAAGCGTCAATTTTATGCGCAAAGTAAACTGGCTTGTCTAATTTTTGCTTATCATCTGGATAAAAAGCTGGTAAAAAAAGGTTTCGATATGCATTCGTATGCCACTCATCCGGGGATTTCAAATACTAACCTGATGAGAAATCTACCAAAATGGTTAAGGTTCTTATCTCCTTTGCTAATGCCTATATTTTCGCAATCTGCTGAAAAAGGTGCGCTTCCTATTTTACGTGCATGCCTGGATGATACCTTAAATGGTGGAGAATATATTGGTCCTTCGGGAACCAAACAATATAAAGGACATCCTGTAATTGTAGATTCAGATTATAATTCTAAGGATAAATACAAAGCCAAAAAACTTTGGAAAGTCTCCGAAGAATTAGTCAATTTTAATTACTTTAAAAATACTGATACAAAAGCTCAGGCCTCATAGCCCGAGCTTTTATTTTTCTTTATCCCGTAATCTGGTTACTCTATTTTTGCGGCCCAACCACCATTCTTAACTATAGTAATTTCTAAAATGTCTCCTTTTTTTACGGTTTTTGTTCTTTTTACATAATCCATAGCCTGTCGCTTTGCATTAATTCCATCTTCAAAAGAAGTAAGCTGCAACACCTCCCCTTCTTTTAAAAAATCTAGTTGAATCTCAAACGTGCGCTCTTCCTCTTTACTATTAGCAATTCCGCCTAAAAACCACCTTTCACCTTTACGTTTGGCGACGATAGCATATTCACCCAATTTGGCTTCTAAAGCAATCGTTTCGTCCCAGGTAACGGGAACATCGGTAATAAACTGCGTACACTCTTCATTTTTAAAATAGTTAGTAGGATTATCGGCCAGCATTTGCAAACCACTCTCAAAAATTACGAAAAGTGCCATTTGGTAAGCTCTGGTACCTACCCCAGCAGAATTTGGTCTTCTGCTGTAATAATATTCGGGTTGCATACTTATCATTGCCCCAGGTGTATAATCCATTGCCCCTACGGCATTTCTCATAAATGGTAAAAACAAACTATTATCGGGTATGGCTCGTCCCATTTGTTCCATTCCTAAAACGCCTTCATAGGATAGTATATTGGGATATTTATATTCTAAACCGGCAGGTTTAAAAGAGCCATGAAAATCTACAAAAAGCTCATATTTGGCAGCTTCTTTAGCTACGCGTTCGTAAAAATTAACCATCCACTGGTCGCTGCGATCCATAAAATCGATCTTTACCCCGGCAATTCCCCATTCTGCAAATTTCTCGAATAAATCAAAATGATGCTCTACGGTAAGCCAGGTTAACCATAATACGATTTTCACATTGCGCTCTTTGCCATATTCAATTAATTTAAAGAGATCGATATCGGGATTTGGAGTATAAGGATCTGTGGTGCTTGCCGCCCAACCTTCGTCCATAATGATATAAGGAATATCAAACGCTGAAGCAAAATCGATAAAATATTTGTAAGTCTCTTCATTAAAACCAGCAACAAAATCTACATTGTAAGGAGATGCACCATTCCACCATTCCCAACTTACCTGTCCAGGCTTAATCCATTTCACATTTTTTAAAACATTGGTTGTTGCCAGATTAAGGCTCATGGTATTTTCTAAAATCTCTGTATCCTTATCGGTTATGACAAAATAGCGCCAGGGGAGTGATCTATTTCCTTCAATTTTAGCTATATAATCTGCTCTTTTTAAAATCTTCATGCTTCGGTCTCCCTCATCTTCAAAATCAATAGGATTTTTAGGAAATACCGACTTTAACCCCTCACCCGTTCCTTTTATAAACATGGCGGGATAATTTGAAAGGTCTGATTCTGAAATTAAGATTTTATGGTTATTAGCCGCTTCAATTAGAACAGGTAAAACCGACATATTTTCTTCTGAAGTAAAACCTGAACTTTTTAAGTGCGTATAAGGATATTCGTAAGAAGTCTTAAAGGATGGTGTTTGCTGCAGGTGTATCGTATATTCTGAAGGGAAACTAATATTAAAATTTTCATGAATAACTTCTACACTGTCTTTTTTATGTAGTTTAAATCTATAAGAAAAACCCTCGTTATATGCTTTAAATTCTATAGAATAGCTCCCCTTAAAATCTATTTGAGTAGCTTTAAAATCTTTGTTTATTCTTGAATATTTTAAAGGTACTACGGGCGTTCGCTCCTCTGTTCCATTGGAATTTTTAAGCTTTTTAATTTTTGGTTTTATTCCTAGAACTTCATTATTTAACTGAAGACTTAATGTACTCCTGTCCAGTAGCAATTTTTCTTTAGCATATACCCAATAGTAAATACTATCTGAGACTTCTATGTTTATTTTTAAATCTTTATCAGGGGAAGTTAAATGATATTTTTGTTGGGCACTACTTTGATACACAAAGCATAGGCAGCATATAAGCCAGATAAAACCGGCATCCATTTTAGATAAGTACATTTTTTCGATATTAGGTTAATGTTTAGCTAAATCGATTAAATATACTTTAAAATTTAATAAAAATAAAAAGCAGCATCAAATTGATACTGCTTTTTGCTCACATATAATAAAAAGAAAGTCTAGTAAAGAACTCTAAAACGTATTGTTCCTTCTATCCCTTTTAATTCTTTGATCACATCGTTATCATATTTTTTATTAATATCGGTGATCACATAACCAATGGTTTCGTTGGTTTTAAGATGTTGCCCAACCACATTGATGTCGTTTGCTGCCAAAACCCTGTTGATATGCGCAATAATACCGGGTTTATTATGGTGAATATGAATTAACCGGTGTGCATTTTCTAATCTTGGCAACTGTAAATTAGGGAAGTTCACACTATTTGTGGTTCCTCCTGTATTTATATATTCTATAATTTTACCCGGAACAAAATTCCCGATATTTTCCTGTGCTTCTTCTGTGCTTCCACCAATATGCGGCGTAAGGATTACGTTTGGCAAACCTTTTAATTTTGAAACAAATTCTTCCTGATTTGTTTTTGGCTCTTTAGGGAATACATCTACACCAGCTCCTTTTATTCTTCCAGAAGAAATATGTTTGTGTAATGCTTCAATATCGATAACAGATCCACGGCTAAGGTTCAATAAATAAGAACCTTCTTTCATTAAAGACAGTTCGCGATCTCCTATGATATTCTTGTTTTCCTTTCTACCGTCTACGTGAAAGGTTACAATATCTACTGTTTGTAATAATTCATCTAAAGAACTGCATTTTGTAGCATTTCCTAAAGCCAAACGCTCTACCAGATCATAATAATACACATCAAATCCTATACTTTCTGCCATTACAGAGAGTTGTGCTCCTATATTACCATAACCTACTATTCCCAGTTTCTTTCCACGAACTTCAAAACTTCCGGTAGCCGATTTATTCCAGATCCCTTGATGCATTTCAGCAATACGATCTGGCAAATTACGCATTAAGAAAATAATTTCTCCAATAGCCAATTCTACTACAGATCGAGTATTACTATAGGGTGCATTAAATACCGCCACTCCTTTATCTAGGCAAGCTTCGAGATCGATTTGGTTGGTACCAATACAAAATGCCCCTACCGCCATTAAACGGTTGGCATTCTCTAATACTTTTTTTGTTAATTGTGTTTTAGAACGAATCCCTAAAACATGAACATCCTTAATTTGTTCACTCAATTCTTCTTCGTCCAAAGCACCGGCTACAGTTTGTACATTATAGCCTTCTTCTTTCATAATTTTCACCGCATCTGCATGCACATTTTCAAGAAGTAAAACTTTAATTCGGTTTTTTGGATAAGAAATCGCTTTATTCATTTTATGTAGATATAAAAATTCATCGAAACTAGGAGTGATATGATCGGCTTTTTCAGTCACCTTATCACGCTCCACGTTTTCGGTAAAGGCGTAAAATTTATTGGCCAGGCCGGCTGCCTTGATTTCATAATCGGTATAGCCGTCCCCTATCACATAAACATCGCCTTGTAGATCTAGTGATTGTAATTGTTTTACCTTACCATTATTGCTACTAAGCACATTTTCGGTATTAAAACCTACAATTTTACGGTTTTCGTCAAACACAAAATCGTTCGCAAAAACATGTTCTGCTTTAATACCTAATTCTGCTACAATAGGAATAATAAATTCTTTAAAACCATTCGACATGATATAAATATTGTCGCGGTTTTCCCTAAAGAATTCTTCGTTACGTCTAAAGGATTTAGAAATACGAGTTTTAAGATTTTCTATAAGGGGTTCAAGATGTTTTTCTTCGGCCTCCAAAATATCCAGACGTTCCCTAAGCGAATCTCTAAAAGCAAGTTTACCTTCCATACCACGGTCGGTAAGCGATTTAAGTTCTGCTAACTTTGCGTCTTTATCTTTTGCATCTGCCAGGGAAATCTCTCCCAAAACATCTAAAGCTTCTACCTGCGTAAAAGTACTGTCGAAATCAATTACGTAATTCCTCTTGGTTTCCATTAGTTAGTATCGTTACTCTTTTAAAATTGAGTTCACCAAAACTACTATTTTTACCAGAGTTATCATGCCTTAATTCATTAAAAAAGCTGCTTAAATTACAAGGAATCAAAGCTTTTTAGAAAGTCTCTATTTTTTATTCTATCAGTAGATTTTTAGTAGATAAAAAGCAAGTTTTCCCCGCTTTTGTTCAAAATCCGATAATTTTAACCATAAAATTATTTTCATTGAATTTGAGCTAAAACGACTTAGTGAAATTTAAAAAGGATTTTTATTTGAATACCTTTGCCATTGTTCGCCTAATTTTCTTCTTTAAAAACAAAAATTTCAGCATGAAAATTCTTCATACCGCCGACTGGCATATTGGTAAAAAACTGCATAAACACGATCTTTTTGCCGATTTTGACTTGTTTATAGACTGGCTTTGTAAAATTATTCAGGAAGAAAAAATTGAACTGTTATTGATCTCCGGAGATGTTTTCGATCTGGCCAATCCATCGTCTGATGCTCGCAAACAATATTATCAAGCGCTTATAAAATTACAAAAACTAAATTGTAAGATTATTGCTACCGGTGGTAATCACGATTCGCCGGCTATGCTGGATGCCCCTAAAGAAATTTTACGTGAACTCGATATCACCATCATTGGGGGATTGCCCGAAAAATTGGAAGAAACCATCATTCCTATTTTTAATGCTGAACAAAAAGCCGAACTGGTAATTGCAGCTATCCCGTTTTTAAGGGGTGCCGATTTGCGTAGCGCTAACGAAGGAATTACGTATGAAGACCGAATTGAAGCGATTAGAAACGGCATTCAGCATACGTTTAAAAAGGCTGCCGAAATTTGCCAACATCAGTTTCCTGAGGTTCCAGCTATTGCCATGGGACATTTATTTGCTGCCGGGATTGAAACTTCAGAGAGCGAAAGGGATATCCAGATTGGGAATCAGGCGGCGTTTAACGCCTCTCAGTTTGGTGATTTTTTCAAATACGTAGCTTTAGGGCATATTCATAAACCACAACGCGTTTCCGCAGAAATTCCGGTTTTTTATAGCGGTTCCCCTATTCCGCTTTCGTTTAGCGAACGTAAAGACGATAAAAGAATCCTTATTTTGGATACCGCAACTTCCTGGGAACCCAAAAGCGTGACCGTTCCGCATTTTAGAAAACTCCTAAAAATTAGTGGCGATCTTAACGACATCGAATTTAAATTAAAAACAGTGGAAGATCACGATCATCTGGATTATTTGATTGAAGTCGATTTAATCGAAGAACAATACGACGCTCAAAAGATCTATGCACTCGATACGTTGGTAAACGGATTTAAAAAACCGGGATACGAAATTGTAAAGCAGCGCGCGCAGTTTAAAAATAAGCTGAAGGGAACAGCCGAATTATATACGGAATCCCAGCAACTGGAAGACTTAAAACCAACCGATGTCTTTAGTGAATTAGTAACAGCGCATGATTATGATGAGGCCACCAAAAATGAAATATGGAGCGCGTTCAACGAAATTTTAGAAGAAATTCACCAATCTGAAAATCCTGCCGAATAAGCATGAAAATATTAAAAATTGAATTTGAAAATATCAATTCGCTTCGCGGGCCGCAGCAAATCGACTTTACCGACAAACCGTTTTCTGCCAGTTCGCTTTTTGCCATTACCGGACCCACCGGAAGTGGAAAAAGTACGATTTTAGATGTGATTTGCCTGGCACTTTTTAATCATGTGCCACGCTTGGGAAAAATCACCAAAAACGAAATTATCGCAAAAGGCGCGATCCTTACCCGCAATCAAAAAGAAGCTTTTGCCAGGGTAACCTATGATTGTAAATCGGGCGTTTTTGCTTCAAAATGGTCTATTTCTACCAATCGAAATGATAATCTTCGGGATTATGAAATGGAAATTGCCGATTTAGCCTCCGATAAATTGATCGATCTAAAAAAGTCTGATGTTCCGGCGAAAAATGAAGCGCTCATCGGTTTAAATTATAACCAGTTTATCAAAGCGGTTTTACTGGCTCAGGGTGAATTTGCGCAGTTTTTAAAAGTAAATAAAGCCGAACGTGGCGAGTTATTAGAAAAAATTACCGGCACGGGGATTTACCGTGAACTCGGCAAAAAAGCTTACGAAAAAAATAAAGAAGCTGGTAAGGAAATCTTGCAGCAACAACAGGAAATCGAAATTATTCAAAAATCATTGCTGAATGACGAAGACCATGCTGAAATTTCCAAAGACTACGCTTCACAGCAAGCTGCCTGCGAACCACTGGAAAAAGAGATTCAGCGGTTATCGAAATTCGTTGAATTAAAGGAAGAAATTAAAAATCAGCAAACTAATATTGCGAAGATTACTACTGAAAAGACACAGGCTGAGGAATACCTGAATCAGTTTAATAAAAATAACGGCAAGTCACTTACCGAACACGAAAATCTTCAGGAACATGCCGGTGATCTACGAAATTGGAAACAAGGCAAAGAAAACGAAGCAGAAATCTCTAAAGAAATTACTGAAATAGAAGCCAAGATTGGTGAAAATAAGCAGGCATTTTCAGGATTATTATCTGAAGTTTCCCAATTGGTAAAAACTGAAGTTTCAGCAATCGATTTTGAAGGAAAGCTGAATGAATTTACGGGTAAAATTCAGCAATTGGAAGAAGAACGTAAGGAAAAAGGCCGTGAATACAGCAAGTTGATGGATGAGCTTAAGCTGAAAACAGCCGATTTATCGATTAATTTTAGTAAAAAACCAGATGAGAATATTCAGCAACTACAGGCGATTAGTAATTCGGCTGCAAATCGTATCAAAAATTATGAAGCTGAATTATCGAATTTTGATCTTAGCGATGCAGAAGCTTTAAAGCTTCAGATTAAAGAACAAACTGAAAAAACACGAGCGGCACAAAAAGCGAATTTCAAAATCGACGAAAGCGACAGGGAATTAAAAAAAATCGCTTCAGAAAAAACAACTATTAAAAAGCAAAGTGAAGCGCTTCCGCAGCAAATCAAAGACTTAGAGACTAAAGTTCAATTTCAGCAAAAAGACCTCGAAAACTTAAAGTTACAGCAAAAAAATAAGTTACTAGAGGCGAGATTAGAAGATTTACGTCATAATTTAATTGACAATGAGCCCTGCCCGCTTTGCGGCGCCAAACATCATCCTTTTGCAGATCATGCCCCGGAAAAAGATAATCTTTTAGAAGAAAAAATTACACAACTTCAAAAAGAATTACAGTTAAATTCATCGCAATTAGCTAAAATTCAGGCGAATTTTGAAAATTTTCAGCAGCGATTAAAAACACTGGAGATTGAGGAGCAGCAATGGAAAGCAACTTCTGAAGAAAAAAGAACAGCGTTTAAAACCAAATTTAAAGATTTTGATCTTGCCACAGAGGAGGTTTGGGAAAGTAGCATTGCCAGGTTAAGTGAGCAATTAGAGCTGATTGAAAAATGGGAAAAAGAGCAAAAACAATGGCTAATTGCTAAAAATGCGATTCCGTTACTGGAACAAACCAAAGAAATTATAAAACAGGGTCGAGATATTGCAGGGAAACTTAAAGCTTTATACGATGGTGACGATATTGTGGAAAAAAATCGCTTATATCATCGCAGTTTTACAACTTTAACGCAGGAGAAAAAGTCGTTGCAGGAACAGCAGGAAAATTTGAAAAGCAGGTTTCAAAAATTAACTTCAGAATTATTGATTTTGGAACAGCAGCTTATTGTGGTTTTAACAGAAAAAGGCTACGAAAATTTGCAGCAGGCACTTAAAAATTTGTTACCAGAAAAAGAGTATTCGCAACTCAGGGAACAACGCGAAAAACTTCAGGAAAAATTATCGCAATTAAGCACTTCGTACAACTTACTGCTACAACAATTAGAAGAAAAACAAAAGCTGGATATCGAAGAAACCTCAGCTGAATTACAGGAGCAACTTACCGAAAAACGACTGAAGTTAAATGAAATTAATGAGGCTTGTAAAGCACTTTACCGGCAGTTGGAAAACCAAAAAGAGAACCTGCAAAAACTTGATGAAATTAAACAGGGAATTGCTGAAAAAGAGCAAAAAATAAAACGCTGGCGACTGCTTAACGAGTTAATTGGGGATGCTACCGGCAGGAAATTCAACGAATTTGCACAGGATCTTACCTTAACCCAACTTATTGCTTTAGCTAATAAACGACTGGCCGATCTTAGTGATCGTTACGTGATCGATAAACCGCTGGATGAAGAAGATGATGGTTTGGTAGCGATTGATGAGCACATGGGCGGGCAACGACGGTCTGTAAAAACACTTTCTGGCGGGGAGACTTTTATTTTAAGTTTATCGATGGCTTTGGCCTTATCTGATCTGGCTTCTAAAAATGTAGAAATTAACAGCCTGTTTATTGATGAAGGTTTTGGAACGCTGGATCCCGAAACCTTAGATCAGACATTAGACACTTTAGAAAAATTACAGGCAGAATCATCGAAAACCATCGGAATTATTAGTCATGTGGATTCTTTAAAAGAGCGAATTGCAACGCAGGTGGTACTTACCAGAAATGGGCAGGGTTATAGTACAATAAATATAAAAGGATAGCACTAATAATTTTGCAAACGCAATAGGTTTTAATTATTAATTTAACACTTAAATAGTTATTAATTAAGGATTTATTAATATATTTAGTTAAGTCAATGAATTTTAAATTAAAACCTTACAGCAATGGAAGCAAGAATAATTACTCTACTACGTTTTTGTTTTTCTGTTTGGTTACTGACTTTCCTAATGGCGAGTCCGGTTACGGCGAAAAGCCTTCCTACAGAAAATAGTAAAGATCCTTACCAGTCTTTTAAAGGACGGGTTATAAATTCGGTTACCGAAAATCCAATCCAATCGGCACACATCAATGTAAAAGGAACGACAATTTCGACCATATCGAATGTTGATGGTGAATTTTCGTTGAAGTTACCGGCAGATATGAAAGATGCGTTGATAAGCATCTCTGCACTGGGTTACCAAACTAAAGAACTTCAGCTGGATTATTTTAAACGAGATAACGTAATCATTGCCATGCAGGAAAGCGTGCAGGAATTAGCCGAAGTGAATGTGTATACTAAAGGTGATGCCACAGATCTGGTTCGCAGAATGATGTATAATCGGGATGAAAATTATGTGAATGATGAAGCTCTCATGACTGCCTTTTATCGCGAAACTATCAAAAAAGGAAATCGCAACATTTCGTTATCTGAGGCGGTGACCGAACTTCATAAACAACCTTATCTTTCTAATAAAGACGATGATATTGCAATTTTAAAAGCCAGAAAAAGTACCGATTATAAGCGGCTTGATACACTTGCACTAAAATTACGAGGCGGGCCTTTTAACACCCTTTATATCGATGTGATGAAATATCCACAATTTCTATTTGATATGGATAAATTGGATTTATACAGCTTTCAATATGCCGAACCTACCAAAATTGGAGAGCGAACACTCTATGTGGTCGATTTTGAACAAAGACAACATGAGAGGCCCTGGTATTATGGTAAGCTATTTATCGATAGTAAAAGTTACACACTGGTAAAAGCTATTTATAGTTTAAATACCGAAAACCGCCAGGTGGCCAGTAGAATGTTTACCAGCAAAAAACCCAATGGTGTAAAAGTGTATCCAGATAATGTGCAATATCAGGTAGATTATCGCGAAAACAATGGTAAATGGTTTTATGGCTACGGAAAGGCAGACCTTGAGTTTGTGGTAAACTGGAAGCATAAAATCTTTAATTCCCGCTACAAAGTACATAGTGAAATGGCAATTACCGAATGGGAGGTAGCCAATCTTATTGCACCCCATACTGAAGAATTTATTAAACCTGCCATCGTAATGGTAGATGATATTAAAGGTTTTGCTGATGTAGATTTTTGGGGAAGCAATAATATCATTGAACCGGATAAAAGTATCCAAAACGCCATTGAAAAAATTCAGAAAAAGATAGGGGATTAAAATATAGCTCTTTAGGAAAAGTACCTAAAAGACTAACGAGGGTTTAAGTTGTTTGGGTTGAACACCGGGATAGGGCTTTTGTTCTTTTAAAGTTCTATACCGGTTTTTTTACTAATTAATAATATACCTTAAGTTTCTTATTCTTGGTTTACCATCAATTAATTAGGGATCACATGATAATAAATTGCCAGAAAATGGCAAAAAGTACCAAATAAAACAAAAACATGAAATATAGCATGATTATATTTTAGCTTATCGATACTAAAAATAATCGCACCTATGGTGTATGAAATTCCGCCAGCAAAAAGCCACATTAGACCATCCTGAGACAGGTTATTAATTAATGGTTTTACGGCAAAAACAATAATCCACCCCATGGCTACGTACATAATAGTACTTAAGGTTTCAAACCTGCCGGTAAAAAACAGTTTTAAAATGACACCAGCAATCGCTAATGCCCAAACAACACCAAATATTATCCAGCCTACGCTACCTCTTAATGTAACCAAAGAAAATGGTGTATAGGTGCCCGCAATAAGTACATAAATTGAGGCATGATCCAGGATATTTAATCGATAACGTAACTTTCTTTCCCTTACACTATGATAAAGTGTAGAGGCTGTATATAGCAGAATCATACTAATACCAAAAATCCAATAGCTTACTTTTAGCGCTAAAAGGCTTAACTGTCCTGCTTTAATAATTAGTAATATTAGACCAATTATACTTAGCAATAAGCCAATCGCATGCGAGATCACATTAAGACGTTCTTCAGATTTTGTATAATATTTTATCCTATCGCAGTCTCTCATTGTATTTTATACTGGTAGCAAATATAACACCAATGTAATAATGAAAAACAAGCTTAGCGTTAATAAATTAAAACGAAAAGATATTACAACACCATTAGAAATTTTATCGTAGCGATCTATAAAATGCTGCTTAATACTGAAATTAAAGGATGAAAAATTATAGTTCTTCTTTAAGAATATGATTTATGCCAATTACTTTTAATACTTCTTGTCTTATTTTTCAGAAAAAAAATAAATTTGATCACTAAATTACTTTTCATTCTTTTAATGTCTCTTCTAAAATGCGCATTCTCTGCTTTTAAATATTGTAATTGGCTTAATAAATACGCATTTCCATTAGAAGACAAGTTGTCGTTTTCAGCATAAATATCCTTTAACCTATTCTTCATAATTTGGCCAACGTTTTTAAAAGAAAGTTCTTTTAATATGTAAGCTTTGGCCTTTACTGCTTTAATTTCCCTCGCAGTCGTATTAAGATAAACTTCCCTTAATTTTGCTATAGCATCTTCCAAAACTGGATGAGCCCAAATAGTATTGGCAGAAAAATTACTATCTTTATTACGAATTAAGCCCAGTTTATAATCTACTAAAAAGCTATTCTCAATATTCATAAATTGGGTGTTTCCCGAATAGTTAGTTGCTATGGTTGGCTTTCCTAAAAACATTGCTTCTGCCAGAGTTAATCCAAAACCTTCAGAATGGTGCATGGACACATAGCAATCACAATCTTTAATCAAGCTATTTATGCAATCTTTTTTAAGATCACCATCAAAGATCTTAATGTTCTTATGCTCGGCCGCTTTTGCCAAGAGCTGATTATTTTCTTTCTTAAAATTCTTGCCTCCACTAGTTTTTATAATAAGCTCGACCTCTTCATTATTAGAAAATGCATTTGTAAATGCATCTATCAGAAAAATTGGATTTTTTCTCTCCATAGAACTATGGAAACTAAAAATGAACAGGAAACTAAATTTATTAGGATCGAAAAAACTATGGTTATTAGGTATACATTTTAAATCGAATCCTACCGGATGCGGAACTATAGTAATTGGATTGGTATACACTTTTCTAAAAATACCGGCACAAAACGAGGAAGCTGTCCAAATCTCGTTAAATAAACTGAGGCTTTCTGTATGCTCTGGCGGTAAATATTCAGATTCCCACATCAAAAACAAAATGGTATATCTAAATTTAAATAAACCTGGATCTATAACCCTAAAAAAGCAATCTAAATCCCTTAGTGAAATTTGAACAAGACTTACCGAATATTTAAAATCTACCTTTCGGCTAGGGTCGTTTTTTAATTTTTCAAAATCAATTAAATTTAGCGGTATATTCTGGCTTTTGGCAGCCTGTATATTTAGGCGTACCGCTTCTCCTAAGCCAAAGCTACCTGCTATGTATCCCAGCACATTTAGCCCTTCTTTGTATGGTTTCATGCTAATTTATCAAAATAGGTTCAGTACTTAGTGACTGTAATGAGACTAAATTTTTATATGTTCCGTTTTTAGCTAAAAGCTGGTGATGAGTGCCTTTCTCTATGATTTCACCGTTTTTCATTACTACAATAAGATCTGCATTTTTAATAGTAGAGAGACGGTGAGCGATCACTAAAGATGTACGATTTTCCATCATATTATCTAAGGCATCCTGTACCAATTTTTCAGACTCGGTATCTAATGCCGAGGTTGCTTCATCTAAAATCATAATGGGTGGATTCTTCATTACTGCCCGGGCAATTGCAATTCGTTGTCGCTGCCCTCCAGACAGTTGATATCCTCCATCACCTGCGCAATACTGATATTGATTAGGAAATTCGCTAATAAAATTATGGGCATTCGCTATTTTCGCCGATTCTATGATTTCTTTTTCATCGGGATTATCTATTCCTAAGGAAATATTATTCGCAATAGTATCATTAAAAAGAATGGAATCCTGAGCTACAATTCCCATTTGATCACGTAATGATTTTGCGGTCACTTCTTTAATATCCACGCCATCAAAAGTTATACTACCTTCGCTTACATCATAAAAACGCGTAAGTAAACTAGCCAGGGTAGACTTACCGCTACCCGACTCTCCTACAAGTGCGATTACTTTCCCTTTTGGTATTGTTAAATTAAAGTTCTTAAGAACGTAGTCTTCTTTATATTTAAACGATACATCATTAAATTTAATCTCGTTATTAAACTGCTTAATGATCTTGGCGTCTGGTTTTTCCTGTAATGGATCTTCTGCATCTAAAATTAGTGCCACCCTTTCGTAAGCGGCGTTACCACCCTGCAAGGCATGATTGGCCTTAGTTATGGCTTTTGCAGGAGTAAGAATTTGATAAGCAAGCCCCATATAAGCGATAAACGCACCACCACTTAAAGACTGATCTACCAGCACTAACGAGCCCCCATAAATAAGCAAAATTGAAATTGCAAAAATCCCTAAAAATTCACTCGCCGGGGCTGCAAGACTCATTGTTTTACCTATGGAATTATTAAGGTTATTAATGTTTTCAGTAAAATTTAGAAATTTTCTGGAAAAAAAACCTTCTGAATTGAAGTTCTTAATGATCTTGATGCCTCCTAAAGTTTCTTCGATATTAGAGAGTAATTCGCCTTCCATGGCAAAAATATTACCCGATTGGCTTTTAATACCTTTAGTGATTTTTGAAATTAAAAATCCTGAAAGTGGTATAAAAAAGAATACAAAGATGGTAAGTTTCCAGCTAATGGCGATCATCCCAATTAATGTAAAGAGAATAGTTAAAGGCTCCCTTATCATCATTAAAACGCTCATAAAAGAAACTTTAATCGTGTTGATATCCGAAGTCATTCTGGCGATCAGGTCTCCTTTTCGTTCATTCGCAAAAAAGCCTACGTTTAAACCTATAACTTTGTTATAAACATCCTGTCTTAAATCTTTTAAAATTCCGTTATTTAAATAGGTCATATATAAAATAGACAGATAATTGAATAGGTTTTTCAATAAAAATGTGCTTAAAACAAAGCCTACTACCACAATTAGTGTAACAAGCGGACCTTTAGATAGTTGAGTGGTGGTAATAAAATAATTTAAATAATCTTCAAAATAGTGCAGATCAAAATCCTTTATTCCATGATATACGGGTTTCTCAGTTATTTTTTTTCCATCTTCAAATAACACCTTTATCATGGGTAATAAAGAAAGCATCGATAATGAAGAAAAAAGCGCATAAAAAATATTGAAAACGATGCTTAATATTTGATAATTTCTATATGGGATGAGGTATTTGAGAAATCTTTTAAAATTTTTCATGGTTTCCTTAATAAAATACGATGAGATTTTTTAAATAGATGATCCTTCCAAAATACTGCTATATACTTTTATATATTCTTTAGCAGCTTTTTCCCAAGAGAAACTTTTTGCGTGTTCTATGTAAGCCGATATATATTGTTTTTGATTATCATCATACCTGGACATACCATCTTCAAATACATTGGCCATATATCTAGGATCAAAATTCTCCCAATAAAAAGAATGATTGCCTCCTATTTCGGGGAGTGAAGATAAATTAGATAAAAACACAGGTTTTCCAAAAGCCATTGCTTCGATTACCGGTAGTCCAAAACCTTCTCTTAGTGATGGGAATGCAAAGGCCATACAGTTTTTGTAGTAGAAAATCTTATCTTCTTCATTAATCCTTCCTACTAAAAAAACCCTTTCTTCAAGCTTTTCTTCTTTTATTTTTAGTTTCAATTTATCGGCATATTCACTTTTAAGCCCTCCTGCTATAATTAAATTTATCCCTTTAAGATATTTAATCATATCCACGAGCGTATGCATATTTTTCTTTTGATCTACCTGCCCGATAGTAAAAATAAAAGGTCGCATGGATTCCTTTTGGTTGTAACCAGTCTCGGTTATAACCAAATTGTTATTCGTGATCGGATTTCCGTTATAGATAATATATTCCGGAATATTAGGTACATCAAAATGTCTATGTGTTTGCTGCTTGGTGTACTCTGAAATATAGACCAAAGCAGAACTTCGGTTCAGTTTTTCTTTGAATAATTTTATTTTACTATCCAAACTCTTCCCCTTTTTCTCTTCCATAAAATTTATATCGTGCACTGTTAAGAGGTAAGGAATTTGATTAGAAAAAGGTTCTATTTTAGTATTTTGATTCACTGAATGCCATAAATCAAACTTTCTTTTAATCCTAAAAAAGGGATATCTACTTAACGGGGAATAATTATTATAACTAAGCTTGGAGCCAATTTCACGTTTAGCATCAGTATTGCTACAGTTTAAAATTACTTCATGATCATTTAAAAACTCACTTTCATCATTAAGCGCTTTTGCTAGGTGTAAATTGAATTGCCCAAAACCGGTATTAAGATTCTTGAGATTATGGGTTTCCAAAAAAACCTTTTTCATACGGCAGGACTTACTTCCCGTTAATTTCGTCATAGTATAATTTGATTAAGATCTGAAAATATTTTTTTGATCTACTTAGTTTATAGATCAAAAAAAATGATTTAGTTGCGTCGCAAAGATGAATAAAATTGAATACAATCTATAGTCCGCTTTCGGTCAATTTGTTATGCTTCAAAAAAAATTATTTTTTTTAAAAAGCTTAATCTTGAATTAATCCTTAGGCCTTTCTTTTAAAACTGAAATAACATCTAGTTGCATTCAGCAATTAATTTTGTGAAAAAAACAAATGACGCTACCAGAACAAATCAAAACTTTACTGGAGACCTTAAGTTTCCCGGTAAGCTACGACCAAAAGGGACAAAGTATAAAAGATGCAAACGGACTTTTTGTTTGTGATGTAAGAGGTTGGGGAAAAATACAGTTTATGGACAAGGCCCAAGAAAGACACGATGCGATAGGTTTTGTAATTGCCGATTTATTGAACAGCCTGCAAGGCACTAAATGATATTGTAATTACGCGCTTTTTCTACGGCTTCTAGTTTACTATGCACCTGTAATTTTTTATAGATATTTTCTATATGCTTTCTAACCGTTGAAGGGGAGATAAAAAGGTTTTCGGCAATTTTGGTATAACTTAAACCCACGGCCAATTGCTCTAAAATTTCAATTTCCCTATTGCTTAAACCTATTTGCTCTTTTGCAGAACATAGATTGCCAAGGTCTGGATGCCTTAATAATTTTAATGTCTTTTTAGCGATTTTAGGACTCATGGCGGCGCCTCCTTCCATGGTCTCCAAGATTCCCTGATACAAAACTTCGGCCGGGGTATCTTTTAGCAGATAACCATCTGCTCCGGCTTTTATAGCGTTAAAAATATGCTCTTCATTATCAAATACGGTAAGCATCACCACTTTGATCTGTGGATAGCGTTTTTTTAAAATTTCAGTGGTTTCAATTCCGTTTATTCCAGGCATTTCAATATCCATAAGGATGATATCTATCGTCAATTTACATTCCAGATGCTCTAATACTTCAGCACCCGAAGTACATGAAAATTTATGTACCAGATCTTCAAAAAAAGAGATTTTCTCTTCTAAAGCTTTCAGAAGAAAATGGTTATCATCAACAATACCTATCCTTATCATCATTTTAAAAATTAAATGCTATCATATTCATCAAAATAAGAGCTTTTAGATATGTTTATCATACGATTTCTTAAAATTTAGGATTACCACAGTTCCCTTTTCTGAAGAGGAGATTTTTAAAACACTACCTATGGCTAAAGCACGATTTTTCATATTCCCCAGACCATTTCCAGAACTTTTCATAGTGGTATCAAAACCTATCCCGTTATCATGAACATGAAATAAAAAAGCCTCTTTATTTTCTATAATTTCAATTAATATCTGGGTTGCATTGCTATATTTAGTAGCATTGTTTACTGCTTCCTGAATTATCCTAAAAATATGTACTGCTTCTAATGCAGAAAATTGATATTCAATATTATTCTTGTTTAATTCAAACTGATATTCGATAGCGTCATTAAGATTTCTGGCGTGGGACACATACTCCAAAATTCTTGATTGTAATTCTTCCATCACTATTTTTTCCTTATTCATCGCCCAAATCGTATCCCTTAATTCAGCAATCGTACGCGAAGTAAATACCGCAATATCTTCTATTTTCTTTATGATAAAAGGATTTTCTGCCTTTATCCTGAATTTTAAATTGTCTAAACTAGATATGATAAAGCTTAGTTGCGAACCAATATTATCGTGAAGATCCCTGCTAATCCTAATTCTTTGTTCCTCTAGTTTATTCTGAGTTTCAATACGCGCCAATGCGACTTCAAGTTCTTTTTCTTTTTGCAACTGCCGCTTTTCTGTTTTGTGCCTGCTTATCGCAAAGGCGGCGGCTAAAAGAATTAAAGCACTTAAGCCCAAAATACCTATTATAATAAAGTTCTTATTTTTAACCTCTAGCTCTTTAGAAATAATTTCAGTTTGCTGTCTTAAAATTTCATTTTCTTTTTTTTCAGTCTCAAATTCAACATTTAAAGCCGCTATTTTCTCCTGAATTTCAAGATTGTTTATACTATCCTGATAGGTATTATGAAGTTCTAAATAATGTAACGCTGAATCTGTTTTTTGCTGAAATTTAAAAGCATCAGAAAGTTGTTTGTATGTATACTGAACCAAAAATCGATAATTCTCTTCTTTTGCTAATGGAAGCGCCTTTTTAAAATTAGTAATTGCTACCGGATATTTTTTCTCTGCCAGATAAACCTCTCCTATTTGCGTGTAATTTTCAGCAATCCCTTTTGTATCTCGAAGGTCTTTTCTTATGGCAATAGCACGCTCAAAAAAATAACGGGCACTATCATACAACTTTAATTGTCCATAAACGCCACCAAGATTACTGTAACTATACGGCAAACCTTGGGTATAATTTATATGTTGAACAACATGAAGCCCTTTTTTATAAAAAAATTTAGCGCTATCTAACTGACTCTTAAATTCTTTTATAACACCGTAGTTGTTATAAATACGACTTAAAACCGTATCAAAATTTTTCTCCTTAGCCAGTTTTAAGCCTTTTTGCATGTAAAATTGAGCTTTTTCGAGATCTCTTCTTTTCATGCCATAACCTAACTCTCCATAAGCATTTGCAACCTTTTTAAGATCACCAATATCCTCGTAAACATTTATGGCATCTAACAAATATTTTGTAGAGCGATCGTAATTTGCTTTATAGGTATAAACCAGAGAAAGTTGCGCATAAGAATCGGCAATTCCTTTTAAATACTTTATACTTTCTGCGTCTTTTAAATTTTGTTCATAAATGCTCAATAAAGCATCTGTAGACAGATTGGAGTTCTGTATTAATTGGGCATTTAAAGAATCTATTTTTAGTTTTTCAGCTTTTTGAGCAACAAGTTGGGGAATGCAGCAACTGAAAACAATTATTGCTAATAATTGTTTCATTGGATACATAAAAATACTTAGTTAGTAGGCCTAATATACATTTTTCTGGTTTACAAGAGCTTGGGAAAGATTATATTTTAAAAAATTATAGACTAAAAGATGTTTTTCTCGCTGCTCAACTTGCTTTTTTTGTAGGTTTATTTTTCCCTTAAGTTGATTTAAACGAGTAAGATATGACCGGTTATGGTTCCTTCGTAAGAAAAAAAGAATCCCAAATTCAACCAAAATCAATAATCCAGATATGCTTATGGCTACAATCATTTAAACTAGCATAAAAGGAGGCCGCCAACTAAATGTTTTTAGCCCCCTACACCCAAACATTGTAATATAAATAAGAAGAAAATTAAATGCTCTTTAAAGCATTTGTTGTATGTTCCATAAGCATCTTCTTGCAAGCCATATATACGCCATTGGCATATTTGGTACTTTCTACATTAATAACCTGAAGATCTTCTACACTTTTATTTTCGGCAGAATATAATCTAAAGTATGGGAGCTCTTTTCCTATTTTATCCACATCCTGAGCTACAACACTTACTATTTTATCTTCGTTAACGACATTTTCGATTTCCAGTGATTTCTTTAAAGAACCTTTATAAGAGGCCGTAGGATTTGGCCCACTTTTACCAGAGATAAAATTTACTTCACTCGTAACCTGATCGTGTGTTACAGATCCTTTAAACTTTATTATACTTTTCGATTTATTTTCGTTCGTGATCGCATAAGAGTCGACCAGGCGCAGGTTAGGTTTTATTTTAATTTTAGCAGCTCCGGTAGGATTCCAATTATCGCCTAACTCTACAAAGGCTATCGTTAAATCTATCGTTGCAATAATCGCATCGTTAAGCTCTTTAGAGAGACTTGTATTTTCACCGATCTTGGAAAATTGTGAAAACATATTTTGTTTCCTTTTACCTCCGTCTTTGTTTGCCTTGAAATAGTATTCATAACCTGTAGGGCTTACTGAAACTACTCCGGGTATATTAGAAACCTCAATATTTCCTCCTTTAGCTGGCATCCAATCCTGGTAGTATTTGGTTTTACCGGCTTCCAGTGCCGTGACGATTGTAAAACCTTTCGCTTTTAAATCGCTAACAAATTCTTCGTAAAGTTTATCTACTGTTTGCTGAAGATCTGCTTCAGAAATTCCCTGCAACCCAACGGCTAATCTTGCAGTGGCATCTCCTTTTACTCCACCTCGCCACATTTTACCGCCACTCTTATGATTAATCATTTCGTTGTAGAGCTGAAAATTGACATTAAATTTATTAATATAGATTCGGTTATTAGCCGCTGCAAATTTGTTAAGTTTAAACTTGTCTATAAGGGGTTTAAATTCTCCCAAATCTTGTGCTTCTAACTGAAAACCAATGCATATCAAAGCTATAAGTAATACTTTTCTCATCTCTTTTCATTTAATTTGAACATTAAAAGAACCGTCGGTTACATTTCTGAAATCAGATTTTTGATCGTTAGAGGCTTCAAAGAAAAAAGTCCCTTTTAATTGTCCATTCTCATCTTCTGAAACACTTATTTCTCCTGCTAATCCGCCTTCTCCGTATGGAGCACCAAAAGTTTTGCTATTCTGTGGATTGTTAATATCTACCTCGACGTAACTAGCAGTAACATATACTAAATTATCCCCCCCAATATCATAGGTTCCCACACCCTCGTAACCATTAATAATTAGGTTAATGGCAAAGCCACTAGCATCTGTTCCCAAAACGGTTAAAGTGGTGCCGGCGTTACCTGTTGCTTTCGCTGCAGTTGTCCCTTCTTTAAAACTCTTAAAGTCTTCTCCATCTACTTTAGCCACCACTGTACCTTCGGCTGCTGTTCCTCCTTGTCCCCCATCATCATCTTTTGCACAAGCAACCAAAAATACCGTCATTAAAAGAAAAAATAGTTTCGCCGATTTTATTAATTTTTTTTGACGTCCCATAGTATAAATATTTTGTTATTTGTTTTTGGTAAAACTATGTCAGTTTCCCTTAAAAAAGTATAGGGCAATTGCCCTATTTAAAAAAGAGTATAAAGAGGAACGAGGCAAAAAAAGAAGCCCGACTTTCGCCGGGCTTCTTTATAAATTCTAAAATTTATTGCTTACCATATGGTGTTTGCTCCAATATTTCCTTGTGCGGCAAGGGTCGCAAGATCGTCGGCACTAGCATGAACATTGATATAACCATTGTACTCAATTAAGTCTTCGTAAGAAACAGCGGTTCCATCTTCTTCTTCAGTTCCGTCTGTCATCGCTACGTTGGTTAAACTCATTCCGCTTGCGCCATCAACAGAAGTTAAAGTAATTGCAATATCGCCGGGAGCATCTGCAACAGATCCCATGTGAATGTGTGCTGGGTGTGTATTACCTTCAGTAGTGCCTTCTAAGTCTAATTCTACCAAAGTTTCTCCATTTTTTCTTTCGTGAAAAGTAGCAGTACCACTTACTCCTTCTATATCAACTTCAGCAAGATCATAAGATTTTGATTCTCCGGTCAACTCATTTCCTCCGATATCGGTTTGTGCTACAAGAGTTTCTAAATCATCGGCGCTGGCATGCACATTAATGTATCCGTCGAATTCTAGTAAGTCCTCAAAACTAATTTCAGTTTGATCATCGTCCAACATATCCACCGTAGTTTCGCTAATACCCGTATCGCCATCTACTGGATCTAAACTTAAAGCTATTTCTCCACCTTCTGCGGCAGAATTGTAATGAATATGTGCCGGGTGCATTACTCCAGCTGTGGTACCATCAAGATCTAAAGTGATCGTAACCGAACCATCTTCATTTTCATCAAAAATTGCAGTTCCCGAAACTCCAGATTCACCTACAGCACTTACATCATATTTTTTAGTTTCACCTTCAAAAGGCGGGTCGACATTTGCGTCATCATCGTCGCTACATGATACAATGCCTAAAAAGGCAAATAATAAAATACCAAATTTCTTCATTGTAATTTTCAATTTTTAGATTAATAAATTGGTTTTTGGTTTTATAGTATAGATGGATAACGGCTACATGGGTTGCGTAATTTTATTGTTAAAAACACCCCTAAAACCTAACCAACTGAAGCTCAAAACATAATTTACAAAGTTTAACTTAAATTTAATTTTTCCCATAAGGAAGCATTAAAATCTACATTATTCACAATAAAATTCAATTGTATATTTAGAAAAGTGAAATTAATAGCATAATTTTTTGCTACGCACAATTCATAACTTTGGCTCTATCCCTATCAAAAATACCTTAAAAACTATTCTTTTTCCCATCTAAAAAGTTTACCAAATACAAACTTAAAATCTTTAAAATTTAACCCTAAGAATTAACATAGCTTTAAAAAGTGATTTTATTTTAATACTATCTTCGTTAGAAGAAAGAACTATTAAAAACTGAACCATGAAAAGATCTTTTATCAAAGCTTTATTTTTGACTGTCTTACTAATGAGCTCTCCAACTCTTCTACATGCGCAGGAACAGGAAAGTTTTCAGAAACTGGTAAAATTGCCATTAAGAGCGGGAGGTTATGATAGTTTTTTAACCTTAATGCGAATTAATATTAATGAATCCAGAAAAGAAGAAGGTGCTATTTCTTTTACGCTCTTTGGAAAAGATGATAGCTATACGGTTTACCTTTTAGAACGATTTAAAAACAAAACCGCATGGGAAAAACATAAAGAAAGTGTTTATGCAAGATCTACAGATGGCATTTCGCCTGCTGCCACCATGAATTTGTTAGAAGAAACTACGCTAAAGGAAATTCCTGAAATTCCGGCTGAGGATACTGAAGAAATTGCTCCTGAAGAAAATACACAAAATAGTATAGAATGGTTTACTGTAGCACCAAATACAAAAACTGCTTTTATTGAAGTCATGGGCAAAGCCATTCCAAAAGCTCGTAATGCTACAGGAAATTTAGGCTATAATATTTATCAAAATGCCGATAATCCCAATGAATTTATAGTGATAGAACGATGGAAAAACCCTGAAGTTTATCAAACTCATTTACAAAACGAGTATAGTATCCAACTGGATAAGGAGTTAGAAGGTTTAATTACTAAAGACACTAACCATCGCAAGGAAGTATTAAAAAATATTTCAGAGTAAATAATCCTCGGGGCAAGCCCCGAGGCATTCGATAGACACAAAATTTCAATTCCGAGGCAAGCCTCGGGGTATTAAACCCTTTGGCGGTACCAATAAACAGTCACCTTGAATTATCACTTAATATGTGGTCTTTAGAAAGGGTTTAACCACCTTTTCAAAATATCATTTTTATAGATTTTTTTTTGACAATAATTCAATAATCATCTAAAAAATTAACACTTACGGCTGTAATTTTTATGGAAAACCGTATTGAAATATTCTGCGGCAATACTACATTTGCATTGAGAAATGCTGATGGAGAGGTTTATCTAGTAGGGAGATAAACGCGATCTGTTGGCATTTTCTTTTTAGTATTTATGGTGCATTACTTCTATTTCAAATCTATCTAAATACCTTTGCTAAAAAATTAGCTTTGATCAAGATTTTAAGAATTATTGCTTTCTTTTTATTTATAGGATGCCATCTGGCTTTTCTATTATCCATATTGTTTGAAAAAGTGAACAATTTTTGGCTAATATCAGGGATCCTTATCTCTACTGCGTTAATTACCTATGCCTATTATCATAAAAATATACAAGAAGAAGAGTATTTTTTTGATGATCTTCAGGATATTGTTTATATAAGCTTAGGAGCTTTACTAACTTATTTTATTAGCGTAGATCTGGAATTTGGTAGCGTAATTGCCGCAGGTTTTACAGGTACACTGGCTTCGTATCTGCCTAATATCTTTAGAAAAACATGGATCCAAAGAGTACCTGTTGCTGCATATTGTGGTGCTTTTGTGGGAATGACAGCACCTGCGGTATCTTCAGGGTATACTTTTATAATTTTTAGTGCCTTTTTAACCGGAGCGTTATTTATTTCAGCAAAAAATGTTTTTAATGGTTTTGGTGGAAAGTTAGGAACTATTGCTTTTGGTGGCGTAGCCTTATCTTCACTAATCGTATATCTTTTATTTTGATGGAAGCAGGGGTTATCATTTTTACCGGAATTTTTGGCGCGTTGCTTACCTGGTTTATCAATAACCATAGAGCTAAAGGAGCTATTAGGGCCTCTGCCCTGCCCTCTTTAATTGTAGGATTGTTTTTTTATTGCTTCCCCAATTTACTTTCAGAATATCTTACCAGGCATATTCCTTTAGTATTTATCGGATCTTCTTTTATAGGAATGGTATCTATCAATATCATTTCTAAATGGATCTATGTGGCGATTTCAGGGATAGTTTTTGGTCTTATTTATTTAAATACTGGTACATTTTTTAACGGATTTGGTGGTGCTTTGGGCACTACGGCCTGTATTGCTGTGTTAGTGGCTATTGGGCTTGCAAAACTTATTAAACACCGCGGAATCAAAAAGAAAAATAGTGTTGAGTAGACTAAGAAAATATTTAAGCTTCCTTTGGCCAATTACTACTAAAACAGATTCAGATTTTAGTGGTCCACTGGAAATTACCTGGATTGATGGCAAAAAAGTTTTAGACACCAAAAACGCCAACTACTCCTACGGGGCACTTCAGAATGTATTGGAAAACGGACTCAAACATATAGATTTTGGACAAATCAATTCCGTTTTAATTTTAGGTCTTGGAGGTGGTAGTGTGGTAAAATCGATTGCAGAAAAATTTAATTTCTTCGGAAGTATCCATGCCGTAGAAATCGATCAAAAAATCATTGATATTGCGAAAACCGAATTTGATATTTCAGCAATAAAGAATCTGAAAATCCATAGATCTGATGCATTCGATTTTGTAAAAAATAGCAACCAATTTTATGATCTTATTATTGTTGATGTATTTATCGATACTGAAATCCCTACTATTTTTCTTTCTGATGAGTTTTGTGAAAACCTTAGCCATATTTGCCAAAACAGCCTCTTATTCAATTTAGGATTTAGTCAAAATGCTTTGAACCAGACCAAAAAAGTAACTCGCTTTTTTCAAAACAACTCGAATTTTGAAGTTCTGACCCTCGAAAAAGTTGAAGAAATTAACCGTTTATTAATCGCGACTAAACGAAGCAGGAACGTAGTTTAAATACTATATTTTCCTGTAACGTTTTGAGGTAAATTGCTACTCATCCTTTATGAAGAAGGGTCACTATTTTCAAAAACCTCTGTGCATGCAATTTCCAAAAGAAGAAGAATTCCAAAAACAACGACTACTAAAATCGAAATTAGATAAATTACGCTCCCAATTTAAGGAGGCAAGTTCTTGGTTAAAAACGAAAGAAAAATTAGAAATTGTAGTTTCTAAAAATTTAGACTAATTTTATAAAATATGGTATTAAAAACTATAAATCCCAGAGCTGATATTGGGGAAAATAAAAAAGCTTATAAAAGTTTTTCCCTGTTTATGGGATTTCTTGACGTATTAAAACAGCAGGACTTAAATAAGGTAGTGATTGAAAAGTTAAATGCTGAAATTGACAAAATAAATGAGGTTCCCCTTAAAAAACTAAATACTCAGATAAAGAGAAGTCAGTTAAAAATGCTTCAAATTGTTGAAAAAGAGCAAAAATTAGTTCCTAAGAATTATTATAAAAAAACCTGGTTAGTTCTGGGAATGTCTGCTTTTGGAATTCCACTGGGCGTAATTTTTGGTCTAACATTAGATAATATGGCTTTTTTAGGCATCGGTCTCCCTATTGGGTTGGCTATTGGAATGGCCGTTGGCGCACAAATGGATAAAAAAGCCGAAAAAGAAGGTAGACAAATTAATATGGAAATGTGATTTGCCTAAAAAACTTCGCAATTCTATGTATTGGTTGCAAATCTAGCTATTATGACTATAAGCAGGTACCGGGAAGAGTACAGTAATATTATCGCTTATGCAAAACATCATAATGGCAATCCTGCAAATTATCCACTCAACGTAAGCATTAAAGAATTAAAACCAGATAAAACGGAATATCTACTTCATTTCACTAAAGAAGACACACTAGTTAGAATTAAGCATTTAATACAAAATGATTCCATGCATCAGGAAATTAATTATTACTACGATGATGGAAAATTAAAAGTTTGTGTGTTTCAAGATAAACGAAGAGATACTAGCTTTCACCATTTTTACATTACCGGTAAATTCAAAAAAAACAATTAAAACTCTGTCCTGACTTAAGTTCTCATCAAGAATATTACTCAAAGGGCATAGAATTTTTAAGTAAACTATCTCGGGCAAGCTTACGAGGCATTCGATAGAGACAAAATTTCAATTCCGAGGCGTCCCGATTGTTATCGGGAAGGGATATTAAACCCTTTGGCAGTGCCAATAAATTCAGATAATGCACAGGTTTTATTAAGTTTCTTAAAATTTAGAGTAATGGTACAATAAATCTACTTTTTGTTAGAAGTAGTAGTGACCTTAATCTGGCTGTCCAACTCTAAAATTTTCTTGATGAAACTCTCATTGGTAAGCGGACTTATATAAATCTCGTTATAAATATCATATTTAAGGATCAATCCTTTTCTGGCCGTTGCCGGTCGTAATCCTAGCCATAAGCTTTTGCCTACTACAATTTCGGTAATTTTCTCTAACGGTATTTCTCCCCTTAATGGACCTCCTCTATATTTAAAATAATGCGGGGTAAGCTCGTATGCTGTTCCAAAATTCAACCATAATAAAAGTCCGGCTATAAGTATCAGTAAAACATCGCCAAAAATAAAATTCTGGTTTCGGCTATTTTCAGATAAAAACTGATATATAAATATGCCACAGGCAATTGCTGTAAAACCAAAGATAACAACTAAAAAGAGCACATCTTTTCGACTTTTAAACTTCATAATTCTCAATTTGGGGAATTGATTTTATGCTATTTGTCGGATTTATCTTTTACAAATTTCAACAATAATGGTAAAGCAGGATAAACCATGTTATGCCCATAACCATTCATTTCATACAAGTCTATTTCTTTTTGGCCGGCAACTTTCATCATCCTATAAAAATAAGCGTTCTCTTCGTAGCGGCCCAGCATTTCCAATTCACGATCGCCCGTAATGAGTAACGTTGGTGGTGCATCATTTCTTACGTAAAATAGTGGTGCCCATTTGTCTACAATTGGTTGTGTTCCGGGAATACCTCTTTGATCTCTAATGGTAAAATGCGTAATGGTATGGCCACTAAATGGCACCAATCCGGCAACATCATTAGCATCTATATCATATTTTGCCAGATTATCTTTATTCATTATCGCCATTAAAGCCAGGTATCCACCGGCCGAGTGTCCTGAAATATAAATTTCTGAAACATCACCATGATACTTTTCAATATTATTAAATACCCATGCTATTGCCGCGCTTGCATCATCTATAGTTTCTTCGGCCTTAATCTTTGGCGCCAGGCGATACCCTACGCCCACCACGACAACTTCTTTATTTTTTAATTCCTGCGGAATTTCTTTTTGGCCTCCTGTTAATCCCCCGCCATGAAACCAAACGATAACAGGATATTTTTCATCATCATCAGGATTGGGAAAATGAATATCCAGTTTGGATTGTTGTTCCATATATTCTGAAGTTGGATTTTCGTAATATTGAATATCCTTTACCTCCTGATATTGCTGTGACAATAATTGAAAAGACAGCAATAAAAAGAAAACACTTAATTTAAAGTTCATTTTTATTTTTTTTGAAAAAGTTACTCCCTCACTATTCTTCGGTGGCTAAAATTTCCTCATAAAAAGGTACAATTTGATCGGCCATCATTTTATCTTCTTCGATTGAGGGATGTGCTCCGCAACCTGTTTCTGGAATGGGTGTAAAATCGAAAACATGAATTTTCTTTCCTTTGGTCTCAAAATAAGAAGCCACACTATCTAGAGAACGGTGTAGAATTTCTTCTTTTTTTCCTGAAATCATCGGGCTATCTAAAATGGCGATTTTTGGATTATCCCGAGTATCGATAAGGTGCTGCACAAAATTAATATAGGCACCTACATAATCATCTACACTAAAAGGCAAGCGCTCGTGCTGCCCATCACCATCAGAAAGATCATTAGTTCCCAAATTAATACTAATGAGCTCTGGTTTAAAATCTTTGGCTGTATAGGTTTTAGTGCTATCGGTATTTAGGTACAGATTATCGTAAACATCTGGTACCGTAGGGCCGGTAACATCCCAGTTTCTATACATTCCCCAACCAGAAATTGAAGACAATATAAAATCGACATTCAAACGATTGGCTGCAATCGTTGCATACGAATAATACGCATTATGCGCATCAAACCAGGCACCTTCTCCACAGGGAAATTCGATATTATCGTTACCAAATCCTGAAGTGATCGAATTTCCTATAAACTCGATTTTAAGTGCTGGTTTTTTAGGAGCATCAGCAAGATCTTTCGCTTCTAAACCGCTAAATACCAAATTACCGGTACTGGCTTCAGTAGCTTTATATAGCTCGATTAATGTATCATTTTTACTAACCGGTATTTTTAGTTCGTTAATCGTATCCCCATCAACCCGCTTCTTTCCTTTATATTCTCCATTAATGGCCAGGGCCCAAAACGCATGTTGCTTAGGATCGTCTACTTTAGAATATATACGTATCGTATCTTGCTGCCTATTTTTAAAAGCAATTTTAGAAGCCGGACTAATCATTACCAATGACGAATCTCTTTTATCCACTCTTCCCGAGATCGTAAAATATTCGGTATTCTGGGCAGAATACAATTTTGATGTTTGTTTTTCTTTTTGTTGGCAACCTGATAAACCCGTAACTAAAGCCAGGCCAAAAATTATTTTTTTCATGATGATGAATTTTGCTAAAACCTTAAACTAAGGTAGGTAAAATATACTTTTATCTAAAATCTTTATGTAAAGAAAGCACTTTATAAAATGAAATTCCTAAGAGCAAGCTTATGAGACATTTCTTATAAAATTATTTTTTATTTCGATTATCGAGTAAACGAGATACAAAGTTTATTTTATTTGACTTTTTCCTGAAAAAAGTGTGATTTTTAAAAGATAGAAACGATTAATGATACAAAGACCTGATAAAAATAGGGGATGAAATCGACGAAAAAAGACATTGTGCAACTCATTGAAGAAAACAAAAACCTTATTTTTAAAGTGGTTAATGCCTATTGTTATTATCCCGAAGAGCAAGAAGATCTAATTCAGGAAATTATTATTAATCTTTTAAAAAGCTATAAAAGATTTGACCATGGCGTCAAAACAACCACATGGATTTATAAAGTTGCATTTAATGTAGTGATTTCTTATAACCGAAAAATAAAGACCAGGGAAAAATACTTTGTCCCTTTAAAAGAGAAGTTTGTTCACATCCATGAGGAAAATAAAATTGAAGATGATGAAAATCTAAAAAAACTAAATCACTTTATTCAGCAATTAAAACCCTTAAATAAAGCTTTAATGATCATGTATTTAGACGGGAAAAGCCATCAAGAAATTGCTATGGTTTTAGGAATTTCTGAAAGTAATGTGGGCACCAAAATCAACCGAGTAAAGAAAGAACTAAAAAACAAATTCAAAAAATAAGTTATGGATATCGATAAATTAAGAAATTCCTGGCAGCAACAGGAAGAAAAACTAGAAAGCACCAGAAGCTTAAATATAGCTGTTTTAAAAGAACTAAAATTAGAGAATGCAAAATCGAGAATAAAACAGCTTCTTTATCTACCAATTGGTACTTTATTGTTTTTTAGCTTAGTTATATGCTATGCCACATATTTTACCATCTCAAATTTTGGAGTATGGTACTTCACTTTTTCAGGGATAGTGATGCTACTTTTTTCTTTTGCCTTTGTATTTTCTTCCGTTAATCAATTACGTATTATTCTTAAACTAGATTATCAGCAACCGGTAACGATGTTGCAACGACAACTTTCAAGACTAAAACTTTCAGTTATCTATAATTTAAAAATCGCTGCTGCCATTTTACCATTTAGTCCGTTTGTAGGACTATTTGCCATAAAGGCAATTTTCAATTTCGATGCTACCCAAGTGATCTCTTTACAGCAGATCTGGATCTTTGCTGGAATTACCGTAATCCTTCAAATTTTAACACTATTTTTTTCGGCCAAACTTAGATCCCAAAATAAGGATAAAAACTATATAAATTGGCTGTTACAGGGAAGCGGAAGTCAGATCGAAGAAGCTAAATCATTCTTATCAGAAATCGAAGATTTTGAGCAAAAATCTAAAATTTAATAAAAAAACTTCGGTATAGATCACCAAAAAAAATATTTATTTTAAGAAAATTGTTGATAAAGAATAAATGTAGTTGATGTAAGATTTTGCTAAAAATTTGTACTAACTTTCCCTACTAAAAATATCAGCGAACATGGATTTTGAAAAAATTTTTCACTTTTTAATCGATCTTCAAATCAATAATAACAGAAACTGGTTTAATGACAATAAATCCAGATATGAAGAAGCTAAAGACGAGTTTCTATATTTTCTAAGCGATTTTTTACCACAATTAAAAGCCATTGATCCACAAATTAATATTGAAGATCCTAAAAAGTGCATGTTTAGGATTTATAAGGATGTGCGGTTTTCTAAAAATAAAGCACCATATAAAACTAATTTTGGGGCCTATATTGCAAAAGATGGACGTAAAAGTGGAAATGCCGGGTATTATATGCACATCGAGCCTGATCATTGCTTTATTGGTGGTGGAATTTATAAACCCGATGCACAAAATCTAAAAGCAATACGTCAGCATATTTATGATCATACCGAGGATTTTAAAAACATTATCCAAAATGACCAATTTCAGTCTTATTTCCCTGAAATTTATGGGGAAAAACTGAAGCGCGCCCCAAGAGATTTCCCCAATGATTTTGAGGATATCGAATGGCTAAAACATAAAAGTTACGCCATGATCCATCCCGTTGAGAACGAATTTTGGGAGCAGAAAGATATAGAAAAACATTTGTTGAAAATTTATAAAATCCTGCTCCCTTTTAATCACTTTCTAAATAGGGCGCTAGAATAAGCTAAAATTCATATTTTTTCTTAGTTACCTTTTAGCCCTACTTGTAAGCCTTATCCAATTGAAGACAACTAAAGGATCTAAAATAACATCAATTGTAATGTCTGCTGATTGCAAAAAATCATCCCAAGGCTTAATAAGCTTTGGGATGATTTTATTTTTTTAAAGAGATAACAAACAGAAACTAATATTACTATAATAGTTATGATCACTTTTAATTCATAGAATGTATACCGATCATGTTACCCTCTGTATCCATAGCCAAAACGATAAAACCATATTCCCCAATTGCCATCTTTGGTTTAAAAATGCTTCCTCCGGCAGCTACTATTTTCGCTTCTTCGATACTACAATCTTCACTGGCAAAATAGACAATCGTACTATTGCCACCGGCATCAACACCTTCCATTTTAACCAGAGCACCTGCGACCCTATTCTTAGACTCCATATCACTGGGAAAAAATAACATTTCCATAGGCTCACCAACATCAGGTGCTGGTATAGCGTCCATCTTTAGAGAAAATACAGTTTCATAAAATTTTTGTGCTCGGTCTAGCTCGTTGACATAAATCTCAAACCAAACAACAGGATTTTCTTTTTTCATGACTAGAAAGCTTAAAAGTTAGTGTGTTAAAATTAAGCGATCTATAGTATACAGAACTTGCCATAAGACAAGATTTAGCTTTTGGTAGCAATTTCTTTTCTAATTCGGCTTAAAGAAGTATCGGTAATCCCTAAAAACGAAGCTATATATTTTAAGGGTACTTGTTTAATAATTTCAGGCTGTGTTTTTATAAGCTGTAAATAACGATGCCTGGCACTTTGAGTAAGCATATTTATTGAACTTTGCTTGGATATAAAAAGCTGATTAGACATCCAGGATCTGCCCCACTCCGAAAATCCCTGGATAGATACAAAGAGTTCATTAAAATCTATAATATTGATTTTCCACAACACTCCGTCTGTAAGTGCCTGAAAATTTTCCTGTGAGGCCTGGCTTAAAAACAATGAAGCTACTTCAATCAATATTTGATTAGCTCCAAAAAAACCAGTCGTAATTTCATTTCCTTTAAAATCGATTACATACGACCTAAACAAGCCTTTTTCAACTAAATAATATTCCTTGCTTATTTTCCCCGCTTTCAAAACAAAATCATTTTTAGAAAATTTTACTTGCGAATGAGCATTAATAATACGCTGGTAATCTTCCTTTCTTATTGTAGGATAGTCATAAATTCCTTCAAAAAAAGTTTTATACATCAAAAGCGAGTTTTTGAAATTCATAAAAAAGATACTGAAAATCAAAATAAAGTCTTTTTTAATTTTTCATTTTTGAAATTATATAATGCAAACAATAGAGGAAAAAGGCGTAAATCACCTTTGATTCTGAAGCAGAACTAATTATTTAAAGAAGTTTCAATAATGTAACCACTGGCAGAATTGATATGAAACAAGAACCGCAGGGTAAAACCCACGGCGATAGATCGAAAAGCCTCTTTAATAATTTGGGGTGCATGCCCATCCTGATAAACCTTAGAACAAGATACATCATTAACCGCCTAATAACAGATTAGAATGGTATTTTTTATCATCATTCAACAAAATATTTACTCATTCACTATGAAGAATACTTTCAAAGATTTCTCAATAAAATTATAAATATCCTATTTTTTATACGCCAAAAATCACATTTTCTCAAATGTTAATTTTTAATAATTTAAAATACATAACTTGCTACAATACAGATATTTAATTATATTCGCACTACCTAAATTATGTTATAGAAATCATAAAATTTTAGTTTTTATGCCCTACCTACTTAAATGTTTCAGATAAAGGCTACGTCCTAATCATCTGGAAGTTTATGCCCCTATTAAATATTTTTATTAAACTAATTAATATAACTGATGACTAAAATTAAACTAAATCTTTTGTTATTATTTTGCGCTTGTTGGTTATTAACTTTATCAGGTTGTGATAACGAAGAGTACGGAATGTATGAGGTAGATAGAATCGTGGGATCCTGGAAATTAGTTGAAGTTTATAATGATAACAACAATGGTCGTGGCGTATGGAGTCCTGCTGAAAATGTTTACAGTTATACTTTTAATGAAGACGGTACCTTTAGCTCTACCCGATTTCCTCAATGCACTGGTGGAAATTATTCGATATACGATGATGAGATTGTACTAGATTTTGATTGCAATAATAATAGAACCATGGGAATATCCAGCGTATCATCTACTTTTATCGAAGAATTTGATTATGATGGCAACAATGTTATTTTTATTCCCACTTATCCTGCCTGCGATAAAGGTTGTAAATTAAAGTTTGAACCTACAAACTAATTTTTACTTCTAGCAGAAATATTCATGTTACAAGGCCTATTTCTGCTTTTAATTGAGCATTCGCAAACAACCTTAGCTATAATTTATCTGGTTTTCGCTTTGATAGCTACAGAAATAAAAAGATTACGACGAATACGATTTTTTCATTGTAACGAACTATTAAAACCTATACCGTAATCACTAATAAATAGATTGCGTGTTGCAGTCTAGCCTTGCTTTATAAAAGGTATAAATGAACAGTGAAAAATATCTGATTTAAAGAAACCGAGTGTTTGAGTTTTTTATTCCTGAATCCAATTTACAATCTCAGGATCGCTAGGAAGTACACTAGAACCTTTTACAGCCACAAGTCGTCCATTTTTATCGATTAAATATTTCTGAAAATTCCATTTCACTTCAGAATCTTTAAATCCGTTTTGGGACTGCTCTGTTAAAAACTGATACAAAGGATGCTTTTCCTCTCCTTTAACTTTGATCTTTGCCATCATTGGAAATTCTACACCATAATTTTGCTGGCAGAATTCAGAAATCTCCTCATTACTTCCAGGCTCCTGGTTCCCAAAATCGTTAGATGGGAAACCGATAATCACAAAACCTTGATCTTTATATTGTTCGTAAATACGCTGTAATTCGGCATATTGCGGAGTAAAACCACATTTGCTTGCGGTGTTAACGATCATTACTTTTTTCCCTTTTAAAGAATTTAAATCGAAAGTTTCTCCGTTAATATTCTCAACCTTAAATTGATATATGGTTTTATCGTTTTGCGCTATGCCCGTAGTTCCAAGAATTAGAGCCAGTATTAAAAAGTATCTTTTCATTTCTATTATTTTAAAATTTCAACTTAAGTAAACAACCTCAATAGAAATTCCCCGAGGCATTCATTAAAAAATTGTTCTTTATCCCGATTATTGGGTAAAAGTAGCTATTTAATTAAAAAACTGATTGTAAGGAACGCTTAAAAATGCAGTAAACTACCTTAGGGCAAGCCCACTAGGCATTCGATAAAACAAAATCTAAATTTCGAGGTATCCCGATTGTTATCGGGAAGGGGTATTAAACCCTTTGGCGGTCACAATAAAACAAATTCTGTATACATTCATTTCATTTTAATTAAAGATACGTCATCTATTTGAGCACTGGCACCCGGACTTCCTTTTGCATAAAAACCAATTTCAACTTTCGCCTTTTTTATTATAATATTCTCAATAATGACGGTATGCCAATCACCATCATTATCACTGATTACTGCTTTCTGTTGAAGCCCGGCACTATCTGCATACATTTCAAGATTTTTAAAACGGGAATTACTTTTCACCTTTGCCATCAAGGTATAGCGTCCATCTTTCAAATCCACAAATGGTGTAGAAGTTACGATTTGATAAACTTGCCGTTCAAAAGCTACATTATCTTCGATATTCAAACTTTTCTCTCCGATAACATATTTTCGATCTTCAGTAGTATTAAAATAATTTAGTTGGGGTGATTCCTTCTGCCCTATTACGATGGTATTGCCTTGATAGACTTTGGCTATCCAGCCTTTTAATTGTTCCTGAATAGGTTTTACGGAAGAAGGAATAGCTTTTCTATCGGCTTCAAAACTTGGATTCTTTATATAATTATTGTCTTCTGAAACTTGCCATACGCCTGTGTTCTCATCCAGCATCCAACTATTTAAAGAATTAAAATAAGGAACCTCTTCCTGAAAGGATAAAGGCACCCATTGATTATAACCTAATCCATTTCCGGCAAAATTCGACCAACGATCACCACAATAAATTACGGTTTCAGTCTCACCCCCTTTTACATTCACAAAAAAACCAGTTTGGGTAATATGCGCGTAATCATCGATGCTTCCGGGGGTAACAAGCATATTATTAGTGGGCAAATAAGGACCTTTTATATGATCTGAAACCAGATAATAAGCATAAGAAGAATCCCAACCATAAAGGTTTGAAGCAAAAACATAATACTTTCCATTATATTTAAACATACAATTCCCTTCCCTACCTTTTCCTCTAAAAATTTCGGTACAATCCAATAAATCTACCTCTCCGTTTTTAACTCCTATTTCAGAAAGGTATATTTTGTTTCTTCCCTGTCCATAAGAATAAACCAGATACGATTTTCCTAATTCATAATCTGTAAAAACACTTTGATCTCCAGTATTTGGAGTGCCAATACGATCGGTCATATCTAATTTTCTGTGCCATTTAAACGTCCCGGTTGGAGAATCTGATAAGGCAATAAGGACGCCGGCATTATGTTGAATGAGCATGGCATATTTTTTCATTTCTGGTATATATAGAACGCCTAAACGCCCCATCCAACGCGTACCTTGGTCGTGTTTTAATGCTTCAGTACGTTCAAAGACATGATCTTCAAAAGTCCAATTTATTAAGTCTGAAGAACTATAGCAGGTAACTGCTACAAAGTGATCTTGAGTATAAGTTTGGGAAGGGTCATTTCGATAAAGTTCAGCTTCCTTATAATAAGCACCATACCAGTAATATTTTAGTTCCCCGGTTTTTGGATCTTTAAATTTAAATATTCCACCACCCTGGCTATAAATTGGTTGTCCATCTATAGTCTCCCAAAATTGATCGTTATGAATAGTCTTGTTTTGGGCATTTACATTCAAGAAAAATAAGAGGAAAACAAGCAAAAAAGTATAGTAGTTTTTCAAAAAATCAATTCTCATAAAATCATTATTTAATCTCGATTATCGAGTAAATATCCAACTAATTTTAAAGGAATTCATACTGAACTGTCCTGCTTTTGGATTAATCCATGAGTATAAAATCTAGAATCTGAGGAATTTTAAACCGAAAAATGAATATTAAAACCTTTTGTTCGCTATAGTATTTATTATTTGATCTGAAAGCATCTCTGTAGCCGTAATGATTCTATATCTGGCTTTAAAAGTTTCAGAAGGTTTAAGATCAAAGCCCTTTTCTACCACAGGCGTAAAGCAAAAATAAGGTAAATCGGGATGCACTCTAACGTAATCTGGAAATTCAGGATTGTTAGATAACGGAATAACAACAAGATTCATAGTTGTTTCGCCAATCTGTCCATACATGCTCACCCACTTCGGGATAGTATGATTAGCCGCTAAACGTGATTTATGGAAATTTGTAGTCACCTGAAAATCTACATCAATTTCATCGTTTTCTAATGCGCTTTCTTCACTATACCACTCATCCCTTCCCCGAAATGCCAAACCACCATAATGATATTTTAATATTTGAAAATTTGAGGGTGAAATATTCTTTTGCTCTACCGTTATATCCCATATAAAAGGATCTGTATCATTATACACTTTTATAGTCCAGATCTCTTCTAAAACGGGAATCGTATCGCCATCTATAAAGGCTAAATGCTGCTGTTTTGTTGTTAATAGGCCATAGTTTCTGGAGGAAGTTACTTTCAAAATTTCTTTAAAAACTACAGTTCCGGTTTCATCCTGTTGATTCCAAAAATCTATTTTCTTATCTCTAAACTTTGTATTTACCCAGGCGTTAAACATACCATGGTGGTGTGTATGTTTTTTAGGAAATCCTTCTGTTATCACTGCCCCGCCAGGAGAATATACCGGATGGATAAAACCACTCCTCTTGTAATATTCCTGAATTTTATCTGGCTTTTGAGTTTTATAGTTATACTGAAAAACTGACTTATCCCCTATTTTAGCTATAATAGCACTTTCGTTATCTTCAAATGTTACAGAATTATTATCTGGTGTATCCTGTTGCGCATAAATTGAAACGTGCCAAGAAAAAATATAAACAACTAAATAATAGCCTTTAAAAAATTTCATTCTTAATTCATCTTTTTAATGTGATCCCTATGTTACATCAACTAAGATGAATCTATAATAGAAGTACGGACTCATTCATTTCCTTAAAATTCACCTTAAAAATGAAAAATAAGAATTTTCACTATCAAAATTCACCCTAAAATTGAATAAACTCAAATACTTTGCGTATCAGGAAATTTAAACCTAAAAGTAATCTTATAGTTAGGTCCAAAGGATATAATCTTATGATTCATAAATAATTGCCAATCTTTTTATGTTTATTCCTTTTTTATTTTTTTTATTGCTTATTTTGTACGCAATATCCTAGCCCCAAAATTGAAATTTTTTATTTAGATCTCTACACTTTATGAGTACACAAATTACGCAGAATTCGTCAAGATACCCTATGATATCTTACGAAGAAGCTTCAGAAGATGTTAAAGCTATATACGACGACACGAAGAAAACATTGCAACTTCCTTTTGTTTTAAACTGGTTTAAATGTCAGGGCAGTAATGCGACATTATTAGAAGGAAACTGGAGTAAGTTAAAAAATACCTTGATGAAAGGTAATGTTCCTAACGTGTTAAAGCAATTAATTATTTATAATGTATCCAAGTCTAGAGGATGCAATTATTGTTCACATGCTCATGGGATTTTTGCAGATAGTATGAGTTCTATGATTTCTGAAGAAGAAAGCTTTAAAGCAACAGAAAATATTGATTCTCCATCGATGCCAGCCAGCTATAAAAAAGCTATAAATATTGTGACTAAAGCCGCCTTACAACACAGTGAAGTTTCTGATGAAGATTTTGCTGAGCTTGAAAAAATTGGTTTCTCAAACACTGAAATCCAGGAATTAATGGCACAGGCAGATTTAGTGAACATGCTAAATACCATTGCAGATGTTTCTGGTATTAAAATAGACAACGAACTTTTAGAGACGCCAGAATAAACAAGGGTCTATTGCAAAATGTCGTCAATTCAAAATAACGCATCTCAGTTGTACAGAATAACTTACGAAGCTTATTCTAAGTTTGCCAATGGCATAAACAGATGCAGTAATTTTCCGGAAATTGGAAAAGTTGTAGAAAAGCATTTAAAGTATATTCTTAATTTTCATGTCATTAAGTTACTCATCGAGAAGGATAATAAGCTCATGGAGTATTCTTTATGCGGAAATGATATTTGGTTTAAACAAAAAAATGTAGAAGACCTCAACGAGGATGAATTAAATTTAGCTAAAACCGGTATTCCTATAAGAACATCTAATATTCCAAAAGATATTGCCAACGGGAAACTAGACCTTTCTAAGCTTAAAAACCCACATTTATGGTCCTGGCTTTTTAATAAAGATGATCATAAAATGATAGTCTCCTTAGTTGCAGATGAAGAAAGAGTTTTTACCAGCAAGGATATAGAAATTTTAAAACTTGCGGCAGACTGCTTTGATGCTAAATTTAAAGAGCTAAACCTTAAACGGGAAATAGCGAAAAAAAACAGGATCTTACAAGGTGCTTTGACGACTATTCAGCAACAAAACGATGAAATTAATAAGATTAATAAAAACCAAAAGGAAATAATCCAAAAAAGAACAGAAGAAATTGTAAAGAAAAATGAAAAGCTTTTAAAAATTTCAGTTCTTAATGCGCATAATGTAAAGGAGCCTTTATCACGTATTCAGGGGATTATTGAATTATTTGATCTTATGGACGACGAAAGTTGCAGACAAGAACTTTTACCCAGGTTAAAATCCTCGGTAAAAGAAATGGATGAAATTGTTAGAGAAGTTATAGGTGTAGCTTCAAGAGAATTAATTGAATTAAAAGCAAAAAATAAATGACCCCAATCATTTTAGTAGATGATCAACCCATCGCTAATTTTATAACCAAAAAATTATTGGAAATAGAAGGCTATAAGGATAATGTAAAAGATTACACTGATGCCTTAATTGCGCTAGAGTCTGCGAAATCTGAATCTGAAGCTATTATTTTCTTAGATCTTAATATGCCGGTAATGTCTGGATGGGATTTTTTAGAACAAATGAAAAAGTTTGGGCTATCACATAAAACGATTATCCTTTCCTCCAGTACCAGTGAACTGGATATAGAAAAAGCTAAACAATACCCATGCGTGATTGAATATGTGGTAAAACCATTAAGTAAGATTAAGTTATCTAAAATATCCCCTTATTTAAAGAAAGAATAAATTTTTTAAAAATAAATACCAAAGCCACAAAGTTAAGATTATACCTTTGTGGCTTTTATTTTTTATATGAACAATCATCAGGAAGAATTACTTAAACTGGCTTACACCAAAATGCCCTTTGGTAAATATAAAGACTGGTATTTATCAGATATTCCAGAACCCTATTATGTTTGGTTTAGTAAAAAAGGATTCCCGTCAGGAAAATTTGGTGACCAGCTAAGACAGGTTCACGAACTTAAAATTAACGGTATGGAAATTTTATTAAAAGAAATAAGAAAAAGATATCCTAAGAATCAATAAACTTTCCTTTTACTTCACTATTCAATTCATTGCTTTACTGAAGTTTTTATAGACTTAAAGAAACCTTAAATATTAGCATTCAAAATTAGCTGCTTTTTCTATTCTTCTTCGTAATTTAGCGCCCTGAATAATTGGAACGCTTCAAACACTTTTAAAAAATGGCCGAAACCAAGTATATATTTGTTACTGGTGGCGTTTCCTCTTCTTTAGGAAAAGGGATAATCGCAGCATCATTAGCAAAATTATTACAAGCCCGTGGCTTCAGAACCACTATTCAGAAACTAGATCCTTACATTAATGTAGATCCTGGAACTTTAAATCCGTATGAACATGGTGAATGTTATGTCACCGAAGATGGCGCTGAAACAGATCTGGATCTTGGTCATTACGAGCGTTTTCTAAACGTAAATACCTCTCAGGCAAACAATGTTACCACCGGTAGAATTTACCAAAGTGTAATCGAAAAAGAACGCCGTGGGGAGTTTCTGGGAAAAACAGTTCAGGTAGTCCCACATATTACGAACGAGATAAAAGAACGTATCCAGATTCTTGGTAAAAAGAAAGAATATGATATCGTAATTACCGAAATTGGAGGAACCGTGGGTGATATTGAATCCTTACCTTATATTGAAGCGGTTCGCCAACTTAAATGGGAATTGGGAGACGAAAACGCTTTGGTAATTCATCTTACTTTGGTACCCTTTCTATCAGCTGCCGGTGAGCTTAAAACCAAACCAACGCAACATAGTGTAAAAACCTTGATGGAAAGCGGGCTAAAAGCTGATATTTTGGTTTGTAGAACAGAACACGAGTTATCTGACGATATTAGAAGAAAACTGGCTATTTTTTGTAATGTTAGGCAAGAGGCCGTTATCCAGTCGATCGATGCTCCTACCATTTACGATGTCCCTAATTTAATGCTGAAGGAAGGTTTAGATACAGTAACCCTAAAAAAATTAGAATTACCAGATGAAACCACACCAAATTTAGAGCAGTGGAATAAATTTTTAGATCGCCATAAAAATCCAAAAGCCGAAATTAGAATTGGTCTTATCGGAAAATACGTGGAACTTCAGGACTCTTATAAATCGATTTTAGAATCTTTTATACATGCAGGCGCCGAAAATGAAGTAAAAGTAATTGTTGAGAGTATTCACTCAGAGTTTATAAATGAGAATACCATCAAAAATAAAATTTCGCATTTAGATGGTGTGTTAGTTGCGCCAGGATTTGGAGAGCGCGGGATCGAAGGAAAAATCGATGCGGTTCAATTTGCCCGGGAAAATAAATTACCCTTCCTTGGGATTTGTCTGGGAATGCAAATGGCAGTTATCGAATTTGCCAGAAATGTACTTCAATTAAAAGGTGCCAATTCTACAGAGATGGATGAAGCCACCAAACATCCCGTAATCGATATTATGGAAGCGCAAAAAAACATCACCCACATGGGAGGTACAATGCGACTTGGTGCGTGGGATTGTCATTTAAAAGAAGGATCTACAATCTATAATGTTTATGGCAAACACGACATCAAAGAAAGACATAGACATCGCTACGAATATAACAATAAATACAAAGAGCAGCTGGAAAAAGCAGGTATGCTAAGTACTGGTATTAATCCAGAAACTGGTCTTGTAGAGGTTGTAGAGCTTAAAGACCATCCCTGGTTTGTAGGGGTTCAATATCATCCTGAATATAAGAGTACGGTAGCCAGCCCCCATCCTTTATTTGTGGCTTTTGTAAAGGCTGCTTACGAACACTCAAAAAATAAAGTATAATGCCAGTTTGGCATTAAATTAAATATTGGTCATTTTTTTGACTAATCAAAAAAATATCAAATAAAACCCTTATTTAGGGATTTAAGACTTTAGTAAATTTTAGAATGGAAGAAAAGAAGATTGATATTCAATCCATCATTGGATTTATTTTAATTGGCGGAATTTTAATCTGGATGTTGTATACCAATAGCCTGGAGCAACCAATAGAAGAAACCAGTACTCCCGCTACTACAGAAGAGGTTACCACTCCTTCAAATACTAATCAGTTAGCAAATCAAAATAATGCTACTGCCCCTGCAACCGACTCGGCTGCAATAGCACAGGCACAAAGCAGACTTGGTGCTTTTGGTTATTCGGCTACTTTACCTTCAGCAGAGGACAACATAACAGTTCTAGAAAACGATGTGTTGCGATTAGAAGTGGCCAATAAAGGTGGTTATATTGAAGAAGCTGTTTTAAAGAATTATAAAACATACGATTCTATACCTGTTTATTTAGTAAAAGATGGTAACGCAAGATTCAATCTTAATTTCACTACCACAGATGGTAGAACTCTAGATACCGAAAATCTATATTTTGAGCCAAGTATTTCTAAAAATGGTGAAAATCAGGTATTATCGATGAAATTAAAGATTTCAGATAATGAATTTTTAGAATATCGGTACTCTTTAAAACCTGGAGATTACATGATGGATTTTAATATCCGTTCTCAGGGACTTGCTAGTACTTTTAATACTTCACAACCTATTAATTTAGACTGGCAACTTAAAGGCTATCGCCACTCCAAGAGTATTTCTTACGAAAACAAATACACCGTTTTAGGTTATGAATATGAAGGAGATAAGTACGATGACTTAGGACATGGAGAGGATCAGGAAACCGATCAAGATGTATCTTATATTGCATTTAAGCAACATTTCTTTAGTTCTATCCTTTTAACAGATACACCATTTAAAACTACAAAATTCACTTCAAAGAATCTTGTTGAAGATGAAGAAATAGACACTGTATATACCAAAGCTTTCACCGCTAATATTCCTTTAGAATTACAAGGTGGCGAATTAAATTATAACATGAACTGGTATTACGGACCTACAGATTACAAAATTCTGAAAGATTACGATCGTAACTTAGATGAGATTGTACCTTTAGGATGGGGAATCTTTGGATGGATCAATAAATATGTATTCATCCCATTCTTTGGTTTCTTAAGTAGTGTGCTACCAAGTTATGGAATCGCCATTATTGTAATGACTATTGTAGTACGGATTGTACTTTCTCCCGTAACCTATAAATCTTACTTATCTCAGGCAAAAATGAAAGTTTTACGTCCTGAAATTAATGAGATTAATGAGAAGTATAAGGATAATGCGATGAAAAAGCAGCAGGAGACCATGAAGCTGTATAGTAAAGCCGGAGCCAGCCCCATGAGTGGTTGTTTACCCGCTTTAATGCAGATTCCTATATTCTATGCGCTATTCCAATTCTTCCCAAGTGCTTTTCAATTAAGACAAAAAAGTTTCCTTTGGGCAGACGATTTATCAAGTTACGATGTTATTGCCGAACTACCTTTCCATATCCCGTTTTATGGAGAACACGTTAGTTTATTCCCAATATTGGCTTCGGTAGCAATATTTATTTACATGCAAATGACTACGGGACAAAGCATGCAGGCCAACCAACAACCGGGAATGCCTAACATGAAGTTTTTAATGTACCTATCCCCTATCATGATGTTATTTTTCTTTAATAACTATGCCAGTGGGTTATCATTATACTATTTCACTTCTAACTTAATTACTATAGGAATTATGTTAGTAATTAAACATGTTATTGTAGATGAAGATAAAATCCATGCAAAGATTCAGGCAAACAAGGCAAAACCTAAAAAACAAAACAGGTTTACCAGAAAAATGCAGGAAATGATGGAGCAGGCTGAAGAGCAGCAAAAACGTAATAAGAAATAATTCAAACCGAATTTTAAAAAAAGCCATTCCTAGGAATGGCTTTTTTATTGCTATTTTTTATGAAAAATATTATTTGGTAAAATGACCAACCCACATTCTTATTTCCTTCTCCCCTCAAAAAAAGCCTGATTTTCTTCAAAAATATGTTAACCAAAAACTCCTAAATAAATACGTTCATAAATATAATTAATGATTTATATATAATATATAAATAAAAATATATAAATTATGTTTTAGACCTTTGTACCGATCAATAATCTAAAAACAGAAAAATATTCGTGAGCGCTACACCACTAAACCAAAACAAAAAATCAACGGAACTTTTTTCATTCGCAAACCTGATACTTTGGATATTATTTGCTGTTAACCTATTATTTCTTATAATTTCTTATGCTAACCTACCAGAATGGAAATTTGGGGAATGGATTTATATAAATAGTTTTAGCTTTCTTATCTGGACGGTTGTATTATTTTTTGCAGCTCTTATTACCAGCTATTCTAAAAATTACCTTGTCGGTTTTAAATTCAGGAGGAGTTTTATTTTAAACTGTATCGCTTTTACGTTCTCGGTCATAAGTTTGGTGATGGCCAATCACGTCCTGCTATTTTTAGGATGTTGGGTTTTAATGGGAGTTTTTATGGCTAATTTAATAGGTGTCAATAAAGATTGGCCAGAAGCAAAAGCAGCCGCAAGTTATGCCCAAAAGTTTTTTCTTTTAGGTTCTTTTTGTCTTGGCGTAGGATTATTCATATTAGCCTGGTATACCAACGAGGTGACTATCGTAAAAATAAGCGAACAGGTTGGTGATTTACCTGTATTCGTCAAAATTGCCGCAGCTTTAGCTATAATATTAGCCGCTATTATACAGTCGGCTATATTTCCGTTTCAGCGTTGGTTAATGTCTGTAATGACTTCACCTACACCTGCATCGGCTTTAATGCACGCTGGTTTTGTAAATGGAGGCGGAATTTTATTGTCTTTCTTTGCAACATTGTTTTTTGCCTCTAATACCTTAACCATTCTTTTTGTAGTAGGCGGAGTGACCGCAGTTACGGCACAGTTCACCAAGCTCCTTCAGGTAAATGTAAAGCAAAAATTGGCCTGTTCTACTATCGCGCAAATGGGATTTATGATTATGCAATGTGGCTTGGGATTTTTTAATGCGGCTGTAGCCCACCTTATTTTACACGGTTTTTACAAGGCTTATCTATTCCTTTCAGCAGGTGAGGAGATTAAAAAAAGTGAGCCTTCTTCAAAATTGAAAATTAAAATAAAACCCCTACAGGCTATTGCTGTACTCATTTTTGGAAGTTTAGGAGCCTTTTTGTTTTCTTTCTTAACCGGTAAAGGGACCAGTGCCGATAGCGGGATCATTTTAACGCTGGTTGTAGCCATAACGGTAGGTCAAGTAGCTTATAACATTTTTAAAGAAAAGAGTTTAACAACGTATCAAAAAATAATTTATCCTACACTAATGTTTGTGTTGGGGATTGTTTTATATGCAGGGCTTTACAATGCTGTTACCTACTTAATGCATCCACTACCACTAACAGATCATCCTGTAGATATTTCTTGGGTACATATCGTTTTTGGAATTATATTTTTAATCGGCTTTTTCTTAATGAAGTTAGGCGTCTATAAAAAGTTCCCTTGGCTTTACCTAAAGTTGATCAATGACTCGCAACCCTATCACAAAACCATTTTCAATTCTAAAAAATAAGTACGATGAAAAAAATTGAATGGAAAAAATCGCTAGAAGAAATCTCTAAAATTGTAGATAAAACTTCTCCTTTATATGCCTATATAACGTCCAATCAACTTTCAGGTTTTGAGGAAAGTCACTTTAAAGAAGCGGTTGGTAAAGCCGCCACATTCTATAATGCTCAAGGCTATCCTAAAGCCGAAGTTTTTAAAGAAGCGCTGGATAAAAAAGAACTTCACAGAAAGGAATTAGAAAATCTATTGTTGGAAAACGGCTATAAGGAGACTGTTGAGACTTATTTAAACATCCTTGATCAGGACCCAGAACGAAAAGAACAACCTGATAACCTAAAACTAAATAGATTAATGCTTAAGTGGCTTTCTATTTTTTTAGATGAAGGTGTAGCAGAATGGCCAATGCCAGACAGGGAAAAAGGCTTTTATAAAGCCTGGTTAGGTTTAGCCAGATATGATAAAGATTATCAAATTTATAAAGATACACCAAAAAAAGCTTCTGAGGCCTTAGACCAGATATTTGAGAAATATACGAAAGAAGAAATAGATAATAGTATTCAATTTCATTTAACCAGCCTTCCAGGCTGGGTGGGGTATATTAAACAACGCCAAACTTCAGACTCTGGATGGAACGAAGAGGCACCCATTTCTATTTTAGAATATTTAGCTGTTCGGCTTACCATTGTAGATAAATTAAACTTAAAAATAGATGTAGTACCTGCTTTTAAAACGACCAATAAACAACAGGAATTATCTTATTTATTTTTGAAAGCCTGGGAAATAAGCTGGCAAAAAGAGCTGACTCAAAATTTCATCAATAATCACACGCCAGAAAAAAACAAGAAGATACCAGACGCCCAGATGGTATTTTGTATTGATACGAGATCTGAATTAATTAGAAGAAAAATTGAAGAAACAGGCAATTACGAAACCTTTGGTTATGCAGGTTTCTTTGGGATTGCAATGGATTATAAAAGTACTGAAGATGGGTTGACAAGAAAATCCTGTCCTCCAATCCTGGATTCTGCTTATAAAGTTTCTTACGATGTAAAACCACAACACGAGACTCAGGCAAAAGCCTATAAAAAGCAACTTAAAAAAAATAAGTTTAAAAAATATTTCTTCAGTAGAATGAAAAATATGCTGCCTTCAGCCTTTGGGTATGTAGAAGGCACCGGCATTCTGTATGGATTATCTTTGGTAGGGAGAACATTGCTACCTAACAAATTCAATGAAATAATGACTCGTGGTAAGATCGCTCCGGAAAAAAGTTATGCGCCTAAATTGAAAAAGAAAGAGCATAAACACGATATCTCTTTAGAAGAAAAAGTAAGTCTTGTAAAAGCTACTTTCGATTTAACGGGGTGGAAAACCTTTGCTCCCGTTATCATTTTTACCGGTCACGGAAGTCATACGTCCAACAACCCATTTGCTTCCAGTTTAGATTGCGGTGCCTGTGCAGGAAACCCAGGAAGGCATAATGCAAGAACCTTAGCTTCTATTGCCAATGAAAAAGAAGTGAGACTGGAATTAAAAAACAACTTTGGAATCAATATCCCAGAGAATACCATTTTCTTAGGGGCCGAGCACAATACCGTAACCGATGAAATAGAGATTTTTGATACCGAAATTGCTCCAAATCATAAAGAAGTACTTCTGAAAATCACTGAAAATCTGAAGCAGGCACAATTAGAAGCGAGCCGCGAACGACTAGGAAGCGAAAAAGATAGTTTAAAATTAGCTCACAAAAAATCAAATAACTGGTCGGAAACCAGACCGGAATGGGGCTTGGCTAAAAATGCCAGTTTTATCATTGGGCCAAGGGAACTTACTAAAGGTCACAATTTGAATGGAAGATGTTTTTTACAATCTTACGATTGGAAAACCGATAAAGACGGGAGCGCACTCTCTGCAATTATGCAAGGCCCTATGGTGGTTACCCAATGGATTAATAATCACTATTACTTTAGCACGGTAGACAATGAAAAATTTGGCGCGGGTTCTAAAATTACCCATAATATAACCGGAAAGTTTGGGGTAATGCAGGGAAACGGAAGCGATCTAACCAAAGGTTTACCCTTGCAGTCTTTAAAAAGGAGCGATTCAGAGATGTATCATCAACCCTTACGATTATCGGTGGTGATTGAAACACCAACTGCCAGGGTAGAAAAAATTCTTCAAGAACAACCGCACTTACAAAACCTTTTGGATAACGAATGGATTTACTTACTGGTAATGAACCCTGAAGAAAACCACAAAATAAAACGTTACGTTCCTGGTGTAAAATGGGAAGATCTAGATCAAAATACAACACCTGATGTGGTAAAGCTGGCGGTTTAAAATGGTATAAACCTGAGTTGGATTTAAAAAATCCCCGGAGGCTGAGTGAAATCTTTGCAAAAGATTTTATATCGAAGCTTCCATTTGGATCCAAAACCAATACAATGGTCTAATTCATAATATAAAATTTGAAATCATAATGAAGTGTTGTCACCCTGAACCTGCCCGTCCGGTAGGTCTGGAATGACGAAAAAACGAATTATTACAAATTACGGATAATTAATATAAAATTTCTCCTGGTTATCTAATAACGAGATAACCAGGAAAAATTTGCCTTATTAATACTTTCCATATTTTTGGTGAGAAAGTCTAAATAAGCCACCGCGGCAGGCGAGAATTTTTTACCCTTCAGCCAAATTAAATTCCAAGAGGTTACAATGGGTAATTTTTGGATAGGTACAATTTGTATCTGCTTGTTTTTTATCTCGTTCTCTAACCCTATTATAGGCATTATACTATAACCAAGTCCCGCCAATACCGCTTGTTTTACAGCCTCATTAGAAGTAAGCTGAATTTTTTTGGTTACTGGAATTTTATTCTGACTTATAAATTTTTCCATTGCCTGTCGTGTTGCTGAACCTTCTTCCCTATAAATTAAAGGCAAATTTTCAGGAATTATTTCCCCTTCAATAGGAACTGCCTTTATTAAAGAAGGACTTCCAAACAAGAAAAGCTTATTATCTATAAACGTCCTCTTTTCAATCTGTAAATTTTCAGGTAGCACAGAAACCAACGCAAAATCTACTTCGTTTCTTTCTAAAGATTCCAAAACCTGATAACGGTTGGTCACATCCATTATCAGATTTACGCCTTTATGATTGCTTAAAAACGGTGCTAAATAAAAGGGCATCAAATATTTACCCGTAGAAACTACTGCTATGGTAAGTTGCCCCGCCAGTTCTCCCTTAAAAGCCAAAGATTTATACTTCATATTCTCCACCTCCAGTAAAATTTTTTCAGCAGCTTTTGCTATTTCTTCACCATAAGGAGTAACATATAATTGTCTGCCGATGACCTCGGTTAGCGGGATATCAAACTGATCCTGAAAATTTTTTAGCTGAATAGAAACTGCCGGTTGGGTAAGATGTAGTGATTCTGAAGCTTTAGTAATACTTTTAAGCTCTGCTATTTTCAAAAAAATCTTTAGTTGATTTAAGGTGTAGTTCATAAAATTAATTAATGTATCACATAGTAAATATAAATAATAACTTATGAATATCCTCATTATATTTACTACTTAAAACAAGAAAGATGGACGAGTTTAATGAAGTAAAATTAATCACTGGAGAATTCAAGCCTGGTGAAGCCGAAGAAGTTTTATTTAGCATTATTGAGGATAAGATTCGTTTTAATAGCAGGCAGATATTTAGCTATGAAGAACGTGGTATGGACGGTGCAGAACGTTATAAAAAAAGGATAGAGGAATTACAGCAGTCTAAAAACAAAATTGCGGATATTATCAATAGGTGCAAAGCAAAAAATCAGATTTTAAACATAGAAAGTTCTATTATTATTAAAGAAAAAACAGAACACACTGATCACTAGAAGGTAAAAAATAAAGAGATTAGCACGATAAGATTTTAAAATATCATACCATTCCTTCTTATTCGTTCTCAATAACCCGATCCACTACTTGAATTACGCCGTTTACCGCCTGAATATTCGGTGTGATAATATTTATGATTTCATCGCTTTCCAATTCAATTTTTGGTCCGTTATCTTCATAAAAATTCAGTACAGCCCCACTATTAGCAATGACCTGCAATGTATCTTCAATGGCCTCGGTACGTGCGTTTTCTTGCGGAATGATATGATGGTCTATAATTCTTTGTAATTCAGCCTGCGGAATATCGGTAATAGTAGTATAGTTATGTTCCGCTAAATAATTAGCGACAGCTTCTTCAGAAGCTTGGAGAATAGTGTAAATCACATCCTGATCCTTCAACTTTTCCAGGTAATTTTCAGTATTAGATTCTGCCAAAATACTAGCAAAGTTATCATCTGTAGTTTGCTGGTTAACCAATAAAAAATCGGTTATACTGGGCAACGACAAAAAAGTACTAATAGGATTTAAATATCCATTATCCAGTAAAATATCACCCTGAGCCAATACCACTTCTGCTTCATTATTGATATAAAAACTATCTTCTAAAGTTAACGTATACATGCTAAGCAATCGATTTGAAGCATTACCTACACCTAAACTTCGAATATAGCCGTCTGGAAATTCGCTTAACCTGCTCGCTCCCGGCTGTATATGATAACGCAGATAATTATTTAATTCCTCTAAAGGCACATCATTGATATTGGTATAATCATTTTCTGAAAGAAAACTATTAAACGCCGCATTATTTGGAGCAAAAATGGTGTATTGCTGCGTGGCAATATTTAAAACGGAATCCAGTCCTGTTCGATTTAAAGCGGTGGCCAAAACCGAATAATTAGAATTATTAATGATAAAATTGTTTATCGTATTATCAGGGATAATAACATCGCCGGCATCATCTGACGTTCCACAAGAGACTGGAAACCAGCATAAAATAAAAATTAGTACGATTTTTGCTAATTTCAGAATAAATTTCATCAATTTTAGTTTTATATAAAGACTAAAATAAGCAGAGAATAATTAATATTTGTGTAATATCTGTTAATATGAAAATCGACAAATTTATGAGCCTTTTTAATTTTTCAACAAAAAGCATCGTATATCAATGGGCATGTTTTAGCTTCATATTTTTAGCCTTTCAAAACCTTAACGCACAGGAAGGAGCAAATTTAACCGATGCACAAGGCAAAAGACATGGTGAATGGAAAGTAAACTTTCCGGGAACCAATCAAACTAAATTTGAGGGTACCTTTAATCACGGTAAAGAAACCGGAAAATTTAAATTCTATAAAAAAGGGTACGAAAATTATCCAAGTGCCATCATGAATTTTGAAACCGGTAGTGATTCTATTGCGGTGAAATATTACACCCAAAAAGGAGAAGTTATTAGCGAAGGGATGATGCTGAACAAGAAAAGAGCGGGAAAATGGACTACCTATCATTACAAAAGTAACCAGATAATGATGACCGAATATTACAAAAACGATATTCTAAACGGGCTACAAACTACCTACTTTAAAAACGGTAAAGTTGGCGAAAAAACCAATTATAAAAATGGTATTAAAGATGGGAGCAGCCAGATCTATGCCGATAATGGGCAGCTTTTACAGGATCTGCATTATAAGAATGGAGAATTAGACGGGCACCAAACCTATTATAAACCCGATGGAAGTTTAGTCGCTGAAGGTGACTATAAAAACGGAAGAAGAATCGAAGATCAAAACAAACTCAAAAATTAGCGCCAAAAATCATCAAATATCAATACAAATTTTAAGGTGGCTTTCGCCTCCTTTTTTTATTTCGTAATTTTACACACTTTATTTCGACTTTATAAAAGATCAAATTCAAAAGCTTTGATCAAATCAACTACCCCGGGGGTAATTCCACGAGGTATTCAACAGCAACAGATGAAATGATTTCGGGTAAAGTCCCAGGAAATTAAACCCTCAATGAGGGATCAAGTTTAAATTCTATGAAAAAAGTTGTAGTAGGACTCTCAGGAGGTGTAGATAGTAGTGTTTCAGCCTATCTTTTAAAAGAACAGGGCTACGAGGTTATTGGATTGTTTATGAAAAACTGGCATGACGATTCGGTGACTATTTCAGACGAATGTCCATGGTTAGAAGACAGCAATGACGCCATGATTGTGGCTGAGAAATTAGGAATCCCATTCCAAACGGTAGACTTAAGTGAGCAATACAAAGAGCGTATCGTAGATTATATGTTTAATGAATACGAACGCGGCAGGACACCAAATCCAGACGTATTATGTAATCGCGAGATCAAGTTTGATGTTTTTATGAAAATCGCGCTTTCTCTGGGGGCAGATTATGTGGCCACCGGTCATTATTGCCGTAAAGGCGAGATCGAAAAAGATGGCGAAACAATCTATCAACTTTTAGCAGGGAAGGATAACAACAAAGATCAGTCTTACTTTTTATGCCAGCTTACTCAGGAACAACTATCTAAAACCCTATTCCCTATTGGGGAACTTCAAAAATCTGAAGTTCGTAGAATTGCTGCGGAACAGGAGTTGATTACAGCAGATAAAAAAGATTCACAAGGACTTTGCTTTATTGGAAAAGTGCGTTTACCAGATTTTCTTCAGCAAAAATTAAAACCAAAAGAAGGTAATATTGTTGAAATTAAATCTGATATCGAAACTTACAATATCGATACTCCTGAATTTGATTCTAAAATTGAAGAATTAAAATTTCTTGCTCAAAAACACCAATATCAGCCAAACGATGGTAAAGTGGTTGGGAAACATCAGGGAGCCCATTATTTTACCAAAGGACAGCGTAAAGGCTTGGCTGTTGGCGGCACACCAGAGCCACTTTTTGTAATCGATACCGATGTTGAAGAAAATGTAATTTACACAGGACAGGGTAAAAATCACCCCGGAATTTATCGAAAAGCACTTTTTATCAATGCCGATGAAGTGCACTGGGTTAGAAAAGATCTTAGTTTAAAACCGGGAGAAACCTTGCAGTTAAAAGCAAGAATACGGTACCGCCAGCCTTTACAGGAGGTAACGCTACATCAAACAGAGCACGGTATGTATATCGTTTTTGAAACGCCGCAGGCTTCAATTACCGAAGGCCAGTTTGTTGCCTGGTATGATGGCGAAGAATTATTAGGGTCTGGTGTAATTTCTTAAATTGCGGGAAACATACCTGTAATGGCAACAAATCGAATTACTAGACTTTTCAATATAAAATATCCACTTATCCAGGCCGGTATGGTCTGGGCAAGTGGCTGGAAACTGGCAAGTACCGTTAGCAATGCTGGCGGATTGGGAATTATTGGCGCCGGCTCTATGTATCCTGAAGTGCTTAAAGAACACCTTATAAAATGTAAAAAAGCGACCAACAAGCCTTTTGCCGTAAACGTCCCCATGCTCTATCCCAATGTGGAAGAGATCATGCAAATTATTATTGCAGAGAAAGTACCTATCGTTTTTACTTCTGCAGGAAATCCAAAAACCTGGACTTCTCATTTGCAACAACATGGGATTATTGTTATTCATGTAGTAAGTAGTGTAAAATTTGCCTTAAAATCTCAGGAGGCCGGCGTAGATGCTGTGGTAGCGGAGGGATTTGAAGCGGGCGGACATAACGGTCGTGACGAAACAACGACATTTACCCTAATACCCATGGTCAGGGAAAAGTTAGAAATTCCAATTATCGCGGCAGGCGGAATTGCTACTGGGCGCGGCATGTTGGCCGCAATGATTTTGGGAGCCGATGCCGTGCAGATTGGAAGCCGCTTTGTCGCTTCAGTAGAAGCCTCTTCTCACATTAAATTTAAAGAAATGGTGATTAAAGCGCAGGAGGGCGACACTAAATTAACGCTAAAAGAACTGGCTCCCGTTCGCTTACTTAAAAATAAATTCTTTGAAGATATTGAAGCACTTTACAAAAAAAGCCCTTCTAAGGAAGAGTTACAACAACTCTTAGGTCGCGCCCGTGCCAAAAAAGGCATGTTTGAAGGCGATCTGGTAGAAGGTGAACTCGAAATTGGTCAAATTTCAGGCTTAATTAAAACTATCAAACCCGCAGCTGAAATTGTAAAAGAAATCATCAAAGAATTTGAGAGCGTAAAATCTCAAGTAATTCAATTTTAGTTAAAAGCATCATCTATACTTCGTTTTTTTGGCTTTCACCAATACTTATTTTGTTTGACCTGTGTTAGAATAGGAAATTTGAGCAGATTTTCTATTTTGATTTATTGCACGATTATCGAGCAAAAAAAACAGGTCGAAAATTGATAAAATCGACCTGTTTTTTTGAGGCTATAAAAGCTCAGCAATATGCTTTAGAAAATAATTCTCTAGTAATTTTGAGAAGCTAAGCTTGTAAAAAATGCCATTCCTCCCAGGAACACAAAGAAAATAATAGATAATACGATCATTATTACATACAGCAATAACATTCCTTTAGCCCAATTTCTACGGGTATAATTGGGATCACTTCCAAAAGCCCATACCAGTAACATAATTATTCCTATAAATGGTAAACCAGCAACAAAAACGTATAATGCCCATTTTTGAGGGCTAATAAGATTTGATTGTTCAGGTTGATTATAATTCTCCATGATTTTTGATTGTTTTAATTGAATATAAAATGCAAGCTAGTTAAAAAACTCCTTTTATATATTGATATTAATCAATTTTCCAGAAATACTACTTTTAATCCTTAAGATATGTCGTTGCATTCATCACGCTGGCATAGAAATAATTTAAGGCCGCAAGAAAAGATTTTTGTACTTCAGCAGCATGTGCTGTCTCTCCGTTTATTTCTAGATTTTTTGTTGCACAGGCATCGCCTATTACGATACAATCGAATCCAAAATCTTTAGCCGCCCTTGTGGTTGCATCCACACACATATGCGTCATCATCCCGCAAATTACCAGTTGCTCCACATTTTGTTCCTGGAGCGTATTTAATAAATCTGTCCCTCTAAAACTATTTGGAAAATGCTTCACAATCACTTTTTCTTTTTCAAGCGGAGCTACATTTTCATGAATTTCTGCCCCGTTTGTTTTTGGAATAAAAAAAGTCGCATCACCCCGAGTTGATAGGTGTTGTATATGAATAACAGGTGCGTCCTTAGCTCTAAATTTCTGCAAAACTTTTTTGGCATTTACACTTGCTTCCGCAGGTTTAAAAAGTTCCATGTTACCATTTTCAAAATAATCATTTTGAATATCAATTAAAATTAGTGCTGATTTCATATCTAGAAGTCTTAAACTTTAGTCCGTTGTTATTTTTTTCAGAAATTATTTTCTCTTTTTATATCATATATTCTGGATTGCGGCTGATATAACCATAACCCAAATCATTTCTGATCACCGGTATTCATTAAAACAAATGCCCGGTTTAAAGAACCAGGCATTTGTTTATTTTTCAATTAAATTCTGTTCTACCAGATAAATTTAATATCTTTTTCCATATCTGGATGTAAACTATAGAAAACCGGGCAGGTTTTAGCTGCATTCTCTATAATCTTCATCACCTTATCATCAAATTTCTGGGGGAAAGTAAGCAATATTTCAATTTTTGAAATTCGTCGCGGATCGGTAGCCATTGTCTTGGTCACCTGTGCGGTAGTACCTTCTATAGAAATTTCCATGGCTTGGGCCTTTATCCCCATTATGGTGAGCATACAGGTTGCTAAAGCCGTAGCTACAGTATCTGTAGGAGAAAACGACTCCCCTTTCCCATGATTGTCTACGGGCGCATCAGTGATCATTCTAGTCCCACTTTGCAGGTGTTCTGCTTCAGTCCTTAAATTCCCTAAATATGTTACTTTGGCTGTCATCGGCTATTTGTAAAGTTAAATCTGGATTAATTTGAAGAATATAAACCGCTTTATTTCTGAAGCCACCTCCCGGCTGCGGCTCATACAAAAACTTATTCTCGTTATATTCTGTAAAACCTTTATAATGGCTAAATGAAGTATAAATATCTTCTGAAGCCGCTAAACGAAGTAAAACGTCCATAGTTAAATCATACCCCCTCACGGCATATTGATTTGGCGTAACGCCATATTCTTCCTGATATTTAGTCATAAAATCTGCAGAAACCTCTAAATTATATTCTTTATCTACCGATGGATAATGGAAATACAACTTTCCTAAATCTTCGTTAGTGATGCTTTCGTTATCGTAGCTATCATTTTTATTAGTGGTAAATAAAGTAATGTCAAGCTCCTCCCGTAATAATCGATTTAAGGCAGCAACGGTACTACTAATTGTCCCTACGTTGCTGGATTCTAATATCACCCAGTTTTGTGCCCCCGGTAATAATACATTTTTTAAACTTGCTTCTGAAACATAACCATTCACAGCATTTATAGTTCTGGCCGAAGGGAAAATATCAATTAATTTATTTTTAATTTCAAAAGATTTAGAATCTGAAACAATGATCACATTTTTACCTTCTCCAAATTTCCGAAGATAATCTAGCATTGTATTACTCATGGTTTGCTGAGTGGGACGCGCAATAAACAAATTATTGCTCCCGCGCATTTCTTTATCTGAAAGTGGTGTGAATACAGGTATGTTTTTGTTTCTTAAACGCTCTGCAGCAGCCTCTGTAGTCGATTGTAAAAAAGGACCAATTACAGCATCAACATCATTAAAATTGTTGGTGTTGATAAGATTGGCAACTTCAGCCGCACTTCTTTTAGTATCATAAACTTTAGCCCGAGTAGAAATCCCTAACTCTTTCGCATCTTCCATAGCCATTTTAGCACCACTATAAAAATCCAGGCTAATTCTTAAAACACGGTCGTCTAAAACAGCTTGCTTATATGCTCCATTACCTGCTGAATCTACCTGAATTTTATCTAAACTATAAGGAAGCATAAATACCAGGTTTTTAGGACTAAAATTAGAAAGGGAGTCTTTAAGATTTACCTTTTCTCCCTGTAGATTTTCAGCTTCACTGGTTAAACCGGGTACTACCCAATCTTCTGGATCCTGCTCTTCAGGGTTAGGAACTTTTAAAACCATTCCCCATTCTAATCCTTCTTCCTTTATAATTGGATTAAGAGCTAATATAGAGTCCTGTGTTACATGAAAACGCTGAGCTAAGCCATACAAGGTTTCTTGTGGCTTTACTTCATAAAACTTAAAGTTTTTATCTAAAAGCACTACGGGATCTGGAGAAACATTTGTACCAACCCTAAGCATAAGCCCTGGCTGCAAAACATCTACCGTTGGATTTAAAGCTTCTAATTCTTTTACCGTTAGACCATATTTTCTGGCAATACCATATTTGGTTTCTTTAGGTAAAACAATATGCTCTCTCACCTTACTTTTATCAAATTTCTGGCGAATTTCCTCTTTAGAAGTATTGTTAGGTTTTGCCACCACCCGATCTAATTTCCTAAAAACAGGGATACGAATGGTTTCTCCTTTTTGAAGCTCTTTAGAATATAATTGCTTATTATAACGCTTAATATCATCTATCTCTACATTATATTGCTGAGATAAGCTAAAAAGCGTTTCTTTCTTTTTAACCAGATGCTCTTTAAATTGAACCGGATCTAAACTTGGCGAACCGGTTTTAACCGGCATCCCTTTATCCTTTATCGCTAAAGGGATAACCAGTTTTGAAGATTCTTCGATACCATTTTTTGCATCGGGATTATATTTGTAAATTTCTTCTTCAGAAACATTATAATCCTTAGAAATACTGTAAACAGTCTCTCCTTTTTTTACGGTATGATACTTAAATTCCTGCGCAAACGCAGAAATTTTCATCATGCATAAAAAACAAATTAAAAAAAGGTATCTCATTTTATTTATTGAATTTTAGACTTTATAGGTTGAATACAAATGCTATTCCCATTCTATTGTTGCTGGTGGTTTAGAACTTATATCGTACACTACCCTATTAACGCCTTTTACTCTATTTATTATTGTATTCGAAGTTTTTTGCAAAAATTCGTATGGTAAATTTACCCAATCGGCGGTCATTCCATCGGTAGATTCTACCGCTCTTAATGCTACAACCTGCTCGTACGTACGCTCATCTCCCATCACTCCTACAGATTGTACAGGCAATAAAATGGCACCGGCCTGCCAAACATGATCATAAAGATCCCAGTCTCTAAGCCCCTGAATAAAAATATGATCTACCTCCTGTAATATTCTTACTTTTTCAGCAGTGATATCCCCTAAAATTCTAATGGCCAAACCTGGTCCCGGGAACGGGTGGCGACCTAAAAGTGTTTTAGAAATACCCAATTCGGCCCCCACTCGTCTTACCTCATCTTTAAATAACATTCTTAGCGGTTCTACCACTTTAAGTTTCATAAAATCTGGTAAACCACCAACATTATGGTGCGATTTTATGGTTACTGAAGGACCATTAACCGAAACAGATTCAATAACATCAGGATAAATAGTACCCTGCGCTAAATACGTAACATCTTTTATTTCATGCGCCTCATCATCAAAAACTTCAATAAAAGTGTTTCCTATCGCTTTTCTTTTTAATTCAGGATCACTAAGCCCTGCCAAAGCCTCAAGAAAACGAGCAGAAGAATCTACGCCTTTTACGTTTAATCCCATGTCTTTATACTGGTGAAGAACGTCTTCGAATTCATTTTTACGAAGTAAACCGTTGTTCACAAAAATACAGTACAGGTTTTTACCAATAGCTTTATGCAAAAGCATAGCTGCTACAGTAGAATCTACACCGCCACTAAGTCCTAATACCACTTTATCATCACCAATCTTCTCTTTTAGCTCTGCTACCGTAAGATCTACAAAAGCACCAGGCGTCCAGCTTTGTTGTACCCCAGCGATATGCACTAGAAAGTTTTCTAATAACTGCTTACCATCTGTTGAGTGGTACACCTCTGGATGAAACTGAATAGCAAAGGTTTCTTCGCCTTCTATACGATAAGCCGCATTTAATACATCTGTTGTACTGGCTAAACGTACCGCATTTTCTGGCAATTCTTTTATAGTATCACTATGGCTCATCCATACCTGAGAGTTCTCTTTGATGTCGTCAAAAAGTGGCTCGTCATTTTTAATAACAGATAAATTTGCCCTACCATATTCCCTGGTTTCAGAAGGTTCTACCTTACCGCCGTGAAAATGGGCTAAATATTGGGCACCATAGCAAACCGCCAGCATTGGTAATTTTCCTCTAATTTGAGACAAATCAGGATGTGGAGCATCTTCTGCTCTTACTGAAAACGGACTTCCCGAAAGGATAACCGCCTTAAAGCCTGAAAGGTCTTGTGGAACTTTGTGAAATGGGTGAATTTCGCAGTAAATATTTAATTCTCTTACGCGTCTTGCAATCAATTGCGTATACTGCGAACCGAAGTCTAAGATGAGTACGTTATTTTGCATGCGCAAAATTAAGAATTTGAGCTAAAAATAAAATACAATCCACAATTATTTTATACTTACCATTATCACCGCAAAATATCAGGTTTTCGCCAGATTGTTATCAAAGATTATCTTAAACTATAATTAAAGTTTAAGATAATCTCCTTATGCTATTTATCTATTAACGTTAAGCAGGCTTTTGCTTATTCGAATAATTATCCATTAATTTGTTTTAACCGAATTTTAACTTATCCGAAAATCCCCAATTCATGAACCGCCAACAAGAAGAAGAGTATATGAACTCTTTACATCCATCCAGATCAGTGATAGAGCTGATTTATTACATCATGACTGTGATTTGTGTTGTAGGAATTGTAGCCATAATTTTTCAGCTTTTATAAAAATTTAGATCTGAAATTGTTACTTTTATAGCATAATTTATTCATGCTATGAAATATTTAAGCGCAATTATTTTTTCTATTGCTATTGTTATTGCGGCCTGGTTTTTAGGCAATTCCTATGTTAACAGAGCTAATCCAGATGGTACTATTTCTGTAACTGGTGCGGGTAGCGAAAATTTCACTTCAGACCTTATTGTTTGGGAAGGACGTTTTAGCCAGATGAGCGAAAACCTTGAGTCTGCTTACAATCAACTTAACCTTGATAAAAAAACGGTTAAAGATTATTTAATTGAAAAAGGTATTAAAGAAGAGAATATTGTTTTCAATTCAGTACAGACCGATGAGCAGCGTGAACAGAAATATCAAAACGGAAATTACGTAGGTAGTATCTTTAAAGGTTATCAGCTTACACAAAGCGTAAAGATCGAATCTAATGATGTTGAATTGATCGAAAGCGTAGCAAGGGAAATTACCGAATTACTGAATAAAGGGGTACAGTTTAATTCTACCCCACCTAGATACTATTACACCAAACTGGCCGATCTTAAGATTGAAATGATCTCTAAAGCCACTGAAGATGCACGAGTAAGAGCTGAAAAAATTGCAGAAAATTCTGGTGGGACTTTAGGTGAACTAAAAAGCGCCGATATGGGAGTTTTCCAGATTACTGGGCAAAACAGCGGTGAAGATTATAGCTGGAGTGGCGCATACAATACCGCCGATAAACGTAAAACAGCAAGTATTACCATGCGTTTGGAATATGAGATTGAATAGTAAAGTCGCTTTAGTCATCCTATGGCAGGCAAAGCGGAGATATCTTTTGTAGATTGTTTTTGAAAAATTGAGATTTATCCATTCCGCTACGCTTCAGTCGAAATGACGCTTATTTTTTTAATTTTAAATTATGATTTTGTCATCCTATGTTTGTTGCATGTAGATTTAAGAGAAATAATGATTAGATTTCAATAGAAGAAGGGAAAGCAAAAAAACCGTGCTTTGTCATTGGTCTTATAAGGCTGTTCGAGATGCTGGTTACTTTCCCTATCTGCTTGAAACTTGGACAGTTCATTAGGCCCTGGAGCCTGTAAGAAGGATTGATAAGTTCAAAGCAGTTTCTCCTATCTACTTGTTTG
>NZ_JAKHSK010000070.1 GCF_023499215.1 Zunongwangia pacifica
CAGCATCTCGAACAGCCTTATAAGACCAATGACAAAGCACGGTTTTTTTGCTTTCCCTTCTTCTATTGAAATCTAATCATTATTTCTCTTAAATCTACATGCAACAAACATAGGATGACAAGGGAACCGAATATATCTATGGAAATGGAGCTTCAGAAATCGTGACTTCTTTTGGAGGGGGGACTACAGCCTTTTCTTCTTGGAAAATAAAAACTATAAAGCCATCAATTGGGAGCGGAAATATTGAATTTAACTATGCTTCGATTCCAGTAAATACTGTAGTGCCTCTTACAAAATATGGAAGTATAAATTTTGATGATCCAGTAGTTGCTGCTCAGACTTCTAGCGATCAGGCAAATTTACAAATAGCCCCAGATATTAGTTGTGAAGATCCATATACTGATCAGATAGTTTATAATGAGAAAACAATTCAAACAATTAATTTTCCTAATGGTAGTATAGATTTTGAACTAGAAGATAGTAATCGCTCAATAAAAAATATTTCAATTTATAATGATAGCAAGCTTATTAAACGAATCGTTTTTTATAGAAGCAAGTTTAATAATAATTATACAGATCATATAAGACTAGATTCTATAAAAGTATTTGATGGTAATCTTGAAAATCCAGAAACTTATAAATTTGAGTATAATTCGAATTTAATTACTAACCGTAATGCTGTAGATTATTGGGGGTATTATAATGGTCGTAATGATGGCTGTACAGATAGAGAGTATACATATATAAATGGCGTAAATTTAAACTTGAAAATACCATATACTGTAACTCCATTTTCTGGGGATCGATCAGTTAATTCAGGTAAAGCAAAAGCACAAACATTAGAAAAAATCATATATCCAACTGGAGGAAGCAGTCAATTCGTTTATGAGAGTAATCGCTATAGTGCAAGTAGTACTTTAGGGGGCGGGCTAAGAATTAAGTCAATAATTAATAATGATGGGCACCAAAGTATTACGAAAACATATAATTATGGACAAGGTTTCATACCTTTTCCAATTAATAATAGATTTTATTATACCACAACTACCTATAATTTAGTCCCGATTTGGGATTCCTACAACAATAATACATTACGAAAATTTATTGCTTATCGCTCTAGAAATTTTAGCAATTCTATTAATAGCGCGTTAGGAGATAATGGAGTAAAGTATAATATGGTTGAAGAAAGTTTAGGATCTTCTGGAAGTCCTATTGGAAAGAATGTTTATTATTATTCCTATGATAATGAGAGCTCTTATAAGACTTATCTATCGGGTATTCCTAATGATGAAGGTAGAATAGTTCCGAGCAATTTAAATGACTGGGGAAATGGTCTTATGGTAAAAAAGGAAGTTTATAAAAATAGCGGAGGAAACTTGGTGAAGATTCAAAGTAATGAGTTTGATTATCAAATAATTAAGGATGCGGAGGTAAAGCGAAATTTAAAAGTATTTAATCTGGTTGATATCACTAATTCAAACAATGCATTGATTTCCCAGAAATGGAATTGGATCCAATTAGCGAAGAGTTTTGGAAACGGAGGAGGACTTAATAATAATTATAACTTACATGGATTTTATAATTATGGTTTGCGGACGGGAAGGGTTAAACTTCTTAATACACGGAAGGTAGAATATTATCAAAATTTGAATACGGTCGATTCTCTTGTAGTCTCTTCTGATTATGAGTATAATGAGAATAATTATATTTCTGAAGAAATTCAATTAACTAGTAGTGGGGATTCCAAAAAAGTTAATTATAAGTATCCTGCCGACTTTCCTTCAGAGACTGTATACAATAATATGGTAGCGGAAAACATGCTTAACTTTCCCATAGAAATTATATTTTCTGAAAATGATGATTTTAGTTCGAAACAACGTGAAAATTATAAAAATTGGGGTAATGGAATTTATGCTCCTGAAGTAATTCAATTTGAAAAAGCAGATGGAGCTCAGATAGATCGCTTAGAATACCACTCCTATGATGATTATGGAAATCCATTGGAGGTCTCTAAGGCAGGTGGTGCACATATTTTTTACTTGTGGGGTTATCATGGACAATATCCTATAGCTAAGATCGAGAATACGACAAAGACTGCATTGGTTGGTGTTCTTGGGGCTCTAGAAGATGTCAATGAATCGGATCTATCGGCGATCAATAACCTTCGAAACAATAGTACTTTTAAGAATACGATGATCACGACTTATGATTATGATCCTTTAATAGGGATAAGCGTTATGAAGGATGCCCGTGGTCGCTCGACGAGTTACGAGTATGATGCATTTGGTCGTTTGAAGCTTATAAAGGATCACGATGGCAAGTTGTTAGAGGAGTATAAATATCATTATAAAGGCGAATAATCCAGTAGTATTATGAGTATCAAAAAATTATTATGGGGATTATCCCTCAGCTTCTGTATGTCCTTAAGCTTTAGTTATGGGCAAGAGAGTAAAAAGGATAGTATAAACACCTCTTCCGAAAGTAATGTAGGGGTGATGCGTGTGGAACCTGTAGAGCCACCTCCAGGTGGCGGTGGTGGCGGAACGACCTATCGTTGGAACCGTGATCGCGATCGTGACGGCTATGGAGACCCGGATGTATATGTGATGAGTTCCACCCAGCCGACAGGCTATGTAGCCAATCAAAGTGACTGTGATGATACGGATCCCAATATTCACGATGGGAACTATTATTATCAGGATACCGATAATGATGGTTTTGGAGATCCTAGTAATCGAGTTTTTGCCTGTAGTGCGCCTTCTGGATATGTATCGAATAATGATGATGATTGCCCTAATATTTATGGGACGAATAATGGCTGCCCTTCTTCTTCTCCTGAATCTTTGACTAATGAGAGTTTTGAAAGCGGTCTTGGGGATTGGCAACAGATGAGCGATGATGATATCAATTGGACGCGTCTTTCAGGCAGTACCAATTCATCGAGTACGGGTCCCAGTAGTGCTGTTCAGGGATCATATTATGTATATTTAGAGGCCAGCGGTTATACCAATAAACGAGGGATTTTACGTAGTCCCTTTTATATCATTCCTCCGGGGTATGAGCTTCGTTTTAATTACCATATGTACGGGACAAGTATGGGAACGCTTAAAGTGGAAATCAGCTCCAATGGGAGTAGTTGGACATCGCTATGGACAAAGTCGGGGAATCAGGGCAATAGCTGGCAAGAAGCAGTGATTGATTTATCATCCTATGGAGGTACGACGCGTTATATCCGATTTAATGGGCTCACTGGATCGAGTTATACCAGTGATATGGCAATCGACAATATTATTTTTGCAGAGGCCTCTTCCAGTGGAGGAGGCGGTAATGTTACCTTCAGTGACGAGAATTACATTTATACTCGAACATATCGTCAGGCCTACAGTAGTTCCTTGAGCCAAAGTCAGGTAACCCCGGCCAAAGCCACGGAATCAATCACGTATTTCGATGGCTTGGGACGTGCGATGCAACAGATCGGGATCAAGCAGTCTGCGGGGACAAATGATATCATCACCCATGTGGGCTATGATGATTATGGACGTCAGGATAAGCAGTACCTTCCTTATGTGGAAGGCAGTGGTAGTGCGGGTACCTACCGCGGCGATGTGAGCGGAGCGACCAAGACCTATTATAAATCTCATTTTAGTGCTGATTTTAGCGGTTCAAACAACAGTACGGCGAATCCTTATAGTGAGAAGTTATTTGAGACTTCACCGCTCAATAGTGTACTGGCGCAGGGGGCTCCTGGAGATGCTTGGAAAATCAATGGGGATCATACCATTCAAATGGATTACCAGACCAATACCAGTGGGCAGGTGCGGCTGTACCGAGTAACTTTAAATAACGGGGTTCCCAGTTTGGAGTCTTCGGGATCTTATGATCCATGGGAACTCTATAGAACTATTATTAAAGATGAGAACTGGACCAGTGGGAACTTACATACCACGGAGGAGTTTAAGGATAAACAGGGGCGAGTACTGCTCAAGCGCACTTATGGACCTGCGGATAAGAACATGGATGGGACGATAGGCTCTGGGGAAAGCCTTGTCTACCATGACACCTATTATGTGTATGATAAATATGGGAACCTGACCTATGTACTCCCACCAAAAGCAGATGCAGCTTCTGGTCTGACTTCCTCTGAAGATCAGGATATCCTAGATGCGTTATGTTATCAGTACCGTTATGACGAGCGTAATCGTCTTATCGAGAAGCGTATTCCAGGGAAAGGTTTGGAGTCTATCGTGTACAATAATCTGGACCAACCGGTCATGACGCGTGATGAAGCGTTGAAAAATAGTGGCCGTTGGCTTTTTACCAAATATGATGCCTTTGGTCGTGTGGCCTATACGGGATATAAGAACATGAGTAATAATAGGGAGTATCTACAGAATCTTGTGGATAATGGGACCTATGGTGAATATGTGTCACGTTCAGGAGCAAACAACTATGCCAGTACTCAAGTATATTATACCAATGAAAGTATCCCCACTGGGATGAACGGTATCTACACGATCAACTATTACGACAATTATGATTACAGTCCTTCAATGAGTCTACCATCGAGCAGTCAGGGACAGTCGATTGTTCAAGGGGGCAGTAGTGTTCAGGGCCTTCCTACGGGAAGCTTTAGCCGTGTGTTGGAAACGAACCAATGGATAGAGGTGATCAATGGATATGATGCCAAGGGTCGTTTGATCTATAGCAAGGAGCATAACCCTTATTTAGAAACCACTGAAACCACGGAACATTTGTTGGATTCTTTTACCGGAGAAGTTGAAAAAACCAAGACGACGCATGTCAAGACGGGCAGTGGAGCGATAAGCATTACGGTAGAGGATTTTTATGAGTATGATGATCTTGGTCGTGTGACCTTGCATACCCAAAAGGTCAATGGCGGGAATGAAGAACGGATCGCAGCCAACAGCTATGATGAATTGGGACAATTGGAGTCGAAAGAGGTAGGGAACCGTAAAGGGTATACGGCGCTTCAGGATGTGGAGTATGATTACAACGTACGTGGCTGGCTCAAGAGTATCAATAATATCGGGAGTACGAGCAAGCTGTTCAATATGTCATTGTATTATCATGATGGGAACAGTACGGATCTTTTCAATGGGAATATCAGTGAAGTACGCTGGCGTACCAAGAACAGTGATGACAATACGCAGAAGTACTATCGCTATTATTATGATGGCATGAACAGGATCCGTTATGCTACGGATAATACCGGTAGGTATAACCTCGGGACGAACAGTAATCCCGTGACTTATGATCTCAATGGTAATATCACGAATTTGTGGCGTAAAGGGGAGCTTGCCTCGGAGACCTTTGGGGTGATGGATGATCTTCAGTATAGCTACGAATCACTTCCCAATAATGGTCCGACGACCAACCGTTTAATTGGGGTCAATGATCAAGGAAATGTAGCTTATGGTTTTAAAGGTGGATCCAACAGTCCACAGTATAGCTATGATGCCAACGGGAACCTGATAAGTGATACGAACAAGGATATCACCAGTATCACTTATAACCACCTAAACCTTCCCACGAGTATAATCTTTAATGGGAGCAGTTCACAAGAAATTGAGTATTTTTATGATGCCAATGGTGTTAAATTGAAAAAAGTGGTCAATGATAACGGTAATGAAACGGAGACCTTGTATGCGGGCAATTTTATGTACCGCGGGGGTAGCTTTGATTTTTATTTTCACCCGGAAGGTTATGTGGAGCGAGACAATGGCAGTTATAAGTATTATTACCAGTACAAGGATCATTTGGGGAATACGCGCGTGACCTATGATAATGCGGGAAGCGTATCGAGCCCTAATGCCTCGATCGTAGAGGAACATAATTACTATCCATTTGGACTGCAACATCGTGGGTATAATGATACCAATGGGACACGGGGCAGTGACTTTGCGAACAATTACATGTTTGGGGGGAAAGAGCTAAGCGAAAGTTTAGATTACGATATGTATGAATTTGAACTAAGGCATTACGATGCTACTTTAGGTAGATTTGTTACAACTGATCCATATGAGCAATTTATGTCTCCGTATGTAGCTATGGGAAACAATCCTGTGGTCTCTTTTGATCCAGATGGGGGCTATTGTGTAGATGCCAATGGAAATAGAATTGTCTGTCCTGATGATAGTATTTATGATGATTATAGAGATAATGATGAGAATAGTATAACAGTTTTTGATGATGTCTTAGTGACAGCAGATTTAAGTGATATCGCTGAAAAGAAAGCCAATGAAGTATATTGGGAAGAAATTATTAGGTCTGCTGAAGTATTGGATAAACTGGCGACCTTGGAAACTGGCAAAACTTCTCCGCAAAGAGCCGAGGATATAGAAAGACCACAATTAGAACTGGTGGTTGCCTTCTCATACAACCAACCTACCTATAGTTCCCCTTTTGAATACATAGGTATGGGGGGGCCAGGTATAGTATTTAGATTAAGTAAAATAAAATCTATTGGATTACCTGGTTTAAAGAGTTTAACAATCAATATGGAGCATATTTTAAGTGGTCATTTAGCGGGCGGTGCTAGGGCATCCTCTATAAAAACACTTTTTGCTTCTAATTTAAGTTCAAAACAAATTGAAAACATGATTAAAACGGCCTATAGTAATGCAAAGAAGATAAAAACTCAAGGGGATAGAATAAAAGTAGTTGGTCAAGCTAAAGATGGTACAGTAATTGAAATATGGGTAAATAAAGTAACTAAGGTAATAGAGTCAGCATATCCGATAAAATGAAAATAACAGTTGAGCCAAATAGCTTATACAAAGTTGGGGATAAGATTTTTGGAAATATTTATTTTGGAGATAATGAATACGTATTCCCTGAAAAAGAATGGAATGACTTTGTAGTAATTATTTTTAATTGGTGGTCTGAATCTATTTTAAAACTTCTAAAAAAAGTATCCATTGAAGAAGAATTAGATTTTATGGATGGTCCTGCAAGTGTGAAAGTTCAATTTCTTGAAAACAATTCTTTTTGTTTATATTTTGTATTAAATAACGAGGTTGTTAATTCAATTGAAGTTGATGTCAGATTATTCACAAAGGAATTTTTAAATACCCTAAACTTATTAATTCGAACAATTAAGGAAAACAAGTGGGCAGATGAAGAAATTGATTCGCTTTTAGAAAACTATAAAAGATTGCAGAAATGTTTTGTTGAATATTTAAGAAACGAAAAGTTGACAGAATAAATCGGAAAACATTCATAAAAAAACACCTTGATTGAGGTGTCTTTTTATGAAAAGGATTGTTAGGTCTTAAAATTCCGAATAATAATATTATCAATATTTTTTTCAGTCTAAATCAAGGTTCTAACGCAACAATTGTTGCCAATTTTGGTTTAATTTAAAAATAATAAATTACGCAGAGTTTAGTTCAAAAATCTCATTGGGAGTATTATTCGACTTGCAAAAAAACATGACATTAAGTTGAGTGACTATGTTGCTAGTTTTTGATTATACATATCTATTTCAAATTCTTTAATAGTTTGCTATCTTTACCAAGACGAATCAAATGAATTCAATTTTAAAGTTCACAGATCGTCAACATGAAAAATAGATGCTAGTATTTATAGGGCTTCACAGACATCGGTCAATCCTGCCGAGGTCACTTTTAAAGAAGACAATAGACTACAAAACCACGCAAATCTTAGGAATTGCGTGGTTTTCGCGTTTTTTAGGGGATTTATTTGTGAGCCGATTTATTATGGATCAAGTCTAAAATCTTGGTTTTTCCGATTTTAAGAATATAATTTAAACAAGCGATATAAGAAGTATTCGGTATTCCTCACTCCTCTAAATTGTGATCTAAAAGCCTTTACTTTGGCATTAAAGGATTCAGCTGAAGCATTTGTACTTCTGTTTAAAAAATAGTTGAGTACCGAGCGGTAATTCAAAGTAATACTATTGGCTATCATTTGGAAGCTCTTAAATCCTGATTCCTCTACATCTTTGTGCCAGTGGGCTAGTGAAGTACCCCCATTTGTTAGGACAGCTTAGCTGCTAAATTAAGTTCTATTTTTCATTTATTATGCTGGACTTGCAAGAAAAAGTCGGACAGTTTTTTTAAGACCTATGCTACATTATTAAATTGATAAAATTCTTGTTCTACTTCGTAAGGAGTTTTGTATCCCAAAAAGGAGTGTAATCGTTTCCGGTTGTACCATATTTCGATGTACTCAAATACAGCGGTC
>NZ_JAKHSK010000071.1 GCF_023499215.1 Zunongwangia pacifica
CTTTGATGCCAAGGCACATAAACGCTGTAACGGCAAATGGGTTTATTCTAAAATTGATCTTGTTTGTAATGGCATTTCAGATCCATAAATGTATTTTAGAATAGGAAACTTGAGTTAACTACTTTTAAAAGAATAAAAAATCGTTTAGATTAGTATTTTAACTAAAGTGAATATAAACCAACAAGTTGTGTTATCCATACGTTATGCACAAGCATCATGAAATTCAACTTCAATCAAAATATGAATATATCAGTAGCCCAATTTCAACCAAAAGACGGAGATAAAACATACAACTTATCGGTAATCCGAAAACTTGCGGAAAAAGCAAAATCCAACGGAGCGGATTTAATAAGTTTTCACGAGATGTCAATTACCGCTTACACTTTTACCAAGGACTTGAGCCTAGAGCAGATAACAGAATTGGCAGAGGAAGTGCCAAACGGAGAAAGTACGCAGGAATTAATTGCCATTTCCAGAGAATTGAGTATTCCGATTTTAGCAGGTCTAGTAGAAAAATCAAATGGAAAAATATATAACACGTATATCTGCGTTACGGGAGACGGGCTTGTAGCAAAGTATCGAAAAATACATCCATTCATTAGTAAGTATATGTCCGCAGGCGACAAATATTGTGTATTCGACCTACTTGGTTGGAAATGTGGAATTTTGATTTGCTATGACAATAACGTAATTGAAAATGTTCGAGCAACAAGCCTTATAGGGGCGGAATTAATTTTTGCACCTCACGTTACAGGTTGTACGCCATCGGCCATGCCACATCGGGATTACGTAGCCGACAAATACTGGCAGAACCGTGAAAATGACCCTGTTTCGTTACGAATGGAGTTTGACGGGCCGAAAGGTAGGCGATGGCTAATGCGTTGGTTGCCAGCGAGAGCATACGATAACGGAGTTTACTACGCATTTACAAACCCAATTGGCTATGACGGGGAGCATCTGAAAAACGGCAATTCGATGATAATCGACCCGTATGGAGAAATCTTATCCGAAATAAAGTCCTTCGAAAATGAAATTACGACTTCAAAAATCACAAAAGAAAAAATTCACCTCTCAGGAGGTTGGAGGTATAAAAATGCTCGAAGACCAGAACTATACAAGGACATAATAGGTAGTAATCACAAATCGGACACAACGCCCGTTTGGATGAAAGAAGAAACAACCAAAGATTGAGAAAATGCCAGCGCATAATCGAGTAGACGGCTCCGCCAGTAACTGACGGAGTGCGCCTCTCACACCACCGTACATACGGGTCTCGTACCTGCCTGCGGCAGGCAGGTACGGCGGTTCATAATCCATCTTTTCACTCGCTCTTTACACCAATTGAAACTATTTCGTACTTTATGAATAGGCTACAGATTTTCTTGGGATTCGGTCACCCAATGAATGAAAAACAATGCTCCTATTCTAATTTCCGAAACGATTATGTTCAGTCCTTTCCCATTTGTGAGACCTATGCAGTTTGCTGCACCTCGTTCCCTATGGGTACTATGACCTCTGCTGACTTCTCCACTATACCACCCCGTGGTTATGGAGACCTCCCCAGGTAAGGATATCTTCTTTCCCCTGATTCCTGCCGGATCTACTACTTCGGTATTCATTTCCAAAGAAACGTTTAGGACTTCACAATGATGCGCTTGTTCATCCAACCTTATAGCCTCTTATCCGGTTCCTGTTCGTCAGTACCAAGGTTTGTAGTCCTGCTTCCTTTACTTCCCGTCTCACGACAGAAAAGCTTGCAGCTTACTAATGGTTCAAGGCGTTACTCCTGCCCATAAGGGACTTGCACCCTCTAGATTAATATCATATCTTAGATATGATAAAGATGCCCATGCTGGGCACACACACCGCGTATAGCTCATTGCGGCTGAATTTTCTACCGAAAATTCATTGCAATTTGCTATCTTTAGGTTACGGCGAAAAATCCTCGCGGATTTCCCGCAACGAGCCATACACAAAACCGTCAGACTGTCTCAAAACCTCTAATTTTGTGTTGAGTGTTCAGCTACCTGAGAAAATTTTTAAATACTCGATTCTCAGGAAGTGTTTTTGAGTTTTGAGACAGACTGCCGTTTGGGAGAATTGAAAAAAAGAAATAAATGGAAGCAAAAATATTAGAGCGTTTTCATGAAAGTAATAGTACTTGCTTTTTGACAAGTATTGTATTGAAAGATTACGTTGACAGTCTACCGGCTGACTATAAATCATATGATGTACAAAGGGAGATAGTAAAGAATACTTACCTCGACAATCTTGTCACTACGATTATTGAAGGAAACCATATACCTCCAATTGTTTTAGTAATAGAAGAAAATGAATATTCCGACAAGGGCAACATTCTATCGATTGATAAATATAAAATCCTGGATGGTTTACAGAGAACCTTTAGGCTTAAAATTATATTCGACTCAATCAATCTACTTTCATCAAAAATTGAAGAAAATGGTAAGGAAATTCTTGATTATTCTAAGTTACAACTTAACAAGTCCTTTAAGGAAGATTTAATCCAGATTGAGAGTAATTCAACTATTCTATATGAGTTGACCTCTTATGCCAAAAAAGAAGGACAAAAAAATCTATCTAACTTATTCGATAGACAACAGTGGTTTGAAGTATGGCAGGGACTTTCTCCTGACCAAGAAGTGACGAAAATGCTCATTCTGAACGCTGGGCACAAGCCTGTCAAAACGAAACATCAACTTGAGTTACTTTTTAGGAACATTATACCCATTCTTCAGAAAGTTGATTTTCCCGATTTTGAATTAATCAGAGAAAAGGAATTAAGCTCAATTCAATATAGCAAGTCTAGAATCCCTGGACAGTTTCATTTCTCTCATATAATCACATCGGTACTTTCTTTAAGTGAAGGCAAACCGTTGACAACTAACACAAACCTTATTCAAAAAACTCAAGCAAACTATTTCAATGATGAGGTATTCGATAGGTTTTTACATATTGATTTTTTAAAGTCGTTTTTACGAACGCTTCTTGAAATTGATTCTGCGGTATCCTCACACTATAATGACGTAGGTATAAAATGGATGGGACGTGAAACCTCTTTGGTTGGCATGTTTGCAGCTACTGGTAAACACATAAATGAAAATTATGTCAAACCTATTGAGGCATTGAACTTTTTGAAAGATAAAATAGTTCAGAATCCTTCCATTTTAGCTCTAAATGAATTTGAGAAACACAGAAATAATGTTGACTTAGCCAAAGTCAACATTGGTAATGTAAATAAGAAAGCTGTATACAATGGTCTTTCCACGATTCTAGATGAGAGCTCAGAGAAAATAGACTGGTCACTTTACTTTAAAACCGCATAATTATGGAATTAAAGGAAATAGTCTATAATAATTTAAATCGAATTATTAGTGGTGTAACCACTAACGGCAATGAGTTTGAGCAGTATTATGATGGTTTAGGCGATGAAGATAAAAAAGCAGATTTGTTTAGTCTATCAGAGGATATTGAAGCTCAATTAAAGGAAATCAAAAAATCAAAACTTAACGGAGTAATTCACGCTGACTTTGATGACACATTAACTCTATTAGAGAAATTTTCGGAAAAATTTCCAGACTATCCTAATCATAGGATTCATGAGGGCATTGTAATAGTTTATTTAATTAATCTACTGAATGAGTCAATTGATGAGGAAATTTCATTAGAAGAGGATTACGACATATCTCAATTAGAAATTACCAAGCTTACTAAACAAATTCATCAAAGAAATTTCGCGTATTTTGATGAGAATGAGTTAAAAAACTCAATTGTATTACTTGATTTTTCTAATACCACTAGAATCGCTGATTACTTTTCTCAAAATTCGATTCCTAGGCAACTTATTATACAAGTAATTGCAAACCTGGGTATAGAGGCTAATCCTTTGGAAACAACACAGTACGTATTAGTAAATAAAAATATCGTAGCAAACAGTAGTCAAATAAGGTCAGCTCTTTGTATTCACATTGTTAAAAGTGGAAAAATAATTCATACACCATACGATTACGATCAACTTCCCAATATCAGTTCGACTAGACAAATTAATCAAGAAGTGAAATACCAGCAATTTGATGATTCAATATTAATTTTAAGTGAATACAATCATCAGACAGACATTTTGGATAAATATCTAAGAATCTATCATTTGATTGAAAATTTCATGTACAAGTATCCACTGACAAAATTAGAACGGAAGTATTCTGGAGATGTTTTTTCAATTAGGGATTTCCAAAGAATGCATGACGTGGTAAGCAATAGTGAATTAAGCGCTCTGAAAAAGCTGTTTGCCGCTATATGCGAAGAGAATTATTCCGCTACTCAAAAGTTTACGAAATTTATTAATGATTCATGGACTGCACTTTATCCAAATGTAATTGCAGATAAATCAAAGGTAGACACTCTATTGAGTTTACTTAGAATTGATAAGAATTACGATTCTATCAATGCTGATCAAATACCTAGCTTCATAGCTAAGCTTGTGTATGCATTTAGAAATTCCCTAGTTCATAATAGAGAAACTGAATTTCACCTCACACATGAAACGCTCCTAAATCATTCTCAGATAGAAAACACTGCTCAATTGTTATTGGAAAAATTCGTGATTCCGATAGTTGAGGAAATTGTGTTTTATTTAATTATTGAGCAGAATAATTTGGTTTGGTTTTCCAACTCAACAATTAAATTATTTAATGAAAACTAACTCTCCCCAATCGAGTGGATGGTTCCGCCATCAAATGACGGAGTGCACCCCTCACACCACCGTACGTGCGGGTCTCGCATACGGCGGTTCAACAATGAAACTCATCGATTGTAGTATTCGATTAGACTAACATAACCTTTCATTTTTAAGCGTTTTACGGTGATGGTGGTACGCAGAATGGGACTTTGGGCTACTGCCCATCCGCCCATTCGGGTACGACTCCAGGCATAAGCTTGGTCTGGATTAATTCCCAACCGAATAAGGTTTTTCCGTTTTCGTTCGGGCTTTTTCCAGTGATGCCAAATGCAATACCGTAAACGATTCCTTAACCATTCTTCCAGCTTTTTAAGCTTTCCTAGAATGGATGCCGGTTTGAAGTAGTTTATCCAGCCCCTTAGCAATAAATTGATTCTGTGGATACGTTCTTCAAAGCTTGCAGGAGTGGTCTTTTTGGTAATATATTTAAGTTTAGCCTTAAATGTATCCCATTTTGACGCTTCTGCCACAATTTGGTACTTTGCCTTTTCTCCTTTCTTGTAGGTTGGCACAAAACCAAATCCCAGCACCTGAAAGGTTAAAGGCTTACGTACTCCGCTTTTCTTCCTATTGATTGGAAGCCGGAGTTTATCCCGCAGAAATCTGTAGAGACTATTACCTATGCGTTTCGCAGCGGGTTTACTTCGAACGTAAATACTAAAATCATCGGCATATCTTACATAGCGGTGCCCTCGCTTTTCCAATTCTTTATCCAACTCATTGAGCAGGATATTGGAAAGCAAAGGACTCAAAGGAGAACCTTGCGGGACTCCTTTTCTACGTTTATGCAACTTGCCGTTAATTTGTATCGGAGCTCTCAAAAATGACCGCAATAACTTTAAGGTAGCCCGGCATTTTACCTTTTTGAATACCAAGTCTAACAGGACATCGTGGGCCACTTCATCAAAGAAGCTCTTTAGATCAATATCGACGATGTTTTGGTAGCCAGAATTGATATTTTCAAGGCTCTGTGCAACGGCCTGATGGGCATTGCGGTTTGGTCTGAACCCATAACTGTGCTTTTGGAAGTCTGGCTCAAATACGGGTTGCAAAACCTGATGTAATGCTTGCTGAAATACCCTGTCGACAACTGTGGGAATACCGAGTAAACGTTTCTTCCCGTTGCTTTTTGGAATTTCAGCCCCCAGTATTGGAGACACCTGATAAGATTCCCTTTCTATCTGCTCGGTGTATTGCTTGCCGTGAGTTTTCAGAATAGATTGGAGTCCTGTTATTTGGACATTATCTATACCTGCTGCTCCTTTGTTGCGATACACCTGACGGAAGCCCTGGTTTAGGTTCTTTTTACTTGTTAATTCTTTAATCATTAATACTAAAACAAATTTGTTGTCTCGCTTGATCGAAGGCTATTATTTTACCGGAAGGCTATCCGTAGCGTAAGATTGCTCCCTCGTTTATTGAGGACCATTATCGTTCAGTCCTTCACCAACCTATCAGGAGGCTGGCTACTATGACGTCGGCTGATTTCTCCACCTAGCCATCTCGT
>NZ_JAKHSK010000072.1 GCF_023499215.1 Zunongwangia pacifica
CAGGAAGCGATGCCGTCTATTCCCAGGCAGTGGTGGGTAACGGGGAAACCCTGGAGCTTACCTCCAGTGATGTTATTGTGTTGCAGCCAGGATTTCATGCCCAATCGGGGAGTACCTTTAGAGCTTCTATCGATGAGGCTTCTACGGGTGGGACCGATAATAGTCCGCTAAGCGAGCTGTGCTATCAGTACCGTTATGATCACCGTAACCGTCTTATCGAAAAGAAACTCCCGGGCAAGGGACGCGAGTATATCGTTTACAACAAACTGGATCAACCCATTTTGACCCAGGATGCCAATCAGGCAGGGAAGTCAACCAAGGAATGGCTGTTTACCAAGTATGATGCCTTTGGCCGGGTAGTGTATACGGGGCTGTTTAAAAGTGACCTTAGCCGCGGCGATCACCAGAATAATGCAGATGCAGAAAACGATCAGTACGAGAACACCTCCAATACCGCATTAAATTATGGAGGGGGGACGTTTTATTATACCGATAATGCCTACCCCGATTTAAGTGAGCATCCCAACGATGTTACTTTGTATACGGTAAACTATTACGATGATTACCGTTTTTATGGTAGCAGCCTGCCACAAAGCGTGTACAGTGTGCCGGTAGAAAACTATAATAACGCTTCCAGCACCAGGATGAATACCAAAGGCCTGGCCACGGGATCAAAAGTACGGGTATTGGCCACCAGTAGTTGGATCACCACGGTTATGGGGTATGATAAGAAAGGCCGGGTAATCTATAGCAAAACAGAGAACCCTTACCTGGAAAGCAGCGATGTGATCAAAAGCAAGCTTGATTTCTTGGGACAAATGGAAGAGAGTACGACCGTACATACCAAGACTAATCAACCCACTATCACCACGGTCGATAAGTTTGAATACGATCATATGGGCAGGCTGACCCAACAGACCCAGAAGATCAATAGCCAGGGAGAAGAACTGATTGCCTTTAATGAATACGATGGATTGGGGCAGCTTAAGAAGAAAAAAGTAGGGAATACCAGTACCAGCCCACTTCAAACAGTAGATTATGCTTATAACATCCGCGGGTGGCTCAAAAGGATCAATGATCCCAATAGTTTAGGGAACAAACTCTTTGCCTTTAAGTTGAATTATAATACTACCGAGATGGGTATTGACGGTATAGATCTTTTATATAATGGTAATATCAGTGAGACAATCTGGAGGACGGCCAATACGGAGACGTATGGGAACCGTAAACGGGGGTATGCTTACCAGTATGATGCCTTAAATAGAATCAAGTCTGGAGCCTTTAGAAGGGCGACGAGTAATGGAAGTTCTTTTACGGAGCAGTCTTCCAACTATAACCTTACGGGCATGGTGTATGATCTCAATGGGAATATTAGAAAGCTCAAGCGTTATGGTCATATTACTTTAAATGCCCAGGGAGAAGTTAGCAATTATGGGGTGATGGATGATCTGACCTATAGTTATGATATGGGCAATAGCAGCAACCGACTAATACAGGTCAGTGATATCGGGAGTAAGGATTATGGATTTAAGGATGGCGCGACTAATAGTGCAGAGTATGGTTATGATGTCAATGGAAACATGATCAAAGACCTGAACAAGGGCATTGGCAGTATCGCTTATAACCACCTTAATTTACCGGAAGCGGTAAATGTAACCAGTAATAAAGGGGATGGAACCGGAACGATTTCGTATATTTACGATGCAACGGGAGTAAAACTCAAGAAAACGGCACCGGGGAATGTGGTTACTGAGTATGCGGGAAATTACGTTTATAAAAAAGTGAATAATACGACAACACTTGAATTTTTCAACCATGCTGAGGGGTATGTGGAGAAAGAAAACAATACCTACAAGTATGTGTACCAGTATAAGGACCATTTAGGGAATATTAGAGTGTCTTATGATAATAGTGGATCAGTATCCAGCCCGAATGCTTCGATTGTGGAGGAGCATAATTACTATCCTTTTGGCTTACAGCACGAGGGTTACAATAATGTACAGCTGGCCGAGAACAATTACAAGACGTTCCAAGGGCAGGAAGAGGAAAAAGAGCTCGGTAAAAACACCTATGCTTTCCAATGGAGGGACTACGACCCAGCAATCGCACGCTTCAACAAAATCGATAGGTTCGCGGAGAAATACTATGACCAGTCGCCATACCATTTTACAAAAAACAACCCAATAGTCTTTCAGGAGGTTAAAGGTGATAGTATAAGGGTAAGTTTCAGGACAGGTTTTCTTGGTATTTTCGGCAAAAAAGTTACTCTGACCTACGATGCTGAAAACCAGCAATGGAATGGAGCGGATGGAAAGCAATACACGGGAAAAGCAAGCAGATTTTCACGAACAGTACTTAGCGATTTAAAGAAAAATCAAGAAAATGACCTTGGAAATGAAATCGTTTCTAATTTGGCTACTGATAACCTAGACCATTTTGTAAAGAAAGGAAGCCCCAATAATAACACTATAAATGATAACAACATTTATTATGATGGAGCAGTTGGAGACGATGGTCAAATGATCTATCAAAATGGTCAATCGGGAAGTTCTCCTGGCTATGTGGTTTTGGGTCACGAAATGGCGCATAAGTTCTCACGTAATTTCGGAGTGAAAAACTATCCTTGGTTTGGTGCAGGTACAGCAGCAAGAGGTGTCGACGAGTACAATGCTATGTATTATGAAAATGTTTTAAGAGGTGCGAACGGATTACCATTGCGGTCAGCATATAGTGAAACCGGTGGGAATCTACAAGGATTGATACTTAACGGTTCTGGAACTTTACAAACACCACCAACATTACTCTCTAGGCAAAGAGTCATAACCATACCAGTTATTGATGCCGTGTTACAATCTCTTAATCAAACTTCGAGTAGAGAGCATATACTTAACCTAAATTTAGATAGATGATAAAAGTAAAAATCATATTTATTATAATTGTTTTTGAACTCGTAACATCTTGTAAAACAAGTATATTGATAAGTCAAAGTACGGCTGATAATCAAATTACCATTGACTCGACCCAATGTGGAAGTTATGAGGTTAAGAGTAATGAAACAACAATTGGCTATGTTGTTAAGCCCTTTGTGGTAGAAGTAGATAGGTTAAAGGAAATAACAGAATTTGAAAGGAAGCTAAGGGTGAAATATAAAAACAAGTTCAATAAAGATTATAGAACTTATGCTTTTACTACAGATAGAGCTAAAGATACTATTTTAATGACCTTGTTTTTGTCATCGAAGCAAGGTGAAAATATTCCTGGCTGGAAATGTGAACTACAAGAGGTGAGTACTTATCCCAAAAGGTCAGAATGGGTTTACTATAATTGCTCAAAAAATCGTTTTAAAGTTCCAAGCGATCCAGATTGAATATAATTAAAAACCACTCTTCGGAGTGGTTTTTTTATGCATAAGCTTTTTTAGCATTAGCATCCCTGATGGCAAGGTCGAGGAACTTTAAGACCATTGCCTTATTCTCCTTGTCCATATCCTGAATGGCCTGGAAACGCTTTAAAAGCTCCTTGTCCTTTATCGCTATAACATCATCGCTTAACAAAGCATCTGTGGAAATACCCAGCGCATCAGCGAGAGCCTTTAAGACATCGGCTGGCGGAATGCTCGTACCCAGTTCATAACGAGAAAGACTTTTGTTGTTCACGCCTGAAATCTCTGCAAGCTCTGCTTGGGAAAAGCTCTTTTGCTGTCTGTACAATCGTATGCGTTCTGCTATGGTCATAATCGAGAAATACTTATTAAAAACACCTCTAAAAAGTGAATATTAGACAAATATAGGTAAGATAAAATAAATAAATCCATAAAGTGTCTTGTGTTGTTTTCTTGTAATTGTTACTTTTGGGACAAATCCGAGAATGAAAATTTTTAAACTTTTTTGAAAATGGCACTTAAAACCACCAATCCAAACAACTACGAATATGTCACCAATCATTTAGAAATCCACGTATTGGGCGGTATCAAGCTGAACAAGTTGGACAGTCTGCGAGTAACCTTGAGCATCAACAAAACCAAACATCACAATAAGTTGCGCCACAATATTGATTTGTACAACGACGACCAAGTGGAAAAGTTGGTAAGAAAAACAGCAGAACGCATCGAAATAGGCACATCGATTGTTAGGCGAACATTACAGGAACTGACCAATGAACTGGAAACCTATCGCCTATCACAGCTTGACCAAGAAGATGAAAACGAGTTTACCATTAGGGAACTCACCAAAAAAGAGCTGCGGGCCGCAGGGGCATTTTTAAAGAAAGGCAACTTACTTGAAGCCACGAACGACCTAATCGGAAACAGCGGGGTTATCGGCGAGGAAACCAACCGACTGTTAATGTATCTCATCTTTACGAGCAGAAAGAGCAACAACCCATTGCATTGCATCAGCCTGGGCAGTTCCGGAACAGGAAAGACCCATTTACAAAGTAAAGTAGCAGAACTGATACCGGAACACGACATTGTAGATATGACGGTTTTAAGTGAGAATGCTTTTTACTACTTCAACCGCACAGAATTACAGCACAAATTAATATTAATCGAAGATATGGACGGAGCGGAAAACGCACTCTATCCACTTCGGGAACTGCAATCAAAAAGAAGCATCACAAAACGGGTAAGCCATAAAGACAGAAACGGAAATACCAAAACGATAAAGCTAACGGTCGAAGGTCCTGTATGCGTTGCAGGCTGTACCACACAAGAAAGTATTTATGAAGATAATAGCAATCGTTCCTTTTTATTGTACATCGATGAAAGTCACGAACAAGACGAAAAAATAATGCAATACCAACGCAAGTTATCAGCAGGAAATGTAAATATAGATGCAGAACTCAAAGCCAAAAGGCAATTACAAAACGTACAGCATTTACTTAAAAAGATACGAATAGTAAATCCTTATGCAGAACATCTACAATTACCACAATCTGTATTTAAACCAAGAAGAATTAATGCACATTATTTACAATTTATTGAAGCACTTACCTTTTACAAGCAATATCAAAGAGAGCGTAAATATGATGAAGCTACAGGCGAAGAATACATCGAAACCACAATCGAGGACATACAGGAAGCGAATAACTTACTACAAGAGGTTTTACTACGTAAAAGCGATATGATAAGCGGAGCGTGCAGGAACTATCTGGAAAAACTAAAAGCCTATTTAAAAGAACGAGACAGCCTTCCCCCCTCGGGGGAAGTGCCGAAGGCGATGGGGGCTTTTACCAATGCAGAGATAAGGCGAAACCTACGCATCAAGGGAACGACATTGAGACGATACCATAAACAGCTTATTGAGGACAATTATATCAAGAAAACCACCAATAACAAGTACAAGGGCTACATCTACGAAATCGTAAGCTACGAGGAATACACGGAATTACAGGAGCAAATAAACAAGGCTCTGGACGACTGCATCCAGCTGATGCAAGTGAGCCAGTGAGCCACCAATGAGCCACCTGCCAAGTGGCTCACTTAACTACCACAATTTTAAATCATTACTAATCAAAATAGGTAAACCCCCAAAAAGGTATGCCCATATAAAAAACTGTCCAAAATGAAACATCTAAAACTACAGAGTGAACATTACAAAGTACTGGTAAAGAGTTACAAACAATGGCTTGATATACTCGGCTATGCAGAAAGTACAGTTTACAATCT
>NZ_JAKHSK010000073.1 GCF_023499215.1 Zunongwangia pacifica
GTACCTTTAGGGCTTCTATCGATGAGGCTTCTACTGCTGGACCTGAAAATAGTCCGTTAAGCGAACTGTGCTATCAATACCGTTATGATCACCGTAACCGTCTGATCGAAAAGAAAATCCCAGGTAAGGGCTGGGAGTATATTGTTTATAATAAACTGGACCAACCCATTCTGACCCAGGATGCCAATCAGGCAGGGAAGTCGACCAAGGAATGGTTGTTTACCAAGTATGATGCCTTTGGCCGGGTAGTGTATACGGGGCTGTTTAAAAGTAACCTTAGCCGCTCCGATCATCAGGACAATGCCGATGCAGAAAACGATCAGTACGAGAACACCTCCAATACCGCATTCAATTATGGCGGTGGCACGTTTTATTATACCGATAATGCCTACCCCGATTTAAGTGAGCATCCCAACGATGTTACTTTGTATACGGTAAACTATTACGACGATTACCGTTTTTATGGCAGCAGCCTGCCACAAAGCGTTTACAGTGTGCCGGTAGAAAACTATAATAATGCGACCAGCACTAGAATAAAGACCAAAGGCCTGGCCACGGGATCAAAAGTACGGGTACTGACCACCAATAGCTGGATCACTACGGTTATGGGGTATGATAAAAAGGGTAGGGTAATCTATAGCAAAACGGGGAACCCATACCTGGAAAGCAGCGATGTGATCAAATATAAACTTGATGATTTCTTGGGACAAATGGAAGAGAGTACGACAGTACATACCAAGACGGGACAACCCACTATCACCACAGTCGACAAATTTGAATACGATCATCTGGGCAGGCTTGTTAAACAGACCCAAAAAATCAACTCTCAGGGAGAAGAACTGATTGCCTTTAATGAATACGATGGATTGGGGCAGCTCAAGAAGAAGGAAGTTGGGAATACCACCACCAGCCCACTTCAAACAGTAGATTATGCTTATAACGTACGTGGCTGGCTTAAGAGGATTAATGATCCCAATAGTTTAGGGAACAAACTCTTTGCCTTTAAGCTGAATTACAATACTACGGAGATGGGGGTTTCAGGAACGCAGTCCCTTTATAATGGGAATATCAGTGAGACAATCTGGAGGACGGCCAATACGGGGACGTATGGGAACCGCAAACGAGGGTATGCTTACCAGTATGATGCCTTAAATAGAATCAAGTCTGGGGCCTTTAGAAGGGCGACGAGTAATGGAAGTTCTTTTACGGAACAGTCTTCCAACTATAACCTTACGGGCATGGTGTATGATCTCAATGGGAATATCCGAAAGCTCAAGCGTTATGGTCATATTACTTTAAATGCCCAGGGAGAAGTTAGCAATTATGGGGTGATGGATGATCTGACCTATAGTTATGATATGGGAAATAGCAGCAACCGACTAATACAGGTCAGTGATATCGGGAGTAAGGATTATGGATTTAAGGATGGTGCGACCAGCAGTGCAGAGTTTGGTTATGATGTGAATGGAAACATGATCAAAGACCTGAACAAGGGCATTGGCAGTATCGCTTACAACCATCTTAATCTTCCGGAAGCGGTAAATGTAACCAGTGATAAAGGGGATGGAACCGGAACGATTTCGTATATTTACGATGCAACGGGAGTAAAACTCAAGAAAACGGCCCCGGGGAATATGGTTACGGAATATGCGGGAAACTACGTTTACAAAAACGGAACATTGGAATTTTTCAATACTCCTGAGGGCTATGTGGAGAAAGAGAACAATGCCTACAAGTATGTGTACCAGTACAAGGATCATTTGGGGAATATTAGAGTATCCTATGATAATAATGGGTCGGTATCCAATCCAAATACTTCTATTGTGGAGGAGAAAAATTATTATCCTTTCGGGTTACAGCACAAGGGGTATAATAATGTCGTGAACGGAACGGAGAACAACTACCAGACGTTCCAAGGAAAAGAGGAAGAAAAAGAGCTTGGTCGAAATAGTTACGATTTTGGTTGGAGAGCCTTTGACCCTGCAATCGCAAGATGGACAAACATAGACCCAATGGCTGAAAGATATATAAAGACTTCACCTTATGTTTTTACAGCTAATAATCCGATTTATAATATTGAAGTTGACGGAAGATATTTTGAAGGTAAGGACGAAAAGAGAGCTGCGAGACTTCAAAGGCAAGCCGAAAAAAGAGCTGCAAAACTTAATAAAAGGGCTGACAAATTAGAGGCTAAAGGAAAAGACGTTGGCGATTTAAGAGAAAGAGCTGGAGAGTTAACCCAATCATCACAAGACATACAAGATATGCGAAATGATGAGAACACCCAATTTAGGTACGCTAATACAAATGGTAAGGAAGCTAAATCTTTAGGAATTAAAGGTAAGCCAGTAACTATTGGTACAGGGACAAATGACAAAGGAGACAATGTTGTTACAATGTTCACAGGCTCGAAAACTGGACAAAAGTTACACGAAACAAGACACGGAGGTCAGCATTCTCGTGGAGAAATAAATGCAATTACCCAAAGTCACGGAGCACAAGGGCTTGACACCGAAGTTAGTGCTTATAGAGCTCAATACGCTTGGGATGGAAAATTACAATATATGACTCATAATTTTGACCAAACAAACATTATAAGTAGAACATTGTTAAATGCTCAAAAAGTTGTGCCAGGAACTTTAATAAATATCAATTCAATAAATCAGATTAATACTAATATGGTTTTTGATATTGGCGAGTTTTATACAGATAGGAGTGCAAGAAATTTAGGCACTTATGTTATCCCTATTTATAGTGCTGGTTCAATAAATAACAACAATTAAGATGTTAAAAAAAGGGTTTTTAATAATATGTGTGCTACTTATAGCATCGTGTAAATCATATGATTTAGCAGGTAAAAAATATCTTGCTTCTAATCAAGAAAAGACTGTTGAAATAGAATTTGTAAATGACACTTTATGCAAGGTCAATCAAAGGTTTTTATGTGATAAGTTGCCTGAAAAATATAGAAATGTAGATTTTAATGCTACATATAAAATCAGTAAAATGAACATCAAAACACACGATGCCAATTTTAAGCCCACAAGGTTTAAAGCAGATATTTTAGTGATTAATAATCTTGATTGCGACGGCTGTGAGAAGTATAAAGAGATACCTAATTATATTGACTTGAATTGCACTACGGTCTTGAATGATGAAAAATTAAAAGGCAAGGTTAAATACGGAGTAATTTATAACATGGTAAATGATACTTTAGTTATAGACAAGAATCAAATATTGTTCGATAACCTAAAGTTGAAGTCAGAATAAAAAATGTTATAAAATAATTGCAAAGCCACTCTTCGGAGTGGTTTTTTTATGCGTAAGCCTTTTTGGTCTTGGTGTCACGGATAAAGGCATCGATGATTTTAATAACGGTAGTTTTATCATCCTCTGAAAGTCGTTGTATCTCACGCATACGGTTGAGCATATCCACGTCCACAACTTCCAAGCTGTCATCCTCGGAAACCAAATAATCAAGGGAAACACCAAGAACTTTAGCAATCATTTTAGCGTTCTCAACAGATGGCACAATATCATCACGCTCGTATTTAGAAATCGCATCACGAGACACGCCTACATAAGAAGCAATATCGACTTGCGATAACTTCTTCTCTTTCCTAATCTTGGTAATCTTCTGTCCTAAAGTCATAGAATAATCGTCTTAAACGCTTTAAATCGTAGTAAACTATACGTTTTGGGCAAATATAGTCAAAATAAAATAGTATTGTCTTGATTTGTTGAATAGTAATATCTAATATTGCAGAGTAAACAATACAAATAATAGAATTATCTGCATTATGGGTAAAAATGTTTTGAATACCACCAACAGCAACAACTACGAATATTTTACCAATCATTTAGAGATACACGTTTTAGGTGGCATAAAACTGAACAAGTTGGATAGTCTGCGGGTAACATTGAGCATCAACAAAACCAAGAACCACAACAAACTCCGCCACAATATCGACCTGTACAACGATAACCAAGTAGAAAAACTGGTGCGAAAAACAGCGGAGCGCATCGAGATAGGAACATCGATTGTTAGAAGAACATTGCAGGAACTTACCAACGAACTCGAAACCTACCGCCTATCACAATTAGAGCAGGAAGATGAAAACGAGTTTACCATTAGGGAACTCACCAAAAAAGAGCTGCGGGCCGCAGGGGCATTTTTAAAGAAAGGCAACTTACTTGAAGCCACGAACGACCTAATCGGAAACAGCGGGGTAATCGGCGAGGAAACCAACAGGCTGTTAATGTACATCATCTTTACGAGCAGAAAGAGCAACAACCCATTGCACTGTATCAGCTTGGGCAGTTCCGGAACAGGAAAGACCCATTTGCAATCCAAAGTTGCAGAACTCATACCGGAACACGACATCGTGGATATGACGGTATTGAGCGAAAATGCCTTTTACTACTTCAGCCGCACAGAATTACAGCATAAACTAATCCTAATCGAAGATATGGACGGCGCAGAAAACGCACTCTATCCACTTCGGGAACTGCAATCAAAACGGAGCATCACAAAACGGGTCAGCCACAAGGACAGGAATGGAAATACCAAAACGATAAAGCTAACGGTTGAAGGTCCTGTATGTGTTGCAGGATGCACCACACAGGAAAGCATCTACGAGGACAACAGCAACAGGAGCTTCTTGCTTTACATTGACGAAAGCCACGAGCAGGACGAAAAGATAATGCAGTACCAGCGGAAAGCTTCCGCAGGCAATATAAATATTGATGCCGAACTGAAATCGAAACGACAATTACAGAACGCACAATTATTACTAAAATCAATCAAGGTCGTCAATCCTTTTGCAGAACATCTACAATTACCAAAATCAGTTTTTAAACCACGGAGAACCAACGCACACTATCTGCAATTTATAGAAGCCGTTACCTTTTACAAACAGTACCAACGGGAACGCAAATATGATGAAGCCACGGGCGAAGAATACATCGAAACCACCATCGAGGACATACAGGAAGCCAACCAACTGTTACAAGAGGTTTTACTGCGCAAGAGCGATATGATAAGCGGAGCGTGCAGAAACTATCTGGAAACGCTCAAAACCTATCTCAAAGCCAACAATCAGACCACCTTTACCAATGCGGAAATAAGGCGAAACCTACGCATCAAGGGAACGACATTGAGACGATACCATACACAGCTTATTGAGGACAATTACATCAAGAAAACCACCAACAACAAGTACAAAGGCTATATCTACGAAATCGTAAGCTACGAGGAATACACAGAGTTACAGGAGCAAATAAACAACGCTCTGGAGAACTGTATTACCATAATGGAAGTGAGCCAATGAGCCACCATTGAGCCACTAACAAAATGGCTCACTTAACCAACATATTTTAAAATAATTACCAATCAAAACAGGTAAACCACCAAAAAGAGGTACGAGCGTATAAAAAATGTCTGGTAGACATTTTTAGCGAAGTAGCCAGCTTGCCGCGCGGGAAATAAAAAACTGTCCAAAATGAAACATCTAAAACTACAGAGTGAACATTACAAAGTACTGGTAAAGAGTTACAAACAATGGCTTGATATACTCGGCTATGCAGAAAGTACAGTTTACAATCT
>NZ_JAKHSK010000074.1 GCF_023499215.1 Zunongwangia pacifica
AAACTTCAGAAGAGATTATCAAAAACAGGTAAGTTTGGTGGCTTAATGGGGGCATTGCTAGGTCTTCCCACACCATTTTGTAGTGCCTCTATGGTTCCAGTATCAATGGGGATGGTAGAGATGGGAGCACCATTTGCTATGGTTTTTTCTTTTTTACTTTCAGCGCCATTGGCAAATTTTGTTGTGGTAGGTTTTATTTTTGGTGTTTTTGGGTGGAAAGTTGCATTGGTTTACTTTCTCATTGTTTTTATCGGTTCGGTTTTATTCGGAACTCTTTTTGGAAAAACATCGATTAAGAATGAAGTTAAAAGAATCAACCTAGATTCCAAAGACACTAATGTTGAAGATTCATCTCAACAGGTTGTAAGTTGTGGAACTTCATCAAATAATAATTCATCTCAACAAGTTGCAAGTTGCGGTACTTCATCAAATAATAATTCATCTCAACAAGTTGCAAGTTGCGGTACTTCATCAAATAATAATTCATCTCAACAAGTTGCAAGTTGCGGTACTTCATCAAATAGCGTATGTGGTGAATCTAATCCGAAATTGAATGAGGCATTTTCGTTTGGTTGGGCATTGTTCAAACGTATACTTCCATATGTTTTAATTGGGGCGGTTATAAGTGCTGCTTTAGTAGCATTTGTGCCAGATACTTGGATTCAAAAATATCTAGGAAATGATAGTCCACTTGCTATCCCTATTGCGGCAGGAATTGGTGTTCCTCTATATCTGCGAATTGAGATGGCTATTCCTATATTAAAAGCACTTATTGTGAAAGGTATGAGTATGGGCGCGGCAATTGCTTTAATAATTGGCGGAACGGGTGCTAGTTTACCTGAAATAGCACTCATCTCTTCAATGTTAAAACCAAAAGCAATAATGGCATTTATTCTTTCGGTTATGACAATGGCGATTGTTGGAGGTTTTATCTTTTACTTTTTCTTTTAAAGTGAAATTTATGAGATCTTTTAAAAATATTATTAACTTCCTTTTCAAAGCTTGTCCTTATTCTTTTATAGGAAGAAAATGTTTTGACGCAGTTAAGGGAAAGACTAGATCACATACCAATAAAAACTTGAATGACAGAATTCTGTCATTCAAGTTAGGTATAAAAACAGGACGTAATATTTCATTGGTTGGTGTGTTTTGTCCTATCCTATGGTATTCAATTTTATCAGGATCGAGTAAAAGGTTTATAGAACTAAATCTAATACATTCCGCAATTATTGCAGGTTTAGGCCTTTTAGTTATAGTTATTAATTATATCGCATTATTCAATTATCGAAGAACAATCTAAAAGTGTTCGTTTTGCTTGTGTATAACGTACGGATAACACAACAAGTTGTGTTATCTCCATTTTAGTTAAAGTACTAATCTAGTGGATTTTTTATTGTTTTAAAAGTATTTGTGGCTACATGCGTATAAATTTCAGTGGTTTTTGTGGATTGATGACCCAGTATAACTTGTATTTGTCTCAAATCGACCCCTGCCTCCAACAAGTGCGTCGCAAAACTATGCCTTAACATATGCGGGGTTACTGGAACAGCAATTTTAGCTTTTAGAGCCGCGTTCTTTATGATATTTACTACGGCCTGGCCAGAATATCGATCCCCCTTTTGACCTTCAAAGAGATAGTCTTTGGGTTTCCAGATTTTATAATAGCTGCGTAAATTTAATAATGCATTATGAGATAATAGGCTTAGTCGATCCTTATTCCCTTTGGCCTGTTTTATCCTTACCAGCATTCTCTTACTATCGATATCATTAATTTTTAAATTCAGTAATTCACTTCTTCTCAAGCCGGAACCATAGATAAGTTGGACTATGCATTTATGTTTTAGATTGTTGGTATGGGCTATTATGGATAGCACTTCCTCCCTCGAAATAACCTGTGGGAGTCTATATGCTTTTCTGGGGCGTTCGATTTCATAAAAACGGTTGGGCATACCCAATACCACTTCATAATAAAATTTTATAGCATTGATGGCCTGGTTGAGATAGGAGCTTGATTTTTCCTGGCGAATGAGCCTTTGCAGGTAAGCGCGTATATGCGTTTCATTTAGTGTATATGGGTCTTTATCTGGATAGCAATTGATAAACTGTTCAAAAAAAGTCACATAGGTTCGTACTGTATTTACGGCATAACGTTTCAGTTCTAATTTAAGCAGGTAATCTTCAGGACAACGGCGATAATTATCGGGAAGGCTTCTGTGACGAAACCAATCCGCATCTACCTTTTCATTACCGGGTTTTATAGGCCTGTTGGTTAAGAAACGATTATAATTGATCCAGGCAACTCCTTTAAACGTATTATTCAATTGTGCCAGATTTTTTTTGCTATTGGGAATATAGACCAAATGGTACTTAGGGCTCCATTTTGGGCTATCCAGACTTTTTATAAGTGCCTGTATAACCTTATCTGGAGCGAACCTGATACCAATCACCTTCTGATTATTGATCATCAGATTATACAGTGTAATATTTTTAATCGAACCCATTGTTCAATATTACAGCATTTTAAAAATATTAGCGGTATATTAGTCGTATAATATACGTTTATTGTTATGAAGAGGTGCCCGGTTTGTGAATCACGTATTATTGGTAGGTCGGATAAGAAATTTTGTTCGACCAAATGTAAATCCGTTCACCAGTATGAAACACGACAAAAAACAGAGGCTTTTTATCTCGAGATCGATCGTCAACTAAAAATAAACCGAAAGATTTTAAAAACCTATAATTACAAAGGGTATACTACGGTAAGGAAATCAGCACTCCTAAACGACGGTTTTAATCCCGGTTTTTTCACTCATTATTGGAAAAATTCCAGAGGGGATGTATACTTTTTTGTTTATGATTATGGTTTTCTAGATCTAAAAAAATCAGGTAAAAATAAATATCTGATTGTACAATGGCAGGAATATATGCGTAAATAGCTTATTATAACCAAATCATTACACTCCTGGATTTGTATTAATGCTAGAAAATTTTGCTAATAGCAACAGATATTAACATGCTTCATTACTTTTATTAATAGATTTTTGATTATGAAGGTTTTGACGCTTTACCAATATAAACTATTATCAGATCATGAGCAATACGATTTATTATTTAGCCAAGGGGATTTCTTGGTAATGGTTATAGAGGGGAATTCCCGATTTGTTGTTTAAGCGCTTTTCAGGTTTTTTGTGGAAGTAGAATATAATAATAGGGAAAATAAAATCATTGGTCTTAAAAGTTTTGTGACCGGTGAAATTATGGATATGTATAGTAAACTTAGTTTCTGAGATAGTGTTCAATTAAAAAAATATTCCCAAAGCTTTAAAATAATGATATTGCAGTTGTATTACAAGATGAAATAATACAGCGGAATAATTTATGATTTGTTCCATTAAGAAAATTTAATTTTTTATTTTAGTAATCCGTGAAATTGACGAAACAAGTCAATTAATTTTGAAAAAATGATCCCGATTCGGTGACCTTTTGAAATTTAATTTTGAAACCTCCCGATTTACAAGGTATATGAGAGATGGGTTGCGGCCTGTCATCCCGACTTTTTAAACTACCAAATTTTGGTTAATTAAGGGTAATTATATGGTTTTCATTTAGTTACCCTTTTTTAATGCGTTAAATTCTATCAAACTTCACCAGCTATAATGTGAGTTATTCGTGAGTTTTGGTCTTTTTCGTGAGTTAATCGTGAGCTTATTTTTTGTATCTTGATTAGCCCCGTGACCCTTAGTAAATATTGATCGTTTTGGCTTTCAACCCTTAATTATTGTTTCATTTAACAAACAAAACGATGCGTACCACTCAAACATTTATGATTTCTTTTTTCATCCGCAAGAAAAAAAACAAGCCGGAAGAAGCCCTCCTTTATGCCCGAATATCAGTTAATGGCATTTATATTGAAATGAGCCTAAAACGTAGCTTGGAAGTAAGCCGTTGGAATCAATCAGCCTGCAAGCTAAATGGCAGCAGTATGGAAAGTCAGCAACTCAATAAAAAAATAGACGATACCAAGGCACTATTATATAGAGCATATGACAGCCTGCAAAAAGAAGATCAGGTGATTACCGCCAGTGCAGTAAAGTCACGATACCTGGGCATTGATAAAAAACACTACACCTTAACACAATTACTGGACTACCATTCCACTAAAATGAAAGGTGTTTTGAAATATGGAACATTAAAGAATTATACCACTACAGAAACCTATCTAAAAAATTACCTAAGAGAAAAACGTAACATCTCAGATCTTTATTTAAGACAAATTGATTACCAATTTACGCTAGGTTTCGAGTGATTTCTGCGTGATTTATCATCTTTAAGTAACAATGGCGTAATGAAACATATGGAGCGCTTTAAAAAGCTTATGCGCCTTGCTGAAGATCTGGATTGGATTGAAAAGAACCCGACCAAACGGTTTAAACTTCGCTTTCAGCATGTTGATATGGTGTATTTATCAAAAGCAGAATTACAAAAGATCAAGGAAAAGAAGTTCAAACGCTATACACTTAGCATTAACCGTGATATTTTTGTGTTTTGCTGCTATACCGGTTTGCCTTATGGTGATGTACTCGAACTAAAGAAAAAGCATATTCAAATCGGAATTGATGGTAAAAAATGGATTTATACAAGGCGAATGAAAACAAACACACTGCTTAGAATCCCACTGCTGGAAGAAGCTGAACGCATCTTAGAAAAATATAAAGAGCATCCACGAGTAAATAATAGTGATATCTTGCTTCCGGTGTATTCCAACCAAAAAACAAATCAATACTTAAGAGAGATTACCAAAGCCGTCAAAATTAATAAACAGCTTAGTTTTCATGCGGCAAGGCATACTTTTGCGACGACGGTAACTTTAGCTAATGGTGTACCCATCGAAACGGTCTCCAAGCTTTTAGGGCATACTAAATTATCAACCACTCAAATTTATGCACGAGTGATTGATTCTAAAATTTCAAATGATATGGATAAGTTGAGGGGGAAAGTTTAAAATATTAGAATTTATTCTTCTTTGCAGTAGTAAATAAATTTTCTATCGAGTATTTTATTACCGATATTATATTCTTTTCTATGCTGAATTTTAGCTTCTCTCAAACTTTTAAAATAATGAACATGGACTTCAAGTGTGGTAATCATTCTAGAGCCTAAGTGATCTATGAATTGACTTTGTAAATCTTCAGTAAGATTTTTATATGATCTTCATAATAAGATATATCACATGTAAATTGCTTAACATCACTAAAAATTTCAGTTTCATTTGTAAGTAAGGTTTTGTTTTCAGCTGACAAATAATAATATTTAACTTCATCTAAGGGAAATCCTTTATAATCAAATATACTTTGGGCAATAGTGAATTTACATACAAATAGTATAGCTGTAATAGTAATTATTTTTTTCATTTTTGATTATCCGTAAATACTCATAATTTTTTAATTTTGATTATATTCACCTCAAATTCAATATAATGAATATCTTCACTTTTACAGCTCATTTTGATAGTGAGCAATCCTGTCGGGCG
>NZ_JAKHSK010000075.1 GCF_023499215.1 Zunongwangia pacifica
TTCCTTCTAAGGTTTGGTCGCCCTCATAGGTAAATGCATGGGCAAACCCTTGTAACTCCCCGGACAGGTTTTGCAGTTCATGCCTTAATAAGCGTGCATCCATCCAGTTGGCAGAGAAATGATCGATCTCCTTAACGTTGGAATACAGTTTATACAGGTAACGATTTGATTTTTGTTGTTTGGCTGCCAAGAGTACAATACTCTCGTGCGTAGGCTTATCAGTAGTACGAATGGTACTGATCATCCGTGCACTTTCTTTTCGAACGACGGTGGCATCCAAAGGATTGATATAGGCTATTGCCTGGTTAATCTGTTCTGTCGGAGCAGTATCAAAAAGCCCTAACTGCACCGAAACGGTTTCTGCTTTATTCTCGGGCATCGGAAGATAAGTGAGCTTCCTGTCACCAAATTCCTGTTTTTCTTTTGGTAATGATTGACTTTGGAAATAACGCTCCCGATTCAAACGGGTATTAAAACCTTCGGTGATTGTCTGTCCAAGTTTTTCACGAATGGCATTGAGGTCGCCTTGCTGCCATACGGTTTCGTGTGCCTGTCCATATTGATTTTTACCCGGTTGGAGGGTATTGCCCGTAATGATATCCCGATGCTGTTGGATATAGCTATTGCTAGGGTAGGTTCCGTATTCATTCTCTAATGATACGGTAGTTATCAGTAAGACTTCTTCTTCGGATAGGTTCTCTTTTGTTGCATTCTTTTGAACAATCAGCAAATGATTGGGAGCTTCGGTATTGCCGGTATCCTTCATCAGGTTGTCGGGCATAACGGACAGGCTTATAAAATCAGATTTACCGAATAGGTATTCCCTCGCTTTTTGATTGGATGGGCTATTTAGGAAAGCATCCGTGGTAATATAAGCCATAAGACCGCCATCAGCCAGTTTGTCCAAGCCTTTGGCGAAAAAGTAATTGTGTATTTTTCCGGAGAGTGCTTTATCGGGATACGCCTGGTCATAGACCGAAAAGTTACCGAACGGGATATTGCTGACGATAAGGTCATAGCTGGAATTTTCGGTTACCGGAGCTTCTTCAAAACCTGTGATATAGGTTTCTGCCGGAACAGGCAGTGTACCGTTGATAGCAGAGAGTACCAGTCCGGAAAGGGTATCTTTCTCTACGGCAGTGATTTGTTCCAATTCAGGAAAAGCCTTTACAGCTTCACTGATAAAAACACCGGAACCTGCTGAAGGTTCGTACAATCGTTTGGGTTGCAGGTTTTGGGCTGCAAGGACAGTATATAAAGTTACGGGAACTACTTTTGGGGTATAAAAGGCGGTCAGCACACTATTACGTAAAGAAGAAATGATTTCCCTATATTGAGTTTCGCTGTAATTTTCCTTTAGCAGCTCATGAAGCTCCATAATACCTGCATGGTGTTTCAGGTCTTCTTTGGTAGCCCCATTGGCTGACCATTCTTCCTGCGTACCATAAGGGTATAGGATAGCCTTGATCCCTCCAAAACCTGAAAATTTTTTCAGGTTGGAGACCTCATCAGAATTTAGTTCTTTTCCGTCTTGATGGCTCAGGGCGATTCGGATCGCCCTGATATTGTCCTGTAGTTTTTCTGAAATATTGTAAGCCATATCCACACATTTTTCATTCTCACAATTCCTTTATGGCTGTAAAGCCGTCACCTTTTCCTGATGGCGGGCTTTTTCGTATTGGTAGTTAACTCAGATACTCGTGTACCTGTCCGATGACAGTGTATCGTAGCTGCCTGTCCTCTTCATTTGCTGTATTAAATCCGTATCCGTCAAAAATGTCTTTGCAGTAAGCAATCAGGTTGACGACTTCATAGGTGAGCGTCCCGCTTTCCCGTAACCGCTCATAGTCGGCAGTAAATTCTTCCTCAAGTATGGAAAGGAGGTAGTGGTAACGGGAAGGTTTAAGTTCTTCAGTCATCTGCTCCAGGCATAATTCTTCCACAACATACACGGGTCGGTTTTCAGAAAGTAATTGTTCCGCCAAAGGCATAATGTCCTTTACTTTTGCATCCAGATAGTTGGTCACCGAATAGTCTTCCTGCAAATTGAACATCAATTCAGGATTGTTGTGGACGATAAACGCCCACAACTTTTCTTTTAGTAGTGTCTGCATACTTCAGGAATTTTAGATACCGAAGAACGACTGGATCACGGTAGCCACGACCACCAGGAAAATACAACTGCCAAACCAGGCGGCAGCCACTTTGCCGGTGTCCTGATCGCCATTGTTCCATTTTTGATACACCTTTACCGCTCCAATTAAGCCGAGAATTGCTCCCACGGCATACATAAGGTTGGTACCTGCGGCAAAGTAGCTGCGTACTTTGGTGTTTGCTTCGTTGATCCCCTCAATACCATCCTGTGCATAAGCACTGTATTGGATAGCCAGTAACGCCATAACGGCACAAATGGAGATCACCTTTTTTTGGTTAAACGTTGTTGTTTTCTTGCTGCACATTTTCATCATTCATCATATTTAGGTTACACTTAAATTTTTTTAAAAAAAGCGGAACGCTTTCGCTGTCACTTACACATCTTTTTCAATCATTTTTGCCCTTCGGCTCGGGGTTGGGCAGGAAAAGACGTTCCGCCGGGATTATTGCCGTTCTTCACTCCACAATGCATCCACTTCTTCTTCATTGAAGGCCACAATCCCTTGTTTTTCGCACTCCGATACAATCAGTTCATTGACTGAAGGGCGAAGCCCGGATGTTTTTACGTTTGGGTAATCTTTTAAGACCAGTCGCAGGTAGTGTTTGAATTCTTCTTTGACCAGTTGTTTGCCAAGCGCATCTGTAATGACCGTTTGGACCTTTTCGATCAGGTGTTCTACTTCGGCAAATTCGTCATCGGTATCTTCATCCGTAGTTACCGAAATATCTTCTGAAGCTTCATTTTGCAAGGGTTCATTTTGCGGAAAACCAGATGGCTTTAAGGTAAGTTTTCGTTTTCCTGTTAACAGGGCTTTGAGGTCACCGGAAAAATAACGTACCCCAACAAATAAATAATAAATAGCTAGTAGTATGGAGACTGCCAACAGGTAGTCTGTCCATGAAATCTGGGTAAACATACGCCTCTCATTTTATCGTTTTACAATTCAACTCGGCATTTAATGTCGGGTCGTTTACATTAATCTCGATAGCAAAGAAACGAAGGCAGGCAGGGTGCTACAAGTCCAACTTTTGGCTGGAACCTTTTTGTAACCGTTGGAACCTTAGTGAAATAGATGTAGTTCAGGAAGGGATTAAATATTTCTATTGGCTCGAATTAAATAAAAATTTAGCCAGGAATACCAATTTACGTTGAACATATAACACATAGTCAATTTACCAATTTTAATTGATTGTTAATTTTCTTTTCATTAAAAAAAATCATTCCTTTTTTATCTATATTTGGTATATTTCTTTTTGGTATAAAATTAAAAACAGCTGATTATGAGAACTATAAAAACCCAAAGTAAAAAGTTTTTTTCAGTAAACTGGTTTGTTAGAAATAGCTTGTGGTGTTATATTGTAGTATTTGCTTTTTCCCTTAGTTCGTGTGGTGGTGATAGTGGAAATGAAGATGACAACGGTGGAGGTAGCGCACCTGGTCCCATAGTAGATAATTCTGGGATAATAGAAAATCTTCGTAAAACCAATTTAAATTCCACAGTTTTTCCTTGGAATGCCGTACCTGACTATGAGAGTGAATGTGGTTTGGCCAGTTTAACGGATGGGAAACTAAAAAGATGGGATATTGAGGAGCAGGGGTTCATTCCGGTAAAAATCAATGGACTTTCATTAGTGTCGGAAGCGCTAAACCTTATTGAAGAACGATTGGATATGACTCTATTTGACCGTACGAGCATAGCCAACACGCCCGATGAAGTTATTGCAAGGGGTATTATCTTTGCTGCAGAAGAAGAAACCAATGCTTATAGTTCTCAATTTGATAATAGTTATGGTTGCGGCGATGTTTCTTTCAAATACGAAACAGAATATTTCTATGAAGATTTTGAGCTGGAATATGATGGTGATGGCAATATTATTGGTTATGATTATCCCGTATTGGGACAGGCTTATGATTCTGAAGGTAATGTTGTAGGTAATATATTAGAGGATACATCTTATATTTTTGATGCTGGTGATAATGTTATTGGAATCTTGTCAGAAGAAGACTGGTTGCTCTATAATTCTGAAGGTACAGCTATTTGTAACATATTGGATGGAAACCCATTATTTGATGTAGACGGAGGGGTGATTGGCACAACGGTAAATGAATCTGGAGGTTTTTTTTCCGTACAGGGTGAAATTGTCAAAAAAGCATATTATGAGGCTTCAGGGAGTATGAATGGTCTTATTTTGGTACGTCTGGATACAATGGAATGTTCTTTTAGTGATAATGAAGACGAAATAGAAATGATTATCAATAAGCTAGGATATGCTTTGGGTCTAGGCTCCAATTTTGATGGATATGACAATTTTAATAATTCGGGAAATTTTGGAATCAACGGTAATTTTTGGAATGTACTTAATACCCTATACAAAAACCCAATAGGAAGCGATGAAAGTACCATAGTTGCTTATCCGCTTTTTTAAGCATTAACATTATAAAAGGAACTTAAAAAGAAGAATTGTAAAAACAATTTATCGCTACTGTTCTGTTGCTTATGGGAATGTCTCAACTTAGCGTTCACTATAATCACAGGGGGCACTTGCTTGCCGATGAACGATCCCCCGTTTCTTAAGCTTGTTCCATATATAAGTGCTATTTTCTCTAGATGCTAGATAAAGTTGAACATTGTTTTACATCAGATAATCCTTCACCTACAGATGATCATGAATATAAGAAATAGCTTTTTCATGGTATAGTGGTTTTAATATTCTTTGATTTTTTTAATAATCCGCTCTAATGTTTCAACGGCTATTTGTTTGTCACGTTCTTCTGCTACA
>NZ_JAKHSK010000076.1 GCF_023499215.1 Zunongwangia pacifica
CTTCCAGCGGTGGCGGCGGTGGCGGTGCTTTTAGTGATGAGAACTATGTATATACGCGAACGTACCGTCAGCCCTATAGCACTTCCTTAAGCCACAGCCAGGTCACCCCGGCCAAAGCGACCGAATCGATCACCTATTTTGATGGCCTTGGCCGTCCCATGCAACAGATCGGGATCAAGCAGTCTGGAGGAACAAAAGATATCATTACCCATATCGGTTACGATGCCTATGGCCGCCAGGATAAGGAGTATTTGCCCTATGTGGAAGGCAGTAGTACTGCCGGGACGTACCGCAGCAGTGGTGTACTGGTGGATCTGGAGAACTATTACCATTCGCGTTATGAGGAGGACTTTAGCGGGATGACCAACAGCACAAGCCAGGTGGACGGCCTGCCGGTGTATTCAGAGAAGCATTTGGAATCCTCTCCGTTAAGCCGTGTATTGGAACAGGGGGCACCGGGCAAATCCTGGCGTGTGAATAAAACCAGCGATAGTGACCATACGATAAAATTCGATTACCAAACCAATACCGGCAGTGAAGTACGGTTGTATGAGGTAAGCTTAAGCAGCAGTTATGAGCCGGGTCTGTTACTCTCTGGGTATTATGATCCGGGCGAACTGTATAAGACCGTGGTCAAGGATGAGAACTGGAGCAGTGGAAAGTTGCATACGGTGGAAGAATTTAAAGATAAACAGGGCCGTGTGGTCTTAAAGCGGACTTATGGCCCTGCGGATAAGAATATGGATGGAAATATTGGTTCTGGAGAGAGTGTTGTTGCCCATGATACGTATTATGTATATGATGATTATGGGAACCTGACCTATGTCCTTCCGCCAAAAGCATCAGTACTAAGCCTGAATGACTTATTGGAAGGCTCTTCATCAGGAGGATCTACAACAGGAAGCGATGCCGTCTATTCCCAGGCAGTGGTGGGTAACGGGGAAACCCTGGAGCTTACCTCCAGTGATGTTATTGTTTTGCAGCCGGGCTTTCACGCCCAATCGGGTAGTACCTTTAGGGCTTCTATTGATGAGGCTTCTACGGGTGGGACTGATAATAGTCCGTTAAGCGAACTGTGCTATCAATACCGCTATGATCACCGTAACCGTCTTATCGAAAAGAAACTCCCGGGCAAGGGCTGGGAGAGGATTGTTTATAACAAACTGGATCAACCCATCCTGACGCAGGATGCTCTTCAGGCGGACAAACCTACAAAGGAATGGCTGTTTACCAAGTATGATGCCTTTGGTAGGGTAGTCTACACCGGACTTTTTAAAAGTGACCTTAGCCGTGGCGATCACCAGGCCGCTGCAGATGCAGAAAACGATCAGTACGAGAAAACCTCTAACACCGCATTAAATTATGGAGGGGGCACGTTTTATTATACCGATAATGCCTATCCCGATTTAAGTGATCAAGCCAACGATGTCACTTTGTACACGGTGAACTATTATGACGATTACCGTTTTTATGGCAGCAGCCTGCCACAAAGCGTGTATAGTATTCCGGTAGAAAACTATAATAATGCGACCAGCACCAGGATAAAGACCAAAGGCCTGGCCACCGGATCAAAAGTACGGGTACTGACCACCAGTAGTTGGATCACCACGGTTATGGGGTATGATAAGAAAGGCAGGGTAATCTATAGCAAAACAGAGAACCCCTATCTGCAAAGCAGCGATGTGATCAAAAACAAGCTTGATTTCTTGGGACAAGTGGAAGAGAGTACGACAGTACATACCAAGACTAATCAACCCACTATCACCACAGTCGATAAGTTTGAATACGATCATATGGGCAGGCTGACCCAACAGACCCAAAAGATCAATAGCCAGGGAGAAGAACTGATTGCTTTCAACGAATACGATGGATTGGGGCAGCTTAAGAAGAAGAAAGTGGGCAATACCCCCACGGCCCCACTTCAAACAGTAGATTATGCTTATAACATCCGCGGGTGGCTCAAAAGGATCAATGATCCCAATAGTTTAGGGAACAAACTCTTTGCCTTTAAGTTGAATTACAATACGGCGGACCATGGGGCCACACCGCTTTACAATGGCAATATTTCAGAGACCGAGTGGCGCACTTCAAATGACAATGCCCTTAGATGGTATTCTTATGGTTACGATGCCTTAAACCGTATTAAAGATGCAATAAGTAGTGAATCAGCACGATACAATCTGAATAGTTCCATCTACGATAAGAACGGGAACATCACCTATCTTTCCCGTAATGGACAGCTTAATAGCGGGGCAACCTCTTTTGGTGAGATGGATAAATTGTACTATACCTATTCCTCTAATAGTAATAAGCTGTTAAAAGTCGATGACCGTTCAACAACTGATACCTATGGTTTTAAAGATGATATAGCAGGTAGCACAACAGACACCGGCAACGACTATAGCTATGACATTAACGGGAATCTTAAGACAGACACCAATAAAGGTATTACCAGTTTAACTAATGGTTTTATCTACAATCACTTAAACTTACCGGAGTCTGTAACAATCAGTACAGATCGAGGTGATGGTACAGGGACAATTTCGTATATTTACGATGCGATGGGGGTAAAGCTTAAGAAGACCGCCCCTGGGAATATCGTTACCGAGTATGCAGGAAATTACGTTTATAAAAAAGTGAATAATACGACAACCCTTGAATTTTTCAATACTCCTGAAGGTTATGTGGAGAAAGCAGGAAGTGTTTACAAATATGTGTACCAGTATAAGGATCACTTGGGGAATATACGCCTGTCCTATAGGAATATTGGTACGCCCACATCGCCGAGTTTACGTATAGAAGAACAGCATCATTATTACCCTTTTGGGTTACAGCAACAATATGCGCAGAGCAATCCCCGTTCTGATAATTTTAGCAACCATCAATACGGTTTTAATGGTAAAGAAGAACAGAATGAAAAGGGATTAGAATGGTTGGATTTTGGGGCAAGGAACTATAATGCAGCAATTGGTAGATGGATGAATATTGACCCGTTGGCGGAACAGATGAGAAGACATTCACCATACAATTATGCTTTTGATAATCCAATATTCTTTATTGATGATGAAGGTAGAATACCCTTACCGTTTATAATATATTATACAAGGATATCAAGTAGGTATGGAGTAAGGCAACATCCCATTAGCGGTAAATACAAAGGTCATGATGGAATTGATTTAACAGCGCCGATTGGTAGTTCAGTGAAGGCTGCTGCGAGGGGTAAGGTTGTTAAAATTGGATGGGATCCAGATGGATATGGTAGGTATATTGTATTGAAGCATACAAATGGTTATTATACCCTATATGGGCATTTAGAAAAAAGTGGAACAATAGTTGTTTTAAATGACGAAGTTTCCAACGGTCAATCAATTGCTACTTCGGGTAATACAGGAGGAAGTACTGGCCCTCACCTACATTTTGAAATCATAAAATCAGATTCTTACGTAGGAATTTTTAAAAAATCTAATAAAATTAACCCTGAGAGTATACATGATTTAGATTATATGTTACATGGACCAGAAATACCAAATTTCCAGACTTCAAACAAAATAGAATGGCTCCTTTTTTGGGTGAAATTAGCTTCTTATGGACGAAGTTCGAATAGTAATGAGGAAAATGACAATAATACTGAAAGGGAGTCAGTATCTTCCGTAGGTACGATCTTACCTAGTGGTGTTGATTTGGTAAATACGCCTCCTATAATTCCAAATTTGCCGCCAATCAATCCCGACCCTACAATTTTCACACCACCTCCGGTAATAACTCCTGAGCCCAATCCCTGTAAGGATTGTAATAATTAATATAATGTTATGGTTAAAACTCTAATAAAGATTAATTTTTTATTTTCTATTTTTATTTTTGCTTCTTGCTTGAATATCGAAAAGTCAAAGAAACCGACAATAGTAAATAAAAGACCTTCTAATTTGGTTAATTGTGATTTGGAGATAAAATCCTTTGTTAACAATTTTATGCAGGATTCTATTTTTAGAATGAAACATATTTCATTTCCTTTAGAGGGTTATAATTCTGACTATAGGTTTGAAGATGAGAATTATATATGGGATGAGGAATCTTGGCTATTTTATTCATCAGAAGATTTTAACGACAATGAAGAAGTAACGAAAAGTGTCGAAATTTTTGAAGATTGTGACTTCAATATTCTTTTATATAAAAAGAATACAGGTTACAAAAAAAAATATCAATTTCAAAAAAGTCAAAATGGTTATACCTTAATATTTTATTCTTATAGTGTTATTTGAAAAAACGCCATATGTATGCAGGAAATAATACATTAATATTTGTGGATTATGACGTTAGGGATTTTGGAATTTATATAGACTACGAGAAAAAAACAATAACACTAAAGTCTCACTATATAATAACGAGTGGAAATAGTAATTTGATGAATGATATTGCGAGTTACTGGAACGGTCAAAGTGGAAACTTTCTTTATAGGGAATAGATGCTGAATTATAAGCTTCCCTTAAAATCGAACTGTTTAAAAGTATACTATTTTGCTTAATTTTAAACAGTAATTATGAAGAAGGGTAAATATTCACCTTAGCAAATCGCAAAGATTTTAAAGGAATTTGATAACGGTAAAACGGCCGCAGAGATCAGCCGAGAGTACAAAATCAGCACAGCTGCTTTTACAAGTGGCAGGAACGCTATGGCGGCTGGATGAACGGTAAAGAATTCAAGCGTTTAAAGTACCTAGATCAAGAAAATCGAAGGCTTAAAAAAATGTGCGCCAATCTATCACTGGATCATCAGATGGCCAAAGAGATTATTGAAAACCTGCCAGCCGGCAGGCAGGAAAGCTTTAAAGCCCTGCCATAAACGAGCTATCACAAAAGAACTTATTCATTACGGTATTAGTAGG
>NZ_JAKHSK010000077.1 GCF_023499215.1 Zunongwangia pacifica
AGAGATGACTATTTTGACAAAGAACTTTATGACCAACGCTATGTCATCGAGCGTACCAATGCCTGGATGGACAGTTTCCGGTCGTTAGTAAACAGGTTTGATACTACCGTGGCAAGCTGGACAGGGTTTAACTATCTTGCTTTTATTGTATTAGCCTTGAAAAAGTTCAAACCCTTCAAAAAGGAAAAAGTTTAAACGAGTTCTTTAGCAAAATTTTCAAAACTCTATATATGTTAAATTCGAGGAAAATATAAATTTTTTGCTTTTTCTTAAGCAACCTTTTGGTGGTTTGTGCATTACAATATTATTAGGTTCGAATATTAAAAAAATGGGTAAGTCTTAAAATTCTTAAATGATATTTTTTATGAACTAAGATTATCTATTCGTTAAAAATCCTTTCTATTGGTTTTTCACTATAATCATTAAAATTCATAATGTCAAAAATTGCAATAATCGTCCAACGATATGGTATTGAAGTAAACGGCGGAGCAGAATACCATGCTAGAATTCTAGCAGAACAGCTCAAGAAAAAATACGATGTTACCGTGCTAACAACAAAATCGGTAGATTATGTCTCTTGGGATAATTATTATAAAAATAATAGAGAAACTATCAATGATGTCACCGTTAAGAGATTTAAAACAGATTACGGTAGACAACACGATAAATTAAGAAAGTTTAGAAGAAAAATTTTAAAAAATACGAAATACGAAAGTTTATTAAATAAATATTCTTTTATAAACTATTTGGATAAAAGATTTAATCTAATTAGCGCTAGCTCAAAGCAAAGTGAAAATTGGCTCAATGCCCAAGGACCTTATTGTCCAGATATGATTACGTATTTACAGAATAATAAAGAGCAATACAATGCTTTTATTTTTTTTACGTATTTATATTATCCAACTGCTGTTGGAATGAAAGAAGTTAAGGAAAAAAGTATTTTTATTCCAACCGCTCATAATGAACCTGAATTATTTGCTATAACCTATAAGAGTGTTTTCGAATCTGCTAGGTTTATAATGTACAATACGCTTTCTGAAAAAAAATTGGTTGAATCAACTTTTAAAAATCTAACGCCATATTCTGATGTTGCAGGTATTGGTATCGACTCCATCATAGATGAGCCAAGCGATGGAATTAAATCAAATATAAATGGAGATTATTTCTTATATATTGGAAGAATAGATTCAGGTAAAAATTGCCATATTCTATATCAGCAATTTTTAGAATACAAAGAGAAAAACTCTTCCGATCTTAAACTGATTTTTGTAGGAAAAAATCATACCGAACTGCAACCTACCAGTGATATTCTATTTACTGGTTTTGTAGATGAAGATTATAAAATTAATCTGTTAAGTAACGCGAAAGCCCTTATCATTCCTTCAAAATTCGAAAGTTTGTCTATGGTTGCTCTGGAGGCTATGAGTTGTGGCAAAATTGTCATTTCAAATGGCGATTGCGAAGTTTTAAAAAATCATATTATAAATAGTAATTCCGGATTCTTTTATCATTCCAATCATGATTTATTTAGAACTCTTGATGCCGTAACTAATATGTCTACTGATGATTTAAATGTGCACGCAGAAAATGCAAAAACATATATTCAACAAAACTATACGTGGGATAAAATAGTAGATAAATTTGATCGGGCTATCAAGATAATTAACGAACCTACGAGAATATAATATGAAAGGAATAAATGTGATTGGACATGTAAATGGAAACTTTGGTTTAGGGAAAGCATTACGATTAAATATAAAAGCCTTAGAACAAACCAATATTCCTTTTAAAGTCTACGATTATAAAACAATAGCCAAGAGCAATATGAATGAACTGGCTTACGAATGCAATCTTTTTCAAATTTCGCTTCATGAAGTAAACGAAGTGGTTCATAGTGTACCTTTCGATTTTTTTCAAAATAAATACAATTTACTTTACCTGGTCTGGGAATCAGAGATTGTACCAGAAAAATATCATTCTACTATTAATTTATTTGATGAAATATGGACAGCCTCAGGATATTGTAAGTCCATTTTCTCAAAATTCTTTCTAGGTGAAATTACGGTAGTACCGCATCCGATAGAAGTTATTACACGTAATGAATTCAATAAAAATGAGTTGTCTATTTATAATGAAGAAAAATTTAGTTTTCTATTCGTTTTTGATTTCAATAGCTCAGCTTTACGAAAAAACCCTTATTTTTTAATTGAAGTTTTCAAAAAAGCGAGTAAACTAGTCAATCACCAAATTGAGTTAGTTTTAAAAACTTCCAACTCCCATCATCATAAAAAAGACTATCAAAGATTGATGGAACTAATAGAGGATTCGGAAAATATAAAAATTATCGATGAATATATAGATCGAAAAGAATTGGAGAAATTAATACAGGAATGTGATTGTTATATCTCGTTGCATCATGCTGAAGGTTTCGGACTCACTTTAGCTGAAGCGATGGCATATGGAAAACCAGTAATCGCCACCAATTATTCGGGAAACACAGAATTTATGACTTCTTCGAATAGTTTTTTAGTAGAGACTATTGTTAAAACAAATGATATTATCGATAATCATTTTGATCAAAGCACAATTTGGGGAAACCCACTTCAAGAAAATTCTGTTAATTGTATAGTAGAGGTATTTTCAAATCCACAATTGGCATTTCAAAAAGGAAAGATTGCAAAACAAGATATCGCCAAGCATTTATCTTACGAAAATGTGGGGCGAATAATCGAAAATCGATTTCATTTTATATATGATAATATGGAATATTTTGAAGGCTTCAAGTGTAAAATCAATTATTTCAGAAATCAATATTCAAACTCCTTAATTGAACTTCGTATAAACCAAAGAGAGCTCAAAAAGATTAAAAAAAACGTATTGGTAAGAGTGATTTTATATCTTAAAATGAAATATAAAAAGTTCTCAGGCAGTATATCATCGAATTTCAAGATACTTCATAATTAAAGATAATACTTTAAAGAACAACGGTATGAGAATTTTAAGTATTTTACTATTCACTTTTTTTCTAACTTTTATTAGTTGTCAGGAAGATTTTGAACTAGATGAAAAGAATCCTAATTCTGAGACATCTCTATTTGCTGCATCCAGTCGGCAAGAAAAAATAAGCTCTACAAATAATGAGGAAATTCTCATACCGGCAATCTTAAATACGCAATGGAGAGATTTTAATTCTATTGTTGATATGTCAGATGACGATATTAGAAACACATTAATAGTAGAACTTAACATTAAAACTTCTGAAAGTATCTCCGATTTACAAGCAATGTCTAATTTGGAATTATCTAATTATAGTCTGTTATATACTTTATTAAAAAAAGCATCCATTCGTAAACCCTCGGAATTGCGACATATGAGTTTTGAGGAGCTTAGGAATACTATAATTGTGGAAAATGCAAAATATTTACAAAATCAAAATAAAAGAGATCTTAAAAAATTACCTACGGAAAAACTAGTTCAACTGGGATATAGTTGGTATTTACCAATAGAGTATAATTCATTGATTAATTATAGCGATGGTAAATTATCCAAAATTATTTCTCCCTATAAATTTAAACTGAAAGATAACAAAGGAAAAAGTATGGATGTTCTCAAAATTGTCAAAACTAATGAAACTTCCAATAATCATTTTAAATATTTAGGAGTTTACCATATAGGAACATCAAATGATAATTATAATCTACAATTAGCTGGCTCAAATGATTTATTCAATTGGATCCATATAATAGAATTAGACCATGATGCTCATCAAGGAGACATTATAAAATGGGGAGAAGGATATCTTATCGCATATGAAGAAGACAAACAACAAGGTAACAACAATATTGCATTGAAATATTATAATAACTATTGTAGCTTGGTCTCAAATATGAGTATTTATAGCAAAAGCATACAAACCTCAATAAATAGTTTTGGTGTAGAGGGAACCCCGGATATTAGGGGTGTTTCAGGCACCTCTCCTACAAACGGAAATATTCAGATTGGATTTCATTATTATGATGGAAATATAGACAGATTAGCAATGGGGATTTTAAGAAATGGTAATTATTGGAAAGCTTGGAAAGATGCTTTATCCGAATACAATTTGAGAGAAATGAATTTCAAAGGAAATATAGGAAGTAGAAAAAGTTTTCGATATGGCGAAACTGATCTTACTTTACAGGAAGCTCGACTTATAAAAGGAGATTGGAGTACTTGGAAAATAATGAACTCGTTTAAACTTTTTCCTTTTTGAAGGGTTTGAACTTTTTCAAGGCTAATACAATAAAAGCAAGATAGTTAAACCCTTTCCAGCTTGCCACGGTAGTTAGTAACGACCGGAAACTGTCCATCCAGGCATTGGTACGCTCGATGACATAGCGTTGGTCATAAAGTTCTTTGTCAAAATAGTCATCTCTGTCCCTGTCACCGTTGCGTCTGTTGAAGCA
>NZ_JAKHSK010000078.1 GCF_023499215.1 Zunongwangia pacifica
TTACTGATGTTTTAGAGAATAAAAGACGCTTCCGCGGCCTAACGGTTATTGATGATTATAACCGGGAAGCATTACATATAGAAATTGATTTTTCATTGCCCAGCAAGCGTGTCATTTGGGTATTAAACCATTTAATTAATCGCAGGGGAAAACCTCAAAAAATAAGGATGGATAATGGTCCTGAATTTGTAGCTAAGATCGCATCGGAGTGGGGTCAGATGCAAGGCATCATTTTTCAGTATATCCAACCCGGAAAGCCGACACAAAATGCATTTATTGAACGCTTTAATGGAAGTTACCGAAGAGGAGTACTCAATAAGTATATCTTTGAAGATCTAAACCAAGTCAGGGAACAAACCCAAACTTGGATGGAAGATTATAATAACGTCCGGCCACATGATGCCTTAGGAAAAATGGCACCTGTAGCCTATGCAGAATTTCATAGTTCTGGCGGTACCGCCAGAACTATGAAAAACAGTAATTTTAGACAATCAGGCAGTTCTAATTAGGGGAAGCTTACAATATTATTCAGTTGTTTTTCGTTGCGATAGTCACTAAGGCGGGTTTATGATAAAGGCTTGAATTAAAAAATCCAGTTTAAGGTACTGGATAAACCTTTTAAAGACTATAACATCTCTAATACGGTATTGAATAGCTTTTGATCTAACTGCTTTTGCCTTTGAAAACTTTTTTTAAGCGTTGTATGCAATACACGGTTGAATGCATTATAGCCCAGCCAAAGATTAGGCGCTTCGTCAAGCAACAAAGATTCCTGATCTATAATTTCGAGTACTTCTCTGGACTTTTTAGAAGGTGACGGATTTTTATCGCTACACTCATATTTAAACAAGTTTATCTGTTTTAAAATATCCATTACGAATTGCTTAGTATCCAGAAGTTTTACGGTCTGAAGTTTGCAAAAATTTGTAATAATACTATAGTACTCATTCTCTAAAAACTTTTCAAAAAGATCACTCAGTTTTGGCATGACCAGCTCTGTATTATTTCGGGTATGTCTAACGGAAAAGGCCACAGAAGTATCAGCCACATGTAATCCCTTAGCGCATACTTTTAGATAAAAACCAAAATGTCCGGTTGTTTTCTCACTTCCATCGTAAGAATTTGTAAATCTAAGCATGGGCAAAATTTGATCTTTATTGTTTTTAACCTCAAAATAGTTTTTATTTTCGATGATAAGATCGAGAACAAATGATCGATCATTACGGTTAATACTCCGCCTTTGAAAGCTCAAACCAGCTTCAATCAGCATATTTTCAGCTTTTTCGAAAAACAAGCGATTTGATAAATGTCCATAACTTTTGGAGACTACATTAACGATCTTTCCATTACTTAGAATAGCATTCTCAAGACCTTTTCGTGACGGATAACCGGTTAGCAGATCAAGGGCTACCATCTCATTCGGTAAGTAAAGGTCGTCTTGTTGAAGATTAGATAAATACATAATATGTGAATTTAGTTAAACAATAATTTTAACCTCATCACAAACGGAAGACAAAATTCCCCTCCAGAAGGAAACGGAATAAAAGCGAGGAATCGAGCGGTTTATGCCGTAGTAACCTCCAAAACAAGGATTTGGGTCATTAATTTAATAACTTTGGTGTACGAGCTTCGGGCAGTCAAGACCTAAAAGAAATTGGTGTTTACAAACCCTTGCCGTAGTCTGGTCCCGCCTGTTGTAGGTTTTTTATTGGTGATGCCCAGCAATCCCTTATAGAAGATTACAGACGTATTAAATGGGCGGGCCCGAAGCTCTTTTGTTTAACTTAAAATAGTCTTGAGATGGCAAAGAGAAAAAAAGAAACGGTTGAAATGGCCTTGTTGAACCCAAATGCGGCGGGTATTGACGTAGGCAGCACAGAACATTGGGTGGCCATTCCGGAAGGTAGGGACTCTGAAAAAACAAGGCGATTCACGGCCTTCACCTGCGACCTGCATCAGATAGCAAGGTGGCTCAAAAAATGTGGTATTACAACAATCGCTATGGAATCAACGGGCACTTATTGGCTCAATCTCTTCCTTTTGCTAGAAGACTACGGTTTTGAAGTATTCCTTGTCAATGCAAGAAACGTTAAAAACGTAAGTGGCAGAAAAACGGACATGAGTGATGCGGAATGGATTCAGAAGCTACATAGCTGTGGTCTTTTGTCGAACAGTTTTCAACCAGACCATTACACAAGGGAACTGCGTACCTATACAAGGCACCGACAAAACCTGATCCGTCAAGCTAGCCGCTATCTCCAGCATATGCAGAAGTCCATGGAACAGATGAACCTAAAGCTGCACAAAGTGATAAGGGACCTGGCCGGAAAAACAGGTATGTTAATCATAAGCGCAATCCTAAATGGGGAACGGGATACGGCAATCCTCTCTGAGCTTAGGGACAGATGTATTAGGGCAAGTAAGGAAACCATTATGAAGTCTCTGGAAGGAACTTGGCGGGAAGAATACCTGTTCACACTCCAACAGGCATACGATGCCTATCGTTTCGTGCATGAACAGATACGACAATGTGATGAAAAAATAGAGAGAGCATTAAGAGAAAGGGAGCCAGTGGCAATTTTGCATAAACAGAAATTTGAACCAGCTAAAAAAAGTAAAAGAAAAAACAGGAACACTCCAAAATTCGATGTTGACGGTTATTTAAAAACTCAATTGGGTGTGGATATTACGCAAATTGATGGTATTGATAGCCTGAGTGGACTGAACATCTTAGGTGAGATAGGAACTGATTTCAATAAATGGCCTACCAGGAAGCAGTTTCTCTCTTGGCTGAACCTTGTGCCCAACAACAAACAATCGGGCGGAAAGTTGATCAGTAGTCATCTGATGAACAAAAAGAATACCGCTGGACATATTTTCCGAAAATGCGGTAGCTGCCTTTGGAAGAGCAAGGGGCCTTTGGGCGACTATTACCGCATACAGAGAGCAAAAAATGGTGGTAAGGCGGCTGCTATTGCGACTGGGAACAAGCTGGCATCAATAGTATATACAATGGTAAAACAACAAGTTGAATACGATGAATCCATTTTGGTGAAAATGAAAAGAAACAGCCAGGAAAAGAGGCTTAGCAACTTAAAGAAAAAGGTTGCCATCATTCAAAAAGAACTTGAAGAAGTAGCTTGATTTATAGATGCTTGGGATAGAGTTATATAGAAGTCTTATGGAAATGGATATTTTGCGGGTTTAGCTTTGGTTTAAACTATTGATTATTAAACTCACTAACTGCACTATATTATTGGATTTCGAGAGGTACGATTAAATTACAAAAGTCTTACTCAGTTTTAGTTATAAGTTCGAATTAGCCAGAAAATAAGCCAAATATAAAAGCTCGCAAATTTCATAAGCGAGCCTTAAATGACACTATCCCGTAAAGTGTGTAAGTTTTAAATAAAGGGGTTTGATTTTATAACTTAAAGTTGAACCCTTTCTTCATATATGGTCAAGAACTGATTGAGGATAATCCCCCATTTTCTAACA
>NZ_JAKHSK010000079.1 GCF_023499215.1 Zunongwangia pacifica
GTTACTAAACAGGTTTGATACTACCGTGGCAAGCTGGAAAGGGTTTAACTATCTTGCTTTTATTGTATTAGCCTTGAAAAAGTTCAAACCCTTCAAAAAGGAAAAAGTTTAAACGAGTTCGGCATTAATTCTTCAATTATACTTAGACTTTCAGATTTCACTAAATACCATCCACTACAATTATCCCCCCAATGATAATGTTCACTATTTTCTTTAGATTTTTGATTCAGCATTTTGTAAACAAAAAATTATGACTATTGTGCCTGTTGCGTAACTCGTAAAATCCACTTGTCTTTTTCTAAATCTGATTTTTGCAACGTTTACCGGTATGACCACCTGTATTTTTTTTCAGAATGCAATTCCGTATTTTTTTAAAGTCATTTTAAATTTTTGAATTCTCCATCAGCGGTAAATCCGGTATCATCTTTATAGTCAATATGATTCCCTGTTACAAGATAGTTTCCCTGTTACTAAATCTCTTAGGTAAAGATAAGTTCCATCTTCTATGTTTAAAGTTTTACCAGTCAGAGAAAATTGATGGTTTTGAGCATTTAAATTTAAACTGCACAAACAGATTATTAGTAGTAGAAATCTCATCATAAAATTTATAGTTTTTTAGTTCGATTTTTTTCGAGCCTTGTTTACAACGGTAAGCGTATGATTTCGTAAGGGATTTCGGGCTTCAAACCTGTCAAGTTACACCCAACTTTGGTACGGGTGATGCAGCTCGAAAAACACTGAAACCCTTATGAATTATACACATTGTGCCTGTTGCACAAGTTAGTAAAAAAGTTTAATTTCATGGGATGCAAGGCAAAAAGAAATATCAGGAAAAACTCTTCACTTCCTTCCGTTTGAGTGACCGAGTCCCCCAGAAAAATTTTTATAGGCGTTTAAAAGCTGCGCTCAATCTGGATTTTCTCTATGAAGTCACGCACGGCTTTTACGGTAGCAGCGGTCAAAAGAGTATAGATCCGGTAGTGTTCTTTAAACTTTGTCTGGTGGGCTATCTGGAGAATATCATCAGCGACCGCAAGCTTATGGAGCATTGCAGTATGCGACTGGATATCCTGTATTTTATAGGCTATGATATAGATGAAGGGCTACCTTGGCATTCAACCATCAGTCGAACACGACAGTTGTTTCCTGAAGAAGTCTTTGAGTCGGTATTTACCAAAGTATTCAGCCTTTGTGTAGAAGCGGGGATGGTGAGTGGCCATACACAGGCTATTGATAGTGCACCGGTAAAGGCCAACGCTTCGATGGACACTCTGGAACTAAAAGTACCTGAAGAGCAGCTAGAATCTCATTTGCGCAGAGTTCGTCATATTAGTGCGATGGATAAAGATCAGCCATTTCGTAAGAGTAAAGTCGATAAATCAGACAAAGGGCAACGCAGCATAACGGCCAATGAACAGGAACTCCAGGCGATCTCTAGCCGCAACAAGCGTTGGAGCAAAGATCAGGATCAGCGTCCGGGATCAGGAAATAAAGGCAGTAAGTATACCAGTAATAAAACACACTACAGTCCAACCGACCCTGATGCCCGTATCAGTGTCAAGCCCGGCAAGGCCAGGAAACTGAATTATCTCTGCAATATGGCAGTGGATACCGGTTTTCATGTGATCACTGATATCCATGGATATCATGCCGATAAGAAAGACAATCAATATTTACAAGATACCACTATGCGTTTAAACCGCCGCTTACGCCGGGAAGGCTTGATCTGGGAACATCTATTGGCCGATGCAGGCTATAGCAGTGGAGAAAATTATCATTACCTGGAAGGTAAAGGGATCAAAAGTTATATTCCTGCCCATGGCACTTACAAAGGTGGTCCCGAAGGCTTCAGTTATGTAAAGGAAGGCAACTACTGGTTATGCCCCCAAGGCAAGAAAGTAACCTTCCGGAAACAGAAGCTGGAGAAAGGTACGCTTAAAGATAACTATTTTACCAAACGCAGTGATTGTAAAGGCTGCCCGATCAAAGCGGCTTGTATTGGCAAGAGCCATGAGAAGCGGATCAACATTACCGCCTACAGGGAAGAATATGAACACAACAACCAACGGGTGAACAGCAGGCTTGGCCGCTTTATGAAAGGCAAGCGACAGAGCACTGTGGAACCGGTCTTTGGTATTTTAAAAGAACATCTTGGGCTTCGAAAGATCTACACCATTGGGATCAAACAGGCCAATAAGTGCATGCACTTGGCTGCCATTGCCTATAACCTGAAGAAGTACCTAAAATATACCGGTAAAAAGGTGAAAACAGGGGCAGCACAGCTTGCCCGGTCTATTCATTATCAAAACCTTGAAGGAGCACTTAAAAGTAGCCTTTTAAGCACTCCAATTTTTGGAGTATAGTCTACCAACTTTAAACAATAAAACCGCTTAAGGCGGCTTATTTAAATCAGGATTTTTTGAAATTATTGGCTTGTGCAACGGTTACCATTGTTGTAAAACGTTTTTTATAATTCAGCTTTGTATAGGTTTTCCATATTTTTCAATGGTCTTCCTAATAATTTTTCTGCTTTTTTTTGTCCGTTTGCTTTTTGGTCAGAAGTCAGTTTAGTTTCTAATTCTTGTATTTCTTTTACAATCTGTTGTTGTTTAATGTAAGAGAAATCTTTTTTAAATTCATTGAATATTAAAAACCATTGGTAACTTTTAAACAAGTCTTTCTCTAATTCTCCACCATCTCTGTACATTTGAGCAAGCTGTAATCTGACTGAAGTTATGTAACCGCTTTTTGTCAAATTCTCTGGATTTTCAAGTTTGCCAAGCCGAGTTGCCCATTCCAACATTTTGTCCATATTCTTTTCAACTCCCATTCCTGAATAGTAGCAGTTGATAATATTCCACATACAAGTTCCATCTCCGTTTTTGGCACACTTTAGTCCAAATTCAAATGCTTTTTTATAGTCTTGTTCAACTCCGTCTCCATTTCCATAAGCCATCATCATTTGATAAAGTCCATCGTTAAATCCTTGTTCAGCAGATTTGGCAAACCATTCAATTCCTTTTTCAGTATTTTGCTCAACTCCAGCTCCTGCACGATAACAGTAACCTAAATTATATTGCGCTTCAGCATTTCCTAATTCAGCTGATTTTTTTAAAATCGGGATTGCCTCTTCAAATTTCTGCTGCTCAATTAATTTCTTTGATTGTTCATTTAATTCGTCCGCAGTTTGTTCTAAAACATTAATGCTTATAAAAGTCAGAATTAGAAATGTGATTTGTTTAGTCATTCGTTTTTTCAAAATGTTTTACAACGGCAGTCTGTCTCAAAACTACCTGCTTTGGTTTTAAAAATAGTTGAAATTAGGATTGAAAACAAAATTTATACTATAATCAGTATTTTTTGTTGGACATTCGGTAAAAGCTTTATTCATTCTTATAGA
>NZ_JAKHSK010000007.1 GCF_023499215.1 Zunongwangia pacifica
TTAGTCCGATAGCCTATGAAAAGAAATTGATTCTGAAAAGTACTTTTCAGAATCAATCAATCACTATTTTTAATAATGAAATGTAAATTTAAAAACGGTCAACACTAATTAGGGATGTTCAAATAGATGCTTTTTTGTTGAATTTTGAATAAAATTTCTTGTCATTTCGACTGTAGCGTAGCGGAACGGAGAAATCTCACCCAGAACAAACTTTCCAAAAAGAGATCTCTCCGCTCCACCTGCCGGCGAAGCAGGGCCGAGATGACAAAATCTTCATATCAAGCTTAATAACAAACTCGTCACCGTGTATTTTAATGGTTAGATTTATGAGAAATAATGATTATGTTTAATAGAAGAAGGGAAAGTAATAAGACTGGGCTTTGTCCTTTCGACTGAAGCGCAGCGGAATGGAGAAATCTCACCCAGAACAAACATTCCAAAAGAGATCTCTCCGCTCCGGTCGAGATGACCCACACTTCATATTAGGAACATGAAATCTCAGTGTAATTTCAAAAATTCTAGATTAGGATTTTTAAGCCTAATTAGATTTTCCTTTTTAGCCCTGCTCCACTTTTTTAATTGTTTTTCTCGGGCAATTGCTTCATCAATACTGTGAAAAACTTCAAAATAAATAAGATTATAACAGTTGTATTTACCTGCAAAAGACATTCTCTCCTTGATACTATCTTCATAATGTTGGGACAGCCTTTTGTTTAGATTATTTGTTACTCCAATATAAAATGTAAGTTTGGAAGAATTACAGGTTATATAAGTATAATACTCATTCATAATTAAATATAATAATTTATTTTTTTAACCGAGGGTCATTTCGACTGAAGCGTAGCGAAACGGAGAAATCTCACCCAGAACAAACTTTCCAAAAAGAGATCTCTCCGCTTCGCCTGCCTGCCGGCGAGGCATGGTCGAGATGAAATAATCCTCCTATCAAGCTCATGAACAAACCAGTAATCCTATTTTTTTGCTGGATAGATTTAAGAGAAATAAAGATTACGTTCAATAGAAGAAAGGAAAGCAAAAAAAACGTGCTTTGTCATTTCGACTGGAGCGCAGCGGAACGGAGAAATCTCATTCAGAACAAACATTCCAAAAGAGACCTCTCCGCTTCGGTCGAGATGACCCACACTTCATATTAGGAACATGAAAACTCGGGATGTCGACTGAAGCGTAGCGGAACGGATAAATCTCAGCTAGAACAAACTTTCCAAAAAGAGGTCTCTCCGCTTCGGTCGAGATGACAGAATCCATACTAGTAATCCTATTTTTTTGCTGGATAGATTTATGAGAAATAAAGATTACGTTCAATAGAAGAAAGGAAAGCAAAAAAAACGTGCTTTGTAATTTCGACTGGAGCGAAGCGGAACGGAGAAATCTCATTCAGAACAAACATTCCAAAAGAGACCTCTCCGCTTCGGTCGAGATGACCCACACTTCATATTAGGAACATGAAAACTCGGGATGTCGACTGAAGCGTAGCGGAATGGATAAATCTCAGCTAGAACAAACTTTCCAAAAAGAGGTCTCTCCGCTTCGGTCGAGATGACAGAATCCATACTAGTAATCCTATTTTTTTGCTGGATAGATTTATGAGAAATAAAGATTACGTTCAATAGAAGAAAGGAAAGCAAAAAAAACGTGCTTTGTAATTTCGACTGGAGCGAAGCGGAACGGAGAAATCTCATCCAGAACAAACATTCCAAAAGAGATCTCTCCGCTTCGGTCGAGATGACCCATACTTCATATTTAGTAACATGAAAACTCGGCATGTCGACTGTAGCGTAGCGGAACGGAGAAATCTTATCCAGAACAACTTTCCAAAAAGAGATCTCTCCGCTTCGGTCGAGATGACAGAATCTTCAAATCAAGCTGTAAGCTTACCGCTAAAAATCACACCTATTTAGATTCATTTTAAATAATATTATTATCTTTGATAACAAACCTGCTTAAACATAGCGTATGGACGATGTAGATATTATTTATCATAACGAAACCGGTATTTCTTTTACATGGAAAAACGGGATTGACAATGCGAATGAAAAACGGATTCAACTGGTGTTTAAAAACATGGGTTTTTATTTATTGCCGGAAGAAGTTGTCTTGTTTTCAGAAAACATTCAAACCGCCAAACGTCGTCATCCCAAATGTTTTCATTGTGTAAGTTCTGAAATTTGTGAGCGTAATATTTTGCTTAAATCTCCGCTTCAAAAAATGGATTTTTCCGTAAATGCTTTCGAATTAAATGAGATCTGCGACCTTGTGGAAGGAACAATTTTTAAAATGCGCCTTCATTATTACGTGAAGTATATGTCGAAAAATTAGAATCTAGCTTCTAGTTTGCTGCGCTTTTAGATATTATAAGTATGATAATTTGAAAATGTCCCAATTTCCTGATTTGAAAATTAATCGATGTTATAACGGGATGTCAGAAGTTTTTTTAGTGTATTAGACTTTTTATGTTTTTGGCGTTTTTAATAATAGATAAGTCTGACTCAAAGCTGCTAACATTCCGGGTTCACTTTCTTCAAATTCAACAATGAGGTTGTCATTTCTTTTATAGATTCGACTTATAGAGATTTTCGTACAACAGGAATTAAAAAACTGACCGATTACAATTATTAAATTGTTATTGGCAAAATCAAATTCTATATTTCTTAAGTTTTCAGCGCGATCAGGGTTTACCCTTTCAATTGTTGGAATAAAGGCTAACCAGTCTTCCCGATTTGTAAAAAGCTGATATTGTTTTGGTATTTTTTCTCCTTCAGAATAGCTTAACTGATTCTCAAAAAATACGTCGTACGAAAGATTTTCAATAACTACCTCGGCATCATCTGTAGCGCAACTTGTAAATAGAAGAATAAGAAACAAAATCGGAACTAATTTATCAATAGACATGGTATTCTTTTTATTAAAGATACCGAAATCAACTTCAAGTTGCTTTTTTAGATGCTAGATTATTTGGTTTTAGGAGATAAAGTGTTGATTTTTTAATGAATTATTGAAAATCATAATTGATTTGAAATCAGGTTTATTGATTCTTTCTTCCTGCATCTTTATTGTCTCATCTATGTTTTATAGCACAGCGATCTAACATATTTACCAATATCGTATTAACACATCTTCAAATTATAGATCGTGCAGGTTTCCAAACTTAATGCCGAAGAAAAAAGTACGGGGTTGTGACGGGCCATAAATATAATCTGAATCTCTGGTGGCACCAGTATCAAAATCGTCCTGATAGGCATTAAAAATATTCTGAAGCCCACCATAAATATTCATTTGAAAGTTATCTGTAATATCAAAATGATGATTCAGTTTTATATTAAAATCGTAAAATGAATTACTTTCATTCAACTGTAAAAATCCGGTCTCACTAATCACTCGTGGAATCGTCATTGGCCCTGTATAAGTACCGGTAAGATCGAGATTAGTTTCTGCAAAAATCGAAATGTTGGTATTTATATAGCCGAAAATATTGGGATTACGTACAAATTCAGAAATTACAATATCGGTTTCATTAGGTTTACTGCCATCTGCTTCAAACAATACCTGTGCTTCTTTGTATTTTGAGTTTTGAAAAGTTCCGCCCATCTGAAAACTTAATTTTGAGGATGGAGAAACGCCAATTTCAATATTCGTTCCGCTTACATAAGCGCCACTTCCATTTCTTACTTCTTCTAAAATAGAGCCATTGGGCAAACTGGTGCCAGTGCTCACGGTGGTAAAAGGATTCTGAAGCTCAGTATAAAATCCTTCCAATAAAAAATTAGTTTGCAGCTTGTTGAAATTCTTCGCGTAATTAACCGAGGCAGTGTAGGCATTGGAATATTCGGTTTCCAGATTCTTCGATAAAATGACAAATTGCGGCTCACCACCCACCGATGAAATATGCATGTCTTCATTAAAAGCCTGTGGCGCCCTAAATCCGCGTGCGTACCCCCCTCTTAACTGCCAGTCTTCAGAAAATTTATAGCGCAAAGTTAATCGCGGACTCACCACTGTTTGATTAATATCAGAATTTCTATCAATATCCTGAATGGTATAGTCGCCATTGATGTTCACATAATCTAAGCGGCTGCCGATAAGTGCTGTAAATCTTTCAGAAGGTTTCCATTCGTACTGGGCAAAAGCCCCAATGGCGTTCACTTTTTGATCGATTTTACGTTGATAACCGGGGATATGATCTTGGGTATTACTCAGATTATATTCGCTTCCAAGCGTTAAAACATCATCGGTATTTTTAAAATTTCGGGTAAATTGTCCACCAATCAAAAGCGCCAAATCGTCGGTGTTTCCGTAGGCATTAGCTGCGGTAATAGAATCCTGCCGAGTTCTGCCACCACCCAGCCCGCCATAAAAACTTTTACGATCGGTATGCTGCCCAGAGCTGTAAATAGAAAAATTATTACTTCGGTCTTGATTGTGAAATTCGTAAGTAATTCCGCCAATTATCGTGTTGTGATGTAGTTCTTCGGTAATATCGGTAAGATGCGGCGCTATATTCAATTGGTCGCCGCCACGACGATATTCTTCCAATGCAGTAAGATCTAAAGTGATTTTGCTATTGTCATTCGGTTTTAAAAAAGCTTTGGCGCCAAGGTTGGTATTGCAAAGCTCGGTAAGTTCAGAAAAACCATCATGGTTGGCATCGTAACTATTGCGATCCCGTTTCATCCCAAAAACTGTAATTCCGCTCGTTAATTCTTCGTTAACTACAGAGGCATCTATATTTATAGTTCTATCAGGAATTTTACCATCAATAAAACCAAGATTCGATGAAATTTGCCACGAATTTAATACCGGATCTTTGGTAATAATATTTACCGTCCCGGCGATGGCATTCGAGCCATATAAAGCAGAACCGCCACTTCTTACCACTTCTATACGATCTAAAATAGAAGTGGGGATTTGTTCCAGACCGTAAACGCTGTTTAAAGCACTAAATACGGCCCTGCTATTAATTAAAACCTGCGTATAACTGCCGTCCAGACCATTCAAGCGAACCTGAGTGAATCCGCAATTTTGACAATTCGTTTCTACTCTAACTCCTGGTTGATAATTTAAACTTTCAGCGACCGAAATAGACTGAGTGGCACTGAAAAGACGAGGGCTTAATACATTTACCACGACCGGAGCTTCTTTTATGTTCACCCGATTTCTGGTGGCGCTAATCACTACCTGATCCAGGCCCAGCTGATCTTCTTCAAGCTGAATAAGTAATGGTTGATTTTGGATAATTTCAGGAGTAATTTTAATGATCTTGGTTTTGTAACCAATCGCCTGAACTTTTAATGATGTTCCTTCGGAAATGTTAATACTAAAATGCCCATTTTTATCTGTTGAAGTACCCTTAGATTGCCCTATTACTGAAATGTTCGCGAAGGCTATAGCTTCGGTATTAGCGGTTATTTTTCCACGAATTTCTACCATTTGCTGAGCGTGAAGAGTTGAAATAAATAGTATAAATAGCAGTTTAAGTATCTTCATTTCAGTGTTATTCGGGTTGTTTAATTTTATTTTTAGACAAAACTAAAAATTTGTTTTTAGAATAAAAAATGTATTTTTGTGTATAATAAAATTAGAAATGACGCTTTCAGAAGAAAATTATCTAAAATCGATCTATCATTTAGAGAAGAAATATACTCGGGGTGTAAGTACAAACGCACTGGCCGAGGATATGGAAACCAAGGCTTCCTCGGTGACTGATATGATCAAGAAGCTTTCAGAAAAGGAGCTGGTGAACTACAAAAAATATCAGGGGGTAAAACTGAGTGAAAAAGGAAATTCGATTGCAGTACAGATTATAAGAAAGCACCGTTTATGGGAATATTTTTTGGTAGAAAAGCTGGATTTTAACTGGGATGAGGTTCATGAGATTGCCGAGCAGTTAGAACATATAAAATCTGATGAGTTAATCGCCAAGCTCGATAAATTTCTGGATTACCCTAAACGTGATCCTCACGGCGATCCTATTCCCGATGCGCAGGGTAATTTTGCAAATCTGGAGAAGAAAATTTTAGCGGAATTTGATGAAGGAGAGCAGGGAATTTGTGTAGGAGTTAAGGATTCTTCAGCGGCATTTCTGCAATATTTAGATCGAAATAAGATCAAATTGGGAAAATCGATTAGCATTTTAGAGAAAGAACAATTTGATGGTTCGATGATCCTGAAAATGAATAATAAAGAGCTTACAATTTCTAAAGTTGCCGCTAATAACATTTACTTAAAACCGATAGGAGTTGAGTGATAAAAATGCACATAGATCGCTTGAAGAAGTTCATGGTTCTGTAAACACGTCTGGGAAAAAATCCCTCTGGAAGCGTATTTTAGCTTTTTTAGGCCCGGCATATTTAATTAGTGTTGGTTATATGGATCCCGGTAACTGGGCAACAGATCTTGCAGGCGGTAGCCAGTTTGGCTATTCTTTGCTTTGGGTGCTTTTAATGTCCAATATCATGGCCTTACTGCTGCAAAGTTTAAGCACCCGGCTTGGTGTTGTTAGAGGTGTAGATTTGGCGCAAGCCTCACGAGAAGAATATCCTCCTTTTGTAAATTTTATACTTTATATTTTTGCTGAAATTGCCATTGCAGCCTGTGACCTGGCCGAAGTAGTGGGGATGGCCATTGGCTTACAGTTATTGTTTGGGCTACCGTTACTTTGGGGAGTTTCCATTACCGTTTTTGACAGCTTTTTGCTCTTGTTTTTACTGAATAAAGGCATGCGAAAAATGGAAGCTTTTATTATAATGTTAATCGCGGTGATTGGAGGTTCTTTTTTATTGGAAATGTTTTTGGCGAAACCAGATATACCCGAGGTTTTGGGAGGTTTTGTGCCTTCAATTCCAAATAGCGACGGACTATATATTGCGATTGGAATTATTGGGGCTACAGTGATGCCGCATAACCTTTATCTACATTCTTCGCTGGTACAGACACGAAAGATCGAAAAAACAAAAAAAGGGATTCGGCAGGCGCTTCGTTTTAATTTTATAGATTCCGCCATTGCTTTAAATCTGGCATTTTTTGTTAACGCGGCTATATTGATCCTTGCTGCCTCGGTATTTTTTAAAAACGGAATGTTTGGAGTGGCTGAAATTCAGGATGCACATAAGTTGCTAGAGCCACTTTTGGGGTCTTCTTTAGCACCTATTTTATTTGCCCTGGCTTTAATTGCTGCCGGCCAAAGCAGTACACTTACCGGTACTTTAGCCGGACAAATTGTAATGGAGGGCTATTTAAACCTAAGAATACAGCCCTGGGTAAGACGATTAATTACAAGACTGTTAGCCATAGTTCCCGCGTTTTTTACCATCATTTATTTTGGTGAGCGCGCTACGGGAGAACTTTTGGTACTTAGCCAGGTGGTGTTAAGCTTACAACTTGGTTTCGCGATTATACCGCTTATTCATTTTGTAAGTGATAAAAAAACCATGAATGGCTTTCATATAAAATGGCCGCTAATCATTGCTTCCTGGATTATTAGTCTGGTGATTGTAGTATTAAACGCCAAACTTGTATTTGATGAATTAAAAAGCTGGATAACTTCAGTTAATGATGCCACCTATATCTGGATCTTCGTAGTTCCTGTTACGATAGCTATTGCCTTACTACTGGTTTTTATTTCGGTATGGCCCTTATTTAAAGAAAAGCTTGGCCGTAATTGGATCATTAACCACGCTCCCCACAAAAATCCACAAACTATCGAAGCGATTACAGAGAAAAACTTTAAGCATATTGCTATTGCTATCGATTTTTCAGCATCAGATAAAAAAAGTATTTCAGCTGCCCTCCAGATTGGTGGGAAAAATGCGAAGTACACGCTTTTACATACTGTAGAAACTCCCGGAGCTTTTATTTATGGCACACAAATAAAAGATTACGAGACCGATAAAGATCGGGAGTTTCTAAAAAATTATAAAAACCAGTTAGAAACTTTGGGGTATAATACAGATATAAATCTTAGCTTCGGAAATCCCAAAAAAGCCATTCCAAAATTACTGAATGCCGAAGAAACAAATTTCGATTTACTGGTGATGGGTAGGCATGGGCATAAAATGATAAAAGATATCCTACTGGGAACAACGGTAGATGTGGTGAGACATCGGGTAGAGATTCCTATTTTTATTACTTAACTTACTAAATTATGATGGACCAAATAATAGCTTATTTTGAAACTTTAGATCCTGTTTTAGCCGCTTTTTACGCTACGCTGTTTACCTGGGGATTAACTGCTCTTGGAGCAGGCCTGGTATTTTTCTTTAAGAAAATGAACCGAATGCTTTTTGATGGGATGCTGGGGTTTACGGGTGGCGTTATGGTTGCTGCCAGTTTTTGGAGTTTGCTGGCGCCTGGTATCGAAATGAGCCCGGGGGAAGGATTCGAAAAGACCATCCCTGCAGTTGTTGGTTTTGCGTTGGGCGCACTTTTTATTTTTGGCTTAGATAAGATATTGCCACATTTACACGTGAATTTTAATACTACTGAAAAAGAAGGAATTAAAACTCCCTGGCATAAATCGATATTACTGGTTTTAGCGATTACTTTACATAATATTCCTGAAGGATTGGCGGTAGGAGTTTTATTTGGTGGCGCGGCAGCCGGTTTTGAGGGGGCAAGTATTGCTGGCGCGGTGGCTTTAGCTATTGGGATTGGTTTGCAAAACTTCCCGGAAGGATTTGCAGTGGCCATGCCATTAAGAGGACAAGGCTTTAGCCGAAGAAAAAGTTTTAATTATGGGCAGCTTTCTGCGATTGTAGAACCCGTTGCAGCTGTGCTTGGTGCCTGGGCAGTAATGACCTTTCAGCCTATTTTACCCTATGCACTGGCTTTTGCAGCAGGCGCTATGATTTTTGTAGTGGTTGAAGAAGTGGTACCCGAATCCCAACAAAGTAAATATACCGATGTAAGTACCTTAGGTTTTATAGGTGGTTTTATGGTGATGATGACCTTAGATGTTGGTCTTGGGTAAAAACGAATGCAACATTGCCTGAAACAGATCGTCTTTTAGAAAAAGATGACGATGAAGAAGATAATACTTGTTTTAATTTTGTTAGTTAATGGAGTGAGCCTGTCTGCCCAAACCGAGGTGGCCAGGCTTCAATCTTTTTTAAAAGTTGGTGAGCAGTTAGACTGCGGAAATTATAGCATTGTAATTAAAGGGGTAATTTCGGATTCCAGATGTCCTAAAAGCGTAACTTGTGTTTGGGCCGGGACAGCAGAAGTTTTACTGGAAATTAGAAAAGCCAATGAAGTCTGGAAAGAATACCGAATAGAAATAGGGAATTCTATCGATGCCGATTTTCAATTGCCAGCATTAGCCAATATCAATTTAAAATTACTTGGATTAGCCCCATATCCTGAGACTCCAATAAAAATTAAGCCATCAGAATATCAGGTTACGATTCAGCTGGAAGAACAGCTAAATTAATGACTACAGCCACAGTCGGTCATTCCGCAGGCCTTCTCTTTATGTACTTTCTTTTTAAGAAAAGCAGGTTTCCATATAAATTTGGTTATTAAGTATCCAACCGCGGTTACGAAAGTGATGAAAACTAAGATATGTTGTATAAGTTCCATAATATTTAAGTCGAAATTCTACAAAATGCTTACAGATTAGCAATCTGGATGCCTCAGAATTATAATTTTGTCTCTATCGAATGCCTCGGGCTTGCCCTCAGGTAGTTTACTTTAAAAACTGAAAGGCAATTAAAGCTACCAGATAGGCAAAAGCACTCATAATTACTAATTGCAATATTGGCCATTTCCAGCTATTGGTTTCTTTCTTTACAATTGCCAGGGTACTCATACACTGCATGGCAAAAGCATAGAAAAGCAATAAACTAATTCCGCTGGCCAGCGTAAATAAAGGGCCGCCAAGTATAGGGTTTGTTTCGGCTGCCATTCTGTTTTTAATGGTTTCTTCTTCGTCGCTACCCACGCTATAAATTGTTGCCAGTGTTCCAACAAAAACCTCACGAGCCGCAAAAGAGCTAATGATTGCGATACCAATTTTCCAGTCATAACCTAAAGGAGCGACAACCGGCTCGATACCCCGTCCCATAATCCCAATATACGAATGCTTCAGTTTATAACTGGCGATTTCCTGTTCTAATTCTTCTTTAGGAACGTTTTGTTCGGTATAATTCTCACGAATTATTTCTTCAGCATTATTAAAATCATCTCCCGGGCCATAACTTGCCAGTACCCACAGGATAATCGAAATAGCAAGAATAATTTTACCTGCACCAAATACAAAAGATTTGGTTTTTTCAACCACGTTAATCCCAATGTTTTTAAGCAACGGAAGTTTATAGTTGGGCATTTCGATCACAAAGTAGCTTTTGTTCTTAATTTTTAGGATTCCGTTTAAAATCCATGCTGAAAAGATGGCGGTTCCAAAGCCAAGCAGATAAAGAAACATAAGCATTAACCCCTGGAGGTTGAAGCCTAGAAAAGTTTCATCTGGGATCACTAAAGCAATGATGATAAGGTAAACCGGTAATCTGGCCGAGCATGTGGTAAAGGGTACGACTAAAATAGTAATGAGACGCTCTTTCCAGTTTTCGATATTTCTAGTTGCCATTACCGCCGGGATGGCGCAGGCAGTTCCTGAAACTAATGGTACTACACTTTTTCCGCTAAGTCCAAAACGGCGCATAATCCTATCCATTAAAAATACCACCCTGCTCATATAGCCGGTTTCTTCTAAAATGGAAATAAACAGAAATAAAAACGCGATCTGCGGAATAAAAATTACGATTCCGCCCAAGCCCGGTATAATTCCTTCGGCAATTAAGCTGGTAAAAGCTCCTTTGGGTAAATTTGCTTTGGCAAGCTCGCTTAAGGAGGCAAAAGCACCGTCGATAAGATCCATTGGGTAGCTAGACCAATCGTAAATCGCCTGAAATATTAATAGTAAGATCGCAAAGAAAATCACGTATCCCCAAACTTTGTGCGTTAAAACCCTGTCTAATCTGGATCTTAAATCTTTAGCGGCATTGGTGTCTACACGAAGCGTCTCTTTTAAAACACCGTTGATAAACTGGTAACGGTGAATGGTTTCTTTTTGCTGAAGCCTTTTAAGCTCTGATGATGATTTGGTATTAAATCCTGATGTTTTATCAATTTCTTTCCGGTTAATATTACCAAAGTTTACATCCTGAGTGATCACTAACCACAGCTTGTAAATAGACTGTTTAGGAAAGGTCTTTCTTAAGTTGCCAAAGTAATCTGGATCTATAACCGAAGCATTTACGCAAGGCTCTATAGGAATTGTACGGTAATTGATAATCAATTCTTTAAGCTTGTCGATACCTATACGTTTTCTTGCACTTACCAGGGCGATTTTCGTTTTTAATCGTTCTTCAAGAATATCGATATCCAGGGAAATACCTTTACGTTCCATACGATCGGCCATGTTAATAACCAATATTGTAGGAATTCCCAGATCTTTTATTTGGGTAAAAAGTAAAAGGTTTCTTTTAAGGTTTTCAACATCACTTACTACAACGGCAACATCGGGATAATCTTTATCGTTTTTATTCAGCAATAATTCGATTACCACATTTTCGTCTAGAGAAGAAGCGTTAAGGCTATAAGTACCCGGAAGATCAATAATATGTGCTTTAAGCCCACGTGGGAGCTTACAGAGACCTTCTTTTTTCTCTACAGTGATTCCCGGATAGTTCCCTACTTTTTGATTTAATCCTGTTAGTTGATTAAATACTGAAGTTTTACCGGTATTGGGGTTTCCAATTAGCGCTACATTAATCTGTTTGCCCGTCATTTGATAAGCTCTATTTCGATTTGTAAAGCAGTTTCTTTCCTGATGGCTAAATGGCTTCCGTTGATGTTAAGGTACATAGGATCTTTAAAAGGAGCGGTTTGTACCAATTCTACTTCATTGCCGGGTAAACATCCCATCTCTAATAGTTTTAGTGGTACATTATCTGCGGAAAATTCTTTTATAATTCCGCGTTCGCCTCGCTTTAAATGAGCAACTGTAACCTTCACGTTTATTTAGATTGATTTTAAACAACGCAAAAATAATGGAATTTAACCAAGTACAAAAGTTTAGGCGTTAAAATGTAGTCTTTTACTCGATAATCGGGATTAAATGATTCCGTCCCGTTCCGATAGGTGTCGGAATCAGGAGGCTCCGAAATGAAAATAATTTTCTAAGAAATGCTTAATGGGTTTATCCTTCAGTATTTTACTCCTGGTATTCTTGTTTAAGAATTTTAATATCTTCCATTAGTTCTTCGATGGCTTCAGGATTGGTGCCATCATAAAAACCGCGTATTTGCCTGTTTTTATCTACAAGGACAAAGTTTTCGGTATGTACCATATCGTATTTTCCGCCGTCACCTTCACTTTTTGCCGCCAGATATGATTTTCGGGCTAAGTCGTAGATTTGTTTTTTGTCTCCGGTAACAAGATTCCATTTACTATCGATAACCCCCTTTTCCTCGGCGTAACGCTTTAATTGTGCTACGGTATCGATTCTTGGCATTACGGTATGGGACAATAACAGCACATCTGGATCGTCTTTTATCCTTTCCTGAATTTTCACCATATGATCGGTCATAATGGGACAAATCGTCATGCAGGTCGTAAAAAAGAAATCGGCAATATAAATTTTATCATTATAATCGGCATTGGTAATGGTATCCCCGTTTTGGTTTACCAGTTTAAAATCGGCAATTTTATGATACTTTCTAACATACTGCATGGTGGTATCTACCAGTTCTGTATTTACCATATCTGGCTGGTAAATGGGAAGTTTCTTATCGGGATTCAGTAGCGAGTAAATAGACCACATGATAACAAGACAAAGGGTACCAAAAGTGATAAGAAAGATTTTATACTTGGAAAGAAATTTACGCATAGCAAATTTTTGTGCAAAATTACGGCCTGGCGGTTAATTAGCCACATGAAAAGCGCTAAAATTTTGGCAGGATAAATGCTAGTTAACTTTCAAACTTTTCTAGGTCTTATTAAAAGACTACTTTTGTGCGATTTAAAAATTGAATATTAGCGAATGGATCCATTTATAGTAAAAGCAATTCAGCTTCTTCTTAGTTTGTCATTGCTTATTGTGTTGCATGAGTTTGGACATTTTATACCTGCAAAATTATTTAAAACCCGAGTTGAAAAATTCTTTCTCTTTTTTGATGTAAAGTTTGCGCTTTTTAAAAAGAAAATAGGAGATACCGTTTATGGTATTGGTTGGCTTCCGTTAGGGGGATATGTGAAAATCTCTGGAATGATCGACGAGAGCATGGATAAAGAGCAAATGGCGCAACCACCACAAGAATGGGAGTTTAGAAGTAAACCGGCCTGGCAGCGTTTAATTATCATGTTAGGCGGAGTAACGGTAAACCTGGTATTAGGATTTCTGCTTTTTATGATGATCCTGTTTGTTTGGGGAACCAATTATATTGGTCCAGATGAGATGCCAGAAGGTTTTGCTGTAGTTGATGAATTTAAAAAATTTGGTTTTGAAGATGGTGACCGTGTATTACAAATAAACGGCGAAGAGCTTCAAAATAGTTTAGATATTAATCGTAAACTGTTTATGCGTGATGTAAAAACGGTAACGGTATTGCACCAAAATGGAACTGAAGAAACCATCAATATTCCTGAAAATATTGGCGAGCAAATGTTCGAAGATGGGATTATGCAGCCATTTATACCCATCCAAAGACCTATTTTAGATAGTGTGGCGGCTAAAACTGCTGCTGATGTTGCCGGACTTCAAAAAGGGGATAGTATCATTTCAATTAACGATCAGGAAATTGGGTACTGGCACGAAATGACTAAAAACACCAGAGCGAACAAAAACAAGGAAATGGAAATTGTTTTTAAGCGTGATGGTGAAATTAAAAGTGTAATGGCGACTCCAGATGAAGATGGTATTTTAGGAGTAACACCAAGAAGGGATTTTGAGGTGAAAACCCGCAAATATGGTTTTGCTGAAAGTATTACTGAAGGTTTTAAAGACGGTTACTGGACCCTTAGGGATTATGTATATCAATTTAAATATGTGTTCACCAAAAAAGGAGCTACCCAGGTTGGTGGTTTTGGTGCGATAGGAGGCATGTTCCCAGATGCATGGAACTGGCAGGCCTTTTGGCATACCACGGCTTTAATTTCGATCATTTTAGCCTTTATGAACATTCTGCCAATTCCGGCTTTAGATGGTGGGCATGTGATGTTTTTACTTTACGAAATAATTACCGGTAGAAAGCCAAACGAGAAGTTTATGGAATACGCCCAAATGGTAGGATTCTTTATTTTGATCGCGCTGGTACTTTACGCGAATGGAAACGATATTTATCGGGCAATATTCGATAAATAAGATTTAGAAATATTTTAATTGATTATCCGTTATTTGTAATAATTCGTTTTTTTCGTCATTCCGGACCTGCCTGCCGGGAAGGCAGGCTTGATCCAGAATCTCATACGGTAGTAAAGAACAAGCTATTGTGATGAGACCCTGAATCAAGTTCAGGGTGACAACACTTCATTATGATCTATTGCGGACATTAAATATTTTAAAAACAAAGCCCGAAATTATCGAATTTCGGGCTTTGTTTATTCCTGTAGTTTAGCATATCGCTGTTGGCTGAAAGCTTATTGCTAAAAAGCTTTACTATTCAATGGCTCTTTCAGGGTAGTCGGTAATAATACCATCAACCTTCATTTTCTTTACCTCGTCGATATCGGCCTGTTCATTAACGGTCCACGGAATTACTTTCATGCCGTTTTGCTGAATCTTCGCCACTTTTTGCTGGTCTAATAGTTTATAATACGGGCTATAAATTTGTGGTGTAAAACTTATTTTTTTCATATTCTCATCAAACTCGCCGCTTCCCACAAGATAAGCCAAAATAATATCTGGATAGGATTGGTGCATTTCTTCTAAAATGTTTACATCAAAAGACTGAATATTAATTTTAGAAACAATCCCTTTTTCTTCTAAAACCTGCATGACTGCTTTTATAAATTCAGCGGGTTTAGGCTGAGATTTTTCGTATTCGGCTTCATCAGATTTTATTTCAATATTATAGTGTACAGGATCAAGATTGTTAGATTTCACGTAGTTTTCTATACTATCGATCACTTCGCCAAGCAAAGGTTTATAGGTTTTAAGTTTTCTTTGTTCAGGGAAAGCGGTATTGCCTTTGCTACCAATATCAAATCTTTTGATGCTGTCGTAAGTCATCGTAAAAAGATTATAGTCTTTTTCTTCCTGTTTTGGGATGGTATCGCCGGCCGGAGTTAAAACATAGGCTGAAGACATAAAAGGTTCATGACTTACCACTACTTTTCCGTCTTTAGACATAATGACATCCATTTCAACCACATCAACGCCTTTGTCGATGGCCGCAAGAAATCCCGGGATACTATTTTCAGGGGAATGTCCACGTTCACCGCGATGTCCCTGTACTTCTATTTTCGATGTTTCCGCAATGATTTTTTCTTCGGAAGTATTCTTATCTTCTTTATTATCCTTACAACTTAAGCTTGCCAGCGCAATAAAAAGAAGGCTTATTTTAACGATTTTCATAGTTTATGATTTTGAAAAAATTGAGTAAGATCTGAAAGTTAAGATTTTGATTTCTAGAAGTGAATTTTTGTAGTAGATTAAAAAAGTCCGCCGCCAGAATGAAATGACGACGGACTCCAACAAACTAAAAATCAAATTGCTTCTTCTAACCGGTAAGAGGATTTAGAAGTATAGGTTTTTCCAAACATATCTGTTGCTTTAACCTCTATATTATGTTTTCCGGTGTCTAAATTAGTAGGGATATTTCCACGCCATAAATGGGTGCTGTTTATAGGATTAGAAGAACGTCTTCCCGGCATTAATTCTTCCGTAAGATCCCATTCGTTCACCAAAAACTCATAAGAAGGGTCTGTACGTTCAGTATACTGCATAGGTTGCCATTCGCCATCGTCGATTCGGTATAAAACTTCATCACCTTTGGTACCCATAAAGAAGTTTACAAAAATCCCGGCCTGTGTTCTTCGGCCTTTCGCTACTACTTTTGGCGCGAAAACCTTCATTTGATAATCCTCATTTTCACCGGCAACTTTATAATCGATCGTATAAGAATTTCCGTCAAAATGAATAAACGCATAGCCTTTAGGGGTACCATCTCTCATTACTGAAATTGGGATGCCATCTTCATTAAGTTTACCCGAATACCAGTCACCAGAAGTAGTGCCTACGTTATATTCGTGATGTGGTTTATCTCGATTAAAACCTTCTTCTTTTCCGAAGAAATCCTGGCGCTGTATATGCGTATGCGCAGAAAGTGATAAGGTATGCGGAAATTCACTTAGTATTGAAAATAAACGCTCACGATCTTCATCTCTAAAAGTGTTATTGTCTTCTGGCTCGAACAACGGAATGTGCCAGGCTAAAACCACCAGATGATCTTTAGGAACGTGCTTAAGGTCATTTTCTATAAAATCCAGCTGATCTTTTCTAAAACCACCAAGATAGCCTTTCATATCGCGAGGATCTGGATATAAAATATCGTCCATCACAATAAAGTGAACTTTCCCGTAATTAAACGCATAATTGGCCGGGCCAAAATGAGCCTCGTAAGTTTCATCAGCCAATCGATCTTCAGTCGCATCAAAATTCATATCGTGATTTCCCATAAGATTGTACCACGGGATGCCGGCTTTTTTAACGGCTTTGATGTAGGGATTAAAAAGGTCGAGGTCGTTACCTACCAAATCTCCCAGGCTTAAACCAAAAGGAATGTTTTTAATTCCTTCAACTTCAGCAACAATTCCTTTAGCGAAATATTCAATTTCTTCTATATTGTAAGGTTGCGGATCTCCAAAAATAAGGGCGGTAAACTCGTCTTTTTCTTCGGAAGGAATTAAACCGAAATCTATGGACTCTGGTAATTTTCCGGTTGGTTGCACTCCGGCAAATTCCGATTTTGGTGAGCCTTTGGGCTTATGAATATAATAGAACTGCGGAAGATTATTTTCATCAGTTTTAAGCCCATAACCTGAAGGTTTGATCACAAATATGATGTTATCCTCCCCAACAGGAATTTCGTATTTTCCGTTGGCATCGCTTACTACCACCTGCTGACTGTTGGATACAGATACATTAGCAATTCCCTTTTCATTGCGGTCTTTTTTGCCGTTTTGATTTTGATCTTCAAATACATATCCTGTTGCCATTTGCTGGGCAAAACCAGATACACATAGAAGAAAGGTGCCTGCGGCTAAAATTGTTCTTTTCATAGTATAAATGTTTTGTTTTAAACTGGTTTATTGATCCCACCATACTTTTGTGTTGATATCATCCTTACCGCCAAGCAATTCTACTCCCTGTGCATAGCCATCAGGATTTTCAATAGCAAGATCGGTAGGGTAGTAGAATCGGGAAGGCATTACCCCGTCATTAAACATCACTGCTGTAGTTGGTAATTCAGGGAATCCTGTTCTTCGATATTCAAACCACTGCTGATAATCTGTAAAATAAAGGGCATAGTATTTTTGAAGCATAATGCGCTCTAAAGTTCCGTTATAAGCAGCTTCAGGATTTTCAAAATAATCACCCGGAATTTCCTCGACTTCCAATTGTTCCATAGCGGCGATCACTCCATTTTGGTAGTGTGTTTCAGCATCATCACTTATAAAACCACGTTGCGCCAATTCAGCTTTAATAAATTCTACTTCAGCATACGTAAGCAGGAAGATCTGCATAGGATTGGTCACCTGCTCGATATTAAAAGTAGATGCATTGTAAGTAAACTGAGACTCTGGTCCGTCGTAAGCACTCGGGATGCCTTTGTAACCAATATTTACCGTGTTCTGGTTTTCATCGGTCTCGGTTGCCGTAGTAGCGATAATAGGTCTTCTTGGGTCTTCCCAGTTGTTTAGGTTATCGATAAAGAAGGATGCAATTTTTACACTCAGTCTAAAATCCTGTGGTCTTCCCCAGGGACTTACATTAGGTTCTACGCCGGTAACTTGTAAAATGGCAGATTCCTCGGTGCTTTCAAAAACCGGGTAAGTATCCGGGTTATTCACCATATTGGCTAATTGCTGAAAAGAATTTGGCCTGCGATTAGAGATTCTTAGTAACAATCGCATGTGTAAAGAATTGGTGAATTTCTGCCAGCGTTTTATATCATTCTGGAACAAAATATCCTCAAGATAGACCATATCTCTGGAAGTATCGTAAAGCGCATTTGCAGTTTCAAGATCTGCTAGAATTTGTGTGTAGATCTCTTCCTGAGTATCAAATTCAGGGTAAAGAATCCCTTCTTCGGCCATTACTGCCTGGGTCATTGGTACCGGGCCAAAAAGGTCGGTAAGGTTGGCATAGACCATGGCATTTAAAGTAAGTGCTATTGCCTGATAGTTTACATCTTCCCTGGCAACGGCTGCGGCCTTCATTTCCTGGATGTTTTTTAACCATCGGTAATAATTATTCCAGGAAGAGTTCCCTATTCCCATGCTCACATCGTAGCGGTGTAAACCGCCTGAAACACTTGGGTAGGGCAGGGAAACCTGCATAAGGTCGAAGGTTATGGCATTGGCACGACCGGCATTATGGCTTGCTAAACTATAAATAATAGGGTTTAATAACGTGGCCGGGCTAATTTCTTCAATCCTGTTGGGATCTGAGTTTGTTTCTTCGAAATCGCTGGTGCAGGCTGTGAATATGATTACAGCAAGCATAATTAGCAAATTTGATGTTCTCTTGTTCATCATTTTATTATGATTATAAGCTTAGTTTTAGGTTTACTCCGTAAGTTGCTGGCGAAGGCATTTGTCCTATTTCCACACCGGGCATAACTCGGTCTCCATTTAGAGCAGCCGTTTCGGGATCGTAAATTGGGAAGTCGGTTATCATGGCAACATTTCTTCCGAAAGCAGAAATGGACATGGTTTGGATTCCGGTGTTATTTAACCATTTTGCCGGGAATCGATATTGCAGATTTATTTCCCGTAATTTTAGATAGGAAGCTTCAAAAGAATTCGATTCTACATTAGCTCTACGATAGTATCGGTTATACCATTCCTGCACGGCAACTTCAGTAGTATTTGGGGAATAAGAACCATCTGCATTCAGTACTACTCCATCACCAACCATACTCATATTCTCTCTACCTTTGTAAGTAAACTTAAGCTTTCCCTGTTGAGTAAGTTTGTGATGTGTTTGGGAATAAATGATCCCGCCATACTGGCCATCTAAAGTGAAACTAAAATCAAAATTCCCCAAGGTTATTTTGTTGTATAAACCAGCTCTCCAATCGGGCATGGCATCACCAACATACTGAATATCCCCAGACTCTGGATATGCGGGTAGGCCTTTATTGTCGTATACAATTTGACCATCTGGAGAGCGCACAAACTTATACCCATAAATTGCAGTAGGAGAACCACCAACCTTGGCAATTAAAGAAGCTTGGCCTCCTTCATCGATTATATATTGATTTTCGATATTATCTGGAAGATTAAAAACTTCACCTTTGTTTTTAGACCAGGTAAGGGTAGAAGACCATTTTAGGTTATCGTTGTTTATGATTTTTCCTGTTAAGGTAAGTTCGATACCTCGGTTTCTTACTTTTCCTGCATTTAAAATGGCCGAGCTATATCCTGTATCCCAGTTTAGCGGTACGGCTATAATTTGGTTTTCAGTAGAGATCTGGTAAACCGTGGCGTCAATATTAATACGATTGTTTAATAATCTAGCTTCAAAACCAGTTTCGTAGCTTGTAGAAATTTCAGGTTTAAAATCACGGTTGTAAAGGGTTGTTGGTACTGTGGCCGAACTTGGAAAACTATTTTGGCTATAATATTTTCTGGTTTGGTATGGACTGGTATCATTACCTACCTGCGCATACGAGAATCGATATTTTAAGTATTCGATTCCTTTTCCTGAAAAGTTAAAAATGTCAGATAAAATAAAGCTGGTATTTGCTGAAGGATAAAAGAATGACCAGTTTTCTTTGGGTAAGGTGCTGGACCAATCGTTTCTTCCTGTAATGTCAAGGAAAATCTGATCTTTGTATGACCATGTCATTAATCCATATACACTATTTACTTCTTTATCTTGATCTGAAGTATATAGCGATGGTGCATTTTTACCATTAGAAAGTTTATAAACATCTGGTACCACTAAACCTGTCACCGAGGCGTTATTTAATCTTCTTTTTTCAGTTCTGTTGTTTCCACCAATATTGGCCGACAGGCTAAAGTCTTTAAATTTATTCCCATAGCTTAGCAGAAAATCATTATTGATTTCCTGTTTAAAAACATCCTGAGTTTGATAATATCCCTGGGCATATCTGTTAATGCTATACGGTCTTTTTTGTTCTCTTTCCTGATTATAGGTATTTATCGCTGTTCTAAGCATTAAATTAAAATGTGGGGCAAGCTTTATATTGGCATTTAAATTTCCAACAATTTGATGGCTGCTAAGCGTATTTAGAGATTTGTAAGCAATTAAATAAGGATTGTCGATATAGGAACTAAATGGTTGGATCTGCTGGATATTTTCTTGTCCTTCCTGCCATATTGGGCGATACCAGTTTAGGTCTACATTGGGATTCTGGAAAATCATAAAATAAGCGATAGAACCATTGTTATAGCCTGTGCTGGGTAAATTGTCACTCCATTGGTTGTTGTAGTTCACAACGGCACCCAAACTAATTTTTTCTGAAATATTATATTTAGAATTTAGGGAAGCGGTTATCCTCTCATAGCCGGTATTGGGCATAATCCACTCATTTTTTGTGTGAGCTACAGAAGCTCTCATCGAGCCATTTTCACCACCCCCCTGGATAGAAATATTATTTTGAGTGGTCACCCCGGTTCGCCAAAATGCTTTCCGGTTATCTTTATAGGGACGCCAGGTTTGTCTTTCTAAAGATTGCCCCTGTACCAAAGGGTCGTATTGGAAGAATTGCTGCCCGTTAAATTCGGGTCCCCAGGCACTACTGGTGCCCTTTGTGCTACCTCCGTCTTCAGAACTTCCGTAGGAGTAATAAAGTTCTCCATCTTCGTTGGTGTAATTATTTCCCTGGCCATAGCGATATTGATAATCTGGCCATCTTTGAATACGATCAAAGGAAGTAATTGAATTAATGGTAATCCCTAATCCTTTACTTTTCTTACCAGATTTGGTGGTAATCATTAACACCCCATTAGCGGCACGACTCCCGTATAATGCGGCGGCACCCGGACCTTTTAAAACAGAGACATTTTCGATATCGTCAAAATTAAGGTTAGAAATCCCGTTACCATAATCTATAGGAGAATCTTCACCCATATAAGCACTGCCCGATCCCGAGGTGGTCATTTCAGTATTTATAGGAACACCATCTACCACGATAAGTGCGTAATTCCCGTTTAGATTGAAAGAACTATTTCCTCTTAAGGTAATTTGCTGCGAGTTAATAGGGCCAGATCCTGCAGAACTAATATTCATCCCCGCCACTTTTCCTTTTAATCCAGAGCTCCAATTTGTGGGAGCTGTTTGGGATAAACTTTCAGCATCTACAGTAGCTTGAGAGAAGCCTAATTGTTTTTCTTCTCGCTTTATTCCTAAAGCGGTGACTACCACCTCATTTAAAGCGTTGGCATTTTCCTGAAGTACAATTTCCAGTTGTTGCCCCATGGTTGCTACGATTTCCTGAGTTTTAAATCCCATAAAGGAAACCTCTAATATCGCCGGATTACTAGAGATGCTGATGCTAAAATTCCCGTCAAAATCGGTGGTCACTCCATTAGAAGTTCCTTTTTCGATCACCGTTGCGCCCGGCAATGGAAGTTTTTTATCATCTAACACTTTTCCATTTATTTTTTGCTGAGGGACCGCTTTTAGGACACTGATGGTTTTATTGATTTGCTGAAATTTTAATCCAGTGCGGGTACTAATCAATTTCAGGATGGTAGAAAGTCGTTGTTTTTTTCCGTTGAAATTGAATTTTTCCTGTGATTTTGTTACAGATTCATCGAAAACAAAGGTGAATTCGGTTTTAGATTCAATTTCAGAAAAGACATCGGCTAAATTCGCATTCCTGATGGATAGTGTAATTAATATTTCGTTTAAATTTTGATTTTTGGCAGAAGCGACAGCGCTTCCCGTAAGTAGCAGAAAACTTAATACCAGATAATAAGCACAAAGTTTTCTGAAAAATTGTAGTTTCGTATTCATTACAATTGGCTATAGATTATTTATTTGTAGTCGGTAAATTTTAGACCCACCGCTGTGGCAGCAGTAGTGGGTTTTATTTTTAGTTTAGTTTGTGGGATTTGCTCTTATAATTATTTGTTTTTTGTTGGTAGAATCGATTTTAAGGTTCTTAATAAGCGCCAGACTTTTAAGAACATTAGAGAGTTTTTCGTCATTAAATTTCCCGGTAATTTTTAGCTGTTTTAAGCTATCGTTGGCAAATTGGATATCTACATCATACCAGTTTTCGATAATTTTAGCGGTATTTTCTAAACTTGTATCTTTTAGGATAATCATCTTTCTTATCCATGCATTAAAATCTTCGCTGTCACCTTTGCTGATTTTAGGTTTGTGGTTTTCTTTAAAAGTAGCCTGCTGATTTTTGGTAAGAATCACTTTGTTCTCCGGGTTTTGTAAAGGAGTAACTTCTACTTTTCCGGTATTTACACTTACCATGGCCAGTTGATCTTTATAGCTTTTTACATTAAAAGACGTACCCAGAACCCGTGTTTTCAAATCTTTGCTTTTTACGGTAAAAGGATGGGATTCGTCTCTGGCAACTTCAAAAAACGCTTCACCCTGTAGCTTGACGGTGCGTTTTTCAGTGAAATTATTTTTATAGGTAATGCTACTGTTCCCGTTTAGAAAAATTACTGAACCATCGTCCATTTTTATCTCCTTCTTTTCTCCTTTTTCAGCAATAACGGTCGTGTAATTGTTGCTGAACATCCCGGTAAAAAAAGCGAGCATCAATAGAGCGCTGAATCCGGCAGCAATCGCAAGATATTTTTTTATGGCAGTTCTTTTTCCTCGATTTACAGAGAGGTTTTTCTGAATATTATAAAATAGCTTTTCTCCTTTTTCAGAAGAAATTGGCACCAATATATTTTTATTTGCTTCCTGCATTTTTGAAAAAAAAATATCCATAGCCAGACGTTCCTGACTATTCACTTTTTTTTGAGTGTATTTTTCTGCTAACTTTTTAAATTCTTCTACTTTCAAGACTTAATTTTTACGCAATAATTGAGGTTAATAAATTTTATTCTTGCAATTTTTAGGGCAAAAACGGTCGTTTTAGCAAGCGTTTCTAAGAGGAAGTCACAAAAAGCAAGGAGTACACGTAAAGAAAAAGGTAGTCTTAAACTTTTGTTAACAATAAAAGCATTAGGCTAACCTTTAATAAACATTGTGGTAATAATGATGGAAATTTGGTAAGGATCGATATTATTTTTTAGAAACTTTAAGGCGTTGCTTATATGGGTTTCCACCGTTCTTGTAGAAAGATTTAATTTTTCAGCAATTTCAGCATTAGAAAGTTGTTCGTATCTGCTTAATTTAAAGACTTCCCTACATTTTGGAGGTAGTTTTTCAATCAGGGTCTTTATTTGCTGTTCAAATTCCTGAAATTCGATATTTTTAGAGGCCGTTGTAGGATAGGGGATTTCCAGTAATATCTTTTCATGAAGTTCTGTAAATTTTAAATCCCGAATATGATTTGCAATACGGTACTTTACGGCTCTAAATAGATAGCCCTCTAAGTGAATAATTTCGGTATCTGCTAATTTTTCCCACAGACTTATAAAAACTTCCTGTACGATATCTTCACAAATGAGTTCGTCCTGATAAATCTTATAGGCGTAAGTATAAAGACGTTTCCAATACTTGTCGAAAATCGCCTGAAAAGCATCTGGGTCTTTATCCTTAAACAAGCGATAAAGTTCGGCGTCGGTGAGTTTAGAAATCTTGTTTTCCATTGGTTTGCAGGGTATAGCAAATGAAAAACATTCCTAGCTTGTAAACCATTGTATTTGCTTTAAGATTAGGTTAATTATTAAAAGTTGGAGAGTTGAAAGTAAAAAGTTTACAAGGGTGTCGTATTTGGCAAATTACGTTATGCTTTTTTATTTCTTCAGCATGCAAAATAATATCACTTATTCTTAATGCTTGTCTATTCTCTAATTTACAATACTTAAGCGGTCTATTTTCTAGCTTTCTTTCAGGTTTTGTATTTAAAAATAAACTAATTTCGCACGTTATATAGCTATGAAAGAGAACGAAGAACTTTTTGAGCAGCTGGATTTTACCGTAAATCAGCAGTATGAGCAAATTATAGATGATTTGCTGGAAAAGCAATATAGTATTGTCGACGATTTTTTTGATCCTGAAGAAATCGTAAAACTTAGAAACTCGCTACTTCATAAATACGAAGAAGACAAGTTTAAAAAGTCGGCTATAGGTAACCGTACTAACGAACTTATCGAAAAAGCGATTCGGGGTGATTTCATTTTGTGGATGAACGAAGCCGAAGCTGGCGAAACCGAAAAGATTTTCTTCAACAAAGTCAACAATCTTATCGAATATCTTAACAGGACTTGTTTTATGGGGATTTTGCATAAAGAATTCCATTATGCCGTATATCCAAAAGGCACCTTTTACAAACGTCATTTAGATACTTTTCAAAACGATTCTCGCCGTAAACTTTCTATCGTAAGCTATTTAAACGACGAAAACTGGTTAAATACCAACGGCGGAGAACTAGTAATTTATAAGGAAGATGAAAGCGAGGAAGTAATTTATCCTTTACCGGGAAGGGTGGTCATTTTCGAAAGTCAGATTTTAGAGCACGAGGTAAAAGAAGTAAAAAACTCTGAGCGTTTAAGTATTACCGGTTGGTTGAAAACCAGGTAAATAGCTTATGATTTGGGCGTTGCCTTCGGCCGGGCTTTTCATTACCATCTTTTGCTCGTTCCTCACAAAAGGATGTCCATTGCAATCCCTAACGCAGAAAAGTTAGTTGGGAGAACTATTTTCTAAACTTTTTATAAAAAACCAGGATGACAAGGACTATAGCTAAAATCATCCAAAATCCATAGCCACTAAGAAAACTTAAGATTTCAAAAGTTTCTTCATTTTCAGGTAAGGTACTTTGCATTATTTTCTTTGTTTTTTACGGCGGTAATGGTCAAAAATTACAAAGGCAGTGATCGCTACAAAAATGAGTAGGAACCAAAAGTTGTCACTTAAAAAATCAGAGAGCTCAAAACCATATTGCTGTGATTCGGTCGCAGGTTGATCTTTGGGTAATTCAGGTTGTTGAAAAAGCATGCTCTTTAATTTATCCAAAATTAGCAAATACCGCAATGAATACAGCCAAAGAAATCGTAAAGTTAGCTTTCGTTTTTATTCAATCTTATAGGTGTTTTTCAAAACAGACACTACTTTCTATACCTTGATATTGGCCATAATTAGGAGTTACTTTATAATTACTTTTCTCGTATAATCTAATCGCTTCGGGCATTTTGTTTCCTGTTTCTAATACGCACTTGCTATAATTCATTTCTTTTGCCCACTTTTCCAGGTTTTTCAAAATCTCAACCGCTATTCCTTTACCGCGCATTTCAATAGGAACAAACATCCTTTTGATTTCCATGGTTTCGCTATCATATTTTTTCATTGCCCCACATCCCACAGGTGTATTGTCAACCCTCGCAATTATTACATTTTCGATGTGGTCTATTTTATTATACTGTGCAAAGAAGTCATTTGTTTCTCCATTTCTTGCAGAAAGATCGCTATCTAATGCTGAAACTAAATGTTGAAAATCCATATCGCTAGAAGTAGCTCGTCTTATCTCAATCATATTACTTATTTCTCCTGAATTCGCGATAGGCAATAAAAACTACGAAGCTTAGAATAAGGATAGGAAGCAGTACAATCAAAAAGTCATTGAACTGAGCTCCTATGTCCATATCGTCGGCGTGTTTCATGATTTATTTAATTTTTTCTTTCTAAAAATACGGTAAACTAAAAAAGCGATGAGGGTAAATAATGCAAATGGCAGCATCATCGCGGCAATTTCTACTGTGAATGCGCCCAGCATTTCGGCTTTATCGCCCAGAGTGTCTAGTGGTAAAACTTTCATATACTATTTTTTAAATTTAGCAAGTGCATTCCGGGTAAAGTCAGATAACACCAATTCTCCGCTAATTGCTGCATTTTCCATTAGGATGGTCGGCCAGTTTTCTGTGCCTTTCCAAAAAACGCGTTTCATTTCCAGCAATGCTTCAGGATTGTAAGCGGCTAATTTCTCTGTGAAGATTTCAACTTCGTGGTCTAAATCTTTTATATTTTCAAAAACCCGGGCGTAAAGTCCCTTATCTTTTGCCCAGTAAGCGGTTTTCCATTCGTGTGCGGCTAAAGTAAGCTCTCCAAGACCTGCAACCCCTATTTTACGTGCTATAGCGGGGGCGATGACAAAAGGGCCAATCCCAATACTTAGTTCAGAAAGTTTGATAGACGCTGCCTCAGTTGCCATTGCGTAGTCACAGGCAGCGATTAACCCTACACCGCCACCAACAGTTTTACCCTGAATACGACCAACAATTAACTTTTTACAGGTTCGCATGGCATTTAAAACCTTGGCGAATCCAGAGAAAAATACCTTCCCCTGTTGCATATTTTCAACAGCCATAAGCTCATCAAAAGACGCACCGGCACAAAAAGCTTTTTCCCCTTCAGATTTAAGGAGAATTACTTTTACTTCAGTATTGTCTGAAAACTCGCAAATAGCTTTTTCCAGTCGGTCTAAAAGTACACCGGGAAAACTATTGCTGGCAGGATGCCCAAATTCAATAATCCCAATGCCATTTTCTATGGTGGTGTATAAGCTTCCGTTCTCACGTGTAGTGGTCATAATTCATGTTTTATCAAATGTAACAAACTATATAGTAATCCTGAAATTAGATTTAAGCTACGAAAATCTATAAGTAAATGTTTGTTAGCGTAAGAATTCTGTAATGTATGCTAGACTTCTTTATTAAGATATTTTCTTCGGAATTTAATAACGAGTCCGCTTGCCCTAATCAGCATCCAAACGAAGAAGGCGATCCAGATTGCGTATAATTTTAACCCAAAATAATCTGAAATTAGCAGTGCCGGGGTAAACCCTAAAAAAGTAGCGACCAGCAACAGGTTGCGCAGATAAGCGGCTTCTCCCAGGCCTTTAAAAATCCCATCGAACATAAAAGCGATCGCGTTTATGGGTTGCATTAAAAGAACGATCCAGAAAGCAGAGGCAAAAAGAGCTAAGACTACTTCATCTTTATTAAACAGCATGCCTATTTGATTATAGAAAATTCCACAAATTAGCATCAAAATCAAAGCGATGAGTACTGCGTATTTCGAGATTTTTTTACTGAGCTCCCAAAGGTTTTTGTAGTCTTTAGCCCCTAGTAACTTTCCGCCAATAGCATTACCGGCGTTAGCGTACCCATCGATAAAAAAGCTAAAAAATAACCAGATATTCATCAAAATACTCTGTGCGGCAATATAGTTTTCGCCATAATCTGTCGCGTAGGCATTGGCTAGCATAATGGCGATATTTAAGGAAAGCGTCCTTAAAAAAAGATTCGCGGCCATGACCAAAAGCGGTTTAAATTCAGGATTAAGTTTTAAACTGGGTTTAAGATGAAATGGTGTTTTTTTAAAGAAAAACCATAAAGCCATTATAAGCATGGCGGCCTGGGCGACAAGACTGGCATAGGCTGCACCTTCCAGGTGCATTGCCGGGATATAGCCATCGATGCCATATACCAGCAGGTAATCTAATATAATATTTACTGCTGCACCGCTTAAGCTACACTTCATGGCCCAAGAGGTGTTTTGCAAGCCTCTAAATACGCCAAAAATGGTAAAGGTGAGCAGTGTTAATGGGAAACCAATAGCTCTTATCTGATAGTAGCTTACCGAGTAATCCAAAATTAACCCTTCTGCATTATACGCGCTAAATATGATTTGGGCCAGTGGAGCGGTAATTCCGTAGATAAAAAGGCTAAGGAGCAGATTAAAAACAATGGTTTGGGGAACCAGCGTTTTTATCGCATGAAGCCGATTGGCACCTAAATGCTGAGATACTTTTGCTGAAATTGCTGTTTTTGTCTGTGCGAGTATCCAGATCACGGCAGATAGAAATGATCCTACAATGCCGGCTGCGGCTAATGCTTCAACCGAGTTATTTTCTACATTTCCAATTACGGCAATATCGGTAAGCGAAATTAAAGGTTCTGCAATACCCGCGATAATTGCAGGTATTGCTATCCTGTTAATATTTTTAAAACTTACTGCTGAGGTATCTAATTTAGCCATATTGGTAAAGATAGACGGGTTTTTTATAGAACTAACTCGTAGCAGTGAAACGGATATTCGCTTTTCACCGGGAAGAAAATATCCCCTAATCTTTTATAACCTCTAGATTCGTAAAAGCGATGATTTCTTTTGTTCTGGCTAAAGGTATCCAGCCTAACCGAAGTATATTGGTGATCCCTGGCGAAGTCTTCAGCAAAGTCCATTAATCTTTTTCCGTTACCAAGCCCCCAAAAAGTTGGATCTGTGGCCAGGCGATGCACATATAGATTATTTTTATTTTCAGTGATCCAGTGTATGGGAAGGTATTCCTTATCCATCGCAGAAGATAAAACGATGATCCCCATAATCTCATTTTCTGTATTTACCAGCTTAAATAGTTCTTTTTTGTCGATATCTGCAGCGAGTTTTTCTTTAGACGGATAGTTTTCGTTCCATTGGTTAATCCCTTTATCTATCATGGCTTCAGCACAACTTTCAGTAAGACGTTTTATCTCGGTAAGATCCTGGGGTAGTGCAAGTTTGATCATTCGGTTTAAAAAACTTTTTTATTTGAATAAAATTTATAAATTTGCTTCCATCAAAACGGGGGATTAGCTCAGCTGGCTAGAGCGTTTGGCTGGCAGCCAAAAGGTCATCGGTTCGACTCCGATATTCTCCACAAAACCTCGCAAGATTGCGAGGTTTTTTATTTGATATAGGCCTTTAATCTTTCTACTACTCCGGTAATGTAGTCTTTTACAGCAGTGAGCATTTGCTCGTGATTTTGTAATCCACGCTCGTAAATACTTTTAATTTTCTTTTCATTATCCAGAATAGCCTGATTTTTTGCTTTTGCGTCACCGCTTAGTCGGTTTACCGTTTCCTGCATTTCATTTTTAAAGGTCTCAAAGTCCGGAAAATTAATTTTAACCGGTGTTTGCGTAGGGCCAATATCGATATGACTTAGCTGTATGCTAATCTCATTATCTTTAAAACTGCTTAAAATTCCGAAGTAAATATTCATAGGAATGGTAGCACTTCCTTGTTTGATATCCACTGTAGAAGTAATATCTGCGATCATCTCACTTTGGGTGTTTTTAGAGGCCTTTATGTTAGATTGTTCAAATTCAGACAACAGCCATTCGTGGAGTTTCTCCTTAATTTCTTCAGTAGATTTACCATTAAGGCTAATGGTTTCTTCGTAATATAAATTGCCTTTATCGTTAAACTGGGCAGATGCTGTTAGGCCTAGCAAAAGAAAGAATATTAAAAATCGATTCATTTTTTATAGCTTTTTAAGGTCAAAGATAATTCCTATGGGAAAAGAAAAAAAGAAACCTCCTACATTCATTATGGAATAAGGAGGTTTGATAAGGTTATAAACAGGCTTTAAAATCCTTTATTTTAATTGTCATCGTCGTCATTATCTCCATATTCATCAATCAGATCCTGAACGTCTGCAGCGATAAATGGAAATGTCCTGTCTAGTAAATATTGAAATTTCTCTGGAAGTTCTGCTTTTTCCCAAGGGTGTGATGCTTCAAAAACATGATTGGCATTTTCTACCAACAGTAATTTTGAAATCGGGCTCCACTCAAATAACTCACCAGAGCAGGAAATAGAAACCGTAGTATCGTTACTGCCGTGTGCTATTAAATGAGGAATTTCCAGCTTTTTAGTGGCATTCTTCACATTAAAACGCTCTTTATTTTCCTTATAGTTTTTATAAAACTGATAATGGTGAGGCAATTGTTGTTTTGTACGTGTATTTATAATGTATTGCACCCCTTTCTTTTCCCACTTTTCAAGATCTTTTCCGGTTGGGAATTTAGATCCAAGATCTGTAGGGGCCGCAAAAGTGACCAGTCTGGTGATGCGCTTTTCGTTGGCAGCTTTAATAATGGCTATAGCGCCGCCGCGGGAATGCCCAATAAGGTTAATATGGCTAACATCTATTTGTATAGCATCTGGAAAATCTGGTAATAAAACCCAATCGATTACCGATTGTAGATCATCTAATTCTATGGTGTAATTGTTGTCACCAAAAGCTTCGATGTCTAAAAATTCAGTGGGGTTTTCTGGCGTGGTACCATTATGCGAGAAATTAAATTTTACGAAAAAATAACCTTTTTCAGCAAAAGTTTCGGCCATTTTATCCCAAACGCCCCAGTCTTTAAAACCTTTGTAGCCATGACAAAAAATAACCACAGGTTTTGGTTTTTGATCGTCCTGAAAAAACAAATCGCAAAGTATTGGTTTGTTATGTTTTCCTTCAATTTGAATATTCTTCTTTCTAGTAATCTCCATAAGCTTTTAAATCTCTTTTTCGGTGAATGGAATCGCCGGATTGCAAATTTCAGTAATTAATTTTTTTAATTGGTCTTCGTAAGCTAAAAAAGTGTCTTCGCTTATCGAGAAATCTTTAGATCCACCTCGCGGTTTCTCTCGCTTGGCAAATTTTAGGAGACCGGCTTTCAGGTTTTTAAAGGAAATGATCCCCCCTTCAACAGGCAACGGAATATTTTCTTCATTTTTCATCATCGTAGCATAGGCAAGCACCTGAAAACTCTTGCTGTACTTATCATAATCTGTAGTGAGATCTTCCCAATCTACAATTTCTATTTTACTTTGTTCGACTTTTCCCGTTTTATAGTCAATAATTCTGGTGATTCCGTTACAATTTTCTACGCGATCTACTTTTCCTTTGATGAAGACAGGAAAATGCATTTCTGGAATATCGATTTTCGACTTTAAATCTTTTTCAATCTTTTCAATTTCTATCGCTTCCCCTTTTTTTAAACGATCACTTTCCAGATCCAAAAAGTTCGAGAGGTAGCGTTTGGCGATTTCAAAAATAAGGTAGTTTTTCCCCTGTAAGATTGGTGATTTGGTGTAGGTATTATAAAACTGCGTGGCAACCTCCTGGCCAATACGTTTTCTAAAATCCAGAATATGGGCTTCAGTTAATAGCGTTCCTTCCAGTGGCTTGTAAAATGCTTCCAGGCTATCATGTATTACTGTTCCCAGGGTGTTATAGGCCACGGTTTCTTCAACTTCCTCTTCTTCTTTAACACCCAGTACGTATTGATAATAAAAATCTAGCGGATTCCTAATGTAGCTGGTTAACGCTGAAGGTGAAAACCCGTAATTAGCTAGACTTTTTAATTTCTCGATTATGGCCGGGGTTTTCTCAATCACCTTTAATTTGTTATTTACCTTGGGCACTTTTGGCGAGACGGTATTGATTTTTAAACGGTGCCTGGGTTGCTTTTCAATTTCCAGCTGGGTTAAAAACCTGCTTTTTTCTCCGGAATTTAATCCGCCACTTTCGGTATTATAAAGTAAGGTCACTTTTTTAGCGCGCTGTAAAAGTCGGTAAAAGTGATAGGTATATACCGCATCTTTTTCACGATAGGTAGGCAGGTTGTAGGACTTTTTAAGATCGTAAGGAATAAATGAATTATTGGATTTACCTGATGGTAACGTACCTTCGTTTACCGAGGTGATAATCACATTTTCAAAGTCCAGTGCACGGGATTCTAACATTCCCATAAGCTGCAAGCCTTTAAATGGCCGTCCCTGAAAATCCAGACTTTGCGTACTCATAATTTCATTATAAAAATTCCGCAAAGCGGTTAAGCTGCTGATATGAGGATACGTAGTATTTAAAGTTTGAAGCTGATTAAATAGTTTGTGAAAATGATATAAAAATTCTAATTGTAGTTTACCTGCTTGTTGCTCTTTTAAACTATTTTTTATGCTAAAAACAATATTCTGAAAATTTTGGATGGCATTTTTGGCCGAATTTTCCCAGCTTTTAAAACACCAGCTAATAAACTCCTGAAGCTTTGCGGGAAAATTAGCGTCAATTTCTTCAAATTTCAGGTATACAGTGTTCTCTTTATTTATTTTCTGAATAAATTTTGAAGCATACGGTTTTAATATTTGATGCAGAGAAGGATGATTTATAATGGCAATGACATTTTTATAGTAATAGCTGGAACCCGATTTGGTGTGTAAATCAAATAACGAATTGAATAAAGAGGTGACGGGCGCGTTTTTTAGCGGAAATCCCATCGTAATATTCAAATCCTTTACGTTGGGCGGTAAACTGTTTAAAATAGGCAATAGCAAGCTTTCATCACCTAAAACAATAGCTGTTTTTTCTAATTCGGCTTCACTTTTATCAGCTAGTAGTTCAGCTAAATATTTGGCCTGACCAATATTTTTAGGAATTCCGGTAATTGAAATATCTTTTTCTTCACGGTATTCTTCGATTCCCGGATTAAGCGGATGTTCCTGATAAAAAGGCCAGTCTTTTAAATATTCCCTTATAAACAGCGAAGCTTCGTGTTGATAATCTTTTAGGAACACATTGTCGATATCCCAAAAAACCGTTGCTAATTTTTGCTGCAATAGCTCCTGAAAAATAACCTGCTCGGCTGAATTTAACGCGTTAAAACCTAAGAATATATGTTTTTGGGATGAATTTTCTGAAGCATATTCAGCGATTTTTGAAGCCGCCGAACGATAAATTAACCCCTGATAGCCCTGCTCTTTTTCGAAAAGATTTTCTTTTAAAACCGCATAATATTGGGGTAGTTGATCCCAAAACTTCAGGTAATTTTCGATAAGTTCGGTTCGGTGCTGCTTAGACCAGTGATTGATATCCTGAATATCGGCCAGGTAGTTAAAAAACTTTTCGGCATCGATTAGATAACGGTCAATCTCATTAAAATCATGAATAAGACTTTGTGCCCAGGCCAGGAAAGTTTCAAAATTTTCTAATTCTTCTTTGTGCGTAAGTTGTTGGTAAACTTCATAAAACTCGAATAAACTGGTAGTATTATCGATACTTTTTAAACCCGATACTTCTTCAGTAAACTCTTCTATACTATAAATTTTAGGGGCAAAAATAGTGGTAGCCGTAAGTTGGCTAAGTTCGTTTAGTAAAAAAGCTCCTGCTCTTTTACTGGGTAAAACAAATACTAAATCTGAGATTGGAGTATCTTCTTTTTGCAGTTGTTCTAGTACCTGACGAATAAATGATTTCATAGTATAAAAATAAAAAACGCGCTGAGCATTCAGCGCGTTTTTTCGAGATTTATAGTGTTTCTAACAAGTATTTTGTTAGCGTTTGTTACTATTCTTCTTCCTGTAAAGAGATTTCAACTCTTCTGTTCTCTTGTCTACCGGCATCAGTACTGTTTGAAGCGATAGGTCTTGTTTCGCCATAACCTTCAGAAGTTAATCTGTTTGCTGGGATTCCACCTTCAACTAGATATTCTCTAACAGAAGCAGCTCTTTCTTTAGAAAGTTTAAGGTTATATTTATCACTACCTACACTATCAGTATGGCCACCAATGTGGAATGTAGTTTTTGGGTATTCCTGCATAATTTCTACGATAGAATTTAGAGCTTCTTCAGACTCGCTTCTAATTGTAGCTTTATTAAAGTCGAATAATACAGTGTTAGAATATTCGTTTAATTCTTTAATAATTTCAGCAGTAGGCTCTGGACATCCATTGTTAGCAACAGTTCCTGCAACTTCTGGACATTCATCATCTTTATCTGGTACACCATCACCATCTGAATCTGGACATCCGTCAAACTCGGCTAAACCAGGAGTATCAGGACATTCATCATCTTTATCTGGTACACCGTCACCATCTGAATCTGGACATCCGTTAAACTCAGCTAAACCAGGAGTTTCTGGACATTCATCATCTGGATCAGCGATTCCGTCACCGTCAGTATCAGGACACCCATTAAATTCTGCTAAACCAGGAGTATTAGGACATTCATCATCTTTATCTGGAATTCCATCACCATCTGAGTCTGGACACCCATTAAATTCTGGCAGTCCTGGTGTTTCTGGACATTCATCATCTTTGTCGTAAATTCCGTCACCATCGGTATCTGTTCCACCAAACATAAATTTGATACCCGCACTATGTTGGAAATGTTGTCCCATTTTAGGGTCAAAAGCATGTTTATATTTAGACTCTACAAAAAGTGCTAAGTTATCTGTAAACCAGAAGTTAATCCCTAAGCTACCATTTAAAGTAGCAGCATCTAAATTTTCAAGATCTTCACCGTCTTGGTCACCAATCCAGGTATAACCACCACCAACACCAACAACAGGATCAAACCATCCATCGTTAAGCATTGCTCTTAAAGAGTAATTAATAGATCCGTCTACAGAGTAGTAAGAAAGATCATCTACGGCTCTGTCTCCAAAATCACTAATTTGGTTAATAGAACCGTCAATTTCTGCAACTAACCCGGCACCAATATATCTACCAACAGTAAGTTGGGAAACAGAAGGCAAAATATTCCAGTGGTCACCTACATTAAAATATTCATCTAAAAATCCATTACTCAATGGAGCTCCGTTATTTGTTGGATAAAAATCCACAGCGTTTGTACCAATGCTTACCGCCCAAGGGTTATTTGAATCCTGCGCACTAGCAGAACTTATACCCAGAACGACCATCGATAGTGCGATTAGTTTAGAAAGATGTTTCATATCAATAGTTTAGTTTTAAGTGTTAATTACCGCAAAATTAGTTGGTGTTTGCTCAGTACCAAAGTTTGCGATAATAAAGTTTTCTTAATAATATCATCGATATAATAACTTTCTTTAGAAGATTTGCTTCGATTTTATGGTTTTGTTAAGAATTTATTTTCTAATTCCTAAAAATAAGTTAATCAATAACCCCAAGTTCTTTTCCAACTTTTGTAAATGCTGCGATAGCTTTATCAAGATGTTTCTTTTGGTGTGCTGCCGATAATTGCACTCTAATTCTTGCTTTTTCTTTTGGCACTACAGGATAAAAGAATCCTATTACATAAATACCTTCTTCCAGTAATTTATCGGCCATATCCTGTGATAGTTTTGCATCGTAAAGCATTACCGGTACAATAGCCGCGTCACCATCAATAATATCAAAACCGGCATCTTTAATTCCTTGTTTAAAGTATTTGGTGTTTTCTTTTAGTTTATTTCTTAGGCTATCATCTTTTTCTAGCATTTCAAAAACTTTTAGGGAAGCCCCAACGATAGAAGGTGCCAAAGAATTTGAAAATAAATAAGGACGAGAGCGTTGTCTAAGTATTTCTATAATTTCTTTTTTTGCTGTAGTATAGCCGCCCATGGCGCCACCAAGCGCCTTCCCTAAAGTACCTGTGATAATATCTACACGGCCCAGCACTCCTTTTTCTTCTAAAGTGCCTATTCCTTTTTCTCCAATAAATCCGGTGGCATGGCATTCGTCGATCATCACCATGGCATCATATTTATCGGCGAGGTCGCAAATTTCGTCTAATGGCGCCACGAGTCCGTCCATAGAGAAAACACCATCGGTAACGATCAATTTAAAACGGGCGCCATTTTCGTTAGCGGCTTTAAGTTGTGCTTCCAAATCTGCCATGTCTCCGTTCTGGTAACGGTAACGTGCTGCTTTACAAAGGCGAACTCCATCTATAATCGAAGCATGATTTAAAGAATCTGAGATAATTGCATCTTCTTTGGTTAACAGTGGCTCAAAAATTCCGCCATTCGCGTCAAAACAAGCGGCATAAAGAATGGTGTCCTCTGTTCCGTAAAAATCGGCAATTTTTTGTTCTAATTCTTTATGAATATCCTGAGTCCCACAAATAAAACGAACGCTAGACATTCCAAATCCGTGTGTATCCATGGTTTCTTTTGCGGCCTGGATAACTTCTGGGTGCGAAGAAAGCCCCAGGTAATTATTGGCGCAAAAGTTAATCACTTCCTGCCCGGTATTAATTTTAATAACAGCATCTTGTGGAGTCGTAATGATACGTTCTCTTTTAAACAATCCGTTGTCTTTAATGTCTTCTATTTCTTTTTGAAGGTGTTCTTTAATAGATCCGTACATAATCGTTAGGTGATTTGATTTTTTTTTCAAAATTAAGTATCTCTTTTATACAAACCGAAGGGAAAGCGCTTTGTTTGTATATACGAGTATTTTTTTGTCGATTTGATAGCCCATTTTGGTGAGCGTTTCGCCATAATTATTAATCTGGCGTTCATGTTTTGCATCAAAAGCACCGGTTTTATAATCGATGATGCTTACCAGCTGCTCTTTAAAATTTAATCGGTCCGGGCGTAATCGTTCGCCGTCTTGAGTAATAATATCCCTTTCGTTATAATTTTTTACGGCTTCAGAAAAATAGGTTTCAAGCTCTGGATGCTTAATAATGCTTTTTAGTAAAGTTTCTATGGTATCAAAAACCTCTTCAGTAATAATGCCGTTGGCAATGGCATTTTTTAATACCGGTTTTAGGTCTTTTACGGTATTAATTTCAGCTAAAAGATCATGAATAATTTCCCCTTTTTCGATCGCTTCCTGTTGTTTGGTATCCCATAAACTACCCGATCGCGTAACAATATTTACGGCCTGGTTTTGCGTTGCAGAGGAGTAAAAGTATTGCAGGGTGATGTCTGCATTTTCTTTCTCTTTGGAAGTTGGTGGTTCAATCTCACCAAATTCGTAATTTTTTTGCTCGTCGTTCCAAACGTTATTTTGTTTTAGATAGCCCATAAGTAATCCTGAAGTTTTTGAAGGATTTTCGTTACCACTTCTATCCAGGTCGAGTTTCGATAAAATATACAGCTGTTTTACGGGCCTTGTACAAGCTACGTATAATACGTTTAGGGTATCTAACTCGTTTTGAAAAAGCAATTGCGTATACAAGGCGTCTGGGATTTCGCCCCAATTTTCCATTTTAGATGATGCGTTGATATAACTTACCGGAATCTCGTTTAAATTTTTATCATTTGGCACCCAAAGCGAGTCTTTGCGTGTGTCTTTAAAATCTGAATTGGCAAAAGGATAGATCACGATAGGGAATTCCAGGCCTTTGGCTTTATGAATGGTCATGATAGTCACCGCGTTTTCCTGTTGCGGTGCAATAATACTAAGCTTCTCGTTTTCTTGTTCCCAGATTTCTAAAAACCCCTGAATCCCTTCGGTGTCTTTTTGTGTGGTTTCGTAAACAAAATCCAGAAAAAACTGAATGTAGGCGTTAGAATCTTTAACCAGTCCAAAACTTCTAATAATGTATTCGCAGCTTTCGTAAACGGAATATTCATTTAAGAAATCCAGATTAAAATCGAATTCAAATTGCTGCAACCAGATAAAAAAGTCGTTTCCGTTCGCTGTTATTTTTTCTGAAATTACCGCATGGGGATCTTTAAGTTGTAATAAATGTTCCTGTATAAAAGCGAAAATCGATAATTTAAGCTCATTATTTTCTGGAGTGATCGAGAATTTTAAAAGGTCACAGATAAAATGTACTTCAGGTGAGCGCGAAATCAATAGGGTTTCAGAAGAAACCACATCGATTTCCTGTTCATTTAAAGCTGAAGCAATCGCGATACCTTCTTTTTTTCGTCGGGTAAGAATACAAATATCAGCTCTTTTGAAACCTTTAGCGTCGAGATTGTTTATTATTTCGATCACTTTTTCAGGATAAACTTCTTGTTCTTCCTCGCTATTTTCAGCTTCGATAAAGCTGATATTTACATATCCCGATCCCGATTTTTTAGGATTTTGTGCACTTTGTTTAAATAAGTTACTGTATTCGGGGTGACCAAGAAAATCGGCAGCATATCCAAAAAACCGATTATTAAAATTCACAATTTCAGCAGCACTTCTATAATTATCGGGTAAGTTGTAAACTTGTTTTTCGATCTGAAAAGGATTGCCTTCGTTGCTTAAATCGATAAACTGCTCTGCCTTACCGCCACGCCATCGATAAATAGATTGTTTAGCATCGCCTACCAACATTAAACTTGAAGTTTCGTTAGGTAGAGATTCCATCGAGAGTTTGTTATCGATAAGCGGGATCAGGTTTTCCCATTGCATTTGTGAGGTATCCTGAAATTCGTCGATAAAATAATTCTGGTAACGCTCGCCCAAACGTTCATAGATAAACGGTGCCGGCTGGTCTTTAACCTGAGCGCTGATCATGGGGTTGAATTCTGAAATCAGTAAAATTTGTCGCTCTTCTTTAATGTCCTGAATTTCCCGATTTAAGGCATTTAATAACGAAAGTTGTGTGAGGCGTTTGCCAATTTCAGTATAAAATTCTAAGCTGAAATAGAGTTTTTTAGTCTGAATAAATAGATCCAGGATTTGCGACTGAATCGCGTCACCAAGTGCCATTTTGCCCTTTTTTAACGGTAAAATGCCTTCATTTTCCAGTTTTTCGACCCATTTAGAAGTGAAGTTTGGTGATTCGTTGGCTTTAAGCTTTAGAAAGTGCTTGGGTAAATATTGCCCGCTAAAATCTGTGGCGTCAATGCCGCTATCGGCAATCAATTCAAAAAATTGATCTGCTTTTTGCCCAATTTCTGCCTGATTGTTTTTGATTTGTCGCTTTAGTTTTTTTCTGAAGGTTTCAAAATCTTCCAGCGTTTTGGGCTGTAGTTGTTTTAGGTAAAACTGATTGTTCTCATTTACCAAAAGCCTGGCAATTTCTAGCAAATCCCGACCAATATCCCAGCTTTTGTCGTCATCGGCTTTGCTTAATGAAAAATCGACCAGCACTTTGGTAAGCTTTTCGTCTTTTCCGGTACGGTTTATTAATCGGTCTACTGCTTCATTCAGGATCTTATCGGTATCCAGTTCCACTTCAAAATTTACGGGTAATCCAAGGTCTTTGGCAAATGTGCGCAGTACGCGGTGCGTAAAACCATCTATCGTAGAAACCTCGAAAGCCGCATAATTATGGATGATATTCTTTAAAATGGCTACCGATTTTTGCTGAATTTCTTCCGTAGAATGTTTTGTTTCTTTGGCAACCGCTTCTAAAAGTGCCTTGGAGCTTTCTGGAACCGGTTTTTTGGTAAAGGCATAAAGACTTTCTACAATCCTGGTTTTCATCTCGTTTACTGCCTTGTTGGTAAAGGTAATAGCGAGGATGTTTTTATAACTATCGGTTTTTCCCGATTTAAAAAGTAGGCTTAAGTAGGATTTTACCAGGGTAAAGGTTTTTCCAGATCCTGCCGAAGCGTTGTATATGGTGAAATTGTTAGTCAAAGTTGTTCGTAAAAAATGTGAGTTAAAGGTAAGGTAAAATTGATTTTATAAAAGGCTAAGCTTTTAAGTATATTATAACATTTAAATGTTTTCATTGCACCGCTTAATACTTAAATTTGAGTGAATTTATTACTAATCGCTAAAAAAATATAAGACTATGGCATTTGCGTTACCAGAGCTTAAATACGCATTCGATGCGTTAGAGCCACATATAGATGCAAAAACAATGGAGATTCACCATGATAAACATCATGCTGGATATACCACAAAATTGAATAATGCAATCGAAGGAACTGATCTTGAAGGTAAAACCATCGAGAATATTCTTAAAAATTTAGATTTAACTAATAGCGCTGTTCGAAATAATGGAGGTGGTTTTTACAATCACTCTTTATTCTGGGAAGTGATGTCTCCAGACGGAGGTGGAAAACCAGAAGGTGAATTAGCGGAAGCTATTGATAGTGCTTTTGGTTCTTTTGATGCTTTTAAAGAAGAATTTTCTAACGCTGCAGCTACTCAGTTTGGTTCAGGTTGGGCATGGTTATGTGTTCACAACGGCGGAAAATTAGAAATCTGCTCTACTCCAAATCAGGATAATCCATTGATGCCTGAAGTAGGATGTGGCGGGACACCAATCTTAGGATTAGATGTTTGGGAACATGCTTACTACCTAAACTATCAAAATAAACGTCCAGATTATATCGATGCATTCTTTAACGTGATCGATTGGAAAGAAGTAGCAAGTCGCTATGCAAAAGAAAAATAGTTAAGTGATTAATGTTAAAGTTTGAAAGAGGCTGTTCGTAAGAACGGCCTTTTTTAATTTCTAAAGTTTTTAGAAATGACCTCAAGATTTTAGTATTTGGGTGTTTAGGAAAGTATAGAAAATAAAAAAGGTGGATTGTTATCCACCTTTTTTGCCCCAAATCTACCATGAACTTAACCTACTTAAATTTTATGGCAAGACTAAGATAGATATAATGTATATTCGTTTAAAAACTTTTAGATAAAAGGCTTATAAAATGGTTGAAATACACATATTTTAATAAAATTAATAAGCTCTGTCCTTATTTCCTTCAAAAAAGTTGATATATGCTCTATTTACAACTCTGTTACCGCCAGGAGTTGGGTAGTCTCCCGTAAAATACCAGTCTCCTAGGTTTTTAGGGCAGGCTTTATGCAAATTGTCTACCGATTGGTAGATCACTTTTACATCGGCTTTTACGGTAGGTTCGCTTAGCAGATCAGATATTTTTGCTGAAATTTGCTCGTCTGTAAACGGATCGTAAATCTCTTTTACGAAATTTTGAACGTCTTTATCTTTAAGGTTTAATTGTTCTTTACACTTTTTATAAACCTCTTCAACCAGTTGATAATTGTCTTGTTCTTTTAGTAATTCTAAAGCGGCTCTAAAAGCAACAAGATCTTCAAGACGTGCCATATCAATCCCATAGCAATCTGGATAACGAATTTGTGGTGCAGAAGAAACGACCACAATTTGTTTTGGATTAAGACGATCCATCATTTTGATGATACTTTTCTTTAGGGTAGTACCTCTTACGATACTATCATCTATAATTACCAGATTGTCCTCTTCTTTTATAACACCATAAGTTACATCATAAACATGGGCTACAAGATCGTCACGGCTGCTATCTTCAGTAATAAAAGTTCTTAGTTTTACGTCTTTTATCGCAATCTTTTCTGTTCTTAGACGATGGGCCAGGATTTCCTGAAGACGCTCATCGGTTAAGTTTTCTTTTTCAGTTAAGATGGCTTCGTTTTTTTGTCGGTTTAACTCATCCTGTGCGGCTTCAACCATTCCGTAGAAAGAGGTTTCAGCAGTGTTTGGAATAAATGAGAATACCGTATTTATGGTATCATAGTTAATGGCCTTAAGTACTTCGGGCATTAATAATCTACCTAACATTTTACGCTCTTTATAAATTTCGGCATCACTTCCTCTAGAGAAATAAATGCGTTCAAAAGAGCATGCTTTTCGTTCTAAAGGTTCAATAATTTTAGTAATCGAAACATCGCCATTTTTTTTGGTAATAATGGCATGGCCGGGATCTAATTCTTTAATGTCTTCAAAATTTAAATTGAAAACTGTTTGTATAACAGGTCGTTCTGAAGCGACCACTACAACCTCGTCGTCTTTATAGTAATAACAAGGGCGAATTCCGGCAGGATCACGAAGCACAAATGAATCGCCGTGTCCCATAAGTCCGGCCATTGCATAACCGCCATCCCAGTCTTTAGAAGATTTTTTAAGGATTTTGGCAACATTAAGTTGCTCTGCAATGTGCGGGGAGGCCTGTTGTTTGGTGTAGCCCTCTTTCTTTAGTTTTTTGTATAATTTTCTAACTTCAGAATCTAAGAAATGACCAATTTTTTCCATAATGGTCACGGTATCTGCCTTTTCTTTTGGATGTTGCCCAAGTTCTACCAGGTTGTTAAAAAGCTGGTTCACATTGGTCATATTAAAGTTCCCTGCAACGATAAGGTTACGGTGCATCCAGTTGTTCTGCCTTAAGAATGGGTGAACACTTTCGATGCTGTTTTTGCCAAAAGTACCGTAGCGCACATGCCCTAGAAAAAGTTCACCTAAATATGGGATTTTTCTTTTTTGAAGCGCTATATCATCGGCATATTCGGGATGCTCTTTCATCTCGTCATTAATACGCTGATTTATCTGCTCAAAAATATCCTGTATAGGTTGTGCCTGGTTAGAGCGAACCCTGCTTATATAGCGTTCGCCAGGTTGCACATTAAGTTTTATGCTGGCAAAACCAGCACCATCCTGCCCACGGTTGTGCTGTTTTTCCATTAACAGGTACATTTTATTTACGCCGTAAAAAGCGGTGCCGTATTTTTCCTTGTAGTATTCAAGTGGTTTTAACAGTCTAACCTGTGCAATTCCACATTCGTGTTTAATGGCGTCACTCATAGTTGTATTGTTGCTCCTTGTGGGATTTGTTTACTCGATCAACGAGATTTTAATTTTTTCCTCATCCTCATAATTTTAGAATAAGGGACTCTAGTTAATTAAATTATATTTCTATTTTTAGAATATCATGATGTGCTCATCGACATCCTTATTTTACATTAGTAACAAAAAAAGCCCTGACATTACAGGGCGCGTTTCTTTACTTTAGTTCTATTTTAAACTGTGTGAGTTTTTTAAATTCTTCAAGCCGCATATTTACATCTTCTTTCGACAGGTTATTCATGCGTTCGGTGCCAAATTTCTCTACGCAAAACGAAGCGAGATTTGATCCATAAATAATCGCATTTTTTAAGTTTTCAAAAGAAATATCATTGGTATGTGCTAAATAGCCAATAAAACCACCGGCAAAAGTATCGCCTGCGCCAGTTGGATCAAAAACTTCTTCTAAAGGTAAGGCAGGGGCAAAGAATACTTTTTCTTCATGAAAAAGTAAAGCACCATGCTCTCCTTTTTTAATAACTACATATTTTGGTCCCATTTTTTCGATAACTCTGGCTGCTTTTACTAAAGAGTATTCACCAGAAAGTTGCCTTGCTTCTTCATCATTAATAGTAATAACATCTACTTTAGCGATTACCTTTTTTAAATCTTCTAATGTATTGTCCATCCAAAAATTCATGGTATCCAAAACCACAAGTTTTGGATTTTTAACCTGGTCCAATACACTAAGCTGCACTAAAGGATGTAGATTGCCAAGCATCACATATTCAGCATCCTTATATGCTTCAGGGACTACAGGATTAAAATCTGCCAGTACATTTAATTGGGTATCTAAGGTATCTCTAGAGTTTAGGTCGTTATGATATCTACCGCTCCAAAAAAATGTCTTCCCGTTTTCAACAATTTCGATACCGTCTATATTTATATTTTTTGAAGAAAGAAGATCCAGGTATTTTTGAGGAAAGTCACCACCAACTACAGAGACTACTGCACTATCTACATTAAAGTTTGAGGCCGAAAGGCCAATGTAAGTTCCTGCACCACCAAGAATTTTATCGGTTTTTCCAAAAGGAGTTTCGATAGCATCAAAGGCTACAGTTCCTACAATAACTAGTTTGCTCATAATTGCATTCAAAAATTATGGTGCAAATATACGGTTTGTTTTTCAAGCTGTAAACCAAAAGTTAAATTAGACGATTTGTAAGGTTAATTTTTAAAACCTGTATCTTCTAATAATTCTTTTTCTTTGGAAGCTTGAACAGCCAGTGAATCACATCTTTCGTTTTGGGGATGATTGTTATGTCCTTTAATCCAGGTGAATGAGACTTGGTGATTCCTGTACTCCCTTAGAAACTCTTTCCATAAATCTGCATTCTTACGGTCTTTGAAGTTTTTTTTCTCCCATCCAAAAACCCATTTTTTTTCTACGGCATCGGCTACATATTTAGAATCGGTAAAAACTCTAATAGTAAGATTATTTTTTTTGAGTTTTTTAAGTGCCTCGATCACCGCTAAAAGTTCCATACGGTTATTGGTCGTATGTTTAAAGCCCTGGGCAAATTCTTTTTTGTAAGATTTACCCACCCATTCCATGACTATGCCATAACCGCCCGGGCCGGGATTGCCTCTGGCAGCTCCATCAGTATAAATTCGAACTTGTTCCTGCAATGTTTAGGTGTCTTTTTGGAGTATTTTTTCGATCACCAAAGGAAAATGGTGATGTTCTAATTCGTGAATTTTAGAGGCCAGACTTTCTGGAGAATCATGTGTTTCTATAGTGGTTTTTGCCTGAAAGATATGCTCTCCTTCATCATAATGTTCATTTACAAAATGAATGGTAATGCCACTTTCTTTTTCCTTATTGGTAATAATTGCTTCATGAACGCGCATCCCATACATTCCTTTTCCCCCATAGTTAGGTAATAGGGCAGGATGCACATTAATAATACGATTTGGGAAATTTTCGATGATATTTTTAGGTACGATCCATAAAAAGCCAGCAAGTACAATAAGATCTGGATCGATATCTTTTAAAACATGAAGTACATCATTGGAGTGATAAAAGGCATCTCTATCAAAATATAATGCCTGTACATCTAAATCGTAAGCGCGGCGCAAAACCCTGGCGTTTCTTTTGTTCGAGAAGACGGCTGCTACCTTAATATTTTCAGAGTTTTCGAAATAGCGTATAATATTTTCGGTATTTGATCCTGATCCGGAAGCAAATATTACGATTTTTCTTACATTATTATTATTTAGTTGATCGCTCAAAACAAGGCTATTAACAATTATTAGGACATAAAGTTAACCTCTTTCATCGAAAAATATGTAAATTACCTTCACATTTTTAAAGTAAAAATCGGTTTTAAAATAAAGTTTTTTATTTTTGCCACCTAATCAAAATTAAAATAAAATATTATGTCTGACATTGCATCAAGAGTAAAAGCGATTATCGTTGACAAATTAGGTGTTGATGAGAACGAAGTTGTTAATGAAGCAAGCTTCACCAACGACTTAGGTGCTGATTCATTAGATACTGTGGAATTAATCATGGAATTCGAAAAAGAATTCGATATTCAAATTCCAGACGACCAGGCTGAAAATATCGCAACAGTAGGTCAAGCAATTTCTTATATTGAAGACGCGAAAAAATAAAATTTAAAAGAACCATATGGAGTTAAAGCGAGTTGTAATAACGGGCTTGGGTGCCCTTACCCCAATCGGTAACAATATTAGCGAATATTGGGACGGCTTGGTAAATGGTAAAAGTGGTAGCGGCCCTATTACGCATTTCGACCCCGAAAAGTTCAAAACAAAATTCGCTTGTGAACTCAAAAATTTTAATCCATTAGACTACTTCGACAGGAAAGAAGCTAGAAAGCTGGATAAATTTACCCAATATGCCATGGTAGCTTCAGACGAGGCTATTGCAGATTCCGGGATAGACCTGGACGCGGTAGACAAATATCGCGTAGGTGTAATCTGGGGTGCCGGAATTGGTGGATTGGAAACCTTCCAGAACGAAGTGCTTAACTTCGCGGCGGGAGATGGGACTCCAAGATTTAATCCTTTCTTTATTCCTAAAATGATCGCTGATATTGCCCCTGGTAATATCTCTATTAAACATGGTTTTATGGGGGCTAACTACACTACGGTGTCGGCTTGTGCTTCTTCAGCCAATGCAATGATAGACGCGTTAAATAATATCCGTTTAGGATATAGCGATGTGATAGTTTCAGGAGGATCAGAAGCTGCTGTGACTATTGCAGGAATGGGAGGATTTAATGCCATGCATGCCCTTTCTACCAGAAATGAAAGTCCAGAGACTGCATCCAGACCATTTGATGCAACCCGTGATGGCTTTGTTCTAGGTGAAGGTGCCGGCGCGCTTATATTGGAAGAGTATGAGCACGCAAAAGCAAGAGGTGCTAAAATCTATGCGGAAGTAATTGGTGGAGGTCTTTCTTCAGACGCTTATCACATGACAGCGCCACATCCAGATGGAAACGGTGTAGTTAGAGTGATGGAAAACTGTCTAAGAAATGCCGGTATTAAGCCTGAAGATGTAGATGCTATTAATACGCATGGAACATCTACTCCTTTAGGAGATGTGGCAGAATTAAAGGCAATTACTAAAGTTTTTGGAGATCACGCGAAGAATATTAATATCAATTCAACAAAATCGATGACGGGTCACCTTCTTGGTGCTGCCGGTGCGATTGAAGGGATAGCGAGTGTACTTGCTATGCAACATAGCATCGTACCCCCAACCATTAATCATGAAAATGTTGATGAAAATATTGATGCTTCGTTAAACTTAACCCTTAATAAAGCTCAAAAGCGTGAATTGAATATCGTGATGAGTAATACTTTTGGGTTTGGCGGGCATAATGCCTGTGTAGCATTTAAAAAATTAACTGAGTAACTCTTAATGAGTGTTATTCGTAACATATTAAATTCCCGTTCTTCAAAAGGCGGGAATTTTTTTAATATGCTGCATAAATTATTAGGTTTTCGCCCTAAAGATCTTTCGATATATGAGAGGGCTTTTACCCATAGATCATTAAATGTAAAAGATCAATTGGGGAATCCTATAAATTATGAGCGACTCGAGTTTTTAGGAGATGCCATGTTAGGATCTGTTATTGCTTCCCACCTTTATCAGGAAGTACCTGAAGGGGATGAGGGGTATCTTACCAAAATGCGTTCTAAAATTGTAAGTAGAAAGCATCTTAACGAGTTAGGTAAAGATCTTAATCTTATAAGATTTGTAAAATCTAACATTCCTAACGATCAGTTTGGTGTAAATATTCACGGAAATATTTTTGAGGCACTTGTAGGGGCGATCTATCTTGATAGGGGGTATAAATATTGTAACCGGTTTATTTACAACCGCGTTATAGAACCTTATGTTGATATCGAAGTTTTAGAAGGCCGTGTAATAAGTTATAAGAGCCTTTTAATAGAATGGTGCCAAAAGCAAAAAAAGGAATTTAATTATCAGGTTTACGAGGATACCGGTAAAGATGAGCTTAAGCATTTTGCGGTTAAATTATGGATCGATAAAAAGGTAATTTCTAAAGCTCGCGCTACTTCCAAGAAGAAAGCTGAGGAGAAAGCTTCGAGAAGGGCGTATTATGCACTTCAAAATAAAATGAATTAATTTTTGTCATATTCTCTATAACTATAACGTTTTCGTGAAAAATTATGAAAAATTAATCAATTTAAATCTTTACTTTTGTCATCGATATTTTATCTTTATCGATAAAGCAGATTTAGCATGCAAGCACATAAAATGTTGCTGGATGATGTAGATGAAGCAGACTTTAAATTAATCGCGATTTACGCAAATTTAGAGCCTTATAAAATGGCTTTTCTGCTAAACCGTTTTTTGAATTTAAAATTGATGCGAAGTCGTTTTGATGTCGATTTTAATCATAAGGATGTCCAGGCGATGTATGCTTTATTTACGTACAAAGACCTTGCGAATTATAGAGATTATTACCTTGTTAGTAATAAATTTAAAGGTAAATCCAGAAAAATATTGAATACTGGATCTTTATTTTTGGAAGAAGAAGTAAGACCTTTAGAGGTTAATTTAATTCCTCAATATAAAAAAGTCGATTTTTTTTTGAAGATAGAAGAAAATATAGAAGATCAGCAGGTTCATCAGTTGGTGAACCTAATTGGTCGCATTCCCCAGGTACAGGCTGCGTACAAGATCCATGTAGATCAATTAAAATCCAAACAAAATCTAATATTTGAATAATGCCAACAAATAAGAAGACAAAAATAGTTGCCACTTTAGGGCCGGCAACAAGTTCCAAAGACACCTTAAGAGAAATGCTCCAGGCAGGAGTAAATGTTTTCAGAATTAATTTTTCCCACGCTAATTATGATGATGTTAGGGAGCGTGTACAAATGATTAGAGATCTTAACGACCAGGAAGGTTTTACCGCTGCAATTTTAGCCGACTTACAAGGACCTAAGTTGCGTGTAGGGACCATGAAAGAGGATGTGGTCGTTGCGAAGGGAGATGAAATTGTTTTTGCAACAGGAGAAAGATTCGAGGGGTCTAAGGAGCGTGTTTATATGAATTATGACGCTTTTCCTAGAGATGTAAATGAAGGAGAGCGAATTCTTTTAGACGATGGAAAATTAATCTTCGAGGTTGTTAGCACCAATAGAGAGAACGAGGTTGTAGCGAAAGTAGTTCAGGGTGGACCTTTAAAATCTAAAAAGGGCGTAAACCTTCCTAACACTAATATTTCTTTACCTGCACTTACAGAAAAAGACGTGGAAGATGCAAAATTTGCCTGTAGTTTAGATGTAGATTGGATAGCTTTATCTTTCGTGAGACATGAAAAAGATATTATAGAACTTCAGGATTTAATTAAAGAGCATACCGAATATAAAATTCCGATTATTGCTAAAATCGAGAAGCCTGAAGGAGTAGAGAACATCGAAAAGATTGTAGCTTACTGTGATGGTTTAATGGTTGCTCGTGGAGATCTGGGGGTTGAAATCCCGGCTCAGGAAGTACCATTAATTCAGAAGAAATTAGTATTGGTTGCTAAAAAAGCCCGTATCCCTGTAATTATTGCTACCCAAATGATGGAAACAATGATTACCAGTTTAACACCAACCAGGGCAGAGGTTAATGATGTCGCTAACTCGGTTATGGATGGTGCAGATGCCGTAATGCTTAGTGGGGAGACTTCAGTTGGTCAATATCCTGTACAAGTGATCCAAAAGATGGCATCAATTTTAACAAGTGTAGAAAATTCTCCGCTAATTAAAGTTCCTCACGATCCACCACATGTGCGTACTAAAAGATATATTACGAAGTCTGTTTGTTTTCATGCAGCACACATGGCCAATGAAATTAAAGCAAAAGCAATTTGTACTTTGACTAACAGTGGGTACACTGCTTTTCAGATTTCAGCATGGCGCCCAGAAAGTCATATCTTAGTATTTACCCATAATAAAAGGATCCTTAACCGTTTAAGTTTACTTTGGGGAGTGAAGGCTTTTTATTACGATAAATATAGCACTACAGACGAAACCATTGACGATATTAATAGTATCGCGAAAGCTGGAGGTTTTGTAGAGCAAGGGGATTTTACCATTAATCTGGCAGCAATGCCTATTGCATCCAAGGGCATGGTAAATACACTTAGAGTTTCTGAAATTGAGTAATACCCAAACAATTTTATAAGAGTAAAGAACCTCGGATTTTATTCGAGGTTTTTTTATGCATTTTTATTACTGAAAGCACTTTTTACCAATTTAAAAATCGAATTTAAGTTGTACGGCGACTTCTTTCTTTTCTTCTTTTGTTTTTTGAGAAGGCTTATCAGTATTTAAATTAGATAGCGATATTCCTAAAAGGCGCACTGAATCTTTCATCTTTTCCTGATAGAGTAATTCTTTAGCCATCTCCAGGATTAAGTCTTTGCTGGAAATAAAATAAGAAATTGTTTTACTACGGGTTTGTAGAGTAAAATCACTATACTTTATTTTTAAGGTTACTGTTTTTCCGGCAACTTTACTTTTCTGTAAACGGCGTTCTATTTCTTCAGCAATATTGGTAAGTTTTTCAAGCATAAAAATTTCCGAAGAAATATTTTCACTAAAAGTGCGCTCTGCACCAAGGGATTTTCGCATTCGGTTTGGTTTTACTTCACTTTCATGTATTCCTCTAACAACATTATAATAATATGGCCCGTGTTTGCCAAAGTGATCTGCAAGATATTCTTCAGATTTCGATTTTAGATCTTTTCCGGTAAAAATCCCCAGGCGGTACATTTTTTCAGCCGTTACTTTACCTACGCCATAAAATTTCCTGATTTCCAGTTGTTCCAGAAAATCCATGACTTCTTCAGGATTCACGGTTTTTTGTCCGTTAGGTTTGTTGATATCGCTGGCAACTTTTGCAATGAACTTATTTATAGAAATTCCTGCCGAAGCATTTAAGCCTGTTTTTTGCTTTATTTTATCCCGAATTTCCCTGGCAATCATCGTAGCGCTGGGATTTCCTTTTTTATTTTCAGTTACATCCAGATAGGCTTCATCTAATGAAAGCGGCTCTACCAAATCTGTATATTCAAAAAAGATATTTCGTATTTGCTGTGATATTTCTCGATAACGATCAAAACGCGCTTTTACAAAAATTAAGTCAGGGCAATTTCTTTTCGCGATCACGCTACTCATTGCACTTCGCACTCCAAACTTTCTTGCTTCGTAACTGGCAGCGCTTACCACGCCACGTTGCGAACTGCCACCAACGGCAATTGGTTTGCCACGTAATTCGGGATTGTCCAACTGTTCTACTGAAGCGTAAAACGCATCCATGTCGATATGAATTATCTTGCGCATTTTCACGATACTGCAAATTTAATGCTAAAAGCATGCAAGCAGAAAGTACAGTCAGCTAATTTAATTATATTTAAAAGGATCATCTAAATCGTGCATTATGGAGAAGACAGCCATTGTTTTGGGAGCAACCGGGTTAACAGGGCGACATCTGGTAGAAGAGCTTTTAAGAAATAAAAACTATACTAAAGTAACCTTGTTTTCTAGAAGCAAGTTTGGGAGTGAACACCCAAAGCTGGAAGAATACCTTGTCGATGTGCTAGAATTAGAAAATTGCAAGGATAATTTTAAAGCTCACGACGTATTTTGTTGTATAGGGACTACTAAAACAAAAACACCCGATAAAACACTTTATAAAAAGATTGATTACGGGATTCCGGTGACAGCTGCAAAGCTGGCCGCAAAAAATGGAGCCGAATGTTTTGTGGTGATCTCGGCTATGGGAGCCGATGCTAATAGTCGTATTTTTTATAATCGTACCAAAGGCGAAATGGAGCAGGATGTCATGGAAAAAAATATCCCGAATATTTACATTTTTAGGCCGGCATTAATTGTTGGTGATCGCGAAGAGAAACGTTTTTTCGAGAAAGTGGCGATGCATGCTTTTAAATTATTTAATTTTATCCTGGTTGGGAACCTTAAGAAATATCGATCGGTTAAATCCCAGAATATTGCAAAAGCTATGATGCAGGTGGCAAATTTTTGGTATTCAGGTCCCATTATTAAATCAGATAAAATAAACGAACTGGCAGCAAAATATGATGATAGAGATTGAAAGGAAATTTTTAGTAAAGTCTGCACTTTTTAAAGAGGAAGCTTACCAAAAGAACCGTATAAAGCAAGGATTTTTAAATACCGATCCATTGCGTACCGTTAGAATCAGGATTAAGGACGAAACGGCCTTTCTAACCGTTAAAGGAAAAAATAATGAAGCTGGTTTAAGCAGGTTTGAGTGGGAAAAAGAAATCGATAAGACGGATGCAGAGGCACTTTTAAAACTTTGCGAACCTGGAATGATCGATAAAACACGGTTTTTAGTGAACGCAGGGAATCATGTTTTTGAGGTGGATGAATTTTATGGTGACAACGACGGATTAATTGTTGCTGAAGTAGAATTGGCAACAGAGTCTGAAGTTTTTCAGAAACCAGATTGGCTAGGTGAAGAGGTTACCGGGGATCCTAAATATTACAATTCGCAACTGAGTAAAAATCCGTTTAAATCATGGTAAAAGGTTATTCGATTTTGGTGATTTTAGGACTGGATTTTTAAGTGAAATTCCACTTGGGAATGCCTGGAAACTAAGGTGAATAAAATTGTTTAACAGGAAAGGAATTGGGCAAATTAGGTCTTAGATTTAATAATATTGATAAGCTCTTGCTTTTGTAACACTCCAGATTGACGCCAAAGTTGCGAGCCATTTTTAAACAATAGCACCGTAGGAACACCACGTACCTGATATTTAGCCGCGAGTTGCTGATTTTTATCAACATCTATTTTTATAATTTTTATGTTTGCGCCAAGTTCGGTTTTAACTTCTTTTAAAATAGGAGCCAAAGTTTTACACGGGCCACACCAGTCGGCATAAAAATCGATTAAAACGGGTTTGTCATCTGCAATAATATCTCCAAAAGTGCTCATGTTTTAATTTTTACGTGTTGGTTGTTTTTATTTCAGCTGATATTCGTTAATCTAACGTGTTATTTTTTTGAAATAGGTAGTTCAGCTTATTTTAATACTCAAATGCTTCAAATTTTTAATAAAAGTCGTTTTCATAAAATTAGAAAATTCAGCAGAAAATTAAAATGCAATATTGTTAAGTATTCGGCTTATTTTTCAGCAACACAAAATACCTCTACACTCATTTCCCTGCCTTCCAATTTTTGAGGGCCTAAAGGAGCAACAATAAAATCCTGGCCGATTTTAGGGTTTTGGTTTACCGTTCCGGAAATGAGGATTGATTTATCATAGGTTTTGCAAAGTCCCTCTATTCTAGACGTTACATTTAAAGTGTCGCCATGGTAGGCGATTTCTCGTTTTATATCGCCAACCTCTACAGCGGTAACCAATCCTTGGTGAGCACCTGCTTTAAATATGGGGACATGATTGTAAACTTTTAAGTAGTGTTCTTTTTTATTCTGAAAACGTTTATGAACCGCAAAGAAAAATTTGATTGCCTGGCTGGTATCAAAAGAGCATAATGGCCAACTTACCACGACTTCGTCACCAACGTATTGATAAATTTGGGCATTATATTCTTTGACAATCTGGTTAATATCCATAAAACTTTCCTGAATAAAAGCACTGTATTTTAAATGCCCTAACTTCTCGGCTAATTTGGTAGAATCTTTTAAATCGAGGAACATGAATAACCTGTTTTCTTCAGATGGGTATCTAAATTTTCCTAATAAAAAGGGAACAAGCAAACCAGGGCCAAATTTAGTGGTCATTTGATTAATAAAACTCAATATCAAAGTCATAAACAGCGTATAGCTTAAGATAATCACATTATAGAATTTCCAGTTCATTCTAACAATGTTTTCGGTATATTGGTTTAGCATGTTTTCACTTGCGTATTCTACTACCACGTATCTTAAAAGGAAGATGATGATGGTTAAAACGGTAAAATAAAGAATCCCACCAACCAAAATATTGAAACCTAGTGATCGATTTCTAAAGGTACGATTGTTTAGAAAATGATCTGTAATGCCTAATGCGATCCCTAATAAAGCCCCAAGACTTAAAAACAATGTGAAGACACCACCAATAGAAAGATCTGTAGATCTGCCCATTGCCTGTAAAACCGATAGTGCGGTTAGATGAATAATCAAAAACAATAATCCGTAAGCAAAAATCCAAAAAACAATCTGTTTGATGATTTTGCTTAAAAATGGATATTGATTAGAAAAGCTATAAAAACTTACAGCGTAATTTTTTTTCATAAGCTGTAAATATAAATTAGATAAAACAGCCCCGAATTAAAATTCGAGGCTATTTTCAACAATTAACAAATAACAATATTCAAATTATTGCCAGCCACCACCAAGTGCTTCATATAAATTCACCATCGAATTTAATTGGGTATACCTGGCGTTGATTAGATTTAGCCTAGAGTTTAACGCATTTTCTCTTGCGGTTAAAACTTCCAGGTAATTTGCTAAACCATTATCCAATAATTCTTCTGAATAATTGGTAGCAGTGTCGTAAGCATTATATTCTTTTTCTTTTACTTCAATTTTTTCGGTAGCCGCTTCATAATTATATAAAGCATCGGCTACTTCTTTAGTTGCTGTTAAAAAGGCTTGTCTAAAACGAAGTCTTGCTTGCTCTTGTTGTGCTTGTGAAGCTTCATATTGCGTTCTTATTTTTCTCTTTTGAAAAATAGGCTGAGTTAATCCTCCTACAATCGTAGCAAATAAAGAATTGGTGTCAAAAAGCTCTCCTAAATCTAATGATTGCAGACCTCCCGTTGCTGTTAGCGTAAGGGATGGGTAAAAATTAGCTCTTGCCACGTTGGTCATTTCAAAAGCATTCACTAAACCATATTCCGCTTGAATTACATCTGGTCGGTTTCTCAACAATTGCGCGGGTACCCCGGTTTTTAATTCGGTATCAATACTTTGTTGAGCTAAGGAAGTTCGGTTAATATCTTCCGGTTCTTTCCCTAACAAAATAGACATCGTATTTTCCAATAATCTTATTTGATTGTTGGTGTCAATAAGTATAGCTTGAGCGGTGTACAACTGGGCTTCGGTTTGTTTTACCCCAACTTCAGTTACATTCCCTGCATCTTTAAGCGCCTTGGTAGTCTCTAAACTGTTTTTCCTGTTTTCAATTGTTTCCTCAGTAACTTTTCGTTGCTCATCTAAAGAAAGTAATTGGTAATAGGTAGAAGCAATATTAGAGATAAGCTTGGTTTTTACCGCTTGATGGGCTGCTACACTTTGTAAGTAGGAAGCTTCAAAAGCTCTTTTCTGACTCCTGATTTTTCCCCAAATATCAGCTTCCCAAGATAGGTTTCCTGAAATTTCATATTGATCTAAAGAAGAGAAAAATCCACCAAACTGACTGTTAGAAGATAGTTCCTGATGGGTGAATGTGGCATTTCCCGTTAAAGAAGGGAAATAACCTGCTTTTCCTTGTTTCAGGTAAGCTTCAGCGTAAAGAATTTGCTGAAGCGCTACCCGAATATCAATATTATTGGTAAGCCCCTCTTCAATATACTCTTGTAAAACGGGATCGGTAAACATTTCTCGCCAAGAAACATTTGCCATGGTTAGACTATCTTGCGGAATGCTATCGGTTCTAAAATTGTTTTGGTTAACAATATCGGGTTGCTCGTAATCTTTTGCTACAAAACAAGATTGTAGACTAACCACCACTACCGATAGGACGATAAATTTATGTTTATATAAAAATTTCATAGCGTTTATTGTTCTGTGTTTTGAGATTGTACAGCTTCTGGCTTTTTACCAATTTTTTCCTGTAACCATTGGAAAAGGATAAACAACATAGGGATCACAAATATTCCTGTAATTGTACCAATTAATAAACCTCCGGCCGCACCGGTACCAATAGATCGGTTACCTTCAGCACCCACACCACTGGCTAATACTAACGGCATTAATCCTAGAATAAAAGCAAAAGAGGTCATTAAAATTGGTCGTAACCTGGCTTTGGCGCCATCTATAGCAGCATCTACAATGCTTTCTCCACGTTTTCTTCTTTGGATGGCAAATTCTACAATTAAAATCGCATTTTTAGCGAGCAGACCAATTAACATAATCAGGGCGATCTGGAAATAGATGTTATTCTGAAGTCCTGCCATTTTGGTTGTAAAATAAGCGCCAAATACTCCTAATGGTAATGAAAGCAATACTGAAAGCGGTAATAAATAACTCTCGTATTGTGCAGCCAATAAGAAATAAACAAATACAATAGAAAGTAAAAATATAGTCGTGGTTTGGCTACCGGCATTTACTTCCTCTCGTGTTAACCCTGAATACGCGGTTCCGTAGTTACCCGGTAAAGTAGAAGCTACTTCTTCAATGGCATTAATCGCATCACCCGAACTAAATCCTGGATTGGTGGCCCCTGTTAGTTTAGTTGAATTAAATAAGTTGAACCTGGTTACCGATTGCGGACCATACACTCTTTTTAGGGTTACAAACTGGGTAATAGGTGACATTTCTCCACTTTTAGTTCGCACATAAAGTTTGTTTAAATCACTTTTAGTGGCCCTATCTTGCGGAAGTGCCTGTACATATACACGATATTGTTTACCGAATCTTGAAAAATCGGCGGCATAAATTCCTCCAATATAACCTTGTAAGGTCGAGAAAATTTCACTTACCGAAACTCCTTTATCTTTTGCTACAGGAACATTTAACTTAATCTCATATTGTGGATATTTGGTGTTAAAGGAAGATTGCGCGTATTGTATTTCTGGGCGCTGCATCAGCTTTCCTATAAATTCCTGGTTGGCGGCATCTAATTCTTCAAAACTTGAACCTGAACGGTCTAATAGATTCACTTCAAATCCTGCAGAGTTCCCAAAACCTGGAATACTTGGCGGTGCGAAAAATATAATATTCGCTTCTGGAATAGTAGCTGCAACACCAAATAATTTTCCGGTAATTGCTTTTAGCGAAAGTTCATCAGTGTCACGTTCTTCCCAATCTTGTAGTTTTACAAAGCCCAGACCATAGTTACTACCGGCACCACTAATTAAACTTCGTCCATTAATTACAGATACGCCTTCAACACCAGGTATATCTTTTATTTTTTGATAAAGCTCATTATTCACTTGAGACGTTCTATCAATGGAAGCCCCGGCAGGTAATTCAACATTTATAAATAATAACCCCCTATCTTCATCAGGTACAAATCCGGTAGGAGTTGTAGAAGAAGTCCACCAAATACCTACTACTGCCAGGATAAGGATTAGCGCACTAATCCATTTGTTTTTATACAGAAAATGAAGTGATTTACCATAGCGGTTAATGGTTGCGTTAAATCCACGGTTAAATGCGGCATAGAATCTTTGTAAGAAGTTTTTCTTTTTTTCGTGTTCTTCTTCATTGTGGGTTTTTAAGAATAATGCACATAATGCCGGACTTAAAGTTAAGGCGTTAACTGCAGAAATAAAGATGGCTACAATTAAAGTAATCCCAAATTGTTCATAGAAAACACCAGTAGGTCCCTGAATAAATGTCACCGGAACAAAAACCGCTCCCATAACCAGGGTAATGGAAACAATTGCTCCAGAGATTTCGTGCATCGCATCCAGTGTTGCATTTTTTGCACTATTGGCGCCTTCATCTATTTTTGCGTGCACCGCTTCTACCACCACAATGGCATCATCTACCACAATACCAATGGCCAGTACCAATGCAAAAAGTGTAAGCAGGTTAATGGAATACCCAAACAGGTTTAAGAAAAAGAAGGTACCGATAATAGAAACGGGAACCGCAATAGCCGGAATTAAAGTAGATCTAAAATCTTGAAGGAAAATAAAAACTACAATAAAAACCAGGATGAATGCTTCTACCAGTGTGTGCACTACTTTTTCGATAGAGGCATTTAAGAAATTATTGGTATCGTAAGGGATATAAATTTCTATACCTTCAGGAAGGTTAGCCTCAATTTCACTCAATTTGGTTTTAATGGTTTGAATAATATCACGGGCATTAGACCCTTTGGTCTGAAAAATACCCATGTTTACCGCAGGATTTCCTTTGGTCGTAGAACCGCCGCTATAGGATTGGGCGTCCAGTTCGATTTTGGCAACATCTTTTAACCTTAAATATTCACCATCTCCTAAAGCCTTTATGATGATATTGTTGTATTCTTGTTCTGTTTTAAAACGACCACTATACTTAATAGTATACGAAAAAGCTTCTCCATTATTTTCACCAAGCGCACCGGCAGCGGCCTCTAAACTTTGTTCATTTAGTGCTCCAATAACATCAGAAGGGACTAAATTATAGGCCGTCAATTTTTCTGGCTGTAACCAGATTCGCATGGCATAATCTTTTTCCCCAAATACATTTACGTTACCTACCCCATTTACCCTTTGAATTTCAGGAATCACATTTATTTTCAGGTAATTCTGAATAAAGGTATCATCATAATCTTCATTTGTACTATAAAAAGACATGAACATTAATGCACTGGTCTGTTGCTTTTGCGTGGTAACCCCGGTTTGTTTTACTTCAGCAGGGAGTAGAGGGTTGGCACGGGCCACCCGGTTTTGTACGTTTACCGCAGCAATATCTGGATCTATTTCCTGATCAAAAAATACAGTAATTTCAGCCGTACCGTTATTGGTAGCGGTAGAGGTAATGTAGGTCATCCCCTCCACACCATTGATCTGTTCCTCAATAGGGATAATTACACTTTCTAAGATCGTTTCTGCGTTGGCCCCGGGATAACTTGTGGTAACCGTAATGGTTGGGGGCGCAATATCGGGATACTGGGTAATTGGTAAAGCTGTTAAGCCCAATACACCAAGTATAACTAGAAGGATAGAAACTACCGTGGATAATACGGGTCTCTCTATAAATGTTTTTAGCATGATTTATATTTCTTCAGCAATTTTATTTAAATACTTTTTCAATAGGTTCAGCAATACTGTCAAAAGGTATCGGTTGAGGTTTAATTTCAGTACCTGGTCGAATTTTAGTTATACCTTTCGCAACAATCTTCTCTCCTTTTTTTATTCCGCTTTCCACGATGTACAAGTTGCCAATTTCATCTTTGATTTTAATGGCAGCAGAAGTCACCTTATTGCCTTCTTGTACTTTCATCACCATAATACTTCCTTGTTGCTCAAAAGTAGCAGATTGGGGAACTACCACAGCATCTTTATAAACTTCAGGAATAAGAACGCTTCCACTATTTCCGTTAGTTAAAATTCTTGAAGGATTATCAAATACCGCTCTAAAAGAAACAGTACCGGTATTATTGTTTACCTGAGAATTAATGGTTTCTATTTTTCCCTCCTGCTTATACATAGCACCATTAGCTAATCTTAATTTTACGTTGGGAATGTTTTTGATTATTTCTTCAAAAGATTCCCCTTCCTTATTCTGGATAAAATTAAGATAGTCGGTTTCGTTCATAGAAAAGTAAGCATATACTTTACTAATATTACTTACTGTTGTTAAGGGTTCCTGACTGGTAGGACTTACTAAAGCTCCTTCTCTTAAATTAATAGCCCCTACATAACCATCTACCGGACTTTTAATATTTGCATAACCTATATTAGCAGCGATACTGTTATAACTGCTTTTTGCTTGTTCTAATTTTGCTTTTGCAGTTTCTAACTGTACCTCACTAATAATATCTTTTTCTACTAGAGGTTTAAGTTTATTTACTTCAACCTGAGCGGCATTTACGTTCGCTTTAGCAGCTTGAGCATCTTGGTTTAACGATTGGGTTTCCAGTTTAAAAAGGATTTGTCCTTTTTTTACTTTTTCGCCTTCATCAACCATCACTTTATTGATATAGCCTGATACTTTTGCGCGTATTTCACTATTTACAATACCTTCTATATTTGCAGGATAAGAAGTGCTTCCTTCTACAGTTTTAGTGGTTATTTCTATTACAGGATAAGGTTGAGCTTGTTGAGCTTGGGCACTAGCTGCTTGTTGTGATTTTTCACCTTCGTTACCACAAGAAATGAGCATAAGTATTCCTGCGGCAAGACCAATATAAGTTTTAATTTTTCTCATTATTAAAATAATTAGGGGTAAAGATTATTAGATTTCTATTTTAGACATTTTATTAATTACGTTCTCAATATTCATTTTTTGAGATTCTAAATACTCTCTAAAGAGTAGGGCAATTTGTCCCGTACTTTGGAATTTTTGAGTATTGTTATCTTTATTAAAATTGATGATCTTATCGATTAATTTTAATTCCTCATTAATATTTTCGTAATATTCTTCTAGCGTGTTTTTTAAATAGTAACTACTGGCTCTAAAATATCTTTTACGATCACCGGGTTTTGTGAAATATTCTACTTTCTTAAGTTGTAAAAGATGATTAAGATGAGTGGAAACAGAACTTTTACTGGCACAGGTAATACTCAAAATTTCATCGAACGTGTGTCCGTCCTTTGGGGATAGAATCATTATACCATAGATTCTGGCCGCCAGGGGAGCCAATTGGTGAACTTGTTCAAAACGTACTCCTATTTCCTCAATCAATTTCCTTTTTTCTTCTGAACAGCAATCCATAAATTCTCAATTTAAAAAGTGCAAAGGTATGATTGGTTCGGAATACACCGAACTAAATAAACTTAAATTAATGTTAAATAAAATATTAACGGATTTGTCTGTTTTGGAAACTGGCTAATATGGATTAATTTAAATCTTTTTCTATTTCAATTTTTATCGATAAACTATTCCCTTGTTGGTCGGTTACCGTCAACAGGTGTTCGCCGGGCTCAGGATCATAGGTTATTTCGTGGAAAGTCTGTGTAGCTTCAATAAACTTTTGGTCGATATACCAGTAAACCGTTGTTTCAGGGTTACGATGTGCTAATTTAAAAACCACCGGATTTGTTTGTTCCTCAAAATTCTTCGGAAGTAAAACGGTTTCACTTTTCTTTGGGTAGATAAACTGCATCAATTGTTCCCCTTCTTTTAGGCAACCCGACTTAAATCGTGGGAGACTTTGGTATTCGGGATGTTTGGGCGCATAGTAATATTCCATTACCGGCGCAAGTGAAAACCAGTTTTTCGTTGTCATTTCCGCTAATTCATAACAAGAAGAATTCACTTGAAATTGTTCCGATTTATCTAAAAATACCTGTTGATGATAGGGGCAAGAAGTTGTTCGTATTCCATTTTTCGGGATCCATTCTTTTTCAGATTCATCACAATAAATTCCGGCTAGGTGACCACTTTTTGTGCAAACTTCAGCTTCAACCAATTCATCATAAGGGATTTTAAACTTTTCCGTCTTTGGTAACTTGTCAAAACTTTCAAATAAAATAGGAGCGGCAGCTTGTAAACCCGTCAATCCCGGTCGGCCTTCGCCATCGGCATTTCCTACCCAAACGCCAACGGCAAAACGAGCATTTACACCTACTGCCCAAGCGTCTTTAAAGCCGTAGCTCGTCCCGGTTTTCCAGGAAATAGCTTGCGAATGCGAGAAAAAATTCCAGTTTTCTTCGCCGGTGGGGCGGTTTACTTCTTCTAAGGTTTTTAAGGTGTGATAAATAGCACCGGCATTAAATAGTTCAGGCTGAAATTGATTCTTCCCAAAAGCTGCTTTTTCGCCTAGTTGATAAATGGGTTCTAAAAATTCATTGGGTTTATATTCGCTAGAAGAAGAATTGAAATGATGTAAAGTTGAAGCCATCCCGGCATAAGCATTGGTAATGTCCCAAAGTGAACTTTCGGCGCCACCCAGAATTAAGGAAAGCCCATAATAATCGGCTGATTTATTGATGTTTTTTAGCTGAAGTTTTTCTAGCTGATGATAAAATTTCTGCAGGCCATAATCCTGAAGCATCCGAACCGCCGGCACATTTAACGATTTTGCCAAGGCCACACTTGCAGGAACCGCTCCGTTAAATTCTTTATCAAAATTTTGCGGACTATAACCATTTACTGAAGTAGGAACATCAGCAACGAGCGTATTTGGAAGTAGGCTTCCTTCATCTAGCATCGCGGCATACAAAAAGGGTTTTAAAATACTTCCGGTACTTCGTGGCCGCTGAATAATATCGACAAAATGATCGTGTTCCGCTGTAGTTGGCGAATTTCCCACATAGGCTAATACTTCTCGCGTATTCACATCAAGAATTAAAATTGCAAGGTTATGAATTTCATTTTGTCGTAAAGCTTCGTAATTTTTACGAGCGATCTCATTATTTTGCTGCTGAAGCGAATAGTTGATCGTTGAGGTTAACTGCGTTCCTTTATGGTCATTTCTTAATTTTTCTGTGAGGTGCGGAGTTATTTCCGGTAGCGGAAAAGGTTTTCCCGGAAGTTTCTCAGCTAAAGCTAATTCATACGTGGTTTGGTCGATGACTTCATTTTCAAAAAGCTTTAGCAGCAATCGGTCGCGTTTTTGCTTAAATATTTTCTCATTTTTCCCCGGAAAGATTAATGCCGGTGCGTTGGGCAAAACGGCCAATGCTGCTGCCTGCCCCCAACTTAAATCTTGTGAAGAGAGGCCAAAATAGCGCCAAGACGCAGTTTCTAAACCAACTACATTTCCGCCGAAAGGAGCATAAGTTGCATAAAGATTGAGAATTTGTTCTTTGCTGGCACGCAATTCTAATCGGGTAGCTTGAAAAATTTCGATAACTTTCTCCCAATAGGTACGCTCTTGATTTTTACGGGATAACCGAATGACTTGCTGGGTAAGCGTACTTCCACCTCTACGATTTTCTGTAGTGAGGTTTTGCCATAGTGCTTTGGTGATTGCCACTGGATTAAAACCCGGATGCCAGTAAAAATATTCATCTTCAAAATTCAAGATACATTGCTCAAATCGATGCGGTACGCTGTCTTGCTGTGGGAATCGCCACTGACCATCGTCGGCAATACGAGCGCCTAACATTAAACCTTCCCGACTTTTTAACACGGTAGAAGTGGGTTCGTTAAAAAGCTGTTTGGGTAAACAAAAAAGCCACATCATTCCTACAATAAATAGCAAACCTATTTTGATAGGGTGTTTTTTAAGAAAGTGAAGCATTTTTGTTTTTGTTCTGAATTTAATTTTTATGAGGTGTATTAGAATTTTGTCACACTGAGCTTGTCGAAGTGTTTGTGAATTGAATGATTACTCAGGCTTTCCAAATTGCGTGTAATTTTTAGAAAATCGAATAAGGTCTTGCCAGTTTTCTTTAATTAGAGCTTCTTTCTTTTTTCTGGACCAGCCTTTAAGTTGTTTTTCAAGCTTAATAGCTTCCGCTGGATTAGTACATTGAATATACCATTTTAAACTTACAGGCCTTCTTTTAAAAGTGTAACTTGATTTATTTACACCTTCATTATGTTGAGTTACTCTTTTTTGTAAGTTATTCGTCATCCCGATATAGTAAGAATTATCTGCGCATAACAAAATATAGGTATAATAAAACTTCATTTCTTTCCTAATAAAATTGCTTCGACAGGCTCAGCAAGACAAACTAACTTTTTAATAAATCGGCTTCTTCTGCATATTCAATCCATTGTTTATCTAAAGACTTCTTTGATTTTGGAATTATATGATTTTTGACTGCATCAGTTTGTATTTGATAATTTACTTTACTCAAGACTCTTTTAACATCCCATTTCTTTGGTGTTAAATTAAATGAATTAAGTCCAGCTTCTTTTTTAAACCTGTCGAATTCGACACCATTAAAATCGAGATTGTTTAATTGTTCCATATTGCTTCGACAAGCTCAGCAAGACAAACTAACTTCCTCAGCAAGACATACTAACTTCTTAATAAAACTTAAACTCACTTCACAATCTTAACCCATTTTCCTTGTGTTCTGGCAAAATATGTATTGTCGTACATCGCTTCGGCTTGTGTGCCGGGTAAATAATAAGTTCCTAAATAAGAAGCATTTAGTTTTACCGAAAAGACTTTGGTTTTTTTGCTATCCAATTCAAAATAAAAATTAACACGATCGTCCCGAATATCTTTGTAATCGGCTTCACCATCGGCACCTCCGGCTAAATCTGTAAAACTGGTGTTTACCACTTCCCAACCACTTGGAAAAATTTGAGATAGCGCAATGTTATCTACACGATCCATCGAAGTATTGGTTACGCTTACTTTGGCAATCACTTCTGTTCCTTGTCGTAATTCGGAAATATCTAAAGCATTTCCTCCGCCGTCTACAAATTGTGTTTTTACCGAAAGTTTACTTTGTTCGGTTAACTCTTCGCCTAACGGAAGTTTTCCGCTTTGCGAAACTGTCACGTATAGAATATTGTTTTTCTGGTTTTCTAATGTGAGTTGGTTAGTTCCCATTTTGATTGCCAAATTACGTTCTGCCAAGGCTTTCGTTGTTTTGATGCTTTCGCTATTTCCATTTAAACTATACTTAACTTCTACCGCTTTTCCGCCATTTTTATTGGCCATTTTGGCTAAAGCTAACAACGCATAAGATGTTTCTTGCGTGCTATACCAGCTGGAAGAGGAAAGGTTTTTCGCTAAAGAAATGGCTAATTCCCGTTGTTGTTGATCTCCCAAAAGCACCATTGTTTCTAAAGCCATTGCTTTATTTCTAAAAGGTGATCCATAGGTGTAGTAATTATAATCTTTAGTTTTAAAATTAATATTGGCGGTAGAAACGATGTCTTTGGCTACATTTTCTTTTCCTACCAAAGCATACGCCGCGGCTAATCGCCATTTTGCATCGTTACTCATTTCTCCCGATTCCCGCAGGCGGTTCATCGCGGCCAATTCCGGTTGTCCTGCTAAAGCCAGGGTGTAAAGTCGGTAGGCTTGAGTAAGACTTGAATTGTAATGAGTTCTAGAATTTCGCCATTGTCGGGCTTCATTCTGCTGGTAACGTATCCAGTTGCTTAAGAAGGTAATGGGTAAGGCATAGCCTTTTTTCTTGGCCTCCAGCATAAAATGTCCTGCATAATTGGTTCCCCATTCATCAGCTTCGCTATTTCCTGGCCAATAACTTAAACCTCCGCTAGTGGTTTGAAAATTATTTAATCGGTTAATAGCGTGTTTCACATTTTCTTCAATTTCTTGTTTTTTGCTGAAAGAAAGATCAAAAATGTCTCCCATAAATAACTGCGGAAATGCTCCGGAAGTGGTTTGCTCAATACAGCCGTGGGGATAATGAATTAAATATTCCATCCGTTTGCTGAAATCCATCGGCGGAAGTGTAGAAAACTCTACCGAAGCTGCATTACTTCCTTCAACCCCAAAAGTACTCAGGTCAATTGTCTGATTTTGCTCATTTTCTAAGGTATAAGTCGTCGATTTTTGCGTAATCGGATTAGGATTTTCAACATCAATCTCTACGAATGTTTTTGCTTTTTCTCCATTTCCGGAAGCGTAGATTTGAAAGGTTTGTGGTTGATTGGTCGCGTTGACTTCAAATTCAAAATTCACGATTTGTTCGCCTACTTCATTAAAGGATATATTTTTAGAAGTTTCTCCAATAGCTGTAAAAGCTTCGTCAGCTTTTACTTCAACTTTTACATTTTTTACTTGTTTTTCCATTGCGAAAACCGTCACGGGTAAAGTCACTTTTTCTCCCGGAGAAAGTTTTCTGGGTAACGAAGCCAAGACCATTAATGGTTTTCTTACCGGAGTTACTTTTTCGGCACTTCCGTAGGCAGAAGTAGAATGATTTCCGGCAACAACCATCGTTTTTACAGAACCCACATAATTCGGCATAAATAAACGGTGTGTTTTCGACTCGCCGGCTTTTAAATGAAACGGACCTAAATACGTGACCACGGGCTTAAAACGATCGGCTTTTCGGTTTTTGGCACCGGCCGCGGCATCGCCACCTCCAATTTCATAAATATTATCGACACTTCCTGAATACGCGCCAATTACATCATCAAAAATATCGAAGGTTTTTACCCCTAAAGCTTCCCGAGCGTAAAAAGCAGCGTGAATATCAGGGGTAGTATAGCGCGTTAAATCGAGTAAACCTTCATCGACCACGGCAAGGGTGTAGGTCATTTCCCGGTTTTGCGCTTCCATCACTTTTACGGTATAGTGCTCTTCTGGTTTTAAAACTTCGGGTATTTCAATGTTGGGTTGAAGCTTCGTTTTTGGATTTTCAACCATAAGCGGAATTACCCCGTATAACCGGATGGGTAAATCATTTTTAGTTTGGGCTTGTGGTTGCAGTAAAGAAATATTTACATAAACATTCGGCGCCATTTCCTGGGTAAGCGGAATCGAAACCTGGGTTTCTCCTTTTTGTGTCTCTACCCATTGTTTAGAAAGTACTTCAGTACCATTTTCAATACTAATAAGGGCTCTTCCTTTACTGCCGGAAGGGAATGTGATTACAGCATCTTCGCCTACTTTATACTTCTCTTTATCGGCAGAGAATACTAACATCTTTGCACTTTCTGCATCTGCGTCTGAAGGTCGCTTCCACCAATTTCTATAGAAATAAACGGTTTTACCGGTAGCGTGACCTGAAGCTTTATCGATCACTCGAATTAAATAACGACCGCCATTTCTCTCGGGGATATTTAACGTGAATTGACCTCTACCGTTAGTGCCTGTAGAAACCGTAAAATCTTTAACGGGTCGGTAAGTATTGGTGTTTTCGTAACGAGAAAGATTATCACGACCGCGGCTCCACCACCAGCGCCATTCAATCTCAAATACTTTTACTTCTAGTTCACGATTGCCTGAAACTTCACCTTGTGCATCTACGCTTACCACATCGAAAACAGTATTTTCGTCAGTATAATAAGAACCGTAGCGATGAGGTTCTGGCGCGAGCAAACCAACGAAATAATCGTAAGGGGCTAAGTTTTTAGAAAACACATCGATCGAAAAATCGCCGCCCCCTTCAAAAACTTTGGTCAAGAAGGTTGCTTTTAGCATTCCGGGTGCTTTTTTGTTCAAATCGATTTTTTTGCTGAATGAAGCTTCTCCTGTTGAAGAAAGTTGCGTTTCTAAAAGGGGCATTTCAATTTTATCAAAACTACGTACAGGATCGATAAAATCGTACTGTGAAAATTTATCGAAAGCACTGGAGGTAGAGGTTAGCGTCACTTCCATTTCAGCTTTTAAATTTCTTGCCGGCGCGCCGTGTAGCCAAGTAGCACTTAAATTTCCGGCAATGGGTTTGCTGGCATCGAGAATTTTATCATCAAAATCAAGTTTAATTTTTAATCGGTTGGGTTTTACGGTAGCGACTTTTAAGTTTTTAGAAAAACTGGCTCCCCCCACGTAAACAGTAGCGTTCCAGTTTCCGGTAGGATCGTTGTCTTGCGTAGTAATAGGGAAATAGTAGAATCCCCCTCTAGCTCCCCCCGAGGGGGAGAATTCGCCTTCTACTAAAATCTGTTGTTTCACCAGTTTACCACGTGCATCGGTCACTTCTAATTTTATGGGGTGATTTTTAGGCAGCGGATTGGCTTGATCGTTTAAAGCAAAGGTTAAATGAATTGTATCTCCTGGGCGATGAACGCCGCGTTCAGTATATAAAAAGCCTTTTAAACCTTTTTCAAGAATTTTCCCGGAAACATCAAATTTGCTTAACGAAAGCGCATTCCCGTCGTCTAGTTTGGCGTAGGCATAATTTTTTCCTTTATGGGCAATGGCAAAAGCGGCTTTTTTATCACTATCGATAATCGCGAAGCCATCTTTATCGGTGGTAATCGAAGCGATGAGTTGCTGCTGATAATTATATATTTCCACAGTTACCCCGGGTTCTGCCGTCGCACTTAAAAGGTTGGTGGTGGCAAAGTGGTAGGAGCGGTTGTTGCTTTCTTTTACGATAAAACCAAGGTCAGACCCTAACACATTGGTAACGGCAAAACGATGTTCCCGATAATAGGAATTGCTACAAGGATTGTCTCGTTCTTCCCAATTATAAGAGGATTCGCGCCAATTATAAATTTCGTTATCCCAATACTTTTCTTCGCGTTCTTCTTCATCGGTAATGTAGGAAGCATTATCATATTCTTCCTCATAATAATCCTCTTCTTGATCTTGAACGATTTCATTTGATTCAGCTTCATTTCCGCAGTCAAATGTGCTATATGCTTTTTTAAAGCTAATCTCTACCTGATACATCGCTCCGGGATCGGCTTTTATGAATTCTGAAATATTGAGTGCGTGCGCCTTCCAGGAGTTCAGCTCAAAATCACTATTGGTTTTTATGGGAATAGTCTTTTTGGCAACGCGTCTTCCTACGCGACGAATATCATAGGAGTTTTCTTCGTGTAAGTTAGCATTTTGTAAAAACTGAAGCATATTGTCTTCATAGATTTTAATCACACGAACATCGACGGCAGAGAGGTTGACGCTTTCAAAATAAATAGGTGTTTGTTCAGAATTTGGTAAGATAACACCTTTAGAAAGTAGGCGAACTGCGGGTTTGATTTGCTGAAAGGAAACCGTTTCTGAGAAATCTTTTTTTAGATTAAATCCGTAGTTATTTTTAATTCCCTTAAAAATATCAACTTTTAACGTGCCGGTAATTCGGTTAGAAGGATAGACGTGCAAGACATTTCCATCTACCTCAAAACGAAGTTGGTTTTGGTTTTCAATATTGACTAAACCTTTAAAGTTTTGATCTTCTTTTAGCGGGTCTGAAAAATTTATGGATATTGAACTTTGCTCTCCAAGTGATGATCGTAAATCAATCACCGTAAAGTTATTTTGTCCGGGAATGGGGAAGGTGTTTTTTCCTGTGTTATCCGCTTTAATTGGTTTTCCATCCCAAGAAATTTCTACTTGAGAATCGTCAATATGACGTTGAATGCTATCGATAGTAAAAGTGAAGTAATTGGCATCGGCCGCTTCTTCCGGCCAAGAGATTTTTAAATTCTTACCGTCTTGTTGGGCTTCGAGAATTTTTTTCGCGTTTTTTAATTGAATTAGATCTGAAGCTTCTAAAGTTCCGGTGACATATTGCCATTCTTTGGAGTATGACTGTAAATTACCGAGGTTGATTTTGAAGTTAGGCTGAATGGTTTTAAAACTAAAAGCAAAGGTTTCAAATCCGTCTTTTACATCATCATATAATTCGTCTAAAGCCAGCTTAACGGTATATTCAGTGTCGGGTGCTAAATAATTTTCTGGTTTAAATAATAGGGTAGTGCTGTTTTCTATAAGTAACTTTCCTTTAGTGGGTGGCGTTACTTTTATGTATTCTGAAGGGATTTCCTGCGTTATTTCAAACTGCTCCAAAGGTTGCGCCAAGTCAATTCGAATAGGCTTGGCAATAGAAGTTCTACCTTGGGTATGAAAAGAAATATATTCCCGAAACTTAAACAAGTTATCGGTTTTTTCTGTAGTAGCATCTTTGTCTTTACAAGCAGTAATTAGGCATAAGCATAGCAAGGCAAATGCGCAATATATTTTTTTCATGAAGCAACAGGTTTGTTGATTTTTAAAGTTAAAGAAATACTAACGAAAATTCTCGCGGTTCATTGGAATTTTCAGCTTTTATTTTTAAAATTTCTTTGCTCGATAATCGAAAAATGAATTCTAAAAAAATATTTCCCTGACTTAGATATAAAAGTAATTTTAGGATACTTTAGATCATTGAATGAATTTTCCAAGGGAAATTGTATAAAAATGCTACTAAAATTGAAACTTCGAAACAAAATCTTTTATAAAGATTTCACTCGCTCTCCGGAGTTTTCTTAAATCGACTTTTGATTAATAGTTTTCCTTTTTTCTTCTGAACAGCAATCCATAGATTCTCAATTTAAAAAGCGCAAAGATATGATTGGTTCGGAATATCCCGAACTAAATAAACTTAAAAAAAGTTAATTATTTGGCGCGTAAAAAATCAAGCTCATTACTTTTCAATAAGAAACCAATTCGTATCATACTACGATATTGGTCATAATCAATTAGGTTTTCATCGTAACCCGTAAACCATTCGATCATTATAAACTGGTTTACGCTATTAAACGGATTATATAAAATTCGGGGTCTTGCAGCTCCCTTCCAATTCCAGGCTAAGCCTTTTTGCAGCATTAACTGGGCATATAGCTTATTAGGAATAAATTCGTAATCAAAATTTAACTGACCGTATCCCGAATAATCCATTAAATCTGGATTGTTTTCTTTGTAGTAAAACGGCAGCCAGGCTTTCACTCCTGCAACAAGTTTTTTTGAAATCGTTCGGTTATATTCTAAAGCCACAAAATTCCAGCTACGGGAAAAAATACTGTCTCGCCCATTAGATTCGTGCTCTAAAGATAATGTAGCCAAAGCGTTCACATTATTGTTTTTATCATAGAGGTATTGGGAATAGGCAATCCCTGGATTAAAATTAATTTCTTCAAAAGGGCTAGAGAATTCATAAATATTCCAAAAGGCTTTTTGGGTATATTTTAAATATACATAAGCATCGTTAGGCACTTTTTTTCTTAAAAGCAATTGCTTAAAACTTACCTGGTATTTGGCATCGGCTGTTTGTTTGCTAATTCCGGTATGCGTTGGTACCCCTGTAATAAAATAATTGTCTTTGTGGATTGTAAAAGAGGGGATCTTTTTAACGCTATCTGTCAGGGCTTCTTTAGAAAGGTGTTGTGCGTAGGCATTGTTTAAAAAACAGAAAAATAGAATAGGATATAGAAATTTCATGGGGATAGTTAAGAATTGCTACAAATATCTACAATTTTCAGTATAAAAATTAAATAGACAGAAATTTAAAATCAATTGATAGATTTTTTAATAGTTTAAATTTATACGGTTTTGTCTAAAAAGATCAACCGTTTTATAAAAGAGATATTTTATCCCCGCGAGACATGGATAGACCTAAAGATTATAATTTTTTCATGGTTTGTATTTTTTGGATTTGCCGAGAGATTTTTGAGATTCAGTTCTTGTTACAGGTAATACTAGTTTTAAGAAATTATTAAAAATGAATAAATTTTCTTTTGCTGTGTAAAGCGGGTAAAAAGTAAGATATTTGTAGTTTATTAATTGGGAAGCATTGGAAGATTATATAATAGGTATAGGTAAACGTATTCGCGAAATTAGGAAAGAGAAAGGGCTTACGATAAGTACTATAGCCAATAATGCAGAGGTAAGTAATGGGTTAATTTCTAAGATAGAAAATGGAAGAACCATACCTTCGTTACCCGTTCTGTTAAATATTATTAGTGCCATAGAGACCGAAGTGTCCACTTTTTTTAGCAGTCTTCCGGAAGAAGGAAAAAAAACGTTTATAATTTCCCGCAAAGCTGAAAATTCTATCATAGAGAAAGAAGATGATGCAAAAGGATTTGAGTATAAATCTATTTTTGGTAGATCTTTATCTTCTATTGCGTTTGAAGCCGTTTTGCTTGAAATTCAGCCTGGATCTGACCGTGGAAAAGTGGAAACAGATGCTTACGAATTTAGATATATGCTAAGTGGAAGCTGTGTTTATAATATTGGAGATGAGGAAGTAACTTTATACCCGGGAGACTCCATATTTTTTGACGGAAGGATTCCCCACGTACCTATTAACCGGGGAGATGTACCTACTTCTATGCTGGTGCTCTATTTTTTCTTAAAAGATGCCGACAACCTTTAAAAAGCAGTCAGCATCTTAATAAAAATCAATCAAACAAAATATTTTCCAGTTCGGTTAAAGTATTTAAAATGTAATCTGGTTTGGCTGCTTCAAGCTGGTCTCGGGTTTGGGCACCGGTAAGCACTCCAACCGTTATGCCGCAATTTGCATTTTTTCCTTCAATAATATCAATTTCAGAATCACCGGCTTTTAAGACCTGTGCCGCATCGGTAACTTTAAAGTGCTGCATGGCTTTATGGATCATATTGGGGGCCGGTCTTCCTTTGGTAACATCATCTGCGGTTATAAGCAAATCTATTTCTTTACCAATTTTCCAATCTAATTTTGCTAATAATTTATTAGCTGTTTCAGTATTATATCCGGTATTTAAAACAACATGAATTTCATGTTCTCTAAGTTTTTTAAAGAAACGCGGCATTCCATCGAATGTAGCTATTTCTAATTTGTTATAAGCAGCCTTTAATGCAGGTTTAAAGGCTGCGAAGGCAGTTGCCGCTTCCTCCTGAATTTGAGCAGAGTTGGTACAATTGGTTAAAACATCTTTAATTGCCTGGTGCTTTTCCTTACCGGCACCAAATTTTAGTACTTCTTGTAGACTTACATGATAGCCTAAATCGTTAATTACCTTTTGTACAGTTTTATAAACGATATTATTTTCATTAACGGTAGTGCCTGCCATATCAAAAATGGCAAGTTTTATGTTACTCATAAAGTATTAATTAAATATTGAATTTATATTTTCTTTGGAAAACCCCGCGCTGCCTGTCATTCCTTTTCCCCCAATGCCTGTGGCAATATGAATGTGTTCCCCAATTTTTTCTAAAAAGATATCCCGTGTTTTGCATTGTGAATAAATACCAAACCATCGCTCCTGAATTTCGTAAGTAGGGAGGTCGAAAATTTTTCTGGCTTCAGCAATCATGAAATTGTCAATATCCATATTAAGGCCATAACCTAGATCTTCAATGGCTGAAGCTTCAGCATATTCATGAGAATCACCCAGAATAACAGAACCATCAGCGGCTTGTTTAAATAAAATATGCACGCCCCATTTTTTTTCTAAGCTGTCCTGTTTTTCTTTTGCTTTAATTTTTTCGAAAGAAGGGCATTCGTAAAACGCTTCATAACGCCTAATGGTCCATCCTGTTAAAATAGAGCCTGGAAGCTTATAGTTTTGTTGTGATTTTGTTCGAATCATCTGTAATTTAGAGAGTTGCAAGTCGCTCTTTGCAAACAGGCTTGGATATAAGGTCTTAAAATCACTCCCGTTGCATATTAAAACTTTATTGGCTTTCCAGGTTTCTCCAGTAGCGGTGACAACGCTTACTTCTAAACTGTTTTCGTAAATCTGGATCACTTTGGTATTGGTAAATAACTGAAGGTTTTTTTGTCCTATGAGGTATTGTTGTAACCTATGGATCATGGTACGTGGTTCTACCGTCACTTCTTCTGGAAAAAACAGGCCGACTTTTACGTAATCTGCCCTTAAACCGGGATATTTGGCAAGGCATTCTGCCTTTGTAAGTAATGATGAGGTATAATCATTGTTCTTATTGATTGTATGGAGTTCTTCAATAAGCTGTATTTCCTCTTCATTCGAAGCCAGATATACCGATCCGTTCTGCCGAATTGTAATATCAAAAGTTTTTTGGATTTGCTTATAAATTTCCAGGCTTTGTCTACCGTAATTTTGCCATTTTGTATTCATACCCGAAGGGACTACTTGTCCAAAATTACGGGTAGTAGCACCTTGGGGCATTTTATTTTGTTCAAAAATGGCGACTTTTAGACCACGTTTAAGTGCGTGATAAGCGTGAAATGTTCCTAAAACACCACCTCCTACAATAATGAGATCAAATTTAGTTATCATAAAGTATTAATTTTAGTACGATGGTGCTTGTTTTTAAGATTGAAAAATGAAATGATAACACTAATTGTCCCTAATACCGAAAGCAGATAAGCACCGTTAATAAAAAACTGCAACCAGGATATTTTGTCCATTCCAAAGTTTTTGTAAAGCAAGACTCCCATACTTCCCAAATATCCAAACGCATCTGCCAGATAAATAAGAAAACCAGCATTGCCTTTAATACGAAATGCAGCGATAAAGCGGTCAAAAAATAACGCGTTAAAGGGCACATAGCATATATATAACCCAAACCCAGAAATTACCATCCAGTAAAAGGGATCAATAATATTGACCTGTAGCAAATAAGTGACAATACCTATGGAGAATGTACCTATAAGTAAGATGCCGTGATAGGTAAGCAGGGCTTTTAGGTTATCTTTAATTTTATACACCAAAGCCAGGATTAACAAAACAAGGAAAGCTACCACAATTTCAGAAGTGCTGTACACAGAAATATCACCCGAATATCCCAAGCCATCCCAAAGCTCTCTTGCGTAATTATCACGCAGATCTCTAAATGAAGTTAAAATAATATAAAAAGAAACGAGTATAAAAAGTGGAAAAGCAAATTGCCTCAATACTTTTTTACGCTCGTTTTTTTTCATTGGCACCCGCTCTATGCGTAATTCCCTGTCTTCTTTATCTGGAGGTGGAATGGTTTCCAGAAGCTTAGCAAAGAAAATTAGAGGAGGTATAAATAAAGCTCCCGTAACAGCGGGCATCCAAAATTGAGAGACATCCCATGAAATCATTACCCATAATCCAACAGACTTTACCACTCCACTTGAAATAATAAAACTTGTACAAAGGACAACGCCCAGGATCTCAGTGTATTTTCGTCCTTCCAGATATGAAAAAACGATACCCCAGATCATTCCTAATGGAAGGCCGTTAAAGAACATACACAATATGTGATAAGGTTCTGGAACTAAACCAAAAAGTAATAAAGCTATTTCTGAGATGCCTATTAATCCTAAAAGGTAGAAGAGCCGCTGTTCTTGTTGTAATTCTGAGATGACCTTTATGCCTATAAATTTTGAAATCATATAGCCCAAAACCTGAGCAATGATAAGTAGTATTTTATAATCGATCCCAAAAGCCTGAATGCCTTCAAAGGTAGCCACCGAAAAAGGTTTCCTAAAAGCGTACATGCAAAAATATGCCCCAAAAGCGGCCAAAGAGGCCTTGCTAATAAATAAAAAATCTTTTTTCTTGATATCCATAAAGAGCCCTAATTATTCGGTAAAAGAGCGCGTGCTTTAAGACCAGAGTTTTAAAACCTACAAAATCGTCTCAAAATTAATAAAAGTTTACTTTTAGTAAAATATAAGTCTGTTTTATATTTTTAAATTTAATATTAGTCAATTATTGTGTTGTTATTTTAATTTCAGTGACCATCTGTTTAGAGGATAACTGTTCTTGTTTTTTACTTCTCTTTTTGGCTTTGCCTGTAGGGCATACGGTAAAACTTATTCTTTTCAGTAGTATAATCCAGATTACTTTGTTATAAAGCTTGCGGGGTTAGACCAGTCGCTCCAGCTCAGGTACTGATCCCGATAGCGCACCCGCCAATAATACGTGGTATTTGGAGTCAGACGACTGAGGCTCTCGTCTGTAAGGTCGTCTTTTTGTTGACGGTTTTCTTCGTAATACCAGTTTTCAGATTGTTTCCAGCTATCCACCACAGGTTTTTCAAAATCGGGGGAAGTGGCCACCTGCCAGTGTGAAGCCGCATGGGTACTGGAAGGCCTTCCGCCTGTAAACGCACTTGCTTTTAAGGTAACACCAGTGATTGGCATACTTTCATTTTTAGGGGAAATAACCTCGGGGGTATTCGGTGTTTGATTCAATTTGAATACGGTTATACTGTCCCGAAGCTCATTATTTCGGCTTTTTTCAGTATTGCCCCGACTAATGCGCTTTAAAGTAATCTGAGGATCTGCAGGATGGGGATCAACCTCAACCATCACAAAACCATATTCGTCTTGTGTTACCGTAAACTCATCGTAATCGCGGCCTTCAAATTCGCCCCAGTTATCAATCGGGCCCCCGGCTGAAGCCACATTGACCCACAGATGGTTGTGATCGCGGGACTGGCCGCGGGAGTAGCCGTGGGTATGACCAAAAAAATGAATGCTGGGTTTGCCGGTTTTGTCAGAAAAAGCTTCGAGCATTTTGACCACTTTCCCTGTGGACTCTTCTTCTCCCGGAATCCACAATTCAGACTTGTAGGGATGGTGCAACTGGGCAAATACAAAATCTATGTGTTCGTTGCTTTCAGTGTCCTTTAAGACTTGCTCCAGCCACTCATATTGCTGGTTAAGGTCTCTATAGCCTTGGTTAGAATCTAAACCTATAATCCTCACATTGCCATAATCTTTATACCACCAGTGCTCCGCATAGGCGGCATCGCCATTTTTTGGGAGGCTGAAATAGGTAAAGAAAAACTGTGTGTTTTTCTCGTGATTGCCGGGAACGGGGTACACCGGTACTTCTGCAAACAATTTTGCTACGGGTTTAAAAAAATGATCGTTCCACTGCTCATAAACACTGCCGTCAGACACCAGATCGCCGGGTATCATCACCAGTGCAAGGTTATCAGGTAACTTGCCATCAAATTCCTGATCCAGATAGGCCAAAATTCCCTCATTGACCACCTCGTTAAATTTATCAGGCTCGTTGCGGTCTATTTGCATATCGCTCATCGCGATGAGGTTAAATGGTTCTTCTTCGCCAGAAATAGGCGGGGTTTTAAACTGAAATATATCCGATTTCAAAGCACCTGTTTTCACCCGGTAATAATAGGTGGCAAAACGCTCCAGCCCGGTAAGCTTTACCTCGTGTAGGCGTGATTCTCCAAAGTTAACGGGATAGGCATCTCCGACGGTTTTCTTACCGAGTTTAGGCGTGGTTCCCCATTCTACGATGCTTTCACCATCGCCAGCCGTTTCCCACTTGATGATAATAGAAGTAGGTTCCGCATCCTGTAAATAGGGTTTTACAATAAATCGATTTTCTTGTGCATTTAGAAGGTTGCAAAAGTTAAAAAATAGAATGACAAAGCCGAGATTTAATTTCATGATATTAGGATTTTGTGACTTTTTGAAAGGCGTTTTTAAGAATGGTCAAAGCTTCTTCGAGCTGTTTAGTATCTATGGTAAGGGCAGGGCAGAGCTGTAACACATTGCCCTTTGAGACTTTAAAGCTTAGGCCGTTTTTAAGGCATTCATACATAATCGCTTCTGCTTCCTGTACTGCCTCTTCTTTAAAAACCGGATCATTAACCAACTCCACCCCCCATAAGAGGCCTATACCGCGCACATCGCCGATGATGGGAAACTCGTTTTGAAGATTTTTTAAGTTGTTCAACATCTTTTTTTCCATCTGGGCAACGTGCTGCAGGATGTTTTCATCTTCTAGTATTTGTAGGGTAGCTAGACCTGCAGCAGCGCCCATTGGGCTTTTTTCGAAAGTATAATGCCCTAACGAAATGTGATTAAATCGGTCGTATTGTCTTTTGGTCACAATGGCGGCCTGCGGGATTATGCCGCCACCCAGGCCCTTGCCCAGGCACAAAATATCAGGGATGATATCATAATGCTCATAGGCAAAAAGTTTCCCGGTACGTCCCAGGGCGATGGGGATTTCGTCCAGAATGAGCAAAACGCCATACCGGTCACAGAGTTTCCTGGCTGCCTGCCAGAACTTTTTAGACGGAATCTGGGCATCGGTATTGCGAACTGTTTCGGCTAAAAAAGCGCCTATCTGGTTATCTTTGGAAAGCACATATTCCAGGTACTCAAGCGCTTTGTCTTCGTTACCCTCATAGATACCGCGGTAGGTGATGGGTGGAGGGATGCGCTCCACACCCGGCATCATAGGCCCCATGTTTTCCCTGAAAACAGATTCCCCGCTTACGCTTACGACATCTAAAGAAGCCCCGTGAAACGAATCCCAAAAGGAAAGTACTTTGTATTTTCCCGTTACGGCACGGGCGAGTTTAAGTGCGATCCCCACTGCAGAACTTCCGTTTGGGGTCATTAGTATTTTATCTAAACCAGGGGTAAGGCTGATGAGTTTTTCAGCAAAGTTTATAGCGGTTTCATTGGTATATCGCCTTGTGGAAAATGTGAGACCATCTAATTGATTTTTTAGTGCTTCAATAAGTTTAGGATGTGAAAACCCCAATTGATGTACGTTATTTCCGTGGAAATCAAAATACTTTTTTCCTGAAACATTGGTCATTATTGTTCCGCGTGCATTAGCCAAAACATCAAGGCAAGGCGTAGATAAGGCCTGATGCATAAAATATTGGGCGTCTTTCTCCAACAGGTTTTTAGCTTCTATCGAGACTTCATTTTTTAGCCAATATTGCCGGGCTGTACTTTGGTTGATATCCCCTTCTATAATCAGTTCATTTTTAAAGACCTTATTTGCCATACCTACCTTCTTTTAATCCTTACTCAATTTATCCGCCGGAATAATTTGTTTGCCTATACCCGGGCCTTTGTATCTGGTATCCAGATAGTAATCTCCGCTACCATTAAAATACTCGATTCTAAGCTTATGTTTTCCTTTTTCGAGCTCAATGTTTCCGCTGTGTTCCTGTACACCATGATTTTTGTCGTTATCAACAACTAATTTTTCGTCTACAAATAATTTACTTCCATCGTCACTGTTGGTGTAGAATGTATAAGTTCCCGGGGTGTCAATCCTTAAATAGGAATTATAAACTACCGCGGTACTGTTAACTTCTGTAAGACTATCAAAAATGCTACTGTTCACTTCCATAGCCTTTCCGGTTTTAAAAAATTTCAAATTATTGAAATCGGGTAAATTTGCTGAGCTTTCTAACTTGTAAATTTGATAGGAAACACCGGGTTTTTTATGAGCTGAAATTTTGCGGTAACTACCTGATGAAATTTTACTTTGTAGTTTTCCTTTTTCAGCAACAATAGCTTTTATAAGAGTTGTGCTATCAATTGAAAACGGGGCTTTGTACCTTATTCCATTTTCAATAGATGGATCCGTACCATCTAAAGTATAGTAAATTACTCCGGTTTTATTGGGGTTTTTTAAAATAACTTCAGCATCATTACCAATAAACAATTTACCCGATGGGGCATATATGCCTTCATTTTCCGGTAGTAAAACCGGAGCTATCATTTGCTGCGGTTTTTTATATTTTAAAACAGGTTTTTCATAGCCAATAAAAGCGCTTTTTACAGGTCTCCCTATCCAAGCCTGAGGTGTCTTGAGGTTAGCCGCAAAAGCGACCGTCGCTGCATTGTCGTACTGATAGACTGTTTCTTTAATAGTATATCCCTTTTTTACACCGGCACCATAGAGGATAAAAGGGATTTGTACCTCGGCTAGAGATTCGCCTCCGTGACCTTTGCCCAGACCTCCATGGTCTGAAGCGATGATAAAGAGACTTTCCTTAAAAATCCCGGCATCTTTAGCAGATTGTATAATCACCCCAATTAAACTATCTGCCTTTGCCACGGCTTGATAATAGGCTGTTGTACCATGGCCTTCACTATGCCCGGCATGGTCTACGTGATCCAGGTGAATAAAGATAAAGTCTGGTTTGTGCTGTTTGATATACGCGATTGCAGTGCTGGTCGTGCCGTCTTCGTGGTCGCCGTCGATATTAAAATCAACATCCTCTGGATTAAAGAGGCGGCCAAAGCCATCCCAGTCATAAATACTTCCTATGTGAGCTTCGGGTTTTTGATCGTGATATAAGGTGAAAATGCTGGGGAATCGTCCATCATTTCCGGCAATTACTGCCGGAAGTGTATAATCGTTTGCTTCCCATGAATTTGAGGTTATGCCATGTTGCTCAGGTCCTGCCCCCATAATCATACTGGCCCAATTTGGGCTTGAACTTGACGGAAGTACTGAGCGCGCTTCAAATGTGGCGGCACCGTTTTTCACCAGACTGTCCATCACCGGAGTCTTTGCGTGTTTAATCCCGTCGGGGCTCATCCCGTCAATACCTATTACGATAATGTGCTTGGCGGGGTTTGGTTGTTCATCCTTCGAGCACGAGCAGAAAAATACTGCCGCTGTTATAAGACTGAATAGATTCTTTAAAAAAGCGTTGAATTGATTTTTCATAGTAAAAAGTATAACCAGCTGAGGTTCCTCAATAGTGAACAAGCTCAGCTGGTTTAGTATTAGTAACGGGTGCCGGTTTCCCACCATCCTTTTACATTTATGTTGTCTTCTCCCATTGCTTCAACTGCGGCTTTATAATTGGCCGTATTTAGTGTTTGTTCTGAAGATGGATATAAAAAGCGTACAGGATATAATGAGCCGTTAAGCGTATTTGGACCGGGTTTTAAAGCCGGTAGACCTGTTCTTCTGTAATTGAACCATCCCTGATAATCTACATTCCAGAGGGCGATGGTCTTTTGAGTTAACAATAACTCCAGAGAGCCGTTATAGGCTACGGTGGGCTGGATTAGATAGTTGTTTATGTCGGTCTCTGAAACTCCCCAATAAGATAAGCTTGCACGTACCCCTGCGTTGTAGTAGGTTGCTGCATCTCCAGCAATTATTTCGCGTTCTGCAGCTTCAGCAAGAATAAACTGCACTTCAGAATTTTTTATAATGTAAGCTTGTGCATCAGTAGCTGAATAGTAAAACAGGTTTACATCCAGACGGCTGGGACTGTATTCATCATCATAGGCACGCGCGTTGTCCTGATTTAAACCGATAGGGATTCCTACCCATTTGCCATCACTGTTGCGATCAAACCAAATGTCAAGCCGCGGATCGTTAAAGGTGTTGAAATATTCTAAAGCTGTGGTACATAAGCTTTTTTCGTCAAAACCTCCTATACGTCCGGTGCTTTCTGGCCAGGAATCTGTATTAGATGTTCCGCTGTAGATGAGTACCGCATTATCTGCATTTGTTTTTATAAAGTTACCGGCACTTAATATTGCTTGCATTTCTGTAGAAACATCGCGTTGTTTGGAAATGCGTAACAGGTAACGCAGGCGTAAGGAATTTGCGAGTTTTCTCCATTGCTCGGGATTTCCGTCATAGATTACATCTCCGGTAACGCCCGTTATTTTCATACCTTTTGCTAAAGCTACATCTGCATCAGACAAGTCCTGAAGCACGCCGTTGTAAATCGATTCCTGATCATCATAAACCGGGGTGAATATACCTTCGGTTTTTCCTGCTAATGCTTCCGAATATGGAACGTTTCCGTATAAATCTGTGAGATTTGCAAAACACAGCGCCCGCATTGTAAGGGCTATTCCTTCGTATGTGCTGTTTTTGGTTTCTTCAGCACGGGAAATTTCAAGAATATCGCTTATTTCGGGAAGAATTCCGTAGAAGAAATTCCACATTCCCTGATCGCCCCAGTCAAACTGGCCGAAACCCGAAAAGTTATTTTTTGCCATAAGCTGGGTGATTGTGTTTCCATCACTGTACCCCTCCTGGGTAAGTTTACGTGTAATTTCTGAAGTTACGGTAGAGGTCAGTAGATTTGCACTAACGGCTTCTGGGGCATTGGGGTTTGTATTAATCTCTTCAAAATTATCTGTGCAACCTGTAATAAGCAGCCCTATAATTACAAGACTCTGAATTATATTAATTTTTTTCATCGCTTTTATTCTTAGAATTCTAGATTAAGATTAACACCAAAACTACGTGTACTGGGTAGCGCCATATCTTCTACACCGGGAACAACAGTCCCGCCAGAGAAAGAGATAGTTTCAGGATCAACGTGGTCGTTTTCAGTCCATAATGCCAAATTTCTTCCTACAATAGAAAGTGTTGCAGTATTAAAAGGAACCTTTTTAAACCATTTCTTAGGTAAGTTGTAACCAAGTTTTACCTCCCGTAGTTTTACATAAGTAGCGTCAAACATAGAGCTCTCTTCATTACTGCGTTTGTACACATGGGAGTAGTAATTAGAAGCCGCAACGCTTTTTGAATTTTCTGTATATGAGCCGTCGGCATTTGCTATAACTCCTTCAGCAACAATACCAGTTTCACGACCTGGTACGGTAAAATCCAGCATTCCGGTTGTGCCACCAATGGCAACGGTACGTGAATGAAATTCACCGCCCTGCCTCCAATCAAATAAGAAACTGAAGTGAAAATTTTTATATTGAAAACTATTCTGAAAGCCTACCATAAAATCAGGGTTGTAGTTACCTAATTTTTTAAGCGTGTTGTCTACGATAGGAAGACCAGAATCTGGGTCGATGATCCACTCCCCATAATACGGGCTGTTGGCATCTTCCACCCTTTTAAAACCGGTACCGTATAAGTCCCCTATGCGTCCGCTTACCTTAGCGCCAACGGTGAGATAATTGCTTTTAATGGTGTAAAAATCAAGTCCGTCTGTAAGTTCTTTTACGGTTCCACGTGAGGTGGTAAAGTTAACGGTAGAATTCCAACGAAAATTTTCGGTGTGTACTGGGGTGGCATTAAGTGTGATTTCTAAACCTTTGTTTTGAATCTCCCCGGCATTAATAACCCTTGAGCTATAGCCGGAAGTATTAGATACCGGAAGGGCGATAATCTGGTTTTTGGTTACCGACTTATAAACTGCAAGGTCTATCCCCAGACGGTTTCCGAAGAAGCGCACATCTGCACCCAATTCTATAGAGTTGGTTTTTTCGGGTTTCAGATTTGAATTTTTCAATTCTGAAGGCGAATATACTCTTGAAAACCCATTAAATGTGTCTCCAAAACCATAAGTTGCTGCCAGATTATATGGGTTTGTGTCGTTTCCTACAACTGCGTATCCAGCTCTAAATTTAGCAAAGCTGATGGCTTGAGGCATTTCAAACATATCAGATAAGATGGCACTCAAACCTACAGAAGGGTAGAAGTAGCTATTGTTGTTTTCAGGTAGTGTAGAAGACCAGTCGTTTCTGGCAGTAAGATCGAGAAACAGAAAGTTCTTGTAAGCGATATTTCCAAAAGCATAAGCACTGTTTACTCTAAATTCGCTGTCGTAGTCGCTCGTAGTAAGTGGTTGTGCAGCGTTACCAAAGTTATAGATCGCAGGGATCGAGAGCGAGTTTGCACTGATGCGCTGGTAACGGTTTTTAGAAACTCTGTTGTTAGCTCCTACCGAAATACCAAAATCGAGATCCGCGTTAAGTTTTTTAGTGTAGGCCAGAAGAAAATCTGTGTTTTGCTCTTGAGCAAAGATGTAGTCTTCGCGATACTGTCCAGTTGGGAAACGTTGTGTAGAATAGGCTCGTTTTCTTTTATCCAGTTCGTTTGAATAATCTAAAACGGTGCGAATCATAAGATCCAGCCCTTTTGCCAGATTCATATCTAAACGCATATTAGTAATTATCCGATCGCGGTTAAATGCGTTTGTATTTTCATATACATTAAAATAAGGGTTGTCGTGATAGTTGTAGTTATAATTGAACTGTTGTACATTTTCTAAACCCGGCTGCCAGTAGTTTCTAAGCGAATTCATATCAATATGCCGCCCAAACCATACCCAGAGATACATGATATTCTCTGTCCCGTAGGAGTTGACGGGACGGTTATCTGAATTTGAGTTGATGTAATTCATAGAAGCACTAGCCTTAAGCCAGTCTGTAAGGTTATAAGCACCGTTAATAGCATAGGTTCTTCGCTTAAAATTGGAGTTGGGTACAATACTCTGGCTGTTAAGATCTGTAAATGAAACTCTAAAGTTTCCCTCTTTGTTAGCGCCGGTAAAAGCCACATTATTGCTCATGGTATACCCCGTTTCAAAAAAGTCTCTTATGTTATCGGGATGAGCTATAAATGGGGTTGCTATGATTTCATCTGCAAAACTACCGTCTGTATTACGTGGACGTAAGTCTACATCCCCAGCTCTAAACCCACTTGTAGTGGGGCTGTCGTGCTGTGGGATTAACTGTCCGTTAAGTGCAGGACCCCAGCTTTCATCTACATGATCGTTTATCCCACCAGTCACAGATCGGTTTTGACCTCCATCGTTAAATGCAAATTGTCCGTTAGAGCCTTGCCCGTATTGGTTTTGATATTTAGGAAGGGTAAGCAAGGTTTCAAAAGTGCTGTTGTGAGTTATAGAAACTCCAATACCTTTAGTTCCTTTTCCTGATTTAGTAGTAATCAAAACAACACCATTAGCACCTCTTGAGCCGTAGAGTGCTGTTGCGTTAGGTCCTTTAAGAACCGTCATGGTTTCTACATCGTCAGGATTGATGTCCATAGCTCCGTTACCAAAATCTACTTCCATATTCCCTTCGCTACCCACACTATTAATATTGTTGTTAATGATTATTCCATCTACAACAAAGAGCGGAGAATTTGCATTAGGACTGGGGTTAAGAGAGTTCTCCCCTCTAATGATGATCTGAGAGCTAGATCCTACTCCACTATTACCCCCGGTAACCTGTACCCCAGCCATTTTACCGGAAAGTGAGTTTACCACGTTAGTCTCTTTTGCCTCTGAGAGATCATCGCCCGAAACTTCTTGTACTGCATAAGCCAGTTTTTTGGTTTCCCTTTTAATCCCCAGGGCCGTAACTACTACTTCATCAAGACCCTGCGCATTTTCCTGAAGCGTGATCTTCACATTCGATTTACCAGTCACATCAATTTCCTGAGATTTAAAACCTATAAATGTAATTTCAATTGTATTTTGCTCATTTTCAGGAATGGTAATTGTGAAATTTCCATCAAAATCTGTTATTGCTCCGATAGTAGTATTTTTAACCCTAATGCTGGCTCCAGGAAGGGGGACACCCTTGGTGTCTGTTACGGTACCCTTTAGTACCCTGTCCTGAGCGAACAGGATAGAAGTTAAAAGAAGCAGCGTAATTTGTGTTAGATAAATTAGTTTTTTCATTTAGCTTTTGTTAATATTAGTAAACTACATAGTGCAAATTTGACTATATTTTTACTATTAGTAAACTTTTTGGCTTTATGAAATCTTTAACAGATATTAAATTTTAAATAGTACGTATTCTTTAAAAATCCAGTATTGACAGGTCTTTTTCTGCGGAAGATCTGGTGGTATGTTATGTAATGATTAATTTATTGATCACTGAGAAGAGGTAGTTGGTAGATTTTCCAATTTTGGGAATCATTCTAGGATATTATTAGCTTTTGGCTGGATATAGGCAATATTTTCCTTATTTTTTATGGTAGAAGTGCTCCCGTGATTTAATTGACTCTTATGAAAATTATAGTCTTTTATTGATAAGGTGACCTAAAATGAGATGCCTTTGCTGTTGATTGAAGTTCTTTCTAAATAATTGCTTATATTTTCTTTCAATATCGTCCCCGCGACATCATGAATCACAATGCCGAAATCGGGAAGATTACCCTGCGGTTTTTCTTAGGAAGTAATAGAAGGAGTGGTTTCTTTTTTCGAAGTGTTGCTGCAAGCGATAAAGCTGAAAATGCTAAAAAGGAGAAGTAGTTTTATCAGATACGAAATTTACACGATCTGAAATGATATAAATTAGTTGAAATTGCTGGTAAATCGCGTTAGTGATAGCAGTGAAAAGCCCGTAAAGCACCTTTTTTGGTGCTGCGGACTTGTAACGGATAGCACGGTGGCCAAAAAAGCGTAGTGATTTTGGACAAACGCCCTAAAACATATAAAAAAGGCAATAGTTTTAAAATACCTTGAAATTCAGCGTGTACTAGGATGTATAAATGAACAGATATTTATCGAATCTTGGTATTCTTTTGTTCATATTACTTAATTTTAGAATCAAAATTTATAATATGGCTGTAGCGAAACCTTTCAATTTAAATAAATGGATCGAAGAAAACCGGGATACATTAAAACCACCGGTAGGAAACCGAAATTTGTATAAGGAATCTGGAGATTATATTGTGATGATTGTGGCAGGCCCAAATGCGCGTAAAGATTTTCATTATAATGAAACCGAAGAATTATTTTATCAGCTAGAAGGGAATATTAAGGTGCATATTCAGGAAGATGGAGAGAAAAAAACCATGAATTTAGGTCCTGGTGATATGTATTTAAATCCTGGTAAAATGCCACATTCACCAGAGCGGGGAGAAAACTCTTTAGGTTTGGTGGTCGAGCGAAAACGGGCTCATTTAGAAGGAGAAGATGGCTTGCTATGGTTTTGTGATCATTGTAACCATAAATTGTATGAGGTTTATTTTCCGTTACATGATATTGAAACCGACTTTTTAAAGCACTTTAAGCATTTCTACGAAAGTGAGGACTTACGCACTTGTGACAATTGTGGAGAGGTGATGCCTGTAGATCCGCGTTTTGTGGCAGATGAAGCTTAAGCAAAAAAATAACAAACCACACAAAAACAAAAATGAGTCAAATTGCAAAAGATTTTGGAATTGATAAGGCCTTAGAAGAATTAGGGCTACAAGAAATAAATAACGGAACCTCTACCGGAAAAGATTTTTTCTCTAATGGAGAAATTATCGAGTCGTATTCTCCCGTAGATGGTGCGGTGATAGGAAAAGTAAAAGCTACTACGCCTGAAGATTACGAAAAAGTAGTAACCACGGCAGAAAAAGCGTTTAAGGAATGGCGAACAATGCCGGCACCACAACGAGGCGAAATTGTAAGAAAATTTAATGATGAATTACGTCGTTTAAAAGAACCACTTGGAAAACTGGTTTCCTACGAAATGGGAAAATCTTACCAGGAAGGTTTAGGCGAAGTTCAGGAGATGATCGATATCTGTGATTTTGCAGTAGGATTGTCACGACAATTGCACGGTTTAACCATGCATTCGGAACGTCCCGGACACCGTATGTATGAGCAATACCACCCGTTAGGAGTTGTTGGGATAATTTCAGCATTTAACTTTCCGGTGGCCGTTTGGTCGTGGAATACCGCTTTAGCCTGGGTTTGTGGTGATGCCTGTATCTGGAAAGGATCAGAGAAAACTCCGCTTACTTCAGTAGCCTGCCAGAATATTGCAGCCCGTGTTTTTTCTGAAAACGGAGTTCCCGAAGGAATCTCTTGTTTAATTACCGGTGATTATAAAGTGGGTGAGTTAATGACCAAAGATGAGCGAATTCCGTTGATTTCAGCAACAGGTTCCACCCGAATGGGAAAAACCGTAGCGAAAGAAGTAGCCGGACGTTTAGGAAAATCATTGTTAGAATTAGGCGGAAATAATGCCATTATCGTAACTCCAGACGCGAACATCAAAAACACAGTTATCGGAGCGGTTTTTGGAGCGGTAGGAACTTGTGGACAGCGTTGTACTTCTACCCGTCGATTAATTGTGCACGAAGAGGTGTATGATAAGGTAAAAAACGCGATTGTCGATGCCTATAAGCAAATTAAGATTGGAAATCCGTTAGATGAAAACAATCACGTTGGCCCGCTTATCGATAAAGATGCGGTGAAAAATTATCAGGCAGCTTTAGAGAAAGTAGTGGAAGAAGGTGGAAAAGTTTTAGTTGAAGGTGGCGTTTTAGAAGGTGAAGGTTACGAAAGCGGTTGCTATGTAAAACCAGCGATTGCTGAAGCTGAAAACCATTTTGAAATCGTACAACACGAAACTTTCGCACCGGTATTGTACATTATGAAGTATAAAGGCGATGTTGGCAATGCATTGGAGTTACAGAACGGTGTTCGCCAGGGACTTTCTTCAGCAATTATGACCAATAACTTAAGGGAAGCCGAACGTTTCCTATCAGTGGAAGGCTCAGATTGTGGAATTGCAAATGTAAATATCGGAACTTCTGGTGCTGAAATTGGAGGCGCTTTTGGAGGTGAAAAAGAAACCGGCGGCGGTCGTGAAAGTGGTTCTGATGCTTGGAAAGTATATATGCGTAGACAAACCAACACGATTAATTACACCACTGAATTGCCATTAGCACAAGGAATTAAGTTTGATTTGTAAATTCTCACTCAATAGAGTAAAGATTTTCATATAAAATACCTACAAGGACTCTAAGACCTTGCAGGAATTAATCTAAACCTCACAGGTTTTCAAAACCTGTGAGGTTTAAGTTAATATAGAAGAAAATGCTATTTTTTATTCAAGCAGCACTTTTTGTATTTCTTTCCACTTCCACAGGGACAAGGATCATTTCTTCCCGGTTCTTTTTGTTTTATAATCGGTTGTTGATCTTCGTTATTCATTATTAGACGCTGAAAGGCTTCTTCATCAAAAGGGACATCGTCCATATCAAAGTCATCTTCCAGTTCTTCATCCTCAAAAAAACGATCATACAGGCTAAAGTCGTCATCCTCTAGTTCTTCATCAAAGTCTTTAAACTCTTTTTCTAAATAAGCTTCGTAGTCTGCTTTCCAGATTTTATATTTTTTAAACAGATCAGCTTTTGGGAGTTTTGCCTGTTCACGGATAAATTCGGGTTTTTTAAAAGTTTCTTCAATATTGTCAAATTCACCATTTATGCTTTTGGCGACTAAATTTAACTGGTAAAGTTCCTTGATCTGTGGGAGTAATTCCTCCATCCGCAAATCTATGATATCAGCAATGATAAGTCCGTAGGCTTCGTGATCTATTAAGTTCTCATTCTGCTTTTCTGCAATAAAATAGAGCAGCAGGTCTTTATAATGGGATTGGATACTTTCCCTTAATGCTGATTTTTCGTTTGCTAAAAATGCAATTCCTTCAGAGACGTATGATTTGGAAAGCCCATAAAGATTAGGAGTTTTTAGAAAGTCGAAAAATTGTTGCAAATTATTTTCCCCAAATGTAAAAATGATCGAAGCAACAACATTGTTTGCAAAATCACCAAAGTAAATTTCATAAAAATCTTCATCCTGTTTTAGGATATCAAAAATTTCTGGTAATGCCTGTTCAGCATTTAATTCTTCCAGTATAAATAAAGTATGTATGGGAAAGAGGAGAAAGTCCATTTCATCATCTTCCATAAAGTAGTCATAACGTGCAATGCTATCGTTTAGTAATTTTTTTAAATCTTCTATAAGGGGTTGGCGCTCCAGTTTAAGGATGGTTTCTAATTTGTTTTTAGGAAAATCGTAATCTTCCTCATATAGCCACTGCATTTGTATAGGAAAATTAAAAACAGGAGCCTTATCGGTTTGCAGGTGCGAACGTCTATCGGTTACTTCTGGGGAGTGGTATTCTTCGTTTTCTCGTTGTTTTCTTTCTGCCGCTTTTATAAGTATATAATGTTCTATACGTTCCCGTACATATTTTGTTTTAGGATGATCGGGGGCAACTTTTACCATCATATCTACCCTCATTTCAGCTTGTTCGATATCGTCTTGTGCCAAAAAATATAAAACCGAGATTTGATTAAAAGCTATAAACTCTTCAATATGAAACTCTTCACGATTGGGATAAAGTGATTTTAGTTCCATCATTTCGCCCAAAACCTCCGGGATTTTCTCTAATTGATCGTTTTCTAAATATTCCGCAGCCAAATTAAGACGCCCAAATAAATAATAGGGATGCTCTTTTACTAACCAGCGGTTGGCTTTAAACGCCTGTTCCATTTCTCCTCGTTCTTTATGTAGCGTGGCCAAAAAGTTTTTTAAAGCCGGCACCCGTGGATATTGCTTAATAAGTCGGGGCAATTTTTTTAGTAGGTATCCTTTGCCTTTAAGAACATCTGGGTGGATGCTTTCAAGAATTTCACGTATTTCTGAATTAATATGGTTTTCATTATCCAATAATTCGTGATCTGAACTTATAGTATAAGTTTGAAGCTGGTATTGAAGCATTTTTTACATTTTGGTTTATTCCAAATATAAAACTACTATAGATAGAATAGAAGATAAATTGAAGTAAAAGTGATGCAATCTCAAAGATTTCTTAGACCTGTGAGGTTTTTAATTTAGCTGTACTTGGAAATCATGGATATAGTAGTTTTTGCCCGCTCATCGATATTAAATGCTCTCATCCTGATAGCTCTTGGGTTGGGAGATCTCGTTTTAAAAATTTCTTGTTCCAATTAAATGCTTCGCGGGCTTGCCCAGAAGATTGTTACTTATTACTAAAAAATGCCGGTTTCTATAGTTTTCGTTTGTGGATAGCTTCAAAAAATTCGTTTTTATAAGTATCGCCAAGCGGAAGATCTTTGCCGTTAACCCACACCTCATAGTTATCTGTTTTTTCAACTTTATCTAGAGCCACGATATAGGATTTATGGACTTTAATAAAGTTGTTTTCGGGAAGGTTTTCCTGAATACTTTTTAACGTACTATAGGTAACGATTTGCTCATTTTTAGTATGGATTACGACATAGTTTTTTATACTCTCTAAATAAAGAATATCGGGTAACGCTACTTTCTGAAAGCGGTTTTTACCATCGGTTTTTACAAAAAAATAATCTTGCGAAATTGTTCTTATCGTTGTCGAAGGATTGTTTTGTTGGCGTTCTTTTACCTTTTCTATGGCTTCAATAAACCTTGGGAAAGCTATAGGCTTTAGCAAATAATCGACAGCGTTAACCTGAAAGCCTTCTACGGCAAATTGAGCATAAGCGGTGGTGAAAATTATATAAGGTGAATAGTTAATAAGCTTAGAAAGCTGTATTCCTGTTAAATCGGGCATTTGGATGTCCAAAAAAAGAATATCCGGCTTTTTTTCCTGAATTTCGCTTAACGCTTCCAGGGATTTATTGCTGGTTCCAATAAGACTAAGCACCTCCAGCTGTTTAATAAATTTTTCCAGTATTCTTATTGCTGGCGGTTCGTCATCAATAATATAGCAGGTAAAGTTTTTAGTTGTCATAATTAAACTTCTCAGTGATTTAACGGAAATTGAAGAAATACCTTGAAATAATTTTTCTCTTCTTCGATGGTTAGCGTATAGGCTTTTCCAAAAATCAGATCCAATCGTTGTCGTATATTTTTATATCCAATCCCTTTTTCGTCATAATTTTCACCTGTCCTAACCGCATTTTTTACTTCCATTTTTAAATGGATATGATCTATACTTACGGCTACATATACCGGCTTTAGTGGATCATCCAAAATACCGTGTTTGAAAGCGTTTTCTATAAAATGAATGAGCAGTAAGGATGGAATTTGATATTCGTCTGGATTTTCAGGAAAATGGGTCTCTATATATAGTTTATTATCAAAACGACGCTTAAAAAGAGCGATATAATGCTGTAAAAATGTAAGCTCGTCTTTTAGCCGGACCATTTCAGCTTCATTTTCGTAGGTGATATAGCGTAGCATTTCTGAAAGCTTTAGAATATCGTTGCTTAAATTTAAATCTACTTCTAAAGCATCGGCATAAAAGCTATTAAGGGTGTTGAATAAAAAATGTGGACTTAACTGTGATTTCAGGACTCTAAGTTCAGCTTGCTTTTTATCTAATTGAAGCTGATGTAGTTCCTGATTGACATTAAGTAAATATTTTACGCCATAAAAAACTAAACTAAGCAGGATAATCCTAAAGGCATAATAAGAATTATCGTAAATGTAGAACAACCATCGGCGTGAGTAATCACTATAATTGTGAGCACCGGTGATCTGGTAAATAATGACTTCTTCTGTAACATATCGAATTCCCGCAAACAAAAAAATAGAAATAACTATCCATCCAATTAATCTTAACCATCGTTTTTGTGGGATGGTATAGGGGGCAACTCCTAAATACACCCAATAAAAAATGAGCGCCTGTAAAAAAAAGAAGCCTATTTTGTGAAGTAGTAACCACAGGCTGAAGGTCTCATATTTTCCCAAGAGAAATTCAAAATACAAATCCATTCCCACAAAAAATCCCCAAAAGAGAAGATGATAACGTATTTCCTGTTTTTCGTTCATAAATATGAAGGTATTTCTTTACTCGACGATCGAGATTAAATGCTCCTGGGCTTGCCTAGAGGTCGTTTACGAACATAAAGATAATATAGCTTCCCGATTAAAGACCCTATAAGTGTATTCCTTTAAAATGTAAGATGAACCTGTGATTTCACACAACAAAATATTTTCTCAAAGATTTTACCTGGATGGTGTTGTAATCCTAGCATTTCGTCAGTTTCTGAATATTTCCTGCTGAGGTTCTGCTAATCTTGTACTCATCAAAAACCGAAAAATATGAGAATTATTCTATACGTAGTATGTATTTGTTTCACTTGTATTCAACTACACGCGCAACATCGACTAAACGGAAAAATTACAGATAATAAAACTGGCGAAGCCATAGCCTATGCAAGTGTTTTAATAAAACATCCGGATAGTAAGGGCATTATAACTTACACTTATTCTAATGAAGATGGAAGTTTTAAACTGGAAGATATCCAATTAGAAGAGCTATTGTTAGAAGTTGATATGATGGGCTATAAGCCTTATCATAAAATTTTAAAGGGAGATACTTTGAATAGCGAAGTCGAGATTAAATTATCTGAAAGCACTAGCCAACTGGAAGAGGTAAATTTAATTGCCAAAAAGAAGGCGGTACGAATGAGTGGTGATAAAATGATTTTCAATTTGGAAAAATTAGGAGTTATTACCAATAGCAATGGCCTGGAAGCCTTAAGGCAGCTTCCGGGAGTAACTTTGGATAAAGATGAAAATGTGCAGTTTCGTGGCAATGTAGATGTGCAACTAATGATTAACGGTAAGCCCACTTTATTAAAAGGTGATGCGTTAAGGGAATATATTAGGTCTTTAAGCGCGCAAAATATTGATAATGTTGAGATTATCGCTCAGCCTTCTGCCCGGTATGATGCATCAGGAACAGCAGGGATCATCAATATTAACCTGAAAAAACCTAAAGCAGCTTCTTTTAGTGGGAATGTATATTCCGCTATAGGTTATGCTGAATATTTTAAAAATAGAAACGGATTGAATCTTTATTATAATGATGCTAAATGGAATATCAACCTGGGCGCCAGCTATAATAAATATAATAGTGTTAACCATCGCAATATTGTACAGACGATTCAGTTGGAAGATTCTGTAAAAGTACTGGATCAACAAAATGAATGGTTGCCCAAAACTATTTCAAAAAATATTACAGCCGGGATAGAGCGTACTTTTGCGAAAAACCATAAAATAAGCACCGCTTTTAATTATTCTAATTCGAATTCCAGTGAACTTACTCTTGGAACGACCAATGAGTATGGGAATGATAATTTATACCGACAGGTAAAGCTTCGAAAAGAAATCGAAGAACCCATTACCAATACCAGTGGGAATTTATTTTACAATTACACCTCTGATAGTCTGGATACGCAGTTGGATATTCAGTTAAATTATGCCGATTATCAACAAAACCAAAGCGGATTTTTACAAAATAAGTATCCTGTAAACCCAACACCTCAAGAAGAGTTTTTATTGGATATTTTTGAAGGGGTTCATTATAAATTATTTACAGTCCAGGCAGATGTCCAGCATCGCTTTTCGAAACAATTGAAACTGGAAAGTGGTGCGAAATTCTCTAAAATCAGAATGAATTATAACAGTGATTATGCCGCGAACGATAGTTCGCAATTATTTATACCAGAGGATTTGCTTACTAATCACTTTATCTATAACGAACATCAGATCTCTGCTTATGCACAGGGTAGCTATCAATGGCAAAAATGGAATATATTGGCAGGAATCCGGGCTGAATACATAGACTATTCCGGTTTTTCTGAACAATTAACCCAAACCAATAGCAATCACTATATCGCATGGTTTCCTTCGATGTCCATTAATTATGAAAAGGAAAATCATCAATACAGGTTAAGCTATAGCCGGCGTATAGGAAGACCAAACTATTTAGATTTAAACCCTTATTATCAATACCTGGATCCTTATACCTTACAAAAAGGAAACCCTGCCCTGCAACCTCAATTTTACCATAGTTTTGAAGTCAATTATATTTACAAAAATGCAATGAGTGCCAGCGTATATGGTAATTTCTACAATGATCAACTTACCTCGGTAATCGATTATCGGGAAAACGAAAATTACAATCTTTTATTTACGGCCAATGGCGCAACAGGTAACCGCCTGGGAATTTCTTTAAATCTACCTTATGAACCGACTGACTGGTGGAATTTTCAGTTTAGTTTTGATGGCTACCATACACGAGAACAATCCCAAATTACAGATTTTAGCTATGATCGTTCTGGTTTTGGATACAGTATGGAAATGTACCATAATGTTACTTTAAAAGATAATTGGACGCTTAATGCATCTGCTTTTTATAGCGGAAGGTCACAAAGCGGTAACAGTATCATGAAACCACTTTATGATTTTAGTTTGAACATAAAAAAAATGTTATTGGATGATATGTTGAAATTAGAACTAAGCTGCCAGAATATCCTGAAAAAATCGATGTGGAATTCAGTAGTCCAACAGGAAAACGTAACGACCCATTGGATAAACCGCTGGGAAACCCGTAAGTTTACATTTGGTGTAACCTACAATTTTGGAAAAGGTAAATCTAAAAAAGTAAAATCTACCTCACTCCAGGAAGAAAGCAGCAGGATGTAAATCTTTTTTACAATTAATATATCAATTAGTTTTTCGATGCGATAGTAACGTAATTGCTAAAGCTATGGCAAAAAACAAAGTAGCCGCTTTCGGCTACTTTGTTTTCTTTACGTATTGGGTAAGGATTACGATCTGTTGTCCTTCAACACGCCCTTCAATTTGTTCGGCGTTATCCCAAACCAAAGAAATTCGATGTACGGGAGTCCCTCTCTTGGCGGTAAAATTAGCTCCTTTTACATCTAAGTCTTTAATAAGCACCACGGAGTCTCCATCGGCTAAAATATTGCCATTGCTGTCTTTGTGAATGATTTTTTCGCCTTCATCTTCGGTTTCTTCAGTAGATTTTGCCCAGGCTAACGCTTCCTCATCCAGGTACATCATATCCAGTAAATCCTGTGGCCATCCTTCAGAGCGTAATCTATTCAGCATTCGCCAAGCGACAATTTGAACCGGTAGATGCTCGCTCCACATGCTTTCGTTTAAACAACGCCAATGGTTGGGCTCTACTTTTTCAGGATCTTCAATTTGCTCTACACAGGTTTTACAAGCTAAAATAGAATCTTCTTCTGTCCCTTCAGAAGTGGGCGGTACTTGATAAATTTGTAATTCGTGTTCGTAACCACATAATTCACATTTATTACCACTACGGTCTTTTAATCGTTTTTCAAGTACGCTCATTGTATAAAATTTTTGCAAAAATACATTTTATTCTATTTTAGACGTCGGAATATTACATTTTGTTAAAATTAGAGCTTTATTATCGCTAAATTAAAGCAGAAGATTCATCTAAGCCTGAAGTGCAGTTGCAGGAGGGGATTCCGTGAAAACGGAATAAATTCCGAAGAAGTTGAGTATCAAAATTATTGATTTTTGGCGTCTTTTTTATAAATGCTCGTTTTGTGGAAATCATCATGATTAGTCTGGTAAAAAAGGGCAGCTAAAAATTACCAATCTTAACTTCTATTTGTTTTAAATGAATGCATGCCTTGGTTTTCAGGAAGAAATTGGTCTTTTTTATAGCGAATTCTTAAAATTGGCTGCTAAATAGAGGTGATTTCAAATTACATTTAGTCTTAAAACAATGATAACTTCAGTAAAGATCTGCCATAATTTTTTTAATTTGGAGCTTCAATTAAAAAATCAATAATGAGCATTTTCAGTAAAGATACCATCGAGGAAGAACATAAAAAGAAACAGGAAGATTTTCAGGAAGAAGATGTAGAAACGGTTCTTGAAGAAGAGGAAAAAATAAAGTCGAAATTTGAGAGTAAAAATGCTTTAAGGCGATATTTTGATGATGCCCAGCTGTTGTTTAATCTGGTAAGGGATTATGCGAGTGGTGAGTATCGTGAAATTCCGTTTAATATCGTTGCGGCGGTAGGAGCTGCTTTATTGTATGTGCTGTCGCCAATCGATTTAATCCCAGATTTTATTCCGGTGATTGGATATCTGGACGATGCCGCGGTCATCGCTTTTTGTTTAAGTTTGATTGAAAGAGATCTTGCTGCGTATAAAGTTTGGAAAGATTCGAGATCCTAGAGAATAATAAGTGTTCAAAAAATAAGAAAGTCCGCTGCAAAGCGGACTTTTATTTTTCTAATCAGAATTAAAGAATTCCGTTGGGTTCTACCCATTTAAATTCATATTCATCCTTCGGGATGGCGATACGATCTGCAATTCTTGTCATCCTATCTGGTAATTTCATAAGATAATCACGGGCTTTTTCAGCTTCATCGGTAAGGGCTCTCATCTTATCGATCTCCCAGTATTGGTTTAATTTCTTAAGAATTTCGATGTAATCGTAAGTGGTGTACACCCCAAGGCGCTGCGCAGCATTCGAGAAATTTTCAAAAGCCTGGGCAATACCTTCGCCACTTTCTCTTAAAAACTGTGCCGGCATAACGATCTTCTTTTTCATCATATCATGAAAGGCCAACATCATTTCGCTGGGATCGTGCTCAAAAATTGTTTTCACGAATTCGCGATAAGCCATATAGTGGCGCATCTCGTCTCCTGCGATGATATTACACATTTTACCCAGCATTTTATTTCCTTTTTTCTTAGCTAATTGCCCCACTCGTTTGTGAGAAATATTAGTTGCTAATTCCTGGAAGCTGGTATAAACAAAGTTTTTATAAGGATCTCTACCGGTACCAATATCAAACCCATCGTTAATTAAGTGCTGCGTGGTTTTTTCGATTTCGCGCATATTTACACGACCAGACAGATAAAGGTATTTGTTTAGCGCGTCACCGTGACGGTTTTCTTCGCCCGTCCAGTGTCGTACCCATTTAGACCACGGGTTTTGTTCACCATCAGCACGGCGTTGCTGGTCTACACCTTCTACATCCATAAGCCAGCTTTCGTAAGTTGGTAGTGCCTCCTCAGTCACCATATCTCCAACTAACACCACCCAGAAATCATAACCTAATTCTTTCGCTTCTTCACGAATTTGTTTCACGTGCTCTAATCCTTCTTCTCCCTGAAGATTAGGCAAAAGATCTGTAGGTTGCCAAATATTGTCAACTGGGATTAGATATTCGTCTATAAAACCATCTACTTTACTTTCGATAGTTTTCATCACTTCAAGTCTTATATTTTTTAGGGCCATTATTTTTGTATGTTACTGTAAAATAAGAAATTTAATCCTTTTTACAGAATTGTTAGCAATATAAAGTGCAATAACCATGCAAGTAATTTAATTACAAATGCAGGGTTTGCAAATTAAAGGGAAATACATTGAATTACAAAGTTCTAAATCTTTTAGGCTAATAGTTTAATTTCTTCCGTCCTCATTAGGGTATAAGGTATGCACTGGATCACTTTGCCAAACTTGTTTTGTGTCTATCTCTATTGCAGAAATACTTCCTTTAAAAGCAGCACCGGTATCTACATTCCAGATACTTGCTTTGTTTACGGGTAAAGATTCACCGATTCTTGTTACCGGGGTGTGACCAATATAGATTTCATTAAAAATTTGTAGTCGCTTTGGATAAAAATCACTGTTTTTTTCAATTTCAGGATCTAAAGAAATTGCCATTTCCCATAAGGTACGATCCCAGTAAAATCCAGTGTCGTAATATTCGTTTTCCGGACCATGTAGATTGGTAAATCCCGCATGTACAAATAATCGATTTTGGTCGTCTATATAATAGTTTTGCATTTCTGAAAAGAAACGCAGATGTTGTTCTATTTCTTCGGAAGATAATCTGGCGTAGCCATCGATACTGCTTTGACCGCCATGGATCACCCAACGATCGGTCATGGCACCAGTTTTTAAATATTGATGGGTAAGGTCATCGTGGTTTCCTCTTATAAAAATGCAATCAAAATCTTGCGCCAATTCGATAAGATAAGAAACCACATTGGCAGAATCACTCCAGCCATCTACATAATCACCCAGGAAAATGATCGTGTCTTCTAAGGTAATTTTAACCTTATCGTGTAATAATTGTTTTAATGCTTTTAATCCTCCGTGTATATCGCCAATGGCTAGCGTTCTACCCATCCTAACTGTATTTTACTTTTCTTAAAATTCGTGTACTTTCTTTATAATAATGGTAGGCTTCACTACTGTATTTTTTTAGGAAGGGTTTAGCTTCTTCCAATTTTTCCATCGCCTCTCCAAAGCCGTTAAGGTAACAAAGCAAATAAGTAGATGGTAGGTTTTTAACATCCTTTCGCTGATTTTTAGTAAGTGGGAGTAATTTTTTTAATCGTTCTACCAGCATGTTATTGCTGTTGTAAATATGATAAAGGGTGTTTTTATCGAATTTTGGAGGCTGAAAAACCAGCTCACTCTGGATCTCGTAAGTGGCATTATCCTTAAAATGAATGGTAACCTCTTCTAAAGGATAATATTTATAGCTGTTGGGCAGCCCAAGATGTACATATTCCAGAATTTTAAAACTATCAGCATCTGAAGAAATACTCACTTCATCTAAATCTGAATAAAATAATTTTACCTGTTCGTTAATAAGTGCAATGTCTACACGGCTAAAATAAACTTCCCCCTTTGCATATTTCTTTTTTCCCGCCCAGCAAACCACAAAGTATTCTTTAAAAACCTGATACGTAGGATTTAGTTTCTTGTGACGATTTATAAAATCAAAAACCCCGTTTAAGGTTAATTCAATATTGTTCTGCGCATGCTTTTCGATAGCGGCAACAACTTCAGAATTTTCGTCTTCAATTTTAATATCAAAATCTTTGGGCATGCTTATGCTACCATCTCTTAGAAAGATGGAACCACCATAATACTTCCAGATATTTTTTCTAAGCGAACATATTTTCCCGTTATTCGGTCGAATGGTTACTAAGCCAATAACCAGATTATCGGGGAGATGAGGAAACGGGATATTCTCGTACATCACTTTTGGCGGATTGCTTAAATACGCATTAATAAGATTTTGGATCTTGCTATCGTCAAAGAAATCGATACCAATAATTTCATTATCCTCATCCCTAACCCCAATAACAATATAGGAGTTGTTTTTAGGATTAGAATTTGCCAGTGCGCATATATGTTTTAAAAATTTAGCTTTCCCTTCTTTTTCACTTATATTCAGCTGTAACTTTTTATCATAAAAGCTATTCTCGTCGTTGTGCGCTAAAAGGTTTTTAATAAGAAGCCGTTTGTTAATCATATTATTGCTTGTCTACAATAGTGCTGGTAGCCTGTGCAGTGCACATTACAATTAAATCGGCAATATTTACATGGTATGGTCTTGTCACCACAAACCGAATAATATCGGCAATATCTTCAGGTCGTAAAACTTCAAAACCCTGATAAACTTTTTTGGCTTTTTCAGTATCTCCTTTAAAACGAACTTCACTGAATTCGGTTTCCACAAGCCCGGGGTGAATAGCACCTACCCTAATCCCTTTTCCGTTAAGGTCGATTCGCATTCCTTTGTTAATCGCATCTACGGCATGTTTGCTGGCGCAATACACATTGCCATTAGGGTAAACCTCTTTACCGGCAGTAGAACCTATGTTGATAATATGACCTGATTTTCTTTTGATCATCCCAGGGATTACTGCTTTGCTTACATAGAGTAGTCCCTTTACATTAATATCCATCATCGCATCCCAATCTTCTAAAGATCCGTCTTGTATAGGATCCAGGCCATGGGCATTCCCGGCATTATTAATCAGAATATCGATATTGGAGAAATCTGGCGGTAAATTTTCAATTTTTTTAAAGACTTCCTCCTTGTCGCGAACATCAAAACTTAAGCTTAAAACTTCAGTCCTTTTATGTAATTCTTCCTTAAGTTCATTTAATCGTCCTTCTCTTCTTCCGCAGATGATTAAATTAAATCCTTCTTCCGCAAAAATTTTGGCGGTTTCTTTTCCTATTCCACTTGTTGCGCCGGTGATTAGTGCAGTTTTCATTGTTAAATTTTTTTTAAAGCCTAATGTACTAAAGTATTTGCAAGTAAAGGGCTTAGATGAATTAATAAGCGTTTAAATCTTGTTAAAAATCGTTAATCTATATTAAAGTTGGAAATGATTTTAAAATCGCACCGTTATTTAGCCTGAATAAACCAAATCTATTTTTATGAGAAAGCAATTTTTAAATTTTAAAACTTTATTTCTAGTCGTATTTACGGGGTTGGCCCTAACCTCTTGTAGTGATGATGACGATTCTGCTACTGAAGGGGACGCTCGAATTTCTGTGAGAATGGTAGATGCACCGGGAGATTATGACGCTGTAAACATCGATGTTCAAGAAGTTAGAGTGCAAACCGGCGCTGAAGATGATGAAAATGAAGGCTGGGTGGCTTTAGATACTGAAGCCGGAATTTATGATCTACTTGAGCTTACCGGTGGAGTTTCCCAATTATTAGCCGATGAAGAAATTACTCCAGGATATGCCGGGCAGATTCGTTTGGTGCTAGGAAACGATAACACCATAGTAGTAGATGGTGAAGAATTTCCACTGGCAACACCAAGTGCACAGCAATCGGGTTTAAAGTTAAATGTTAACCAGGAGCTTGAACCTGGCGAAGAGTATCTGTATATTTTAGATTTTGATGTAGATAAGTCTATTGTTACTCAGGGTAATGGTGGTTACACATTAAAACCTGTAATTCGTTTATCTGTAGAAGACGATGCCGGAAAGATCGTTGGGAAAGTTCACCCTTCAGAATTTAGAAGTTTAGTGACAGCCACAAATGCTTCGCACAGTATTTCTGCTTATACCAATGCTAATGGTGAATTTGCATTATACGGTGTTCCAGAAGGCACTTACCAGATTACGGTAGAAGCAGACATAATCGCTGGCTTAGAGGCTAAAACTTTCGACAATATTGTGGTAGACGAAGATGAAACCACAGATGTAGAGACGTTGTTTCTGGAATAATGAAACAAACTTAGGTAATAATGGTTATTAGAAAAGGCTGTCTAAAAGGGCAGTCTTTTTTTGTTTTAATTTTTCATCAAGTTTTTGATTTTTATTGAGTGTTATATGCTATAAGCATGTTTTTATGATTCGTACCATGTCGCTCCTGCTTCTTGAGTTGCTTGATCGAATGTCTATAAGAAGTAGTATTAGCGCATTATTTTGATAAAATTGAGTCGATTTTATGCCGTTTTAAGAAGAAGTTTTGTCAGGGAATAAAAAATGACGGGAGATTTTTTAATTTTAAAAAAATATTAATCACTGATACACAATAGAATTTGGTGCAATCCGTTAAATTTATGCTTAAAACAAATAATATAGATTATTGAATACCCGAAAGTTTAATAATATTGAATTTGCTACGACCGCAGTATGGTTGTATATTCACGTTTTAAAATCTAATTAGAATAATGACAGATAATCAATCTTCTTTAGACATCGCCAGTCTAAATGAAAAAATTGAAAGAGAAAGTGCTTTTGTAGATGTGCTAACCGCCGAGATGAACAAAGTGATCGTGGGGCAAAAGCACATGGTAGAGCGTTTACTTATAGGTTTATTAGGGCAGGGACATATCCTTTTAGAAGGTGTTCCCGGGCTTGCAAAAACCTTAGCGATTAACACATTATCTCAGGCTGTTCATGGGTCTTTTAGTCGTGTTCAGTTTACACCAGATTTGCTTCCTGCAGATGTTATAGGGACGCTTATTTATAATATGAAGATTAACGACTTCAGTATAAAAAAGGGGCCAATTTTTGCCAATTTTGTGCTGGCAGATGAGATTAACCGTGCACCGGCCAAAGTACAATCGGCTTTACTGGAAGCGATGCAGGAAAAGCAGGTGACTATTGGTGACGAAACTTTTAAATTAGATAAGCCGTTTTTAGTAATGGCAACGCAAAACCCGGTAGAACAGGAAGGAACTTATCCTTTACCTGAAGCGCAGGTAGACCGTTTTATGCTAAAAACCGTCATCAAATATCCACAATTAGAAGAAGAGCAATTAATTATTCGTGCTAACCTTAAAGGAAGTTTCGAGAAGGTAAACCAGGTGGTGAGTATCGAACAGATATTAAGAGCACAGCAAGCGGTGCGCGAAGTATATATGGACGAGAAGATCGAGAAATATATTCTTGATATCATTTTCGCTACCCGTACGCCAGAGAAATACCGTTTAGAAGATTTAAAACCATTAATTAGCTTTGGTGCTTCTCCCCGTGGTAGTATTAACCTGGCAACTGCAGCAAAATGTTACGCCTTTATAAAACGTAGGGGATATGTGATTCCTGAGGATGTTAGGGCAGTTGTTTACGATGTTTTACGCCACAGAATAGGAATTACCTACGAAGCCGAAGCCGAAAATATAACTTCTGAAGATATTATTGGGAAGATTGTAAACGAGATCGAAGTACCGTAGGTATACACAATTATCAATTGGCAATTATCAAAGACATTTTGGTGATTGATTATTGTTATTTGTTTATTGAAAAATATGGATACCAAAGAGTTACTTAAGAAAGTTCGTAAGATCGAAATAAAAACCCGTCGCCTTAGTGATCATATCTTTGGCGGTGAGTATCATTCTACCTTTAAAGGAAGGGGGATGACCTTTAGCGAAGTGCGGCAATATCAATTTGGTGACGATGTTCGTAATATCGATTGGAATGTTACCGCACGTTATAACGAGCCTTTTGTTAAAGTTTTTGAAGAAGAGCGAGAGCTTACCATGATGCTTGTTGTCGATGTTTCAGGATCTGAATTTTTTGGGACGCAAAGTCAGTTTAAAAAAGAAGTGATTACCGAAATTGCGGCAACTTTAGCATTTTCGGCAACCCAAAATAATGACAAGATTGGTTTGTTGATGTTTTCAGATCAGGTAGAAAATTATATTCCGCCTAAAAAAGGAAAATCTCACGTTCTAAGAATTATAAGGGAATTACTAGAATTTCAGCCAAAAAGTAAAAAAACTGATATTGGTTTAGGCTTGAAATATCTATCGAATGTGATGAAAAAGAAAGCCATTGTTTTTGTGCTATCCGATTTTATGGGTGACGATTACCAGCAAACGCTTAAAATTACCGGAAATCGTCACGATGTTACAGGAATAAGGGTGTATGACCAACGTGAAAAGGAAATTCCTAATATTGGTTTGGTACAGATGTTGGATGAAGAAACCAATGAATATATCACTGTAAATACAGGTAGTAAGGCGGTAAGACGCAGTTATACGGAGTATTATCTGGGGCGTGTTCGATATTTTGAAGAAAGCTTTGCCCTTAGTGGAGCAGGAGTAATTAATACCCGAGTAGACGAAAGTTACGTGAAAAAACTTTTAGGGTATTTTAAAAGGAGAGGCTAAGCGTATAAAGATGAAAAGAAATAAATTGTTAGATTTTATTTATAAAAAACATTCTTTAAAAAAGCAGTTACAGGCCATATTGATTATTGCCGTCGCTTTTTTGGCGTTCCCTGCAATGGCGCAGGAAGCTCAGGTTGCAGCAAGTATCGATACTGCCCAGATTAAAATTGGAGAGCAGATTTTATACAAAATCAATGTGGAAACCGATTCTACAAATCTGGTGGTTTTTCCTGAAGGCAATACCTTCTCACCATTAGAAGTAGTAGAATCTTTAGGAGCCGATACAACCAGAGTAAAAAATAAATTTCAGCTGCTTAAAGAATACAGCCTTACCCAGTTTGATTCGGGTTCTTATACTATTCCGCAGCAACGAATTATCATAAACGACAAGCCTTTTCTAACCGATTCTATGCGAGTTGAAGTGGCCGATGTTGCTGTAGATACGACGCAGCAGGAAATGTATCCCATAAAACCATCGGTAGAAGTACCAAAAAGTTTTAGTATTCCGGTTTGGGTTTGGTGGTTACTCGGGATTTTGGTGATATTGGGCATTTTAGCATTCTTTTTTATCAAGCGAAGAAAAGAAAAAGCGCTGGAAAATAAACTACCGCCATACGAGCAGGCGATGAAAGACCTGGACGATCTGGATAAAAGTACGCTAATAGAGAACCGAGAGGTTAAGGAGTATTATTCAAGATTAACCTATGCGGTTAGGCGTTATTTAGATGAAAAGGTTTATGATCGTGCTATGGAGAGTACGACGACCGAGTTGATTAGTTTCCTTGAAGCGCAACAAAAATCAGGAGTGCTTCATTTACACGGCAAAACACTACTGAATTTAAAACAGATCTTACAAAGGGCCGATTTGGCAAAATTTGCAGGATCCCGCCCAGATGTGATTACGGCAAAAGAAGATCGAAATAAAACCCGAATGATCATTAACGATGTGAAATCGTCGATGCCAGAGCCTACCGAAGAAGAGCTTATGCAAGACGAAGAATATCGCCAGAATAAACTTTCTAAAAAGCGCAAGAAACGATTGATTTTGGGTATTTCGGGCGGTGCTTTAGTGATTTTTATTGCTTTAGCGGTCTTAATCAGCTCTAAAGGATTAGATTATGTAATCGATACCTACTGGGGGCATCCTACCAAAGAATTACTGGAAGGCGACTGGATTAGAAGTGAATACGGTACACCAGCCGTAGCCATTACCACTCCTGAAGTTTTGGTGAGAAAAGATATGGAATTAAGCAAGGATGCCACCCAAACTTATGCAGATGCACAAATGTTTGCTTTTGGTAGTTTGGTGAGTAATTTTTATACCAGCTTAAGTACCCGGATCTTTACCAAAAAAGACCAGTTTGATCTTAAAACAGGGGTAGATGGTGTTTATAAGGAATTAGAGAATCAGGGAGCCCAGAATATTGTGATGAAACAGGAAGAATTTACCACGGTAAATGGAGCGAAAGGTGTAAAAGTATTTGGTACCCTGGAAATAAAGAATCCTGTAAACGATGAAATTCAGCCTAAAAAATATACTATTCTTAATTTTGCTGAAAATGGTGGTTTCCAGCAAATCACTGTAATTTATGATGAAGACGATAGCTATGCTGAAGAAATTTCAGGAAGGATCATTAATTCAGTAGAACTTATAAAATCGAATAATTAATGTTTGCGAATTTCACTTTCGAAAATCCTGAATTTTTCTGGTTGTTTATTTTACTTCCGGTGGCGATCGCATGGTATTTCTGGAAAAGAAATCTGCAAACACCGGCACTAAGGATGTCGAGTATTCAGGGATTTAAAGCTAAATCCAGTATTTTGGCAAAATTAAGACCCATTCTTTTCGTTTTAAGGATATTGGCGCTGGCTTTATTAATCGTTGCTTTGGCAAGGCCAAGAACAGTAGATGTTTCTACCCGAACCAACAGTACCCAGGGAATCGATATTGTTATGGCAATAGATGTTTCGGCCAGTATGCTAGCAAGAGACCTACAGCCAAATCGTTTAGAAGCTACAAAAGCGGTAGGTGAAGAATTTATAAAAGGCCGGCCTTCAGATCGTATAGGATTAGTGCTTTATTCAGGAGAAAGTTTTACCAAAACACCAATTACCAGTGATAAATCGGTTGTTTTACGCGCATTGGAAGATGTTGAGTTTAATAATATCTTAGAAAGTGGTACGGCAATAGGTTCAGGTTTGGCTACTTCGGTGAATCGACTAAAAGATAGTAAAGCCGAAAGTAAAGTGATTATTTTACTTACCGATGGGGTAAATAATTCAGGTTTTATCGATCCAAAAGTAGCTAGTGAATTGGCTAAAGAGTTTGGTATTAAAGTGTACACTATTGGAGTGGGTACAAATGGTATGGCGTTAACTCCAGTAGGTATTGCCGGTAATGGACGTTTTCAATTTGGTAATCGCCAGGTAGAGATCGATGAAGATCTATTAAAGCAAATTGCCGATGAGACCGGAGGCAAGTACTTTAGGGCTACCAATAACGAAAAGTTACAGGATATCTATGATGAAATCGATCAATTAGAAAAAACAGAAATCGAAGAATTTAAATATACCAATTACGACGAGAAATTTCGCCCCTTTGCATTACTTGCCGGCGCATTGTTACTATTCGAGCTGTTGTTAAGGTATACCATATTTAGAAGTTTTATATAAAGCTAGCGATGTTAGTATTTGAAGAAGAAATATATTTTTGGCTGTTTCTGGTCATCCCAGTAGTATTGCTACTTTTTATTTTCCTTTTATTCTGGAAAAGAAAAGCACGTAAAAGCTTTGCCAGTGATGAGCTTTTGCAAAAACTGGCGCCCAATAAATCTAATTTTAAGCCGATACTTAAATTGATTTTAATTTGCCTGGCGCTGGCCTGTTTGGTCGTTGCTTTGGTAAACCCTAAAATGGGAACCACTATGGAGACGGTTAAACGAGAAGGAGTAGATATTGTTTTTGCGATCGACGTTTCTAAAAGTATGGATGCTGAAGATATCGCTCCCAGTCGTTTGGAAAAATCGAAGCAACTGGTAAGACAAATCTTAGGAGGTTTAGGAAGTGATCGTGTAGGGATAATAGCCTATGCAGGAAGTGCCTTTCCTCAGTTACCCATTACTACAGATTATGCCGCAGCAAAAATGTTCCTTCAGGCTTTAAATACCGATATGATAAGCTCGCAGGGAACGGCCATTAGTGATGCAATCGATCTGGCTACAACCTACTACGATGATGATAACCAGACCAACCGGGTGTTGTTTATTATTAGTGATGGTGAAGATCATGAAGGGAATGTAGAATCTATTGCAGATGAAGCTGCCAAGAAAGGGATTAGAATTTATACCATTGGTGTAGGAACCGAAAAAGGAGGTCCAATTCCTATTAAAAGAAATGGGGTGGTTCAGAATTATAAAAAAGATCAAAACGGGGAGACCGTCATTACAAAATTAGATTCTAAGACCCTTAAGGAAATAGCATCTGAAGCTAATGGAGAATATATTGAAGGAAATGTAACTGCCAACGTTACAGAAACGGTACAGGATTTGTTAAAGAACATAGAGAAAACAGAATTTGAAGCGAAACAATTTGCCGATTATCAATCACATTTTCAGTGGTTTTTAGCGCTTTGCTTTATATTCTTGTTTTTAGACGTATTTCTTTTGGAGAGAAGTACAGCGTGGATTAAAAAGCTTAATTTGTTTAATGAAACAAAAAAGGATTAATATGAGACCTGCTAAAATGACATTTGGGCAAAACTCGTTTTTCCTGATTGTAGTATTGCTTTTTTCTTCTGTCGGCTTTGCACAGCAAAATGACGACATGGAAAAGCAAAGAAAAGAAGCAAATGCCTATATGAACCAGGCAGAGGAAGCTTTAAGTGAAAACGATTTTGCGAGTGCAGAGGCCGCTTACCGAAAGGCCATAGCCAAGGATCCCTCAAATACCACAGCAAAATATAATATGGGGAATCTTTATTATAACCGTGAAAAATCTGGAGAATCGCAATCGAGGTTTGTAGAAGCCAATAAAGTTTCTGAAAGTAAAGAAGATCGCCATAGGATAAATCACAACCTTGGTAATTCGTTTATGAAGCAGAAAAAATATAAGGAAGCTGTTGAAGCCTATAAAAATGCGCTGAGAAATGATCCTACAGATGATGAAACCCGTTATAACCTGGCTTTGGCGAAAAAGAAACTGGAAGAAGAGCAGCAGCAAAATCAGGATAAGAACGATAATCAGGACAATAAGGATAACAAAGATCAAAACCAGGATCAAAAAGATCAGGATCAGGATAATCAGGGAGATAAAGGAGAAGATAAGGATCAGGACGGGAAACCTAAAGATGAAGGGGATAACGAAAAACAGGATCCAAAAGATGGAGAAGGCGATCAGGACAATGAAAAGCCCCAGGATAAGGATCCTAACGAGCAAAATAAAGGAGATCAGGATCAAAAAGATCAAAAGGGAAAACCCGATCAACAAAAACAGCAGCAACCTCAACCTGCACAAGGACAGCTTTCGCCACAACAGATTAAAAATCTGCTTGAAGCTATGAATAACCAGGAAGAGAAAACTCAGGATAAAATGAATGCCGAAAAGGCTAAAGCTGTGAAAACACGGTCAGATAAGGACTGGTAGTATCCTGAATTTTATTAACCAGATCTAGATTAGAATTAAGGTTTACAAATGAAATTAAAGTTAGTAATATTAAGTCTGTTTTTATTTACGACCTCGCTTCTTTCTGCACAGGTAAAGTTTACAGCAGAAGTTAGCCGGGAACAGATTGGTGTCAATGAGCGTTTGCGTGTTGATTTCAATATGAATAAAGACGGGGATAACTTTACTCCGCCTTCTTTTACCGGTTTTAAAGTCGTAGGTGGGCCAAACCAGCAGGTAAGTAACAGTTGGGTGAATGGGAAGAGTACCTTTTCTAAAACCTATAGTTATTATCTGGAACCCAACTCGAAAGGAACCAAAACAATTGGGCAGGCCCAGGTGACCATCGCGGGAACAGTTTATAAAACTTCACCGGTAAATGTTGAGGTGGGTGACGCTGTAGAGCGGCCTCAGGATGGTAACGACGCAGCAATTGTTCCAGAAGATAACCTGCATTTTGTTGCCGAAGTATCTAAACCAAACCCATATCTTAATGAGGCGGTTACGGTAACCTATAAGCTTTATGTGAGTGAAAGAATTGGGATAAGTAATTTTAGAATGCTCGATAATCCTACATTCCCCGATTTTTGGAGCCAGACCTTAAATATGAATGGGTACAGGTTTGAACAGGGTACCTTTAGAGGAGAACCTTATCGATACGCCGTAGTATATAAAACCCTTTTATATCCCCAAAAAACCGGAAAGTTAGAAATCGATCCTGTAGCCATTTCCGTTTCGGTAGATGTTCCTAGTCAGCGTAGAAGTATTTTTGGAGGTATTATTTATCAAACAGTGGAGAAAAGAGTGACTTCGGCCAGTCGTGAAATCGATGTGAAGCCATTGCCAACACAGGGAAGACCTGCAAATTTCACTGGGGCAGTAGGGAGTTTCGAATTTAGCGTAGATCCAAGTAAAACCACCTTAGATGCGGGCGAATCGCTTACGGCTTCAGTAAAAGTTAGAGGCCGTGGCAACCTAATGCTTTTCGATTTACCAGACCTTACAGTGCCTAGTTCGTTAGAAATATATGAGCCAGAGCGTAAAGAGAATTTTAGCTCTACTTTAAATGGTACTCAGGGCAGTATTGCTGAAGATTACACCATTGTACCCACACGTAAAGGAAAATATCCAATTCCGGGATTAAACTTTTCTTATTTCGATCCGAGGTCTGAAACTTATAAAACCATAAGTACAAATGATATTGTAATTGATGTTGAAAATGGCCCTGTTGGAGCACTAACAAATTCAACTACCGCTAAGGATAATAATACTGTAGCCTCAAATAAACAACCGGTAAGCCTTAGTGGCGACCAGTTTAGATATATAAAACTGAATGCCAATCTAAAGCCTTTAAATGCACCGGAATTTTTTAGATCCTGGTTATTTTGGCTGCTTTTAATCGCACCGTTGCTGATTATTCCGCTGGTTATTATGTTTGGTAAAAAACGTGAAGCCAGAGCAAATGATATTACCGGAAACCGAATTAGAAAAGCAGATAAACTGGCGAGAAAATATCTTTCTGAAGCCAGAAAAAATCTTGGACAACAACAGGAATTCTATATCGCTTTAGAAAGGGCGATGCATAATTATCTAAAAGCAAAATTGCATATCCAAACCGGTGAAATGAGTAAAGAGCGAATAAGTGAAACTCTTACAGAAAAAGGCGTAGATCAGGCGACGACTACTCAATTTATCGAAATTTTAAAGAGTTGTGAATTTGCAAGATATACACCGGCATCTATGGATACCATGAAGCAGGATTATGATAAAGCTGCCAATGTCATATCAACTTTAGATAAACAATTGTAATTATGAAAAAGATCTTTTTTATCCTATTGGTTTTTTGCACTACAATTGGTTTTAGCCAAAATGAGGCGCTTTTTGAGAAGGCAAATAAGGCCTATGCCGATGGTAATTATGAGGAGGCTGTTAAAGAGTATAAAAGCATTTTGGGTAAAGGTGAAGCTTCGGTGTCTTTATATTACAATCTTGCCAATGCCCATTACAAATTAAACCATATTGCGCCCAGTATTTATTATTACGAAAAAGCCCTTCAGCTGGCACCTAATGATGCCGATGTAAAAAATAATATTCAGTTTGCCAGAAATATGGCAATGGACGATATCGAGAATGTAGAACGTACAGGGATTTCTAAAACTATAGATAGTTTAATCGCAACATTCAGTTTTAATACATGGGGAATGCTTGCCATTGCCTTTATGGTGCTTTTTGTTATTTTATTCTTGTTTTATTACTACGGAAGAAGTACGCTCTCAAAACGTATTTTTTTTATCACCTCAATGATTTCGATACTTCTTTGTATCGCTTCAGTCGTATTTGCTTTTAGTCAGCAAAATATTCAGCTAAATAATAATTATGCTATTGTATTTGCTGAAGAAGCCGGAGTAAGAAGTGAGCCAAATCTAAGAGGAGAACCTGCATTTTTACTACACGAAGGAACCAAAGCGAAGTTACTGGAAAACTATCAGGAATGGTATAAAATTGAAATTGCCGACGGTAAACAAGGTTGGATGCTAAAAGAAAATCTAAAAGAATTATAAGATTACTTCAGTGTGACTTCTGGTTGTATTGGGGCAGGCTTCTTTTTTGAAAAGAGGATCATATTCATCATTTTCCCCTATACTAACATTTAAATCAAGTTCAAGTGATTAAGTGGTGTTGAATAGCTGGAAGAATTTCAATCTTCATAAAAAATGAGATAATTCCCAGAGCTTTCAAAATGGAAATCATTCAACAAATGATATTCCCGAAATTGTAATTGTGTTTTCTATTCTTAGAACCTAAAAAAATTAAGGTTCTCCTGATAACTAAAGTAGGAAAAGTAGTAAACCCCGAAAGATATTCGGTATTTTTGCAGTCAATCTCAAGGCTTACTTTTAGACAAAAATAGGATGGATTTTTATAAGCAGATTTTAGAAAACAACAAGCACTGGGTTAGCAGCAAGCTCGATTCAGATCCCGAATTTTTTAAGCGTTTAGAGAATGGCCAGCAACCTCCTTTACTATGGATAGGCTGTGCAGATAGCCGTGTTCCGGCAAATGAAATTATTGGTACGCAGCCAGGTGAGGTCTTTGTGCATCGTAATATTGCCAATATGGTAATCCATACCGATATGAATATGCTAAGCGTTTTAGACTATTCAGTAAATGCCTTAAAAGTACAGCATATTATCGTTTGTGGCCATTATGGTTGTGGTGGGGTAAAGGCTGCCATGGATAACCAGTCTATAGGTTTAATCGATAACTGGATTCGTCACATAAAGGATATTTATAGAATGCATGTCCACGAGCTGGAAACGATAAAGGACGAAAAAGCACGTTGGGATCGTTTTGTAGAATTAAACGTGATCGAGCAGGTTTACGATCTTGCTGAAACATCAATTCTTCAAAACGCGTGGAAAAATAAGCAAAAAGTGGTGATACATGGTTGGGTTTATGGTGTAGGCACCGGGATCGTAAAAGATCTTAATGTTCACCTTACCGGAAATGAAAATCTAGACGAAATTTATAGATTAAAATTCTAGTTTTGAACGTCCGCAATAGATCATAATAAGGTATGGTCACCCTGAACTTGTCCTCGATAGCTATCGGGACAGGGTCTCATGACAATAGTTTATTTTTCTACACAGTATGAGATTGAGGATCAAGCCTGCCTCGCCGGTCTGGAATGACGAAAAAAACGAATTATTACATATTACAGATGATCAATTCTAGTTTTATTTTTTGCTGAATGTATACCGAAAGACAAGATATTCCCTCAGCTTCTTTTTTGTTTTAGATTTCGTCCTCTTGATCTTCATCAGTCTTATCTTCCGGGTTCCAGATGTCACGTTCCCTGGCTTCTCTTAAAATTGTGGGTAAGAGGGTAGGGGCAATGATGGCAACAGGTCGGTAAAGTACCGATTCTTCAATGGTTTTGTCTTCAACCAGATCAATTTCCTCTTCAGTAGCTTTAAAAAACATAATCACTACGCTGGCTAAAAAAGCAAGCTTTAAAAGGCCAAAAGCGGCTCCCAATATTTTATTTACCATTCCTAATGCAGCAAGATTGGCCACTTTTGTTAAAAATTTTCCTGCCAGGGTTACCAAGAACAGGATAAGAATAAAAGTGATGGCAAAAGCGAACAGGTTAATCACTCCCTCGTCCCAATCTACATGTTTGGCTAAAAAATCACTTAAAATATAGCTAAAATAGATTGCCCCGTAAATTCCGGCGATTAAACCCACAAGTGCAGCAACTTCAGCAAAAAGGCCGCGAAAGAAACCACGAATAAGTCCGTATAACAAAATAATCCCCAGGATGATATCTATGGTGTTCATGTGATTTTCTTTACGCTATTGGTAAATTTATTCAATATTTTGTTACAATGGTTTTTGCCCAAATATCTCCTAATCTTTGATTTTTATCTGAACTTTGAATAACCAGGATGCCCACAATTCCGAAGAAACACATATCAATAGGATCTAAAAGATGTCTTTTGAAGCATACCCAGAAAGTGTGATGGGTTTTAAGTGAACAATTGAATTGCCTACTGTTGCACCAAACCAGGTCTCCAGGCAAACAGTAAATAGAAACCAGAATAAAACAGGAAGAAGTGCCGGGAGGCCATTTAAATGATAATTTCCCTCACCATCTGGCGTACCCATTATAAAAATGAGCATAAAAGCAATTGTGTTTACAATGGCATAATCGATAAACCCGGCTAAATATCTTCTACCAATATATTTAGGTTTAGGTTCTTCGAGAAATTCAAAATCTTGCATGTTAATGATATCTAATCAAATATAAATAATTTGCTCGCAAAACCTATATTTGCAGCATGGCAAGAGATGAGAAATTAAAAGAACGATGGGAAGATCTTCAGCAAAAATTAGCAAATCAATTTGCTGATGGAGAAGTAATGGAATTAGACGCCGTGATCTATATTATAGGGGTGCAGGAATTGGGACAATTACACCGTCGTTTTAAAAAGGATCAAAAAGTCGATTTAATGCATATCGCCATTTGCAGGTTATTGGAGCCTTACGGATATTATGAGTTTGATTATTTTGACGATGACGGCTGGCCGCATTATAAGGTTTTAGAGCAGCTTCCCAATTTAAAAGCAGGTGAGCAAAGTGTTTTGATGAAAGAAGCCATTGTGCAATATTTTCTTGAAAAAGAATATATTTCTTAAATGAACATCTTGTTTTTTTTAGCCAACTTTCCCAACGATTCTGGGCCTGTTTATACTGAAACTGTACAGGGAAGATTTCCGGTAGAGCCATTTAATACTTTTAGTAATCTTTTCTTTTTAGCGATTGTAATTTATTTTTCATGCCGCGTTTACAAAAATTATAAAGATCAGTTATTTCTAAGTTTTGCTTTACCTGTTTTATTTATAGGATGGATTGGCGGTACCATATATCATGCAACGAGAAGCCATGAAATCTGGCTTTTAATGGATTGGGTACCTATCGATATTTTATGTTTGGGAGCGTCACTTTATTTTGCTTCTAAAGCCAGTGCTAAAAAAAGGCAGGTGCTAGGCTTAATGTTGTTGGTGCTTTTGTTGGTTTTAGGGGTTCGTTTTATTCCGTTTAGGTCGCATGGTCAAACCTATTCTTATATTGCTACAGCTATTGGATTGTTATTGCCTATTGGGATTCATATTTATCAAACACGGCTTAAACATGCTAAGTTTATGGCTTTTGCGATCATTAGTTTTATAGTAGCTATAAGTTTTAGGGCATTAGATCGTTATATTTATTTTTCTATGGGAACGCATTGGCTATGGCATAGCTTTGGTGCTTTTTCGGTCTTCTTTTTAATGAAGTATATTTTTCATGATGCAAAAACATCAAACCTTAAAAATCGCTTAGATTAATTTTTCTCTTTTAATACTTCAGGTTTTCTGTGTTTTTAATACGGGCTATAGGCGTAAATTTTTATAAATTTGCCATCTTATAAGAATGGTATCTATGATTGATAAGATTAAGGAACATATTGCTGATGTTAAAGCCTTTAATGCTGCAACAAAAGAGGAAATAGAAAATTTCAGAATAAAATATCTTGGTAAAAAAGGTATTCTTAATAGCTTTTTTGCTGAATTTAAGAACGTTCCTAACGAACAGAAGAAAGATTTTGGACAAACGATTAATGAACTTAAAACTTCTGCTCAGGAAAAAGTAGACACTTTAAAAGATCGTTTAGAGAGCCTTGAAGAAGAAAAAGGGGTTTACGGTGATCTTTCCAGACCATCAGAACCTTTAGAAATTGGTTCCCGTCATCCTATTTCAATAGTTAAAAATCAAATCATAGAGATTTTTTCCAATATCGGCTTCAATGTATCTGAAGGATCAGAGATCGAAGACGACTGGCATAATTTTACCGCATTAAACTTACCAGAGTATCACCCGGCAAGAGATATGCAGGATACGTTTTTTATCCAAACTGATCCTGATATTTTGCTAAGAACGCATACCTCTTCGGTACAGGTTAGATATATGGAGAATAATACACCCCCAATCAGGACAATTTCTCCCGGTCGGGTTTTTAGGAACGAAGCTATTTCTGCCCGTTCTCACTGTATTTTCCACCAGGTAGAAGGTCTGTATATTGATAAGAATGTCTCGTTTGCCGATTTAAAACAAACGCTTTTATATTTTACCAAACAGCTTTTTGGAAAGTCCAAAATTAGATTAAGACCTTCTTATTTCCCATTTACCGAACCTAGCGCCGAGCTGGATATTTATTGGGGGCTGGAAACAGAAACTGATTACAGAATAACCAAGGGAACCGGTTGGCTGGAGATTTTAGGTTGCGGAATGGTAGATCCCAACGTACTTAAAAATTGTAATATCGACCCTAAAGAATATTCTGGTTTCGCATTTGGTATGGGAATAGAGCGTATTGCGATGTTACTGTATCAAATTGGGGATATTCGTATGTTCTATGAGAACGATGTGCGATTCCTGGAGCAGTTTAAATCTTCAATATAATTCTGCAAAGGATTTTATGAGTTTGTTGAGATAACAGCAGCTTTTAAAATACGAACTTAACGCAAAAATAGCCCTTATGAAAAAGTCTGGTTTTATTATTCTTGCGGTAATCGTTTTAGGCATTGCGGCCTATTTAGCTATAGCTGTTTTAAAAATCACCATTGGTTTAATCGTATTGGCGATTGCGGCAGTAGTTTTGTTTGTGCTTTGGCATATGATTAAACATAAATGGGAGAAAAAATTTGAAAACGAATCTTAAAAAGATCGAATTTTGAAAAAGGATATAGAAATTCCTAAAGTCGAAAAAGTTCATGTTGCCGCGGTTAGGGAATTTAATAAAGAATTTCAGGCAGAGGAATGGAATGCATATATCATTAATAATAAGAATGTTTCTATTGAAATGATCCTGATCGTGGCCAAAGGTTACGATGGTGCCAAAGAAACATCGGTAATGCGCCATAAACTGGAAAAATTACCACCGCACTCTTTCGCAAAAATAGAATTTATTCAGGACGAAGTTTTAGGGCTTAATAACGAATATCAGGTAACTTTTTTTGCTGAAAACAAGATGTTTGAAAAGACCTTTGTTTTTAAGAAAAACACCGTTAAACAGGAGAAACAAAAAGAGCTGCCGATAATACCCAAAATGGGCATTTTAGCAGAATAAATTATACAAAAAAGCCTCTTTCCAGAGGCTTTTTTGTATAATTTGGGGAATGATGATTATCTAAGCTTGTTAGAAGTATCGATATAGTTGCCAATTACCGTACTACCACTATTTTGTCTTACCTGTCCAAAAACATGGATCCTGGAGCCGTTTCCAACAAATTCTAAAGTAGATCCGCTATTTAGATTTAAATTGCCATAAACGATAAGCGTTCCTTCAATCCTTAAAACAGAACCACTATTTATGTTAAGATCATGATTTCTTCCAAAAATCCCTACGGCCATGGCACCACGCATATTAAATGTTCCCTCGCTGTTAATGTTTACGCTATGTTGGATATTTATAGAACCACAAAAGGTCAACTCTCCTCCAACATTTAAATTTTTAAGCGTTGCAGCACCACGATAAGCTAAAATATCGTTGCTATTCACATTTAAATTAGAACGGCCGGTGTAAAAATTGTAAGATTCACATTCAGCAAAATTGTCTCTTGCTTCTGGCTTACTCACTTTAATGATTTTTAATCCGCTGGTTCCAGAGGCTACAAAGATATAATCGCCATCAGATTGGATATAATTAGAAGAGCCTTCTAAATCTACAATACCTTCTTCTATAAGGGTATTATTTTCATCAAGTTTGGCAATTCCAAATCCGGCTCCGCCGTTGGCCATTAAAATAAAATCTCCGGCAATAGAAACGGCGTTGGTCACCACATCTTCATTATCATATTCGGCATCAGGAAGAACCTGTATCGCTAATTGTTGCAAGGCATTTCCCGAGTTACTATCGTATATTCCTACACCGTTATGACCTTCAGAAACTAAAATAGCCTGATCTTTAAATGCAATGGTCCGTTTCGATTCACTGGCCAGATTAGGGGTGTTAATTCTATTTAAAACAGAAAGGTCGCCAGGATTATACATCGCAAGCCCTTCACTACCACTTAACACCGCTATTTTGTTATTTCCGTAAGCGATCGATCTAAGATCGGGTACCGGCTGCTCTGCAATAGTTTCTAAACTTGCAGCATCATAAACGCCTAAAACACCGGTAGCACCGCTAACACCAATAATTTTATCATCAAAACCTGTAATATCAACCGCTACATTCCCTTCAATAGGTTTTAATTGAAAGTTCTGTAAAAAGTTCCCGGCTGCAACGTTTACATACCCAAGGTTCGCACGATATTCCAGATTTAAAAGTTCGTCTGTATTTACTGCGGAAGCAAAGTATAATCTGCCATTACTGAAATATGCTGCGGTAAAATCTACAATATCTGAAGTTACACGGCTGGTCACAAAAGGATTGGTCTTGTCTTCAATATTAATAATATCGATACCGCCAAGATAAGCTTCGCCTTCCATCATATAAGTGACGTAGGCATAATTTCCGTTGATTTTTACATGGCTCGCTCTAAGTGGTGTTCCATCTACAACTGGTGGGTCTACAGTAGCAATTTGCTCTAAAGCGATATTGCTTACCTGTGGATCTTCGTCTTCAACAACTTGTTTTGAAAGGTTTGCTTTGATAGCCGTTATGGAAGAAATACTTAATACCCCTGCACCATTTCGGGTTAATACCGATTCTAAGGCACCGGCATCATTGTTAATTTCGAAATTTTCCTGAGTGTATTCGTTCTCATCAAAATCGTTGTTGCTGTCACTACATGAAATTAATAGGATAGATAAGATTACCCATCCTACCAGTAATTTTTTACTCATAGAAAGTTTTTTAAAGAGTTACTCTTAATTATGGTTCGCAATGTAGCTTAATAACCGACGTAGGTGTAAGATTTTTCGTTCATTCAACGGTTATAGGTGATAAGTGGTAATTATCTGTCTACTAATTAATCTAGTTTGTCGGCAAGTTTTTTAAAGGTCTTTTTAGGGTTTTTCCCTTCATAAAGTATGGCGTAAACCGCATTGATAATGGGGGTTTTTGCTTTACGCTCTTTATTAATTTTATAAGCACTGTCTGTAGCGTAGTATCCTTCAGCAATCATGCTCATCTCCATTTGTGCACTTTTAACGGTGTAACCTTTACCAATCATATTCCCAAACATTCTGTTTCTACTAAACACCGAATATCCGGTTACTAAAAGGTCACCCAAATAAGCAGAATCGTTAATATTACGCTTCATTTTGTGTACTTTTTTAATGAATTTTTTCATCTCCCTAATCGCATTACTCATTAGTACACTCTGGAAGTTATCACCGTATCCAAGGCCGTGTGCAATCCCGGCGGCAATCGCGTAAATGTTTTTTAAAACCGCAGCATATTCAGTCCCAACAATATCGTCGCTGGTTTTACATTTAATATAATCACTGGATAAGAAACCGGCCAGCATTTTTGCTTTTTTCTCGTCGCTACAGGCAATTGTTAGATACGATAAACGCTCTAAAGCCACTTCTTCGGCATGGCATGGACCCGTAATTACCCCGATATTCTCAAAATCGATATTGTAAAATTTATTGAAGTGTTCTCCAACAATCAAACTACTTTCAGGAACAATTCCTTTTATGGCTGAAAATATAATTTTTCCTTCTAAAGAGACAGTAAGGTTGTCTAATTCAGATTTTAAAAATGCAGATGGAATAGCAAAAATCAATACATCGGCAGCATCAACAATTTCATTGATATCATTGCTAAGCCGAAGCTGATTGATATCAAACTCTACATCGCTTAGATAGCTAGGATTATGCTCGTGTCTTTTTAAGTGTTCAACGGCATAAATACTTCTCATGTACCAATGTACCTTTTCGATATTTTCGCTAAGCATTTTTACGATAGCGGTTGCCCAGCTACCTCCGCCAATAACAGCTATATTAGGAGTTGTACTCATGTGTTTGGTTTGTTGTACGTGTTACAAAAATAAAGATTAAATAGGGCTTTAAAATTTCTGATACCGCTATGGGGCTAAGTATGGCAAAATTTTAACACAAAATAGCGATCCTTAAAGACAATCTTAATAGAAAGGCCTACGTTATTAGATTGTGCTTCTCCTAACCAGAGAAGATTTCTTAGTTTTTTTGGTTGGTTATTTAGTTTGAAAACCGCTTTGTATTAGAGATACAGGGCGGTTTTTTAATTACTAGCTTTTGTCGTAGCGCTTCTTGATTCTGGTAGCGAAGCGGGTCTAAATTCCAGCTTCTTCTTTTGATGCTATTTATAAAAATTGTTGTGAATCACGTAGTCCCAAACTTTAGCCGGTAACATAGGCTTTATAAACTTGCCTTCTTTTATCGAATTTCGAATAAAGGTTGCAGAAATTTCTATAACAGGCGCATCTACCCGATTTATTTTTGGATGATCTTTAAATTGATTTTCTACCTTTCCGCCAGATTTTCTTGGATAGACATACAACGTATGATTTTCTAAAATCACTTCATAGTTTTTCCATTTATGAAAGGTCTTTAGGTTATCCTCTCCCATAATGAGGCAAAACTCATTTGTGGGATATTTTTCTTGCAGGTGCGCCAGGGTTTTTACCGTATAATTAGGCTGTTCTAATCTAAACTCTACGTCGCTGGGTTGTAAATGCTCAAATTCTTCACAGGCCATAAAAACCATTTCCAGGCGGTTATGGTTATCCAAAAGCGTACTTTTCTTTTTATGGGGATTATGCGGAGTTACGACCAGCCAGACTTCATCAAGATCTGAAAATTCGGCCATGTGATTTGCAATAATGACATGACCAATATGAATGGGGTTAAACGTCCCAAAGAAAAGTCCGATTTTTTTATTCATCTTCCTTTTTTATAAAATCTGAAACCAGATCGTGTGCTTCCTTTAAAGCAATTTCCAGATCGTTATTTTCGATAATAAAATCAAATTGCGGTGCGGTGGCAAGCTCGATACTGGCTTTGGCAACGCGCATATTGATCTTGTCCATCGATTCGGTTTTGCGCTTTTTTAACCTGATTTTTAATTCTTCAATACTTGGTGGTTTTACAAAAACAGCCAGGGTTTTTTTAGGATAGATCTTTTTTATATCTAATCCGCCAACCACATCAATATCAAAAATAACGTGCTTTCCTTTTTCCCAAATTCGCTCTACTTCAGCTTTTAGCGTTCCGTAGAAATTATCGCGATAAACCTCTTCCCATTCCAGGAATTCGTCGTTTTTAATCTTCTTTTTAAAATCTTCCAAAGACAAAAAGTAATAATCCTTGCCGTCCACTTCATTAGGACGTGGATCACGGGAGGTCGCCGAGATCGAAAAATCAAGCTTTAAATCCTCCTGGGTTAAAAGATGTCTAACAATAGTTGTTTTGCCTGAACCAGACGGAGCTGAAAATACAATTAGCTTCCCTTCTTTCATGGTGCTACGCTTTAATTTGGTTTAAGTAGTGTTACAGAACGTTTAATACCTGCTCCTTAATTTTTTCCAGCTCGTCTTTCATTTGTACTACAAGCTGTTGCATGGGTGCATAGTTGCTTTTACTGCCTATGGTATTAATCTCACGTCCCATTTCCTGGCCAATAAATCCTAATTTTCTACCGTTGCTATCTGCTGTATCCAGGGTTTCGTTAAAATAGGCGAGGTGATTTTTAAGCCGAACTTCTTCTTCGGTGATGTCGTATTTTTCGATATAGTACACCAATTCCTGTTCAAATCGGTTTTCGTCCACATTCTCCTTTAGATCCTCAATTCCTTTACGAAGCCGCTCCCGAACGCTATCTACGCGTTCCGGATTAATTTTCATGATTTCATCCAACAAACTACCTATATTACTGGCGCGAAGTTTTAGATCTTTTTCTAAAGCAGCACCTTCAGCATTTCTAAATTCGTTAATTTCAGTAAGTGCTTCTTCTAAGGTTTTTTCTATTTCAGCAAACTCATTTTCGTCAATTTCCTCACGTTCCGTTTTTAACGCATCGGGTAAACGCATGGCAATTTCTAAAAGCTGGGCATCACTCTGGCTACCAATGCCTGGTAATTTAAGATCCATCATTTGTTTGATGTAAGCTTTTACAACCTCAGCATTTACAGATGCCGATGTTTCGTCACCAGATTGTTCTACATAAAGTGAGAAATCTACCTTGCCGCGTTTTAAAGCCGAAGAAATCGTATTACGCATTACCAATTCTTTTTCACGATACTGCGAAGGAATTCTGGCATTTAGATCCAGATTTTTACTATTTAAAGATTTAATCTCTATGGTAATCTTTTTATTGGGAAGCTGTAGTACACTTTTCCCAAAACCTGTCATTGATTGAATCATGCTTCATTTTTACGGTTGTGCAAAGATAATCAATTCTCAGGCAGCGCAAAGAGTATGGAATAATTTAGCTGAAGAAAGGAACCTACAGGAACACTAAAGGTGATTTTGGATAAATTGAAGCGCTCTTTCTTCCTGATAGTATATTTTTTTATGCTGAATAAAGCCCACATGTCCGCCATGTTTTGGGATTTCCAGATGCAGGAATGCAGATTTTTCGGCTATTTTCTTCGGAAATGAGGCTGAGGTTAAAAAAGTATCATTTTCAGCATTTAAAAGAAGTGTTGGGATCTTGATATTGGATAAAAACTGAAGGCAACTGCATTTTTCGTAATATTCTGAAGCTGAAGCATACCCATGCGCACGACTGGTATACAGCTCATCGATGGCTAATAAAGAATTACAAGCCGATATTTGCTGTTTTTCGAGTTCTTTTGGGAACGCCAGTTGCCGCTCAAAAAGCTGATCTTTTAAATTCTTCTCAAAACGCCTGGAGTACAATTTATTCTTAGGAAGATTTAAAGCTTCCAGGCTGGCACCAAGATCACAAGGCGTAGAAACAGCGACAGCCACTTTTATTTGCGGTGGCAGCTGGTCGCGCTCGCCCAGATATTTTAATAAAAGATTGCCGCCAAGGCTAAAACCCACCAAAGCAATGTGTTCGTAGTTGTTTTTCCTGAAAATATGGTCTAGAACTTCTTCCAGATCTTCAGTCGCACCGGCATTGTAGCTGCGGTATAATCTATTTATTTCGCCGCTACAACTTCTAAAATTCATTGCGCAGTAATCCCAGCTATTTTCAGTAAAAATTTTACCCATTCCCAACATATACGGTCGGTTGGCATTTCCTGCCAGTCCGTGCATGCTAATCACTAATTTTTTGGTTTGGTTTTTAGAAAAAGCCCAATCCAGATCTAAAAAATCACCATCGCTTAATTCTAAACGCTCCCGTTTTTCAGATTTAAAATTCACTTTTCTAAGCGTTGCTGCATAGATCGTGGCGATATGCGCATTTTTAAAAAGAGGCGGAGCGGTATAATTACTTTGGATCACTGGCATGCGTCAAATTTCCGAAAAAAATTAATTATTAACCTGAGCTCGATTTAAGAAAATGCCGGATGCTGAGTGAAATCTTTGCAACAGGTTTTATATCGAAGCTTTCGTTTTGGTAGCATTTCGATACAGATTTTCTTGGAAAATCCATTCCATGACCAAAAATGACTGCAATAATCGAGATGAAATACTCCGTTCCCCCTTCCGAAATAAAAATAATTTTCTAATAAATGCCTCATGGACTTGTCTCGGGATAGTTTACTAATCATCGAATCTTGAAACTAATTATGCATGCATAACAAATATTCGTAATTTAGCTTTTCTTAAAAATGAAAAGGAGAGTTATGTATACCAAAGAATTTGAAATACGTTGGAGTGATATCGATGCCAACCGACACTTAGCCAACACGGCTTACATTAATTTTATGAGTCACACCAGAATGGGGTTTTTAATGGAGAATGGTTTTGGCCAGAAAGATCTGGCAAAACATAATCTGGGCCCGGTGGTGTTTTATGAACACGTGTATTATTTTAGAGAAGTTTTTGCGGGAGAGCCGGTTAAAGTAAGCCTGGAATTAAAAGGGCTTTCTGAAGACGGAATGTATTTTGAATTTGTACATAATTTTTATGACAGCAAAGGAAGAAATTTTGCCAGCTGCGAAATGATGGGCGGTTGGATCGATCTGAAAGCAAGAAAGCTAACAGGTTTACCTTCAGAAATGATTGCAAATCTAAATAGCCTGCCCCATACAGAGGATTTTAAAAAGCTGACTAAAGAAGACACCAGAAAACACGGTAGAAAACCAAAGGATATCGATCCCGAGTTGCTAAAATAAAGCAAGCTAAAATTGTCGATTTTCGACTTCTATTTTTAGAAACCCGGTTATGCCCGGGTTTTTGTTTTCTTCACACTTACCAGGTAAACGCCTACAAAAACCAGTAATCCGGCAGCCACTTTTATCGTGGTTAATTGATCGGCACCCACTAAAATAGCATAAATAATAGCGATTAAGGGTTGTAAATACATGAATACACTTATCGTTGAAGCCGATAATTGTTTTAGCGCATAAATGTTTAGCAGGTAGGTAGAAAATGTGGTTCCGGCAACCACAAAAGCCATTCTCCAAATGGCATCGAAAGGTAAATGAAACCAGTCTACCGCAACAAATTCAGAATAAGTAACCGGTAAATTTAGAAAAACACCCATTAAGAAAAGCCATTTCATCAGGGTGATGGCGTGGTATTTTTTAGTGAGTGGTTTTACGATCACCAGGTAAAATCCGTACGAAAAAGCATTAACGATAAACATCAAATTGCCTAGCGGAATATTGGGTGCATTGGTCACACTATCGGTACTAAAAAGCACCAAAGCTAAAGCTCCCGATAAACCAAAGGCAATCCCAACTCCTTTTATTAAAGTGATTTTTTCCTTTAAGATGATCGATGCCAGAATAAGCACCATAACTGGCGAAAGGGTAATAATTACCGAGCTGTTAATGGGGGTGGAAAGACTTAACCCCTTAAAAAAGAAAAGCATGTTAATGCACATGCCAAAGATGGCGCAGCAAAGCATCCTGGGCCAGTCTTTTTTATCGATTTTTTCTTTGGGGGCAAACGGACTTAAAAGCCAGAATAAAATAGCCGCTCCTAAAACGCGTAGCATAATAAACCCAAAAGCTTCGATATGCGCAGGCATAACACCTTTGGCAATCGTATGATTTAAACCATAAATGGTACTGGCGCCGGTAGCGGCAAGGATGGCCAGCAAACGTTTATCCATGGATAGATGCTTTAGCAGCAGCTACGTTCTTTTTAGCATTGCCAATAAATATCTCTTGATCGTTAATGATTACGGGACGTTTTAAAAAGGTATAATGTTCTAAGATTAAAGCTTTATAGTCTTCTTCGCTAAGCGCCTTGTTTTTAAGATCACGCTCTTTGTAAAGCCGTGCTCTTTTGCTAAAAAGCGACTCGTAACTACCTGACAGCTTGTGCATTTCTTCAATTTGCTTTTCGGTAATTTCATTGGTTTTGATATCCTGAAGTTCAAAATCAGCCGGAGCCTCGATTTCGTTTAGAATGCGTTTGCAGGTATCGCAGGTAGAAAGGTAATAGATCTTTTTCATTTCATTTTCGGTTTAAGATTGCAAAGAAAAAACTTTAAAAAACTCCCTGCAATTTATTCGGTTTCTGAAAAATCTATTTTTAAATATTCTGAAACTTCATCCAAATCATATTCGTATGTTTTCTGTCCTTCAACATAGGCAGCGATCTCGTATGGATTGTAAGTGAGGATAAGTTTATCTTCTCTAAAGCCAATATTTGCAGGAAGATGAAATTCGTCGTTTTCAAAGAACATTCCCGTGCTGTTAATATTCGCGTCTTGAGGAATATCTTCTTTGTGTCTAAAATCTTTTTCTACAAAATCTTTAAAAGCTGCCGTAAAAAGATCGTCGTGCGTATATACGCTCCCGGTTTCAGGATTAAAATTCATATAGGTATTACTTCCGTAGCCATGGGCACCACCGGTAAAGGTGTAAGAATTAAAATCGATACTCAGCAATTTTGGATGTTCCCAGGTAATTTCAGCAAAAACAGTCGCCTCCCATGGGATATCGGTATCGGGAAAATCTTCACGAGAAGAAGCGTAGTTTGCAATAAAACCATTCACCATTTCTTCCATGGTTTCAGGATTATGATCTGGATTAAAACCTGAAACGATATCGATAATATGTTGTTCTATAGAATCATTTATTTTTTTGGCAACAGCCTCTTTTCCTTTGGCTACCGGGTAATTTAGATTGATAAAGGTACAGTTTCCTTTTTCTGGATTACATTTTTCGTAAGCTTTTTCTATGTTATAATTGGTGAAAGTAAGTGTTTCTTTTTTCTCTTCTTCACAGGCGTACAGCATCAGGCTGGCAAGCAGCACTAAAAGAAATTTTTTCAAAATGGTTTTCGGATTTTTAGGTTATTGTTTTGCTAAAGTACGTAGCAATTTTGGCATTGCCAATGCGAAGCTTATTTTTGCTTATAAGATTTTTTGAAATTAACTAAAATCAGTATTTAGGCTGTTTTTCAGCCTGATAATATACCTAATAACCAGTTATGAAATTTAATACCAAAACGATACACGGCGGCCAGGAAAATGTAGATCCTGCTTATAATGCGGTGATGCCACCCATCTATCAAACCAGTACTTACGCGCAAAGCACGCCGGGAGGACATAAAGGTTTTGAATATTCCAGAAGTGGGAATCCAACCCGTACGGCTTTAGAGCGTTCTCTGGCCAGTATCGAAAATGGTGAATTTGGGATGGCTTTTGGTTCTGGACTTGCAGCGATCGATGCGGTGATGAAATTGTTTAAACCAGGAGACGAAATAGTAAGTACCAACGATCTTTATGGTGGTTCTTATCGTTTGTTCACCTCGATATTCGAAAATCTTGGCATTAAATTTCATTTTATCGGTATGCAGGAAGCCGAGAATATCGAAACCTATATTAATGAAAATACAAAGCTGATTTGGGTAGAAACACCAACGAACCCAATGATGAATATTATCGATATTGAAGCTGCTGCTAAAATTGCTAAAAAGCATCAAATTTTATTAGCGGTAGATAACACTTTTGCAACGCCCTATTTACAGCAGCCTTTAGATCTGGGAGCCGATATTGTAATGCATAGCGCTACAAAATATTTGGGTGGACATAGCGATGTCGTAATGGGCGGACTTGTGGTAAAAGATAAAGAGCTTGCCGATAAACTATATTTTATACAAAATGCCAGTGGTGGTGTTTGTGGGCCACAGGACAGCTTTTTGGTATTGCGAGGCATTAAAACTTTACATCTTAGAATGCAGCGCCATTGTGAAAATGGAGAAAAAGTAGCTCGATTCTTAAAAGAACATCCGGCAGTGGCAAAAGTAAACTGGCCGGGTTTTGAAGATCATCCTAACCATGATATTGCCAAAAAGCAAATGAAAGGTTTCGGCGGAATGATCTCTTTTTCTACTACGGAAGGAACTGCTGAAAGTGCTGTGAGAATTCTAGAAAATCTGAAAGTTTTTACGTTAGCGGAATCTTTAGGAGGTGTAGAATCTTTAGCGGGACATCCTGCGAGTATGACGCATGCCTCTATCCCAAAAGAAGAGCGCGAAAAAACCGGAGTGGTGGATAGTTTAATTCGTTTAAGTGTAGGGATTGAAGATGGTGATGATTTAGTGGAAGATTTAAAACAGGCGTTGGGTTAGATTTTAGACCGCTGCGCTGTGAGATATTAGAATTATAGACTAAAGAAGCAAGGTCAAGATTATTTAGTTTTAATTTGATATTAAAATAAACGAGGGCTGAAATTCGATAATTTCAGCCCTCGTTTTCTAGATATATATTCTAGAAGCAAAGCGATCTAAATTCTATATTAAATCACTTTGCCCAATGCCCAGATGAGTCGTTTTACTTCTTCCTCGGTATTGTAATGCACTAAGCTGATACGCACCACACCATTTTTTTCGGTTAAGCCAAAATTTTCTACTAATTTTTTAGCGTAGAAATCACCAAACCGAATTCCGATTCGATAATTGTCAATTTGTTCTACGATTTCATTGCTTTTTAAGTCTTCATGAACAAAAGAAATAGTGGGTACTCTTTTAGAAGCATCGGCTTCAGGGTTTCCTATAATCTTTACTTTGGGATGTTCATTTAAAAAATCAAGAAGCCTTTTTGCCAGTTTTTGCTCATGTTTGGCGATAACTTCATAAGATTTTTTCAGCATTAAAACGGAATCATCTTTATCTTCCGTGAAGTGTTGTTTATAAAATTCCTGAAAGTATTCAGTAATCCCTAAAAGACTGTAGGTAAGCTCAAAATTGAAGTTTCCCGGTTGAAATTTATATGGAATATTATCCTTTTTGAAGAAATAGTGGTTAATTCCATCCATTTCTAAAAGCAAATCGTACTTACCATACATCAACGCTAAGTGCGGGCCGTAGGTTTTATACCAGCTAAACGTGTAAAAATCGACATCCAGCTCCTGTACGTTAATCTGGCGATGCGGAGCGTAAGCCACACCGTCTACACATATAAGGGAGCCATTTTGATGTGCAATTTCAGCAATTTCTTTAATAGGGTTTATCGTTCCTAAAATATTAGAGCAATGCGTAACAGCGACAAGTTTGGTTTTTTTAGAAAGTAATTTTTTAAGCTCAGAAATTTCCAGTTCCATAGTATCTGGATTGGCTTTCCAGATCTTCACTTTTATTCCCTTTTCTTCAAGATCGGTCCACGGTGAGACATTGGCTTCATGATCGGTATTGGTAACAATAACTTCATCACCTTCCTTCCATTGCCGGCTAATAGACAAACTTAAGATTCTAAAAAGCATACTGGAGGAAGGGCCAATAATCACTTCCTCAGTTCGGTTGGCATTTATAAATTTTGCGAGTTGTTTATTGGCCCACGCCAGTTTTTCTCCAGCTTCTTTACTAATTTTATAAGAGGCGCCAAGTTGTACGTTATGATGAATTAAATAGCCATTAATTCGCTGAATAACTTTTCCCAATACCTGTGAGCCTCCCGCATTATCCATAAATATGAAATCTTTATCGAGTGCCGGGAACTGTTTTCTAACAAACTCTATATCCATAAAATCTATTTATTTAGGAGGCTTTTATTAAATAATTTGAGTATTCGGCTATATTCATCTGTCCAGCTACTTGGTTCTACAAAACCATGATCTTCTACAGGATAAATAGCCATTTCCCAGTTATGTTTGCCCAGTTCGATTAAACGTTGGGAAAGCCTTACCACATCCTGAAAATGGACATTTACATCGACCATACCGTGGGCAATCAATAGATCTCCTTCTAAACCTTCAGCAAAATAAATTGGGGAAGATCTGCGATAGGCAATAGGATCGTTTGCCGGCTCATTAAGAATGTTTGAAGTATATCCATGGTTGTAATGTGACCAGTCGGTTACCGATCTTAATGCAGCGCCAGCAGCAAAAGTATCTGGCTCGGTAAACATAGCCATTAAGGTAATAAATCCGCCGTAACTGCCACCATAAATCCCAATTTTATCGGGATTAATACCATGTTTTTCAATCAGGTATTTTACACCGTCTACCTGATCAGATAAATCCTTGCCGCCCATGTGACGATAAATCCCGGTTCGCCAGTCGCGGCCATAACCGGCGCTTCCGCGGTAATCGATATCAATAACGGTATATCCTAAATCGGTTAATAAATTATGGAACATGTATTCCCTAAAATACGAAGACCACCACTGGTGTACATTTTGTAAATAACCTGCACCATGTACAAAAACAACGGCAGCATCGTTTTTAGTTTCTTTGCTTGGCGTATATAATCTTGCGGGCACCATAGCGCCATCTTTAGCCTCAAATTTTATAAGTTCGGGTACTCTCCAGTTGTAACTGGCAAATGCTTCAGATTGTCCGTTGGTTAATTGCTTCGCTTCTCCTCTGCCTGTTTTCTTAAGGTAAAGTTCCCATGGCTTATTGCTATAAGAATAGTAGATTGCCATATATTTTTCGTCTGGTGAAAGATACACCTGGTTGTTACCGGTCATATTGGTAAGCTTTTCCATTTTTCCACCCATTACCGGCATTTTATAAAAATGTCGAACATCGGGACCTTCTTCAGAAGTAGTTAAATACCAGTATTTTTTATTGTTTGATAACTCGGGATCAAAAACTTCATATTCTCCCGGAGTAAGATCTTTTTTATTGCCATTATCAACATTCAGTACATATAAATGAGAATATCCTGTAGCTTCAGATTGAAAGTAAATATGCTTGTTATCGGGTAACCATCCAATCGTGCCACCGCCAAAAGACCAGCCCAACCCCGGCCCGGCAATCCAGGCTTCGTCACGTTGCCGATCTAAAGTAGTAAGGCTTCCATCTTCAAGATTAAGCTTTGCGATCCAACGATCTTTATTGTCTTTAGACCGAATGCTTACAATGGCTTTTTTGCCATTTTCAGAAAAATAGGCTGGGGAGGTAATTACTTCGCGAACTTCTTCTTTCCATTCTTTATCGGGATAATCTTTAACGTAATCGGGTAAGTCTTTAATTCCTTCAAGTGTTGCGGTATCTACCATAAAAACGGTATCTTTTGCGATATCATAAAGCGCAAGCTCCACTTCGGTTTTATCGTCACCTACTTTAGATCGTGCGGGTAGCTCTTTGGTATATCCAGACTGGTCTACATAATTAGGAACTTCGGTATTGTCGCTACGTTCTCTTTTAATTAAATTGAAGCTCACATATTTTCCGTTAGGTGAAATGCTAATTCCAGAAATTTGTTTGTCTCCGGCATAAAAAGCGTAATCTTCCTGTGGTGCAGTGCTTTCGCGATAAGCTTTAGAAGCTTTAGACTTTTCTTTACGCTGATTGACCACTTCTAAAAGATCAAGGTTCTCGTCCTGGATCCATTGATTTTTGTCGGAAAGTTTCTCTTCTTTTTCCTCTCGTTTTGTTCCTTTGTTAATATTGGTCAGTTTTATAATACTTCCTTTATCGAGATCGTAGATAAAAGCGTTATCATTTAAAATGAACGAAATTTTAGATTCATCGGTCATAAACTGAGGATCTATAATACGCTCTCCCAGATCGATCAGTTCTTTTTTAGATGCTTTCCTGATATTGTATAAAAACAGTTTCCCATTTTCGGTAAACAGCATTTCAGTTTTTTTGTCGTTATAATCCCCATATCGCGGAATCATATTTTCTTTCTCTTCTGTAGATACTTTTATGATTTTCGACTGGTTGGAAAGATTGATTTTGTATAGCGAATCATCGGGATCATTTTCCAGATTATATTGAAAGTAAATATTTTCACTCTCAATTCCCCAATGGATGCCAGAAGGAAAAGTTCCCATCCATTTGGGATCCTGCATGATTTTTTCAACAGAAAGGTCACTTTGCTGTGCCTGTAAGGGAATGCTGCTAAAAGCAATAAATAAAAGGATTGCTAAATTGCTAAAATGAAGCGTAAATTTTTTCATTTAGGTAGATATTGGATGTTGATTAGTGGTGAGATTTCTGTAAATCGAAAAAATAAAGCTTTCGAAACTAAATTCTCAAAAATGTAATCTTCAGCTTCCTGTAAGAAAAGCTTTAAAATTCGCACACAATATACTTAAAATCACTTTCCAATTCAAGAATAATAGGCGTTAAGCTATGTTTCCAGTAGAGAATATATTTATATTTGAGAGGTATATTTCACCAATTATTTAATCAAAATCCAATGAAAACTAAATTACAACTAGCTTTTGCATCTATTGCGCTGGCTGCGACGACCTCGTTTGCACAACAGCAGGATCCTATCGTACAGGAAATCGTTAAAGAAGCTACTGAAAATTCTCAATTAAAAAAGTTAGGTCATGAACTTTTAGACGTTATTGGACCAAGACTTGTAGGTTCACCGCAAATGGAACTGGCACACGACTGGGCTGTTAAAACCTATGCCGGCTGGGGAATTTCTGCCGAAAATCAGCAATGGGGTACCTGGAAAGGCTGGGAGCGTGGGATTACCCATATCGATCTTGTGGAGCCTCGCTTAAGGACTTTAGAGGGAAGACAGTTGGCATGGAGCCCATCAACCTCGAAAAAAGGAGTGACTGCTGAGGCTATAATTTTACCGGAAGCGAAAGACTCGGCCGATTTTCAATCTAAATTAAGTATGGTAAAAGGCAAGTTTGTGTTGATGTCTTTTAATGAGCCTACCGGTCGTCCCGATTATAACTGGGAAGAATGGGCGACAGAACAGTCTTTTGAAAAAATGAAAAAAGAACGTACTGAAGCTAAAAATGCGTGGAGAGCGCGGATGAAAGCTACCGGATATTCTTCCAGAGAGTTGCCTAAAATTTTAGAAAAGGCAGGAGCTGAGGGTATTATCACTTTAAACTGGTCTAGCGGTTTTGGAGTTAACAAAGTATTTTCTGCTTATACCGGTAACATCCCTACAGTAGATCTTTCTTTAGAGGATTATGGTTTAGTATTTCGTATGGCTGAAAATGGTAATAAACCAGAGCTTCATATCGTAGCGACTTCTAAAGATCTTGGTGAAGTACCTACATTTAATACTATCGCAAGCATTGAAGGTTCAGAAAAACCGAAAGAATATATTGTCCTTTCAGCGCATTTTGATAGCTGGGATGGCGGAACCGGAGCTACCGATAATGGTACCGGTACTTTAGTGATGATGGAGGCTATGCGTATTCTTAAAAAAGTGTATCCAAACCCAAAACGTACCATTATCGCCGGTCATTGGGGAAGTGAAGAGCAGGGGCTAAATGGTTCTCGTGCTTTTGTAAAAGATCACCCTGAAATTGTAGAAAACATCCAGGCAGTATTTAATCAGGATAACGGTACCGGTCGTGTTGTTAATCTTTCTGGAAACGGACTGGTACAGGCTTACGATTATTTAGGGGAATGGTTAGCTGCGGTGCCCGATAGTATTTCTAAACAGATTGAAACACATTTCCCAGGAATGCCAGGTAGGGGAGGATCTGATTATGCTTCTTTCCTTGCAGCCGGAGCACCAGCTTTTAATTTAAGTTCTTTAAGCTGGTCGTATTGGAACTATACCTGGCATACCAACCGTGATACTTACGATAAAATTGTTTGGGACGATGTGCAAAGCAATGCCATCCTTGCCGCGATCTTAGCTTATAAAGCAAGTGAGGATGCCGATAAATCTTCCAGAGAACAAAGAGTGCTTCCGTTAGACAGTAGAACCGGAGAGCAAATGACCTGGCCAGAGCCTAGGGATGCAACTCGTCGAGGAGGCTTGGATTAATCCTTTTAGGGTTTAATTTTTCCCCGATCTCAATGATCTATTGCGATCACGCTGACTAAAAAAATAAGCAGTTAAGAGTTTAAATCTTAGCTTTTAAACTTTTAGCTGCTTTTGTATATCCGCCATTGCCACCATCTACAAAGTGAATATGTTCGTGTGTGCTAATATCCCGTACATAACAAGACATAATACTTTCTTCGCTTACATGCATTCCGTAAGCTATTTTTCCTGAATTTTCAAGATTATCCAAATAGCCGGTAAGCGCTTCTCTTTGCTGAGGTGTTCCTGAAATTACAGTGTTAATCCGGCCATCGATAGTTAGGGTGTCGGTTAAAGCTACCAGTTTTTTAAGATAGTCTTTTCCGTTTTCTTTTTTCAGCCAGATATGTTTTCCATATTTTCCAATCATCCAGCTTTTTATCAAATAAGGGAGGTTAAATTTGCCTAATTTCGCCTTCATTTCAGCATTGATTTTGCGAAGATTTGCTTTCAGTTTTAATCGTTGTACCGTGATAGGCTTTCTACGATGGGGTGAACCATAAATATCGTCGATCGCCTGAAGCACTTCAGAAAAAATTTTATACGATGTAGTATCGTTTTTAGAAATCACGATCAGGCTAACCACTTCCTGACCTATTTTGGGTGGTTTTATTTTATCCCATTTACACTCCATGCCTTCAAGATCCAGTGGTTTATCGTCTGGTATAATTTCCTGTTCTGGGATTGTGTTTTTAATAAGATCTTCAGCATAATGCAAAGCATCTCCCAGGACAATAGGAATATTTAAATCTTCATTCACCTTAAGTTTAGCGATTTTAAGCTGAATGTTTTCCTGATAGATGGTTTTAACCGGAAGCGATCCCGTTTTAAGCTCTAATTCGAAGTTTTTAAAGGTGTTTATTTTATGCTTCTGAAGTGCATTAAGTGTTTTTAGTAAAATTTCTTTCGGAACAAGAGCAATAGCACCATCACCGCCAAAAAAGAACGGAATATTGATTTTCGCATTATAGGCAATATTAATCATGGCAATGACTGCTCCTGTAGCGATAAGATTAACCGAATGATGCTGACCTTTGGTAATAGCTTGGGTCGAATTTTTAATATCGGCAGCTACAATATGCCAGCTTTCAGGAACCTGATGAAAATGACCAATATCACCCACAAGCTTACTTACCGGGATATTTAAAGCCGGTAGGTTTTCATAAAAACCAGTATCGGGGTTAGTCATTTTTACCTCAGATTTTACAGATCGGTTATTTGATCTATTTCTTCGTCAGAAAGGTTTAATAATCCTGCTTTTGGGAGTCTGGTAATCATTTCCCGCCAGTTATCATCCTGTTCGAAGATTTGAGCAAAAACGGGTAAAGCTTCATCCAGTCGGTCACTATTTGCCATGGCTACGGCTTTCCAGAATTTCATTTCCAGATTGTCGGGAAACATTTCTTCCGCAGTGCCATATTCTTCCAGTGCCATGTCGATATCGCCTTTTTCTACGGCAAGATCACCTTTGTTCATATGTTCGTAAGCACGGGCCGTTTTTAGTAAGCGTTCTAATTCCAAGATTGGGTTTTGGTGATCGTCTACTCTTAAATCGATTTTCTTCTCTTCCCAGGGATTTTCTACTTTTTTAGGTCCTACGACAATAAGTGCAGCCGATTGTTTTCCGCGAATATCGCCCCCGGCACTTTGCGCAGCTTTTAAAACTTCAACCATTCGTTCGGCTAAAAGAAGATTTTCATTAGCTTTAAAAGCCTCGGCCATCGCAGGAACCACTTTATTGTTCAGCATCATATTGGCCTGTACAGAAAAATTGTCACCTTCGATATGCGAAGCAGCTTCTACACATAATTTCCCGGTATAGGCAGCGACATTCCCTTTAACATCAAGAAATGCAATTTGGCGGTAGTCACGGCCTTCATCCTGATCTACTAATTCTTTTAAAGCATCTTTTGCAGACATTCCGCTGCCCATCAATTTTAATCCGTTTGGCCCATACGCCGGATTTACAAAAGATTGTGTCGCTACAACGCCAACACCAGATTTACCCCAACTTACCAAAGAACCTACAGAAAACCAATGGCTTTGTACCGCAACGGCCATTTCACCGGTTCTGGGGTCTTTAGCTACTATAGAGAAGGTATGGGCAAAGGCTTCTTTATTGGTATTGGCATTTTGTCCTTGCACTTTTATCATAAAAAAACTAATTAAAATAAAGAGCGAAATTTTTTTCATGGGGATAGTATATAAATAAAAACTAGTTTAAATATACAATCTTGACAGAAGTTGTGGCTCGATTTTTTAAGATTTTACTCGATAATTGAGATAATGTTCCAGGTTTGATCCCAGGTGTTGATTAACATAAGGTATGGTGATAAGCTTATTCTTGAATTTTGAAATAGCTTTAATTTGATTTTATGGATATTCTTAGGTAAGTTTTAACGCGTATACAGTTTCTATAATAAAAACATTTTTATTTTTGTGTTGCCATATAAAAAAGGCCTCGTAGTTCAACGGATAGAATAGAAGTTTCCTAAACTTTAGATCCAGGTTCGATTCCTGGCGAGGCTACAAAAGGATGCTGTTTCAGTGTCCTTTTTTTATGTAGAGCATCTTATTTTTTACTTGATAATCGTGGAAATTGAATACTCAGAGAGTATGCTGAGGTAATTTACTTCTAATCAAAGAATATTTTCCATGTTTTTCAAATTCAATCTAAAAAAATTACCCCTCTCCGGTTTGAAAAAGGAGAGGGGTAATAAGTAAAATTTAGTAGCTTATGCTCTACTACTCCACCAAAGAAATGGTATAGGAATAGCGGTAGCTGTTATCTTCCAATCGGTATGGTCGATGTGGGTAACGTCCCCAGGAATCATCCCCGCCAAGACCACGTTGTTTAAGGTCGATATGTAAAAACACCTTGTCCTGAACCTTAATATCGGTAGGGTGGCGTTGCGCCTTGTGTTCCCCAGGATCCAGATCTTCTGTCGACACATTTAAGGCACTAAAGCCCAGTGGCTGTCCGCCAACGATCTTTACTCCGTTGCCCGTTTTATTTTTAAGCAGGATCCACCTGGTATCGGTTTTATAGCCGGCCTCCTGTGGACGGATATATTCCCAGGTAAACTGGTTTTCTACCTTATCATCATAAATCCCCATAAAAGCTGAGGTATTTCGATCGGAATAATTCTCCCACGGGCCACGGCCGTAATAGTCCAGATGGTCGTAGTCTCCCGGTAGGATCATCCGCATTCCAAAACGTGGAAGTTCGGGAAGGTCTTTCTTGCTATCTAAAATGGCGGTTACCTTGATATCCCCATTATGTTCAATAACATATTCCACAGTATAGGGTACATCCACACCAGCCAACTGATAGGTTACGGTAATTTGCTGCCCTGCTTTTGTTTTTCTGGCAACTTCAACATTCGTCACTTTGGCATTATGGGTGGCTTCTTTCCAGGCTTTTAGCTTTTGGGGCATGCCATTCCCAAAATCATTATCGGTGGGTGCCCTCCAAAAATAAGGTTGTGGGAATACCGATATTGGGGATCCTTCAGCTCCTTTTACATGGTAGGCTTCAAAGTTTCCGGTTTCAATATTAAAAATCCCTTCGATTTTTGCTGTTGAAAAAAGAAGCTGATCGCCTTTTGTTTTTACTTTTAGATTCCCTGTGGCATCAGCCCCCTCTTCAGCAAAAAATGTATTTTCACCTAGTTTAAACTGCTCCCTGGCAATCTCATGATTTGCAGGGACCATGGCTTTGGCTTTTTGGGTATAGGCATACACGCTTAAGAAATATTCCTTCTCCCCCAATGTTGGTAATGAAATACCTATCGCTTTGGTAGCATTGGGGGCAACAGCTACCGTGAATTCCCCGGTTTTTACAACTTCACCATCGCCCAGCAATTCCCATTTAAAATCGAAAGCCTCCAGATTGGTGAAATCGAATTTGTTGGTCAACAAAATAGAGTTTCCCTCCAGCTCAAATTTGATGTTCTGGTATACTTTTTTAACTTCTTCTAAAGCAGGATGTGGGGTACGGTCGGCACTTACCAGTCCGTTGGCATTAAAGTTTTGATCGTTTTGTAGCTTTTCTGCGCCAAGGTCGCCCCCGTAGGCCCAAAATTCTTTCCCATCTTCCGTTTTAGCACGCAGTCCCTGGTCGACCCAATCCCAGATAAAGCCGCCCTGCATGTGGTCACTGCTATCGATAATATCCCAGTATTCCTGGAAGTTCCCGTTACTGTTGCCCATGGCATGGGAGTATTCACACATAATAAAAGGGCGCTTTTTGCTATTATCTTCAGCATATTCCTTCATGTATTCCATACCGGGGTACATGGGACAAACAATATCGGTATTTCTATTTTCACCGGCCTGCTCAAACTGTACTTTTCTTGTGGTATCCCGTTTTTTGATCCAATCGTAGGCTTCGTAAAACACGGGGCCGTTCCCACTTTCGTTTCCTAAAGACCAGACGATAATTGAGGGATGGTTTTTATGGAATTCTACCATGCGTTGGATACGGTCCATATGCGTGGGTGCCCATGCTTCCAGATAGGCCGGGTGCTTGGATTTATCAAAATTCCCCTGCCATTCGGCGCCCATCCCATGGGTCTCGATATTGGCCTCGTCGACCACGTACATCCCGTATTCATCGGCAAGTTCGTAGATATAGGAATCGTGTGGGTAATGGCTCATCCTAATCGCATTGATATTGTTTTTTTGCATCACCTCGATATCCTTTCGCATCATTTCACGATCGGGTGTATGGCCTTTATCGGGATGGTGCTCATGTAAATTCACCCCGTTTACGGTAATGGGCTCCCCATTGACCATGAGCTGGGCATTTTTGATCTCGACTTCACGGAAACCCGTTTTTCCTGCAATGGCAGCCACCTCATTGCCCTTTTTATCCAATAAGCTGATGCTGTACTGATACAGGTTGGGAAATTCATTGCTCCATTTTTCAACCTTGGCAATGTTTTTACTGAAGTTTACTTTGGTAGCGTTTTTATCCAATGCTTTGGTTTCGGTATACACCTGCTTTCCGGAAGGGGCCGTTAAAACGAATCTTACTTTTGGCCTTTTGAGGCTGCCTTTATCAAATTCCTTGAGTGTTACGTCAACCTTTAATTCGCCATCCTGATAATTGTTGCTCAGTCCACTGGTGACAAAATAATCCCAAAGCGTGGTTTTGGGAACGGCCTGTAGGTACACATCCCGCTCTAAACCGCTTAAACGCCAGAAATCCTGATCTTCCAGATAGCTGCCGTCGTGCCAGCGGAATACCTGAACGGCCAAAAGGTTTTCCCCTTCTTTTAGCAGGGTGGTGATATCAAATTCTGCCGGGGTTTTAGAGGCTTTGGTCATCCCGGCTTCTTTACCGTTTACAAAAATCCTGGCATAGCCCGAGATGGAACCAAAACGAAGGATGATCTCGTGATCGTCCCAGGATTTAGGGATGGTAAATGTTCTGCGGTACGTCCCTACCGGATTGTAAATTTCTTCGTCCCCACCTTTGGTGTTGGTGTTGATGACTTCCCCGTCGGCTGTTTTTTCCTGGGAAGGGAACCCGATATAGGGTGGGTTTTTGGGATGGGGATAGGTGACATTGGTATAAATGGGAAGGTCGAAGCCTTCCAGCTCCCAATTGGATGGGACGGTGATATCGTCCCAACTACTGTCGTTTAATGATGCTGAATAAAAATCTTTGGGACGCTCACTGGGGTGCTGCACCACATGGAACTTCCAGGTGCCGTTAAGGCTTTGGTAGAAAGCTGATGCTGTGGGATCGTTTTGTAAGGCTTTTTTTGCTGAAGTGTAAAGCACAAAGTCACTACGGCCCTCAAGCTTATGGGCATCTACCTGGGTGGGATCTTCCCACTCGTTGTGCTGTGCATGGCCTGCCGTGATCAATAACAAGCACAGAAGGCGTAAAAAGGTCTTTTTCATAGTTCTATAGTATTCGATTTTCGGTGTTACATCGCTTTATATCGGTGGAATGCTTGAGATGTCTAAAAGAATCATCTTTTGCCATTTCTATAATATTTTAAAAAAGCTTATAGTCTTATCAATTTGAGAAGATTAATGTTGTTACTGATTTTTCTGTTAACAGAGCCTCGGCGCTATTCTCTACCAGTTCTAAATTTTTAGTACTGGAAGTAACATAGGATGATTTGGGAGTTAAAGTTTTTCCATCATTTGTAAATTGGAGTTGAACAGCTTTATCTAACGGATTTACAACCACTATGATATATTGTTGATCATCGGTAGAATTAAACCCCGAAACCAGAATTTCTTCAGGCAATTCGCCTTCTGTTTTCAACTGAATTCGTTGGGCTCCCGGTCTGATAAAACGGCTGTAATTCCCAAGAGTCCAAAGCATTTTACTATCCTGAAAATCCCCGTTTTTTTTATTTTTATCGGCATAAATTAGGCCGTCTTTATAATCATAGACCGATACTGCAGTCCACCAGTGCCAGGCAGAAGCATTTGCGATACTTAAATCATGATGTATAACTTTAGCCATGTATAAGGCTGAAGTGATGCCCAGATCTTTACCGTTTCCTTCGATTTCTCCATGATTATCCCCAAGGATACAATATTCAGACATCCAATATTTTAACTTCGGAAATTTTTGTAGGGATTGATGTAATTTATTCCGTTCTTCGATTAATTTAGATTCAGGAGAAGTGGTAAAGTAGCTATGTCCCGAAATCACATTGCTTAAATGTTCAAGATTACCAATATAGCCTTCAGAATTTCCATTGAAAAAATAATTGAGTTGTGAACCTCTTCCGGGTTTATTATCGTCTTCAAACAGATAGTTGATTTGCGCAGCTTCAGGAAGATCAATTTTGGTTGCTATATTGTTTTTAGTAAAAGTTTCATTAATACGTCTGGTGATTTGTGCGATCTCATCATTCCAAAAAGGGGTGCCTTCCTGGCCACCATCTGCCCAATCCCATTGTGGTTCATTAAAAGGACTTATAATATCTACAGTAAGACCTAGTTTCTCCATCCCTTTAATGCTATTGCTTAAATAGTCGGCGAATTTTTGATGGTTCGCCTCTGCTAAATTGGATTGTTCGCCACTTGTACTAAATGCTTTTTTATTTTGGGTGAAATTTACATGTGGACTATTTAAAAAGACCAGAAGTTGATCTACACCGTAATCTTTGGCCGCTTTTGCGAACCAAACCTGTCCCGCCTGACGTTGCCAGGAATAGGTGCCGTTAAGTTGTAAAAAGGAATCTGCTCTTCTCCACTCATCTTCGATGCCGCTATCAATTCCCTGTTGAGCACTTCCTGCTCCCAGGTTAAATCGCCATAAGGATAGCCCAATTCCTAAGGGATTATTATTTTCGTCTAGTTGCTGACTAAAAAGAAGTTCTGCTATTTTTTGTTTTTTTTGATCTGGCCAATTACCGATATGTTGGATGCTCCATGCATCAGATGCACCAAAATTGTCGATCGTCTGAAAGGTAATATCATCTTCAATAGCTATGGTTATGTCGTTATCTCCCTCTTCTTTTATAGGTTTGTTTTCTCCATTATTATTTTCTTGCAGACATGAAATGAAAAATAAAGGGAGCACAATTAGAAAAAAATAAGATTTAAAATTTTTTATCATCTGATGAGTGTAAAATGGTTATCTGTGAGATCTCTAAAAATGATGTTTCTCCTAATTTTGATGCTATGGAAATAGCATTAAATACATGTTCAAAATCTTGATTTTTATCCTTTATTAAAGGAATGGGTGTCCTGCCCTGATAGTTGTTGTGATACCTTGAAACTGTAAAAAAGATCTTTAATTTATACCTGGCGTACTTTCCTAAAGTTGTTTTGTTGGTGATGGAGATTTTGGTTAAATCCTGCCTGTTTTTAATTTTTCGGTGTAAACTTGAATTATTATTTATAGCTTAAATCTATGTTTTTAAAAAAGCAGGAAAGAAAAAACCATATTGCCAATTTGGCAATATGGTTTAGGCTATTAGTATCCTGGATTTTGTTCTATTTGATTATTTGAAGCTAATATTTCGCTTCTAGGAATAGGTAACCAGTAATTTCTTTCTTTAAAACTTTTTCCGTCAAGCGCCGTAAAAGTAGTGTACTTTAAATCGCCGTCTTTTTTAGTAATTCTCATTCCTAAGGCAGGCTGATTTTCCACCTCATCTGCGATCATCCATCTTCTTACATCGTAATATCTGTGCTCTTCGAATGCAAGCTCAATTCTTCTTTCATGACGAATTTTATCACGCATTTCACTTTGGCTAAGTCCGTTTTGTAAATTCGGCATACCCGCTCTAGAACGGATTAAGTTTACTGCATTATAAACCGTTTCATCAGGACCGGCAGCTTCATTTTTAGCTTCGGCGTAATTCAGTAAAATTTCTCCATATCTAATATAGATCCAATCTTGTGTACCAGCCACTCCCCATGGGTTAATAATAGGAAGATATTCATCGATAAACTTTCTCAGGTAGTATCCAGATTTACTGGTGTTCCAATTGGAATCGCCATCGGGACTATCTAAACCGCCAGGAACGAAGGTTTCAACTTCTCTTTCGCGATATTGAGCACCGTTATATAAAATGGTCTGGTAAAATCTTGGATCTCTATTTTCATAAGGCTGCTCGGCATGAGATTCATTATCCCAGTCAAATTCAGATCCATCTGCCATTTCATAGTCATCTACTAAGTTTTGTAATGGTACGTTACCTGCCCAACCACCATAGCCGTTAGGGCCATTGGCGATTTCAAGAGCGGTATGCAGGGCATTAAGATTATAGTATCGGGCAAAAATGATTTCATTATTCCCTGAAGATTCCAGAAAAAGCTTTTGGTAATCTGAATACAGGCTGTAGATCCCCAGATCCATAACCTCCTGAGCGGCATTGGCGGCATCAGCCCATTTTTGAGGATCATTGGTGTTGTTATTGTATAATGGACTAGCCGCATATAGTAATAATCTGGCTTTAAGAGCCATGGCCGCACCTTTTGTAGCTCTACCTTCTTGCCAGGTATTAGAATGATTTTCAGGTAGGCCGTTAATGGCTTCATTTAATTCGTTTATGGTGTAGGTTAAACCTTCTGATATCGAGCTTTTCTCGAATAAACTAGGATCGGTTAAATCGTCACCAAGTGCTACCACGCGATCTCCCATAAGCACTACTTTACCGTAATTTCTAATAAGATCATGATATCTATATGCCCTGATAAATTTTAATTCAGCCGTAAGGACTTCTTTTTTAGCGTCACTCATATTTAAATTTTCGATATTGGTAAGGGCATAATTCACCTCCCTGATACTACGGTAGCTACGTCCCCAGATTGTTCCTGCAATACCGGTATTTTCAGGGGCTAACTGTCCCTGTTGAATGAACCAGGTATTATCGTCATTGTTATAAATAGACTCATCAGTCAAAGAACTCCACATTGCATATTCAAAGCCTCTTCCAAATCCGGGACGACTTCCGTCACCTTCTTTATCGGTAAGGCGCTCTCCCAGGTACCGGTTAATCACGTAGGCTTCAAATAGGGTAGAATCATTAAGTACGGCCGTATCAGAAACACGATCTGTTGGTGTAACCTCTAAATAATCGTCTTGACATCCTATCAGAATAAAGCTTCCTAATAGGGAGAATAAGAATATTTTTGTATTTAGTATATTAAATTTCATAATTCCTTTTTTAAAACTGAACATTGATTCCAAGATTAATAATCTTTTGTTGTGGATAGAACTGTCCACTTTCGCTACTACCTTCCGGATCAAAATCATCGACATCTGTAAAAGTGAAAAGATTAAATGCGCTGGCATAAATTCTGGCATTACCTATAGCTAGTTTATCAGTCCAAGTTGCTGGAACGGTATATCCTAATTGAACATTTTTAAGACGCACAAAGGCTGTATTTCGAAGCCAAAAATCGTTTTTGAACCTTCCACCGCTTACTGCCGATGAAGATCGTTCACTTACTCTTGGGTAACTTCCCTGTGGAGTATCCGGAGACCATCTGTTATCGGCCCAACTGCTATAAAAGTTACCAACAGTTCCAGATTCTGGGAGCACATATTGTCTTACCTGGCCCTGACCAGCGAATACTGCTGAAAAATCGAAATTTTTATAAGAGGCGTCTAACACAAGACCAAAAGTTATCTGAGGGATATTTCCATATTTACTTCTGTACATATCATCTGGAGTGATTTCTCCATCATTATTAAGATCTTCATAAATTAAGTCCCCTAAGCTTGCTCCCTCAACATGTGGGTAGTTATCCAGATCTTCTTGTGTTCTATAAATTCCTATAGCCTTGTATAACAGATAGGTGTTAAGAGGGCCTCCTGTTTGTTTTTGGTAATCCAAAACTCCTGGAGCCTCATCAATAAAACCAATCTCGTTCTTTGCATAAGTGAAGTTTCCCTGTACTCCAAAGTTAAAATCCCCTTCTCCTTTAAAGTCGTAACCTAAACTAGCTTCAAACCCATGGCTTTTTACTTCTCCAATATTTTCAGATGGAACTAATGGGTCGTTGTCTTCTGTCGGGTATGGATTTACAATTCCGGTAGTTCCCGGGATTGATGCATTCCTGTTGATAAGGATATCTTTACGATCCTGGCTAAAGTAAATGACTTCGGTGTTAAAATGATCCAGCCATTTAAAATTCACTCCGATGTCGGTTTTTTGCGCTACTTCCCAGGTAATATTTGGGTTGGCAAGTCTTATAAGATCGATACCTGTAACCACTTTTCCTCCAATTACATAGTTGTTATTGATGGCATAGTTGTCGAAATATTGAAATTGACCTACATTATCATTCCCCAAAACACCGTAAGATGCTCTAATTTTAAGGTCATCAAAGAAATCTACGTTAAACCAGTCTTCCTGTGTAATTCGGTAACCGGCAGATATAGAAGGGAATACACCGTATCTATTCCCTTTAGGAAATATCGAAGATCCATCTACCCTCATTTGAAATTCAGCAAGGTATTTTTCGCTATAATTATAAGCTATTCTGGAAAGGAAACTCTCTCTGGTGAAATTATAGCTGCTACCATAATTATCTTTGTCGGTTGCTGCGCCACCGCCCTGAGAAAGCTCAGGAGTTTGGGACGTTGGATAGTGAATTCTGGAGGCTCCTAAAGTATGCTCTTTATTTTCACTTCTTTCGTAACCTATAAAAGCATCGATATTATGATTATCGAACCTTCGCTTAAAGTTAAGTTTAATATTACCAACGGTCTTAGATTGATTAAAATGTTCTTCTTCTAAAGAAGCTTGTTGGTCTGAGCCACCAACAACAATAGGATTGTACTGGTCTTTGTTCCTATTGTATTTGTAAAGCGTGTATGGCGTTTTAAAGTTTTTAGTTCTACTGGATAATTCATCTACAGAAAAGAAACCATCTATAGATAAACCATCAAGAAACGGCAATTCGTATTTAGCTTTAAGGATTCCGTTAAACACATATTTAGGTTGATTATTTACTCCTCCTACAGCAGTAGCCATAATTACAGGGTTTGCATTTTCTATACCGGTAGAGGGATACCCATTGGGATATATTGCGGCTACGGTTGGGTAGGCTCTATATATAGATCTGAAAATATTGCCTGCACTTTCAGTGGCAAATTGCCTGTCTTCTTTTCTTCCAGATAACGAAAGACCAACGCTTAATCGGTCAGAAATATCAACATCTAGATTCGATCGAACATTATATTGGTCGTATTGGGTAGCACCATTTTTATATAAACCTTCCTGCGATGTTTTACCTAAAGAAAAGAAATAATTAACCTTCTCTGATCCTCCAGATACATTAAGGTTATGTTGGGTTTGAGTGGCATAATCTCTAAGCGCCTCGTTTGCCCAATCGGTATTTGGGTAATTTAAAGGGTCACTGCCATTAGCAAACAGGTTTATTTCTTCGGGAGAATAAATTTGATTCAATCCATCATTAGGACTGTTGTAATAAGCGATTTCATTTCGTATCTGAGCGTAGGTCGATGCATCGGCCATATCGGGTAGACGGGTAGGTGAGGAAAATCCAACATCGAACTTATAAGATACCGATGGGGCTGAATTTGTTTTTCCTCTCTTTGTAGTCACGAGAATAACACCATTGGCAGCACGGCTACCGTAAATTGCGGCAGAAGCATCTTTAAGCACTGTAACACTTTCAATGTCTTGCGGAGAAAGTCTTGAGAGACCTCCAACCTGGCCCGGTACTCCGTCAACCACTACTAAAACATCGTTGTTACCGGTTGTTGCTAATCCACGAATACTGATGCTGGAATCGTCATATCCTGGTTCACCACCACGGTTATTTGCGATTACTCCCGAAATCCTTCCTGAAAAGGAATTGGAAAGGTTAGGCTGAGGACTTTTTACAAGGTCACCGCCTTCTACTTCAGAAACCGACCCCGTAAGGGTGGCTCTTTTTTGTCCTCCATATCCTACTACAACCACTTCATTAAGTGCTTCAGTATCATTTTCTAATGTTACAGAGAATGATTTTTGATCTCCAACTTCAATCTCCTTGGTTTTAAAACTTACAAAAGAAACTACGAGTATGGCATTTTCAGGATCATTTACTTCTAAAGAGAAATTTCCATCCATGTCGGTTACGGTTCCGTTTGATGTGTTTTTTACCACTACTGTGGCTCCTGGTAAGGGAATACCAACTTCATCAAATACCTGCCCTTTAATCTCAATTTGTTGGGCTAAAACCGTAGAACTTGCCAACAGTAAGACCAACAATATGTTGCACCTGGATTTTCCCAGGTTTAGTAAAAATTTAAACATGTACTGTAATTTTAGTTAATTGTTAAATAAAAGTTAGCTTTGCGCGAAAAGATTAGTTGAAAACGATTTCGCTTCATTTTGTTGTTACAATTTTCCTAAAATTAGCAGGATTATATGGGGTAGTAATTGACTTAAAGCAAGGCTGTAAATGACTCATTTTATTGTTTTACTGATCTTTAATAGGTGTTTTTAAAAAATCAACAAAATTACTTTCCTCTAAATGAGAATTCGTAAGTATTTATGTGTGTTTACATTTTTGCTGTTGCAATTTTTCTCTCCCAGATATTTTTTTGCTCAAAAGGCACCCTCTTTTCATTTTTATACTATTACTACTCAGGATGGATTGTCCAGTAACCTGATTAATGATATTACACAGGATTCTTTAGGTTATATATGGATCGCTACCAATGATGGATTGAACAGATATGATGGGAATAACTTCAAGGTTTTTAAAAGCGGAAATCCATATTACCATATTTCTAATAACTACGTTCAGAATATTAAGATTGTAGGGAACAAACTATACGCTGGTACAGATGGTGGATTAAATGTGTATGATATAAAATATGAGTCTTTAAACGTCTTGAATACGAAGTACTCTGATATTCTGGGAAACAGCATAAGTGCACTTCATAAAAGGCCTGATTCTAATATTTTAGATGTTGGAATATACCGTGGCGGGCTGCAACAGGTAGACTTAGGCCATAATGCTTTTAGCACAGATCCTTCCATAAATCAATATTTGTCTTCTAAAGAAATATCCTCCATCCTTCAACGAAATAACCACTTATTTGTGGGAACTTTTGATGATGGATTAAATGAAATTGATTTAAACACGAATACCTTAAAAACAGATTACCTAAAATTAGGAGCGATAAATGCCATGTATCTTGACCGTAAGGATAATATTTGGATTGGCACCAGAAGCGGTATCGTAATTATTAGAAAAGACAACACTATCCATAAAATAGAGAAAGCAATTGATCCTGAAATTGGATTGAGTGATAACGATGTTCTATGTTTTCAGGAAGACCATAATGGCTATATGTGGGTTGGTACGCGTAACGGAGGGATTAATCTTATAAAAATAAATGAGTTACAGAACGGTAGACCATTAAGTGTACAATGGTATTTGCCTTCAGAAGGTTCTGAAAGTATAAACAACCGTACGGTATCTGTTCTTTATCTGGATAAAGAGCAAAATATGTGGGTAGGCACTCCAACAGGAATCAGCTTCACCAAGACCGTTGGAGAAATAGTAGGGATTCGTAAGCATAAGAATAACACTGAACAAAGTCTTAGCCATAATAGAATTGGAGCGGTTGCCAGTTCTAAAAATGGATATATCTGGGTTGGAACTGATGGAGGAGGACTGGATTATTACGATCCTGAAAATGAGATTTATAAGCATTACGCGCAAAATGATACCGAAAACAGCTTAAGTAGTAATTATATTCTTTCGTTGCTTGAAGATTCGAAAGGGCGATTATGGGTGGGTACTTATCGTGAAGGTTTAAACGGTCTTTATAAAGGGAAATTTGAGCATTATCTACAGGGAGCTCCTTCTGAAGGGAGTGATGTGCGAGTAATTTTTGAGGATCGAAATAAACAAATATGGGTAGGTACCAATCGAGGCGGGTTATTTAAATACAATGAGGATGCCAGGTCTTTTGAAAATGTAGCAGCTTTAGAAAAACTGGATATTCGTGATATTGACGAGGATTTAGAAGGTAATTTATGGATGGCTACTTATGGATCTGGACTGAAGAAGTATGATCCTAAAAATCAACTGGTCACAACTTATGCTACAGATGAAGGTCTGGACTTTCCCAGTGATATTGTTTTTAGTGTCTTGTGTACCGCAGAAAATAAAGTATATGCCGGGACAAGGTATGAGGGACTGGTGCATTTAAATACCGCAACAAACACGTTTGAACGGATCTCTGAAATAGATGGATTAAGCAACAATTCTATAGTAGGGATGATAGAAGAGGATAACCGGTATATCTGGTTAAGTACCTTTAATGGAATAAACCGGTATAATAGGGAAAGTAAAGAGGTGATGAATATATCTTCATTAACCAATTTACAAAATGGAGAGTTTAATATAGGGGCTATCACGAAAAGTAGTAAGGGCGTAATTTATATTGGAGGGAATAACGGATTAAATTTTTTCCATCCTTCAGATATACTAAAAGAGGATGCCCAGGCTTCTATTTATTTTGAAAACTTAAAAATCTTAAATGAAAAAGTAAGTGTTCGGCAAGAGAAGAATACGATTCTGGATAAGTCCCTTTTTTTTAAGAAAAATATCAATCTGGATTACAATGAAAATTCTTTTTCGATAGATTTTCACAGTTTAAATTTTCCTTTTGTAAAGAATACAGAACTGGTCTATAAATTAAAAGGCTACAGTGATATTTGGATAGCTGCAAATGGAGCCGGCACGGCCAATTTTACAAAAGTCCCGCCGGGGAAATACCAGCTTTTGGTAAAAAGTAAATCGGGTTTAAAAGATATCAAGACAGCGCAGTTAGGAATTACTATTGCTCCGCCATTTTGGAGTACCTGGCCCGCTTATGTACTGTATTTGCTTTTTTCGGTTTTATTATTGTATCTAATATCCCGATATTATAGTGAACGTCTTAAATTAAGAAATTCTATTGCTTTTGAAAAAAAACGGTATCAGCTGGAACATCAGTTAAATGAAGAACGTTTACGCTTTTTTACGGGATTTTCACATGAGCTTAAAACACCACTGACTTTAATTTTAGCACCGATAGATAATTTACTGGAAAAGATCAAACAAAAAGATGCTCGCGAAGATCTAAAATTCATTAAGCGTAATGCTAAAAGCCTGCAACAGGCCATTAATAAATTATTGGAGTTCAGAAAGTCTGAAGAAGGACTTAGTGAACTTCATTGCGGCACCTATAATATTAAAGATGAAATAAAACGCTGGCTAACTAACTTTCAGCCATTAGCGAAAGAGAAAAAAGTACATTTAAAATTAGAGTACAGCATTGCTGAAAGGCATTTATATTGCGATATCGAGAAATTTGGGGTGATTGTAAACAATATATTATCCAATGCGGTCAAATATTCTGAAGTGAACACTGAAGTTAAACTAAAGTTGTTTTGCGAAAATGAGGAGCTAAAAATAAGAGTAAGCAATCAGGGAGAAGGAATTAGTCCGCAGGAAATCAATCATATTTTCGAATGGTATTATCGTGCCAGGGAACATCGTCAAAAAAAGGGTACGGGTATTGGACTGGCCTTATCTAAAAGTTTTGCCGAGCTTCACGAAGGTACGATTACGGTTACCAGTATTCCCGGTAAAAACACCATTTTCACCCTTTGTATTCCGAAGAAATTTCTGGTAGCGGATAAAGAGATTATAGAAAAACCAACAGAAAATTTACCAGAAGTTCGCAAAGAGGAACTTCATGAAGCTTTAAATTCGAAACATCAAAAAAGTCTTGGCACAGCGATCAATAGAGATATTATGCTGGTTATCGATGATAATCCTGAAATTAGACTTTTTCTTGAAAATATCTTTAAAGAGGAATACGATTTGCTTTTTGCCGGGGATGGAAGTGAAGGAGTGTCTAAAGCAATAAAGTATATTCCAGATATTATTATTTCAGACGTTATGATGCCGGTAAAAAATGGTTTAGACCTTTGTCTGGAACTAAAAGAAAATATAGAAACCAGTCATATCCCCGTAATATTGCTCACGGCTAAGGAAAACACAGAAAGTATTAGTTCTGGCTATAAAGGCGGAGCCGATCTTTATATCACCAAACCCTTTAAACCAAAAGTATTGCGTGCGCAGGTGACCAGTCTGCTTAAAAATCGACAAAAATTACGTTCCTATTTTTCCTATTCTCAAAACCTTAATATAGAGAATGAAAAGGAAGTCAATTCTAATCTTATCAATTTTGAAAAGCAATTTTTGCAAAATATTGAAGACATCGTTTTAAATCCCGATCATGTTAAGAAAGTAAATACCACGTTTCTCGCCAAGGAACTTGGGATGAGCCGAACTCCGCTTTATAGAAAGGTTAAAGCTCTTACGGGGTTTAATATTAATGAATTGATAAGGGATATTCGGTTAAAAAAAGCAGCAGATTTGATTTACCGGGAAAACTATTCGGTTACCGAGGCTTCTTTTGCCGTTGGTTTTAGCAGTATTAAGTATTTTAGGAAGATCTTTAAAGAGAAATACGGTAGTAACCCTTCTGAATATAAATCTGAAGTATAATTTTTTTGGAAGGCTTAAAGCTTAGGTTATAGTTGATTTTTCAAAAATATCAGTATATAATTGGCCAAAATGAATCGTATATTTATTCGTGCTTTTTTAGGCATTTTGGTCAATCAGAGAATTTTCATGAAAAATTATTGATTATCCGTAATTTATAATAATTCGTTTTTTCGTCATTCCGGACTTGATCCGGAATCTCATACTGTAGTAAAGAACAAGCTATTGTTATGAGACCCTGAATAAAGCCCGCCTGCCGGACGGGCAGGTTCAGGGTGACAACACTTCATTATGATTTATTGCGGACATTCAAAAAATTTATGTCGAAATATATCTAAAAATGGAAACTTCGGCACAAAATCTTTCACAAAGATCTTAATCGATCTAAACGATATGTTTAGTTCAAACTGAAGCTATTTTCAATGCTTAGTGTTATTTAGCCGGTCTCTCGTTTCCATTAAAGCATAGCCCAGTAGATTTAGTCCATTCCAAAAATATGGGATTTTAGCATTCTCATCGTTTTGAGCAAGCCCTATTCCCCAAATGCTATCAACAGGACTAGCTTCCACCAAAACACGGTCGTTTGTATTTTTTAAAAATCTTGACAATTCTTTATTTTGATTAAACTTGTGAAAATTACCTCTTACTACAATTTCAAAACGATTTTCCTCCCAAATTCTTTGATTAAAATTTCTGACTTTTCTTCCAAGTTCTTTTACTTTACCAGGTTTAGCACTATTTATTATTTGCTCATAAATTTGTTTATCCTCGAATAGCAGAGCTTTTTCAGCCATCATATAATGTTCAGCTGTATGATATTTAATTCCATTAACTTCAAATTTAGATTCGTACCATTGACTTAAACAAGATTTCGATATCTGCTCAGATTTCTGGTGTCCCCAAAACAAGAGAAATTTAAGGTTCTCACCTGCTTCAAGTCTTTCAATTATTTTTTCATTGCTGTATTTCATTCAAGATTAAGGGTAATGGCTTTGATTATGGATGTTTTCTGACAAGATTGCATTATCCTCCACGACATTAAATTTACCTAAAGAACATCGAATATATTTAGCAGCAATGGTTCCTAGTGTTGAAGGGCACATTATCAATTATGTTGTGAAATAGAAATATTCTTTACCACTGGACTTATAATCTCTATTCCCGTTTTTTTCAAATTGTCTTTGATTAATTTTAATATCTCTAAAGTCTGCCCATAGGTGAAGGTCTCGTTTAATTTCTCTTGTAAATTTTCCGTTATACTTTAAATATATCTCATAATTATAAGATTCTAATAAATCAAGAATTCCTAAATCGTTATTTTCATACTTTCTTTTTGTGAAAAGCTTATCCAATTCCAATTTATCATCAAAAAACTCAATTATCCTTTTATCCAAAACTGACTTTTCAAGTTTATCTCTTTTTTCAATTAAATCAATAGTTTCAGGTCTAAAACTATCTTTTATTTTTGGAATAATATGATTATCTGGTTTACATATTATTGTAAATAAAGGTGCGAGAGGTGAATCGTTTATCGATACAATTTGAATTTTGATAAGAAAAATGTTTATTTTTTCTTTTGTGTTTTTATTGAACCAATTAATTGTAAACTCATGCTCCGCTCTTATATCTTTTACTATCCAAATTATTGTATTAGAATTAAAAAGAGTTGCATAAGTTAATAATTTGCCCAAATGAGAAAAATCAGTCTCTTCTAATTGATTTTCTATTATAATTCTTTCGTCGTTTTTTTTATTTTTTGCTAGTATATCAACTCTTAATCTCGAATTTTCTGTTGCTTCCCTTTTTATAAATTCTAATTCAATACCAATTGATTCTGAAAGCAAATTCAAATTCTCCTCTTTGGAAAGCCAAAATGAGAAATCATTCATTTCATTTTTCCAATACTCTCTAATATTGTGATATTTTAAACGTGACAATGGTTTCATTTCAATATAATGTTCGATAATTGCAGTTATCGCCATCTAGGGAATTAAAGTACAATGAATTGTCGTTTTAACCATAATTAATCCAGTAGTTAGTATATTTTGGTTGCGATTATAATTCCGGTGGACCAGTTCATTTTTGTAAGATTAAAATCTTTTCGGGTCTCTAAATATTCAATGAATTGATCTACAATTTCCTGATGTCCATCTGGCCAATTTGGTTGAGCCAGCATATCATCAATAATATAAAAACCACCAGGTTTTATCAAGTCAAGAGTTTCATCGATTTCACTATATTTTCCCGGCCAGGCATCAGCAAAAATTAAGTCAAACGCTTTTCCAGAATAGTTTTTTATCCACTCAGTTCCGTCTATGTTTAGTATTTCCACTCTTTTATCCTGTTCAAAATAACTTTTAGCGATGGCCACTAGTTTTGGATCATTATCAATACTTGTAATTTTAGATTCAGCATCCATTCCATCGACCATCCAGGAAAGCGAAAGACCAATACCAGTGCCTAATTCCAGAAAATGACCTTTTGGTTTTGAAGAAACCAGGGTTTTCAATAGCGTTCCAACATAGAGGTCAGATGGCATTGTAAATCCAATTTCGTTACTTTTTCTTTCAATTTCAGAATAGATTTTGGGAATGTCTGTAATATTCGAATCTTTCATTTTTTAAGTATTTTAAAATCTTGCCATCTGCCTGATATGTCGCAGATGGATTAAATCTAAGATAGTTAAAAATCTTTTCTATGTGATTTGATTTATTCGATAATCGAGATTAAATACTGCTTTCTTGTACTTATTGGAACCCGGATGATTCAAAAAAAATAGTTTCCTAATAACTGCCTCATAGGCTTGCCTTTAGGTAATTGCGCTGTCTTATAGTTTTAATGAAATCCAATTATTAGCATTTGGGACTAAAATAATACCTGTGCTATAGTGATTTGGAGATAGAAAACGATAATTATTTCATAATAAAATCTTAATTTTCCGTAATTTTGAATTTGCCCTAATTTAATTAACACCCAATCTGAATAATAAAGATTTACATAGTATTGATGAGTCTTACTTTCAAAATCTCTTTCATAAACTATATCCACGTCTATTAAGTTACGCTACAGACATTGTTGCTGATGCTCAAACCGCTGAGGACATTGTGGAGAATACGATGTTTAAACTTTGGCGGGATAGGGATAAGTTTAAAAATGTACTGAACATAAAGTCCTATCTCTATGCAATGGTTAGAAATGATGCCTACCGCATTGCCAATAAAGAGAAAGGTAAAATACTCCTTAATGAAGAGCTTACCGAAGATCACCATGACGATTTTGATGAAAAAATTTTAGAAGAAGAAGTCTATGCGATCCTGATAGAGCAATTAAATCAGCTTCCTGAAGGCTGCAAAGAGATTTTTGAGTTATCGGTAATAGAAGGCTTAAAATATAAGGAAATTGCATCCATTCTTAATATATCTGTCAATACTGTAAAATCTCAACGCGCTCGAGCTATCAAATTATTGAAAGAAAAGCTTAAAAATCATCCTTTTCTGCTTCTTTTGATTGCAATTGATTAGAATAAATCAAAAAAAAAGTTAAAAACCTTCCACCCATTTTAAGTTTTCATACTCCTATAATTGTAAAGAAAGTGTTAAGCTATCTTAAAATTAAAGATTTAAAATGAAGATGAAAGGGTATAAAAAAGAGTTTGAGTTGGCTAAACTCGTTGCCAAAAGCCGCTTAAAAATCATTTCCCAAGAGGAACAAAAAACCTTAGACAGGTTATTGGCTGAAACTGCAAAAGCCCCTAAAACTCTCACCACATTTAACGTTGCTAAATTTAAAGCAAGGCAGCACCTGGCATCTTCTATAGATACGCATACTCCCTATAAAAGGGTCTTAAAACGAATTAAAGCTTACGAGAACCCCAAGAGGTCATTATTTAAAAGATACTATAAATATGCCGCTATTCTAATTATTTCCATCGGGATAGGTTCAGGTATTTTTGAGATCACCAAAACCCAAAATGATCTGCCAGAAAATCCTATTACAGATCTCGCACCCGGCTCTCAAAAAGCTGTCCTTGTTTTGAGTAACGGAACTCAAATACCTCTGGAAAATGAACAAACTGTCCTTATTGAAAAAGACAGTTCTATACTTAATTTAAACAATACCCTCGTGTACTCAGCAGGCAACAATAGTGCTGTTGAGTCGTACAATACCTTATTAGTCCCCAGAGGTGGTGTATATCACTTAAGCCTTGCCGACGGCACACACGTTTGGTTAAATTCTGAGTCTTCGCTGTCATATCCGGTCTCTTTTAATGGGAATACACGTAAGGTGGTGTTAAAAGGAGAGGCCTACTTTGAAGTCGCTAAAAATCCGGAAAAACCATTTCTTGTTAGTACCGCATTTACAGATGTCAAAGTACTGGGAACAAAGTTTAATGTAAGTGCTTATACTGAAGATCCTTATAATGCGGTTACTCTTGCCGAAGGAAAAGTACAACTTTCAGGCCCAGAAGTCTCTTCAGACAATGCTCCGGTGCTTCTTAAACCCGGAGAACAAGCTACTTTTTATAAAGACAACAGCCAGTTTGAAGTAACCAAGGTAAATACCGCGATCGCTTTGGCCTGGAAAGACGGTAAATTCTATTTTGAAAAAGCTCCGCTCGATCAAATCCTTACCCGTATGGCTCGATGGTACGATTTTGATTTTTCATTTAGGGATAGTGCTCTTCATAAAACACGATTTACCGGAGTAATTGATAAAAATAAGACACTTACAGAGTTGCTTGATATCATCAAGCTCACATCAAATATAAACTACAGTTTAACTAAAAAAAATAAAGACCATTATGAATTGAATATTACTAAAGAATAGAATAGAAACCGGAAAATGCGCCAACATTTCCCGGTAATTACGTCTAGTCGTCAAATCCATTTTTTTAACTCACTAAACATTTAAAAGTATGAAAAAAATACTACCTGCTTCGTGTGGGCATAATAAAAATAGCATTTCAGAAAAAATTATGATTGTTATGAGAAAATCCCTTTTCGCATCAATCTTCTTTCTCCACCTATCCATTTTTGCCTTTTCCCAAAAGGTAAGCATAGATGTTGAAAGCAAACCCATTTCAGAAGTACTGAAATTGATTACTCAAAAAACAGGAGTAGATTTCTTCTATAGCAGTGATCTTTTTAATAGTGATAAAATCATCACGATAAAGGAAACTGATATTGATATTGCAGCGCTTCTTCCAAAAATCATCGGGGAAGATTTTAAGTCTGCCTTTGTCGATAAAAAACTCATCACGATTATCCCTAAAATCGATAAGCCATCCACAAAACAACAAAAGTTATACGAGTTGACCGGTGTTGTTACTGATGAATATGGCATTAAAATCACAGGAGCTACGGTTGAAGTTCTTAATAGAAAAAAGTGGGATATTACCAGGGACGGTGGTGCCTATAGGGTTACCGTGTTCCCTACAGATACACTTATGTTTAGCTATCTTGGGTTTAAAAAACTTAAAGTACCGGTTAAGGGCAGGTCTGTCATCAATGTTACCTTGACCGAAGATATTGAGCAGTTAGGGGCAGTTACTGTTAATGCACCAGAATCGAACGGGTACACCAAAATACCTAAAGAACGCGCTACCGGGTCATTTGCATCGGTTTCTTCAGAAGAATTGCAAAAAGTACCTACCATAGATTTAAATGAGCGCTTAGAAGGAAAGATTCCTGGGGTTAATGTAGACCCAACCTCGGGTGCTATAGAAATTAGGGGGACAAATAGCTATGCGCCCACTGCACCGCTTATCGTTATTGACGGTTTTCCCATGTCTTCCGAAGAGTTTTCGTTTACCAAGAGCCGCTCAAATCCGGGATATTCTGTACTCAGCTATATAAACCCCGATGATATTGAAAGTATTACAGTGCTTAAAGATGCGGCTGCGGCTGCGATTTGGGGCTCCCGTGCTGCAAATGGGATAATCGTGATTCAGACCAAAAAAGGAAAAAAATCTGTTCCGGTTGTAAATATGAGTTCCACCATCACCCTTACCGAAAAAATAAGCCTGGATAAACTTAGGGAAATGAACAGTGCTCAATATGTGGATTTTGAGGTAGAAATGCTTGAAAAAGGGTACCTGCTGGAAGATTCTTACCAATGGAAATCCAATCCCAGTGCCTTGCAAACCGCTTACTTTAAACAACAAAACGGCGAATTGTCGCTAGAAGAACGTAATGCGATCTTTGCACAACTGGCTTCACGTGATAATACAAGCCAGATCACCGATTATCTTTTGCAAAATAAGGTGTCTCAGCAATACGACTTTTCGGTATCAGGAGGGGGGACAAACAATACCTATTATGCTTCATTGGGATATAACGAAGACAAAGCCCCTATGAAAAGTAACTCTTCAAACTCTTATAACCTGACTTTAAATAATAGTGTTGATATTAGGGATTTCCTTACATTGGAAACCGGCATCAACTATGTAAAGACCAAGTACAATCTAAACACTACGGCAAATGAAGCCCTGGGTCTCGCCTCTGAATCTTCTTTAAGACCTTATGATTTGATTGTGGATGAGAATGGAAATGCTCTTGATAAATATTTGAAATTTACCCCAGAGGTGATTGACGATTTAACCAGTAAAGGCTATCTGCCCTGGACCTACAATTATCTGGATGAATTAAAGTATAACAATAATACCACTACCGGAAATGCCCTAAGGATTACCGCAAGGCTTACGGCAAAACTGACTGACTGGTTGGAGGTATCTGCTTCAGGAAGGTACAATAAAATAAGGGATGAACTCGTGCAATTAAGCAGGCTCGAGAGTTATTACACCCGCAATTTAATCAATGAAGCTACAAGTTATACAGAAGCTGATGGTTTGGTGTATGGTATCCCTTTTGGAGCTTATCGCTACAGCTCGTATGATGTTACTGAAGATCAGTCCTTAAGGCTTCAGGCCAGCATAAACAAAGTCTTTGATGGTCAACATAATGTAAATTTTGTGGCCGGGTTGGAAACGCGGGAGGAGAAAAACGAAACCGCTGCCCGTTCTATGTATGGTTATGATCTGGACTCTAACCTTGCTCAAGACGTAAATCCAACCCAACCTTATACTACTGTTTATGGGTGGAATACCACTCTTGGAAGTTCTAATAACAGTATAGGCAAATATTTAAATCGTTATGCTTCTTATTATGCTTTAGGTTCTTATTCATTCCAGAATAAGTATCACGTTTCGGGTAGTTTTCGTCTTGATGATTATAACCTTTTGGGCGCTTCAAGCAGAAACAGGATCATGCCTTTATGGTCTACAGGGTTAAAATGGGATGTCTCTAAAGAGGATTTTATTAAAAACACAGACTGGTTAAGCATTTTAAGTGTACGCGCTACTTATGGTAAAACCGGAAGCACGCCTCCGGGAGGTTTGGGCAACACCTATCCAGTAGTCAATATCTATAAAGATAACCTAACCCAATTGCCAAATGCTAACATATCTATACCTGAAAATGCCGAATTAAAGTGGGAAACTACAAAGTCATGGAACTTTGGTCTAGACTATGGCTTTTTTAACGGCAGGGTTTCAGGTAATGTAGATGTGTATTTTAAAAAATCCTATGATATCCTTACCGATCTTCCTTATAACCCTACCTATGGTTTTTCGTTTCTTAAATACAACACAGGTACTCTAAAAGGAAGCGGTATAGATCTTGGAGTAACCGGGGTAATCCTTAATGGCGATCTTAGCTGGTCAAGTACCTTCAATTTTGCGTACAATACCAATAAAGTAACCGATTCCAGATTTAAAGCCACGGCAATCAACCAATATTTTGGGTCTACCCTTATTGTAGACAAACCCCTAACAAGCGTTTATGCATATAAATGGGCAGGACTGGATGAAACCGGACAATCTCAAATTTACAATGCCGCAGGGGATATCATTGATTCTAATCAAAGTTCATTAGATATAAATCCGGAAGATCTGGTTTATATGGGCACCAACCGCGCCCCATACTCGGGTGGTTTCTTTAATAATTTTAGTTACAAAAACTGGTCGTTTAATATTCAAATGACCTATTATATGGGACACGTATTTAGAAATCAGGTGTTGGCAAATTACCCTTCATTCTCTGGTGTGCATTACGGGCCGGTAAGCAGGGAAGCTATTGTTGCAGATCGCTGGCAGAATCCAGGCGACGAGGCCAGGACCAATGTTCCCGGCTTAAGTAACCTAAACTTTAACAGTATCGAAAGGTTTAAAAATTCAACGATAAACGTGTTACCGGCAGATCATATACGCTTGCAGCAAATAGGATTTGGTTATAGCCTTCCAGGCTCCTTATTTGAGAACACTTTTTTCAAATCTTTAAACTTAAACTTTGCAGCGCGTAATCTGGGCATTTTATGGAGGGCAAACGATCAGGATATCGATCCGTTATACCGATCTGTAAATAATTACAGCACCCTTCCTCCAGAGCGTAGTTACACCCTAAGTGTAAGTTTAAGTTTCTAATCATAAAAAAACATCATGAGAACCAAGATAAACAGCATATTACTTGTACTGGCTTCAGTAATGATCACGGCCTGCAGTGATTACGTAGAAATTGAACCCGTAGGCAATACCCGGATTTTAAAGTATACCTCAGATTACAGGGCACTGGCAAATACCCAGGGGAATTTTGAAACCGCGGGGGGAATCTATCTGCTTTCAAGTGCAGAAATTGAATTTCCCGAAGACTATCAAAATTCGGTTTCCCCTATTTGGGCAAATGCCTATACCTGGCAAGACGTAATTTACAATCAATCCCAAAGCGATAATGACTGGAATAATCTATACCAGGTAATTTATAAATGCAATGTTATTATAGATGGTGTTATGGAAAGCCAGCGCGGTTCAGAAGCTGAAAAAACAGAAATCCTGACGGAAGCTTATGTGCATCGTGCTTTTGCTTATTTACAACTGGTAAATACCTATGGGCCTCAATTTGATCCTCAAGGGGCTAACACGGCTAAAGCAGTGCCTATATTGACTGCCCCAAGCTTGTATGCCGAATTGGACCGTAATACCGTAGCAGAAGTCTATGATCTTATCCTTGCAGATATTCAAAAGGCACTGGATAACAATATCCGTGAAAATACAAAATTCAATATTTTGCCTACAAAGGCCGCTGCCTACGCTATTTTAGCAAGAACCCATCTTTATATGGGGAATTATGAAGAAGCACTTGCCAATGCACTGGATGCATTGTCCCTGGAGAATGAGCTACTTGATCTAAACAGTTTTTCTTCAGAATTCGATTATCCACAGTTGTTTGACAATCCAGAGATCTTATTATCAAAAACCTTGCTTTATAACTATGATGGAGCTCCTTTATCCCAGGAACTGCTCTCGTCATTTGAAGAACAAGACCTGCGTTATGCGTACTATACCATTGACGGGAATCAGATTTACCCCAATTTTACCGGAAGAGGATTTGGGATCTCCCGATATAGTTATACTAATGGTGTAAATGTAGGCCCATCTGTGCCAGAATTGTATTTAATTGCTGCAGAAGCTTACGCAAGATCCGGGGATCTAGAGGAGGCGTTGAAATATCTTAATGATCTGCGCGAAAAAAGGTATAAAACAGGAAGTGCGTATGAGCTGAGTTCAGATTCACCTGGCGAGGTACTGGATTATGTTTTTGAGGAGCGATCTAAAGAACTTATAGGTAGAGGCTTCCGCTGGTTCGATCAAAGACGCCTTAACATGGATGCTGAAAGGCAACAAACATTTACACGGATTTTTAAAGGGGAGACTTATGTATTAGAACCTAATTCAGACGGTTACACCTTTCCTATTTTTCAAAACTATATTGACCTAAACCCCGAGTTGGGAGAGTAATACATCAAGAACCTCTGGGACAAGCCTAGGGGTTCTTGAAATCAAAAAAACATTGTGCAATTTTGAGGCATTCCTATAGCTATCGGGACGGGGGTATTAAACCCTTTGGTGGTGCCTGTAAAAACTTCTTTATGAAAAAGACAACACTGACGCTGCTCGTTGCAGCAGCACTACATAGTGGCATTTCCTTTTGCCAGGACAAAACAAATACCAGCGAGGAAGGTAGTATGCAACTCATCCTATCCAATAATTCCACTCAGGTTGATTCTGAGTTCTTACCGGGGCTCAAAAATCCTCCACAGGCAGGAAGTACGGTGCAATTTACCTATACGCCTAAAAATGATTTGGCAAGTGCCAAAGACATAAAAGGAATGGTCTACGCCTATACAGACTACGAATGGGGGTTGGATGATATTCAAATCAACAAGAAGAACGGCGTTTATACCTGTACTTACCAAATCCCCGAGGATTGCGCTTTTTTAGCTTTTAAATTTTATGCGAACAGCCCAGAGGGTACCATCTATGACACTAATGGAGATGAAGGTTATATTTTTACTACGGTCAATGCAGAAAATCAAAAAGTACCGGGGAGCGATGTTGCATGGGGCACCTTTAGAAATGTCAACCTTAATAGTGAATTTGCAGGCTATTTCAGGGAATTTACCATCACCGATGAGGCCTCCGAATTTTGGATAAAGAAAGAAATTCAGGAACATCCTGAAAACTTCCCGCTTTTTGTGGACACCTATTTTAAAATAGCTAAACTAAGGGTTCCTGAAAAATTTGATACCATTGCCCGTATGCTTGGAAAGCAATTTTTAGATAATTATACCAATCTTACCGAGGATCAGTATATTAAAATGCAACAGTTATATGCCTTTGATTTAAATGATAAAAAAATAGGTGATTCGCTTCAAAACTTAATCTTAACGCGATTTCCTAAAGGATATACCGTACAGCTCAAAGCCTTTCAGAAAGCCTCAGAAATTGCGGATGATTCAGAAAAAATAAAAGAGTTTGAAGCATTTATCAAAGAATATCCGGTAGGAGATTATGACGGAGATCAGCCGTTTTTCTACAGGACGATATTTAACCTTTTGTTTGAGCATTATTTTAATAACCAACAATACGATAAACTAAGGGCTTTGCTACCAATGATGACCTTTGCCAATTTGATTGAAGGCTATCACTTTACGGTTTCTAAAGCCTATCATTTTAAATCTGTTCCCCTACCGGTTTTAAATGACTTATCACAGGTGATGATCGCAGATTTGCGTGCTAAACTCAATGATTCGTCTTATGCCTATGGACTTTATATGTCCCCGCAGCAAGCTCTGGAAAATGCTGTAGATCAGTTAGACCGAAAACTAAAAGTACAGATTCGTATCTCGTTTGACCTGAACAATCCCGGTGATGTGATCAAATATGGCAATTATCTTTCTGAAGCTACTAAGTTTAAAGATTCTGAGATTAATGAAGTCTATATTAAAGCCTTACAACAGGAACAGAAAGAGGTAATACCTGCACTGGAATCTGCTGCTGCAAATAACGCCCTAACCCCACAATTGACCGTGCTTTTAAAAGAAACGTATATCGCAAAAAAAGGGAACGATACCGGTTTTGATGCTTATTTAAACAGCTTTAAAAACAAGGGCTTTAAAGATAGGATCCAGAGTGAACTTATTAATGAAGAATCCCCAGCATTGATTTTTGAAGACCAAAAAGGAAAAGAGGTTAGGATCCCTTCAGAAGATAAAATCATCGTTCTGGATTTTTGGGCAAATTGGTGCGCACCGTGCAAAAAGTCGTTCCCGGCAATGCAGCAACTTGTTGAAAGATATCAAAATGATAAAAGTGTCGCCTTTTATTTTATTAATACCAATGAGACCTCCAAGGACTATAAAGCGGTTAGTGCGTCCTACTTCAAAAAAAACGAACTGGAGAACCTTATGGTTTTATTCGATAAGAAAGCTGAAAATAAAAGGATGAACAGCATGACCTTTTCAAAATTTGCTTCTTTATTTAATTCCAGCGGTATCCCAAGAAAAGTGGTGATCAAAAACGGGAAAATACGGTTCACTGCTGAAGGCTATTCCGGCAACCCGGATGAATTGAAAGATGAGATCAACACGATTGTTGAATTGCTAAAAGCCGAAAATTAATATGAATAAAAAAACGATACTCTGCATTTCTATTTTTTTAGGATTGCAGAGTCTTTTTGCTCAAAAGAAAGATATAGATAGTACTGCCTATCAACAGTGGAAGTATATCACCTCCTCAGAACTTTCTTATACCGGAGGCTGGATGGCCTACAACACGGTTTATCAGGATTTTGAAAAGGAAAATCCTGCGCAAACTTATATCGTCAATACTAAATCCTTAGAAACGCAAGTTCTAGAGGAGGTAAATTCGCTAAAATTTGTGGGTACCGGTAATTGGGTATTTTACGAAAAACAAGGGGAAAATTACCTGCAAAATTTGCAAACACAAACCATTAGGCCTTGGAAGACTGAAGCCTATACCAGTTCTCTTCCCAATACCGATTTTCTGTATTATACTCATTTTAAGAATTCTCCTGACAATGCGAATACACAATTGGTCATTTATGATCTTAAAAAAAATGACAGTACGAGTATCGACAAACTGCTTTTTTATAATTTTTACGGTTTAGATAGCATTGTGTATGCTCAAGTTGTAGAAGACAAGGCATTTTTAAAGACCGGTCCAATTAATGGCCCTTATCAAACCATCTACAGCTGTACAGCTTCAGAATTTGGTGATTATCAGCTAAACCCGGATGGATTATCCGGGACATTTACTACAAAATCAAACGGACAGATAAAGTTTCTTCATCATTTCGATTTAAAATCAAAAAAACAAGAGGTTGTTTTAGATTTTGAAAAACTTCAATTAGACGATTCAAGATATTCCATATCTCGAAAAGCTTATCCTTTAATTGAAGAAACTCGCTTTGTGTATTTACAATTAGAAGCTGAATTTGATAAATATGGCTCACAAAGAATCCCAGAAAGTAATGTGGATATCTGGAAATGGGACGAAGGCACTATGCTGCGTAGGGAAGCCAAAATACGTCACTCCAAACCTTTGAGAAAAGACCCGGTTTATGTGTACGATTTAAAGACCAAAGAACTTAAAGAACTGGCTACCGACTATGACCATCTTATTCAGCCCAATACCATTAACTTTTCAAAATTTTTCAGAACCGATAACACTCCTTACCTTACCGAGGTGGATTGGGAATTTAATGAGCGGCACGATTTATATATCGTAGATGCCATTAGTGGGAACGAACAACTTGTTAGAAAAGGCATAAACAACAATCCAATATGGAGCCCTTCCGGGAAATATGCTGTGCTGTTTGATGAAGTAGAAGAAACCTGGCTGGTTTATAATGCTACTGTACCAGAGCAGGGTTTTATCTCCCTTCTTATCAACAATCGGGAGTCTTTTGTAGATCAGTCGCAGGATTTCGGAGCTCGTAAAGATCCCTACGGCGTAGCTGGATGGATAGATAATGGTAATATAGTACTTCTTTATGATCAGTATGACATTTGGGCTTTTGACCCTGCTGGAAAACAAAAACCTTATTGCATAACAAAAGAATATGGCCGTAAACATAAGGTGGAGCTACGCTTTAATAGCAATGCTTATATTGAAAAGGTAGATCTAGATGGTATTATCTTAAAAGGCTTTAATACCCATACCAAAGCAAAAGGGATTTATCGCTTAAGCGCTAAACGATTAGAATCTCTGGCTAGTAACGATGATTATAGTTTTGATCTGGTTTCCACTTCTGGAAATAACAAAAGGTACTTATTTACGAAAGAGAATTTTAAAACATTTCCTGATTTATGGATAACAAATCAAGACTTTGTGAAACAGGCAAGGCTTACCGAAATTAACCCTCAGCAGCAGAATTATAAATGGGGCGAAGCAAAACTTATTTCCTGGGAGAATTTTAATGGGCAACCCAATGAAGGTATTTTATATGTCCCCGAAGATTATGATGCTTCTAAAACCTATCCTCTGATCGTTCATTTTTATGAAAAGCATTCGCAGGACTTACACGACTATCACGCACCGGAATACAGCTCTAGCAATATCAACATTCCTACCTATTTAAGTGAGGGGTATGTGGTGTTTCAACCAGATATTCATTATAGTTATAATGATCCCGGCCTTAGTGCGTACAATTGTGCCGTAAGCGGTTTGGAATATTTAATTGACAAAAATATTACTGAAAAGGGAAAAATAGGTATTCAGGGACATAGTTTTGGAGGCTATGAAACTTCTTTTTTAATCACCAAAACCGATTTATTTACCTGTGCGATCGTAGGATCTGGGGTCTCTAACTTTACTTCAAGCTATCTTGGATATAGAGGCAATGGATTATCTAATATGTTTAAATATGAAGTAGATCAATACAGAATGCAAGGCTCCCTTTTTGAAAACAAGGATGCCTACATTCGCAACTCGACTGTTTTTCATGCCGATGCTATTTCTACTCCGGTTTTAATCTTTCATAATGAAGGGGATAGCTCGGTTCCTTTTGAAGAAGGATTGAGTCTCTTTTTTGCTTTACGACGGCTTGCTAAACCCGCATGGTTAATCAATTATAAAGAAGAAAGGCACACCCTGGCCGAATTAGCCAATCAAAAAGACTGGACTATAAGAATGCAGCAGTTTTTTGATTATTATCTTAAAGATCGGGAGAAACCAGACTGGATGTGATTTTTTCACCCTGTCCTGTATTTGGAGTATTTATGTTGGTTAAACGGCACTGCTCTTAAATATATTGGAATTATGCATAAATGTTCGCAACTACTTCATATTTTATAATAGTTGCGAACATTTATATTAAGAACTGTATTGGAAATCAGCCCTTCAGTCAGGAAGGATTATTTAGCTTTTTACTTTTAGAAAACGCGGTTTTTGAGGTAGTTTGCCATTTTAGTTTAGGGATATTTTAATTCCAATCCCACAACAGAATATTCCATTCATCAGTTTGATCAGTAAAAGTATAGATGGTTTTAAACCCTAATTTTTCATGGGCACGTATGGACGGGAGATTACTTGAAGAAACTTCGGTTACACAATAGTCATAATACTTTGAATATTCTTCCTTATGCTTTTCATAGAGTTTTTTAAAAATTCCTTTTCTTTTAAAATCGTCCTGAACACATATTTGCCCCATTACATAATAGTGTAGCTTATCCAGTTTTTGTCCGTTACACTCTATTACTGAAAATGTTTCGAACATTGGGATAAGTACAGGAATTAAATCTCTAAACTCTTTTAACATCACCAGCGCATAGCCAACAACCTGGTCGTCCATTTTTGCAATAACTTGTTTTGCTCTGGAATTCATTTTTTCAATGACTTCATAAGTGTGTGTTACGGTTACAAATCCGTTTGTCTTTGATGATTCACAGGATAAACTGTTTAATTGATTTTCCTTTTGAATTCGGAGAATGTCGAGCAATTCAGATTTTTTATCAGCAAGTTTAAGCTCCATATTTTAAAATTTTGGCTAAGGTTTTTCGTAGATAGTCTGTCAGGATATTATTGTTATTTTTTCGATTAATTTCTTTCTAATCTATCAATTCAATTTTGAGTTATTCTAATTCCTTGTTTTTTGGGAGTTTGATATTTCAATTACGTATTTTTGATATGTTACTTTATATTTCTTTCGTTTTGGTAAATTTTATAGAATTCGTTATAACCCTATAAAAATATTCTTTTTTAATGCTATTAGTCGGATAGCGAAACTTTTAAGTGCTTTAATTTTTTTATCAGAAAAATGATTTGCCCCAAATTAAAATTTATTGGGCTATTACATCTTTATTTTCTTACGCTCTATATTAAGTTTAGGTCTCAAGCCCTAACCAGTCAAATAAAAAGTATTACAAAACTTCCAGAAGCCATAGCAGCTTTTAAAAGTCAGTTCTAAAAATTGATCAGTAAAAGGAATTAGGGAATAAAGCGGAACTTAAATGTACTAAGTAATGTATCCATTGGTACAAAGAATGGTAAAAGTTCTTTATGAAGAACACAAATCAAATGATGATTAACCGATTTCGAACAATCTGATAGACAGCTTTGTAAGGTTTGTGATGAATGCCTAAATTGTAAAAGCCAACCCTTAAATCTACCAACCATGAGATTAATGAACAGTTTTCGGCAGAAAATCCTGATAGCCTTAATCACCGCATGTTGTGCTATGGCACTGCTATCCCAGATTTATATACTTCCCGATTGGATGGGACTACCTTTGCTTATCTTAGGGTGCCTTCTAATATGCTTGTTGTTTGTTAGTTTTTTAAAGTCATTTTTATAAAAACTAACGCGAGAAGTGGTAATTAACTTTTTATGGCCAACATATAGGTCCAGAAAATAAAAAAGAGTTGCAAAGGTATTCTGAAAAATAGATAATTAAGTCCGTTACCCTCAAAAGTACCTTTTTGATAGTCTATATTCTTTATCGCCGCATAAATGTTTGAAGGAAGAATAAGTATAAAAAATGCGATGAGTAACCAGGCGGTAATTATTTTCAATTTTGGAATAAAAAGTCCGATGGCTGCCATGATTTCAATAACGCCTGTTAGGTAAACCGTTTCGGTTTTATACGGAATAAAATCGGGTAACATCATCACCATTCCTTTGGTAAATACAAAGTGTGCGATGGCAGTAAAGACGAGCATTACCGACATGGCTATTCTACCCGATAAGGCAAATTTGTAATTACCACTAAAGATTTTAGTGATCACCAAAGAGACAGCAAATACAGAAAGTAGCACAATTAAGGGTTTCATGATATTATAGTTTTTAGTAAATTATAGTCATTTTCTCTTGTTCTTTATAAAGTGTTTAAATAAAGTTTACTCGATATCGAGAGTAAATGCTTCGATCCAGTCCTGATAGCTATAGGGATCGAGATACCTTGAAATAAAATGATTTTCGAATAAATGTCTCATGGGCTTGCCCTGAGGTAGTTTACTTTTTGAGTTTTTCATTAAAATCTTCAAACAGATTTTCCTGTCCTACAATGATGTCTTTAACTTCAAAATACGGAACCCCATAAACTTTTGTATCACGTAGCAATTCGATCAGTAATTTATAATCGTCCAAATTGGTGGTGCTAATCAGCATAAAATCTGAAACAGAAGAATGAAAATACTCACTGTCGAAGAGCCGAACATTTACCGTTTCACTTACCCTAATAAAAATTGGGGTGAGTTCTTTTTCAACAAATTTACTGCGTTCAGATCTGGTTAGGGAAAGCCAGCTAGAGGTGGCATTCATCAATACCAAAATGGTATAAGGTTTTTGTTTCATAGTATTTTTGTTGGTCTGAGCACTTGCCGTTAGTGACAATGCGAGGAATAAAGTTGAAATTAGTTGCTTCATTGTGCAATGTTTTGATGAAACAAAGTTGCAGCACGAAAAGAATAATTCCATTTACATAGGTTGATAAATGCTATTTACCGGAACGTTTTTTTCTGATACGGCTAAGTTGCGTAGGGGTAATACCCAAATACGAAGCGATATGATATTGCGGAATTTGCTGTTCTAACTTCGGAAATTCCTTTTGAAAAATCCCATAGCGTTTATCGGCATCTAACAAAACAATTTCTATTTCCCGTTGTTCTTTCTGTACAAAAAACTGTTCAGCTAAAATTCTTGCGGCGCGTTCCAGATCAGGACAGGTATTGTATAATTTTTGAATGTCGGCGAAACTGGCAACCTGTAGACTACAATCGGTAAGTGCTTCCTGTATAATTTGATTGGGCTTTCCCGTGATTAGAGAAGCATAACCGCCAATAAAGCAGGGATTAATAAATATATGTTTATTATACTCTACAGCTTCATGGTTTCTATAAAACGCCCGAACAATTCCACTTTCCAAGAATCCAATATCTTTAGCGATTTGCCCATCGGCAATAAAACAGTCCCCTTTTTTTAATATTTTCGGTGTAAACAAGGCCTCGAATTTTTCCCAATTTTCGGGAGAAATCGATGTTAATTTCTGAAAAAATGCTTTTAAGTCGGTCATTTTTCTGTCTCGTTGAGGTTTACCGTTTGTAAATCATTGCAAGCCATCCCTAAATTAATTAAAAACAATGAAAATCAGTTTGTTGTAGTTGTGGGGTTTTTACTGCTATGGCGTAGTTAAGTTATGTTTTTAGCCTAATATTCCTTTAAAAATAGGTGTTTTCTAAGAAGGAAGAATTTGTAGTTACCAGCATCAAATACAAGTCGGGCCTGTTTTTAAGTTCTTCCCTAAGCCGTGAATATGCAATACGCAATTGAGCCTCGACAGTTTTGGTTGAAATTTGTAATTTTTTGGCTATTTCTTTATGTGAATATCCCTGCTTTTTGTGCATGGTAAAAATAAGTCTGCATCGCTCCGGTAGTGCCTCAACAGCTTTAGCAACAAGGGTAAGCTTATGCTCAAGCAAATCGTCTGGTTCTTCTAAAAGATTGGTGATGGTTTCATTTTTAAGTTGATCCAGATAGGTTTGCTGTTTCTTTTTTTTCCGATAATTGTCTATAAACAGGTTGTAAGCAGTACTGTACGTATAGCTTTTAATAGATGTGTTTAAGTTAAGCGTATCTTTTTTTTCCCAAAGTTTAATAAATGTACTCTGTGCAATATCTTCAGCATCAGCCGCTTTATCTACATATTGCATTAGGTAGGCTACTAGGGGTTGGTATAATGCTTCAAAAATTAGGGTAAACGAACGCTCATCACCTTTTTTAAGCAACTCGTTTAGGGCCTTGTTGTTCATAGGGATCACACATTATGAAGTAAAGGTTAAAAAAAAATTAATTTTTTTTAAGGGATATGAGTTTTTTTTTCGTCACTAGGGTGATTTATGATTGTAAAGCATGAAAAACGTTGATAATTTAATACAAAAATTTCAGAATCATTGCATAAGTGATGAGGAATTGCAACAGCTTGAGCAGTGGGTAAAAAGCAGTAAACGCAACACTTATTATTTTAAAAATGCGATTGAACAGGATTACCTGTTAACAGCCTATAGCCGCCAGGACGAAAAATTACCTAAGCTCGACGATATATTTCGACAGACAAAACCTTCTCCTAAAAGGGCTATGCCAGCTGCGGTTTTCAAATATGCAGCTATTTTAGTAGTGGGGCTTTTTACAGCCGCTTTGGGCTTTTTCTATTTTAATAACCAGACAGAAGAAACATATAATCCGGGTGGGATTACATTTACCTACTCAAACGGAGAAACCATTAGCATTGATGAGAATGGGCAAGGCACACTAACCGATAAGTCTGGAAATGCGTTGGGAGTCCAGAAGCAGGATGAACTGGATTTTACGGCTTCAACTACCAAGTCTACGACCTATAATACCCTAAAAGTGCCTCGCGGAAAGCGTCTTAATCTTTTGCTGGCAGACGGTAGCCGGGTTTTTCTAAATTCTGAAAGTACGTTGCGTTTTCCGGCAAATTTTCCGGATACCGGAGATAGAGAGGTTTACCTTACCGGTGAAGGCTTTTTTGATATCGCAAAAGATGCCGAACATCCTTTCCATGTAAATGCAGAAGAGCTTCAGGTGGAAGTATTAGGGACACGTTTTAATGTAAATGCTTACCACGGTTCAGAACAAATTACCACAACACTTGCTGAAGGCTTGGTAATATTACGAGACAAAAAGCAGGAGACCCGCTTAGTACCAGGAGAAGCAGGTATTTGGAAAGTAAATGAAAAGCAAATAGAAGTTAGCCAAGTGCAGGTTGCAAACAATATCGCGTGGATCGAGAACCGCCTATTGTTTATTGATGAACCCTTTGAGACCATCATTGAAAAAATAGAGCGTAGCTACGGGGTAAAAATTATCAATAATAACCCGTCTCTTGCAGCTACTCGTTTTAATGGAGATTTTGATCTCAATACAGAAGACGTAAAAGATGTACTGGACGCTTTTACAACGATCGACTTTTTTGAATATTCCTACAAAAACAACATAATAACAATTAATTAATCGCCTATGAATTAAAATTCCAACTCACAAAAAAAGAGGATGCGCCAACATCCTCTCCAACTCACAATTAATTATTTCCTACAACAATTAATAGTTTTCAAAATTATGAAAATAAAACATTTAAAGATGAAGGCTTCGGTCATTTTAACCTTGTTTTGTGCCTTGCAAATGGTAGCGCTAAATAGTAGTGCCCAGAAATTCAGTATTAATCTGGAAGACGTTAAAGTCGCTACAGTAATCGATCAAATTAAAAAGCAAAGCGATTATAAATTTTTCTATCGTGAAGATTTACTACAGGACGATTGGAAGGTAACGGTGCAAACAACTAGTGCAGCTATTGAAGATGTACTAAAACAACTCTTTAATGATTTACCAGTAGATTATATCATCAAGAAAAAACAGATCATTCTTAAAGCCAAAACGCCTATTAATACCAATGATCAACCAGCTAATGATACGGGTAGTTTAGAACAACAAGAAATTCACGGTAGTGTTAATGACCCAAATGGATATCCGCTGATGGGAGTAACCGTGTGGCGCAAAGGTACACGTACCGGTACGGTAACTAACGAAAAAGGTAACTACCGCATACAGGCAGCAAAGGGAGACACATTGGTATTTAGTTTTTTAGGTTTTAAAAAGCAGGAGCGACTGGTAGGGGAAGAGAGTACCTTAGACATACTAATGCAGGAAGATGTGAATAGTCTGGGAGAGGTAACCGTGCTATCTACCGGTTACCAGAGTATTGAAAAAGAGCGTGCTACGGGTTCATTTTCAGTAATTAAGTCTGAAGAATTAAAGAAAGTTCCAGTAAATAATGTCATGCATCAGCTAGAGGGAAGGGTTGCCGGTTTACAGGTAGAACTACTTGAATCTGATAATACTTTTGTGTACAGCAACCTTACGCCTGAAATAGAAGGGAATACAAGCTACAATTTTAGAATTCGCGGGCAGTCGACCTATCAGGCTAATGATGATCCACTTTTGGTAATTGATGGGGTTCCTTCTGAACTGGATATCAAAAACCTGAATTCTAACGATATTGAAAAAATTACCTTCTTAAAAGATGCCGCTTCGGCTTCTATTTATGGAGCCAGGGCAGCCAATGGAGTTATTGTAATCGATACTAAAAAAGGAAAAAAAGGAGCAACACGTATTAATTTTTCTCAAAACTATACCTTTTCCAGTAAGCCCTCATTGTCTAGTCTTCCCCTAATGAACGCTAGTCAGATTATTGATTTGGAACAGGAGCTTGTTGATAAGAACATTATTTTTGACCCATTAACAGCTGGTAGCTTATACAGTTCGGTGCCGGTAAGTACAGGTGTAGAACTTTTATTACAAAATAAACGAGGTACACTTACTGATGCTGAACTTGAATCTCAACTCGCTGTGCTACGCGGTCGTAATAATTACAATCAGATTGAAGATTATCTGCTTCAGGCAGCTTCATCTACGACCTATAACCTGTCATTAAGTGGTGGGGCAGATACTTATTCCTATTTTACTTCGGCTTCTTATGCAAAAGAAGAAACTCAAAGTAAAGGGGTAGACGGCAAGCGCCTAACCCTAACGGCGAATCAAAATTTCAAGTTGTTTGACTTCGCAAAAGTATCAACCAGTCTTAAAGGCTCGTTTTTTGATTTTAATAAAAACGGTTTAGGAGTTAGCCCTTTAATCGCCTCACGGACCACGTTTTTACCTTATGATCAGATTGTGGATGAAGAAGGTAATTCCGTAGATTATTATCGTGCTTTTTATAGTGCCGACAGTCAGCGTTTTGAGGAAGCCGGTTATTTACCCTGGACCTACAATTACCTGGATGAAATGAACAATTCAAATAAAGGGATTAAAGAACAGAATTATTCCGCCAATATTAGTGTAACCTTACCCCTTTTGGAAGGTTTATCGGCTATGGGAACATATTTTGTTGAGCGATCAGTTAAAAAAATAGATAATATTTTTAATGAAAATACTTTTTATACCCGAGACCGAATCAATCAGGCTACATACCTTGATCCTGCTACCCAACAGTTATCACGTGGTATTCCTTTGGGAGGGATTTATGAGAAAAGTGAGTATACTGATGGCAGCCAGACGATGCGTGGGCAGCTTAATTTCGATAATGTCTATGGTAAGCATGCAATAAATGCAATTGCAGGTATAGAATTACGTCAAATACGTACTGAAGTATCAGCCGGTACCCTTTATGGTTATAATGAACGTACACAGCGTTCTATAGATTTACCGTCGACTACTTATACCAATGTATACGGATCCAATACTAATATCAAGTATAATTCTCAAGCGACCAGCCAAAGACGACGGTTTTTATCCTATTACGGAAATGCGGCCTATACTTTTGATAGTAAATACGTGCTCTCAGGTAGTGTGCGATTAGATGATTATAATAATTTTGGTGTTGATAAAAGCTATAGACGTACTCCTTTATGGTCTACAGGTTTAAAATGGAACATGAGCCGTGAAGATTTCTTAAAAGATGTGGAGACCATCGATAACCTGAGCTTTAGGGCTACTTACGGTTTTAATGGAAACATCAGCCTTACTACTTTTCCTTTTACAAACATTTCAATTGCAGATATTGACTATAACCTGTCTAGATTGCCTTATGCGTTTATCGCTGCTCCGGCAAACCCAGCTTTAAGATGGGAAAAGACTGGGGTACTTAACTTTGGGCTTGATTTTAACCTTTTTGACAACAGGCTTGGAGGGAGCGTGGAATATTACATCAAAAAAAGCGATGACCTGATACAAGATTTTCCGGTTTCTGACTTTTATGGGGTGCCTAATAACACACTTACCCGCAACACGGCAACCTTGCGAGGAACAGGAATAGACCTTAATCTTAATGGAGAATGGTTACGAACAACAGATTTTAGTATCAATTCTACCTTTATTCTATCATATAACAAGAATGAAGTTACAGATTCGCGTTATGAGAATTATGCTACCTATCTCAACGGTTCTGGTAGTACCCCGCCTATTGTAGGATACCCGCTTAACAGCATTTTTGCTTTTAGGTCTGCCGGTCTTGATGAGAACGGTTCAACCCTAATATATGATCGTAATCAAGAGATTGTAAACGCATATACACCGATAACAGAGATAGAGGATATGAAGTATATGGGAACAAGAACTCCAAAATATTACGGAAGTTTTGCCACTACATTTACCTATAAAAAACTGTCACTTTACGCACTGGCTACTTATAAGCTGGATTATGTGTTATTTAAACCCAGCTTTGGGAGCTATGTGTCACGTTATGGTTCATTTAACGGTTATAATTTGAGCACCGATATCGCAGACCGTTGGAGGGAGCCAGGTGATGAGGCTACTACTAACGTGCCAGGAGCACAGGGTCTTGGAGGCTACAGTTTAAGTCGTTATTTGTACAGTGATAAACAAGTAATTGATGGTGATCATATACGCTTACGTGAGGTCTCTTTAAGCTATGACTTTTCAGATCTTATTGCCGATACCTTTATACGTAACGCTTCACTATCATTTACAGCACGTAACCTGGGCTTGATTTGGAGAGCAAATAATGATGATATAGATCCAGATTTTCTACCTATGACTAGCGGAAACCTAATACGTATACCTCCTACGGCAATGTATTCAGTAGGTGTAAATCTTAATTTTTAATTCCATGATTATGAAAAGACATTATTTATATATCCTATTCCTTTTGATTAATGTGGTTTTTATAAGCTGCGATGATTATGTTGATATCAAAACCGAAGGACGCCTATATCCTGAAGAAACTGAAAATTACCGCTATCTCTTAAATAATACTGTTGTTTTTGATGCGTCATATAGTTTGGTAGATGTTGCTTCAGATGATATTTTAATGAGTGATGAGTATGCAACCTACTTTGAGAATAATTATGGTTCGTCAGATTATTACCGTCCTTTTAAAGAAACTTATAAATGGGCAGATTCTATTTACTATACAGGCGAAAAGGACAACGATCTTAACGTGATGTATCAGGGGCTTTATACGGCCAATGTTGTGATTGCAGAAGTGTTGGACAGCAATAACGGTACTGAAGCACAGAAATCTGCATTACGTGCAGAAGCTTTGGTACACAGAGCGTATACCTTTTTTAATTTGGTAAACATTTTTGGAAAGGCTTATGACGCTGAAACTTCAGCAACAGATCTTGGAATTCCTCTGCTTACTGAACCTACAGTGACTGAGGATATTACCCGAGCAACGGTTAAAGAAGTTTATGATCAGATTGTTAGTGACCTTCAAATGGCTATAGAAGGAGGCCTGCCCGCTACGCGTACTGGTACTGAAGTAGGTTTCCCATCGCTGGCCAGTGCCCATGCCTTACTGGCGCGTACCTATTTATATATGGAACGCTATGAAGAAGCTAAAGCACAAGCCGAAAGTGCACTGAGTTTACAAAACACGCTGCTTAATATGGAGGATTACATCAATACCTCAGATGGAGGCTGGCCAAGGCGTATTGAAAATCCGGAGTTGATTTTATCGAAAAAGAGCATCAGTTCCTATGCGTATGCACCTTCATTGCTTATGCTGAACCAAGAGTTGTTAGATAGCTTTGAAGAAGAAGATTTACGTTATCAATTTTTTACCCGTCCGATAAGCGATATGACCTACAATGCAGTAAGTGGAGGAAGGGCGTATTGCATACAACGTCTAACCGGTGAAGCCCGTAATGCCGGGCCAACAGTTCCTGAAATGTTACTTATTAAAGCAGAGGCTGAGGCCCGTGCAGGCGACGAAGAAGCAGCTACGACCAGCATCAATACCCTTCGTAAAGCGCGGTTTAGGACTGAAGACTACGAGCCACTTACTGCTGCAAATGCAGAAGAGGCTTTGGTAAAAGTATTGGCAGAGCGACGTAAGGAACTTATGGCAAAAGGAGGTTTTCGTTGGTTTGATCTAAAGCGTCTTAATAAAGATCCACGTTTTGCAAAGACCATTACCCACAAATATATAGACAACGTATATACGCTTGAGCCGAGGGGAGATCGTTACCAATTTCCTTTTGCTTCCAGTTTATTCCAATACGCATCTAATCTGGAACAAAACCCCTAAAATTAAATGATGAGTATTTTAAACAAATTAAGCTTAACACGCCTTGCTTTAGTTCTTTTTCTAGTGCTAAACCTTACAGCAGATCTTTTTGGTCAATCTCAGGATAAGACGTTTAGCGTGGAACCAAAATTTCCCAAAGCGGGAGATAAGGTGACTATAAGTTATAATGCCTCGCAAACACCCTTAAAGGATCATGACGAAATAAGTGCTGTAGTTTATACTTACGCAGATTTTAAATGGAATGTACAAGACGCCGCACTTAAGCTTAACGATAATAATACCTGGCAAACTCAGATTGAGTTGGAGCCGGGTATTGCACTGATCAATTGCGTTTTTTATGATGATGAAATACAGGATCGTGGTGGTACAACGACCTATACCTGGATGATTAGCAAAGCCCCCGGTTCGTATTCGGGCTGGGGTATTATGCGGAACCCTAACATCAACGAAGACTTTCCGCAACAACTGGATTCTTTAGCCAATATTGAAGATGCAGTAAGCCTGATGTGGCTTAATAATGAGGTTAGGGATAACCCAAAAAGCCGTGTGCATATTTTCTATCCCGGTTTACGTTTATTGCAACGCACTCGTGAAGAAGATCAAACCGATCGTATCAAAGATGAAGTTAATTATGTGTTGACTCAGCCAGAGCTTGATCTCAACCAGCAATATGATGTACAACGCAGTTTAGGTTTAATTAGCGGGAATGAAGCCTATATAGATTCTATTCAGAATGTTTTGATTAAGAAATATCCCGATGGGGTTTTGGCGCGTGACCGTGCAATTAAAACTATCTTTCGCGAAGCCGATGTGAAAAAACGTCTGAAAGCCTATGATGCTTTTCGTAAGCAGTTTCCTGAAGAAAAATTTCAAGACGTTTATACCGATATCGAAGCGCTTTATGCAGAAAAACTATATCGCAGCGTAGCCTATACTTACATCGTTCAGGATAAAGATTACAGTTTTGTTTTTGATAATCTTAAGAATGCTTCCTATACCAATTTGGTTGATTATGCCTGGCATTTGGTGAGTATTCCGTATAACAATGAAGATATGTCTTTAGATAGTTTGCAACGCTTTGCAGACCGCATTTTTCCAGAGATTGAGCGTCATGAAAATAAGGTTCCAAAAGCTTATCGAGGAAAACTTTCGCCTAAGGAATGGAAAAAACAGGCGGTTAAAATTGCAAGTTCTGAGTATCTTACTTATGCTAAAATCCTGGATAAGCAAGGTGATTTTAAGCGTGAAGACTATTATTTGGACAAGATAGAAGACGAGTTGAAGTACGAAAATACAGAATATAATGAGCTGTATACACTGAGGCTGGTACGTGAGCGAAAATTTGGCGAAGCGGTAGACTTCATTGCAGCTTCTTTAAGACATAATAATACATCTCCTGCGATGCTTGAAGTGTTGCAAGAGCAGTATCTAAAATCGGGCAAAGCAGCATCGAATTTTGAGGCCTATGTAGAGACCCTCAAAAAAGGTGATGAAAATGAGAGTGAAAAAGAGCGTTTATTAAGCGAACTTATTAAAAAGCCTATTGAAGGATTTTCTTTGGAAAGTTCTTACGGAGGTAAGGTTAATCTTAAAGATCAATTAGGCAAAATCGTGGTGATCGACATGTGGGCAACCTGGTGCGCACCTTGTAAAAAAGCCATGCCAGGCATGAAAATGGCGGTAGAACATTATGAAGATGATGCTAATGTTAAGTTTTATTTCTTGGATACTCAGGAATACATAAAAGATTACAAAGCCAAGACCGAGGAATTTATCAAGGAAAAAGAATACCCTTTCGAGGTGCTTTACGATGCCGTAAATCCAGAAACGGGGAAGCCTGAAGCGGTGTATTCAAAGTATGCGAAAGCTTTTGAGTTTTCAGGTATTCCGCAGAAGATGATCATAGATCAAAATGGTTATTTAAGATGGCGGTCTACTGGCTATAAAGGTAGCCCTAGTGCATTGGCAGACGAGATTAAAACCATTGTCGAATATTTGAAATCTGAATCTAAATCTAAATGACTTTAGGTAGAATAGTTATAATGCTCTTCCTGTTTGGGTTAGGAACAGGTCTTTGGGGGCAGCAGTTATGGCAAGGTCAGCACCAGGCCAAACGTCTGCTTCTGGAGCATAGTCAAAATACCTCAGTTACAGATTCTATTTTTATAAGCAGTCCCGAATATTTCTACAACCGGATTCCGTTAGAGCAACGTCGGGAACAGGACAGTCTAATCTTAAAAAACGATCAATTTGGCGTTGGTCTTAAGTTGGCTGAGAACCCTGATAGTACCTTTACTGCGCGGTTTACCAATTATAAAGGTACGTTCCCGGTAGTTTTTCATCGGGTAAATAAGTTGGAACCACAAAGCTATCCGCAACACCCTAAGGGAGCATTGCCGTATGTGAGTACCGACCTTGTGTTTACCGGCAAGCAAACCGGTATTGAGTATGGAGGAACTTTGGTTATCCCAGATAATAATAAAAAGTATCCTCTCGCGTTGCTATTGAATGGTACAGGTCAGCAAGATCGAAATTATACCTATAGTGGTCATCAATTTTTTACCGTTTTGGCAGATGCTTTAGCGCGTAACGGGATCGCTTCGTTTAGAATGGACGATCGCGGAATCGGAAGTACAACCGGAGATTTTGAAACTTCTGGGATAAGTGATTTTACCGTAGATGCGTGGGAAGCGATAGAATATTTAAAGAATTGTCCTGATGTAGACAGCCGTTTTTTGGGGGTAATAGGGCATAGTGAAGGTGGTGTAGTAGCTTCGCGACTTACAGCACAGGATAAAGACGTAAAATTTATGGTGAGTCTTTCAGGGGTAGGTGTTTCTGGGTTAAAGATCCTTGATTTACAAAACACTGCGGTTTTAAAAGCCTATAAAATGCCCGACAGTCTGGTAAATCTACAGATGAGGTTATACCGCCGGTTGTTTAAAACCGTCTACCAGAATCAGGAGCCTGATAGCTTAAAATCGGAATTGCAGGACCGCGTTACAAAATGGATGCAGGATAAAAGTCCGGAAATCCTAAAAGCTCTTCAATTGGCAGATGGTCGAGACCAAACCCTGATCTATCGTTTTTACAGCAGTGCAAAAACTAAGTTGTACAAAGAAATGATTTTATATGATCCTAAAAAGTATTTACCTAAGATAGAAGTTCCTGTTCTTGTGCTCAATGGTGATGCCGATATTTTTGTGCCGGCTTCTGAAAATGTGGAGTCTTTTAAGAAGAATCTTGTAAACGCTCCCGTGGTTACCACCAAAATTTATCCAAATTTAAACCATATGTATCAGCATTGTACTACCTGCACTTCAGCAGAAATCAGTACGCTTGATGAAGTTTTTGCTCCAGAGGTAATGCAGGATATTGCAACGTGGATTTTGGAACAATACGAATAGATAAAAACTGAAAATTAGGTAGCGTACAGGTAGAAGTTTAGCCCCTAAAATAGAATTATGAGAGTATTTTTTTTGATGGTGAGTCTTTTAATAGGGCTCCAAAGTCTTAACGCACAGATTTACGATCCGGTATCTTTTGAAACTGCTGTAGAACAAAAAAATGCCGGTGAATATGAATTACAAATTAAGGTGAAGCTTGAAGCCGGTTGGCATCTCTATGCTCAACAGGTACCTGAAGGAGGGCCTATCCCTACTTCCTTTGAGTTTGAACCCTCGGTAAAGTATGAGCTTAAAGGCGAGGTTATAGAGCCCAAGGGTCACGAGGTTGATGATCCGGTTTTTGAAATGCGCATTAAGTATTTTGAAAACGAAGTACTTTTTACACAACGCATTTTACGCAAATCATCCGAGGCTTTTGATATTACTGCGGTGATGAATTATATGGTTTGTAACGATGAAAGTTGTCTTCCACCGGAAGGTAAAACGCTTCAATTTAATCTGAAGAAAGAACCGAAACAACCTGTTAAAGCAGAATCCCAGATTCAACAACCTGTTTCAGAACCTTTAGAGCAATCAAGTCCCGAGCCAAAGGAAAACGTGTCCGACAATTATAACGATACTTTTTCGTCAGAGGATACGATTTCGAACCAGCAATCGGCAGTTAAAGCCTCCGCACAAAAGGATTCGCTCTCCCGTCTTCCAACTTCAACGGTGCCCCAATCCAAATCAGCAAATGACCTGTCTCAGGAAAAAGAGCCGGAATCATCCCGTGATTTATTCACGATTTTTATCCTGAGTTTTTTAGGTGGTTTTGCAGCGTTGCTGACGCCCTGTGTGTTCCC
>NZ_JAKHSK010000080.1 GCF_023499215.1 Zunongwangia pacifica
CATTTCTCTGCCAACTGGATGGATGCACGCTTATTAAGGCATGAACTGCAAAACCTGTCCGGGGAGTTACAAGGGTTTGCCCATGCATTTACCTATGAGGGCGACCAAACCTTAGAAGGAATATTTCAATTAAACGGTCGGGCAGCACGTCCCTTTACTGATATACAACCCTTTCATAAAGAAGGTACGCTAACCGTTTATCAGGGACAAGTGGGTACACTTTCCGAAATCGATGGTGATTTTAAAAATGCGGTGTTCCAACCCCTGGGGATGCAAACCGACAAACGTTTCTATGAAAACTATACCAACCTTCGGGATCAGTACCTGGGAATCTCCGAAAAAGAAAACACAGGAACTTCGGTTCCCCAAACCGAACGGGATGAGTTGAACCAGCGTTATGACCAGTTTATTTCCCAATACGGGCATTTAAATAGCCAAGGTAACCGTAGACGCATATTGGAAGATACCGCTTTCGGTTTGACCATGTTATCCTCTTTGGAACGCAGGGAAGGTGAACGCTTTGTCAAGTCCGATATGCTGACCGCTACTGCTCATGAATCCACAAAACGTTTTGTCACCGATGACCCGATTGAAGCCTTAGCACACAGCCTGAATGATACCGGAAAGGTAGATATTGGTTTTATCAGCGCAGCCATGGGACTGGAGGAACCGGAAACCATTGCTCGTTTGGGCGAACATATCTATCTGAACCCTGTAAGCAAAGACTGGGAAACCGCAGATCAGTTCCTGAGTGGAAATGTGGTTGAAAAATTACGACAGGCAAAACAACAAGTAGGTGCTGAAAATGATATCCCACAAGCACAGCGAAGCCTAAACGCTTTGGAAAAAGTTCAACCCGAACGTATCCCTTTCCAACTATTGGATTTTAACCTGGGCGAACGCTGGATTCCCGTGAGCTATTACAAACGTTTTGCTGCGGAACTCTTCGAGCAACAAACGGATATCAATTATTTTCCCTCACTGGATGCCTTTAAGGTAACCACCGGGATGAATACCAAAGTAGCCCGGGAATTTGCGGTTACCCCGAAAAGTGGACGGACTACCTACGGCTATACCTTGCTGGAACATGCTTTGGAAAATACAACCCCGTTCTTTACCTATGAGGTATCCGTTGGGGATGGAAAAAGCATACGGGTTCCCGATAATGAAGCCATTCAACTGGCGCACCAAAAGATCGAACAGATACGAAATGGCTTTATAGACTGGCTCAAGGAACTGCCGGATACCGATAAAAAGCATATCGAAAACCTGTATAATGACACTTTCAATTGTTATGTACTTCGGGAATTTGACGGTAGTCACCTGAACTTTCCCGGACTGGACAAAAAGGCTTTGGGCATTGAAGACTTGTACAGCAGTCAGAAAAATGCTGCCTGGCGCATTATCCAAAACAGGGGCGCACTTATCGATCACGAAGTGGGATTGGGAAAAACCCTCACCATGATTGTTTCCGCTCAGGAAATGAAACGCCTCGGCATTGTCCAAAAACCGATGATCCTTGCCCTGAAAGCCAATGTCAATCAAATTACAGAAACCTATTGTAAAGCCTATCCCCATGCCCGGATATTGTCCCCGGGGCAAAACGATTTCACCCCTGCTAAAAGGCTGCGCTTATTCCATGAAATCAAAAACAACAACTGGGATTGTATTATTCTTACCCATGACCAGTTCGGTAAAATACCACAGTCCCCGGAAATGCAGCAACAGATCTTCCAGATGGAACTGGATCATATCGAGCGTGACCTGAATACGGTCAGGGAGTTGGGCGGGGCGATTTCCAAAAAGATGCTCAAAGGGCTGGAAATCCGCAAAAACAACCTGGAAGGAAAATTAAAAACGGTACTCAAGGATATTGAAGAAAAGAAAGATACCGGCATCAACTTTAAGGAAATGGGTGTTGACCATTTGTTTGTGGACGAATCCCATAAGTTCAAAAACCTGACCTTTACCACCCGTCATAACCGGGTGGCCGGACTGGGGAATATGACAGGGAGCCAAAAGGCACTTAACATGCTTTTTGCCGTGCGCACCTTGCAGGAGCGTTTCAATTCCGATCTCTGTGTGACCTTCTTATCAGGTACACCGATTTCTAACAGCCTGACGGAAATGTACCTGCTTTTCAAATACCTGCGACCTAAAGAAATGGAACGCCAGCGCATTGAGAATTTTGACGGCTGGGCAGCGGTATTTGCCCGTAAAACCACGGACTTTGAGTTTAGTGTCACCAATGAGATTATTGCCAAAGAACGCTTCCGTCATTTTATCAAAGTTCCTGAACTCGCTTTGTTCTATAACGAGATTACCGATTACAAAACCGCCAGGCACATCAACCTGGATAAACCGGAACTCAGGGAAACCCTGGTCAATATTCCGCCTACACCGGAGCAATCGGTGTTTATCAAAAACCTGATGCAATTTGCAAAGACCGGTAATGGAGAACTGATCGGGCGTGGCAGGCTGACCCCGGAAGAAGATAAAGGGCGAATGCTTATTGCAACCAATTACGCCAAGAAAATGGCAGCGGATATGCGATTGGTAGATGATTGGAAATACGGAGACCATCCGGATAACAAGGTGAACACCGCAGCAAGAAAGATCGCTGAAATTTATCACCACACCCAACCCCATAAAGGGACGCAGATTGTTTTTTCGGATATCGGAACTCCCAAACCGGATCGCTTTAATATTTATGATACCATGAAGGAAAAACTGGTGAGGGATTTCCATATCCCTGCCACGGAAGTCACTTTTATCCACGACTGGACGGATCGCAAGAAACCGGAGCTGTTCCGTAAGATGAACCGGGGGGAGATCCGCATCCTGCTCGGAAGTACGGAAAAAGCGGGAACCGGTTTAAATGTACAGGAGCGTGTGGTAGCGATGCACCATTTGGATATTCCCTGGAAGCCTTCGGAACTGGAACAACGCAACGGCCGTGGGGCAAGACAGGGTAACCGTATTGCCAAAGAACATTACGGCAATCAGGTACAGAATTTTGTCTATGCCGTGGAGCAATCACTGGACAACTACAAATTCAACCTGCTTAAAAACAAACAGACCTTCATTTCCCAAATGAA
>NZ_JAKHSK010000081.1 GCF_023499215.1 Zunongwangia pacifica
GGGGAACGTTGCATCAAGCTATACGGATTATTAGTACTACTCGGCTATGACATTACTGCCTTTACACCTGTAGCCTATCAACGTGGTCGTCTCCCACGGTCCTTTAAAGAAATCTCATCTTGTGGTGGGTTTCGCGCTTATATGCTTTCAGCGCTTATCCCTTCCCAACGTAGCTACTCTGCAGTGCTCCTGGCGGAACAACAGATACACCAGAGGTTGGTCCAACTCGGTCCTCTCGTACTAGAGTCAGGTCCACTCAAATTTCTAACGCCCACTACAGATAGAGACCGAACTGTCTCACGACGTTCTGAACCCAGCTCGCGTGCCACTTTAATGGGCGAACAGCCCAACCCTTGGGACCTTCTCCAGCCCCAGGATGTGACGAGCCGACATCGAGGTGCCAAACCCCCCCGTCGATGTGAGCTCTTGGGGGAGATCAGCCTGTTATCCCCGGCGTACCTTTTATCCTTTGAGCGATGGCCCTTCCATGCGGCGCCACCGGATCACTATGCTCTACTTTCGTACCTGATCGACTTGTAGGTCTCTCAGTCAAGCTCCCTTATGCCATTGCACTCTACGCACGGTTACCAAGCGTGCTGAGGGAACCTTTAGAAGCCTCCGTTACTCTTTTGGAGGCGACCACCCCAGTCAAACTACCCACCAAGCACTGTCCTTCTTATCGAAGTTAGGCTTCAAACAAGTAAAGGGTGGTATTTCAACAATGACTCCACAACGCCTGGCGACGCTGCTTCAATGTCTCCCACCTATCCTACACATCACTTGTCCAAAGTCAATACTAAGCTATAGTAAAGGTGCACGGGGTCTTTTCGTCCCGTAGCGGGTAATCGGCATCTTCACCGATACTACAATTTCACCGAGCTCATGGCTGAGACAGTGTCCAGATCGTTGCACCATTCGTGCAGGTCGGAACTTACCCGACAAGGAATTTCGCTACCTTAGGACCGTTATAGTTACGGCCGCCGTTTACCGGGGCTTCAATTCAATGCTTCGCAATAGCTAACATCTCCTCTTAACCTTCCGGCACCGGGCAGGTGTCAGACCCTATACATCATCTTTCGATTTAGCAGAGTCCTGTGTTTTTGATAAACAGTCGCCTGGACCTTTTCACTGCGGCCCACATTGCTGTGGGCGACCCTTCTCCCGAAGTTACGGGCCTATTTTGCCTAGTTCCTTAGCCATGAATCTCTCGAGCACCTTAGAATTCTCATCCCAACTACCTGTGTCGGTTTACGGTACGGGTTGCCTCCACTCGCTTTTCTTGGAAGTCGATCCGCTGGATTATCACGCCGGCCGTAGCTTTTGTGTACTATCGGGGTGTTACCACTCCCTTCAACGTACTATTCCGTCAGTACGCACCAACTTTTCGCCTCCGTCCGCTTTAACGTGGGGCAAGTAGCAGAATATTAACTGCTTGGCCATCGACTACCCCTTTCGGGTTCGCCTTAGGACCCGACTAACCCTCAGCTGATTAGCATAGCTGAGGAAACCTTGGTCTTTCGGTGTGCGGGTTTCTCGCCCGCATTATCGTTACTTATGCCTACATTTTCTTTTGTAACCACTCCAATGTACCTCGCAATACACCTTCTACGTTGTTACAATGCTCCCCTACCACTCACAACTCTCGTTGTAAATCCATAGCTTCGGTAATATGTTTATGCCCGATTATTATCCATGCCGAACCGCTCGACTAGTGAGCTGTTACGCACTCTTTAAATGAATGGCTGCTTCCAAGCCAACATCCTAGCTGTCTAAGCAGTTCAACCGCGTTTTTTCAACTTAACATATATTTGGGGACCTTAGCTGATGGTCTGGGTTCTTTCCCTCTCGGACACGGACCTTAGCACCCATGCCCTCACTGATATAAAGCATTTTATAGCATTCGGAGTTTGTCAGGAATTGGTAGGCGGTGAAGCCCCCGCATCCAATCAGTAGCTCTACCTCTATAAAACTATTATACCGCTGCACCTAAATGCATTTCGGGGAGTACGAGCTATTTCCGAGTTTGATTGGCCTTTCACCCCTACCCTCAGGTCATCCCAAGACTTTTCAACGTCAACGGGTTCGGTCCTCCACTTTGGGTTAACAAAGCTTCAACCTGCCCAAGGGTAGATCACACGGTTTCGCGTCTACCATGACCAACTAATGCGCCCTATTCAGACTCGCTTTCGCTACGGCTCCACACCTGAAGTGCTTAACCTTGCTGGTAACGGTAACTCGTAGGCTCATTATGCAAAAGGCACGCCGTCACCCCAAAGGGCTCCGACCGCTTGTAAGCGTATGGTTTCAGGATCTATTTCACTCCCTTGTTCAGGGTTCTTTTCACCTTTCCCTCACGGTACTGGTTCACTATCGGTCTCTCAGGAGTATTTAGCCTTGGCGGATGGTCCCGCCGGATTCATACAGGGTTTCACGTGCCCCGCACTACTCAGGATACCACTATCAATAACATTTATTACCTATACGGGACTATCACCCTCTATGGTCCCTCTTTCCAAAGGGTTCTAATTCTATCTGCATCGAATATCGTGGTCCTACAACCCCATATAGTCCGTAAACTATATGGTTTGGGCTAATACGCGTTCGCTCGCCGCTACTAGCGTAATCACTTTTGTTTTCTCTTCCTCCGGGTACTTAGATGTTTCAGTTCTCCGGGTTCGCCTCCTTAAAGGATACTATATCTTCAATATAGTGGGTTGCCCCATTCGGATATCTGCGGATCAATTTGTATGTGCCAATCCCCGCAGCTTTTCGCAGCTTATCACGTCCTTCTTCGCCTCTGAGAGCCTAGGCATTCCCCATACGCCCTTAATAAGCTTGTATGCTTTTTACCTAATATGCTCGCACAACCATCTCGCGATGGTCGTTAACTTTTT
>NZ_JAKHSK010000082.1 GCF_023499215.1 Zunongwangia pacifica
GATATCACTTTCTATTATATCTTTGCACAGTACGATGTACATGGCTGTGTGATTTTTTTGTTTGGCAACACAAATATCCACAGCCTATTTTTTTCTCTCAAAAAAAGTTTAGATCACTTCTATGAAAACTGGATTGATTACCAGAGTCATCAAAAAAGAAAAGGAATTCCCCTAAGATTCCCCTTTTTGAAAAGTAAACTACACCGGGGCAAGCCCACGAGGCATTCGATAGAGACAAAATTTCAATTCCGAGGCATCCCGATAGCTATCGGGACGGGATATTAAACCCTTTGGCGGTGCCAATAAAATAAGCTACCTAAGAGCTGGCCTAGGTGGCATTTATTAGAAAGTCATTTTTATTTCCAGACACCTCGATTATTAAATAAAGCATGTTACTTTTACAAACAATACCAAAAAACAACCCTTAAATATTTATAGACCATCACTAAACTATCGATTTCAAAAATCGATATAAAAGCTACTTCATCATATCGCAGATTTGTTTAGATGGTTTAGACCTATTTGGAGGAAAATTGGATTGAATTTAAAAACTACGTATTTTTATTGTTTTTAAGATTTCATGAATAATTGCTTGCGCTTCTTTATTTTCTTCCGGAAACGAAAAATGCAACTCTAAATAGTTACTATCTTTCGCATAGCTTACTGCCTGGCCTCTAATAAATTTACCGTCTTTTTCTTCTTTATAAAATAACCGGTGAGAACCATTTTTGTATTCCTTAAAACCCTCTTTATCGGTATTAAATTCGGTGCTACTTTTTGTCGCTTTTTTTAGAAAAGTAGCTAAAGAAACTGTTCCTTGTGCAGATTGATATTCGTATACATATTCGCCCCTCTTCGGATTTTTTACCGAATGAAATGGGGTATCTTTCAATTTTAGTTCTACTATATTTAGCATATAACGATCTGGATATAAGCCTACATAAGGATCTTTCCAAAAGGTATTTTTAGTAGCCAGAGCTTTCAAATCTTTTAGGGTGGCTCTCTCCCATTCCTTTATATTCAAACCTAATTCGTCACTAACCGATTTCAACTTATTTAAAACCGCTGGTAAATTTTCCTGAGTATAACCAATAGCTATTTCAAAAACTAAATTTTCTTTCTGATAAAATCCCAATAAATAATCTTTATTTTGAATGCTTACCACGTAAATTCCGGTCTTAATTTTTGGATAATCATTAGTGAAAACCGACGTTTCTGCTAAATGTGCCGAGTAGGAATCATGAATGGCATCGAGACCACTAAAAACAGGATTTCCGGTAGTAGTATATTGTTCTTTTAAATACACTTCTTGCGATTCATACAATAAAACACTGTTTAAAAAAAGATCACCCCATTTTGGATCTTTATATAAAACTGTCTTATTTTTAAAGATAGAACCATTACTTTTTTCTGAAGCAAAATCTTCATATAATTTTCCAACGTCGTTGTTGTAACTCCCAATAAACGGAAATACAACATTGGCATTAGTTATCATATATTCATCAGGATTATCACTTTTCAATTCATTTTCGAACGAGGCTTTATGTAACCATTCTTCTAAATCGCCACCAGTAAGTTCTTTTACTTCTGGGTTCCAGGTAAACTCTTTTTTTTCAGAAAAATTACAGCTTGCCAGCAGTGCTGCACTCAAACTGACTAAAAAAATGAAATATATTTTACGAATTTTAAATAAAGTATTCATCGGTTAGTTTTGGTTAATCAAAAAGACGGTTTATTACTTTTAAATAATGTAACCCAATTTATTACCAAATATTGCAATACAATTAAATCTATTTTCCAAAATTTGGATACTAATCAATTTAACTTACAATTGACAATCTAATTTTTTACACAAAAAGTTCGTTTGAAAAAGGGAAACAGCTATCCGAAAATTCTAGGAATGATAATTAATAAGAAAGAAATAATTTAAAGTTTAATTTTTTGGCATCAGTGTTATTTTTATTGACTACGATAATTCCTAATTTATATAAATCTATAGAATACTCAAAACGCATCTTCTTTATATGAGACCAGGCTTTTTTCATTTCCCTGCTCCAATTGATATCATCAAAAATTATAATAGCTCGATCGGCCAGATTGTTGTAAAGCATAGTATAGTATTCTATTGTTGATTTGAATTTGTGATTCCCATCTATGAATATAATTTGATATTGATCATCAGAGTTTTCTATCTCTGGTAATGTATCAGAATACATTCCACAAATAACCTTAAAATTTCTTTCGGAGTTAATCTCACTAAATCTTTTTTCTGAAATATTACACAAATCCTGAACTCCATCCAGGGTTTTAAAGTTGGTATTTATAGTATTATTCAGTAATAATGCTTTTAAATAATATTGACCTGAAACTCCTAAATTTGTTCCAATTTCTAAAACTCCTGATGCCTTAGAGTAATAGGTAAGAAAGAAAAAAAGGCGACACCATTTTTCAGGGGAAGCAGCTTTTTTACATACTTCTTTTGTCAATTTTATATCTCCTTCTTCAAATATGGTAAAATCAATCTTTTGATCAGAATGTAGTAATTTCTTTCGATATTCTTCCAATTCAGAAAAAACGGGTTTTAACTCATCAGAAAACTTATTAAATTTAGTGCTATTAAAAGCTTTGGCGATTTCTGAACCGAAAGAATCCATATTTCGCAATTTCCTTAGAGAATTCTTTTCTGATATTTTCGAAGAAACAAAATGTTTAATCTTATAAGCTCTTTTAAACATAAAAAATTATGGGTTATATATAGAACTCGTTTAAACTTTTTCCTTTTTGAAGGGTTTGAACTTTTTCAAGGCTAATACAATAAAAGCAAGATAGTTAAACCCTTTCCAGCTTGCCACGGTAGTATCAAACCTGTTTAGTAA
>NZ_JAKHSK010000083.1 GCF_023499215.1 Zunongwangia pacifica
GATCTTCTTTTTTCATTGTTGTGTAAATATTAGCGCCTGAATTTCTCAGGCAAGGTTAAAAAAATATCGGGGTTTGCAAACCCCGATATTTTCTAATTACACAGTTTTTGAGTCAGTCCCAATATTAAATTCAGCGATTCTCGTTTCTACATAAATCGCTGAATTTTTTATTATTGAAATTGATTCAACTTTATAATTCTTTCCAGTTGGGTGATCTAAAATCCTATTCTACTACAGTCTTTAGAACTTCAATCTCCTTGTTGCTTATCTTATGATTTCCAACGGTTAGTAGTAATTTTAAATTCTTTAAATCTTTAAGTTTACTAATACTTTCAATATCATTATCTGCTATTCCGAGTTCCTCAAGATTCTTAAGATTTTCGATTCCCTCTACATTCTTGATTCCCGTATGCCACAAATACAATATTCGAAGTTGATTTAACTGAGCTACTTTGCTTATAGTATTCAAAGGATTATCTGAAGCAATAAAACTTGTGAGATTAGGAGTTCGATCTAAGAATTGTAATTCACTTATAAGGTTAGTAGAAACATCCAAGCTTTGCAAATTACTATGCAACTCTTCAAATTGAAGTTCCGAAATTTTATTTTTCGAAATATTCAAACTTCTCAATCGTTGCATCGATCGAATTTTAACTGTTCCTTTAACATAATTATCTGCAATATTTAAATGACGTAGTTTTTGATGTGTATAAAAATCACATACATCTTCTACATAATTTCCTCTTAAATTAAGTGTGGTAAGAAATTCACAGAAAGCTAAATGATTTATGTCTTTTATAACATTATTACTTAGGTTCAACCAGGTTATTTTATGCTGATCTGTAAAACAATCTATATTTGAAAACCCGTAGTACATTTATAAAAAGTTGTGCAAACTGCTAAAAGGCAGTAAATTGTAGTTACCACACAAACAATTTCTATGCACAACTTTCAAACAAATTACGACAAAATTTTAAAGGTTTTAAATACTATTGAACCAAAATCTAATTTTTTACATCAAATCAGAAAGCCAAAACTTACGGATAAAGAATTGATTGCTATAAATTTAACATCGGAATTTATGAGTATCGATAGTGAATATCAACTATTTCGATTACTCCCTGAAAAATTATTAGCAAAAATAGAAAGAAGCGTTTATAATCGCAGACGAAGGAGATTATTTGACGCTATTGAACTTATTAGAGAACAATTATCCAACTTTTTTAATGAATTTGAGGATTGCTTTATTGTTGATAGTATGCCTTTGGAAGTATGTAAATTATCTCGTAGTGGTCGTTCTAGAATTTGTAAAGAACAAACCTATTGTACTCCTGACAAAGGATATTGTGCCACACAATCAACATCTTATTATGGCTATAAACTTCATGCGGTGTGCTCTGTAAAAGGTGTTTTTAAAAGTTTAGATATTAGTCCTGCTTCGGTACACGATATTCATTATTTAAAAGACATTAAAACGCAATTGAATGATTGTCTGCTTATTGGGGACAAAGGTTATCTGTCTGCCGATATACAACTGAATTTATTTGATGAGTATAACATCAAATTATCAACTCCTATGAGAAAGAATCAATATAATTATAAACAACAGCCCTATGTCTTTAGAAAAAGTCGTAAAAGAATTGAAACCTTGTTTTCTCAGCTATGCGACCAATTTATGATTCGTAGAAATTATGCCAAATCTTTTGAAGGTTTTAAGACTAGAATACTTTCTAAAATTACTGCGCTCACAATGATACAATACATAAATCAGTTCATCTATAATAGAAACATAAATAACATTAAAATTAAGTTATCCTAAATGCACTACGGGTGGCCTTTAATAATAATTTATTTTAAAAGACTAAACAACTCTGCACTACAAGTACAGAGGTTTATTAATACTGAGGTGGACTTGCAACAAAAAACGGGACAAAAAATTAAGTTACATTCTTAAATTGCATTAATTCTTCAAATTCTAATATGGATTTGTCGCCCAAAGTCGAGTGTCTTCTATTTCGGTTGTACCATGTTTCTATCCATTCAAATATCGCTAGAGCAGCCAGCTCTTTTCCCTTATATCGGGTTCGGTATATGAGTTCGACCTTTATGCTTTTAAAGAAGCTCTCTGCCACAGAATTATTCCAACAATTCCCTTTTCTACTCATAGATTGAGTTACCAAAGGATTAGATTTAATAAATGCTCTAAAGGCTTTCGAAGCATATTGCACCCCTCTATCTGAATGAAAAATTAAATCCATGTTTATTTTACGCTTACCTATAGCCATTTTCCATGCAGGAACAATAGTTTGATTGGTATGCAGGCTTGTACTCAATGACCAACCTATTACCTGCCTGTCAAACAAATCGATAATAGTGGTCAGGTACAGCCAGCCTTGATTGGTATGGATGTAGGTGATATGTAAGCTTCCCCTAATTAGAACTGCCTGGTTGTCTAAAATTACTGTTTTTCATAGTTCTGGCGGTACCGCCAGAACTATGAAATTCTGCATAGGCTACAGGTGCCATTTTTCCTAAGGCATCATGCGGCCGGACGTTATTATAATCTTCCATCCAAATTTGGGTTTGTTCCCTGACTTGGTTTAGATCTTCAAAGATATACTTATTGAGTACTCCTCTTCGGTAACTTCCATTAAAGAGTTCAATAAATGCATTTTGTGTCGGCTTTCCGGGTTGGATATACTGAAAAATGATGCCTTGCATCTGACCCCACTCCGATGCGATCTTAGCTACAAATTCAGGACCATTATCCATCCTTAT
>NZ_JAKHSK010000084.1 GCF_023499215.1 Zunongwangia pacifica
ATGCGCCCGACAGGATTGCTCACTATCAAAATGAGCTGTAAAAGTGAAGATATTCATTATATTGAATTTGAGGTGAATATAATCAAAATTAAGAAATTATGAGTATTTACGGATAATCAATTTTCATATTTATTTGATTATTTTTTTCATATTGTGGGCAACTAATTTTATAAATAAAAAAGAGTGCCTACTTACCTGTGTTTCAAACCGGTTGTCGACACTTTTTCAAATCTTTGATATTTTTTTCTTCACTAATTCTTATCTGATAATTTCTCCAAATAAGCCACTTTTTCCTTCTCAGCTTGAAGTAAACGTTCGTAAAGCCTTTCTTTTTCTTCATAAGCCTGAACTAATTTATCTAAAGGATTAAAAGTACAGTTAGTAGCAGCAAATGTTCCTTGACTATTACTGAAACTGTTATCATTAAAATTATTAAAGAAATTAATAACTTTTTCCTCCGAAAAGTTCTCTATAGCTTCTTTACTTACCCCTAATACCTTAGCCACTTTCTCCAACTTTTCATCTTCAATATGCTCGCTTTGCTCTAAACTGGATACGCTTTGTTGGCTGATCCCTAATTCTGCGGCAAGTGCTTCCTGCTTCATGCCTCGAAGTTCTCTGATTCGGCTGATCTTTCTACCGATATGACTGGTTTTTGTTGCTGTATTCATAATCTCAAAGATAAACATTCTTTTTTAAAGTTTAGCTCATCACTCTTTGCAGTAAAAAACAAGATATGCATTGTTTTTTACTGGTCATTCTGGTTCGCTACGGTCAGTTCTTTTTAAAACTTGAAGGCTCATTGACCATCACTGAAGTTTCACTTTAAAGCCTTTTGATCTATGCTTACCAACTTGCACCCTCCCAAAGTTATCGAATTTGCGTTAGCCCAAATTACGGAAATCCTCAAAAAACATATCGAAATTACAAGTTTATACTATTTCGGCATGCAATCATCGGCACAGGGAACTCATAATTCCTTGAATAATGATGCTTCCAAGCAACAGCAACACTATCATTTTTATTTGTTGCTATTGAGCAAGCATATTCCCTCCAATTCGGTTGCTAACCTTCCAGATATTGTCCATCAAGATTCCGGCGGAAAATATACTATCAGTTTATTGCTCTATATGCCAAAACAGTTAATAGCTGCTTCTGATCACAATAAATACTTCTTTTCTAAAATAATCCAATCAGGTGGTTTGGTTGAGGGTTCTCCTTTTGAATTAGCTTCTTTACAACTCAGCCAAATTCCTGAACTGGATACTAAGGGCATAACCAACTACACACGAGATCGAATAGCAATAGCAAAACATTGTCTAAACTTAAGTGCTAAGGGAGAAAGCGCTGAATTAATAAGCGCACATTTAATACGATTATCTTTTGAACAACTTTGCTTAGGCACTATTTATGCATTTCTGCATTACCATCCGCAACATCACCATCCGTTATACCTTTTTAAACTCGTTCAATTTTGTCATGAAATACCTATCAATGTTTTTTCAGAAAACCTATTTGAACAGTCCCCACTAAAAAGCATCTTTTGCTTTCACCATACTGAACTTCGCTATCGAAATAGCTCATTATTTTCAGTAGCAGACCTTCACATGGCACATTCTTATTGCCAATGTCTTTTATATTATCTCTTACCAATTGTAAATCATCAATTACAAACTTTAAAAACAGCATCCCATGAAAACGAAAAAACTTGATCAACTAAAATTGATACAGCTAAAGAGAATTGGAACTACTGAGTATGGTTTAAAAAAGGAAGAAACCAAACGGCATACTTTTAGAAATGCCACCGTTCGCTTTGAAGATTATACCGATTACATCATGCGCATTACATCATTACTGGAAGTCTGTGTGCTAGCCTTAGATGGTGAAGGTGATTTTCATTCGAAAAACTTAAGCCACCAAAGTAAAACTTCCAGTGTTCAATTAGTGATAGAAATGGTCATTGAACTAATGCCCGATGGTGATATGTTTCAATTGGAACAAATTATAGCCATACTGGAAAACGACACGGACTACATTCATTTCCCCAAGAAACTCAAAAAAGAAATCCTTAAAAACCAAGAACGTTATGAAAAAGGAAAAACTCATCAATAAGCTTCTGGAATTGAAGCAACATCATATGCTGCACTTAACATCTGATAACAGTAGAAAAAGAAAATGCTATAAGGGCAATTATAGAGTTAACAGTCACTTCGATCTAATGTTATTGATCATAAACCTAATTAAGGTTTGTGTTGTTGCATTAGAAGAAAATCAACAAATATGTGATCAGGAAGTACCCAATCCCAAACAAAATGTTATGGAAGTACTTCATTTTATCATCCAGCTTATTCCATCGGAAGAATTGGCTTTAATCGATAAGCTCTCGGAATTATTGGAAAATATAGAACAAGAAAATAAAGTGGCTACTGAAAATTCCTAAAATTGGGTGTCACATAGAAAGTGTACACGAATTTGAAGTAGGTACTTTTTATCAAATTGCGTGCTAATTCAAGATGTGTGCCTGTGGACACAATCTTGGTTGCGCCCCATGGTTGCAACGAAAAAAAAGAGATTTTTATGAGAAAATTTTATTTAGGTGTTTTCGAGTTTGATTATCCGTAAATACTCATAATTTTTTAATTTTGATTATATTCACCTCAAATTCAATATAATGAATATCTTCACTTTTACAGCTCATTTTGATAGTGAGCAATCCTGTCGGGCGCAT
>NZ_JAKHSK010000085.1 GCF_023499215.1 Zunongwangia pacifica
AAACTGGCTTTGATAGCGGTGGTCAACAAACTTTTAAAGCAGGCCTTTGCTATTGCTACACAAAAAACCTATTACACCGAAAATAACTTAAATTTATCTTGTATATAAACACAGTTCATCTATAAGTCCTATTGTTTTTATTCTATTTCCTGAAGCTGTATTTGAAGCTGGCTCCAAAGAAAAATTAAATTCATAAGGATGATATTCTATCTGTTTAGCATTATAACTATTTCCTTGATTTTCAATAATGAATTTCCCGCTTCCATTAGGAAAAGAATAATTAAAAATATCATACTCACCGTCTCTTTGCCCTTGAATTGCATAATCAAGTTTTTGGACATCTGCCCACTGATTTTGATTTATGCTTCCATTAATAAAGCTTTCATCTAAACGAATACTAGTGTCATCTGGTTGCCCCTTTATAGTTCTACTAATTTCTCCACCATAATCTAAAACCCATCCAAAGCCAATTTTATTAGTATTATAGGCAGGTTTTACATTCCTTATATGATATCTTAAAACTATTGGCAATTGTCCTCCTTTGAACTTAATATTATAAAGTGGTATTGAAATATCCGGCACTCCATTATTATAAGTAACTGGATAATCTCCAAAGGTTTGAAAAGCCTGTGAATTCGGTGAAGGTGGTATAATATCTTCTTGGGCTATTAAGTTATTTATAAATAAAATACTTAATAGCCACAAAAAATTCCAATTTTTCATAATTAGCATTTTGTAAAGGAAATAATTAATCGTACCAAAATTACTAATTAGTATTACTAATGAAGTAGCTAAAAACCTTACTATTAGTAAGGTTACACAGGTTTCTTCTATCTAAATTCAACAATTAAATTATATTCTTTGATGGTAAATCCGCAAATACGTTTTGAGATAAAAACCTATAAAAACATAACTTCACATATATTGCTACTATTAATTGCGAATAATCTGATAATTCATGACTCCATTGCGACCCGTTTGGTTCCTTTACGCCCATATTGCTGTTTAAGTTCGGAAAATATAAGAAGTTCATCAGTTGTTCCATTTCTTTCAATCAGCTCTTTATTTAGTTGATCCTATAAGTCAAGGTAGCCATTCGTTTGGATATATTCTCAAGTCGTTGATATTCTGAATTATTTATAGAACTATGTTGCTTAATATATAATTAAGCATTGACCTCTAGTAGGAAGTTCTTGTTATTTAAAATAATACTTACTTCACCTTGATCTTCCACGATAACAGGTTCGGGCAGTCCATCCTCTGTACAAGCATCGATAGTTTTATTTATTCCTCTTCACCAGAATTCTATATAGACCGCTTAAAAAAGGTATTGGTTATATTTCGATTTCGGAAATATGACAAATGTTCTTATTTTAGTTTATCAATTGTCAAATTCTTCTGGCAAATTTCCCGGATTCCATAAATATAATCGATCATCATAAACACGAAGAAAGTTATATGTACTAGAATAGTCTTTATGAATAATAGCATTCAAGATAGCTTCCCATTCCTGCCATTTCTGGATACTAAAAGGCTCCATCCATTCTACTCCTTTATAAAGGAACAGGCCTGACCAAACATGTAGCTTTTAGAATCCTTCATTTGGAGCGGCTCACCTTATTAAACCCCAAACTCATTATATAGAATATCAATTTAAAAAGAGCCAATTATTTTATAATAGCTTCCAGCCCCTTTGCCGGTGTTTTAAAAAAAATTAAACTCGTCAACTAGTTCTGCAAAATCTCTGGTCGCAGTTGGTTTGGCTACTGAATTTAACTCCTGATTCTCTTTGTTTGTAATTTCAGTTTTTCTTTTATATACTCAATAGATGCGATTTTTCGTTCACTTAATCCAAACTTTTTTAGCTGTTCAGCAATCAGGTTATTTTTGAAAAGCCTCACCAATAAACCATTTTAAAATTCTTTTATTTCGGGTTCATCGAACCCCACTTCTTTACTGACGTTATATTTTTTCAACATTCCATACCTCTAAGAATCAATATAGCCACCTTTAAAACAAACATCAGCTATAGGTATATTTCTCGGTTTTGAAGCATGGAAACCTTTTAATGCTTCTACAACTTAACCCTTGAGGTAAAAGTCCCTCATTCCAGAAAACAATCTTATCTTCATAAACTCTGATTTGTGTTGGTGCTCCCGTATAATTACAATTCACCAAAGCATTAAATACAACTTCACGCAAAGCTGTAACAGGTAATTAGTTTGTTTCAATTCTTTTTATTCCCTCAAAAGATACCTTTCTTATCAGAAACTTATAATTCAGTTGCTTCAGAATGTTTCTCATGACCACATCGCTTTTTTAAGTTTTAAAATGTTTATAAGCTAAATTTAACAGCGATCCAGAATATCCAGAAATTATCTGGATAAAAATGTTATAGATTCACCGATGATAGCGTTCATAAAGTATGCGCAGATAGTCCACATCATCCTTAGCAAACATGCTCACAATTCTTTATCTTTTAGATATATCAAATTTTCGATGGTGTTGTTTACTATAAAGACTTCGATATTAAAAAAAATTCAATATGACATAAATTAGACTTAATTATACTATTGAACTCGTTTAAACTTTTTCCTTTTTGAAGGGTTTGAACTTTTTCAAGGCTAATACAATAAAAGCAAGATAGTTAAACCCTTTCCAGCTTGCCACGGTAGTATCAAACCTGTTTAGTAA
>NZ_JAKHSK010000086.1 GCF_023499215.1 Zunongwangia pacifica
TGGATGAGCCGGTCAAAGTGAACCACATGCGCCGGAGGAAAGTGAGCATAGCAAACTAAGTGCTCAAAATCGATTCTACTGTGGTTAAATTTACTATTTATTTTTAAGTTTTTTCCTCATTGATTCCCCTTTGATATCTATTCTGTGAGCCGTATGAACCAGACGATCCAATATGGCATCTGCAATGGTCTGTTCTCCAATGATCTCGTGCCAGGCCTCTACCGGTAACTGGGAGGCTATTATAGTAGATTTTTTTCCGTGCCTATCTTCAATAATTTCCATCAGGGAGTGCCTGTTAATATTATCCAGACCTTTAAGTCCAAAGTCGTCAAGTATGAGCAGATCCTGTTTTTCGATCTTGTTTACCTGCTTTAAATAAGAGCCATCGGCCTTGGATGTTTTAAGCATGGTAAAGAGTTTAGAAGTGTTGAAGTACAACGTTTTGAAGCCTAGGGAACAGGCCTGATGCCCTATGGCGGATGCCATATAGCTTTTTCCTGCTCCGGTGCTGCCTGTGATTAAAATATTATCCTTTTGTGTTATAAAGTCGCAGGTTGCAAAACGTTGTATTTGGTTTCTATCGATATTCCGGTCGTGAGTATAATCGATATTTTCCATAACGGCGCTATATCTGAAGCGGGCTGTCTTAGTTAGGCGTTCTACCTTTCGGTTCTGGCGATCGTCCCATTCTGACTGAATGAGATAAGCTATGAGTTCATCATTGGTGTAATCCACGCTCTGCGGGGATAAACTGGAGCTAAAGGCCCTGATCATACCGTGGAGCCTTAATTGTTTCATTTGTTCTAAGGTTTGCGTATTCATATACTTGGTTTTACTGGTTTATTTCTATTTGTAGTAATGGCCTCCCCGGATGTTCTTGTGATCGGGCAGGACTATTTCCTCTTCGAGGTTTTCATCGAGATTATCCCAGCCTTTTTTTAGGATGCGATCAATAATGTTGTAATTATATGCCCCATAATCAGAAGCTCTCTTACAAGCATTATCCAGGCGCAGGTTTCCTACCTTCTTTGCCAGGTGTAGTATACCTAAACAGGATTTATAGGATTGTTCCGGATGTTGTTTTTTATCCAGTATTTCAATGATATACGCTTTACAGTGTATTCCGATATGAGCTGCCCAGGCGATAAACTTTTCAGGGCTCCATTCACTTACAAACCTATGGTGTGATGGCATGTGTTCCTTAACCGTAGTGTAGGCGTATTTCTTTTTCTCTCTTGGATGTGCAGCCAGGCGTTCAAATTTATAGAATACCTCCACCAGGCTATCGGAGTAGATGATTTTGATACGTTTTCCTATATGCTGGTAGGGTACGCTATAGTAATGCTTGTCTTTACTAAAATAGATGTGACTGTTCTTGTGCACGGTACCATTGGCATAGGCTTTTATTTCATATCGCTTTAAGGGCAGAGATTTTAATTCCTGTTTCTCCACCTGGTCGAATAAAGAACGTCGGGAGTACTCTCTTCCCCGGAAGGACATTTCATTATGTGTTTTCAGAAGTTCGAGTATGGCCTTATTGATTTCTGGTACGCTATGGAAGGTCTGGTGGCGTAGCGGTGCAAATACCCTGGTATATATTATCCGTACAGCGTTCTCTACGATGGCCTTATCCCTGGGTTTATATGTTCTTGTGGGCAGTACGGCGGTTTCATAATATTCCGCAAAATCAGAGAAGGTCTCATTGACCTTGGGTTCATAACGGCTCCCTTTGGTTACCGCGGATTTCAGGTTATCAGGTACCAGGGCATTGGGTACTCCTCCATAAAACCAAAGTGCATTCTCCACGCTACGTATAAAATCTTCTTTCTTTTGGCTCGGCGAGGCTTCCACATAGGTATATTGGCTACTGCCCAAAACGCACAAAAAAACTTCCAGATCCTGCACTTCTCCGGTGTCACGATCCACAATGCTAAGTTTCTTGCCGGTGTAATCAATAAATAGCTTATCGCCGGCCTTATGGGTAAGGTGCATCACTGGTGATACTTCTTTGGTCCACTGATGGTACCAGTACTTGAACTGGGATAACTTAAAGCCATCAGGATGTTTTGCGTAATACTCCTGCCAGAGCAGTTGCCTGGTTACTCCCGTCTTACGCAATTCCTTATCAAAATAGGGAAAGTACTTCTCCAGGGTAAGCAATTGAGCACTCTTTGGTTTTTGATCGGACTTAAAAAGCCTGTGTAACTCTTCAAGGGTCATGGCAGAGACCTCGTAGCTTGTAAACTGGTAACGCTGAAAAAAGGCGATGTACTTAGTGATGGTGTTACGTGATAAACCCAGCCTCAAACTTATCTGGCGTTTACTCACGCCCTGGCTGTATAACGTAAAAATCTGTTTTACTTTTCGCATATCTATTTGTTTGTTGGCCATGGTCTTTTTTACAAAAAAAGACATTTGGTTCCTTACAAATAGAATCGACTTTTTAGTGGCTCACTTTATCCCGGCTAAAGTGGCTCACGTTGACCCGGCCAAGGTGGTTCACTTTCATCCGGCCAGGGTGGTATACTATGACCGTTTTTTGCA
>NZ_JAKHSK010000087.1 GCF_023499215.1 Zunongwangia pacifica
ACAAGCGGTAAATGTAATAGCTGTATGGGTTTCATGAAATATTGTTATATTCATTAAAATTAATTGGAAACAGGTAGGCTTTTGCGCTTTAATTAGTGCTACTACACTTACCGCAAACGTTGTGTGTAATTAAAGAAAACCTGAAACTACGATGAAATTGAAATTAATTTATTTGACTTTTATTATTGGAATTTTAAATATCTCGATAATCCATTCTCAATCTGACTTAAAACTTGTAAAAAAGAAAAACGGAAAAACCGTTCACTTTACAATGGTTGACAAAACACCTTTCGAAAGTGATTGCGACAGAATTTCGGATGAAAAAGAAAGAACGCAATGTTTGGAAAAAGGTTTACGTGACCAAATTTTGACTCTGATTGAAAAAGACTATGAATATTCTGGTGAAATGTATGTTTGGTTTACGGTTGATAAAAAAGGAAACGTGTATGATATTGCTACTAAAGGATATCCAAGTGCACCTGAATTTGAAAAAGGCATTAAAAAAGCTGTTACGGAATTAAATCTGACTAAATCGACTTATAAAAATCGGAAAGTAAATGTTAGATGTTATACTCGTGTTCTGCCAAAAGTTATTGAACCGAAAAAATAACTACACACAATAACTAAGCGTTCGTGTGGCCGGAACGGCCGAACATGAACGCACTGTTGACTAAACCGTCCCGATGGCTATCGGGACTTTGCCGGTTAGCCATATATGGGGATTAGTCTATTTTTAGGAGGTAGTATTTGTCGGATAGTAAATCTTGTCTCTATGCAAGATATCGGCTTTTGGTTATTGACCTAAAGTGCAACTGCTTTTTACTATGTTCCTTCACTGGTACTTACAGGATTGAGTGTCATTTTGATCGTTTTAAGCCATAGTTCGCCCCTTACGCTTTTGGGGAGCTGTTTTTCTTCTGGTCTCTATTTGTTTGTCTTTTTAATTTTTCCAGCCAGTGCTCTGGTGGGCCACGTGCCGTAAAGGTGGCAATGGTAATGAGCTTTCCTTTCTTACAATCCGGGCACACCCTGTGCTGTAAAGGCTCTTTTTCCTTCAGCTGTACAGACCCCAGGATCGCCTGAAGGGCCGGAAGGCTGATTTTTTTGTGATAGGAACTCAAGATTCCATAATGGCGGATGCGAACAAAACCTTTGGGAAGTACGTGAAGTGCGAACCGCCTGATGAATTCTGGATCGGATAAACCTAACAGAGATTTCCTTCCCCCGTGACGGTAATCTTTGACAGAAAAAGTAACGCCTTTATTATCCAGGTTTTTTATCCGGTGGTTACTGATGGCGATCTTGTGGGTATAACGGCCAAGGTATTCCACCACCTGTACGGGGCCTAAAAATGGACGCTTGCAGTAAACTACCCAGTGGTGTTTGAACAGGCTTTCATAGAAGTCCCTGGATTGTGGTGGAAGTTCCTTGCGAAGGGAAGCCACAAAACGAGCTCTAAAAACGGTGCTCATAGCCTTGACCGGGAACAGGTAGCGTGCCCTGCGGTAGCCCGGTTTGCCGTTGCTTTTTGCAGATCTCCATTTGCCGTTTTTAGTAATACCACCCCCGGGAACAATACAGTGCAGGTGCGGGTGCAAAGAAAGGTTCTGGCCCCAGGTGTGCAGGATGGCGATCATCCCTGGTTTGGCACCCAAAAATTTAGGGTTGGAGGCAAAGTCCTTGATTACCTCCCATGCCGTTTTAAACAGTAGCCCGTACATTTTTTTAGGTTCATACAGGCATAGCCGGTGGAGGGCTGATGGCAATGTGAATACCACGTGGAAGTAAGGCACGTTTAGGAGTTCTTCTTCCCGTGCCCGGATCCACTGCTCTTTTTTATGTCCCTGGCACTTGGAACAATGGCGGTTGCGGCAACTATTGTAACTAAGATGGAGCCTGTGGCAGGAAGGATGGTTACAGCGATCGATATGCCCCCCCAGGGCAGCAGTACGGCATTTGCGCAAGGCGTGAAGGGTTCTTAGTTGCCAGCTGTTATAACAATAGTTGGATAAAGATGCTGTGTTTCTTTCCAGTACCTGGGCCACCTCATAAGTAGCAGGTTTCAAGACTACTCCTTGTAGAGCCGGTCCAGCGGACTGAACGGCTTCTGTCTACCTAGTTGTGCCACGTGTAGGTAGGTGAGCGTAGTTTGGATATCTGCGTGTCCCAGTAAATCTTTGACACTGATAATATCCAGGCCCATTTCCAAAA
>NZ_JAKHSK010000088.1 GCF_023499215.1 Zunongwangia pacifica
ACTGCCGTTGGCAAAAAATTTTAACGAGGATTTCGGTAACAACAATTCTCATTCCAGACGTATATTAAAAATCTATCAATGAAAATTTTCATCAGCTTATATATTCTTTTATTAACAAGTCAATTTACAATCGCACAATCAAGAGCACAAGGAGTTGATTCAATCAGTAAAATTATCCATGAAAAAAATCCAGATGTAGCAATTAGTATAGGCTTCATCGATAACGGAGAAGAATATTTCTTTAATTATGGAAATCTTAGCAGAAAAAGTAATTTGAACGTAAATGAAAATACAATTTATGAAATTGGTTCTATCACGAAATTGTTAACTGCAAATTTAATTGCACAAGCTCAGAAAGAAGGAAAATTAAAAATTGATGATTTCATAGATAATTATTTACCACAAGACTATAAACTACCAGAAAAAATAAGACACAAAATTAAAATTTCTGATTTAGCTTCTCATCAATCAGGTTTGCCCGATTTTGATTTCAAAAAATTAATGGAGTTAAAACCTAAACAACCCTTAGACATAAGCGAAGAAACCATTCATTCCATCATAAATGACAGCACCTCGTTATCCGATTATGGGAATTATAGATATTCAAATATCAGCTATACTCTAATGGGAATGATATTAGAAGAAGTTTACAACGAGGAATTTGAAAATATTTTAAAAGAAAAAATACTTGATCCGGCTCAAATGACAAGTACATATACAGCGAAATTTGATGTGGAAAACAGAGTGACTGGCTACGATATAGATGGATTAGAACAAGAGTATTTTAATTGGAATTCCATAACTGCACCCGCTGGTTTACTTAAGTCAAATACATCAGATATGTCAAAATTGCTAAAAATTCTTCTTACTGGTAAAGGACAAATTGGCGAGGCAACTGAAATAACAGAAAACACTTTTTACAAAAACACACAAAGAGAAGTAGGTTTGGGCCAAGAAAGAGCAAGAAGTGGAGATGATATATTTTTTTACAAGACAGGCGATACATTTTCAGGTTCTTCGATCCTTGCGTATGATAAGAAATCTAATTGGGGATTAATTATTTTAATAAATCAGCATAATTCTGATCTGATACGAGATTTAGTAAATTCTAATTATGAAAAAGTTTTAAAGTAAAATCACTTGCCAACAATGAAGCACTGTTATCGATGCTAAAGTCGAAGATGAATATACTGTGACCTGACCAGATAAAATTATAGGGGTTACCGACTTGCCTTTATAAGATAATTTATTGTTAGCCTATCAAACCGTTATGGCCTACTTTAAGAAACAACCTGCAAAATTGAAATTATGAATTTTGAGTTAGAGGATAAACTAAGAAAACTGGTAGCGAAAAATGAGCTTAATGGTGCAATTCAGCTTGCGGAATCAGAGTTAAACAAGATTCCAGAGACGGATTTCCACAAAATGATTGGTAAAGATATTTTACACTTAGCACATGATTTGAAGGTTCATATTCAAAACTTCCATAAATCTACATCTCAGATTTTAAATAAACCAAAAGGCCTAATAAAATCAGTTTTTGGAAAGCCTACAGATTTTAGACCCGCTGCGTATTATTGTGAAATGAATGGATTTACAATTAACTATGATAGGTGGTTTATTGATTTGTTTTCATTTAAAGAAATAGGCGGAGATGATTGGAATTGGTTGTGCGATTTCTATGATTCGACAACAGGTGATTTTACAATCACCGGACTTGAAGATATTCAGAAGGTTTTTCAAGACGTTCATGAAAATGACCGATTTAAAGAACCGAATATTCAAAAAGCTTATGAAGTGTGTGAATTGTTAGTCATTCTTAGACTTCAAGAACTGTTTAGATTAACATATTCAAAAATGGAAGAACCAATAACTAATACTCCCATGTTCGTAACTGCCCACGATTATGAACTAATCTATAGGGTGAATTAAAT
>NZ_JAKHSK010000089.1 GCF_023499215.1 Zunongwangia pacifica
AAACCTCTAAAATTTTATCGTAATTTGTTTGAAAGTTGTGCATAGAAATTGTTTGTGTGGTAACTACAATTTACTGCCTTTTAGCAGTTTGCACAACTTTTTATAAATGCACTACGGGTTACTTAAATAAAAATTCAGATAAATATATAATGATTACTCCACCAATTTTTGACAAAACTAGGACAATATGTTTCATGAAAATAGGGACGCTACACTCAGGAATTGCTTTAATCGGTATCAAGCAAAATGGAAACTGGGAGATAAAAGAAACTTTATCCGAATGGGTAGAATAGAAAATTCAATTAATTCGAGAAAATGACATTTGCCAATCGAGTGGATGGCTCCGCCATCAAATGACGGAGTGCACCCCTCACACCACCCAGCGTACGGGTCTCGTACTGGGCGGTTCAACAATGAAACTCATCGATTGTAGTATTCGATTAGACTAACATAACCTTTCATTTTTAAGCGTTCTACGGTAATGGTGGTACGCAAAATAGGACTCTTGGCAACTGCCCAACCGCCCATTCTGGTACGGCTCCAAGCGTAGGCATGGTCTGGGTTAATTCCCAACCGAATCAGGTTTTTCCGTTTTCGTTCGGGCTTTTTCCAGTGGTGCCAGATGCAATACCGTAAACGATTCCGCAGCCATTCTTCCAGCTTTTTAAGCTTTCCCTGAATGGATGCAGGTTTGAAATAATTTATCCAGCCTCGGATCAACAAGTTAATTCGTTGGATTCGTTCTTCAAAACTCGCGGGTATCGTCTTTTTGGTCAGGTGTTTAAGCTTTCCTTTAAACTCCTTCCACTTTGACGATCCAGCCACCAGTTGATACTTACCTTTTTCCCCTTTCTTATAGGTTGGCACAAAACCAAACCCTAATACCTGAAAGGCAGAAGGCCTACGTACGCCACTCTTCTCCCTATTTATTGGAAGCTGGAGTTTGTCTCGCAAAAACTTGTAAATACTGTTACCTACACGTTTTGCGGATTTCTTACTTTTGACGTAAATACTGAAATCATCGGCGTATCTTACATAACGATGTCCACGTTTTTCCAGTTCTTTGTCCAACTCGTTGAGTTGAATATTGGAAAGCAGTGGACTTAAAGGAGAACCTTGCGGAACTCCTTTTCTGCGTTTATGCAGTTTGCCGTCAATCAGTATTGGCGCTCTAAGAAATGAACGCAACAGCTTCATCGTTGGCTTGCACTTTACCTTTTTATAAATCAACTCCAAAAGAACATAGTGTTCCACTTCATCAAAGAAGCTCTTTAAGTCGATATCCACTATGTACTGATAACCGGAGTTGATATTGTCAAGGCTTTGTGCAATAGCCCCGTGGGCGTTGCGCTTTGGTCTGAACCCATAACTATGCTTGTGAAAGCTTGGCTCAAATACAGGTTGCAGTGCTTGTTGCAATGCTTGTTGAATTACCCTGTCGACAACTGTGGGAATACCGAGTAATCGCTTCTTCCCATTGCTTTTTGGTATTTCAACTCCCAATATCGGAGACACCTGATAAGATTCCCTTTCTATCTGCTCGGTGTATTGCTTGCCGTGAGTTTTCAGAATAGACTTTAGTTCTGTTACTTGAACTTCATCTACTCCTGCTGCTCCTTTATTGCGGTACACCTGCCGATAGGCTGCGTTTAGGTTCTTTTTACTTGTTAATTGTTTAATCATAAATAATTACAATCGATTCGCTGTCCCGCTTAATCAAAGGCTACTATCTTACTGGAACACTATCCGTAGCGTAAGATTGCTCCCTCGTTTATTGAGGACCATTATCGTTCAGTCCTTCACCAACCTATCAGGAGGCTGGCTACTATGACGTCGGCTGATTTCTCCACCTAGCCATCTCGT
>NZ_JAKHSK010000008.1 GCF_023499215.1 Zunongwangia pacifica
TCAAAATCTTTTACAATAGATTTTTTAAAAGCCTCTGAATACTTACGGGACTTTTGAATTAATTTGATTGTTGACTTCATAGATTTAACCTGTTATGGTCAACCTATATCAGGGACGTACACCATTCAATATTCAGCATTTAAAATTCAATACTCCTCATGGTTCTTGATTCCTGATTCTTGACTCTTAAATCTCTTTTCTTTAGTCGATTTTCTAATGTCTAACAGCGTAGCGATCTAACTTTTAACTTCGTATTACATGTAATCGCCAAAGAAAATGGCATTCATCAATAATTTATTGGTTCCGAACCAAAATGCTCTAAAATTGGTATTATCTGTAAAATAAATGACCTTTCCTTTGCCAAAGCCACCTGTTTTAAAAGGTACCGTATTTTTTATCTCTTCATTTTTTTCTTCACTTATATAACCGCTTAATAAAGGATCACTGGTATACTGAATCGGATTATTATAGCTCTGTTCATCAGCTTCAACAAAAATGGTTGTATTTCTAAAAAGTGCCAGCCGATCGTTTTTATACCCAAAATTAATAGGGTGGGAACGGTCTAATTTTGCTTCAAAAATGGCACCGCCAATACCCTGAGCTCCGTAGAAATCGCTGCGCTGCTCAAAACTAATGTTTTTAGCAGTGATAGGATCACTTTTTGTTTTAATGTCCAGTAGGTTGTTGGCAATTAGGTAACGGGATGCATTTCTGTACGCAATTAAAGTCCCCCCGTTCTTAATCCAGGTTTTAAGTTTTTCGGTATCATTTTTATCCAGAGCTGTCCCCCAGCTGTTCACTAAAATAATATCGGTATATCGGCTAAGATCGGCACGCCCAAAGTTACGGGTGTTTAGTTTGGTAACTTTAATGTCGTATCGTTGATCAAATAAATGCCAAATTTCACCGGCATCATAAGGTGTGATCCCTTCGCTAACTAAAAGAGCAATTTCCTGATGTTCTATCGGAACAAAAAAGCGGCTACCAAGGTTAATTCCTGATGTTAAACCGGTGCCCACCGCATCGATCTCAATATTAGCCGTTTTAGCAACGTTTTTTATAAAGTCGAAAAGTTCTTCTTTATCCAGTTTTTGATTCTGAACCGGGATCATGATACTTCCGTAGTCATATTCTTTATTTTTTGTGCCAAATTTTTTCATGGCCACACGGGCTCTCAAACCCTTATCCAGGATCATGTTCAGGGCTTTTGGCGCATTGTAGTCGTGCCATTCCATCACATAGGCATAAGAGCTTTTTTCTACGGAAGGAACTGCAGGTTGTTTAAGCTCTTCAATTATGGCTCCGGCATGATCCAATGGTGCATCTTCGGTATACTCTACATTAAAAGCCAACGGGAGTGTCCATGCCGAAATATCGTAAAATAGGCTATCTTCAAAACGGGTTCTTTTTTCGAACATGGCTTCTACCAGGCGATGTTGCCTCTGATTCTTGGGAATGATATAAGCAGAACCTGGTTTATAGGTTTGGCCGTCTTTACTGAATTCTTTGGCTACCGGATGAATTTCGATTTGATGTCTTTTCATGATTTCAGCTAAATGATAAGCTGTGGTGGCATCTTTCTCATTTCCAAAAGCCCAGGCACCTTTACCGGCCGAACTCCTGGCATTATTGTAAAAATCACGTTGATAATTCAACAATTTCACCCTCATGCTTTTTGCGGCTTCTAAAGTAGAAAGTGCAGCGGTAAATTGATTTCTAATGGTAAATGGGAACGTTAATAATCCGTTATCGGTTTCCTGTGCATGGCCACGAGAACTCGCCTGTTCAAACAAAATCCCTATGCTTCCGTTAATATCGGGAAAGGTAGAACCCTTTCCGTAGTAAAAATCATCATAACTTTCTTCCGTAAAATAAAAGCTTCCTAATTTATCAAAAGCGGCGGCGTGATATTTCCCGATTTCCTGAGTGAGTTCCTGATTGAGATCTGGCGTTAAAGGATGTGTTCTGGACGGAATTCCCGGCTGAAAGAAAAAGGAAGCATTAGAACCCATTTCATGATGATCGGTAAGAATGTTGGGATACCATTTATGAAAGGTTTTAATTCTGGCCTGTGATTCTGGTAACTGTGCCGGCAGCCAATCGCGGTTAAGGTCAAACCAATAGTGATTGGTACGGCCACCCGGCCAAACTTCATCGTATTCGCGGTCTTGTGGATCGGCATTAATATTGGCACTACGATTGGTATTGGCCCAATAGGCGAAGCGTTGCAATCCATCTGGGTTAAAAGAAGGATCAAAAAGAATAATGGTGTGATCCAGTACTTCTTCAATTTCATCACCTTCAGCCGCCGCTAAATAATAAGCGACAAGTAGTGCTGCATTGGCTCCGCTGGGTTCGTTACCGTGGATAGAAAATCCCTGATTCACTACAATGGGCATCTCTTTGGTATTAAGATTGGCGGAGCCTTCTTCAACCAAGGCTTTATGCTGCTGCCGAATTTGGTCGATATTCCGAATATTTTCTTCTGAAGAAATTGTAAGCAATAAAAGGGGGCGTCCTTCGTAAGAGGTGCCGCGGTTTTCTATGCTGATGCGTGGGGAAATTTCAGCAAGTTTGCTCATGTAATTTACCAATCGATCATGGCTTACATGCCACTGTCCCGGTACAAACCCTATAATGTCCTGTGGTTTTGGGATATCGGCATTATAACTAACGTTTTTTGGTAAATAATAATCCAGGCTTAGCGTGTCGAAATCCTGGGCTTGAAAACCAAGTGATGAAATAATAAAAAAAAGAGTAAAAATTTTCTTCATAATTTAAAATATTGAGGTATAAAACAAAAAACCGCCTCTGGTTAGGAGGCGGTTAACAATTTAAGTGTAATTTTTTAGATATCGTCAAAGCTAACATCAGTAAAATTTTCTGGAGCAGTTTTGGCTTCAACTGCACTGGTGCCTTCGTAAGAAGGTTTAAAATCTTTTTGGTGACGCTCACTTATTACTTCTTCTCCTTTTTCATCAAGAATAAAATCTGTCATTTCCTGAAGAATTTCTGCAAAACCGGCAAAATCTTCTTTGTAAAGGTAGATTTTGTGTTTTTTGTAATAGAAAGATCCATCGTCATTGGTGAATTTCTTGCTCTCTGTGATAGTAAGGTAATAGTCGCTGGCACGAGTGGCTCTCACATCAAAGAAGTAAGTTCTTCTTCCTGCTCTTAGTACTTTAGAGAATATTTCTTCTTTCTCCATCAATCCCTTGTCGCTCATAAAATATAATTCTTTAAATGGTTTAGTAAAGTTGCTTTCAAAAATCTAAAAAAAATTAACATCTTACAAGAAATTTTCACATTTCTTTCTCATTTAACTGTTTTGCATACAGTTCTTTATAATATCCGTCTATTTTAATCAATTCTTCATGACTGCCTCGTTGTACGATATTTCCGTCTTCAAGAATAATTATCTTGTCTGCATTTTTTGCTGAAGAAATTCTGTGACTCACGATAATTGTGGTCTTATCCCGCGAAATTTTGAAAAGATTGCTAAGAATAGCTTCTTCAGTTTCAGTATCTACTGCTGAAAGGCAATCGTCAAAAAGCAGAATTTGCGGATTTTGTATAATTGCCCTGGCGATAGAAACCCGTTGTTTTTGCCCACCAGATAAGGTGATACCACGTTCACCAAGTACGGTATCGTAACCTTTGCTAAAGTTTTTAATGTTTTTATGTACAGAAGCCGTTTTAGCTGCTTCGATCACATCTTCATCGGTTGCATTGTCTTTTCCGAATTTAATATTGTTTCTAATCGAATCGCTAAACAGAAATGCATCCTGTGGTACATATCCTATATTTCTTCTTAAGTTATCCAGATTCAGGTTTTTTATGTTGATACCATCAACCTCAATCGATCCTTCTTCAACATCATACAATCTCCCTATAAGATCGAGTACAGTAGATTTGCCAGATCCTGTTTTACCGATAATTGCTAAGGTTTCCCCCTGGTTTACTTCAAAAGAGATATTTTTTAATGCGGTAATATTGGTGTCTTCATACGTAAATGTTACGTTCTTTAAGTTCACTTTGCCTTTAATTGGATCTTCGGTTTCTTTATGGTTTTTAATTTCTGGCTCGCTATCCAAAAATTCATTGATTCGTTCCTGGGAAGCTTCAGCCTGTTTAACCAAAGAGGTTACCCATCCTATCGAAGCTACCGGCCAGGTAAGCATATTTACATACAATAAAAATTCTACAATCACCCCAAGGTTATCAATCTGCCCGGTAATGTACTGGCGCCCTCCTACATAAATAACAAGGACGTTGCTTATCCCGATAAGAAGTACCATAAGCGGAAAGAAAAAGGCCTGTACTTTTACCAGATCGATATTCTTATCTCTGCTGGTGTTTGAAAGATCGGTAAAATTACTGTCGGTTTGTGGTTCTAATCCATAAGATTTTATGACCGCGATCCCGCTAAAACTTTCCTGTGTAAAAGTGTTCAGTTTAGATAAATATTGCTGAACTACTGTACTGCGTTTTTGAATGGCGACACTTAACTTATAGATCGCAAATGATAAAATGGGCAGTGGGATTACAGTATAAAGTGTAAGTTCTGGTGCTGCCTGGATCATAAAAATCAATACAACAATTGTTGAAGTAAGCGTGGTTACCGTATACATTATGGCCGGCCCCAAATACATTCTTACTTTGGTGACATCTTCGCTAATACGGTTCATTAAATCCCCGGTGCGGTTCTTTTTATAGAAATTAAGGGATAATTCCTGGTAGTGTTTGTACACCACATTTTTTAAGTCGTATTCGATATGTCGCGAAACTACAATAAAGGTTTGTCGCATAAGGAAGGTGAAAAATGCAGAAATTAAGGTTGTTCCTGCTAACAGCAGGATGTTTTTTAATAATTCAGCTTTTAGAGAATCGTAGCCTGTAATCTGTCCATTAATATACTGCTCGATAGCATCGGTAGAATTTCCTATAAGAGGTATAAAATACAAGCCAAAAATTCTGGAAATGATGGTTACGACCAGTCCCAAAAGTAATTTCCATTTATATTTTAAAAAGAATTTATTGAGTGTTCTTAAATGTTTCATCCTTAAAATAAATCTCTAATTTTAAGAATATGTTATTTTAACCATAATTTAATGGTGTAAAATTAAAATATTCCTATTTTTGTGTCGTCATTTTTAGAATATTTAAAAAAAATGACATTAATTTAAAAACCCGCAAATTATGCAAGTTGATGTTTTAAATGCTAACGAACTTAAAAAAGCTGCACCGGTATTTGGACAGCTTTCGTTCGATAATCATGAACAGGTTGTTTTTTGTAACGACAAAGATACAGGATTAAAAGCAATAATAGGTATTCACAATACAGTTTTGGGACCGGCTTTAGGTGGAACCAGAATGTGGAATTATACCAGTGAATGGGAAGCATTAAATGATGTATTACGTTTATCACGTGGGATGACATTTAAAAGTGCCATTACCGGTTTAAACCTTGGCGGTGGTAAAGCTGTTATTATAGGTGATGCCAAAACCCAAAAAACTCCAGAGCTAATGATGAAGTTTGGAGAATATGTAAATTCTCTGGGCGGAAAATACATTACTGCAGAAGATGTTGGGATGGAAACTGCAGATATGGATCTTGTTAGGGACGTGACTCCTTATGTAACCGGGATCTCTGAAGAAAGAGGAGGATCAGGGAATCCATCACCTGTTACCGCTTACGGTGTATTTATGGGAATAAAAGCTGCTACTAAATATCAGTTTGGTACAGACGAATTAGAAGGACGCTCTGTATTGGTGCAGGGAATAGGTCATGTTGGCGAGACTTTAGTAGAGTATTTAACCAGCGATGGTGCTAAAGTATATATTAGTGATATTAGTGAAGAGCGCTTACAGGAAGTTCGCAATAAATACGGAGCTGTTATTTTTGAGGAAAACGATGTGTATAGCGCTCATGTAGATATTTATGCACCTTGTGCTTTAGGAGCTACCATTAACGATGATACCGTAAACCGACTTAACTGTAAAGTTGTTGCCGGTGCTGCCAATAATCAATTATCTGATGAGGTAAAACATGGCCAGATTTTACGCGAGCGTGGTATCGTTTATGCTCCAGATTTCTTAATTAATGCCGGAGGGATTATAAATGTGTATGCCGAATTAGAAAAATATAGCAGAAAGGAGATTATGTCTAAGACTGAAAATATCTATAATACCACACTGCAAATCCTTGAAACAGCGGCTAAAGAAGACATGACAACACACTTTGCGGCACTTAAAATTGCCAAGCAAAGAATTGAAGACAGAAAAAATTCAAGTTTAAAGTAGCTAGAATCAAAATATTGGTATTTTTGCAGGGCGAAAGAATAATCTTTCGCCCTTTTTAAATTCTAAAAAAGTTCTTTTACAATTATGTTGACAAGAAGACATATTCGAGTTAAGGTAATGCAATCCCTATATGCATTCAACCAAAGTGAAAATGACAATCTTGCGAGCGAGGAGAAATTCCTGCTAAAAAGCATGGAAGAGATGTACGATCTTTTTGTGCTTCAGCTAAGTTTGTTAACCGAAATTAAGGCGCATGCCGAAACTTTTTTAGAGCGTTCCCAACAAAAACATCTCGCAACCAAAGAAGATAAAGATCCAAACCGGAAATTTGTTCAGAATGCGGTTTTTGAAATTTTAGAGCAAAATACCCAGTTAGAGCAAATTATCGACGATCGTAAACTTAATCACTGGAAGTTTGATGACGAGTATGTAGCCATTTTATGGAACGAGATCAAGGAAAGTGACGCGTTTGCCGATTATATGGAAACCAGAGATAATTCTTTTAAAGAAGATAAAGATTTTATTCTTGCGATCTTTAAAAAAGTAATTGCGCCAAACGACAAGATTTATGATTATTTTGAAGATAAAAAATTAACCTGGCTGGACGATCTTCCTTTAGTGAATACGGCGGTGGTAAAAATGCTTCAGAAATTAAAGCAAACAGCAACGCCAGAAGATAAGCTTCCTAAGTTATTCAAATCGATCGACGATAAAGAATTTGCGGTAAATCTTTTCAGGAAAACGTATCTTAAAGACGCAAAACTTTCCGAAGAAATGCAGGGGAAAACGCCAAATTGGGATAAAGACCGGATTGCTGAAATTGATACGGTGCTTTTAAAAATGGCGATTTGTGAATTTTTAGAGTTCCCATCAATTCCGGTGAAAGTAACTATAAATGAATATCTTGAGATAAGTAAAGAATATAGTACCCCAAAAAGTAGTATTTTTATAAACGGAATTCTTGATAAGCTTTCTAAAGAGTACAAAACAGATGGGAAATTAAATAAAATAGGGCGTGGCCTTATGTAGTCTAGATTTTTTCTTAATTTTAAACCTCAAATTTATACACATTATGAAAAAAGGAATTTTAATAATAGCAGCAGTGGGAACCATGTTCTTCACTTCTTGTAAAGATGCTGGAAGCAGCGCTTCAGAAAAGGTGAAAGCCGAGAATGTAGATGCAGCGGCAGCACGTGACTCTAAAGCTACGGTATATCCTGAACTAACATTCGATGAAACCGAGTTTGATTTTGGGAATATCCCACAGGGAGAACCGGTAGAGCATGTTTTTACATTTACCAATACAGGTAGAGCACCGTTAGTAATTACTAATGCAAAAAGTACTTGCGGATGTACTGTGCCTGAATATCATAAAAATGAATCTATCCAACCGGGTGAAACTGGAGAAATGCTCGTAAAATATAATGGATCGGGTAGAGGACAGGTTCAAAAAACAGTGACTATTTCTGCAAATACAGAAAAAGGGCAGGAGCAAATTAAAATTAAAGCTTTTGTTGAAGCTGATAAAACAAGCTAAAAGCGAGAATTGAATATATATGGAGCAAATACAACAGTTTCTTCCGTTAATCTTAATGTTTGCCGTGGTGTATTTTTTTATGATACGTCCGCAAATGAAGAAAGCGAAACAGGAGAAGAACTTTATTTCTGAATTAAAAAAAGGAGATCGAATAGTTACCAAAAGCGGAATGCATGGTAAAATTGTAGATTTTAGTGAAAAAAACAATGCGGTAATCATTGAAACCGGGGCCGGAAAAATCACTTTCGATAAATCTTCAATTTCTCTAGAAATGAGCCAAAAGCTTAACGAGCCGGCAAAACCAGCAAAAGAAGAGAAAAAATAAGATACTCTTTTAAAGAATAAAAAAACCTTTAGAAATTTCTAAAGGTTTTTTTTATGAATGATCCTTGGTGTTTCTAAGCATTTTTACTGAAATAGTTTTAAAATCCTTATGGGAAACCCCATTGTTGTTTATTGGGGATAAATTCTAAATCGCAGATTAAAGGCTTAATATCCATTTCGTCACTTTCTATAGAAATCATATTTCTAAGCCAGGGAATAAATTCATTAGTACCACTTTTTGTTAAAAAACCTTATCATCCGGTAATTTGCCGATGCCTGTAAATTTTTGGCATTTTTCGTGAGGATTAATTTTTTCTTTAGAAGAATAAAAGATGATGTAATCTCCTTGTTTCATTTTTTGTAACCGAAACTTTTTGCCTTAGTTTACTTTTGCGATTTTTGTTAGATAGCAGATTGAACGTGATCTTTAGCAGTGCAAATTAACCAGTATTTTCTTTGGCGAGATTCCATGCTAATCATTAATACTTATCCTGTAAGCCCACCCCTTTTTTTATCATTGGGATTATTTTTTCTAATCTCTTAGCGCGTGTGGTTTCTTTTTTAGCCGCGCTGATATAATTAGCATATTCTTTTTGCTTACTACAGGTTAACTGGCAGTAAGATTCGTCTAATTCCGCATCGTTTTTCAAAGCCGAATTTAATTCGGGCGGAATAATAAGTTCCTGTTTTCGGGAGGCTTTTATTGTTTTTCCCAGTTTCTGGTTTTCAATCGCTTCCAGCACATAGGGCAGCAAAATTTGCGTATTAATCTCATTACCCTTTTCAAAGCGTATTTGTCGTAACGCTTTCGTTTTTCCTTGCTGGGCATTTACGAGTAAACCAGTATTTTGCTGAAGTAAGGCACCATTAAAAAACCATAACGCGATATGATTTTTAAAAGCGGCCAGTCCGGCAACATTTTTATCTTTTAGCGTGTAGGTTGGTGCTCCCCATTTTATGGTTTCTTCTAAAATGGTTTCCTGAAGCATCTCCCGAATTTGCCTTAATTCGGTTTGCCAGTATTCGTGAATCTCAATGTATTCGTCTACATCTTTTACCGCCATAGCTCTAAGTTTCCTTAAAAACAAGATTGAAAAAATATCCAATCTTGTTTTTTTTAAAGTTATCTGGCATTAAGTTCGGCAATTTTTATGATAACTTCAGTAGCTTTAACCATACTTTCTAATGGTACATATTCATATTTTCCGTGAAAGTTATGTCCCCCGGCAAAAATATTAGGACAGGGAAGTCCCATAAAACTTAGTTGGGAACCGTCTGTTCCACCGCGAATAGGTTTAATAATAGGTTTCACCTTTACCGCTTCCATCGCTTCTTTTGCCAGTTCAACAATATGCATCATGGGTTCTATTTTTTCGCGCATATTGCGGTATTGATCTTTAACTTCAACGGTAACACATTCGCTTTCGTATTGCTTACAAATTTCTATTCCAAGATCCTGGATCATTTTTTTACGAGCTTCAAAATGCTTTTTATCATGATCTCGTATAATGTATTGCAGTACGGTTTCTTCAACATCGCCGTTAATATTGCTTAAATGAAAAAATCCCTGTCGGCCTTCCGTATGTTCTGGGGTTTCCAATCGTGGCAATGAATTAATAAAATCCTGAGCAATGTACATACTGTTTACCATTTTATCTTTGGCATAACCGGGATGTACGCTTTTTCCGCTTACCGTAACTTTGGCGCTGGCAGCATTAAAATTTTCGTATTCTAATTCGCCAATCTGGCTGCCATCCATCGTATAGGCCCAATCGGCTCCAAACTTTGCCACATCAAATTTATGCGCTCCACGACCAATCTCTTCATCTGGCGTAAAGCATACTTTTAAAGTGCCATGTTTAATTTCAGGATGCTCCAAAAGGTATTTCATAGCCGTCATTATTTCGGTGATTCCAGCTTTATCGTCGGCACCTAAAAGACTATTGCCATCGGTAGTGATAATGGTCTGCCCTTTATACTGTTTTAGATCATCAAAATATTCTGAAGAAAGGATGATATTTCTATCAGTGTTAAGTACGATATCCCCGCCATTGTAATTTTCGATAATCTGCGGATTGATATTAGCACCGTTAAAATCGGGTGAAGTATCAAAATGAGAAACAAATCCAATAACGGGCGTTTCCTTGTTGGTGTTGGCTGGCAGGGTAGCCATGACATAAGCATTTTCGTCGATGCTTACTTGTTGCATTCCCATTTCTTCTAATTCTTTAGCCAGTTTCTTGGCAAGAACCCATTGCTTTTCGGTACTAGGTGTGTTTTCACTCTCGGGATCACTTTGCGTATCGATACTTATATAGCTTATAAATCGATCTAAAACTTCTTGTTTATTGATCATGTTGATAGGTGTTAGTTGTCTGGATTTGGTTGATTTTTCAGAAGTTTTTCTGAAAATTAATGCTGAATAAACTCCTGATGATAAAGTAAACTACCTTAGGGCAAGCCCATGAGGCATTTATTAGAAAATTAACTTTTATTTCTAGGCATCGGGACGATCAGAACACATTTAATTTCTATTATCGAGTCAAAATTAGGGAATTGCCAATCGGGTACAAAACCTTTTAAGATTTAGTATGTTCATTTTTACAATTCATTTATTTTTGCACAAACCAGCCAAATATGTACAAGTCTTTAATTCGCCCGATACTTTTTAAATACGATCCAGAAGCCATTCACCATTTCACTTTTAGTAGCTTAAAGAAATTAAATAAAATTCCGGGAGTGCCTGCAATTTTAAGATCCAAATTTTGCAATAACGACCCGCGCTTAAATCGTGAAGTTTTTGGACTGAAGTTTAAAAATCCTGTAGGCCTGGCCGCGGGATTTGATAAAGATGCCAAACTGTATAAGGAATTATCGAATCTTGGTTTTGGCTTTATTGAAGTGGGTACGGTAACACCAAAACCGCAACCCGGCAATGATAAAAAACGATTGTTTAGATTAAAAGCCGACCAGGCGATTATTAACCGAATGGGGTTTAATAATGGCGGGGTAGCGCAAATGGTGACGCAGCTTAAGAAAAATACCGATGTATTAATTGGTGGTAATATTGGTAAAAATAAAGTGACGCCTAACGAAGAAGCTGTAGAGGATTATAAAATTTGTTTTGAAGCTTTGTTTGATTATGTAGATTATTTTGTGGTAAATGTAAGTTCGCCAAATACACCAAATTTAAGAGCCTTGCAGGATAAAGAGCCACTAACGCATTTGCTTAACACCTTGATGGAGCTAAATAATGCGAAGCCAAAACAAAAGCCAATATTGTTAAAAATCGCGCCAGATCTTACCGATTCTCAGCTTCTGGATATTATTAATATCGTTCAGGAAACTAAGATCGACGGTGTGATCGCGACAAATACCACAATTTCGCGTGAAGGTTTACAATCTGAAGATCAAAATGAAACCGGTGGTTTAAGTGGAAAACCGCTCACCAAAAGAGCTACCGAGGTGATTAAATTTCTTTCAGAAAAAAGTAATAAAGCGTTCCCTATTATTGGTGTGGGCGGAATTCACACCGCAGACGATGCTATAGAGAAACTAGAGGCCGGTGCCAGTTTGGTTCAACTATATACAGGTTTTATTTATGAAGGCCCTGCACTTATCAAAGCCATCAATAAAAAAATTCTTGAAAAATATCCAAAATCGTAATAGTTAAGACATTTGTTAGCGCAGCTCCTTCCTTTTTTAACCGCCACGATCCTGCTTACGCTCACTCCGGGGCCAGATATCATTTATGTGTTGGTACAGGGAATGGCTAATGGTAAAAAGCACGCGATAGTTACCGCTTTAGGCTTAGTTAGTGGTGTTGTGGTACATACTACTTTGGTAGCCTTTGGAGTGTCGGCAGTGATCAAGCAATCGGAGACTATTTTTGTGATCATAAAATGTTTAGGCGCCGCTTATCTGTTTTATTTAGCGTATAACGTTTTTAAAAGTGATCCTGATATTGCTTTTTCTGCGGAAGGAATTAAACAAAAAAGCCTTTTTGGCTTATATAGACAGGGATTTATTATGAATGTTTTAAATCCTAAAGTAACCATTTTCTTTTTAGCGCTTTTTCCAGGTTTTTTATGGGATCCTGAAGGGAATACAGTGCTCCAATTCTATATTTTAGGGCTTATTTTTATGTTTCAGGCGTTGCTGATCTTTAGTTTGGTAGCGATCCTTGCCGGAAACATTTCAAAATACCTTCAAAAACATCGAAAATCGGGTGTGGTTTTAAAATGGATCCAGATCTTTGCATTTATTGGGATTGGCGTATTTATTTTAATTTAAATAAATGCCGAAATGGTATAAAAACGAAACCTGTTTTATATAATCTCAATTCGATACTTCCGACTTAATTTTTTCAAAGCAATTGCTTATTTCTGAATAAATATTAGATTTTATTATCAAAATCTAAAAAACTATCTTTGGCTATATGGGAGAGATTAAGCTTATCGAATGTCCGCGCGATGCCATGCAGGGAATTAAAGATTTTATTCCTACTAAAACTAAAGCTCAGTACATTCAGTCCTTATTACAATGTGGTTTCGACACGATCGATTTTGGTAGTTTTGTGTCTCCCAAAGCGATACCCCAGATGCGGGATACTGCTGAAGTACTCTCTATGCTGGATCTTACCAGAACAAAGAGTAAATTATTAGCGATCGTTGCCAATACACGCGGGGCAGAAGATGCTTCGCAATTTCCTGAAATAGATTATTTAGGGTATCCATTTTCTATTTCAGAAAACTTCCAGATGCGAAATACCCACAAAACCATAGCAGAATCTGTTGAGGTCTTAAAATCGATCTTGGATATTGCGAATAATGCTGATAAACAAGTGGTAGCCTACTTAAGCATGGGCTTTGGGAACCCTTATGGCGATCCTTGGAATGTGGAGATCGTAGGGGAGTGGACCGAGAAACTGGCGGCTATGGGCGTGAACATTTTATCGCTTTCTGATACTGTGGGTACTTCTACACCAGATATTATCGATTATCTTTTCTCTAACCTAATCCCAAAATATCCAAAAGTGGAATTTGGAGCGCATCTACATACCACGCCAACGAAATGGCATGAAAAAGTGCACTCGGCGTATAAAGCCGGTTGCCGAAGATTCGATGGGGCCATCCAGGGATTTGGCGGTTGCCCAATGGCGAAAGATGAGCTTACCGGAAATATGCCTACCGAAAAAATGTTTTCCTATTTCAATACAAAGAAGGAAACTACAAATATCAGAATGGGAAGTTTTGAGGCATCTTTTAATAAAGCGACCAAAGTTTTTACTCAATATCATTAGTGTTTCTTATTGATTCTGATTTATTTATAAATAAAAATTATTTAAATTAGGTCTAAATAAAGTTGTAGTACTCCTTAAGCATTTTATATTTGCGAAATTATTTTAAACAAGTCTAAATAAAATGGTAATGAGAAAAATTTTACTGGGTTCACTTATTTGCAGTACGATAAGCTTTTCTTCTTGTTCAGATGACGATACAATGATTATCGAAGAAGAAAATGAACTAGAAGTACCTGCCAATTATATTTTCGAAAGAAATGGTGAGTCTACCGTAAACTATAACGGCCAGACGACAAGATTACAAATGTCTGCCGAATTGCTTTCAGCTTTTAACGACTTCGAAAATAATAGCGAAGAGCAATTATTAAATATGTTTGCCAATGAAAATGCACCTTTCGCAAACGCATCATTAAACGAATCTTCTAAAAGTGTGAAGTCTAAAGTTGCCGCTTCTAACCTTTATTTTTCTACAAATAGTGTTGAAAGTGCTGCCATTAAAGAAGATTTTGAATCTTTTATTTCTGGACAAATCAATCAGGTAAAAGTAAATAAAGATAAACTGGCCGAGGCCGGAGTTGCCGGACAGATTGCCCAGGGCGAACGTGTTCGTTACGTAAATGCACAAGGCCTTGAATACAATCAGGCTTTCGCAAAAAGTCTGATCGGTGGCTTATTGCTGGATCAGATTATTAATAATTATTTGTCTCAACCGGTTTTGGATGAAGCTGATAATCGTGAAAATAACGATGCCACTGTTGCTGAAGACGGAAAAGTGTACACTACCATGGAGCATAAGTGGGACGAAGCTTATGGATATTTATACGGTGACCCATCGATCCCAACAGCCGATCCAATGTCGGTTTTAGGAGAAAGCGATGACCATTTATTGTTTAGCTATTTAGGACAGGTTGATGCCGATGAGGATTTTGATGGTCTGGCAGAAACTACTTTCGAGGCTTTTAAAAAAGGCCGTGCTGCGATCGTAGCCGGCGATTATGAAACACGAGATGAGCAGGTAAGGATGATCCGCGGAAATCTATCTACTGTAATAGGTGTACGTGCCGTGCACTATTTACAGGGAGGAAAAAATGCTTTAGCTGAAGAAAACTATGGCGCTGCTTTTCATGAATTGTCTGAAGGTTTCGGATTTGTATACAGCCTGAGGTTTACACATAATCCTATAACCGGTCAGCCCTATTTATCAAAAGAAAAGATCGATTCTTATAAAGCGGAATTATTATCTGGTAATGGTTTCTGGGAAGTTTCTTCAGAAACATTAGATAACATTTCAGAAGAAATTGCGGCAGCTTATGGATTTTCCGTACAGCAGGCTGCAGAGTAACTTATAATATCCGGAGTTGATTAACGTCAGCTTCGGTTTTTAATTTTTGAATACAATGAAGAAAATTTCAACGATTTTAATACTTTCCTTGCTGTTTTTTGCGGCCTGTTCTTCTGGAGACGATGGAGGAGAAACCAATGGAGGAAACGAAACTGAAAGTTTTGATCGCAGCGCGATGCTCGCACACTGGGCAGATGATGTTATCGTTCCTGCTTTTCAGAATTTCAACCAATCAACTTCCGAGCTAAAATCGGCTACCGATGCGTTTGTTGCAAATCCAAATGCCGATGATTTTGCAACTTTAAGGATTAGATTTAGAAAAGCTTATATCAACTTTCAGCATGTTTCTATGTTCGAGATTGGAAAAGCAGAAGAATTGAATTACAGAAATTTCCTAAATACATACCCGGCAAATACTGCGAATATTCAAATTAAGATCGCTTCTGGTTCTTTTAATCTGGAATTGCCATCTTCTTTTGCCCAACAGGGATTCCCGGCTATGGACTTTTTGTTGTATGGTCTGGCTGAAAATGATGCTGCAATTCTGGAATTTTATACTTCCGGAGAAAATGTTGAAAATTATAGATCGTATCTTCTGGCAGTTGCTGAAAGAATAGATTCCCTTACCGCTGAAGTTACCGAAAGCTGGACTGGAAACTATAGGACTACTTTTGTTAAAAATACCAGTTCTTCCAGTACCGGTTCTGTAGATCGTTTTACCAATGATTATGTCATGTATTTTGAAAAATTTCTGCGTAGTGGTAAAATTGGGTACCCTGCGGGAGTATTTTCGGGAACACCTTCTGCGGTTAATGTAGAAAGTTTATATGCCGGCAACCTTTCTAAAGAGCTATATCTTGAAGCACTGAATGCCTTTAGTAATTTCTTTGAAGGTAAAGGCTTTGACAGTAATCCTAACGGGAAGAGCTATAAGCAATATCTGCAATATTTGGATAGCATGAAGGACGGTCAGGATCTTGCCGCCCTTATTTCAAGCCAGTTTTCAGCAGCCAAAAATCAGGCTAATTCACTAAATTCAAACTTAAAAGAACAGGTAGAATCTGATAACTCGGTAATGTTGGCGGCCTATGATGAATTACAGAAAGCTACCGTTTTGCTGAAATTAGACATGATGCAGGCACTTTCGATCAGCGTGGATTATGTAGATTCTGATGGTGACTAAGATTTTTGAATGAATTCAAAGCGCAGCAAATATCTAAACTCTTATACGGAAGCCGCCCCTCTGGCGGTTTTTCGTTTGTTATTTGGGCTTATGATGTTTGCGAGTATTGTTCGATTTTGGTGGAATGGCTGGATTGAAAAGTTATATATTCTTCCGAAGTTTCATTTTTCCTATTACGGTTTTGAGTGGGTAAAACCTCTAGGAAATTTCACTTACCTTATTTTTACGATCTGCGGAATTGCGGCCTTATTTGTTGCCGCAGGTTACAAATATCGATTGGCGATCATCACTTTTTTCCTGAGTTTTACCTATATCGAACTGATGGATAAAACCACCTACCTGAATCACTATTATTTTATCAGTGTACTGAGTTTTTTGATGATATTTCTACCTGCCGGAGCCTATTTTTCTATCGATGCGATTAATGATCCTAAAAAAGGATTTCAAAAAATCCCATGCTGGTGCGTCGATTCGATTAAATTAATGCTGGGAATTGTCTATTTCTATGCAGGTCTGGCAAAAATTAATTCCGACTGGCTTTTTAGGGCAATGCCATTAAAAATCTGGCTGCCTTCCAAATACGATTTGCCATTTTTGGGAGATTTGATGCAACAGGAATGGGTGCATTATGCCTTTAGCTGGAGTGGCATGTTGTATGACCTGTCCATTCCGTTTTTATTACTTTGGAAAAGAACCCGACTTTTTGCTTTTGCCTTAGTGGTGATTTTTCATGTGCTAACGCGAGTGTTATTTCCAATTGGGATGTTTCCGTATATCATGATCGTGAGTGCCATGATCTTTTTTAGTCCGCAGTTTCATCATAAAATCTTGAAAAAGCTGGCAGATTGGTTCAAGATCGATATATCCATATTTGATAATAACCGACGGTATTTTTTGAAACCAAAAACAAGAAAAATATTGACTGGAATTATTAGTGTTTTTTTTGTGATCCAATTGCTTTTCCCGTGGCGGTATTTGTTATATCCCGGGGAATTATTTTGGACTGAAGAAGGTTTTCGATTTTCCTGGCGGGTGATGCTCATGGAAAAAGCCGGTTACGCGCAATTTAAGATTGTAGACGGAAAAACGGGCAAACGATTTTATGTAGATAATTCCGATTTTTTGACCCCTTTCCAGGAAAAACAAATGAGCTTTCAGCCCGATTTTATCCTGGAATACGCGCATTATCTTGCTAATCATTTTAAAAAAGACGGTCACCAGAATATCGAAGTGTATGTAGAAAATTATGTGGCGCTAAATGGCAGAGCTAGTGATCCTTACATTTCTCCCAAAACGAATTTGCTTAATTTTACCGACTCTTTTAAACATAAAACATTCATTTTACCCTTCAAAGATGAAATTAAAGGTCTTTAGTATACTTTTTCAGTGTTCATTTTCAGTTTTCGCCCAGTTTTCGATTAGCGGAACGGTAACTTCTTTAGAAACCGGAAAACCGATTAAAAACGCCGAGGTTTGGAATAAAAGCCTTGGCATAGTAGCAGTTACAGATGCAGATGGGAATTATAATATTACTAATCTGGAAGCCGACTCTTATACATTAGTAGCTTTTGGCCTGGAATACGAGATTATTGAAAAGGAAGTTAGTCTTTCTTCCAACGCGACGATCGATTTTAAGCTTTCCAGACTCGCAGGAAGCTTATCGGAAGTAGTTTTGAACGCCAGAAGGGAACAACTTTTTTCGCTTCGGAAATTGAGAAAAGTGGAAGGCACAGCAATCTACGCCGGGAAGAAAAGCGAGGTGGTATTATTAGATAAAGTTTCTGGGAATCTTGCCGCGAATAAAGCCCGGCAGATTTATAGCGAGGTGGTTGGTTTAAATATTTATGATAATGGCGATGCCGGAATTCAGCTGAATATCGGTGGCCGGGGACTGGATCCCAACCGAACCCAGAATTTCAATACCCGCCAAAATGGGTATGATATTTCAGCAGATGTTTTGGGATATCCTGAGAGTTATTACACGCCTCCGGCAGAGGCTTTAGAAGAAATACAGGTGGTTCGCGGTGCGGCATCTTTACAATACGGCACGCAGTTTGGCGGTTTGCTTAATTTTAAATTTCATCAGCCTTCAGAAAAGAGAATCGAATTTATTACCCGGCAGTCGATTGGATCGTATGATCTGTTTACCAGTTTTAATAGTCTGAGCGGGACGCTGGGGAAGTTCAGTTATTATACCTATTATAATTATAAGGGAGGAAAAGGTTTCCGTCCAAATTCCGAATATGATTCGCATAATGCATTTGCTCACCTTGGATGGCAGTTGAGCGATAAAACAAAATTGAGCTTTGAATATACGTTTTTAGATTATCTGGCGCAGCAACCGGGAGGTTTAACCGATTATCAGTTTTATGAAAACCCCGATTATAGCAATCGTGAGCGAAACTGGTTTGATGTGAACTGGAATCTTTTTGCATTAAAACTGGAGCAGGAAATTAGTGAGAAGACCGATTTTAGCCTGAATATTTTTGGCTTGGATGCGTCTAGAAAAGCGCTTGGTTTTAGGGAAAATCGAGTTTCGATTTCCGATCCGGGGCAGGCGAGGGAATTACTGGTAGACGATTTTAATAACTGGGGAGCAGAAGCCAGGATTTTAACCAGGTATCAGCTTTTTGATGAAGAATCGGTTTTACTGCTAGGTTCCAAGTTTTATAAGGCGGACAACAACCAGCAGCAGGGGCCTGGTAGTGATGGTTTGGGAGCAGATTTTGATTTTTATAATGAGGAATTTCCAAATTATCAGCGACAATCAACTTTTAAATTCCCGAATCAGAATTTAGCCTTTTTTGGGGAGAATATTTTCAATATCACCAACGAGTGGTCGGTGACCCCGGGTTTCCGTTTTGAATATATCAATACAAAAGCTGATGGAAGTTACAAGAATATCATTTTGGATCTGGCCGGTAATCCGTTGCTGGATGAAACGATTAAGGACCGCCAGGATTTCGAAAGAAGTTTTGTATTGCTTGGGGTAGGGAGTAGCTATAGCCTGGATGCTTCAAACGAAATTTATGCGAATTTTTCACAAAATTATCGATCGGTAACCTTTAATGATATTCGGGTGGTGAATCCAAGTTATCAGGTAGATCCAAATATCAGTGATGAAGAGGGGTTTACTGCCGATTTGGGAATCCGTGGTAGGCTTGGGGATTTCCTTTCTTACGACGCGAGTATTTTTGGATTAAAATATAAAGACCGAATTGGGGAAATTCTAAAGGAAGAAGAGCGAGTGAATGCCCAGGGCGAATTGGAAGAAACCGGAAGGCTTGTCCGTTTTCGTGGGAATATTGGAGACGCGTTTATTTACGGTTTGGAAACATTTGCAGAGTGGAATGTGAGAACTAGTTTATTTCCGCAATTACAGGAGTATCAGTTAAGCATATTTCTAAACTCCGCTTTTACAAAATCAGAGTATATCCGGTCTGATGCTAATAATGTAAAAGGAAATCAGGTAGAATTTATCCCAACGGTAAATTTAAAAACCGGGATGAATTTTGGTTATAAGAATTTCATTGCAGGGCTTCAGTATTCTTATTTATCAAAACAATATACCGATGCTACAAATGCTCCGCAGGATAAAAATGATCGTGTAAGAGGAATTGAAGGGAGTGTTCCTGCGTATGGGGTGATGGATCTTTCAGCATCTTATAGCTGGAAGCACTTTAAATTAGAGACAGGTATTAATAATTTGCTGGATGATACGTATTTCACAAGAAGGGCGACGGGTTATCCGGGACCGGGAATCATTCCGGCTCAGCCACTAACCTGGTATACCACGCTTCAATTTAAATTATAAACGGGTTGTTATGGCTTAAGGTTTTATCTTTTTCAATAACTTCATACTATAGCCTTTTTTAAATATAGAAGAACACAAATTCTTTACATTAGATTTGTTAATTTTTTTTATTTAATAACCTAAAAAAAATGTTCAGGTCATTTCATTATTAATAATTTCACATTTCTTCTTATTATTGTGCTAATAATAGATGTTACGTTTTGCAAATCAAGTTTTTAGGAATTTTCTTTCTTTTTCTTACAAAATTAGCTCTGGCTCAAACAAAATTCTCACAAGAGTCTATAGCCGATTCTGCACGCTATTATATAAAAGAAGCTAATGAGTCGATTTTTAACGATTTTGAAATAGCAAAAGAAGAACTTATAAAAGCTAAAAATTTTGTAGACCAGACAGAAGATGCTGCTTTAAAAGCCGAGGTAGCACGTAAATTTGCTATTGCTTATTATATAAAAGGAGAATATTATAACTCCTTATCTCATTTCCTGGAAGCAGAAGGCTTGTATAGAAAAGCAGGAGATTGGGTAGGCATAGGTAAATGCTTAAATGGTTTGGGCTTAATCCAACAGGGGATCGATAGGCACAAGGAAGCTATAGAATATTTTAAGCAGGCAAGAGATTATTATAATTTATCTAAAGATAAATATGCCTCAACTCCTGCCGTAATTAATTTAGGAATTTCTGAATTACAATCGGGCGATTTAGATCATGCAAAAGCTACTTTAGATAGTGCGCTAATCATGGCTATAGGTTCGGGTAGAAAAGATATTGAGCATGTAACCCTAAATCATTTAGGGGATTTAGCGTACAAAAAAGATCAAATCAATACTGCTTTAACGTATTTTGAAAGGGTAGTAAATGATAGTGTGGAACCAAATAATTGGGAAAAGGCATTCTCTTATTACGGTTTGGCAAAGGTTGACCTTGCTTTAAATAATCTATATGAAGCTGAGAGATATGGTTTGAAAGCTTTAGATTTTGCTAAAGCCAATGAATCGTTTTATGAATTAGAGCGAATAACCGGCGTATTGTTTAATATCTATGAAGCCAAAGGAGAGCTGGAAAAGGCGATTCTTATTTCTAAACAAAATAGGGCGTATAGGGATTCTCTTTATGATCAAAAGAGAACAAGAGCGATTAACGTTTTAAATTTAGAACAAAAGGAAGCAGATAATCGACGCCTTCGAATCGAGAAGATGGAGAAGGATAAGGAGCTTTCTAAAAATAAGCTGATTATTGCAGTACTTCTTACGTTAGGTTTTATTTTAATATTGATTTTATTTTTCTGGGTAAAAAATTATCAGCAAAAAGAACAGTTCAGGAAGGCCCTTGAAGAAAAAAACCGACTTATTGTTCAGAAAAATGATATGATTACAGAGCGGAATATTGAGCTGGCAAAACTCAATAAAAGTAAGGATCGTTTATTTTCTATTTTATCACACGATTTAAAATCACCTATTGGTTCTATACAAAAACTTTTAGAGCTTATAAAATCAGGAGAGTTTACCCAAAAAGAGCAAGCTGAACTTTTAGATGAGATGTTAAAGCAGGTTTCAGCCACTTCTTCGATGCTTCAAAATTTATTACAATGGGCCAACTCCCAATTAGAAGGCTCTAAAGTGTATATGGAAGAAGTAATCTTGCCAAAGCGTGTAAAAGAAATAATGGATGCACATTATCTGGTTGCAAAAGCGAAGAACATTAGGATGATACACGAAATACCTTCTAATATGAGTCCGGTTTTCGTTGATAATGGTCATCTGTCCATTATTCTCCATAACTTAATTAGTAACGCAATTAAGTTTACCCATCCCGGTAAAGAAATAAAAATTCATTATTCAGAAAATGAAGGATGCGTTCTATTTAAAGTAAAAGATGGAGGTGATGGTATTTCTAAAGAACGTATAGACCAGATTCAGAATTTTAATACACAGATAATGTCTGAGCTTGGTACCGATATGGAGACGGGAACGGGGATAGGTTTGCTGTTGGTCAAACAGTTTTTAATGATGAATAATGCCTATCTTCAAATAAAAAGTTACCTCGGTGAAGGGTCAGAATTTATTATTTGTTTCAGTAAAAATAAGGATTAAGGATTTATTCATGTAAACCTAACGCATTCTAGCGAAAACTGTGTATATTTGCATGCAATTAAATTCTTAATTGCCATGATTGCACACGAATCCAAAATTCTGGGAGAAGGGCTTACTTACGATGATGTTCTTTTAGTCCCTGCCTTCTCTGAGGTTTTACCACGCGAAGTAAATATCCAGACAAAATTTACCAAAAACATTACGATTAACGTTCCTATTGTTTCAGCAGCGATGGATACCGTAACAGAATCCCGTATGGCAATTGCCATGGCTAGAGAGGGAGGTATAGGTGTTCTTCATAAAAACATGACGGTAGAACAGCAGGCTTTAAAAGTACGTAAAGTGAAACGTGCGGAAAGTGGAATGATTATCGACCCTGTTACCCTGCCAATTTCATCTACCGTTCAGGATGCGAAAGATCAAATGAAAGAGCATAGCATTGGCGGTATTCCTATTGTTGATGAAGATGGAAAATTAATAGGGATTGTGACCAATCGTGATCTTAGGTTCGAAAAAAATAATAAGCGTCCTATTTCTGAAGTAATGACTTCAGAAAATCTTGTAACTGTGGCTGAAGGAACTTCTTTAGAGCAGGCAGAGGATATACTTCAGGAAAATAAAATTGAAAAACTTCCGGTAGTAAATAAGGAGGATAAACTGGTTGGTTTAATCACTTTTAGGGATATTACCAAGCTTACCCAAAAGCCTAATGCTAATAAAGATAGCTACGGAAGATTAAGGGTTGCTGCGGCTATTGGAGTGACCGCAGATGCGGTACAAAGAGCTGAAGCCTTGTATAATGCCGGGGTAGATGCTATTATTATCGATACCGCTCATGGTCATACTAAAGGAGTTGTTTTTGTCTTGAAAGAAGTAAAATCAAAATTCCCGGATCTTGAAGTTGTTGTTGGAAATATCGCTACCGGTGAAGCTGCAAAATATTTAGTAGAAGCGGGTGCAGATGCGGTAAAAGTAGGTATTGGGCCGGGATCTATTTGTACCACAAGAGTTGTTGCCGGTGTTGGCTTTCCTCAATTTTCAGCAGTTTTAGAAGTAGCTGCGGCTATAAAAGGAAGCGGTGTACCTGTTATTGCCGATGGAGGTATTCGATATACAGGAGATATTCCAAAAGCACTTGCAGCAGGAGCCGATTGTGTGATGCTAGGTTCTCTTTTAGCAGGAACTAAAGAATCACCGGGAGAAACCATTATTTATGAAGGAAGGAAATTTAAATCTTACCGCGGAATGGGATCTGTAGAAGCGATGAAAAAAGGTTCTAAAGATCGTTATTTTCAGGATGTAGAAGACGATATCAAGAAACTTGTTCCTGAAGGAATCGTAGGTCGTGTTCCTTACAAAGGTGATTTAGAAGAGAGCATTCATCAATTTGTTGGCGGTTTAAGAGCCGGTATGGGATATTGCGGAGCCAAGGATATTGAAACGTTAAAAGAACATGCAAAATTTGTGAAAATCACCTCTTCTGGTATTCATGAAAGTCATCCTCACGATGTGACGATCACTAAAGAGTCTCCAAATTACAGTAGATAATTTTAGAAGAATCTATATAACTGTAAAAGCCCGCAATCGCGGGCTTTTTGTATTGCGTGTTTTTGTGCTTTTTAATTAGATCCTGCTTTATTACTATCGGCAGATGGTTGGGTAGTATTCACCTCTTCAATCGAAATTCCTAACTTTTCCATTACTTTTTCAGTAATATCACTTCCTGGTTGAGAGTAAGCCAAAGCCCCACCACCGGCATGAAAAATCTGGGTATAGCCTTCTTCGCTAATAACTTCTTTCATTGCAGCGTCGATTTTTTGATATAATGGCTGGGTAAGCTCATTACGTTTCATTTGCATCATTACCTGAGAGCGCTGGCGAAATTGTTTAATTTCGTTCTCTAATCCAAGAATTTGGTTTTCCCGTTGTTTTTTAATGTCTTCAGTAAAAATAGCCGTACTGTCCTGGTAATTTTTAATAAGACCTTCGTAGGCTTTAATCGCTTTTTCTACATCTGTTTGTAAAGATTTGTTGTATGCCTGTATGCCTTCATCTACAGTGCTAATTTCAGGCATTTTGGTAATAATGTATTCGGCATCTATCGTTCCTATCTTACTTTGTGCGTTCGCCGCAATTGCGAAAAATAAAAATGTAATTAATACGCTAAATTTTTTCATTTTTTATCTCTTGTTTTGCGCAAATATAACAGGGAGTATTAATTAAACATAGAATTTTTTAGGAAAATGATACTTTTTGAGTTTGATAAAATGAAATTACACCGCTTTTTTAGACCAAATACAAACAGTGCTTGATAATCAGTAAGGTTATAGCTTGCAGAACCTTTAGGAATTCTTATTTTTGCTTCACTTAATAAGAAATTTCAGAAAACAGCGTTTTTACTGAAGTTGAAAGAATTGTTGACCTGTTTTGAAGAAAGTATTTAAGGCAATTTTAATAGGCTTTATAGCGATTTTGGTTATTTCTTGTGATCTTTTTAAATCTCAGGATGATCGAAAAGTCGTGGTACGGGTAAATAATTCTTATTTATATGAGGAAGATATTAAAAGCCTGGTTGGTGAAGGAACCTCGGCAGAGGATAGTGCCATTATTGTAAATAGTTATATTAATCGTTGGGCAACACAACAATTATTGATCGACAGGGCAAAACTGAACCTTCCGGAAGCCAGACAAAAGGAGTTTGATGAGTTGGTAGAAAATTATAAAAACGAATTGTATACCAATGCCTATACCGAGGCTATCGTTTCAAAAGAAGTGGATTCTGTTTTTTCTGATACTGTTATTTCAAGGTATTACGAAGAGAACAAAGAGAATTTTAAACTTGGGCAGGATCTTGTGAAACTTAGGTATATAAATTTAGAGGCAAATAATACCAATTTTGATAAAATTAAAGACTGGTTTGTTCGTTTTAACGAAGAGGATAAGGTAAAATTGCAGGAAAATGCATTGCAATTTAAAAATTATTCTTTTAACGATTCAGTTTGGATAAAAACAGCTACGGTTTACGACAAAGTAACACCATTAGGCGTGGGGGACAGAGCTAAATTGGTACAAAAAGACAAATACATAGAGTTAAAAGATTCGTTAGAAACCTATTTAATTTATGTAAATGACGCGCTTAAGAAAAACGATCAGGCGCCATTAGAGTATGCAAAACCAACGGTGGAACAGATTTTGCTTAATAAGCAAAAATTAGAGTTGGTAAAGCAGTTAGAAAAGGATATTACAAAAGATGCAATTAAAAACAATCAATTTGAGATTTACAATTAAGAGAAGTTTGATGCTGGCGGCTATACTGCTTGGGTTACATGCAGGAGCACAGGAGATTATTGTTACAGACAGCACTTCGATCCCACTAGAGGAAGAGCTGGCGCAAAGCGAAGCGGTAACGGCTGAGGAAGGTACTCGAAGAAAAGTAGATGGTATTGCTGCGGTAATTGGGGATTATATTATTCTGGATAGTGATGTTGATTTAACAAGAAAAGATATCCAGTCTCAAGGAGGTAGTACCGCAAATGTGACCGATTGCCAACTGGCAGGCTCTCTAATGGAGAATAAACTTTATGCGCACCAGGCCATTCAGGATAGTATTATTGTGCCCGATGCACAAATTAATAATTATATCGATCAACAAATTGCCGGTATGGTAAGACAGCTGGGGAGCATGGAAGATGTGCTGGAATTTTATAAAAGAGATTCTGAAGCTGAATTTAGAAATGAATTGTTCGAGCTTAACAAACAAAGCCAGCTTGCACAAAAAATGCGACAAAAAATTATAGAGGATATCGAGGTTACCCCTGAAGAAGTGAGAGCTTACTTTAATAGTATTCCTAAAGATTCCCTTCCTGTTTTTGGAGACGAAGTAGAAATTTCAGAAATCGTGGTAAAACCTGAAGTTCCTGAGGAAGAAAAGCAAAAAACCATTGACCGTTTAAATCAATTTAGATCAGACGTTTTAGATAACGGCTCTAAATTCGCGACGAAGGCGATCCTTTATTCCGATGATACAAAAACGGGAGGTGATATTTTAAGTTTGGGAAGAAAAGATGCTTTTGTAAAGGAATTTAAAGATGTGGCTTTCTCTTTACGCGAAGGGGAAATAAGTGAACCTTTTGAAACTACATATGGATATCATATTATACAACTGGTTAAAGTAAGAGGTCAGGAAATCGATGTACGCCATATCCTTTTAATACCCGATGTAAATAATGCAGCAGTAGAAAAGGCGAAGAAGGAGATCGATGGGGTACGGGAGAAAATTGTAAATGGGGAAATCGAATTTGCCCAGGCCGCCAGAGAAGTTTCAGATAGAGAGGAAACAAAGGCTGATGGTGGTAAAATGAGAAATCCAACTACCGGAGATACCGGTTTCGATCAAAAGAATTTACCTCCAAGACTTTACAGTCAGATTTCAGAATTAAAAGACGGTGAGATTTCTTATCGACTTACCGAGCAGGACGAAATGGGGCGCCCTATTTTTAAGATCGTGAAAATCGATAAAAGGATTCCGCAGCATGTTGCAGATTACGGTACAGATTATATGAAGATTAAAGATCTTGCGCTTCAGGATAAAAGAATTAAAGCGATCCAGGAGTGGCAAAAAGAAAAAATCCAGGATACTTACGTTAAAGTTAGTGGAAAATACCGGGATTGTGAGTATACTAGCAACTGGTTAAAAAAATAAAATTAATTACTGAATGTCTGACGTTAGCTTACTAGAGAATTTTGTACAAAAGCATAAAAGCTTAAAAGGTGAAATAAGTAAAGTAATTGTAGGACAGGAAAAAGTAATCGATCAAATACTGCTCTCCGTTTTTTCCGGAGGGCATTCTTTGTTAATAGGCGTTCCCGGTCTGGCGAAAACCTTAATGGTAAATACCATTTCTAAAGCTTTGGGACTGGATTTTAAGCGTATTCAGTTTACGCCAGATCTTATGCCGAGTGATATACTGGGGTCAGAAATTCTTAATGAAAAACGCGAATTTCAGTTTATAAAAGGCCCTGTGTTTACCAATATATTGCTGGCAGACGAGATAAACCGCACACCTCCAAAAACACAGGCAGCCCTGTTAGAAGCCATGCAGGAAAAATCGGTAACTGTAGCAGGGCACCGGTATCATTTAGATTCGCCTTATTTTGTGCTGGCTACACAAAACCCTATAGAGCAGGAAGGAACCTATCCTTTGCCAGAGGCGCAGTTAGACCGCTTTATGTTTGCGATTAATCTGGAATATCCCACTTTCGAGGAAGAAGTAAGTGTCGTTAAAAATACCACTAGCGATAGGCAATATGATATCAAATCGTTGTTTACTTCAGCCGAGATTAGCGATATTCAGCAGCTCATTAGAAAAATTCCGGTGGCAGATAATGTGATCGAATATGCTGTAAAATTGGTAGGAAAAACCCGCCCAAATTCAGAGGCTGCTCCCGCGCTTGTAAAAAATTATTTAGATTGGGGAGCCGGGCCAAGAGCTTCGCAAAACCTTATCCTTGCGGCAAAAACTCATGCAGTCATAAATGGTAAATTCTCTCCCGATAAAGAGAATGTTCAGGCCGTAGCGATTGGCATATTGCGTCACCGAATCATCAAAAATTATAAAGCCGAAGCCGAAGGTGTTACTGTCGAAAGCTTAATCAAAGAACTTTTCTGATAATCTGCTATAATCATCTGCTTTTAGAAGCTACCGGAGAAATTGCTTCTTAAATAGATTCCTTTTTTATAGTGATAGATAATTAAGAATGGCTATAAATAAAATCAATTGCTTCTTTGAAGTGATGTAGTTTATTAAATTCTTAAAAATACACGTCAATTTTTGCGTACTATGTTTTTTGAGGTGATAGTGTTTGTCTTTTATTGAATATTCTGCCTTCTTGAAATCTGTTGCAACCCCTTTTACTCAAACCTTTTAGAAGGGCTTTTGATTTTCGAAATCCGCTTAAATTTCTTATTTTTGTTGGACTTTTTTAGAACAAAAACTCTTAAAACAATGGCATACGATATTGATATGATCAAAAAGGTGTACGACCAGATGGCAGATCGTGTTACTAAAGCACGTGAAGTTGTTGGTAAACCTTTAACTCTTGCAGAAAAAATTCTTTATTCTCATTTATGGGACGGTGAAGCAACCAAAGCTTACGAGAGAGCAAAAGATTATGTAGAATTCTCTCCAGATAGAATTGCCTGCCAGGATGCAACTGCACAAATGGCTTTATTGCAATTTATGCAAGCTGGTAAAAAGAAAGTAGCTGTTCCTACCACAGTACACTGTGATCACCTTATTCAGGCAAAAATGGGAGCTGCAATCGATCTGCAAAGTGCCAATAAATCAAGTAGCGAGGTTTTCGATTTTCTAGAATCTGTTTCTAATAAATACGGCATTGGTTTCTGGAAACCTGGTGCCGGGATTATTCACCAGGTAGTATTAGAAAATTATGCATTCCCTGGAGGAATGATGATTGGTACCGATTCTCACACGGTTAACGCAGGTGGTTTAGGTATGGTGGCTATTGGTGTTGGTGGTGCCGATGCTGTAGATGTTATGGCAGGTATGCCATGGGAGCTTAAATTCCCTAAGCTTATTGGTGTGAAATTAACCGGTAAACTTTCAGGATGGACAGCCCCTAAAGATGTCATTCTTAAAGTTGCAGGTATCTTAACCGTAAAAGGGGGGACCGGTGCAATTATCGAATATTTTGGTGAAGGTGCCCGTTCTATGTCTTGTACCGGTAAAGGTACCATTTGTAACATGGGAGCTGAGGTTGGTGCAACCACTTCAACTTTTGGTTATGATGAGTCTATGGAGCGTTACTTAAAAGCGACCAACCGCGAGGATGTAGCTGAAGCAGCTAACGTGGTAAAAGAGCATTTAACCGGTGATGATGAGGTTTACGCTAATCCAGAACAATATTTTGATGAAGTTATCGAAATTAACCTTTCTGAATTAAAACCTCACTTAAACGGACCTTTCACTCCAGATTTAGCCACTCCAATTTCTGAAATGGGAGAAAAAGCGAAGGAAAATGACTGGCCAATCAATGTAGATTGGGGATTAATTGGGTCTTGTACCAACTCTTCTTATGAAGATTTAACCCGTGCCGCTTCCATTGCAAAGCAGGCGGTTGACAAGAAAATAAAATCAAAATCAGATTTTGGTATTAACCCGGGATCTGAACAAATTAGATATACCGCAGAGCGTGACGGACTTTTACAGATTTTTGAAGATCTGGATGCTACTGTATTTACAAATGCCTGTGGACCATGTATCGGTCAGTGGGATCGTAGTGACCGTAAGGGAGAAGAGAAAAACACTATTGTTCATTCTTTTAACCGTAACTTTTCTAAGCGTGCAGATGGTAATCCAAATACACACGCTTTTGTAGGTTCTCCAGAGATGGTTGCTGCTATTGCGATTTCAGGGCGTTTAGATTTCGATCCAACTCGTGATAAATTAATCAACGAGGATGGGGAAGAGGTAATGCTAGATGAACCACAAGGAATTGAACTTCCAACAAAAGGTTTCGCGGTAGAAGATGCAGGTTATATCGCGCCAAAAGAAGATGGTAGTAGTGTAGAAGTAAAAGTAGCTGAAGACAGTGAGCGTTTACAATTACTTACTCCTTTTGAGCCTTGGGATGGTAAAAACCTAACAGGGGCTAAATTATTAATTAAAGCTTGGGGTAAATGTACTACCGACCATATTTCTATGGCGGGTCCCTGGTTACGTTACCGTGGTCACTTAGATAATATTTCTAATAACTGTCTTATTGGTGCTGTAAATGCGTACAATAAGAAAACCAACTTTGTAAAAAATCAGCTTACAGGAGAGTACGATGGCGTACCTGCTGTACAAAGAGAATACAAAAAAGAAGGAGTGCCAACAGTGGTTGTGGGAGATCACAACTATGGGGAAGGTTCTTCTCGTGAGCATGCTGCTATGGAGCCTCGTCACTTAGGTGTTAAAGTGGTACTGGTAAAATCTTTTGCCCGTATTCACGAAACTAACCTTAAGAAACAGGGAATGTTAGCGCTTACTTTTGTAAACGAAAATGATTATGATCTAATTCAGGAAGATGATACGTTTAACTTTGTGGACCTTGCTGAATTTGCTCCAGATAAGGAAATCACGATCGAGATCGTACATGCTGATGGATCTAAAGATACCATTAAAGCTGAGCATACCTACAACTTACCACAAATCGAATGGTATAAGCATGGTTCAGCATTAAACTTAATCAAAAAGGAAAATGCCGCTTAATGGTAATCCCTTAAAGGATTAATGTTTTAAATAAAATTTGCTAAAACTCCCACTATATTTAGTGGGAGTTTTTGTTTTATCTATTTTTGTAGTATGAAAAAGTTTTTTAAAAACGAGTGGATAAACATTATTATGGTGGTGATTATTTTGGCAATGATCATTCCCCAAACAAGAACCCCAATTGCTATTGTTTTTAATAAGCTTATTGCTTCAAATCCAGGAGTGACCGATGAAGAGGAACGCCCAGAAATAGAATCGTATAACTGGATATTAGAAGACCGTTTTAAAAATGAAGTCGATTTTAACCAATTTAAGGGAAAGGTGATTCTAATAAATTACTGGGCCACCTGGTGCCCGCCATGTATTGCAGAAATGCCGAGTTTAGATGAGGTATATCAGGATTATAAAGATAAAGTGGTTTTTCTTTTTATTAGTGGAGAGGATTTGGAAAAAAGTCAGGGGTTTATGAACGCTAAAGGCTATGATTTACCGGTATATCGCATGAAAACCAATTATCCCGATCCTTTAGAAGGCTACAAATTGCCAACCTCTTATCTTATCGACAAAAATGGGAAGATCGTGATTAAAAAAGAAGGTGCTGCCGATTGGAACAGTGCCGGTTTTAGAAATACTTTAGACCAGCTTTTGGCTCATTAAAAGCGGAATTTTCTGAAAAAGGAAATAATAAATTCAGGGTCAAAAAGGCTAAACATGATCTTTAAATCTTCGCTAAAAGAAGTTTCTTCATCCAAATAGGCAAAAATTTCCTCTACCGAATTTTTACGGTAGAATTTACTGAAAATCTGTTCTCCTTTGTCGTTTCTACGGGCAAGTACATCTAAAAAAATGGCATCGTAAATTTTATATTTTTTTCTGAAAAGATCTTTAGAAGGTTCGTGACCAGATTTAATATTTTCGATGATTTTTGAGATGTTTTTTTCGGTGTGTTTAAAGGCGTAACCCGTAGAACCCTTAACCCAGCCGCCACCGGTACCGATTTTGGTGATTTTATCACTATTATTTTTATCGAAGGGGAAATCGGTCATGGGGATAACGCCCTGCTCTTCCTTTGTAATTTCGTAATAATCTGATTTTAAGTATGTTGAAATGTAGTGTTGTAGCTGCTCGTTATAGATAGTTTCTTCTGTAAGAAACGGAGTGAAAAAGGTATATTCCACGAGCGCTTCGTTTTCAGAGAAAGGTAAAATATAGGTGAAACTTGTACTGTTTTTATAACGAAGCCTAAAATCCATCATCGTAAATTGATTAGTCGTAAAAACAGGCGATTCAGATTTTATGTGATAGCCTTTAAAATGCTGGTAAATCTTGGTGTGCTCATTGGTCTCGTAATAAGCGGAAGGTATACGGCTATCAAAAAAGTGAGTGGCATTGTAGGTCTTGTTTTTGCCTATCGCTTTCATGGTTACCGGATCGATTTCTGAAATTTCATCTTCTATTAAAATGAAGTCTTTAGATTTACCAATTTCAGCTAACGCATATTCAAAAAAATCTTCAGAAGTCAGCATTTTATAGGAATAGGGAGCAAGGTCTAAATGTTCATTAGCAATAGTAGAAATAAATTTCCCTTTTTGCCATTCCGCAGTAATTAAAGCATCCCAACGACCATGGCCTTTTTCCCAAAAACACCATGTTTTATCTTTGGTGATTTTAAAAGAAGGATCGATAATCGCTATTTTCTTTCCTTTAAAGAAAACATCATCTTTTAAGCGCAAAGCGAGCTGAAGTCCTGCCAGGCCGCCCCCAACAATCGCATAAAAATATACAGGGCCTAGCATAGGTTGGGGTTACTTAGATTTTTTGAAGTATTTAAAAGGTACAAATAGCATCCCAAAGTTTTCACCGTCTTCTTTACCAATATGTTTGTGATGCATTTTATGTGCTCTTCTAATACCTTTTGCATACGTGCTATTGGCGTTTCTAAAGATCTTAAAACGCTGATGGATAAAAATATCGTGAACGCTAAAATAGGCGATTCCGTAGGCTAAAATTCCTAATCCAATAGGTAAGGTAAACCACACATTTTCATAGCGCCATAAAAGAAAACAGCCAATACTTACCGCCGCGTAAAATACAAAAAACAGGTCGTTACGTTCCCACCAGCTGCTGTGATCTTTTTGGTGATGGTCTTTGTGAAGGCTCCATAAAAAGCCATGCATAATGTATTTATGGGTAAACCATGCCATACCTTCCATGCCTATAAAAGTGGCTAAAAATATTGCGATCCAAAGTACTGTAGTCATAGGTTAAAAATACAAATTATATAAGATTTAGTCGGCATGAGATATAAGACTTTGCAAGTAATCCTGCTTTTTGGTAATCTGATACCCTAATTCGTTTTTTCTTGATTTCTAAAGACGGTGTTTGCTTTAATTTACACAGCAATTTTTTGTAATAAATATAAGCGGTATACACCCCAAATTTCGCTTCTACGGGTAGGTGAATGATTCCGTTTAAGCCCTGTCTAAAATCTTCTTCAATTTCAGCAATAATCCTTTTTTTACTGGCTTCATCTAATTGATCAAGATTGGTGTTCGGAAAATAACTTCGGTTTAAATCTTCAAAATCGGCTTTTAGGTCTCTTAAGAAATTCACCTTTTGAAAGGCCGAGCCCAGGCTCATGGCAGATTCTTTAAGTTGGTCGTACTTTTTTTGATCTCCTTTTACAAATACTTTTAAGCACATAAGCCCCACCACGTCGGCGCTGCCGTAAATATATTCTTTGTATTCCTGGATACTTAGGTAATCTGATTTGTGAAGGTCTAATCGCATACTTTTCATAAAAGCGACGTACAGTTCTTTATCGATATCGTATTTATGTACGGTTTCCTGAAAAGCGTTAAGAATAGGATTTAGACTTATTTTATCTTCTAAAGCTTTATATAAATCGGTTTCAAAATCGTTGAATAACTTCTCCTTATCATAGTCATGAAAGCTGTCTACAATTTCGTCTGCAAATCGTACAAAACCATAAATATTATAAATGTCCTGCCGTATACTTGGAGCTAACATTTTTGTTGCAGAAGAAAAAGAAGTACTGTACGCATGGGTAACTTCTTTACTGCACGTTCTCGAGACAACGTCAAACATAGATTTCATAGCATTAATTTTTATTTTTTGTAATAAGCCCGGCGGTTAATTTTCCCGAGATCAATGATGGTGGAACTCCCGGGCCGGGTACCGTTAACTGCCCTGCAAAAAACAGGTTTTTTACTTTTTTACTTTTAAGCTTAGGCCTTAAAAAGGCTGTTTGTAGCAAGGTGTTCGCTAGTCCGTAAGCATTTCCTTTATAAGAATTATAAGCTTCTTTAAAATCATTTACGCAAAAAGACTCTTTAAATATAATATTATTTTTAACACTTTGATTGGTGATTTTTTCAAATCTAGTGATAATTTTTTCGAAATATGTATTTCTTAATGCCGGAGTGTCTTCGATATCGGGAGCAAGCGGAATTAAGAAGATTCCTGCTTCGTTCCCTTCGGGAGCAATATGATTATCGGTTACTGAAGGAAAACTGGCATAGAAAAGCGGATTTTCGGGCCATTTTGGTGTATCGTAAATGTCCTGGGCATGTACATCAAAATCGGTATCAAAAAATAAGCTGTGATGTACGGTATCTTTTAATTTTTTATCGAAACCTACATAAAAAAGTAGGGATGAAGGGGCAAACGTGCGGCTCTCCCAGTATTTTTCTGAATATTGCCGATGTTGTTCAGGGAGTAGCTGTTCGCTATGATGATAATCTGCGCCACTAAGCACGATATCGCTGGCGATAAATTCATCATTTACATATAAACCTTTAGCGGTGTTATTTTCGACTTCGATTTTAGAAACATTGCTATTGGTTTTAATGGTTACGCCTAAACTTTCGGCTAAAGCCTGGATGCCAAGAATCACCTGGTACATTCCTCCTTTGGGATGCCAGGTTCCCAGCCCAAAGTCGGCATAATTCATAAAACTATAAAAAGAAGGCGTATTGGTAGGTTTGGCTCCTAAAAATAAGACCGGAAATTCAAGAATCTTAATAAGATTTTGATTGTTGAACTCTTTTCTAACCTTTTGGGATATGGTACTAAAAAACTGTCCGATCCTGGTAGCGGTTTGTGGCGTTACCAGTTCTAATGGGGAAACCCCGGGGCGGTAGACCACATCTTTTATGGCGATATCGTAATTTTCCTGTGCTTCTTTAATAAATTTTTTTAAAGGTTTAGAGCTGCCAGGTTCTTCTTTTTCGAAAGCGGCATAAATTTTTTCAAGACTGTCTTCTATCGTTATACAATGTCCCTTTTCAAAATAAACACGGTAGGCAGGATCTAGTTTTATTAACTCATAAAAGTCTTCCGGTTTTTTACCAAAATCGGCAAAAAAGCGTTCAAAAACATCGGGCATCCAGTACCAGGTGGGGCCAATATCAAATGTAAACCCATCTTTTTTTAATTGTCGCGCCCTACCACCAACCTCGTTGTTCTTTTCGTAGATCGTGATGTCGTAGCCTTCCTTAGCCAGGTAGCATGACGCGGCAAGTGAAGCAAATCCAGAGCCAATAATGCTTATTTTTTGCTTCATTTTAAATGGTTTTTGTAAAATTATTCAAATCGCGGTATATTTTTATATTTTCGGGTAAAGCGGTGTCTTTGATCATATTCGCTTTATGCCCAAATAGATTGAGTTCGTATTGGCGACCATCACAAATGATTTCCTGAAACTCATTGATAAAATCCTGCATATTTACAGGGGCAATGGTACAGTAACTTAAAAACCGTACGTTAGGATAGCGTTCCAGTAAAAATTTCATGTTAGAAAGCGGCAAACTTGGTCCCAAAAAGATAGTTTGATATCCGGCATGTAAGAGCAGGTATTGTATGTATAAAATGCCAATGTCATGAATTTCGTTTTCGGGCAGAAAAAGAATAAAAAGATCGTCTTTAGAGGGATCTTTAGTGCTTTTTATATCAACAATATTTAAGTACAGTTTTTGTTTGATTAAATCTACGATATAATGCTCGTGGATAGGTTTTATGGTATCTGTTTGCCAAAGCATTCCCACTTCATTTAAAAGCGGAAGAAAGATATCGTTAAAGATGGTTTTAAAGCTTTTCTTTTCGAGTAAGCCCTTGTAGGTCTTATCGAAAAGTGTCTCATCAAAATTCATCATGGCCATCTTAAATTGGTTGATCGCCCTGTTTTCGTCACTAATGCTAGACGTGATACGATGTACCATTGCGGTAATTTCTTCCTCGCTTAGTTTTGAAATTCTGGAGATTTTATACCCATTTTCGTTAAGAAAAGCGATGTTTAATATTTTTTGAAGACTGGAACTATCGTACATCCTAATGTTGGTCTCGGTACGTTCCGGGCTTAAAATATTATAGCGTTTTTCCCACATTCTTATGGTGTGTGCCTTGATACCGCTAAGGTTTTCTAGGTCTTTAATGCTAAAGTTTTGTTTGATTAATTCCATATTACCTGTGATACTAAACAAATCTAAATAAATAGTACCTGTAATTTACATAGGGAAAAGTTAAAATGTTTAATCTATGCGTTAATTGATTAAACAAAATTTAAAAAAATGGGAAATAGGATCGTTTTTTAAGTGCTGTAAAAACAAAGAAATTCTTTAAATACTAATCCCAAGCCCCATTTGTAGTTTAGAGGTATATTCCCTGGTATTCAGCGGGGTTTTGCTATCAAAATAGTAGTCGTAAATCGCAAAGAATTTAAGCCATCGGTTTAAAGGGAAATCAAACCTAAACTGCTCAAGTAATCGATAATCGCTTAAATCCTTATACAAAGGCTGATAGTAAAACGTATTGGTTAATATAAAATTTCTAGAAGCCGAGGTGTACGAAAAGCTCACATAGGTACTATTTCTATGATTGTACATGGTGCTTCCTATCGTATCACTTTGTTCCATTTCGTACATATAACTATTGCCCAGATGTCCCGTAAAATTTTTACGGCTAATCCAGTTCAATCGTAATCCTGCACCAATCAGGTTTCGTTGCCGTACCACCAATAGCTGGTTATATTGTCCCTGTACAAAGGCTTCTAATCTTATAATTTTATGGATTTTATAATTAAACCTCCCATGCAGAAACCAGGAATTTTGTAAGTTTCCTTCATCAGCATCAACAAGATTATAGTTCCCCAACAAGAGATAGGTTTTCTTTAGGTCTTTGGATCGAATTTGAGTGGTTAAAGAGGCCTCGATCTGATTTACGCTAACGCCATCGTTGTTAGAATGGTTAAACCCAAAATCGGCATTAAGCACAAAGCGAATAGAATCAGACTGGATACGTTTGGTTTCTATATTCACCAGTTGGGCATTTAATAAACCGGGGATAAATAAGCAAATGAATATTAACTTTTTAGGCATAGACGATGTTCAGCTAAAGCAAAGATAAAAGCTTTGATGAATTCGTAAGGAAGATATTAGGATGAATGTACATTGTGAATATGGAATGGGAAAAGAATTGTGAATGAGAGAATGAAATAACCTGTAGCTTATTTCCTGTTAGCAAGGAATCGGATTGGAAAAATAACAAAAAGTAGAAGTGCCCAGGATGGGAGTCGAACCCATACGCCCTAATGGACACATGGCCCTCAACCATGCCTGTCTACCAATTCCAGCACCTGGGCAAATGCGCCGCACTAAAGGGCTAAAAAGAGTTTTGGAAACCCTAAATAAAAAGTGATCTGGCTGGGGCTTCTTTCGACTTCGCTCAAGATAAACTTCTCGCCCATCCACATCTTAGTGATCTGGCTGGGGCTCGAACCCAGGACCCTCTCCTTAAAAGGGAGATGCTCTACCAACTGAGCTACCAGATCAAAATTGTATGTAATAAAAATAAGAACAAAAAAGTGATCTGGCTGGGGCTCGAACCCAGGACCCTCTCCTTAAAAGGGAGATGCTCTACCAACTGAGCTACCAGATCATTAAATAAGCATCCGTCGTTTTGCGAATGCGGGTGCAAATATATAATCAATTTTTTATTTTTCAAGCTTATTTTAAATTAAATTTGCTTTCAGTAAAAATTAACTTGAAAAAAACGGCTATAGTATGAAAATTTTCTTGAATGGTTATATGGGGTCTGGGAAATCCCTTATTGGTAAAATGCTTTCTGATTCAATGGGTTACCCATTTGTAGATATGGACGATCAGATTGAAATTATGGAAGGCACTACTATTCATGAAATTTTTCAAAAAAAAGGAGAATTATATTTCAGAAAACTCGAAAATGAAGTTTTAAAGGATATTTTGGCGTCAAATTCAGAGATGATTATCTCTCTTGGAGGCGGAACTCCGTGCTACGGAAATAATTTTGAATTGATAAAGAGTGATCCTGAAAATAAAACCGTGTACTTAAAAGCCTCGGTCGAACAATTAACACAACGATTGTTTTTAGAGAAAGTGCACCGCCCGGTGATTAGCCACCTGGATACTAAAGAGCAGCTGGAAGAGTTTATAAGAAAGCACCTTTTTGAGCGAGCGTACTATTACAATCAATCTAATATCATTGTGGATGTAGATCATGCTACACCCACAGTAATTTTAGAAGAAATAAAATCCAGGCTAGCTTAAACAAGCTCGGCCCTGTCGTTACCTTCTTCAAAAGTGATCTTTACCGTTTCGTTTAAAGAGGTAGAAAGTGATATACCTTTAAAATCGGCTTTTACAGGGTATTTTTTATGATTACGGTCTACTAGTACCGCCGTTTTAAATTGCTTTAAAGGAACGTCTAAAAAGTGGCGTACACCGTAGATTAAAGTGGTGCCCGAGTTTAAAACATCGTCTACCAGTACAATCGACTTATTACTGTATTTTTCCGACGGTATAGAGGTGGTGATGGCATTTAATGGATGTTGTTTATCTACCTTTACCTCACACAGAATAATGTGAAGCGGGGAGATTTTCTCTAATTCGGCCTGGATTCTTTTTGCCAGTTTAAAACCTTTGCGGGCAATACCGGCAAGAACGATTTCCTGTTCGTTAATATTATTTTCGTAGATCTGAAATGCGATACGCTTGGTTTTTTGAGCAATTTCAGCATGATTTAAAATCTGAACCTTTTCTTTCATTTAAGCGCTATTAAGTATTTTGTTCTTTATTTTCAGTGTCACCAGCATTATCAAACCAGTCTTCGATATCCCGACGATCTTTTTTTGTAGGTCTTCCGGTGCCTTTTTTTCGGTAATACTCTTTAGAATATTTTAGAAGATCTAATTTTTCAAAAGCTTCTTTTGGAGTGTGATCCTGTATATAGATGGTGACAAGTTTGGCACCAACCCTGCTTGGAGGGAGGTCTAATACTTCTAACTGATAGTCTATCTGGTTTTTTCTTACCAGCAGTTTATCGCCGGGAAAAACCTCTTTAGAAGGTTTTATGTTACTACCGTTCATTTTCACCTTCCCCTGTTTACAGGCATTGGTGGCAATACTTCGGGTTTTAAAGTACCGTACACTCCATAAAAATTTATCAACTCTCATAATAATTGGTCCCTAAAACTGTTCTATAATCATAAACAAAAATACAAGATTATTGTATCTTGCGCCCTTAAAAAACGAGACAATGCGATTAAACAAATATTTATTAGCCGGAATTGCTTTGGCTGGCCTTATTTTTACGAGTTGTAATAAAGATGATGATGGAGGCAAAATAGAGCCGATAGAATTAAGGGACGAGCAGGAACAGGCGGTGATAGACGATGATAGTATTGTAGAATATTTACAAACGCATTTTTATAATTACGAAGAATTTGAAAGCCCTGCTTCAGATTTTGACTATAATATTGTATTTGATACTATTGCTGGGGAAAACAGTGATAAAAAACCAATTTTGGAATCACCGCTTTTGGAAACGAAAAAAGTGACCTATAAGGTGAATGAAATCGAATTGGATTACAATCTTTATATATTGAAAGTTAGAGAAGGTGTTGGTGAAAAGCCACATTTTACAGATTCTACTTTTGTTAGATATAAAGGAGAACTACTTTCTTCTAAAGTTTTTGATAATAGTATTAATTCGCCGGTATGGTTCGATCTGGTGGGTTCCGTTTTTATAAACCCTAATACAGGTCAACCTTATATAGAGGGAGGTGTGAAAGCCGTAGGATTTAGAGAAGCTATGATCGAATTTAGAGGAGCTTCAGACTATAGTGTAAATCCCGATAATACCATAAAATGGTCTAATGATTATGGAATAGGAGCTTTATTTGCACCCTCAGGGCTAGGATATTTTAATACTCCAATTGGAGGAAAAGAATATAGCCCGTTAATTTTCACATTTCACTTATTAAATGTAAATGAAGCCGATCATGATGGGGATGGTATCCCAAGCTGGATGGAAGATATTGATGGTGATGGCGATATATATAATGATGATACCGATGGGGACGGATTACCAAATTATGCAGATAGAGATGATGACGGGGATGGTTTAGCGACGCGTCGTGAAATAATTATCAACGCCGATGGTACTATAACTTTCCCGGATAGTAATAATAATGGTACGCCTAATTATTTAGATGCTGATTATTTTCAGCCTGTAGAAGAAGAATAAACGATCAGATTTCAATATAAAAAAAGCTCCTTTTAAAATTGATAAAAGGAGCTTTTTTAGTTCATCTTGCATCTATTAAAGGGTTAAAGACAAACTAAAAATCCATTGTGAAGGTCTGGAGTCTATGCCAAAATTTTCACTTGCGGTTTCACTAAAAGCGGTGTTATCGGTAAATGCGCCTTCATATCGTACATCCAGTCCCAAATTACCTAAGTTAACTCCGGCTCCTAATTGATAGCCTACGGTAATATCGTTTTCTACATCACTGATTTTAAAGGTGCCATTTTCAATTTCGTTATTGGTAATGTACTGGAATGAGGGGCCTGCTTTAACATTTAACGGGCCAAGAATATCGATTCCCAATAATACCGGTAAGTCTATTTTATTCAGATTATAGTCGAATGCTCCATAATCTGTAGACAATTTGGTGTATACAAGCTCGGGTTGAATGAAAACCGAGGAGATGCCAAATTTAGCGAATATTCCAAAATGATAACCTGCTTTTTCTTCTCCATTGGTGATGTCTGGAAAATCTTCTTTAGCGTCTGAAAAGTTATCGATATCTCCCGTAGATCCATAATTTAGCCCTCCTTTAATACCAAATTCGGTAGATTGTGCCCATAATCCTGTAGAGGCCAGGCACAGCATAATGATTAAAATTTTTTTCATGATATAATTTATTAGTTAAGTATAAAACGCAAATTAACCGGTAAAATTTTCATCTAAAATAACAAAGCCTTTTAAATATGAATTTAAAAGGCTTGTTTTGTGATAGTTTAACGCTTTTTAAGCTTTTATTTACGTTTTATAACTTTTTCTGAAGCAGCTACAATAGCTTCAGCGTTAAGGCCGTATTTGTCCATTAATTGTTCAGGAGTGCCACTTTCACCAAAAGTATCTTTTGTGGCTACAAACTCCTGTGGAGCGGGGTGATGCTCGGCTAAGGTTCTGGCAACACTCTCTCCTAAACCACCAAGGAAGTTATGTTCTTCAGCAGAAACCACGCATCCGGTTTTTTTAACCGATTTAATAATCGCTTCTTCATCTAGAGGTTTTATCGTGTGAATATTGATAATTTCAGCACTAATACCTTTTTCTTCTAAAGCTTCGCCGGCTTTAATGGCTTCCCATACTAAATGACCTGTAGCGATTATGGTAACATCGGTACCTTCATTCAGCATAATGGCTTTACCAATTTCAAATTTTTGATCGGCCGGAGTAAAAATTGGCACTTTAGGACGTCCAAAACGTAAGTAAACAGGACCTTCATGTTCCGCAATGGCAATGGTCGCTGCCTTGGTTTGGTTATAATCACAAGGGTTGATCACGGTCATTCCCGGTAACATTTTCATAAGTCCAATATCCTCAAGAATCTGATGGGTTGCCCCATCTTCTCCTAAAGTTAAACCTGCGTGAGAAGCACAAATTTTTACATTTTTCCCAGAATAAGCAATAGACTGTCTAATCTGGTCGTAAACACGGCCTGTAGAAAAGTTTGCAAAAGTTCCGGTATAAGGGATATAACCTCCAATAGTTAATCCTGCGGCCATTCCCATCATATTTGCTTCAGCAATTCCTGTTTGGAAAAAACGCTCTGGATTCGCCTCAATAAAATCGGCCATTTTTAAAGAAGGGGTAAGGTCGGCACAAAGCGCAACTACTTTTTCATTGGTTTTCCCAAGCTCTGCAAGTCCTGCTCCAAAACCACTTCTTGTATCTTGTTTTTCTGTATAAGTGTATTTTTTCATTGTATTCTTTTTTGGAAAAGAGGATTTAGTAATCACCTAAAGTTTCCGGGTTTTGTGCAAGTGCACTTTCTAATTGTTCATCGTTTGGAGCTTTACCATGCCACTCGTGTGTACCCATCATAAAGTCTACTCCGTTACCCATTACTGTAGTAAGTAAAACACAAACAGGTTTTCCTTTACCGGTGTGTTGTTTAGCTTCTTTTAATCCTTCGATTACTTTTTCGATATCATTTCCTTCAGCAACTTTTAAAACATCCCATCCAAAAGCTTCAAATTTAGCTTTTAGGTCTCCCATGTTTAATACGGTATCTGTACTACCATCAATTTGCTGGCCGTTCACATCTACTGTAGAGATAATGTTATCCACTCCGTTTGCCCCGGCATACATGATTGCTTCCCAGTTTTGACCTTCCTGAAGCTCACCATCGCCATGAAGTGTAAATACCAGTTTATGATCTTTATTTAATTTTTTTGCCTGTGCAGCACCTAAAGCTACAGACATTCCTTGTCCTAAAGACCCAGAGGCAATGCGTACTCCCGGAAGCCCTTCGTGAGTCGTTGGGTGTCCTTGCAGGCGAGAATTAATCATTCTAAATGTTCCTAATTCTTCAACAGGGAAATATCCGCTGCGTGCAAGTACACTGTAGAAAACGGGAGAAATATGACCGTTAGAAAGGAAGAAAATGTCTTCTCCAATTCCGTCCATATTAAAACTAGGATCGTGATCCATTATTTCCTGATAAAGTGCTACTAAAAACTCGGTACATCCAAGAGAACCTCCCGGGTGGCCAGAGTTTACTTTATGAACCTGTCTTACAATATCCCTGCGTACTTGGGTAGCAAAACTTTTTAATTCTTCAATGTTTGCCATTATATAGTTATTGTTGTGAATATTTCTTGCTAAAATAAGCTAATATTATGCTTTCTCAAAACTAAAGGGAATGAGTATTTTATATAAGTGTTAAATTTACATTTTATTTTTGGAATATCTTAATACTTTAATTTGCAGAAATGTTAAGTATCTTTGCAGCCATTAAAAATTTTTATGGAATTTGAACTTTTAAAGACCGATCCCTCCAGTAAAGCCCGAGCCGGTAAGATTACTACAGATCACGGAGTTATAGAAACCCCTATTTTTATGCCTGTAGGAACGGTAGCCTCTGTAAAAGGGGTGCATCAAACCGAGTTAAAGCAAGAAATTGATCCGGATATTATTTTAGGAAATACGTATCATCTTTATTTACGTCCTAAAACCGGGATCCTAAAAAAGGCAGGCGGACTTCATAAATTTATGAACTGGGATCGTAATATTCTAACCGATAGTGGAGGTTATCAGGTTTATTCGCTTTCAGGAAGAAGAAAAATAAAAGAAGAAGGGGTAAAGTTCAAATCGCATATCGATGGTTCTTATCATACGTTTACGCCAGAGAATGTAATGGAAATTCAGCGTGAAATAGGAGCTGATATTATTATGGCGTTCGACGAGTGTACTCCTTATCCCTGTGATTATAATTATGCCAAACGATCGATGCAAATGACGCATCGCTGGCTGGATAGATGTATTAAGCATTTTGGGAATACACCGCCACTTTATGGATATAATCAAACACTGTTCCCTATCGTTCAGGGAAGTACCTATAAAGATCTAAGAAAACAGTCTGCAGAATATATTGCGTCTAGAAATGCAGAAGGAAATGCAATAGGAGGCTTATCTGTTGGTGAGCCTGCCGAGGAAATGTACGCAATGACGGAAGTGGTGACCGAGATCCTTCCTGAAGATAAACCACGATATTTAATGGGTGTGGGAACTCCCATCAATATTTTAGAGAATATCGCTCTTGGTATCGATATGTTCGATTGTGTAATGCCTACCCGAAATGCAAGAAACGGAATGCTTTTTACAGCACACGGCACTATCAATATCAAAAATAAAAAATGGGAAGACGATTTTTCCCCAATAGATGATATGGGAATTACCTTTGTAGATACCCAATATTCTAAAGCATACGTTCGCCATTTATTTAGCGTTAATGAAATGCTTGGCAAGCAAATTGCAACCATTCATAACCTTGGTTTTTATCTTTGGCTGGTACGAGAGGCCAGAAAGCATATTTTAGCAGGAGATTTTAGAACCTGGAAGGATATGATGGTGAAACAAATGGATAAAAGACTATAAAAACATCGTAGTTTGAAAATTTTAGACTGGTATATTTTAAAGCGCTATTTAGGAACCTTTAGTATGATGCTGTTATTGTTTATCCCTATTGGGATAACGGTTAATCTTGCTGAAAAAATAGATAAGATTCTTGAAAATGAAGTTCCTTTTATGGAGGTCGCCGAATACTATCTAAATTTCACGATTTATTTTGCCAATCTTTTATTTCCGCTCTTTTTATTTTTATCCATTATCTGGTTTACTTCAAAACTGGCTAATAATACCGAAGTTATTGCTTTTTTAAGTAGTGGGGTCTCTTTTTATCGATTTTTAAGACCCTATATAATTGGGGCAACTATCGTATGTATTGCAGCTTTAGGACTAAGTATGTTTTTGGCACCCAAGGCCAGCAAAGGTTTTAATGAATTTAAATACGAATATCTAAAGCGAGGTCACGAAACCCAGGAAACTAAAGATGTATATCGGCAGGTAAACGATGACGAGGTGATTTATGCCAGTCATTTTCGTCCCAAAACACATACGGCCAGTAACTTTGTGATAGAACATTTTGATGGCAATCAGCTAAAATTTAAAATAAGTGCTTCCAGGTTAAAATTTAATACTGAAGATTCTACATACACCTTGACTAATGTGGATAAGAGGGTTATTGGTGAAAACGGAGATATAATGAGTAGTCAAGCCAAATTAGATACGATTTTACCTTTTGAATTTGACGAATTAACGCCAGAAACTTATATCGCTGAAACCTTAAGTTTTTCAGAATTAAACGAGTTTATAGAAAAAGAAAGTCGCCGTGGATCGGGCAATATGAATATGTATCTGGTGGCCGCCTATAAAAGAGTCAGTATTCCGGTTTCCGCATTTATATTGACTATTATCGCGGTAGCAGTATCTTCTATGAAGCGCCGTGGCGGGATGGGTGTAAATCTTGCTGTAGGAATTTCCCTGGCCTTTATTTTTATCTTTTTTGATAAGGTTTTTGGTACAATAGCCGAGCAGTCAACCTTTTCGCCGCTTCTGGCAGTTTGGATTCCCAATATCTCTTTTGGGATCTTAGCGGTGGTTTTATTGTTAAAAGCAAAACGTTAATAAAAATAATTAAGCTCAGGCTTTAATTCTTCGATTTAAAGTTTGTTATATTTGTAGGCTCAAATTAAAACAACCATAGCTACTTATGGAATATTTAGACTTTGAATTACCGATTAAAGAGCTTGAAGAGCAGTACGAGCGCGCCTGTAACATTGGTGAAGAAAGCGAGGTAGATGTTACTGCTACCTGCAAGCAAATCGAGAAAAAACTTCAGGAAAAAAAGAAACAGATCTATAAAAATTTAACTGCATGGCAAAGAGTGCAGTTGTCCAGACACCCTAATCGTCCTTATACCTTAGATTATATTAATGCCATTTGTGGAGATACTTTTTTAGAGCTACATGGCGATCGAAGTGTAAAAGATGATAAAGCCATGATAGGTGGTCTTGGTAAAATTGGTGATCAAAGTTTTATGTTTGTTGGCCAGCAAAAAGGGTACAACACAAAAACAAGGCAGTACCGTAATTTTGGGATGGCCAATCCAGAAGGATATCGCAAAGCTTTACGCCTAATGAAATCTGCTGAAAAGTTTAATCTTCCTGTTGTTTGTTTTGTAGACACTCCCGGTGCTTATCCAGGTCTGGAAGCCGAAGAAAGAGGGCAGGGGGAAGCCATTGCCCGAAATATTTTAGAAATGACACGCCTTAGTGTGCCAATTATTGTGGTAATTATTGGTGAAGGAGCCAGTGGAGGTGCTTTAGGAATAGGTGTAGGGAATAAAGTGTTAATGTTAGAGAATACCTGGTACTCTGTAATTTCACCTGAGTCTTGTTCTTCTATTTTATGGAGAAGCTGGGAATATAAAGAGACCGCAGCAGAAGCTTTAAAACTTACTGCTGAAGATATGAAAAAACAAAAGCTTATCGACGAGATTGTGAAAGAACCACTTGGTGGAGCACATAGCGATCGTGATGGAGCTTTTAAAGCGGTAGAAAAATCTATTTTAAAAGCGTTTGAAGAGCTTAAAAATTTATCAAAAGAAGATTTGATAAGTTCCAGAATGGATAAATATTTAGATATGGGAGTCTATCAGGACTAACCCGTTAAAAATCATAACAGATAAGGGGAATCCGAAACAAACGTTTCGGATTTTTTTGGCCTTATTAACAAAAAAATAAAGTTTTCAACAACCAAATTGTTTACTATTAGTGAACTAGAAATCACTATTTTTTTAAGAACTACTTAACAAATTGGTTACATTCGTGCTATGGAAAAAATCGCAACATCACCAGTATATAATAAACAAAATTCTAATGTAATTAGTCTCGAGAAGGGAAAAATACCTCCGCAGGCTATTGATTTAGAGGAAGTTGTTCTAGGAGCGATGATGATCGATAAAAAGGGGGTAGATGAAATTATCGATATCCTACACCCCGATGCCTTTTATAAAAACTCGCATAAGCTTATTTATGAAGCCATTTTCAAACTTTTTGAAAATACCGAGGCGATTGACTTATTAACGGTTTCCAATCAGCTTAAGAAGGATGGGAATTTTGAAAAGGCCGGTGGTGATTATTATCTAATTCAGCTTACCCAAAGAGTATCATCATCTGCCCATATCGAGTTTCATGCAAGAATTATTCTTCAGAAATATATTCAGCGTAGTTTGATAAAAATTTCTGCTGAAATTATCGAAGAAGCCTACGATGAAAGTGTCGATGTTTTTGACCTTTTAGATTCGGCTGAAGCTAAATTGTACGAAGTTACTCAGGGAAATATTAAAAAGTCTACCGAATCTGCACAGAGTTTAGTAATTCAGGCTAAAAACAGGATTCAGGAGATCTCAAATAGAGAAGGATTAAGTGGGGTGCCTTCAGGATTCGATAAGTTAGATGAACTTACTTCGGGATGGCAGCCTTCAGATTTAATTATTGTGGCGGCACGTCCTGGTATGGGGAAAACGGCACTTACCTTATCCATGGCAAGGAATATCGCCGTAGGACAGGGAATACCCGTAGCTTTTTTCTCTCTGGAGATGTCTTCAGTACAGTTAATTACCCGTTTGATTTCTTCGGAAACCGGACTTTCTTCAGAGAAATTAAGAACCGGTAACCTTGAAAAGCACGAGTGGGAGCAACTTAATGTAAAGGTAAAAGATCTTGAAAAAGCACCACTTTTTATAGATGATACTCCGTCTTTATCGATTTTCGATCTTAGGGCGAAAGCACGTCGTTTAGCTTCTCAGTTCGGAATTAAACTGATCGTAATCGATTATTTACAGTTAATGACAGCGGGAGGAACGCAAAAAGGAGGAAACCGTGAACAGGAAATTTCTACGATTTCCCGAAACCTTAAAGCGCTGGCAAAAGAATTAAATGTGCCGGTAATTGCGCTTTCTCAGCTATCGCGTGCGGTAGAAACCCGTGGAGGCAGCAAAAGACCATTACTTTCTGACCTTAGGGAATCTGGAGCAATCGAGCAGGATGCCGATATTGTATCGTTCATTTACCGTCCCGAATATTATAAGATTGAAGAATGGGATGATGAAGAGCGTTCTCCAACTGAAGGACAGGGAGAATTTATTGTAGCAAAACACCGTAATGGTGGTTTGGAAAATATCCGTCTTAAATTTATTGGTCATCTTGGTAAATTTGATAACTTAGAAGAGTTTGATTCGCCTTTCGAATTTCATTCAAAAATGAATGATGGTGACGATGATAACGAATTTGGAAGTGGTAATCTTCCAAGTCCAAGTGCAGATGAAGCTTTTGGAAGTGCTATGAACGATTTTAATCAGGATGATGATAGTGACGTTCCGTTCTAAATTAAGAAACATTATAAGAAATAACGAAAGACAGTTTAAGGCAGTAATGCTTTTTACTGTCTTTTTCTTTTTTGGTTTTACCGGGTTTGCCAATAAAATTTTGGTCCCTATGGATGCAGATGCACAGCAAAATCACCTTAAAGCCTACGGGGTCACCTATTTTGCTTTAGAAAATCAAATTAGGGCCCAGTGGTTATTAAATTATCGCGGTGGTTCTTTTCTTTTCGATGCTGAAGAAATTTTACAGAAAGAATGCAAAATTAGGGGTGTTTCTTTTGAAATATTGACCGATAATGATGCCCAGGCGATAGTAGACGAAATTTCGAGTCCTTCTAAAAATATGGAAAGCGTGATTTTAGAAAAGGCGCCAAAAATTGCGGTCTATTCGCCTAAAGGAAATAAGCCCTGGGATGATGCAGTGACCATGGCGCTAACTTATGCTGAAATTCCCTACGAAACTATTTATGATACTGAAGTTTTAAACGATGCCCTTGTTCTTTACGATTGGTTGCACCTGCATCACGAAGATTTTACCGGGCAATATGGCAAATTTTACAGAGCGTACCGAACCGCTCCCTGGTATATCGAAGATAAAAAAAATGCAGAGGCCCTGGCTGCAGAACTTGGTTATGATAAAGTTTCAGATGAAAAACTTGCTGTTGCCTTAAAAATTAGGGATTATGTAGTAGGTGGCGGATTTATGTTTGCCATGTGCAGCGCTACCGATAGTTTTGATATTGCGCTGGCTGCCGAAAATACAGATATAGCCGAACCCATGTTTGATGGCGATCCTAGTGATCCCGGATATCAGTCGAAGTTAGATTTTACCAATTCTTTCGCTTTTACCGATTTTATTCTGGAAAGGGATCCTATGGTATATGAATTTTCTTCTATAGATATGACGGCTAAAAGAGCCGTACCTGTGGAAAAAGATTATTTCACCCTAATGGATTATTCGGCAAAGTGGGACGTGATTCCTACCATGTTAACTCAAAATCATACCAGATTGGTAAAGGGATTTATGGGGCAAACTACCGCTTACAATCCAGATAATATAAAAGCCAATGTGCTGGTGATGGGAGAGAATAAGGTTAATGGAGAGGCTAGGTATATTCATGGGGTAAAAGGCAAAGGATTTTTTACGTTTTATGGCGGGCATGATCCCGAAGATTATCAGCATAGAGTGGGGGACCCTAAAACCGAGCTGGAATTGCATCCAAATTCTCCCGGCTATCGATTAATCCTTAATAATGTGTTATTTCCGGCAGCCAAAAAGAAAAAGAAGAAAACATAAGGATCATAGCCTAACACCAATAATTGTCTTTTTTAGCTATGATTTCTTTGTAGTTACAATTTAAAAATGAAGATTGGCATGAAGACCTTTCAGAAACAAATATCGCTAAAACCTAAATCCCGGGGATTTCATTTAGTAACCAGTGAAATTGTAAGTCAGTTTCCTGAGATTGGTGAAATTCAGCAGGGAATTTTTCAAGTATTTATAAAGCATACGTCGGCAGGATTAACGATAAACGAAAATGCAGATCCTACGGTAAGGGACGATTTTGAAAGTCATATCAATAAAATGGTCCCTGAAAATCAATCTTATTATCGCCATACTTTTGAAGGTTCAGACGATATGCCGGCGCATATTAAAGCCTCGCTCATGGGAACATCGGTACAAATCCCGGTGACCAACGGAAAACTTAATCTGGGAACCTGGCAGGGTATTTATTTATGTGAACACAGAAATCACGGTGGTTCCCGTAAACTGGTGTTAACCCTAATGGGGACATAATTTTACAATAAAGCACCGATTTTCTTTGCCTTTAAAGCCGCTTATCTTTAATATATCCAATTTTGGAGAGGAGGTACGGAATAACAATAACAGATAATTATTTGAGAGGAATGTTTATGATAAGGAGTATAGTTTCTATTATTTTAATACTATTAAGCGCTCTAACTATTGAAGCCCAGGAACTTTATGAGATACCTAAAGGCGTTTCTACAAGCTGGGCGAGTTTCGAAAATGCCAGTGCAGCAAAGGGCAGTGGCGGTAAGGAAAATAAAGGCGCAAAAGGCCATCCTTTCGATCGTATTCCGGCAGGAGAAAGCCTTGATCTTTTAAATATCGAGGGCAGCGGTACGATTAAAAGGATATGGTTAACCATTAGTGATCGTTCGCCTATGATGCTGCGGGCATTAACTATTAAAATGTTTTGGGAAGGTAGCGATAAACCTGCTGTAGCGGTACCTCTGGGAGATTTTTTCGGGATAGGTTTAGGTCAAAAGACAGCTTTTGAAAGTAAACTTTTTAGCGATCCTGAAGGTCGTTCTTTTAATTGTTTTATTCCCATGCCATTTAAAAAATCGGCTCGCATTACGATAACCAATGAATCTGATAAAGATCTGGATGCCATTTTTTATGATGTGAACCTGTTAAAGGAGAATCATGAGGGCGAACTATTTTATTTTCATGCTTATTGGAATCGGGAGAAGAATACTAAGTTAGGGGAAGCTTTTAAGATCCTGCCAAAAGTTGAAGGGAAAGGACGTTTTCTAGGAACCAATATGGGGTTGGTTACTCATAAATTATATAAGGATACATGGTGGGGTGAAGGCGAAGTTAAAATGTATATCGATGGCGATTCTAATTTTCCCAGCCTTGTTGGTTCTGGAACAGAAGATTACGTAGGTACCGCCTACGGCCAGGGCACTTACGATCATATGTATCAGGGATCACTGGTAGCCGATAAGAAACAGGGGGCATTTGCTTTTTATCGTTATCATATACCAGATCCTGTGTATTTTTATAAGGATATTAAAGTGATTATCCAGCAGATGGGCGGGGCTCCCAGGGATGTCGTAAGAAAACTTGTAGAAGATGGAGCAGATTTAATTCCGGTGACCATCGATCACGCACCTAATTTCACTAAATTATTCGAATTAGAAAATCCTTCCAATCTGATGGATGAAAATTTCCCAAATGGATGGACTAATTTTTATCGAAGTGATGATGTATCGGCAACGGCCTATTTTTATTTAAACAAACCATATAGCAAGTTACCGCAGCTTCAATCTGTACAATTAAGAACAGAGGATCTAATAAATGCCGAAGTCATAAAAAATGACCTATAGATCATTAGGGGAGCTAATGTGTTCTGCGTTTTAAATGAAAATTTTACTCGATAATTAAGATTAAAAGTCTCATGCTCCTGGTTGGGGTTAGTTTTTATTTTGTAGGGCTTTTTCTAAATCCACTTTTAAAGGAGAGGTTATGATTTTAGCCTGTTTCTGTAGCATCTTTATCCAGTCTTCTTTGCTACTTACATCTCCACTTTTTTCCCAGGCAAATCCTGCGTAATAAGTAAACGTACTTTTAGGTGTTGTAGTAATTAAAAGGTTACTTTGGTCTGGAACTTTGCTTATATAAGCAAATGCCGAATCGATCTCAGCAGGCTGCATCACAATACCTTCACCAACTTTAGTATCGTCGATGCTTTCCCAATGCATTATCCATCCCTCTTCTTTGTTAATTTTATATTCTCCCTCGTTGTTGTGCAACGTAATACCGGCTGCGTAGTTAGGGACATCTTTCACAGATTCGAGGCGAATTTCAAATTTTGAAAAATGAGAACCTAAGGCCAGGCTTATTCTTTTGGTTTCCTTTACCTTATAAGGACCCCAGGGATCGTAGCTGAGTTCAAAAATTGTTTTTAAAGGGCCGCTCACGATAGTTTTATATTCCATAAAGTTTTGGGAAACATAAAGACTGTCATCCTCAAAAATTCCGATACCTCCTAATCCGCGACTGTTACCTACATGATAAGGATCATAACCTTCACCATGATCTGTATGGTAATATCCGGGATTTTTTACATGCTCAGCGTACCATTTATTGATAATGGATTTGTTGGTGCGTTTTAACCAAACATCGATTCCGCTTGAAAGTGTACTTCCCGCAACACCTTCTAAAGCTTCTTTTTGTCCTGTGGGACCATAGGTTCTAAAAGCAACTTTATCATTTTCCCAGGCATAATCATCGGTTCTCTCAGGTACAAATCTGGAATACGCCACGGCCTCTTTTTCGGGCATTGAAAATGAGCTGTCGCTAACTATTTTATAAGTCGACGTTTTATTTGCACCAACCTTAGCCATAAATAAAAATTCTTCGGGTTTACCATCTTTATCGTAATCTACCCATTGATGTCTTATGGTTTTTCCGGTAGAATCTTTAATATGAATATCGTCAATAGAAGTATCTTCAAATTTGGCTAATAATTTTTTAGCTTCAAAACTTACAATTTCATTTCTTTCAAAATCCAGCTCATTACTTACTAAAAGGGCATAACCAGATTCTTCGGTTTTTTCGGGTTTACATCCCACAGCGAGCAAAAATCCAAGAATAGAAGTTGTAATTAGTTTTTTCATTTTTTTGTTCAGTTTACTATTATTGTTTTAGGAAAGGTCTTTGTTTAAAGAAAATTCAGAAGGTAACTGACCAAATTTCTCCCTAAAAATTTTCCTAAAATATTTAGGGTTATTAAAACCAACTTCCAGGGCAGCTATAGATATATTTACTCCTTCTTTTTCAATCAAATATAAGGCTTTGTCGAGTTTTATATCACGAATATATTCATTAATACTCTTACCGGTAAGTGCTTTGATCTTGCGGTACAATGATGCACGGCTCATACCCATTTCTTCTGAAATTAATTCCACCAATTTACCTTGTACCTGAATATGAGTATGGACTTTTTCCTCAAATTTTTTCAGGAATTCTTTCTCAATTTTAACCTGCTCATTTTTGACTACATTATTAGTGTTTTCAGACCCTTCTTTTTGAAGTAGGTTTTTCTGTAAGCTGAATTTACGATCCAAAAGATTTCGAATCCTGGCCTCAAGAATTGCAATGCTAAAGGGTTTGGTTATATAATCGTCTGCGCCTTCTTTATATCCTATTACAATAGATTCTTGCGCATCTTTAGCAGATAGTAAAATTATAGGAATATGGGTTGTTTCTTTTCTCGATTTTAGTGTGCTGGTAAGATCGATCCCACTTTTTATGGGCATCATAATATCTGAAATAATAAGATCTGGAACATGCATTATAGCCATGTTAAGACCTTCTTGCCCATTTAACGCATGTAAAAGATCATACTTCTCTTTTAAAATCGAAGATAAATAATGATGAATATCTGGATTGTCGTCAATTAATAATATTAACTCCCTATCGGTATCAGGGTAAAGCAACGCACGGCTTTCTAATTCTTTGTTTTCGTTTAGGAGATCTGTAGTTTTTTTTATGAATTCGGCAACTTCAGGAGTATCGGTATTTTCTGAATGCGAGGGTGTACCTTTAGGTAAAAATACTTTAAAAACAGTATATTGATTTTCGATACTTTTGGCATTTATTTTCCCACCGTGCAATTCAATAAAACGTTTAGAGAGTGCCAGGCCAATACCGCTCCCGTCTTTCTTTATTTTTTCGTCGGAATGATAGTACCAATCGAAAATTCTTGGTAAGATTTTAGCAGAAATACCTGCACCATTATCTTTAATCGAAAATTGATAGCCATTGGCTTTTTCTTTTAATTTAATCTTTATTTGATCTCCTTTTGAGGTATACTTTAGCGCATTAGACATTAAATTATTGAAAATGATATGTATTTTATCCACGTCACAGTAAATTGTAGATTTCTCTAAATCGATATTCTTAATAATTTCAATATCTTTTTTCTTCGCGATAGGCTCGTACATTTCAGTCCATTTCAATAAGGATTCTGCGAGATCGTTCTTGGTGATATTTAGCTTATTTAAGCCTTCTTCAGTTTGTCTAAAGTCGAGTAATTTGTTTATCCTGTTTAATAAGGTTTTTGCATTTTTTTCAATGATTCTTAAATTATTGACATGTTCTTTTTTCCGAATTTCAATTAATAAACTTTCAACCGGAGCCAAAATCATGGTTAAAGGTGTTTTAAGTTCATGTGAAAATCCCGTATAAAAACGAAGCCTTTCTTCATTAAGATCCTGTTCTAACTGACGTTGGTTTTTTTCGAAAATAAGGGATTGTTTTAACTTAACTTTTTCAGCATAATAGTTTAAACCAAACCAAATAAGGAGTATTGAGATGATGAAATAAGCTATATACGCCGGAATTGTTCGCCACACAGGAGGGATAACTTCAATAAATAACTGGCTGTAGGATTCCAGATAATCATTATCGTTCGTTTTTAATTTAAGCTTATAATTTCCTGGTGGAAGTTGGCTAAAATTGATACGTTTCGCATTTTTAATGTTAATCCAATGGTCGTTGTAGCCCTCTAAAAAATAAGAGTATTCAATATTATCTGATTTTGGGTATTTTAAGGAGGCAAAATCTAGAGAAAATAAAGCCTGATTGTAACTTATTTTTAAGGTATCGCTTAAGAAAATAGATTTATCTAGAACGGTTTGGGTACTATCGCCAAGACTTATACGCTCTCCATAAATCTCAAGATCCTTGAATACCGTAGGGAAATTTGTTTTTACAGGATTTGATAAGTCCCTGGTATCAAAAATATTTAACCCTTTATTTCCTCCTATTAATAAAATACCATCTTGTGTTAGAAGGCTAGCACCAATATTAAATTCACTTTCCTGTATGTTATTAAAGTTATTAAGGTTTCTAATGCTATTCGATTTTAAGTCGTAAAGACTTATGCCATTGTTAGTGCCTATCCAAAAATTTCCTGATAAATCGCGGATAATAGAATTAATGGTATTGTTGCTTAAACCATCATTCATAGAGAAGCGTTCTGCTTTTTTATTGTTGATGTTTAGCTTTAATAAGCCTTCATTCATGGTACCTACCAAAAGAGTATTTTTATCTATAAATTCAATGCTGAAAATGATATTTATAGGGAAATTTGCATTTTGAGTATGAAAACCTGAAGATTCTCCTGTTTTAAAATTATATTTTATAACGCCATTGCCGTAAGTGGCGAGCCATATTTCTTCAGGATCTTTTTGGACAATATCCCTTATATCAAGTTTCCCAAGCTCGTCAATATATATAAAATTGTCTTTTTTAGGATTATATTGATATAATCCCCCACGGTTTGTGCCTACCCAAATATTGCCCGCTAAATCTTCGAATATCGATCGAACATCACTACCATCAGACACTTTGGTGTCTAAATAAGTGGTTAGTTTTTTTGTTTTAAGATTGTATTTGCTTATTCCTTTGCGGTAAGTGCCAATCCAGAGATTTTCTTTAGAATCTTCTAATAATGAAAGAACCAAATCACTTGGAAGATTAATATTCAGTTTACCGAATTGTTTAGAAGTTTGGGAGTATGTGTTAATTCCCCCACCGTCAGTGCCAATCCAAATATTATCATCTTTTCCTTTGGTAATTGCTTTTACACGATCGTGAGATATTTGAATGTCATCATTAGTAGAATGGTCGATTAGTTGAATGGCTTCTCCTTTTGGATCTACAAAATCTAAACCAGCCTCAGTACCTATCCATATATTTCCATTGGAATCTTTAAATAGGTTTAAAATGTTACGGTTAAAAACGCTACTACCATCGGTTTTGGGACAAAAGGACTGGATTTTAATTTCTCCCTCATCAGATAAAGAGTTTGGATCAAGAATATTTAGACCGCTATTTCTTGTTCCTATCCATAATAAACCCTGGTTATCTTCAACCAGGCTGCGAATAGCATCATCGTTAAGGTCACTATTCCCTTTATTAATATCCACTATTTTGTTTTCTTCAGAAATCAGCTTTAAACCTTCATCGGTTCCTATCCAATGCCTGTTTTTAGAGTCGGTATAAATAGTGTTAATCCTGCCATGAAAAAGTTTCTCGATTTTTGTTACAATCGTATCATTTATGGAAATGCAGTATAATCCATTATTGTAAGTGCCTACCAGTACAGAATGTTGATCCTTTCTATCCAATACGCTAATGCGATATTCTTTTAGTAAAACGTTTTCGTAAACATTTTTAAATAGAACAGGTATATGCTTATTTTCCTTTATAAAATGAACACCATGAGAGTAATCCCCTACTACAAGTATGTTTTTAGAATACTCAAGAATACTGGTAATTCCATCAGATAGATAAGAATTTTCTATTGATTTTTGCTGAAATAGATTTTTCTGGAGATCATAGATATGAATTCCTCGATTAGTGGCCAGAAATAAATCACTATTCTTTGCAGGTATGATTTGCTGGATATAGTTATTAAGCAATCCAGAATTTTCCTTATCAAATTTTTCAAATTCGTTACCATCAAATCTGTTTAAACCAGAATTCGTTCCTATCCAGATAAAACCTATTTCATCTTCTGTAATTGAATTAACGATGTTATTGGATAATCCATTTGAAGTATCATAATGGTAAAATTTAAGTCCGTTAGGAAACAGGGTACCCTGCTTACAGTCCTGGGCATACGTTTTCAAACCTATAAGAGAAGCAATAAGTAAAAATTGAAGATGAATTTTTGTTTTTATGATTCCCATAACCTGTATTTTAAATTTTCACTATACCATCAACAGATCAAAGTGATTTATTTTTTAAATGATACAAATATTAATAAATGTATAAAATAAACTAAAAAAAACACTAATATTTTGTTAACCTGTTTTAATAGTATATAACCTTTTTAAAAATCAATATTTAAAAAATATTTCCTAGATGATTTTTTCATTAGAAAGGCTTAAACAGGCAATTCCACATAAAAAACTTAAAAAGTCTAATGGGGTAGACTATTATAGATACGTGAAAAGGAAAATGATTTGGAGCAACTTTCGATTGCAGATGATTCATAAAAAGATGATTGAAATTGTTGATTGCTAGTTTTTTAACTTTTCGTGAACATTTTACCCCCCTAAATATATCATTTTACCCCTTATGCTATTATTAAAAGTTAACGAACATTGTATTACGATTTGTAAAATTACTAAATCGTTTTCGCTAATTCATTTAATTCAATTCAACACAGCAAATGAAATTTTACAATTACAAGTTCGCATTATCTGCCTTTTTAATGCTGTTTTCCTCCTTTGGCTTAATTGCTCAGGAGGTATCTATAAAGGGAACAGTTCTAGACGAAAAAGGAATTCCCTTACCGGGAGTTACTGTTAGCATTAAAAGTGACGCTACTAAGGGAACAGTCACCGATTTTGATGGTTTGTACACAATAAAAGCAGGAAAAGATAAAACCTTAGTATTTTCTTTTCTTGGTTTTGCAACACAAGAAATTATGGTTGGAGATCAGTCCACGATTAACGTAACCTTAAAAGAAAGTACCGCAGAGCTCGAAGAGGTAGTGGTGGTAGGTTACGGAACTCAAAAGCGCTCTGATATAACAGGATCGGTAGCATCTGTTCCCGAGGAACGTTTAGAAAATCTACCGGTAACAGATGTCACACAGGCAATACAGGGAACTACAGCGGGTTTAAATATTACCCAAGGCTCTTCTGTACCGGGTAGTTCAGGATCGATTCAGGTAAGAGGTGTCAATTCCATAACAGGTTCTACCAGTCCTTTTATAGTTCTGGATGGAGTGCCTTTTACAGGTACCATTAACGATATTAATATGCGGGATATTAAATCTATAGAAATCCTTAAGGATGCATCGGCCGTAGCTATTTATGGAACAAGAGGATCTAATGGGGTTATTTTAATCCAAACAAAAAGAGGGGTAAGTGGACAACCTCAAATAAACTATAGTACCTATACCGCTTTAGAAGATTTTGCAAATGTTCTGGAACCTCTAGGGCCACAGGCATATTTGCAGAAGTATGCCGATTATTTTAAGCAGGCCTATCCCGGCGAAGACCAGGATCGCGTATTAATCAATCAAAGTGAAATAGATAATTATAATGCAGGGATTACTACCGATTGGTTTGACGAAGTGACGCAAACAGGAATTATCCAAGAACATAACCTTAGTATTCGTGGTGGTTCAGAGAATACCAAATATTTTGTTTCTTCAGGTTATTTAGATCAAAAGGGGGTAATTAAAGGATATAACTACAAGAAGTTTACACTTAGGTCAAACTTAGATGTTCAGGTAACCGATTATCTTAAGGTTGGATTAAATGCATTTTTCGCCAATAACAACTTTGATGGAGGTCGTGCGAATTTGCTTAATGCAACGGCAATGAGTCCTTATTCTGTTCCATACGATGAAAATGGGGAATATATTATTTTCCCAATGAATCCAGAATTACTTTATGCTAATCCCTTATTAGGATTAACTACAGATCGGGAAGTTAGGGAACGTACATTGTCGGGTAATGCCTATGCTGAAATTACTCCAAAATTTTTAGAGGGCTTATCTTACCGTGTTAATGCATCATATACGATAAATCCATATTCTTATAAAACCTATACCGGTAGAGCTGCAAACGATAACAGAGGAACAGCGACCATAGGAGGAGATGAAGAAAAGGTTTGGGTAGTTGAAAACATTCTAAAATATCAAAAGAGTTTTGGAAAACATAATTTCGATGTAACCGGCTTATATAGTGCCCAAGCCAATGAATTTTTTAGAAATGAAACTGTTGGTGTTGGTTTTGTGAATGATCAATTATCATTTAATAGGATTTCTGCGGCAGAAAATTTAAGTGCCAATCCAGATCGAAACTATAGTAATCGGTCTACATTAGTATCGCAAATGGGGCGTTTTAATTATAACTTTGATAGTAAATACTTATTCACTTTTACAGTAAGACGAGATGGTTACTCGGCTTTTGGATCGAATACTTCAAAGTATGGTACTTTCCCATCTGCAGCTTTAGGGTGGAATGTTCATAAAGAATCTTTTTTTGAAAATATCCAGATTGTAAATAATTTGAAACTTCGTTTTTCTTATGGGGAAACCGGGAATCGAGGTGTGAAAATAAATCAAACTCAAACCCGGGCAGGAACATTATTATATCCGTTTGGTGGACAGGCTTATACTGGAACCTATATTGATGGTTTAGGAAATCCAAATTTAAAATGGGAAACAACAACTTCCGCGAACTTAGGATTTGATTTTGGATTATTAAAAAATCGAATTTCAGGATCATTCGAGGTGTATAAATCTAAAACCGAAGATCTATTACTTAATAGAAATATCCCAGCATTAACAGGTACTAGAAGTATAATTGAAAATATAGGAGCTGTAGAAAACAGAGGTTTAGAATTTACCGTAAATAGCACTAATATTAATAAAGGTGATTTTAAGTGGGAAACCAGTATTAATTTTTCAACCTATAAAAATGAAATTATCGATTTATATGGAGATGGTAAAGACGATATTCCCAGCAGATGGTTTATTGGTAAATCCCTAGGCGCTATTTATGATTATAAAATGGTAGGTGTATGGCAAGAGGGAGAAGATACCGGCACTTATAATGCCCAGCCGGGAGATCTTAAATTCGAAGATTTAAACGGAGATGGTGTTATAGAACCAGAAAATGATCTAACCTATTTAGGAAACTCGTTGCCAGATTGGACAGGAGGTATCACTAATACATTTTCATATAAAAACTTTGATTTTTCTTTCTTTATTCAAACAGTTCAGGGAGTGTTAAAGGGAAATCCTGATATTAATTACGGGGACGAGTTAACCAGAAGAAATACTCCGCGCGATGTAGGGTATTGGACACCAGAAAATCAAAGTAACGAATTTCCATCTCTGCTATATCGCAATACTAGGGGGTATGGATATCCAAGAGATGCAAGTTTTGTTAGGCTAAAGGATGCACGTTTAAGTTATAGATTTTCACAGGAAAAAATTGAAAAGATTGGATTAAGTAATTTAATGATTTATGTGGCTGGTAGAAATTTATATACATGGACAGATTGGATAGGCTGGGATCCAGAAAGTAACCAAAATTATCGAGGAAGTAACGATTGGACAAATAACTATCCTGTGGTTAAAACATTTTCACTAGGACTAAATGTATCACTGTAAATAATGAAATTGGAAAATATGAATATCAAATATAAAATACTCGTATCACTATTTAGCTTGAATTTATTACTTGTATCCTGTAGTGATGATTTTCTAGATGAAGAAATTAGATCTGATTTTACACCAGAAACCTTAAATGATGAATTAGGATATCAAGCTCAAATAATTGGTTTATATCAGATGCTTAGCACATGGCAAACAAGAAGTAATGAGCAGGGCTGGTTAGCCGTTTGGCAAGCCGGTACAGATATAGTTTGGCCAACTCAGCCACAAGGAGTTGAAGTTCCCTGGTTTAAATATAATCAATTGAATACTGATGATAGTGCCGCTAACCAAAGTTGGGAATTATGGTATAATATGGTCGAAAATACAAATAGTATTATCTATAGTATAGAAAATAATCCACCTGAAACCATCTCAACAGAAAAACAAAATGCTATTAATGCCGAAGCGAGATTTTTCCGGGCTTTAGCTTATAATAATTTGGCGACTTTGTTTGGAGGAGTACCGTTAATTTTAGAACCGGTGACCGAAGCCAGATTCGATTATACAAGAAATCCGATAGAAGAAATTAACAAACAAATAGCTATAGATTTAGAATATGCAACAGCAAATTTAAACGATCCCTCTGTTTCTCCGCAGTTAGAATCCAGAGTTAACAAATATGTAGCCAATCAATTATTCGCTGAATATTATTTAAGAATAGGAGATCCCGAGAATGCAGAAAAGCAGGCCAATATAATATTAAATAGCGGCGAATATAGTTTAGTGAAAAGTCGTTATGGAGTAAAGGCTTCAGAGCCAGGAACTCCTTTTTCAGATATGTTTTTAAAAGGTAATCAAAGAAGATCTGAAGGGAATACTGAAGCTATTTGGGTATTGGAAAATGAAAATCCTGCTGAAGTTAGAGGGGGGGCCAGTGGTTATCCCCAGCATCGTAGAGTATGGGGGGCTGGTTATCATAACATTAATGGAATGGTGCCGGCAGATTCTTTGGGGGGTAGAGGTTTATCCCGTATTAGACTAAATAATTGGGTGTTATATGATCTTTATGATGATGGAGATATGCGTAATTCTCAGTTTTCAATTAAAAGAAATCTATATTACAATGACCCTAATTTCGATTACAGTAAGGTAGATTTCGATTATGGTGATCCTGTACCTTACACCGGTATCGATACCTTATTCAGGATCAATCCATATACTTTAAAATGGGGACAGTTTGATCCTAACGATGTATTTGGATATGGAATGTGGAAGGACTTTATACTAATGCGATTAGGGGAGACCTACCTTTTAAAAGCTGAAGCACAAGTGCTACAAGGTAAAACGATAGAAGCCGCCGAGACTATTAATGCTTTAAGGGAAAGAGCAGGAGCACCTCTTGTGAACGCATCACAAATGGATCTGGATTTTATTTTAGATGAAAGGGTAAGAGAATTGATTGGTGAAGAGAATCGAAGAATGACATTAATGAGAACCAAGATGTTAGTAGAGAGAGCCACAAGATTAAATACGGGTAATATGGCTCCGGTTCCTCAACAAATGACAATTGAAGGAATTCAGGAACATCATGAGCTTTTTCCTATACCTTTAAGAGAAATACAGTTAAATAAAGATGCTGTTTTAGAACAGAATCCAGGATATTAGTTAGTAGTTTGAGTTTTGCAAAGCAGGCGGTTATTTTAATAATTGTCTGCTTTCTTTCTTTACTTTTAAGTAAATTGAACAATTTATACCCCTAAATAAATCAAATACACCCTTTTATATATAGTAAAATTTAGCAAAATTGGAAACCCTATATTTAAAAGATGAAGTTTAAATTAGTATACCTTATTTATTTTAGTTTTCTATGCCTATCCTGTACAGCAGTAAGAGTTGATGAGGTTAGGGTAGGAGAAGGCTGGGCTAATAATTCCGTGAATACAACTATTTTTAGGAAAAATGCAATAACATCTATTGGTAATTATCAATTTCTGGGATATTACGATGATAATGGGCAGATGGTAATTGCAAAAAGAGAGCTGAATTCATCCAATTTCGATTTAAGTAAAAGTGATTTTAAGGGCAATGCGAAAGACGCTCATAATTCTATAAGCTTAGCTTTAGATGGGAATGAGAAATTGCATGTAAGCTGGGATCACCACGATAATCCTTTAAATTATGCCCTTGGGAAAACCATTTTAAGTACACAATTGGGAGATAAAATGGAGATGACAGGTAAAGAGGAAAATAAACTTTCTTACCCTCAATTTTACAATCTCAAAAACGGGAATCTTCTTTTTTTATATCGATCTGGGCAATCTGGAGAAGGTAAACTGGTTTCAAAACTTTATAATGTTGAAAGTCAAAATTGGACAGATTTGCATGACAATCTAATTGATGGCGAAGGGGCTCGAAATGCCTACTGGCAGGCTTGTGTAGACCAACAAGGGATCATTCATTTATCATGGGTATGGCGTGAAACCTGGGATGTGTCTACTAATCATGATATGGCCTATGCCAGGTCTAAAGATGGTGGGGAAACCTGGGAAAAATCGACCGGTGAAAAATATAGGTTACCCATAACCGTAAATACAGCAGAATATGCGTGGAAAATTCCGCAAAAAAGAGAATTGATTAATCAAACTGCTATGACGGCCGATAGAAATGGTAATCCCTTTATCGTAACCTATTGGACAGAAGATCACAAAACCGATTATCAAATAATCTATTTGGAAAATGGAAAATGGAAGCACGAAAACACCAATTTTAGAAATTCTTCATTTCAATTAGGTGGTGGTGGAACCAAGAAAATTCCAATCTCCCGACCAGATATTTTAATTAAGGAAACAAAAAATAACCCAATCATCTATCTTTTATTTAGAGATGCTGAAAGAGAAAATAAAGTTTCTATGGCATACCACAAGTTACATAGCGACGATCCCTGGAAGGTAATCGATCTTACAAAAGAATCTGTTGGGGAATGGGAACCAAATTATGATTTACAGCTTTGGAAGAACAAAGAGAAACTGCATGTTTTTGTCCAAAAAGTAACGCAGGTTGATGGTGAAGGTCTTGCAAAAGCAAAGCCTACAATGGTTCGGGTTTTGGAAGTTTCAAATTTGCCGAAAAAATAAATAACTATAGTTCACAACCCTAATGAAATTAAAAACAATTAAAATATTAAGCGTCTTTGTATTTCTTATAAGCATGAGCTCGTGCAAAGAGAATAAGAAGACTAAAGAAGATAAAACAAATCAAACTTCAGAAGAAAAAATCACCAAAACGATTTCCGAAGAAAAAATAGATTCGGTGAATCAGTTAGCCGCCCGTCAGTATTTAACAATGGCTGAAAAATTGGAAAAAAACAGGTATCCAAAAACTTTTTATCCTGAAAACAACGAATTTGAATCTAGTAATTCGGGCTGGTGGACAAGCGGATTTTATCCGGGTACGCTACTGTATCTTTATGAAGAAACCGGGATAGATAGCTTAAAAATCGAAGCCGAAAGGATATTAAAAGATCTTAAGCAAGAAGAATCTAATACCGCTACACACGATCTTGGTTTTATGATGTTTTGCAGTTTTGGCAATGCCAACCGTATCGACCCTAAACCAGAATATCAGGAAATCTTAATGAATAGTGCCAAATCACTGGCCACTCGATATAACGATACAGTAAAAGCCATTAGATCATGGGATAGTGCTTCCTGGAATAAAGCAGGAGAAGATGATTTAGTGGTGATTATCGATAATATGATGAACTTGGAGCTTCTGTTTTGGGCAACAGAACATAGTGGTGATAGCATCTACTATGACATTGCCGTAAATCATGCCAATACAACCATGAAACATCATTTTAGGAAAGACTATAGTTCGTATCATGAAGTAATCTATGATGAAAATACCGGAGCCGTGAAAAAACAAATCACCAATCAGGGATTTGCAGACGAGTCTTCCTGGGCAAGAGGTCAGGCCTGGGGGTTGTATGGTTATGTAGTGATGTATCGTGCCACCAAGAACGACAAGTATTTAGAGATGGCAAAAAATATAGCCGATTTTATATTAAATCATTCTAATCTTCCAGACGATAAAGTGCCTTTCTGGGATTTCGATAGCGATAAAATTCCGAATGATTTAAGAGATAGTTCTGCCGCCTCAGTGATGGCTTCCGCTTTGTTAGCATTGTATGAATTCACTAATAGTACTGAATATTTTACTGCTGCTGAACAAATGCTGAAAACTTTATCCAGCCCAGAATATTTAGCAGGTCAGGGCGAGTTAGGTGGCTTTTTACTGAAACACGGTGTGGGAAATATGCCTAACAGCACCGAAGTAGACGTTCCTTTAACTTATGGAGATTATTATTTTATTGAAGCATTCCACCGATATAAAGCGATGTAACACCGAAAATCGAATACTATAGAACTATGAAAAAGAACATTTTACGCCTTCTGTGCTTGCTATTGATCGCGGCAGGCCATGCACAGCACAACGAGTGGGAAGATCCCACCCAGGTAGATGCCCATAAGCTTGAGGGCCGTAGTGACTTTGTGCTTTACACTTCAGCAAAAAAAGCCTTACAAAACGATCCCACAGCATCAACTTTCTACCAAAGCCTTAACGGCACCTGGAAGTTCCATGTGGTGCAGCACCCCAGTGAGCGTCCCAAAGATTTTTATTCAGCATCATTAAACGACAGTAGTTGGGACGATATCACCGTCCCATCCAATTGGGAGCTGGAAGGCTTCGACCTTCCCATTTATACCAATGTCACCTATCCCCATCCCAAAAACCCACCCTATATCGGGTTCCCTTCCCAGGAAAAAACAGCCGACGGGGAAGTCATCAACACCAACACCAAAGGTGGGAACGAAGAGATTTACAATCCGGTAGGGACGTACCGCAGAACATTTACCATCCCTAAATCCTGGGACGATCACGAGATCATCCTTCGTTTTGGTTCCATCTCGGGCTATGCCAGGATTTTTGTAAACGGTAAAGAAGCCGGGATGACCAAAGCCTCTAAAACCCCGGCAGAATTTGATATCACCACCCTGCTAAAAGAAGGGGAAAACCTTTTGGCCGTTCAGGTATTCCGCTGGCACGACGGCAGCTATCTGGAAGATCAGGATTTCTGGCGTTTAAGCGGTTTAGAACGGGATGTGTACCTACAGGCCGTTCCCAAAACCACGCTTTGGGATTATTTTGTCACCAGCGGACTGAGCAACAATTATCAGGATGGCGAATTAAAGGTTGACGTAACACTCAAGGAATTTGATAAAGGCAGCCTCAAAAGGCCAAAAGTAAGATTCGTTTTAACGGCCCCTTCCGGAAAGCAGGTGTATACCGAAACCAAAGCATTGGATAAAAACGCTACCAAAGTAAACTTCAGTAAAAACATTGCCAAGGTTGAAAAATGGAGCAATGAATTTCCCAACCTGTATCAGTACAGCATTAGCTTATTGGATAAAAAGGGCAATGAGGTGGCTGCCATTGCAGGAAAAACGGGGTTCCGTGAAGTCGAGATCAAAAATGCCCAGCTCATGGTCAATGGGGAGCCCATTACCGTAAACGGGGTGAATTTACATGAGCACCATCCCGATAAAGGCCATACACCCGATCGTGAAATGATGCGAAAGGATATCGAGGTGATGCAAAAAAACAATATCAATGCGATTAGGATGAGCCATTACCCACACGATTCCTATATCTACGAACTTGCCGATGAATACGGGATGTACGTGGTCGACGAGGCCAATATCGAGACCCATGGGATGGGCGCCGAATGGCAGGGGAATTTTGATAAATCCAAGCACCCGGCCTATCTGGAAGCATGGGCACCCGCGCATATGGACCGTATCCAACGCATGGTAGAATTCCATAAAAACCATCCCTCAATTATCGTCTGGTCTTTAGGGAACGAAAGTGGGAACGGCCCCGTGTTTTACGAAGCCTACGATTGGATCAAAAAACGGGATACCACAAGAAAAGTACAGTTTGAGCAGGCCGGTGAAAATAGGAATACCGATATTGTTTGTCCCATGTACCCCGGTATGGAATACATGAAGGAATATGCCGAAGATAATAGCAAAAAGCGCCCTTTTATTATGTGTGAATACTCCCATGCCATGGGCAACAGTAACGGGAACTTCCAGGAATACTGGGATATTATCGATAGCAGTGACCACATGCAGGGCGGCTTTATCTGGGATTGGGTCGACCAGGGACTGCGTGCTAAAACGGAAGATGGGAAAGAATTTTGGGCCTACGGGGGCGACCTTGGCGCAGAAAAACTACAAAACGATCAAAACTTTAATGCCAACGGACTGGTAAGTGCCGACCGTACCCCACATCCTGCTTTAGAAGAGGTTAAAAAAGTATACCAGAACATCAAATTTGAGCTGGAGGGAAACTCTATTTTGTTGACCAACAAATTCGATTTCACCAATCTGGAGGCTTTCGATTTTAAATGGGAATTGCTGGGCGATGGTGAAGTTGTAAAAACCGGGGAATTCACGGTAGCTGTTGCCCCCAATGCCACCAAGGCGATAGGTATTTCATTACCAACATTGGGGGAGAAGGAATATTTCTTAAGCGTGTATGCCTATACCCAAAAAGCCAAAGCCATGGTCCCTGCAAATCATGAGATTGCCAGGGAGCAGTTTAAACTAGGTGAAAATACATTTTTTGCTGAAGAGGGGGCTGATGCCACAGGAAATCTAAAAGTAAAAACAAAAGGCGATCAGCTTCTTTTTTCAACAGCAAAAATCGAAGGGATTTTTAATATTGAAACCGGAAACTTTGAAGCTTATCATATAAAAGGAGCTGAAGGATCCCCAATATCGGTATTCCCAGTGCCTTATTTTTGGAGGGCACCCACCGATAATGATTTTGGGAACGGCATGCCAGCAAAACTAAAAGCCTGGAAAGAAGCCACCCATAATGCCAAAGTGACGAATGTTGAAGTTGCCAAAAAAACAAAAGCAGGGCAGCAAATTACCGTAACCTATCAGTTGGCTGGTGTGGATGTACCCTATACTGTGGAATATGTTATTGAACATAATGGGGATATCAAGGTAACCGCTATTTTAGATAGCAAGAAAGACCTTCCCGAACTTCCACGTTTTGGAATGCGGATGATCCTACCGGGAGACTACGACCATCTGGACTATTACGGCCGTGGCCCGTGGGAGAATTATTCCGATCGAAATACCTCAGCCTTTATGGGGATTTATGATGATAAGGTAGAAAACCAGTTTACCTGGGAATATATCCGTCCACAGGAGGCCGGCTATAAAACCGATACCAGGTGGATCCTGCTTAAAAATAAAACGGGCAACGGAGTAAAGATCGTTGGCGGACAGCCACTGGGCTTTAGTGCCTTAAATGTGTCGACAGAAGATCTGGATCCTGGGGAACACAAGGCGCAACGCCACCCTACCGATATTAAGGTTCAGGACAAGGTGTTTTTACATATCGACCTTAAACAACGTGGTCTTGGCGGGGATGATTCCTGGGGACGTTACCCACATCGACCATACCGATTGGAAGATAACAGCTACCGCTATTCCTATACCATTTCTTTGGTGGAGTAGTCCATGAATATGTTGAAAAAATTAGAATCTTAAGTTTGAAAAGTAGACTCAAAAAAAGATTCTAACCACATTACAATGTGAGTTGGGAGCTATCCCCTATAGGATTAATTTTCTTTGGGGATAGTTTACTCGATGATCTATTAAAAATTGAAAGCCGTTTCGACTGTCTTTGTATTGTTTTTAATTTAAATACTTGTAAAACATGCTTCAAAAAGCATCGATTTTAGTCATTTTTTTATGGGTTTTCCAATCTTGTGCAGTTCAGCGAAACAGTGTTGTCCCCATTGGATATAAACTGGTTTGGTCTGATGAATTTGAAAAGGGAACCAAACCAAACCCTAAATTTTGGGGCTATGAAAATGGTTTTGTTCGCAATGAAGAATTACAATGGTATCAATCTGAAAATGCAAATATTCATGATGGAAAACTGATAATTTCAGGTAAAAAAGAATCGGTTAAAAATCACCAATATAAACCTGAGAGTAGCAACTGGAGAGAAAACAGGGAATTTGCAGAATATACTTCAGCCAGTATCAATACGAATGGTAAATTCGATTTTCAATTCGGTATTTTAGAAGTAAAAGCCAAGATCGATACCTCGATGGGAATGTGGCCGGCAATCTGGACGCTTGGTATAAAGAAAGGATGGCCTTCTAATGGAGAGATCGATGTGATGGAATATTATTTAGTCGATCAAAAACCTGCAATTTTAGCAAATGCCGCATGGAAGGGAGAAAAAGCCTATGTATCTTGGGATAGCGAGAAAATCCCGTTCTCAAAATTCCTTGAAAAAGATCCAAAATGGGCAGATAAATTTCATATCTGGAAAATGGACTGGACAAAAGATGATATCAAAATCTATTTGGATAACGAATTGCTAAACACAATAGAGCTTTCCAAAACCCAGAATCCCGACGGATTTAATCCATTTCATCAACCCCATTATATTTTACTTAATCTAGCAATTGGTGGTAATGGCGGAGATCCCTCAAAAACTGCATTTCCCAGAAAATATGAAGTCGAGTATGTAAGAGTCTACCAGAAAAAATAACGTATGTTGAAAATATCCAATCTTAGTTTTTTATTTAGTTTACTTTTTTTGAGTTTCAGTATAAATGCTCAGGAAGTAGATCAGCCGGCGCCTAAAGAGGTCCGGGAATTTTATGTAAACGCTTTAGTCAAAATAGCCGATCCGGTTTTAAGTAATCTGGCCAAAGGAAAATTAAAAGATAAAATGCCTATAGAGCGTTCACCGGGTGCCTGGGACGATCGTACCCATGTAACTTATCTAGAGGCTTTTGGAAGAACATTATCCGGGATTGCACCTTGGCTGGAGCTTGGGCCAGATGATACTAAAGAAGGAAAACTAAGAGAAAAATATATCGAATTAGCTCAAAAAGCAATTGATCAAGCAACCGATCCTGAGTCGGCAGATTTTATGAATTTCAATAAAGATCGTCAGCCTTTGGTAGATGCTGCTTTTTTTGCTCAGGGATTACTTAGAGCTCCTACGCAGTTGTGGGAGCCACTCTCTGAGGCAACAAAAAGGAACGTTATAAAAGCGCTAAAATCGTCTCGGGATATCGAGCCTTATTACAGTAACTGGTTGTTGTTTACAGGAATGGTTGAAGCTGCTTTGCTAAAATTCGATAAAAAAGCCGATATGGTTCGACTATCTTATCCTATAAATAAGCACATGGAATGGTATCTGGGCGACGGAATGTATGGGGACGGACCAGATTTTCATTGGGATTACTATAATAGTTTTGTGATTCAGCCTATGTTACTGGACATTCTAAAAGCGATGGATGAAGCAGGAGTGGGCCGAAAAGAAGATTTTAAAAAAGTACAACAAAGAGCGCAAAGATATGCCAGTATTCAGGAGCGGTTAATCTCTCCTACCGGAACCTATCCACCAATTGGCAGGTCTTTAGCTTATCGTTTTGGTGCTTTTCAGTCACTCTCTCAGATAGCACTATGGAAAAATTTAAGTCAGGAATTGGCACCTTCTCAGGTTCGGTCAGCTTTATATGCGGTTATAAAAAGACAAATTGAAGCTGAAGGAACCTTCGATAAAGAGGGATGGCTTCAGGTTGGTCTTGTAGGCCATCAAAATAATATTGGTGAAGGCTATATTTCTACCGGAAGCCTTTACTTATCTACCGAAGCTTTTCTTGTTTTAGGACTTTCTCCTGAAGACGAATTCTGGACAGCACCTGCAAAACCTTGGACTCAAAAGAAAATATGGAGTGGAGAAACCATTCCTATAGATCACGCACATTAACCCCCACGAAAAATGAAAAATCCGGAATTCAAATACCTCATTATTTTAGCTGTGTTTTTGTTCAATATCGACATAGAAGCGCAATCTACAGCACCAAACTATACTGCTTTTTATCCTGGCGAGATATGGAAAGATACCGATGGAAATCATATTAATGCGCATGGTGGCGGGATCATGTTTAAAGACGGTACTTATTACTGGTATGGTGAACATAAAGGAAAATCTAGTTTGGCCAGGGTTGGGGTTACCGTATATTCTTCAGAAGATTTATATAATTGGAAAAATGAGGGCGTAGCCCTTTCAGTATCCAAAGATCCCGATTCAGAGATTACTTCGGGCAGTGTAATGGAACGGCCGAAAGTAGTGTATAACGAAAAAACGGGGCAATATGTGATGTGGTTTCATTTGGAGCTGAAAGGACAGGGATATTCTGCCGCCCGAACCGGAGTAGCAACCAGTGAATCTCCAACAGGCCCATTTACCTATTTAAAATCCTATCGTCCAAATTCGGGAAAATGGCCACAAAATTTTAAAGAAGCATGGAAAGCTACCCCAAAAAAGGGAGATCCAAAAGAGTGGTGGACACCAAAATGGGAAAAGGCTTTAAATAAAGGAATGTTTGTTCGCCGTGATTTCGAAAAAGGACAAATGTCACGTGATATGACGATTTATATCGATAAAGATGGTACGGCATATCATATCACTTCTTCAGAAGAAAATCAAACGCTTCACATTTCAAAATTAACTGATGATTATCTTGATTTTACCGGGGAATGGGTGCGTATGCAACCCGGCGGGCAAAATGAAGCACCGGCAGTCTTTGAAAAAGAAGGATATTATTATATGATTACTTCAGGCTTAACCGGTTGGGAACCAAATGCAGCAAGGTCATTCCGCGCCAAATCTATGATGGGACCCTGGGAAAAACTAGGAAACCCTGCAAGAGGAAAAAATGCCGATAAAACCTTCTTTTCTCAAAGTACGTTTATTTTACCCGTACAGGGAAAAGATGATGAATTTATATTTATGGCAGATCGATGGAAGCCAAAAAATCATATTGATGGACGATATATCTGGTTACCGATTGAATGGGAAGATGATAAGCCAATCATTCGATGGAAAGATAGTTGGTCATTATAGTTTAGTAAGCATTACGATTAATTATTTCTAATTCCGTTAAAAAGTGTATATTTAACACTTAAATGATAAAATCCGAAAATATCACCATAATGAACATCAAATTCTTATTGAAGCCTGTAAATTTTATTTTATTACTATGTTGTATCACTCTTTTCTCCTGTAAAGATGGACAAAAGGAAAGCGAATACACCGCCTATTTATTCACCTATTTTACCGGTAATGGCGATGGAGAAGAAGCCATTCGTTACGCCATTAGTAAAGATGGTTATAACTTCTATGCGTTAAACAACAACGAGCCCATTATATCTTCAAATGAGATCAGCCTAAGCGGAGGCGTTCGTGATCCTCATATTTTAAGAAAAGAAGATGGTAGTGGATATTATATGGTAGTGACCGATCTTTTATCGCAAAAGGGTTGGACAAATACAGCCATGACGCTATTAACATCTGATGATATGGTTAGCTGGTCTAGTTCTATTATTGATATTCCACAAACTTATCCAGAGTTTTCAAAGGTGATGCGGGTTTGGGCGCCACAAACCATTTACGATGCCGCTGCAAAAAAATATATGGTGTACTTCTCGATGTTAGAGCCAGGAAGCTATGATAAAATATATTATGCTTATGTAAACGAAGATTTTACAGGTCTGGAAAGTGCACCAAAGCAATTGTTTTTTAATCCGAACAAAAAGGCATCTATAGACGGTGATATTATTAAAAAAGACGGCAAGTTTTATTTGTTCTATAAAACCGAAGGAGATCAAGATAAAGGGATAAAAGTAGCTATTTCAGATTCTTTGACTTCAGGATATAAGGCAGAGCCCGGGAACGTAGATCAAACTGATAAAGCGGTAGAAGGATCTGGAGTATTTAAATTGATTAATTCTGAAGATTATATCCTGATGTACGATGTGTACATGGACGGGAGTTATCAATTTACCAAAAGTTCAGATTTAAAGAATTTTGAAATCGTAGATGAAGATATATCCATGAATTTTCATCCAAGACACGGAACGGTAATGCCTATTACGATTAAAGAGTTGCAGCGTTTACTCAACGCTTTCCCTTCAGATGATCTGGTTGGTGTAACAGGCGCTTCAAATTCGGCTATAAAAAAGAACAATATTGTAATAAAAAGCGATGAAAATACTATTTATCTTCCTGTAAAATATGGTACAGATATCAGTAATTTTAATCCTGAGTTTAAAACACTTCCGGGGGTTGCGGTTTCTCCCGAAGGGGCTCAGGATTTTTCTAATGGTCCGGTAGCTTATGACATTTCAACAGGTGACGAGACCAAAACTTTTCAGGTGACTGTAGCGGTAGCCAATAATCCGGTAGTTGAAGGGTATTATGCTGATCCAGAAATTATTTATGCTGAAAAAGATAAAAAATATTACCTGTACCCAACCAGCGATGGTTTTAACAGTTGGTCTGGAACCTATTTTAAAACCTTTTCTTCTGAAGATTTAGTAAACTGGACAGACGAAGGTGTAATTCTCGATTTAGAGAAAGATGTTTCCTGGACCAGCAGAAATGCCTGGGCACCAACAATGATCGAGAAAAAAATCGATGGAAAGTATAAATATTTCTATTATTTTACAGCAGCACAGCAGGTAGGAGTAGCCGTTTCAGATAGTCCTAAAGGTCCATTTAAAGATTCTGGAGCACCATTAATTTCAGAGAAGCCAGAAGGCATAAAAGGGGGACAAAATATCGATCCTGATATTTTTGAAGATCCACAGTCTGGTAAAAATTATTTGTACTGGGGGAATGGGTTTTTAGCTGTTGTAGAGCTTAATGACGACATGACCTCTATCAAAGAAAATACATTAAAAGTACTCACTCCAGATCATACCTTTAGAGAAGGGGCCGAAGTTTTCTTTAGAAATGGAAAATATTATTTTATGTGGGCTGAAGATGATACGCGAAGCCCAAATTATAAAGTACGCTACGCCACAGCCGATAGCCCACTTGGCCCGTTAACTATTCCTGAAGATAATATCGTAATCCAAAAAGATGTGAAAAAGGAAATTTTAGCTACAGGTCATAATTCAGTTATTCAGGTGCCGGGAAAAGACGAATGGTATTTAGTGTATCATCGTTTTACACGTCCTAAAGGCGAAGCTATGGGAGAAGCTGCCGGATTCCATCGTGAGGTTGCTATCGATAGCTTAGCTTTTAACGAAGACGGTTCGATAATCGAAGTTAAACCAACTTTAGAAGGTATAGCACCTTTAAATTAAGTGATGAGAAATTTGATAAGGTTCCATATTTTTTTGCTCCTTTCTTTAGGAGTGCTTTCCTGTAAGCAAACTCCTTCTCAAGGAAATTCAGAAAAGCAGGATCAGGAAAAAAAGGCGGCAGCAAATGAAGAAGCTCAGGGAAATAAGGAAGCTTATCTTTTTGTTTATTTTGAAGGAACAGGAAAGGGGGAACTTCAGGAACAGTTAAGGTTTGCGGTAAGTGCTGATGCTCAAAACTGGAAAGCCCTTAATAATAATCAACCCATTATAAGCTCAGATCGTATTTCGAATTCCGGAGGAATTAGGGATCCTCATATTCTTAGAAATAATGATGAGTTTTTTATGGTGGCCACAGATATGTTTACCGTTAAAAATGGCTGGGGCAGCAATCCGGGTATCGTTTTAATGCGTTCCAAAAACTTAACCGACTGGAAAACGAATGCTATCGATTTTAGAAAAGAATATCCTAAAACTTTTAAAAACGTGAAATGGGTCTGGGCACCACAAACATTTTACGATAAGGATAAAGATAAATATCTGGTGTATTTCACCATTCGGTTTTCAGGGCAGGATAATTTAGATTTTTATAGTGCGTATGCAAATAAAGGTTTTAGTGGTTTTGAAAGTGAACCTACATTAATGTTCCGGGCAAAATATGGTGCGATTGATGGCGATATCATTTATAAAGACAGTCTTTATCACTTTTTTTATAAAGGAAATACTAAAAATGAAAAAGGAGAAGAAATAAAAAATGGAATTCAACAAGCTGTTAGTAAATCCTTAGAAGGGCCGTGGAAAGAGGATTTTAAATATCTGGACAGTTATGCTGATACTAATACTGTTGTAGAGGGTTCTTCAGTATTTAAACTGAACAATAGTGATGAGTATATCCTGATGTACGATTTATATTCGAGCGGTCGTTACGAATTTCAGCGAAGTAAAGATCTTTTTCATTTTTCAGAAGAAACAGAAAGTTTTACAAAAGATTTTTTTCCTCGTCACGGCAGTGTTATCGGGATAACCAAAGAGGAAGCAAAAAGACTCGATAAAAAATGGGGCGGTGTACCCAAAGAACTTTTAAATGAAGAGGAATGAAAATAGGAAACACTTTTATAAAAATAGTATGTATGCTCTTTGCAGGTTCTATACATGCGCAACAACATGTAGATTCAACATTTATTTTTGAAGCGACACAAAACCCGATTTTTACCCATAAATACACCGCAGATCCTGCAGCTCTGGTAGAAGATGATACTTTATGGCTGTTTACCGGGCATGATTACGAAGGTGGGCAAAAAGGCTACAAAATGAAAGACTGGTTGGTATTCTCTACAAAAGATATGAAAACCTGGGAAGAACATCCGGTACCTTTAAAAATTACCGATTTTAAATGGGCGACCAGTGGCGATGCCTATGCCGGGCATGTTGCCAAAAGAAATGGAAAATACTACTGGTATATCAGTACTAATTGGAATGGCATTGGTGTTGCCGTTGCCAACAAGCCTAGCGGCCCTTATAAAGATGCGCTTGGAAAGCCATTATTAACCAATGAAGATTGCTTTGCTTCTACACATTCATGGACGTGTATAGATCCTGCAATTTTTATAGATGATAATGATCAGCCGTGGATTTTTTGGGGAAATGGCGTTTGCTATTATGCAAAGCTTAAAGACAACATGATTGAAATTGAAGGAGGTATTAAAAAGATCGATTTTGATGGCTTAGAGTTTACCGAGGCGCCCTGGGTGCATAAAGCCAATGGAAAATATTACCTAACCTACGCTACTGGTTTTCCAGAGAAAATAGCTTATGCCATGGCAGATAGTATCGAAGGGCCTTATGAATATAAAGGGATCTTAAATGAAATTGCCGGAAATAGCAATACCAATCATCAGTCAATCGTAGAATTTAATAATGATTGGTATTTTATTTATCATAATGGAGGCATCCAAACCGACGGTTCTAGTTATAGCCGATCTGTTTGTATCGAAAAAATGGAACACAACGCCGACGGAACCATAAAACCCATTGTGATGACGACTAAAGGAATTTATAGTGAAGAATAATTTATTCTTCTGATAGCCCCAGCCCTAAATCTTCTAAAGATTTGCCTTTGGTCTCGGGCATCATAAATTTCACATATAACAACTGCAATACCATCATAAATGCGAAACAGGCAAAAACCCATCCCGGGCCAATACTTCCAAATAAAACAGGTACCATTGATGGAATGATGGCTGCCAATACCCAATGGGTAGACGATCCAAAAGCCTGTCCATCGGCACGCAAATGATTTGGGAAAATTTCAGAAATAAAAACCCAAATAACAGAACCCTGCCCAATAGCATGAGCGGCGATAAATATAAAAATGAAAATGGGGACACTCATGCCGCCCCAATTTAAAAAGAACGCGGCTGAAACCATGGACAAAGAAATAATGTAGCCAATAGATCCTATAAACATTAATGTTCGCCGGCCTAAACGGTCAATTAAAAATAAGGCTAAGAATGTGAAAATAATATTGGTGACCCCAACTCCTATACTGCTAAGCAGGGAAGCACTTTCTTCTAAACCGGCTTCTTCAAAAATTCTTGGTGCGTAATACAACAGGGCATTAATTCCTGAAAACTGATTAAAAAAGGCGATAAGAAAAGCTAGCGCCAACGGTTTACGGTACTTTTTCATAAAAATGTTTTCGTGGCTGGATTTTCCGTGATCGGCCTGTCTTTTAATTTCGGCAATCTTAGCGTCTAGATTTTTAGAAGTATCGATTTTAGATAAAATACTGCGTGCTTTTTCAATTTTCCCCTGTGCGATTAACCAACGCGGACTTTGTGGAATAATAAGTACTAAAAAAGTATAAATTAAAGCCGGTAAAGCTTCCATACCCACCATCCATCGCCAGGGTTCGCTGCCGGTTTCTCGTAGCAGGTAATTTGAAGCATAAGCCGCCAACATCCCTAAAACAATATTGAATTGATAAAATGCCACTAATCTTCCCCGATCTTTTTCAGGAGCGATTTCAGAAATATAGGCGGGCGCAGCGATCGTTGAAGCCCCAACTCCTAATCCACCAATAAATCTAAAAATCCCAAAGGTAATAGGATCGTCTACCAAAGCAGATCCTAAAGCAGAGATTACATATAAAATCCCTATAAAGAATAAACTCTTTTTTCTTCCGAAAAAATTAGTAGGGAAACTTCCAAAAACGGCTCCGGCTACCGTACCCCATAATGCCATACCAATTACATAAGTGCCATGAAAAGCATCAGAGCTTTGCCAGATTTGTTGCAATTGCTTTTCGGCTCCCGAAATTACTACGGTGTCGAAACCAAAAAGGAATCCTGCAAACGCGGCGCAAAGTGACCAGAGTATGATTTTATTCATTTTGTTAAAATAAAATTTAGAATTTTTGAGAATATAGCCATTTTTATTGGAATGATAATTTAAACTTGAAAATTTCAGGAATGTGTATTTCAGAAGTTTATAAAAAATACCCAATTATTTGATTCTAATTTTAGGCAGGGTAAAATTGAGACCGCTACGAAAACGATATTGTGAAGATTTTATATCTTCGAGTTAAACCTTATATAAATGCTTTCTTAAGTCTATGGATTGAATATATTTTCGCTGAGTATTAACAACAAAAAAATTAAAAATTATGGCATCTTATTTAAAAACGGAGGAGATTAAAACATCATTGCGGGTATTGGTAAACCAATATATTGAAGAGTGCAGGGATTGTGATAAAATACCACAGGATTTTATCGATTTATTACGCCATAATTTTTTAGCAAAGTTTGTTTTTTATAACAAGAACGATAAAACTATAGAGATTGGCATTAATCAGGGATCGTTGCCAGAAGGGTATCCTAATATTAAAGTCTTTACTTTTCCTGTAAATAAAGCAGTAGAATGGCTGGATGAATCGTTTAAAAGTAATAGCAACGATCTTGAATTTTACGGAAAATTACTGAATAGAAATGATAGTATTAGTCCATCAGAATTGGTGCTGATCTAATTAACTATTTAAATGTTGTGATACAAACCCCGGGAATTTTTCGGGGTTTTCCTTTTTTAGGCTTGTTTATAAGTTTTTCGCTTTTTCAACCAGTTTTTTTACCTGTAGATCGCCAAAGCCATAAATACTTTCCCGCTTACAAAATTCCCTAAAAATGAGGTTAAAATCATCGGTTTGCAATTCATCCATAATTTTTAGGGTAGCGGTTACCGGACGGCCTGGATCCTCCTTTTTCGGAATTCGTGCAATGTGAGCCTTGACTGCGGGCAGAATGAACGGGAATTCTTTTTTAAGATTCTTGGCCGTTTCCTTTAGGTCTTCAAGGTTATTATTTTGATAGTGCTGCCAAAGCTTTGCAAAATCTTGAACATTATTTATCGATTTTCGATGGTTATAAGCTGCAATTAATTCGGGTTCACTTAATCCGCCAAATCCAAAGGGAGTGTGCTCTTTTGGCATTACCAAAAATACGTTGTTTACATGAGGGGTTTGAACGATTAAAGAAGCGACAAACCACAAATTCGCCTGGCAGAAAAGATCCTGCTCAAACCAAAGGTTAATTTCACAGGCTTCGTTGATATCCAGGATTTTCTGAAATTCCGATTTAACGTTTTTTAGGTAATTTTCTTCAGTTTCAGCATGACTTTCAGAAATAAACCGGGCCCGATTTTTAAAAAAGCTATCAAAATCATCTCCTTTTGTAGTTCCTTCTACTAAACATTCCCTGGCGATAATTGATTTGCCTGGAAGTACTTTGGGAAATTGATGTTTTAAAGCATCGCCGTTTAGAATGTGATATTGTGATAGCATAGAAAAAAATGAATCTAAAATTCAGGATTAAAATTGCATAAATTAGGATTAGCTTTTAGGACTTTCCAACAATATCGGCAACGATAAGCTTGGCGTGAATTCTAGAGTTTTCAATAAACCATTTATGGGTTTCCATTCCGCCGCAAATCACCCCGGCAAGGTAAATCCCTGGAATATTGGTTTCCATCGTATTTTCATCATACATAGGGATTCGTTTGTTTTCGTCTTTTAGTGAGATTCCTATTTTATTTAAAAACTCAAAATTAGGACGATATCCCGTTAGTAATAACACAAAATCATTTTCAATTTGTATTTCACCGTCTGGTGTTTGCACGATCACTTCGTGTTCTTTGATCTCTTTGATACTAGAATTAAAATGCGCTTTAATGCTCCCTTCTTCTATCCTGTTTACAATATCCGGGCGCACCCAATACTTTACGCGAGGGCCAATATCTTCGGTTCTCACAATCATCGTAACCTCGCCGCCTTTTCTGTAAATTTCTAAAGCTGCATCTACTGCCGAATTACTTGCGCCAACAACAATTGTCTTTTGGGTGGCGTAATAATGGGGATCGTCGTAATAATGCGCTACTTTAGGCAGTTCTTCGCCTTTTACGTCAATATAATTTGGGATATCATAAAATCCGGTAGCGACTACTACATTCTTCGCTTTATAAGAAGCTTTTGTGGTAATGACCTCTTTTATAGCAGCATCAGCTTTTACCTGGGTAACCTTTTCAAACAAACGAATGTTCACCTGGTTAGAAGTGGTAATCCTGCGGTAATATTCTAAAGCTTCGGCCTTTCGGGGCTTAGGATTATTACTGATAAAAGGAATGCCATCTAACTCCAGTTTTTCTGAAGTAGAAAAGAAAGTCATATTGGTAGGATAATGGTAAAGACTGTTTACCAAACATCCTTTTTCAAGGATCACATAGGTGAGTCCGTGTTTTGCTGCTTCTAGTCCGCATGCTATCCCTATTGGGCCACCGCCTATAATTACAAGGTCGTATGTATCGTTATGAATTTGCAAGATGCTTTAAGTCTTTAATAGTTTCTAATTGATTTTTAGCTTTAAAAACATAGCTGCCGGCAACCAGAATATCTGCACCAGCTTTTACCAGTTCTAAAGCATTTTTATTGGTTACCCCACCGTCGATCTCGATTAAGGTTTCAGCATTGTGGTTTAAAATGATTTCTTTTAAACGTTGTACTTTATTGTAGGTATGCTCAATAAAAGTTTGTCCGCCAAAACCGGGGTTAACACTCATTACAAGTGCTATGTCGATATCTTTAATTACATCTTTCAATAAATCTACATTTGTGTGAGGATTTATCGCTACGCCAGCTTTCATGCCTTCTGCTTTTATGGCTTGTAACGTTCTGTGCAAGTGCGTGCAGGCTTCATAATGCACGGTAAGATGACTGGCACCAAGATCAGCAAAATCCTTAATGTATCGATCTGGATCTACAATCATAAGATGCACATCCAAGGGCTTTTTAGCATGCTTATTAATGGCCTGTAACACTGGCATTCCAAAAGAAATATTGGGTACAAAAACACCATCCATAATATCGATATGAAACCATTGTGCTTCGCTATTATTAACAGTTTCTATATCGCGTTGTAGATTTGCAAAATCTGCTGCAAGTAGGGAAGGGGCAATTATCTTTTCTTTCATTGTTAAAGAATGTTTCTCTAACAAAAATACTAAGAATATGTGAGGTGTAAAGAATAAGAGGAAAAGCTTCCCTTGCTTCTTTATCGTTTTTTAATTGAATATCTTTGAAAAACCTAAAGAAAAAAGACCATGATTTTTATCGAAAATGAAGGAAATAACGATCCTTTTTTAAACCTGGCATTAGAAGAATATATACTACGGAACTTTGACCACGGGCAGGATTACCTATTGTTTTACATCAATGAGCCTTCGATTATTATTGGTAGAAATCAAAACACGCTAGAAGAAATTAACCACTCTTATGTTGAAGCGCAAAATATTAAAGTAGTACGAAGAATTTCTGGAGGAGGTGCGGTATATCATGATTTTGGCAATTTAAATTTTAGTTTTATTACCGATTATGATGTAAAAAGCCTGAATAATTTTAGAAAGTTTACAGAGCCGGTTATTAAAGTGTTGAACAAAATGGGTGTTCTGGCGGAATTAAAAGGGCGTAATGATATCGTGGTGAACGATCGTAAAATCTCGGGTAATGCACAGTTTAGCAGTGTAAAAAGAATGTTTAGTCATGGGACTTTGCTGTTAGATTCAGATTTAGATGAGGTGACCAGAGCGCTTCAGGTAAAAATGAGTAAAATTCAGTCTAAAGGTCATAAATCGGTACGTAGCCGTGTGGCCAATATTAGTGAATTTTTAGATGAACCTTTAGCTATTGAAAACTTCCGAAGTATTATTTTAAAAGGATTATACGAGGAACGTGAAGAATTTGAAACGTATCATTTGACCCCAGAAGAATGGGAAGGAGTACGGCAATTAAAGGCTGAAAAGTACGAATCCTGGGATTGGAATTATGGACGATCGCCTAAATTTAATATTCAGCGTACAAAGCGTTTTCCAATAGGGGAGATCGATCTTAGAATTTTTGTTGATAAAGGCCGTATTGAAGAATTTAAGATCTTTGGAGACTTCTTTGGAAAAGAACCGGTATCTAATATTGAAAATAAACTGATTGGTGCCCGATATGATAAACCAGAAATAGAATCGCTTTTAGCCGATATTGATACCAAATTTTATTTTGGAGATTTACCAAAAGAAGATTTTATAAATCTTGTATATGGGGAAGATGAGGAATAATTCCGCAAAAAAATGAGACAGTTCAGGATTTAATCTACAAAAGCCTTTAGCATATTTTTTACTGTATTTTGTGAAGCAGGATACAAATACTTAAGATACTCCAGATAGCTTATATTCTGGGTTAAGTTTTTGGTTTGCTTAGAGAGAAAAGCAGCTTCATAACCGGTAAAGGTGGTATTTTTAATTTCTTTATTAAAAATTTTTATGAGGTTGCGATGTCTGGAGTCTTTAGCGATATTGGCGAAAAGCTCTTGAATAATAGCACTTTCCCCTTCTATTACCTGAAAAAAATTACCTTCTGAACATAGTAAAATTCCGGTGATGTTGTGATCCATATTCCAATTTTCTGTATAAGAAAGAATGTTATCGATGTCTTTTTCTTCCATATCGGGAGAAGCTGTACTTACGTAGCAGATTGCCCATCTTTTCATAATTAAAATGATTGGTGAAATGTTAAAAGTAAGGAATTAAGTGAAGTTTTTATATTAAAGCCTTGTTACAATTTATTATAAATGAAGCGACCCCGGGTCATCACTCCGGGGTCATTCATCAATCAAAAAACGAACAGTTATTTTCATGGTTAGGGTCATCACTCCCACCACTAAACTGTTGTCATCTTAAATATGTTTAAATCTATCTTTAATTTTCAATATTTTAATAGTGATAGTCAAAAGTAATGCCATTATAAAATAGATGATCGCTAAGACTCCCAAAATTAGTCCGCTAATTTAGTAAGTTTCAATTAGAATCAATAAATTTTAATTTAAGTTTAATAAATGATGCCAAAATAAGGAGTGGAATTAAAAATACATATCCTTATAAAATGAAGCGACCCCGGGTCATCACTCCGGGGTCATTCATCAATCAAAAAACGAACAGTTATTTTCATGGTTGGGTCATCACTCCCACCACTAAACTGTTGTCATCTTAAATATGTTTAACCTAAATAGGTTTTTAAAATCTTACTGCGGGATGTATGTTTTAATCTTCTAATCGCTTTTTCTTTAATTTGTCGTACACGTTCACGGGTAAGATCAAAAGTTTCGCCAATTTCTTCTAAAGTCATAGGATGTTGATCTCCTAATCCAAAATATAAGCGAATAACATCAGCCTCACGAGGTGTAAGTGTTTCCAAAGCACGCTCGATCTCTGTTCTTAGCGATTCATGTAGAAGATCTTTATCTGGATTTGGAGACTCACCAGATCGTAATACATCATAAAGGTTAGAATCTTCACCTTCTACTAAAGGAGCATCCATCGATACGTGACGGCCAGAGTTTTTCATAGACTCTTTAACGTCATTAATCGTCATATCCAGCTCTTTTGCAATTTCTTCAGCACTTGGTGGGCGCTCATGAGATTGCTCTAAGAAAGCAAAGGTTTTGTTGATCTTGTTAATAGATCCAATTTTGTTAAGTGGCAAACGCACAATACGGGATTGCTCTGCCAATGCCTGTAGGATAGATTGTCTAATCCACCAAACAGCGTAAGATATAAATTTAAAACCACGAGTTTCATCAAAACGTTTCGCAGCTTTAATAAGTCCTAAGTTTCCTTCGTTAATAAGATCGGGAAGGGTTAATCCCTGGTTTTGATATTGTTTCGCCACAGAAACCACAAAACGTAAGTTCGCTTTTGTTAATTTCTCCAAGGCACGGTTATCACCCGCTTTAATTCGTTGTGCTAATTCTACCTCTTCGTCTGCGGTAATTAAATCTACTTTACCAATTTCTTGCAAATACTTATCTAGCGAAGCAGTTTCACGGTTAGTTACCTGCTTCGTAATTTTAAGTTGTCTCATCTATCTTCTCCTTGGGTTTTAATTATGAATAGCTCTTGTATATAGTTATACGTAAGAAGACCAAAAAATGTTACAAAATGTTTAGGTAATTTTATCTGGGCGTTACCCAAAATGGCCATTTTGGGTCGGGCTTTCTGCTACAAGTCCGCGTTGCTTGTAGCAACTACGGGCTTTTCGCGCCAATCCCTAACGCAAAGAAAAATTATGAAATTTTATCGAAAAAAAATGAAATAAAAACAAAAAGGCACCGAAATTCGGTGCCTTTTTTAAGATTATATAATCTAAAGGATTATTTTTTATCTCCTCTTGGTTTGCGATCGTCACGTTTGTTGTGATTACGATCACCACCTTCTTTACGTTCTGGGCGTTCTGTACGCTCTGGTCTTGGAAGTAAAGCTTTTCTGGAAACTTTCTCTTTTCTGGTTTTTGGATCTACACCAAAATATTTTACATCGATAACATCACCAAGGTTAACAACATCGGTAACATTATTGGTGCGTTCCCAGGCAAGTTCAGAAATATGAAGTAACACTTCGTTTCCTGGAGCTTCTACATATTCTACTACTGCACCAAAATCTAGAAGTTTTATTACTTTAACTTCGTAAACACTTCCTTTTTCTGGTTTAAAGGTAAGGGCGTCGATCTTAGCAAGAACTTTATCGATGCCTTCCTGGCTGGTACCAAGAATTTCTACAATACCTTCTTCAGTAACAGGATCTTCGTTAATAACGATCTCAGTCTTAGTTTCTTTTTGTAGTTCTTGGATCACTTTACCACCTGGCCCAATTAATGCTCCAATATAATCTCCAGGAATTCTTCTGGTAATGATTTTTGGCGCGTGAGCTTTTACATTTGTATTTGGCTCGGCAATCGTATCGGTTAATTTTTCAAGAATATGTAATCTTCCGTCACGTGCCTGCTTAAGTGCTTTTACTAAGATTTCGTAAGAAAGTCCTTTGATTTTAATATCCATCTGGCAGGCGGTAATACCATCTGCAGTACCGGTAACTTTAAAATCCATATCTCCTAAGTGGTCTTCATCCCCAAGAATATCAGAAAGTACCGCGTAATCTTCACCATCAGAAATTAATCCCATAGCGATACCGGAAACTGGCTTTTTAAGCTGAATACCAGCATCCATTAAGGCCATTGTACCAGCACATACCGTTGCCATAGAAGAAGAACCGTTAGATTCTAAAACTTCAGAAACAACTCTTACAGTATAAGGACAATCTACAGGGATCATTCCTTTTAATGCCCTTTGTGCAAGGTTACCGTGACCAATCTCTCTTCTGGAAGTTCCTCTTATTGGATACGCTTCACCGGTAGAGAAAGGAGGGAAGTTATAATGTAAGTAGAAATTTTCTTCACCCTGATAGGTTGGAAGATCTACTTGGTTGGCTTCTCTAGAAGTACCTAAAGTAACAGTTGCAAGCGCCTGAGTTTCCCCTCTGGTAAAGATGGAAGATCCATGCGGAGAAGGTAAATAATCTACTTCACACCAAATTGGTCTAATTTCAGTAGTTTTTCTACCATCTAAACGAATTCCTTCTTTAAGAACAACGTCTCTTACTGCTTTTTTGTGGGCATCACCTATGTAAGCACTAATAAGTTTTTGATTTTCTTCAAGTTCTTCTTCAGTGAATGTCGCTAAAACTTCGTCTTTTAAATTAGAGAAAGCTTCGCTTCTTTCTTGTTTGGTGCTTCCCTGCTTAGCAATATCGTATGCTTTTTGGTAAACAGCATCGTAGATTTTTTGTTTTAAATCTTCATCATCTTCAGCAACTTCGTATTCACGAATCTCTGTTTTTCCGGCAGCTTCTCTTAATCTTGTCTGTGCTTCACACTGAACTTTAATCGCTTCGTGAGCAAATTTGATGGCTTCTGCCATTTCTTCTTCAGAAATTTCATCCATCTCACCTTCAACCATCATTACAGAATCTGCAGATGCACCAACCATGATATCAAGATCGGCTTGCTCCAACTGTTCAAAACTTGGGTTGATAACCAGTTCTCCATCAATACGTGCTACTCTAACTTCTGAAATTGGAGTTTCGAAAGGGATGTCTGAAACCTGGATAGCGGCTGAAGCGGCTAAACCGGCAAGGGCATCTGGCATCACTTCAGGATCATGAGACATCAACTGAATCATTACCTGAGTTTCGAACTTATAGTCTTTAGGGAAAAGAGGTCGTAATACACGATCTACTAATCGCATTACAAGAATTTCTTCACTACTTGGTCTTGCTTCACGCTTAAAATACCCTCCAGGGAATCGTCCCGCTGCGGCAAATTTTTCACGATAATCTAAGGTTAATGGGAAAAAATCCATTGTAGTAGGCGTGTAAGACGACACTACGGTACATAAAAGCATAGCATCTCCCATTCTAACAACAACAGAGCCATGTGCCTGTTTTGCTAGTTTTCCGGTTTCGATCGAGATTTCTCTTCCATCTCCAAGATCGATAACCTCTTTAAAAGTTTGTGGAATCATAAATTTTGCATATTTGATCTGAATAACTTCACCAGATCTATTTTGTTAAACAAAGGTCTTTCCGTCTTTATCTGGACGGCCAGGAGTTGTGTTGTTGTCGTTGCAGGCAGACCAATGAAAAACTACCCTTTTTGGGTGACAATTTCTAAAATAGGAGTAATCCTAAATTGTAAAGAACTTATTTTTGGGTATTTACAGCTACCCAGGCTGTATAAAAAAAGGGGGCAAAAAGCCCCCTGAAAATTATTTTCTTAATCCTAATTCCTTAATAATGGCACGATATCTCATGATATCCTTTTTCATTAAGTAATCAAGAAGTCTTCTTCTTTTTCCTACAAGACCAACAAGAGATCGCTCTGTGTTAAAGTCTTTACGATTTCTTTTTAAATGCTCAGACAAATGTGAAATTCTGTAAGTGAATAATGCGATTTGCCCTTCAGCTGTACCAGAATCGTTTTTACCGTTTCCGTACTTTTCGAAGATTTCTTCCTTCTTTTCTTTAGTTAAATACATTCCAATATTATTTAAATGATTTTTATGTATTGGCAGCTTTTCTGCCAGGCCGCAAATGTACTACTTTTTTGTACAAATGCTATTTATTCTTTAAATTTTATTTTTATCGCTATTACGCTCTTATTGGTTGATTTTGAATAAGATCCAGGTAAAGGTTAACCTTATTCTTAAGTTCAGACCTTTTGGTAATAAAATCTAAAAAGCCGTGTTCTTTCAAAAATTCTGAAGTCTGAAAGTCTTTTGGAAGGTCTTTACCTGTTGTATCTTTCACTACACGAGGACCGGCAAACCCAATAAGCGCACCAGGTTCAGAAATATTAATGTCTCCTAACATGGCAAAGGAAGCGGTGGTTCCTCCGGTAGTAGGATCTGTACATAAAGAAATATAAGGAAGTTTAGCCTCAGCTAATTGTGCTAGTTTTACTGAAGTTTTTGCCAGCTGCATTAAAGAAAGCGCAGCTTCCTGCATTCTGGCACCACCAGATTTAGAAATAATCATTAAAGGCAGGTTGTTTTGGATGGCATAATCTGCTGCACGTGCTATTTTTTCACCTACTACAGATCCCATAGAACCTCCAATAAATTTAAAGTCCATACAGGCAATAACCAGTTCTTTTCCTTTAGATTTTCCTACGGCTGTTCTTACAGCATCTTTAAGTCCTGTTTTATCCTGAGCGGTCTTTAGACGTTCCGTATATTTTTTGGTGTCCTTAAAGCTAAGAGGATCCTTGGCAGAAAGCCCTTTATCCAGTTCATTATATTCATTATCATCAAAAAGGATCTGGAAGTACTCGTTACTTCCTATTCTTACATGATAACCATCTTCAGGACTTACATAGAAATTGCTTTCTAATTGTTCTGCATCAACGATTTTTCCTGTAGGGGACTTATACCATAAGCCTTTTGGAACATCCTTTTTCTCCTCAGTAGGGGTTTGGATACCTTTTTGTGTTCTTTTAAACCAAGCAGCAGCCATAGTATTTCAAGTTTTTATCTCTTTCGTTCAATCAGCTTCATTTACGAAAGAGCAATTAATATCAAAAAATAAAAACAGCTGAAATTTAATAATCTCAGCTGTTTATTAAGCTTATTCTTATAAAGTATTTACGTTATTAAGATCTTCGAAAGCTTTCTTTAAACGAGTTTTAAAAGTAAGTTCTCCTTTACGTACCCATTTTCTTGGATCATAGTATTTCTTGTTTGGAGAATCTTCCCCTTCAGGGTTACCAATTTGCGAAGCAAGGTAATCTTTGTTTTCGCCCATATAGTCTCTAATTCCTTCTAGGTAAGCGTATTGAAGATCGGTGTCAATATTCATTTTAATCACTCCGTATCCAATAGCCTCACGAATTTCTTCTACTGTAGAACCACTACCACCGTGGAAAACAAAGTCGATATGGTTTTCTTCAACATTGTATTTTTTAGTGATATAATCTTGTGAGTTTTTAAGGATCTTAGGAGTAAGTTTTACGTTTCCTGGTTTGTAAACTCCATGAACGTTACCAAAAGCAGCAGCGATAGTAAACTGGTCACTAACTTTGCTTAATTCTTCGTAAGCGTAAGCTACTTCTTCTGGTTGGGTGTACAATTTAGAAGAATCCACATCGCTATTGTCAACTCCGTCTTCTTCACCACCGGTAATACCTAGCTCAATTTCAAGAGTCATTCCCATTTTGCTCATACGCTCAAGATATTTTTTACAAATCTCAAGGTTTTCTTTAAGAGGTTCTTCACTTAAATCGATCATGTGGGAACTGAAAAGTGGCTTTCCGGTTTTTTCAAAATGTGCTTCACTGGCATCCAGTAAGCCATCAATCCAAGGTAAAAGTTTCTTGGCACAATGGTCTGTATGCATAATTACAGTAACACCATAAGCTTCAGCTAATGTTTGTACATGTTTTGCACCGGCAATACCACCTGCGATTGCAGCTTTTTGCCCTTCGTTAGAAAGACCTTGACCAGCGTTAAATTGTGCACCTCCGTTAGAAAATTGAATAATAACAGGAGAATTTAATTCAGCAGCAGTTTCTAATACAGCATTAATACTGCTCGAGCTAATTACGTTTACAGCAGGAAGGGCAAAGCCTTTCTTTTTAGCGTAATTAAATATTTCTTGTACTTCCTTTCCGGTTGCTACACCGGGTTTAATGTTGTGACTCATAATTTAAGTTGAATTAGGTTTACAAAAATAAGAAAATAAACTGGCTTAGAAAGGATAATTGATCCCAACATTATATACTGCCCTGGCAAAATTATATTCTTTAAACCATCTGTCACCTAATACTCTGGCAGGATTGTAGGTTTTAAAACCGATATCGAAACGAAGGATGAAAAAATTAAAGTCGTAACGCAAACCAAAACCAGAACCTATAGCAAGATCCTGCAGGTCTGAGAAGGAGGTGAAGGTAGAAGCTTCATCTTCTACAATATCCAATACATTCCAGATATTGCCAATATCTACAAAAAATGCACTGTTTAAAGATCCAAAAAGATTGTAACGATGTTCAATATTAAAAGCAAGTTTCATATTAGCCTCGTTAAACTCGTTACGGCCACCGCTGCTTCCTGGGCCAAGATCGTAGGCTTGCCAGGCACGGTTATCATTAGGGCCGCCGGCAAAGAAACTTCTGGTAAATGGGATACTATTAGCATTTCCGTAAGGTATAGCAACACCACCAAAAGCTCTAATGGCAAAAATATTATCGTGCCCCAAATCCCAGTGCTTAATAAAATCGACTTCTGGTTTTACATACTGTGAAAAATTTACACCTAAAATGTCGTAATTTCCATTTTCGTTTTTATCCAAATTGGCAATACTGGCTACGGCCGATAAAAAGTTACCGGCAGTTTCAATCTTAAAACGAAAGCGGGTAAACTCACGGTCGTAAAGATTATCTTTGGTATTCCATAAATAAGTATAATTAGAGGCAAAAATCAAGTTGTTTTCTGTAAGTCGTTGTTTTCGTTCTCCGATATTTTTAACGAGCTGGGATTGATCGCTGGTTAATCCTGTAGTAGCGCTTCGGTTATTCTGGATATCATTGATAAAGTTATCAGCCCCATTTGGGATGATAAGGTTGCCATTTCCATTTAAATAAGCAGGATCGGTAACCACGTTAACCGAGTTTACAATTTCGTTGAGATCCTGGTATGAGCTGCGATAAACATTAAAATAATTAGCAGCATTAAGGTTTCTTACGTATTGAATATCCAGTAAATCAAAACTGTTTGAAAGCTTTCTGGAAGGCGACCATTTATAATTTAATTCGCCAGTAATATTCTGTTTATCCAGTCCGATATTGGTTTGTGTGCTTACTCCAAGACTTAAAGAGGTAAACGGGGACATATATTTTGGGATAAACCTTTCTGTATTAAAAGGCAAAAATATCCTTGGGAAACTTAGGCTTACATCACCGCCAATTTCAGTAATATCAAAAAACTGATCCTGATTGCTGGAGGTTACCGCATCTTTAGATGAGCCTATACTACCACGTGCAGAAATTTCAAAATTCTCAGCACCACCAAAAACATTTCGTATTAATAAAGAACCTCCAAAACCAATCCCAAATTGTTGAATGTTGGACTGAGAGACATCAAAATTGAATCCTAAAGAATATTTTTGTTGCGGGGTTAGGAATATATTGGTGATTAAATCGGTGCCGGTACTATCTGCCGGATCTGGCATGTATTGGATGTTAGGATATTTAAAGACACGATAAGAATTTAAACGGTTATAAGTACGGGTACGGTCGATATCCCTGTAAATTTGTCCAGGTCTTATAAATACCGCATCGGTAATGGCCTCGGGTTTAAAATCCAGTTTGTCGTAAGAATATAAATAGTAGCCACCCATTACCTGTGCACTATCTAAAAGGGGTTTGTTTTTATTTATAAATTTATAATCGGTAATAATATTTATCCGACTAATTTTGTGGATTTTAAAGGTTTTTTTTACCGTATCTTCCTCGGTGTTTGGTAAATCACCAATAATTACGCTGGTATTTACATTGTGATTAGTATTAATGGTATCGGCATCAAAACTTATATATTCCTGTTCAAAATCATAAATTCCATTATTTCTGAAAAGAGTAGTTAAACGATCTCTTTCGGCATTAAAATCTAATGTTTTGTACTGCACACCAGATTTTATGATCGAGTTTTGATCGTGTTCATTATAAATAGAATCCAGGACATGAGAAGTAATTCTGGTTTTTATAGAATCAATATCATAGGGTGTTCCTGTCTCTACAAAATATTCAACACGGGCACGTTTTTCTTTTTTTAGTGGAATGACATCAGATGAGGTTTCTACATTAAACCAACCATTATTCCAATAATAAGACTTTAATTTTTCTTCAGAATCCTGAATGTCTTTACTTCGAACGGTTACAGGTGCTTCACCAGTTCGTTTAATCCAGGCGTTAAAATCTTTTTTATTCTGAATTAACTGATCAAATTGCTTTCTGGAAAGGCGGTTGACCAGTCGCCTGAATTTTACGGAATCCTGAATATATTTTTTATTTAAAATCGAATCGATATTTGGCCTGGCCAGATTATAAAAGTGTAAGCGTAAAGGAATGCCCAGCAAACGGGTGTTGGGCTCTTTGTCTAATTGATTGTAAATATTCGCCTGACTGATCTTATCCCCATTAACAAAAATTTCGTTTTTCTCTAATAGCTGCTGGTTCTCGTCTAAGCGTTTTACCGCATCACACGAAAATAGAAAAAGAGATACTAAAAAAAATAATGATATTTTTGCGAAAAGCCTTTTCAAACATTAGGTTTTAAAGTGATCAAAAATACATTTTTTGTATGGTTAGTAAAAGCCAAATTAAATTAATAACGAGCCTTGGTCAAAAAAAGTACCGACAAAAAAACGGACTTTTTGTTGCTGAAGGAATCAAAGTAATCCAAGAGCTTTTAAATTCTGATTTTCAGTTAGAAAAATTATTTGCTTGTGAGGCGATTTTTGATGTTTCTGAAGATCAATTTGTTTTGGCTGACGTACGCGACTTAAAGAAGATGAGCTTTCTTAAAACACCGCAAACGGCATTGGCACTGTTTAAAATTCCGCAGCAAGATTTAGAAGAAGTTTTAGATGAACTCACCGTCGTTTTAGATGGTGTTCGCGATCCTGGTAATTTAGGGACTATCATTAGGCTTTGTGACTGGTTTGGAGTAAAAAATCTGGTGTGCAGCAAGGACACGGTAGATTGTTTTAATCCTAAAGTGATCCAGTCTACTATGGGATCGATCACTCGGGTAAATGTAGTTTATAAAAACCTGGCTGAATTTTTACAATCTCAGGATCTGGTAAGCTATGGTACCTTTATGGAAGGCGAAAATGTTTATCAGAAAAAGCTTCGGCAAAAAGCAGTTTTGGTAATGGGGAACGAAGCGAATGGTATTAGTCTAGAAATTGAAAAATTGATTTCAGAAAAAATAAGTATTCCGCAATTTAGCCAATCTCAAGAAACCGAAAGTTTAAATGTAGCCACGGCAACAGCGATTTTTCTTAGTGAATTCCGAAGAAAATAGTTTTTATAAAAAAGATTCGGTTTTATTAAATCTTAATCGATAACGGTGATTAAATGCTTCACAGCTTGCTTAGAAACGAAAAAATCTAATAAATATGCCGTTGGACTTATTTAAGATGACTTTTATTGAAAAGTAAAGTTTAAGAATATCGCACGGGTGGTCATTTTATCGATATTGCGGGTAAAATGACTATTTGGATTATCATCCCGAACCAACTCGTCATTTAAGCCAAAAACACCACGTATAGAAGGGGTGAATTTAAAGTAATACAAGTAAAAATCAATCCCAAAACCAATTTCCCAGTTATAGGTGTTGGTCGTCATTCTAAATTGCCCGTCCTCATTATCATCCTCATTATCTTCGTTGCTCGAAAGGTTTGCCGAATAAGAAACACCGCCAATTAAAAAAGGCCTAAAATTGTTAAGACGATTAGTGTTTATTTTTAATAACAATGGCACATGAATATAGGTAGAGTTAATCTCTCGATATCTGTTATCTTCGGTTACGCCATTGCCAATAGGAAAATAAAAACCGCGGGAAGCAAAGTTAACCCCGGGTTGTAGTCGTAAATCCAGATTTTTATGCAGTTTTAAATTCCCTAATAGACCAACATTAAAACCTATATTTCTTTGTATGCCTACTTCACGGCCGGTACGCGGACTTGGATCGTATTCATTATACTTAAAATTAAAATCGTAAGAATTTAGACCAAGAAAATATCCCCACGACCACCGTTTATTATCGATATCTACACTTTGCTGAACTTTTTCTTTGGTGAAAAGCTGCGCCTGCGTTGATGTGAATGAGCATAAAATGATGAATAGTAAGAAATATCGTTTCATATAATTACCTGGATAATTACTTAGATGCATTATAAATGGTAGCAACTCCTAAAGTTTGTGGATTACTTGCTACAGATATAAACCCAATTTTCTTTAAAATATTGTTGAATTTTTCTCCATAAGGAAATTCAGCGGCACTTTTACTTAAATACGTATAGGCTTCCTTGTCTTTAGAGAACAATTTTCCAATAGTGGGTAAAATAAAACTGCTATAAAATTTATATCCCTGTTTAAAAGGAAATTGGGTAGGAACTGAGGTTTCTAACACAATAAATAATCCGCCTTTTTTTAGTACGCGGTAAATTTCAGATAAACCAAGTTCTAAGGTTTCAAAGTTTCTAACACCAAAAGCAACGGTAATGACATCAAAAGAATTATCCTCGAAAGGTAAAGCTTCAGAATCTCCCTGGATCATTTCGATCTTGGTTTGCAGGTTTTTAGACATAATTTTTTTACGTCCTACTTTTAACATGCCTTCAGATAAATCTAATCCTACAATTTTTTTCGCGTTAGCGGCTTCAGCAATTTGTATGGCAAGATCTCCGGTTCCGGTAGCAATATCCAAAACAGTCTCTGGCTGGTGATCTTTGGCCATTTGCACCACCTTTTTTCTCCAGCTTACATCTGTTCCCATAGAAATCACACGATTTAAGCCGTCATAATTTCCAGAAATATTATCAAACATTTGCTCTACCTGCTGCTTTTTGCTTTGAGTAGAACCTTGGTACGGAGTAACTTTTTTGCCCATTTCTGCAATTTTGGTTCAAAGATAAGTTTTATAGAATAATTAGTAGATAAAGATTTCTGAATTGTTCTTATCTCCTCAGTTTTAGGTTTATTTAAAAATAACTTACATTTGCACTTCTTTACAATTCTAAGCTGTTATATGAAGATAATTATCGCCGGCGCGGGTGAAGTGGGCTTTCATTTAGCTAAATTACTTTCTTTTGAATCACAGGATATAACCCTGATCGATCCTAACCGGGATAGATTGCAGTATGCAGATACGCATTTAGATATTCGTACCATAAAAGGGGATGCCAGTTCTATTGCGATTTTAAAGGAAGCACAGGTAAAATATACCGATATGTTAATTAGTGTAACCTCTAGTGAGGCCACTAATATTACGGTATGTGTGTTGGCAAAGCAGCTTGGAGCAATGCGAACAATTGCCCGAATCTCGAATACTGAATTTTTAGAGAAAAAAGAAGAGATTGGATTTACCCAATTTGGGATAGATGAGTTAATTTCTCCGGAAGCACTGGCGGCGCGAGAAATTGGTTTGTTGTTAAATCAGTCCGCTTTTAACGATTCTTACGAATTTGAAGAAGGAGCCCTAACCATGATTGGTTTAAGTTTATCCAGAACTGCGCGCTTTGTGGGGAAAACAGTGAAAGAAGCGGCAAGGATATTTCCGCAGCTTAACTTTGTTCCTATAGCCATTCAGCGTTTTGGAACGCAGTATACTTTGATACCACGTGGGGATACACAATTTAAAGAAGGCGACCAGGTCTATTTTATCACGCTAAAAAGCGGAGTAGAAGAATTGTATAAACTTACCGGAAAAACCAAACAGGAAATTAAAAGTGTTATGATCCTGGGTGGGAGTAAGATTGGGCGAAAAACCGCAAGGGATTTATGCCGAAATAACTTTAACGTAAAACTGGTTGAAACCAATAAAGATAAAGCTTACGATCTAGCCGATGAGCTACCAAATACACTGATTATTCACGGGGATGGTAGAAATGTAGAATTACTTGAAGAAGAGAACATTCACGATATGGATGCTTTTATCGCAGTAACCGGTAATTCTGAAACCAATATTATGTCTTGTTTGGTGGCAAAATCTAAAAGTGTAAAGAAAACCATCTCTTTAGTTGAAAATATGGATTATTTTCAGCTTAGCCATTCTATAGGGATCGATACTTTGATCAATAAAAAACTTCTTGCCGCAAACAATATTTTTAGATATATACGAAAAGGAGAAGTGGTGGCGATGACCAAGCTAAACAATATGAATGCCGAGCTTCTGGAATTTATTGTGAAGCCGGGATCTCAGGTAGCCGATAAAAAGATTAAAAATCTTGATTTTCCCCGTTCAGCAATTATCGGTGGGATTATTCGTCATGGCGAAGGAATTATCGCTTTAGGCGAATTTTTAATTAAACCCGGCGATCGTATTGTGGTTTGCTGTCTTCCAAGATCGATTAAGAAGGTTGAAAAATTATTCCTGTAATGCCAAAATTAAACTTTAAGGTCATTTTGCATGTTATGGGGCTGCTGTTAATTTGTAACGGTGGTTTTATGTTGCTATCGGTACTTATTAGTTTTATTTATAAAGATGGCGTAACACTGGGGATGTCTGCAGCAGCTTTGGTGACCTTACTTATTGGTACGCTACTTATGTTTACTACCAGCGGGCACCGTAAAGAATTAAAAGTTAGGGAAGGCTATATAATTGTAAGTTTTGGCTGGATCTTTATGGCGTTAAGCGGTTCTTTACCTTACGTGATGACCAAAGCGATCCCCGATTTTACCAATGCTTTTTTTGAAACCATGTCTGGTTACACCACAACAGGAGCTTCCATCTTAAATGATATCGAGTCGATCCCAAAAGGAGTATTATTCTGGCGTAGCTTAACCCATTGGATAGGAGGTATGGGAATTATTGTCCTGGCAATAGCGATTTTACCGCTTTTGGGAATAGGAGGGATGCAGTTATTTGCTGCGGAATCTCCCGGACCAAGTGCCGATAAACTGAAACCTAGAATTACTGATACTGCAAAACGTTTATGGCTAATTTATGTAAGTTATACTGCTGCTGAAACCGTCTTGTTAATGCTTGCGGGAATGGACTTTTTTGATGCGATAAACCACGCATTTAGCACCTTATCTACCGGAGGCTTTTCTACAAAAAATGCCAGTATGGCTTATTGGAATGATAATCCGATGATCCAGTACATAATCATCTTATTTATGTTTTTGGCGGGTAGTAACTTTGTGATGAGTTACTTTGCGTTTAAAGGAAAAGTACAACGCGTGTTACAGGACGATGAGTTTAAGTGGTATTTCTATTTTGTAGCTGCCTTTACAATAATATCATCCTTAATTGTCTATTTTCAGGCAGATGTTTCGTTGTCGTCCATAGATCATCCAATGATTTGGGGCGAGGGTGAAAGTGCTTTTAGACACTCATTATTTCAGGTACTAACGGTAATTACCACCACAGGATTTGTGTCGGCAGATTTTACCATGTGGACGCCTTTCTTAACGATCTTTTATTTTGGGATGTTCTTTCTTGGTGGTTGCGCCGGGAGTACCGCCGGTGGGGTAAAAGTGATGCGCCATATTATAATGATCCGTAATGGACTGATCGAATTCAAACGAACTCTTCATCCAAATGCGATCTTACCGGTACGTTTCAATAAAAAGTCGATTAACAGTGATATTGTATTTAATATTCAGGGATTTTTTATCCTTTATATGTTATCATTTATTATTGGTGCCGTGGTTTTAGCTGCTTTAGGTTTAGATTTTGAAACGGCTATTGGGGGCGCTGCCTCTTCTTTGGGGAATATAGGCCCTGCTTTTGGTGCGCTTAGCCCGGTAAACAATTTCGATTTATTGCCCGATTTTGGTAAATGGTGGTGTTCTTTTTTAATGCTTATAGGAAGGCTGGAACTGTTTACGGTTCTAATTATCCTTACACCATTTTTCTGGAGAAATAGGTAATGATTTGAGTTTGATATAATAGTTTTTTATCCCAGATATTTTGGTCATTGCGTGAATTTTCAAAGAAAAGTTATATCGAAGCGCAACCAACTACAATGGAAGCTTCATCAAAATCTTTTGCAAAGATTTCATTCAGTCTCTGGAGTTTTCTTAAATCGAAATCAGTTTAGTCGTTACTTTGGTAATTTTAGAGTCCTATTAAACTATAGGTTCAATAAAGAAAACCGGCGCATGGCCGGTTTTTAAGCTATTGCTTCTCGGAATAAACTATTCAGTTAAAGCAGATTTTATTCTTTTTAAAGCTTCTTCAATTTGTTCTTCACTGGCTGCATAAGAAATTCTGATACATTCTGGATTTCCAAAAGCATCACCGGTAACAGTTGCTACAAGTGCTTCTTCTAATAAGAACATAGAGAAATCTGTCGCATTGTTAATAGTGTGTCCTTTAATGGTTTTCCCGAAGTAATACGAGATATTTGGAAAAACATAAAAAGCACCTTCAGGCTCTGTAGTTTCAAAACCTTCGATCTCGTTTAGTAAGTCTATAATTAGCTTTCTTCTGGATTTAAAGGTATCTACCATGTAGCTAATTTTGCTCACCGGTGCTTCTAAAGCGGTAATAACTGCTCTTTGTGCAATACAATTGGCACCGCTGGTTACTTGTCCCTGTAGTTTGTTGCAGGCACGTGCGATCCAGGCAGGAGCTCCAATATAACCAATTCTCCATCCTGTCATGGCAAAAGCTTTTGCAACTCCGTTAACGGTAACGGTACGGTCGTACATATCTTCAAACTCGGCCATAGAGGCGTGCGCACCAATGTAGTTGATGTGCTCGTAAATTTCGTCACTTACTACAATAATATCTGGGTGTTTTACCAAAACATCAGCTAAAGCTCTAAGCTCTTCTTTTGTATACACCATACCACTTGGGTTACATGGTGAGCTGTACCAAAGCATCTTTGTTTTAGGGGTAATAGCTGCTTCAAGTTGTTCTGGAGTCATTTTAAAGTTAGACTCTAAAGTAGTAGGAACTTCTACAGGAACACCTTCTGCAAGTTTTACAATTTCAGCATAACTTACCCAGTAAGGACATGGTAAAATAACTTCATCTCCTGGGTTAAGCATGGCTAAAGCTACATTTGCCAAAGATTGTTTAGCTCCTGTAGAAACCACGATCTGAGGATGTGTATAGGTTAAATTATTATCTCTTTTGAATTTAGTAATAATAGCATCCTTAAGCTCTACATAACCATCTACCGGGCTGTACGAGTTATAATTATCGTTAATGGCCTGGATAGCGGCATCTTTAATAAAATCTGGGGTATTAAAATCTGGCTCTCCCAGTGAAAGCCCAATAATATCTTTACCTTCTGCCCTCAATTCACGCGCTTTAGCTGCCATTGCCAGCGTTTGCGAGGTTGCTAAATTGTTAATCCTGTTAGAGAGTTTTTCTTGCATTTTAAAATGATTAATAAATAAGTATTAAGACGATATTGCAGGTTTTGTCCCCATTTCTTTTAAATATTTAAAATGGGCAATAATCGCTGCGCGTGTGGTTTTGTATTCGTTGTATGGTAAATTACATTCCCTGGCGGTCTCTTTTACGATCTCGGCAATTTTTGAATAGTGAATATGACTAATATTTGGGAATATATGATGTTCTACCTGATGGTTTAGGCCACCGGTAAACCAGTTTACTATTTTGTTTTTGGTTGAAAAATTCACTGTAGTAAATAACTGGTGAATCGCCCAGGTATTTTTCATAGAACCAGTATCATCTGGTAAGGGCATATCGGTTTCTTCAACAACATGTGCCAGTTGAAATACGATACTTAAAATTAAACCAGCGGTATAATGCATAACGAAAAAACCTATTAAAATTTTCCACCATGCAATCGATAATATAAGCATTGGGATTAAAATCCAAACCGAAACATAAATTAATTTGGTAATCGCTACTGTACTCCATTGCTTTACAGGATTAGGCATTTTACCGTAGGAAAGCTTTCTTTTAAGATACCTTCTTGTCTGCTTAAAATCTGTAGTAATCGCCCAGTTAAAAGTTAAAAGGCCATATAAAAAAACAGAATAATAATGCTGAAATTTATGGAACTTTCGCCATTCGGCATGTTTTGAAAATCGTATAATCCTACCGGCATCTAAATCTTCGTCGTGTCCATGGATATTGGTATAGGTGTGATGAAGCACATTATGTTGTACTTGCCAGTTGTATACATTCCCGGCAAGAATATAAATAGTGCCCCCCATAAATTTATTTACCCATTTTTTGGAAGAATACGAGCCATGATTTCCATCGTGCATAATATTCATCCCAACTCCAGCCATTCCTATTCCCATAACGATGGTCAATAAAAGCATCCACCATTGCGAAATATTTAAGGTGAGAATAAGAAAGTAAGGGGTTAAAAACATAGAAAACATGATCGCTGCTTTTAAATGCAATTGCCAGTTTCCTGTTTTTTTAATGTTATTTTCTTTAAAATAAGTATTTACTCGTTTGTTTAGGGTTCTAAAAAAATTAGCAGAATCCTTCCTCGAAAAACGTATATGTGGTTGTGATAAATCCATTTGTATTTTTAATCTATAGTCAAAGGTAAAATATTATACTTTCGAAACGAATTAAATAGCCACTTTAATACTAAATTTCTAATTTTGTTTAAAAATTGATCAGTTGGAATTAATCAGGAAATATTTTGACGGACTTAGTCCGCAGCAAATTGCTCACTTCGAAAAATTGGAAGATCTTTATAAAGACTGGAATCTTAAGATTAATGTCGTAAGCAGAAAAGATATCGACGAATTGTATTTGCGCCATGTGTTGCATTCTTTAGGAATTGCTAAGGTGCAACAATTTAACCCCGGCTCTTATATTCTTGATGTAGGTACAGGTGGTGGTTTTCCCGGTATTCCAATGGCTATTCTTTTTCCTGAAGTAAATTTTCATTTAGTAGATTCTATAGGGAAGAAAATGAAAGTGGTTGAAGAAGTTGTGACGGGTTTAGGCTTGGAAAACGTAAAGACCACGAATGATCGTGTTGAAAATATCGATGGCCGTTATGATTTTATTATTAGTAGAGCAGTAGCGGCCATGCCAACATTTGTAAGGTGGACTAAAGGTAAAATTGCTAAAAAAAGCAATCACGAATTAAAAAATGGAATTCTTTACTTAAAAGGTGGAGAATTGGCTGAAGAACTTGCTGATTATCAAACTGCAAGAATATATAATTTAACAGACTATTTTGAGGAGGATTTCTTTGAAACCAAAAAAGTAGTGCACTTACCCTTAAAATATAAAGGTTGAAAAAGCGGAGTTTCAACTCCGCTTTTTATATTCAATTTTCTTTTATTAAAAAAAGACCTCAGAACTATCGAATATCAGGGATTGGTGTTCGATGTTTTTAAAGTTTAGAATGCTTTTAAAATTCAGGCTAAAAACAATTCCTAATTTCTAACAAACTTCAGATTAGTCACGCCATTCTCTGTAAAAATTTTCAGAATATATACGGCAGAACTCATTTTGTTTTCCATTGGGATATATATTTCTGAAATGATAGGAACATCATTAAATTCTTTTATAAGGCTTCCGTTTATATTATAAATTAATAGTCTTTTTATGTCTATTAAATGAGGGTTTTTAAGATAAACACTCTGCTCTTTCGATAGGTACAAGACTTTAAAGTTTCCTATAATTTCTTCTTCATGATTTTCAGCATTATCTTCCTCTTCTGGAAGTTCTGGTTTTTCAGGGGTTTCATTATCCTCTTCGGTTTCTTCATTTTCATTATCCTCTGTTTCGTCGTTTTCCGGGTCTTCATTATCTGTTTCTTCCTCGTCAGGATCTTCTTGGACGTCTTCTGGATCTTCAATTTTTTGGAAGGTAATCGCAAAGCGATCCTTGTGATAACCGCTATCGATAGTAGCACTATATTTTTCAGCTTTTAAATCAAAATAAGTACTGTCTTTACGATCCAAAAGGTAGATTTTCTTTTCTGCAGGAATGTTTTCGAGCGAGTCAATTTCAATATAAAATTTATTATTGGATCGCACTAGAACTCCCAGTTCGAGAATACGATCTTTATTGAAATCTGGCACTCCCTGAATAACAAGTGGCTGATCTTCCATGAGCCAGAACATATCTTCCTTTTGACGATCGTAAAGTGGTGCGTCATATCCCAAATCGAAACCTGAAGTTGAATTTTTATCGGCTCCCACGACAATTTGCCTATTAATTCCTCCAGGAGACTTAAAATTTAATCGGATTTTTTCGCGTTCGTCTGCCTTTACGAGTACGCTGGCATTCAATGTTTTTAGAAAAACACTCTCTGGTTTTAAAAACTGTGATTCGGTTGATATGCTTTCTTTAGAAAATACTCTTTGGGCATTTCTAAATAGAATATCTCCCTGGCTAATGCTAATATTGCTATTAGCGGTGTTCAAATAACTATTTACAAAAAATCCCTGTCCTACTGGAATATATTTTCCGGGCATTCGTTCACTTTGTGAATTATTAGCGTTAATTCTTTCATCTGTAGAAACGGCCGGTACACTTCCTATTAAATTTAATGCAGCATAGCCGCCAACATAATCTTTTAGATAATGAGAATTACTATCGCCAAAATGATCCCAAAAATATACGGCACCATTAAAAAGGTTTTTATCCCCAGTAGCACCATTCACCGTATTTTTATCGAGGTTATCAAGAATAAATTGTTCAGCATCCAGGGCTGAAGGATAAGGATTTCCAATAAGAAAAATTTCATTGGGTTGGATGCTCAATTTTATGTCTCCATTATTTGGGAGTCCTGTGAATGTATAATTTTGCAAAGTGGAAATAGCAACCGAACCTGAGGTGCCTTTCATAGTGTAGCCTTCACCAGCTTTTAGTTTTGTGTTTTGGGTTATTTGTTTCCATCCAGAATAGCTTGCGATTTGATGAAACCTATTTAACCAATAGGTACTAATTCTTTTTAGTCCCGTATAATTTCTGGAGTCGGCCCAGGCGTATTGTCTATTAAATGAAATTTCCTGAATATTATCAGGATCGGTACCGTCTTTTAAGACTTCACCAATAGTGAATCCAGAATTTATTGAATTGGTGCTTACCGGGGAAGACCAATAGTTGTAATTATAAGAATTCGCTGTTCCTTGTTGATCCTTCTGAATGCTGCCGGTACTGTTTGGATCTAGTACACTTCCTTCTGTTTGGATTAATTGAGATTCCCCATTTAAGTCTATAATTCCGTTCAGTTTTAGATAATCGGTTACAATTAATGGATTGCCGGTCCCTCCTTCGGGAGGATTTGTTCCCATGATATTTAGAGTTCCTGCATTTGAAATTAACCCTAGCAGTTGCAAAGGTTTTGTTGAATTCGCATAAGGATAGAATATATCTTGGGAAACTTCTACAATATTCCAGTCTATAGTAGTTTCTCCATCAATACCATAACTACCGGGAACTTGCCAAACATTCCTTTCTGATATTTTTGAATTATTTACAGTAGAAGCCAATAACCATGTAGTTGGATTGATCCAATTTTGGTTTTCTTCGCTTAGCACATAAGGAAATGGTGCAGTATTATCCTGGGTAGTGGTAATATTCCTGATAAGGCCGTTGCTGTGATTACCGGTTATTTCAGGTGTTAAACCTTTAGTAATGGCTTCAGGGTTACCTTTTAGTTGATAATATGCTTCAAGATCGATCCATTTTAGATTACCCGGTACATCAACAGGTAATAAATTTCCACGTAAAGGATCGCTTGCCACAGCAATACGTTGATTCATTAAAAAGCGTAGCTGTTTTTCAGAAAGACTTTTGTTCCAGATTCTTAGTTCTTCAATCCAACCATCAAAATAATTAGAGGGAATATCCTGATTCGCGCTGTCATAGATAGCACCGATAATAAACGGAGAAGAAATATTACTGGGAGCATTACCGCTTTTGCTGGCTAAAAGAATCCCATCTATATATAACTTCATATTATTTTCCTGATAAATCACAGCGATATGATGCCATATTCCTTTCTTAATTTTATATGAAGTTGAAACAGAATTATCATTCCATCTAAATGTTGGGGAACCTGCGTTGATGGTCAAATCATAGCCTCCAATATTTAAATTTTGAATATCCCTTTTTGAAATAATGGTTTTTAAACCGGTATTATTTTCAGACTTTATCCATGCTTCAATGGTGAAGGCTGTTTTATCGGCCATATTAAAAGAATCGCCTATTAAGATATGATCATCTATTCCATCAAAATCAAGCGTATTACAATTAGCAGATATGGTTAAATGGAAGTCCTCATAATTTGAACAATTTTCGTTCGATACGGTCCATCTTAACGTGTATTCTCCTTCATCGCCTATAAATTTGGTTGAAGGGTCGTTAGGATCGATAAAATTATAATCTGAAGGGCCGCTAACGACACTCCATCTACCAGTTCCAAATTCTGGTGTATTCGCTTCTAGTGTCGTTTGAAAATAACCACATCCTAATACCTTGTCTTCTCCTGTAGCGGCATTGGACAATTTTTCTGGTTCAGTAATACTAATTGTTTGGATGGCCTGACATTGATTGGCATCAATAACGGTGATGGTATACTCTCCTGGTTCGAGGCTGTCTACTGTTTTTGTTGTAGAGCCGGTTGCATCATTCCACAAATATTCATAGGTGGAATTTCCGTTCTCAACTTTAGGTGTGCCACCAGAAGGATTTACAGTTACCGTTGCTTTATCACCGGGACAAACAGGTTGCTGAATTTCAAATTCCATGGTAATAGGTGCATCGGGCTGCGTAATAACCACAGATGGAATTTTATATATCGTTCCTTCAGAATCTTTAACCCATACATCATAAGAGCCCGCCTTTAAAATTTCAAATAAATTTTCTTTTTGGAAACCTGAAGTTTCACTGGTTATACTATAACTGTAAGGAGCCCTTCCTCCTGAAGCCTGGACCAATATCGTTCCTAATTCAGAATCATAACATTCTAATTGATTAGGCGTGGCTTTAGCGTACAAAGGTGTGAAAACAATTTCCTGGTTATTAGTAGAATAACATTTAGATTTGCTGCTTTGTCCACAGGTGTTTTTAATATTGTTAGAGAACGTAAGGTAGATATTATCGATAGAAACCTCGTCGCCACATTCATAATTGATAGGTATGGTTTGCGCGTAAACCGGGATTTCTTCTCTTTCGTAAAAACATCCAAACTGTCTTTTGATGGTAGTCTGACCAGTTTCTAAGCTCTTCACACTATAAGTGAACTCGGTATATAAGGAGTAACGTGAAGTATTTTGATCAAGTTGAACATAAATATATTTCTGATCTCCATTATTACAATTTTCTGATGTTATTTCTTTACCTGAAGCATCCCCAATATAATATCCAGAAATACCAAAATCGTTAGAACCGCAATTGTCTACATAGCACTCTCCAACATATTGTTGATATATAAAATCACGACTAAAACCTTCGGCGTCGGTAACCGTTAAAGTGATGTTTCTGTTGCCTTCCGTAGGGTAGGTAACTCTGTGAGAACCTATCCCGGTATTGGTGGTGTACGTCCCATCGGAGTCGAAATCCCAACTATAAGAATACGGAGCAACGCCTCCATAAGCCTTTCCATCTGCTACTTCAAAATAACTAACACGAACATTATTTTCTCCTTCACAAATAGAAGTCGGTAATATTTCTGCTTTTAATATTTCATTAACTACAACATCCACCGTCTTGGTACAACCATTTTTGTCAAAAACGCTTAGCTTATAATCTCCAGCTGCCAGGTTTGTTGCTTTTTTTGTAGTCGCTATGACCGTAGAATTTCCGGAAGCTCTCCATTCATAAGTGAAACCAGGAGTTCCTCCGCTGGGATAGGCCTCTGCTGTACCCGTTTTAGAACCAAAAACAGTAGTTCTGGTGGTAGTTACAGTTACATTAACGGCAGCGTCTGGTTCACTTATCGTAATATTTTCCGCAATTAATTTTTCACAGCCTATATTATTCTTATCTCTTATTTTTAAGGTATACGACCCTGGTTTTAAATTGTCAAAAACAGCTGAATTTAACCAGTTCGCTCCATTGTCAATACTGTATTGAAAAGCCTCAGTACCTCCGGAAGTTCCTGTAAACTCCATTTTACCTGAATCTTCCTGATAACAGTTAACGTTGGTTTTGTTGTAGTTAGAAATAAGTTCATTTGGCTGGTCTATCGTAAACATTTGCTGTATTCCACAAGCATTTGCATCTTTTATAAAAAGTGTATAATTACCAGCGCTTAGGTTTGGGAAATTTTTATCTGTTTGAAAATTAATGTTGTCGATAGAATATTCATACGGGGCGGTACCGCCATTAACCGCTCCTACGGTAATTTCTCCGTTTGAAGCACCATAACAATTGACGTTTGTTACCGATGGATTGGTCGCTGTAAGATCATCGGGTTGACTGATTTGTATGGTCTCATTAATAGTACATCCATTATTATCTATAATGCTTACTGTATAGGTGCCTGAAGATAAGTTACTAAATTTTTTATTGGTTTGGTAATTGGAGCCATCAATCGAATATTGATAAGGAGTAATTCCACCAGAAACCCTTCCTATGGTAATACTACCGTTACTTCCTCCAAAACATGAAACATTTTCAGAAGACGGTGTCTCCATAATCAATAGGTTGGGTTCTCTAATGGTGATATTGGTAGAAATCGAACAATTATTTGCATCGCGAACGTAAAGCGTATAATTCCCAGCAGAAAGGGAATCGAAATTGGTGTCCGTAGAAAAGTTTGTACCGTCTAACGAATATTGATACGGCGCTGTCCCTCCTGAAACGTTACCTGCGGAAATACTTCCGTCATTGCCACCAAAGCAGGACACATTTTCTGAAGCAGGCGCAGTCATGCTGAGTTGCGCCGGTGCTGTAATTTCGATATTTGTAGAAATTGAACAATTATTTGCATCACGAACGTACAGGGTATAATTCCCTGCTGTCAGCGAATCAAAATTGTTAGCTGTGGAAAAATTCGTTCCATCTAAAGAATATTGATAGGGTGCTGTTCCTCCCGAAACGGTACCTGCGGAAATACTTCCATCATTGCCACCAAAGCAGGACACATTTTCTGAAGCAGGCGCAGTCATGCTGAGTTGCGTCGGTGCTGTAATTTCGATATTTGTAGAAATCGAACAATTATTTGCATCGCGAACGTAAAGCGTATAATTCCCGGCAGAAATGGAATCGAAATTGGTGTCCGTAGAAAAGTTTGTACCGTCTAACGAATATTGATAGGGTGCTGTCCCTCCCGAAACGGTACCTGCGGAAATACTTCCATCATTGCCACCAAAGCAGGCAACATTTTCTGAAGTAGGCGCAGTCATGCTGAGTTGCGCCGGTGCTGTAATTTCGATATTTGTAGAAATGGAACAATTATTTGCATCGCGAACGTAAAGCGTATAATTCCCGGCAGAAAGTGAATTGAATTCCGTATTCGTAGAAAAGTCAGTGCCATTTATCGAATATTGATACGGCGCTGTCCCTCCTGAAACGTTACCTGCGGAAATACTTCCGTCATTGCCACCAAAGCAGGCAACATTTTCTGAAGCAGGCGCATTCATGCTGAGTTGTACTGGTTCTGTAATTTCGATATTAGTAGAAATCGAACAATTATTTGCATCACGAACGTACAGGGTATAATTCCCTGCTGTCAGCGAATCAAAATTGTTAGCTGTGGAAAAATTCGTTCCATCTAACGAATATTGATACGGCGCTGTCCCTCCCGAAACGGTACCTGCGGAAATACTTCCGTCATTGCCACCAAAGCAGGACACATTTTCCGAAGCAGGCGCAGTCATGCTGAGTTGCGTCGGTTCTGTAATTTCGATATTTGTAGAAATGGAACAATTATTTGCATCACGAACATAAAGTGTATAATTCCCTGCTGTCAGCGAATCAAAATTGTTAGCTGTGGAAAAATTCGTTCCATCTAACGAATATTGATACGGCGCTGTCCCTCCTGAAATGTTACCTGCGGAAATACTTCCATCATTGCCACCAAAGCAGGACACATTTTCTGAAGCAGGCGCAGTCATGCTGAGTTGCGTCGGTTCTGTAATTTCGATATTTGCAGAAATCGAACAATTATTTGCATCACGAACATACAACGTGTAATTCCCTGCTGTCAGCGAATCAAAATTGTTAGCTGTGGAAAAATTCGTTCCATCTAACGAATATTGATACGGTGCTGTCCCTCCCGAAACGTTACCTGCTGAAATACTTCCATCATTGCCACCAAAGCAGGACACATTTTCTGAAGCAGGCGCAGTCATGCTGAGTTGCGTCGGTTCTGTAATTTCGATATTAGTAGAAATGGAACAATTATTTGCATCACGAACGTAAAGCGTATAATTCCCGGCAGAAAGTGAATTGAATTCCGTATTCGTAGAAAAGTCAGTGCCATTTATCGAATATTGATACGGCACTGTCCCTCCCGAAACGGTACCTGCTGAAATACTTCCATCATTGCCACCAAAGCAGGCAACGTTGGTGGAAGAAAACGATTCCAGAACAAGTTCGTCTGGCTGGCTAATTACAATTGATTCTGTACCAGTATTTCCAGCATCGTCTGATACTGATATGGTATAACTTCCGGCTTCTAAATTTATAAGATCTTCATTCGATGAAGAAAAGGAATTTGGGCCAGTCCATTGATACGTATAATTGCCGTTACCACCAGATACGGTAATATCAATACTTGCATTGTTGGCATTATAACAGCTTACATCTTCCGATACGGAAGTGATAATAAGATCCTCTTCCAATCCGAAAGACTCAGATTGGTGATTAAGAAAAAAAAGTAGAGATAAGCCTAAGATAAGAACGGCTCCAGGAAAAGTAGTTTTTTTCATAGGCACTTACCTTTATTATTATTCGCTATCTTCAAGTAAGATAATTTTTCTTCAAAGATTTTTATGTCATTTAAAATTTCTCTCATCATTGTTGCATCTTGCAAATCTAATCTTTTTTTGCAAATTATCGATAAAAGGTTGTCTTTTAGCGTTAAAGGAAGTTAAATATCAAATTCTATGCCTTAATATTTAGTTGTAAGATGGTTAATTTCAATTATGTCCAAAAAAAAAGGCTACTCGCGGTAGCCTTTTTTTATAAAATATGTTTGAAAGATTATTCCTTCATAAATGGATATTTATAATCGGTTGCGGGAACGAATGTTTCCTTAATTAAACGAGGAGATATCCAACGCATTAAGTTAAGTTTAGATCCTGCTTTATCGTTAGTACCACTAGCTCTAGCTCCACCAAATGGTTGCTGTCCTACAACGGCTCCTGTTGGTTTATCATTAATATAGAAGTTACCAGCAGCATTTTGTAAAATATCTGTTGCTTTTGCAGCTTCGTAACGATCACCAGAGAAAATGGCACCGGTTAAAGCGTAAGCACTTGTGTTATCTACCGTGTGAAGTGTTTCTTCCCATTTTTCGTCCTCGTAAACATAAATGGTTACTATTGGGCCAAATAATTCTGTTTCCATAGTCGTGTAGTGAGGATCTGTAGTAAGAATTACTGTGGGTTCAACAAAATAACCTACAGACTTGTCGTATTTTCCACCTACTACAATCTCTGCAGCATCATCTTCTTCAACTTTATCAATATAAGAAGCCAGTTTATCGAAAGAACGCTCATGGATTACTGCTGTAAAGAAATTGGTAAGATCTTCTGGAGATCCCATTTTTATCGATTTCACATCTTCTACCACAAAGTCTTTAATTTCTGGCCATAAACTCTTAGGAAGATAAACTCTGGAAGCGGCACTACATTTTTGCCCCTGAAATTCGAATGCGCCCCTGGTGATTGCCGTAGCAACCTGTTTAGGATTAGAGGTAGGGTGTGCAATGATAAAATCTTTACCACCAGTTTCTCCAACAATTCTTGGATATGATTTGTAGGTATGGATATTGTTTCCAATTTTAGCCCAGATGTTTTTGAAAACTTCTGTACTACCAGTATAGTGAATACCGGCAAAATCAGGACTTTTTAATACCGTATCGGTAATCATTTCAGGATCTCCCATCACCATGTTAATAACACCATCTGGCACTCCTGCTTCTTTAAATACCTCCATTAAAACCTGTGCAGATAGCATTTGGCTATCACTAGGTTTCCATACCGCTACATTGCCCATTAAGGCCGCACTACTAGGAAGGTTACCTGCAATTGCCGTAAAATTAAATGGCGTTACGGCGTAAACAAAACCTTCTAGGGGTCTGTATTCAACGCGGTTCCAGCATCCGTCTGAAGAGTTTGGTTGCTCGTTATAAAGCTCTGTCATGTATTCTACGTTAAAACGTAAAAAGTCACAGATCTCTGCAGCCGAGTCAATTTCTGCCTGGAAAATAGTTTTTGATTGTCCTATCATTGTGGCTGCATTCATCTTTTGGCGGTATGGTCCAGAGATTAGATCTGCAGCTTTAAGGAAAACAGCGGCTCTTTGTTCCCACTCTAGTTTTGCCCATTTTTTACGAGCTTCCAAAGCAGTCTCAATCGCTTGTTCTATATGTTTTTTTTCAGCCAAATGATAAACACCACATTCATGTTTGTGATCGTGTGGCGGATTTATACTGGCTGTTTTTCCGGTCCTGATTTCTTCAGAACCTATGTAAAGTGGTACATCAACTTTGGTGTTGTACAACTCTTTATATGTTAATAATACTTCTTCTCTTTCTGGTGTTCCCGGAGCGTAAGTTTTTACCGGCTCGTTTACAGCTTTAGGAACGTGAAAAAATCCTTTTCCCATGTTGTTGTTTTTCTTGTTTTTATAGGTTTTCTAAATCAATCTAAAGGTAAAAAAATAATAAAGATTTAAACTAACTAAATCTGGCTTTTAAGTAAGCTTAACTTTTTTCGTACATTCAGCTTTTCGTTTAAGAAAAAATTATGTGTACAGTAAGTATTTTTCCCAAAGAAGAAAGTCCAAATTCTTTCATATTAAGCTTTAACCGCGATGAAGCCTTAGAACGGAAAACTTTTGCCCCTGCAAAGCAAAATGTTAATGGATGTGAAATGATTTTCCCTAAAGACGCGGTTGCTGGGGGAACCTGGCTGGGAGTAAGTGAGAAAAAACGACTGGTAGGGATTATGAATGGCGAATTTAAAGCGCATAAACGCCATCCGCCGTACCGAAAAAGCAGAGGAGTAGTGGTAAAAGAATTTTTAGCTGCGGAAGCGCTAAAAAATCATGCTGAAAATTACGATTTTGACGATATAGAGCCTTTTACGATGCTTTGTGTGGAATGGAGTTTAGATTTAGTGATTACTGAAATGGTTTGGGATGCTAGAAAACTTCATGTGAAAAATATCCCATTAAAACCTCAAATCTGGTCCTCTTCACCTTTATATGATCCAGGCATGAAAAAACAGCGAGAAAATTGGTTTAATGATTTTATTGGAAATACTGAAATTACGGCTGGTGCCATTTGGGATTTTCATCATAAGGCCGGCGAGGGCGATAAAAATACCGATTTAATAGTAGATCGCGGGTTTTTAAAAACACAAAGTATTTCGCAGATTGAAATTAGCGAAAAAAAGAAGCAATTTAAATATGAAGAATTAGCTACCGGAAACCTTAAAATACTGAATTTAGAACATTTAGTTTAACGCAAACGGAGCACTTAACTTAAAAGAAGGAATTTGTACTCTAAATTTTCGGGTAGAAGTGAAATTAATCATGTTGTAATATCCGCTCATGGCCCCAAAAGGGGTATTTAGAAGGCAACCACTTTGATAAGTGTGTTTTTCCCCGGGTTTTATCACTGGTTTTTTGCCAATAACCCCTTCACCTTCTACCGTTTCGGTTTTATTTAAAGCATCTTTAATTTTCCAGAATCTTGATTTTAACTGAACCGAATCATTGCTTTGGTTTTCTATAGTAACCTTATAACCAAAAGCATATTTTACCTGATAGCTATCGTAAAGAATGCCATCAAAGAACGTTTGTACTGAAATTTTAATGCCTTTAGTAATTTGTTCAACCATATCAATCTCTAAAAAATTGCGAACGAGCCGAATACCGATATCAGTCCTACAATTGTGGCTAAGGTAAAAAATATTATGTTGAGAATCATAAATTTAACAATGGTTTTCAATTTTCCTTGTTCGTAGAATTTTCGTAATCCCTGGTACAGATACCCTATAAAAATAATATTGGCAATATTTACGCCGTAACTATTTCTGGTAATAATATCTACAATTAATGCGATACTGTATAAAATGAAGCACATGCTTTGTGTATGGAAAGCAAAAGTAAGATGCTCCATATAATTATATTTAGACCGAATATAGATCAGGCTTAAGAAAAGTGTGAAAATAGGCAGAAATATAAATATGATAAAAGGGAGTTTGCCAATTAAATAATTCAGGAAAAACTTGGGGTTTTCTCTTAGAAGTTTAAAATCGATAACCTTCTTATATAACCAACGGTTGTAAGCAGAGTTTTCAAGGTCTAATTTGTTTAAAGCATCTTCTGAAACTGTATTTTGAGTTTCTTTAAAATAATGATCAAATAATTTAATCTTAGCACTAAAAGAATCGCTAAAAGACATGGTGTCAATCTGCTGTTGAGTTACTAGATAGTCATGATAGGTCTTCTGCTTGGTAGAATTTGATGATTTTATGATAGAATCCAAATTAGTAAGATTAACACCTTCGAATTCAATATCTACTTTATTATCCTCATTAATTTTTTCTAGTTCAGTGGTCAGTTCTTCAGGATCTTTGCCAAGGTTTATTCCTTCAAAAGAAGTATCGTAACCATAAATTAAAAAGAAAATAATAGCGGTGGTTAAAAAAAAGCGGTAAGGATTTACGTATCGCATCCTTTTTCCCTGAATATAGTCTTTAGAGATTTTTCCGGGTCTAAAAAGAAGGATCCTCATGGTTCTGATAAACCGGGAGTCGTAGGCAAAAAGACCAGAGAAGAATTCAGAAAAGAAGTCGCTCAGGGCTAGTTTTTTAGTAGAGTTTAATTGGCCGCAATTAGGGCAAAACTTATGCTCTTGTTCTAAACTTACGCCGCAGTTAAGACATTCTTCGCCGCGATACTTCACTAAAGATCGCTTAGATTTCATTTATGTTGCAATAGGTTAGTTGCTAATATTCTTGGAGTTTGTCATGCCCATGCCAATAATCCTGTCGTACCTTCCTCCAATTTCGCGATAATAGATAAGCACTCGATATTCGTTTTCGGTTTCGTCGTAATTTCCACTAACAAATCCTTCATCTAAGCTTCCGTCTTTATTTACAAGAATATATTTGTAATTATAATATCCTTGTTTAAAAAGACGGGCAGTTTCGTAATAACCGGTTTCTTCATTGTAATTAAGCGCTGTGCTGTTATCGGGAGTGAAATTATTAAAATTTCCGTAAATATGTAATTTTCCTCCGTTTATTGGTTCGGGATTTTTCAGTGAGAAGTGAATCCAGGTGTATTCCGATTCTGTATCTACATCTTCAGCATCAAGCTGTCTAATTACAAAGCCACCATTAATATCGGGATTATAGGTGTATGGATTGTTGGCCCTGGCGATATCCCTGTTTAAATAATGATGATAAAGCTGATCTGCTTCTACTCTAACAATATCTGCGGTGGTGGCTCTAAGATCTTTGGTGTCAAATTGCAAATATTCGTTGCCGCCCCAAAAAGAAGTTTGCATATCATATCGATAAATCAATTGGTCGCCAACGGTATATTGCGGTTTGATATTTTTAATAGCCGTTTTTAAATTATTATTCTGAAGAATTAAAGGTTTTACCGTTTGTTCGGGATTACGGAGTAGTAGGTTAGGGGATTCTACTGTGAAATTTATCACTTGTTTAGTGTCTATAAACTGAAGATCCCTGGCTCTTTTTACGACAGGGGCAACACTAACTTTAGCTTCATAGATCATAAATTTTCTTGAAAACACCAGCTCTTCGTTTTCATTGAAAATCTTGATCATGTAGTTTCCTGAAACTTTTAGTGCTTTGGTATATTGGTTGGGAATACTTAATTCGTAGTGCGAAAAAGGCTGAAGGGTATTATAAGAATTTTGATAATTCATAATTCTAATATCATCCAAACCTTCTAAATACTCGTTTTTCGAAAGCTGTGTAGGCTTCCAATCATAGTCGTAATGCTGTATTTGGTAATAATAATCGGCTTCATCTCCAATAATATCATCAAATGTTAAATTTAACATTCCGTTGATAGGGATCACCGGATTCCCATTATTGGTAGAATTTTCCCCAAATAATTGTACCGTTCTTATATAGTTTGGCGGTGGTGTTTCTTTGATGACCTGCCCAATGGCAGACCCTGTAAAACATAAGAAAACCATCAAAAAAAATAATCTATTCATTGTAAAAAAATATGGGTAAATGTACTTACAATTAGCATACCTTATTTTAATGCTTCTTATTTTAACAATTGACTAGCCCGAAAAAACACCAGTTTGTTGGGAAAAATCTCGTGAAAAATATAAATTTGCACGACTTTAAAATAAACTTTATAACATACACTCCATCCTATGTCAAAAGACATTCGAATTAAAAGAGGACTTACTCTACGATTAAAAGGGGAGGCGGAAAAACAAATAGTTGAGGCCCCAAGGTCCAAGACCTATGCGATTAAACCTCCAGATTTTCACTCAGTTGTTCCTAAAATGGTTCTTAAAGAAGGAGCCAAAGTACTTGCAGGAGACGAAATTTTCTTTTCTAAATATACGGAAGAGGTAAGATTTACTTCGCCGGTTAGCGGAACCCTGAAAGAAATTAAAAGAGCTGAAAAGCGCCGAATAGTTGAGGTGATTATCGAAGCCGATGCTACAGATTCCTACAAAGATTTTGGAAAACTTAATGCAGCTACCGCTCCGGCTGAAGCTGTTAAAGAAAAAATCCTTGCAAGTGGTTGCGGAGCTTTTATCATGCAACGTCCATACGACATTGTAGCAGATCCAAAAGATACGCCTAAGGCAATCTTTATCTCTGCCGTAACTACAGCACCTTTAGCAGCAGATCTAGGCTTTGTTTTAAAAGACAAAGTAAAAGCATTTCAGGAAGGGATTTACGCTTTACAAAAACTTACACCGGGAAAAGTTCATCTTTCGGTAGATGATTCTTCTTATCCAGTTCTTAAGGATATTCAGGGTGTGGAGTTACACAAAGTTAGTGGTCCACATCCCGCAGGGAATGTTGGTGTACAAATCCATGAAATCGACCCTGTAAATGCAGGGGAGCGTGTTTGGGTTGTAGGCGCAGATCATGTTCCTGTAATAGGTAATTTGTTTTTAACGGGGTATTTTCAGCCTAAAAAGACAATTGCTGTTGCAGGTAGTGAAGCTAAGGATAGAAAATATTATGAGGTAATCCTTGGAGCAAATTCTGCAGATCTCATAGGGAATCAAATCCCAGATGATGTAAGGATTATTTCTGGTGATGTATTAACGGGAGATCAAATATCCAACAATCATTATTTAGGTTTTTATCACAATACATTAACCTTAATTCCTGAAGGTAATAATTATAGAATGTTTGGATGGTTGCCATTTACGTACAATAATATCCATTCTAATTCTAAAACATCGTTATCCTGGTTGTTTCCTAATAAAAAATACGAGCCAACGACCAACCTTAATGGTGAAGAGCGTGCATTAGTAGTTACGGGAGAAATGGAAGAAGTTTTTCCTATGGATATTTATCCAATGCAATTACTAAAGGCTTGTATGGCTGGAGACATCGAGAAGATGGAAAATTTAGGGATTTACGAAGTAGCCCCTGAAGATTTTGCGTTGATAGATTATGTAAACACTTCTAAACTTGAAGCTCAGGAAATCATACGTCTTGGTTTAGATTTAATGATCACTGAAGTAGGATAGTAGGATAAAAAGTTTAATTATGGAATGGATAAGACAACGATTAGATAAATTTAAAGAGCCTTTTGGCAAGGGCAAAAAACTTGAAAAGTATGCTCCTGCCTTTAATGCTCTTGATACTTTTTTGTTTACGCCTAACCACACCACTAAAACCGGTGCGCACATTCGTGATGGTGTAGATTTAAAAAGAACAATGATTACGGTAGTGTTAGCCTTGATCCCTGCCCTTATTTTTGGGATGTGGAATGGAGGTTACCAGTACTTGCATCAATTACCAGAATATGCAGATGGTGTTCCTTTTATGGATGCCTTTTTAGAAGGAGCGTCTAAAATAGTACCAATGATCATAGTTTCTTATGTTATTGGTCTTGGGATAGAGTTTGCTTTTGCAATTTTTAGAGGTCACGAAGTGAATGAAGGTTACCTGGTAACCGGTTTGCTAATTCCTATGATCATGCCAATCGATATTCCACTTTGGATGGTTGGAGTAGCTGTAGTTTTCTCTGTGATTATTGGGAAAGAAGCTTTTGGTGGTACAGGGATGAATATTCTTAACCCAGCTTTAACTGCTCGTGCATTTGCTTTCTTTGCCTATCCAACTTATATGTCTGGTAACACCGTTTGGGTGCATAATGCTTATGAAATCGATGGGGTTTCAGGAGAAACCATTCTTGGTAAATTGGCATCGGGTACAGATGTTCCTTATAATACTATGGACATGTTTTCTGGTTTAATCCCTGGTTCTATTGCAGAAACTTCTACTATATGCATCCTGGCAGGGGGCCTTATTTTAATGCTAACAAAAGTAGGTAGCTGGAGAATAATTGTAAGTGGGTTTATTGGAGCTGCAGTAATGGCTTTCATATTTAATTCACTTCCATCTTTAGGAGTTGAAGGGAATGATCTTACTAATTTCCCCTGGTACAATCACCTTGTAATTGGTGGTCTCGCTTTTGGTATCGTGTTTATGGCTACAGATCCTGTTTCTGCAGCACAAACAATGAAAGGAAAGTGGATTTATGGATTTTTGATAGGGTTCTTTGCAATTATGATTAGAATCTTTAATCCTGCATATCCAGAAGGAATTATGTTAGCCATCTTATTAATGAATGTTTTTGCTCCTGTAATTGATCACTATGTGGTACAGGGGAATGTGAAGAAAAGAAAGAAAAGATTGGCTACAGTTAAAGAAGTGAAAACAGCTTAGTTATGGAAGAGAAAAAAGTAAATAAAACAAATACAAACGGCTATACCTTTTTATTCGCCATCATCATGGTATTAGTGGTAGCCAGTGTACTTGCTTTTACGGCAACATCGCTGAAGCCTTTGCAAAATGAGAATGTGCGTAATGAAAAGATGCAAAACATTCTTGCCACTGTTGGTATAGAAACCAGCAGGGATAGTGCGCAGGCTTTATACGATAAATATATTACAGAAACCGTTTCTTTAAGAGAAGATGGTTCTGTAGACGAGTCTATCGATGCTTTTGAGGTTGATTTAACCAAAGAATTGCGTAGACCGGTTAAAGACCAGGTTTATCCATTATATATTGCAGATATCGACGGTGCTAAATACTATATTATTCCTCTTAGAGGAAAAGGACTTTGGGATGCAATCTGGGGATATATTTCTCTTAAAGATGATGTAAATACAGTTAAAGGTGCTGTGTTTGATCACAAAGGAGAAACACCAGGTTTAGGAGCTGAAATTACACAGGCATGGTTCCAGGAACGTTTTGCAGATGAAAAGATCTTCGACGAAAACGGAAATCTTGTAGGGGTGTCTGTTGTAAAGGGAAGTAAGGGAAATGCTAATAAAGACGACAACCAAGTAGATGCTATATCTGGTGCGACAATTACTGGTAATGGGGTGTCTGATATGATTTCTGAAAGATTAAAGCATTATCTACCTTATTTCAAGCAACAAACTGACGTTAAAGTAGCAACTAAGTAATTATGAAGACAGATAACACACAAACTTCTACAGATTCGGCTCAAAAAGCTGCTGAGAAGAAAAAAGATGAAATGATTCTGTTCTTATCAAGTTCAGAAGAGAAAGAACATTTTCTGTCTAAGAATAACAGGAAATTATTATCAGACCCATTTAACGATAACAACCCAATTACTGTTCAGGTATTAGGTATTTGTTCGGCATTAGCAATTACTGTACAGTTAAGGCCTGCTTTGGTAATGGCTTTAGCGGTAATCGTAGTAGTAGCTTTTTCTAACGTGATCGTTTCTTTAATTAGAAATTTAATTCCTAATCGTATTAGGATCATCGTGCAACTTGTAGTAGTTGCATCTTTGGTAATTTTAGTAGATCAGGTGCTTAAAGCATACTCTTATGATGTAAGTAAGCAGCTTTCGGTTTTCGTAGGTCTAATTATTACCAACTGTATTGTGATGGGACGTTTAGAAGCTTTTGCATTAGGGAATGGTGTTTATAAATCATTTCTTGATGGGATAGGAAATGGTGCCGGTTATGGTTTTATACTTATCGTGGTTGCTTTCTTTAGAGAGCTATTAGGCTCAGGTAAATTATTTGGATACGAAGTTTTAGGACATAAAGCACCAACATTAGCAGATTCTACCGGTCTTTATGCTTTAGGATATGAAAATAACGGTTTAATGTTATTATCCCCAATGGCCCTTATTATCGTAGGGATCATTATTTGGGTACAACGTTCAAGAAACCGTAAACTAATCGAAGAATAATTATCAACAGCGAATTATCTTATTATGGAATATTTAAATTTATTTGTTAGAAGTATTTTCATAGAAAATATGATTTTTGCCTACTTCTTAGGAATGTGTTCCTACTTAGCAGTGTCAAAAACAGTGAATACCGCTGTTGGTCTTGGTGCGGCAGTAATTTTTGTACTTACCGTAACGGTACCAATCAACTTTCTATTAGATCAATATTTATTAAGCCCTGGTGCTTTAGCCTGGTTGAGTCCTGAATATGCCGATGTAGACCTTAGTTTCTTAAGTTTTATCATGTTTATCGCAGTAATCGCGTCTATGGTACAGCTTGTAGAAATGATTGTTGAAAAATTTGCTCCGGCTCTTTACGGTGCGTTAGGTATTTTCCTTCCGCTTATTGCGGTAAACTGTGCCATCTTAGGTGGATCTTTATTTATGCAACAAAAGAACTTTGGCGGTATAGGTGAAGCAGTAACCTATGGTTTAGGTAGTGGTATTGGATGGTTCTTAGCGATCATAGCTATTGCGGCAATTAGAGAAAAAATTACCTATTCTAATGTTCCTGCTCCATTAAAAGGTCTTGGGATTACATTTATCATCACGGGATTAATGGCGATAGGATTTATGAGTTTTATGGGTATTAAATTATAAAAGAAAAACAACAACAATGACAGTTATAATTGCAAGTATAGTTGTATTCTTAATTTTGATCCTTCTTTTGGTTTCTATTCTTTTAGGAGCTAAAGCGAAGTTAATCCCTTCGGGACCGGTTAAAATTAATGTAAACGGAGAAAAAGACCTTGAAGTTAGTTCTGGTGGAACACTACTTGGTACTTTAGGTTCAGAAAAACTTTTCCTTCCTTCTGCTTGTGGTGGAGGTGGTACCTGCATCCAGTGTAAATGTATCGTTAAAGAAGGAGGAGGAACACTTTTACCGACTGAAGAACCACACTTTACCCGTAAGGAAATTGCTGATGGATGGAGACTTGGTTGCCAGGTGAAGGTAAAACAGGATATGAAAATTCAGATTCCTGAAGAAGTTTTTGGAATTAAGAAATGGGAAGCAACTGTAGTTAGAAACTATAATGTTGCTTCTTTTATTAAGGAATTTGTAGTTGAAATTCCTGAAGATATGGATTACAAAGCTGGTGGTTATATCCAAATTGAAATTCCTAAGTGTGAAGTTCCTTATAAGGATATCGATATTACAGCTCACCCAGAAGAGCACGAAACACCAGATAAATTTAAGGCTGAGTGGGATAAGTTTAACTTGTGGCCACTTGTGATGAAGAATAATGAAACGGTAGAACGTGCGTATTCTATGGCTTCTTATCCAGCAGAAGGTCGTGAGATCATGCTTAATGTTCGTATTGCTACTCCGCCATGGGATAGAGGTAAGAATGGTTGGATGGATGTGAATCCTGGTATTGCTTCTTCTTACATCTTCTCTAGAAAGAAGGGTGATAAAGTAACCATATCAGGACCTTATGGAGAATTCTTTATTAATGAAAGTGATGCGGAAATGCTTTATGTTGGTGGTGGTGCAGGTATGGCGCCAATGCGTTCACATTTATACCATCTTTTCCGTACAGTAAAAACAGGAAGAAAAGTAACGTATTGGTATGGTGGTCGTTCTAAACGAGAGCTTTTCTATACAGAGCATTTTAGAGCTTTAGAAAGAGATTTCCCTAACTTCAAATTCTATCTAGCACTTTCTGAACCTTTAGAAGAAGACAACTGGAAAGTAAAAGACGGAATTGATGGAGAAGGAGATGGTTTCGTAGGCTTTATTCACCAGGTGGTAATTGATAATTACTTAAGTCATCATGACGAACCTGAAGATATAGAATTCTATTTCTGTGGGCCACCGTTGATGAACAAAGCGGTAGAGAAAATGACTGAAGATTTTGGAGTACCTCGTGAGAATGTAAGATTCGATGATTTTGGAGGATAATTCAAAATATAGCGTATAGTTTAAAAAGCCGACTTGAAAAAGTCGGCTTTTTTATATTCTTTTTTTCAAGCTTTACTGTTCTATTTGTAATTTTGCAGCATGGCAAACGAATTATCAAAACAAGAGCTTCATAACCTTGCAATGAACGTAGTTGGGAAAGATTTGGAGAAGAATGGATATGAGTTTTTAGGAGTAAATAGTAGCATTAAGGCAAATCCACAATTTGTAGCCTTAAAAAATAAGAGACTTCATTTTGTAGTGGTACGTGCGATTAATTATCCCATGGATCCACGAGTGATGGATAGAATTTATATGGAAACCATGAAGCAGCATGCTTCTAAGTTTAATGCAAGAACCTTTTATGCCGGTGTGGGAATTGCAAATGCTAAGGATTACGAATTACCGGTGACTCACGAAGAAAATTATATTATTAATTATGATGGCTGGCAGGAAATTTAATCTATCAATAGCTGTAGTAGTGGTTTTTTTCGCTTTTATTTTAGGAGCGTGTGAAGGGAATGAGTTTGAAGAACAAAATTATTCAGGTAGTGCATTAGGAACTTCCTACCACATTAAGATCTTTACTGGAAAAGAAGATTTACAGATTGAAAAAGGTTTGGATAGCATTTTTCAGGTGATCAATCAATCCATGAGTACCTATTGGGAAGAATCTGATATTTCCTTAATTAATCACGGTGTAGATTCTATAAAAGTGGACGAAAACTTTAAAAAGGTTTTCAAAGGTTCAGAGAAAATTTATAAGGAAACCGATGGCTACTTTGATCCAACTGTTGGTAATCTTGTAAATGCCTACGGCTTTGGCCCAGATAAAAGCCCTGAGGCATTAAATGCTGCAACTATAGATTCTTTACTCCAATATGTGGGATTGGATAAACTGAAACTTACTGCCGAAGGAAGGATCAAGAAAGAAAATCCACAAATTTATCTGGATTTTAATGCTATCGCTAAAGGTTACACCATCGATGTTATTGCAGGATATTTTGAAAATAAAGGGATATATAATTATCTAATTGAGCTGGGTGGAGAATTGGTGAGTAAAGGAGAGCATATCACTAAGCAGAAGCCATTTATTGTGGCTATAGACGACCCTTTGCAAGAAGAAGGGGAAAGAACTTACCAGGCAACTTTAAAATTGAAAAACAGGGCTATGGCGACTTCTGGTAATTATCGTAAATTCAGGATAGATTCGATTACAGGAGAACGTTTTGTACACACTATAAATCCGCTTACCGGAAAACCGGAGAGAAGCAATTTGCTTAGTGCTTCGGTCTTGGCAGATAATTGTATGCTAGCGGACGGTTATGCCACCGCTTTTATGGCGTTAGGACTGGAAAAAGCAAAAGAATTATCTTCTAAATTGGATAATATCGACGTGTATTTTATTTATTCTGAAAATGATTCAACTAAAGTATATGTTTCTGAAGGTTTTCAGGAAACCCTAATTACAGATTGATTCTACTAAAAATGTTTACTCGATAGGATTAAATATTTCAATCCTGCTTAAATGTATAGTTAGGAATAACTGAAACTAAAAAGGGATTTTGTAATAGATAGGAACCTTCGTTAAGAAGATAGTTTAATTTGGGTTTTATAACTTTTGAAAATAATCCTTTTTCTAACTAAATACATTTTTAAACTTCAGGTTTGTGGCAAACGGGAATGATTTCTCCTTTGGCAAGGCGGAATTTGTCAACTTCATCAGGAGATAATTCTTCAGTGAAATTTACTTCTTCAACTTCAAAACCAATCTTTCTTAATTTATCAAAATAGTCTCTTCCGTAGACACGTACATGGTCATATTGGCCAAAAATACGAGCTCTTTCTTTTGGATCAGTGATGCTATCATCTTCAAAAGTAGTAGCGCGATCTAGTTCCTGCGGAATTTGTAGAATGGCCGTGCCGCCGGGTTTAAGCACGCGCAGAATTTCCTGCATGGCTTTAGTGTCATCTGGAATATGTTCTAACACATGATTGCACAAAATGAAATCATATTGATTAGTTTTAAATGGTAGGTTGCAGATGTCTGCCTTTACATCGGCTAAAGGAGAATTAAGATCTGTTGTGGTATAATCAAGATTGCTTAAATTCCTAAATCGTTTATAAAAGGCCTGCTCTGGGGCAAAGTGCAGAACCTTCATATTAGCTTTAAAAAAGTTTGTTTTTTGCCTTAAATAAAGCCATAAAAGCCGGTGACGCTCTAAAGAGAGTGTTGACGGCGATAATACATTGTCCCGCTGATTCTCGTACCCATAGGGCAAAAATCTTTTAAAACTTTTGCCATCTATAGGATCTGTATAGACATTACCTTTTAGTGTTAAAACCAAAAATGGCTTAACAAAATAACTAAGACGTATTAATAACGGTCTTGGTACTGTATTGAGAATCTTTTTAAAAAGCCTTTTCATTTAAATATATCTTTCCGGAGCCAAAGATATTCAAATAAAATGCTTTCAGCAGGATTTTATATCGAATGTCTATACTTCGATATCTCCCCAGTTCTCACCAGATTTAATACGGTAAAGTTGCATTTCTGAAACTCCAAATTGTTTTGCAAGAACGCGTATTCTTGTTTTTCTATTTGGATCAAGCAATTTCTTTTTAAGGATAACCGCCTGTGCATAGGTTAATTTAGAATAAGAGGTCACTTTTCTAAGTTTCCGTTTTTTCTTATTTTCTTTAACGCTGGGACTGTTGTATTGATGCGCAACCCATTCGTCTTTGGTCGCCCATGCAATATTTTCTACGCGGTTATCGTCTTTTTGAAAATTCTTATGAATTACATATTTATCACCTTCTTTTTTATCCAGAAAAAGTTCTGCTACAATGCGGTGTATGTAATATGTCTTGGACTTTCCAGACTTTAGTCTCACGGCAAAATTAAGGTAGCCTCCAACACGGCCGCCACGCATTAATTCGCCTTCTTCTTTGTTTTTTAGGAAGCTTACCAGTCTACCGTAATTGGATACTTTGTAGACAAAACGGTCTTCCCATTCTTCTTTGTGTAGGGTTTTCCAAACCTCTCCTCTGAAATTTTTAATCATAGGTTTTTGCTCTAAATTCATCTTCTTCGTTACTTTCTATGCCTAAAGCTTCATAGATATAACTGAAGGTTGACAACAGCTCCGGTTTGCCGTCAATTAAGGCTACGTCATGTTCAAAATGAGCACTTGCTTTGTTATCTGCAGTTAAAATAGTCCAGCCATCGGGAAGCTGTTTTATGCGACGTGTTCCCAAATTCGTCATGGGTTCTATCGCAACAACCATTCCTTCTACAAATTTCTTTCCTCGACCTTTTCTGCCATAATTAGGCATTTCAGGGTCTTCGTGCATTTTAGCGCCAAGGCCGTGGCCAACAAGCTCACGAACAACTCCGTAACCATGGTCTTCAGTAAATTTCTGAATAGCATAGCCAACATCACCGACACGATTGCCGGCTTTGAACTCTCTTATTCCTACGTAAAGTGACTCTTTGGTAACCTCCAGGAGTTTTTGAATTTCTGGGGCAATTTCTCCTACGGGGAAGGTATACGCATGGTCTCCGTAAAAACCATTTTTTAAAGCGCCACAATCAATAGAAATAATATCACCTTCTACAAGGGGTTTGTCGTTAGGAATCCCATGCACAACCTGTGCATTAGGACTCATACATAGGGAATTTGGAAAATCGTACATTCCAAGAAATCCTGGATGAGCGCCATGGTCTTTAATAAACTCTTCAGCTAGTTTGTCTAACTGAAGCGTAGTCACACCAGGTTTAACTTCTTTAGCCAGCATTCCAAGGGTTTTAGACACGATTTGCGCACTTTCCCTAATTAATTCAATTTGTTCCCTTGTTTTAGGTATAATCATTAGTGTTACTCTTTAATACTTTTATAGTCTGCCGAAAAATCGGCTTTTCTTTTTTTTAAACTGTCTAGGATTTTTGCTGCCTGTTTTGTCGGAAATAATTTGATAAATTTCTCCCCAACCTAACATACCGCCTATATTACGGTCGTCAATAAAAATATCGGCCATAATCTTACGACTTAGGCTTTCGTCAAAATTTTCTTCAGGGTAGCTTTTATTTACAGCATAGAAATTTATGCCATTTTTTTCACAAAATGTTACGGCCTCTTCTAAACGAGAGCCTTTTCGGTAAGTCCATAGAATAAGGTTATGACCATCATTTTGTAGCTTTTTTAAAGTTTCAAAAGCAAACAAAAGTGGTTTACCTATTTTTGGGTACTTATTTTCTACAATAGTACCATCAAAATCTATCGCTATTGTTAGTGTAGGGGACATAACGTTCAGCAAAAATAAATGAATAGCAATTAACTATCCGTTTTCAAACACTTATTTATTTACTCGGCATACGAGTTTTTATAATCCTTACCGCTTACGATTTTAGCGATATCTTCTTCCAGGCTTTCTTGTGCAAATTCTACAAATCTGTTTACTTCCTGCCCGTTTTTGTAAAAGATTATTGTTGGTACACGGTTCAAATTTACTTTTTCCTCATATTTTTCAGGAGTAGATTTGCTGTAATCTACGGCAACTGCCGTAAGCTTATCTAAATTATAACCGGTTGCATCTAATATTTTGAAAAAGCGAGGTGTTTCTCTTTTACTATCGCCACACCAGGTTCCCATAAAGATTGTTATATCATAATCATTAATATGATCTTTAATGGTTTCCATAGCCTCAGCCTTTGGTTCATATTTTTCATATCTGGGCTCAAACCAGGCTGCATAAGGCTGTTGCAATAAATCGGCTTTTTCAAATTTTCCAAGTAGCATGCTCTGTTGTGTACTTACTTCTTGGTTATTTTCATTTTGTTTTGGTGTATTTATGGTGCCGCACCCTAAAAGTACGGCAACCATAAAAGGGATTAATTTTGTCATTTTATTAGCTGTTGCTTCTTATTTATTCAATAAGGGAATCTTGTGTCATTAATTCTGGCTTCTCGATTCCCATTAATTTTAAAATTGTTGGCGCAATATCTCCTAATTTACCACTTTTTATTTCTTTTACGTCTTTATCTAAAAGAATTAAAGGAACAGGGTTGGTGGTATGTGCGGTATTTGGTGAACCATCTTCATTAATCATAGTTTCACTATTACCGTGATCTGCAATGACTATTACAGAATAATCGTTATCCATTGCTGCCGTACAAACATCTTTTGCACACTCATCTACGGTTTCGCAAGCTTTAACGGCTGCTTCAAAAACACCGGTATGTCCAACCATATCTGGGTTTGCAAAATTTAAACAGATAAAATCTGCCGATTTTTTATTCAATTCAGGAATAATTTTATCCCTAATTTCGTAGGCACTCATCTCTGGTTGTAAGTCGTAAGTAGCTACTTTTGGAGAGTTGCACATAATTCTTTTTTCTCCCTTAAAAGGTTCTTCACGACCACCAGAAAAGAAAAAGGTTACGTGTGGATATTTTTCGGTTTCCGCAATTCTTATTTGCTTTTTACCAACAAACTCTAACACTTCGCCTAAAGTACTTTTTATGTTTTCTTTTTTAAAGATCACATTTACGTTTTTAAAGCTATCGTCGTATTTGGTTAAGGTTACATAATATAAAGGCATTTTCTTCATATCATATTCTGGGAAATCGTCCTGGCTTAACGCTTGCGTTAATTGTCTACCACGATCTGTCCTGAAATTAAAGAATATGACCACATCTTTTTCCTGTAACTTAGCAACAGGCGTGCCATCTTCGTGAGTAATTACGATTGGTTTGATAAATTCATCGGTAACATCATCGTCGTAACTTTCCTGTACGGCCTTTACAGGATCCTGGGTTTCTTTTCCTTCACCCTTCACAATCAGGTCGTAAGCCTTTTCTACGCGTTCCCATCGGTTATCACGATCCATCGCATAATAACGACCAATTATAGAGGCTAATTTACCGTTTGTTTCTTTTAAATGTTCTTGTATTTCTTCCACAAAACCTTTACCAGAACGTGGATCCACGTCACGGCCATCTGTAAAAGCGTGTAAATATTTGTTTTCTATACCATAGTCTTCGGCAGCGCTTAAAAGACCTTTTAAATGTTTAATATGCGAGTGTACACCACCGTCACTTAAAAGCCCCATAAAATGAATGGGCTTTTCATTTTTCTTTGCATATTCAAAAGCCTCGCGCAAGGCAGGCTCTTCTATTAATGTTTTATTTTCTACAGCCTGATTAATTTTTACCAGATCTTGATATACTACACGACCTGCACCCAGGTTCATATGGCCAACTTCACTGTTTCCCATTTGTCCATCTGGCAAACCAACGTTCATCCCATCGGTTCTTAACTGGGCATGTGGATACTTTTCAGAAATTTCATCTATAAATGGTGTTTTGGCTTTTGCTACGGCAGAAACTTCTTCATTTTGAGTAATTCCCCAACCGTCCAATATCATTAATAATACCTTCTTGTTCATTTTAGTAGTGTAAATTTTGGATAAAGATAAAAACAAATTAAAAGTTTGCTAAATGCTGCAAGCTTAATGTTTTATTAAAGTTATTCACTTTTTGGGGAATATCTTTAATATTTTGAAATAATTCTTCACGAAAACGATGTATTGTTTAAAAAAATAATTTTGAAGATATTTTTAACAAACTTCGAATTTAAATTTTAACATTTTTTGGTTCGGTTTATGCAATATTGGTGGACAATGTACGTTTCCTAATAAATACGTTATTAGGCTGAAAATAGGTGTTTAATGCCTTAGATTTCAGATAAATGTCTTAAAAATTGTGCAAACGTGTTATTTTTTGTATGTTGGCAAAAATTTTAGATAAAATTAACAAAAGAAACCCCAGAATGACGAAGCGATTAATGACTGTAGCGGTAGTTTTAATGTTTTCAACTGCCTTTTCGGGATCAACTACCATCACAGAAATTCCTATTAAAAAAGATCAAAAATTATTAGCAGAATTAGACAATTTTGAAGTAAAAAGGACCGAGCTTACTTTTGAAGATAAGGTTGGTATGCTGTACGATACTTTTAATGAGAACAGTGAAAGTATGCCCAAGCTTGGAACTTTTGAGAATGCCATGAGAGGTTATTATAAGTTAGAAGATGAAGGTAAAGTAAAGAATAAGTTGCTTACCATTATCGATTTTGACCTTTCTTCTAAAAAGAAAAGATTTTGGGTTTTAGATATGGAAAATCAGGAAGTAGTATTTAATACATATACTTCTCACGGTAAAAATTCTGGATGGGAATTTGCTAAAACCTTCTCTAATGCAGTAAATAGCCATAAAAGTAGTTTAGGTTTTTATGTAACCGGTGAGACTTATTATGGTAAAAACGGATTATCTCTTTTTATCGATGGAATGGAGAAAAACTTTAATAGTAACGCAAGAAAGCGTTATGTGGTGATTCACGGTTCAGATTATGTAAGCGAAAAATTTATAAATAGTAGAGGTCGAGCAGGCCGTAGTTATGGTTGTCCTGCCATACCAAGGCTTATTTCTAAAAAGATTATCAATACGATAAAGGGAAATTCTGTTGTTTATATCAATAAGAGTTCCAAGGACTATCTTTCTAAGAGTACTTTCTTAAATCAGAACTTATAATAAGTTAGAGAGTAGTAGTCGAAAAAACAAAGGCCGAAATTGTACAATTTCGGCCTTTGTTTTTTGTTTATAGGATATTAAGCACGAACGTCTGAGTACTCTGTATACCTTTCAAACATGACTTCGGCAAAAGGGCATAATGGTTCAATTTTAAGATTGTTCTGTCTCGCAAAATGAACTGCTGCGGCTACTAATTTTGTAGCTTTTCCCTGGCCTTCGTACTGGCGTTTTACTTCAGTATGATCGATAACGATCACTCCGTCTGAATTTTTAGTATAGGTAAGTTCGGCAATAACACCTTTTTCGCCTTCTATATAGAACATGCCCATACGATCGTTTTCTCTATGTTTAATTGGGCCTTCCATAGTTTTTTATTTTAAAATAGCGTCAACAATGCCATAATCCAAAGATTCCTGTGCATCCATCCAGTAATCACGATTAAAATCCTTCATGACCTTTTCTACGGTTTGGCCACAATTTTCAGCAAGAATTTTAGCGCTAAGTTCTTTGGTTTTTAAAATTTCTGTGGCCTGAATTTCGATATTAGAAGCCTGACCTCGCGCTCCACCAGATGGTTGGTGAATCATTACCTTAGCATGTGGCTGAATAAAACGTCTTCCTTTTTTTCCTGCGGAAAGAAGTATAGAACCCATAGAAGCGGCAAGGCCGGTACAAATAGTTGAAACCGGCGCATCTATCGCCTGTATCGTGTCGTAAATGGCAAAACCATCGGTTACATATCCACCCGGACTATTAATGTAAAGTTGAATTTCTTCCTTTCCTTCCAAATCAAGATAAATTAAACGATCCATAACATGTTTGGCCGATTTTCCATCTACTGATCCCCACATAAATATTTTACGTTCTTCTAAGAATTTCGCGTCTATTTTATCCTGAATTTTTCCTGGCTTATCTTTCATTATGCTTTCTTTTCAAAAAAATTATTATCCTATAAAAATAGGATTAATTTTGAAGAAAAATAAAATTTGGAGCTTTCATTTAACAGGATTTTAAAGGGGGAAATAGATCTTATCATTCCGCTTGTCCAGCAACTCACCATAACGCCCATCCCGGCTGAGGTTTTAAAAGAACGATTTACTCAGATGTTTTCACAGCACTATACTTGTTATGGTATTTTTGATGATCATAAAATTATAGGGGTTTTTGGTTTATGGGAAATGACCAGGCATTATGCCGGTAAAATGTACGAAGCAGATCATATAGTGATTGCTGAAGAATATCGAGGAAAGGGAGTAGGGAAGCGGTTGTTTGCTTTTATCGATGAACTTGCCAGAAAAAACAATGCTGCTGCGGTTGAATTAAATACGTATGTTGAAAATTTTAAGTCTCATAAATTCTATATGAGCGAAGGGTATGTGATTAGAGGGTATCATTTTCAGAAAAAATATTAAAAAATATTTGGAGAAAAACCCCAATCTAATTTATATTTGCCATCGCTTTAGGCGGGAGTAGCTCAGTTGGTAGAGCGTCAGCCTTCCAAGCTGAATGTCGCCGGTTCGAACCCGGTCTCCCGCTCTTAAAAACCTGTTAGATTTACTAACAGGTTTTTTTATGCTGTAAAATTAATTTACATACAACTTTTTAGAAGGACCCATCATGCTTTTAAAGCATAAAGCCTCGCATTGCGAGGCTTTTTTAATTTTCTGAAATAGGATGTATTACGGTCATTACTTTAGGGAAATTTCCTATTAAAATTCCCGGCAAGGGGTAACCACGTGTTAAGGATATCAGAAGTGAACGCAAAAATATGATGAAAGAAGTAACAGCGATCACCCCAGCCGAAAATTAACCTATTAACTAACAACCAAAATTAAGTGTATAGGCACTAACTAATTAAACAATCTTTATTAAGAAACCAACAACGTGGCTAATGTACTATTAGCGACAACATGCATCGCCGTTGGATATTCTACATTTATAATTTCGATATCAGATTCTTTTAGAAAAGGGATGATGTTGAAAACATTTTTCCTTTTACATCTCATCGTCCTTCCGTCAGATGGTAGGTATGCATGCGTTATTTTTTGACCTTCTATAAAATTGTTGAACGCGTTTTTGGTACCTCCAAAAAAGATGTCGATGGTTAACGAATTTATGATATCTTCATATTTGCTTTCAATAACAGCCATCACTTTATTAAAAGCTTCCGTTTTTAATTCCTCCAGATAGTCTTCTTTTGAATAAAAAAGAAGCTCTGTGATCGATGATGAAAGTGAGGCTCCATATACCAAAACGATATTGGTCTTTTGCTCGCAATCATCTAGCGCACGCTTTAAAAGCGTTAGAGAATTCACAGATAAATCTGTTGGAATTAAAATCTTTCTCATAGCAATTTTGTTTCTAACAAACTTAGATCATGATTATTAGAAGACTATTAATAATAGATTAGAATACCATTAGAATTTAGGAGAGGATAGGGATTTTAATTTCCATAACCGTTCCTTCGGTTTTAGAAGAGTGAGCTATAATGCTGCCATTGTGCATTTTAATTACATTTCGGGTAAGCGGGAGTCCAATTCCGTAGCCATAAAAATTTTCGGTATTGCTGCCCCTAAAAAATGGATCGAAGATATAAGGCAGGTCATTTTCAGGAATACCAATGCCCTTATCTCTTACAACAATAATCACATTTTCTTCTGAAGCTGATAACGCAAAATTTACTTTCCTATTTTTAGAATATTTACAGGCATTCATAACCACATTAGAGATGGCAAGATGTAGTAATTGGGCATTCCCGTTTATAGAAAGCTTATCCGGGTTTTCTGGTAATAAGTCAAAATCCAGATGGATTAAAGCTTCAGGGTATATTTTTTCTACGGTTTCTTTTACATCGATTACCAGTTCGTCTATCCTTAAGCTGGTAAAGGTTTGTGCTTTACCATCATAACCGGTTTGCGCTAAAAATAACAGGGCTTTGGTTTTTTTATCTAATTTGCCGGCTTCTTCCAGAATATTTTTTAGGGATAAAATGTACTCTTCTTTAGAGCGTTCTTTGGCTAATGTAACATCGGCCTCACCGATAATCGAAGTAAGCGGGGTATTTAATTCATGCGATGCATTACTTATAAAGTTCTTCTGGGTTTCAAAAGAAGTCTCCAGCCTGTTAAGCATATTGTTAAAGGTAGCGGTAAGACTGCGGAGCTCTTCGTTATCTTCAGGTTCTTTTAGACGAAAATGGAGGTTTTCAGTACTAATTTTTTTCATATCCCCAATAATTATTTTAAGCGGCATAAGAACCCTTCTGGAAAAAAACCAGGCAATAAAAATGATGATTAAAATCGATATGAATGAGGCAATTAAAAGAAGATTACGTAAATAAACGATATGATGTGTATTGTAATAGTTTTCTGCAGAAACAACTACCAGATAATCTTTCCCGCGATTATGATATTTGATACCGGAATAAAAGGTGTTTTTTTCTTTATAATAAGCACGCTTCAGATTTTTGATATCTTCAAGAAAGGAAACAGGAATGGCCAAATTGGATTTTGAATGAATATCAAAACGTTGTAAATCGATAATCGTTATTTTCTCGTTAGGAAGTTCTTCCAGGAAATCTTGGCGTATTTCTTTAACGGCATTAATATCCTGATCGTCTTCGAGCTCGATTTTTGCCATTGTGATCGCTCTAATTTCTAATCTTTTATAGAAATCTGTATACGAATAATCGCTAATAGAAAAAAAGATGAAACCGCTAAACACAAGAATGTAAGCTAGGAATATAGAAGTAAGAAAAAGAATAATTTTATTCTGTGTCTTCATCGTCTTCTTTTAAAACATATCCCATCCCAATTACGGTGTGGATAAGCCTTGTGTTATTTTCTTTTTCCAGTTTTTTACGAAGATAATTTACATAAACATCTACCACGTTGGTACCAATATCGTAGTTTACTCCCCATACCTTTTCCAACAATTCGGTGCGGGAAATTACTCTGTCCGGTGCTTTTAAAAAGGCGAGTAAAAGCTTGTACTCTGTAGAGGTTAGGGCTATTTTTTTTCCGTTTCTGGTCACCGTTTTGGACGAGTCGTTCATTTTAATATCAGCGAATCTGTAACTGTTATCCGGGGTGGTTGAATTAAAATTTCGGGATCTGCGCAGTAAACTTTTAACTCTGGCAATAAGTTCGATAAACTTAAAAGGTTTAGCAAGGTAATCGTCTGCACCGCTATTAAGTCCCATCGCTATATTTTCTGAACTTCCCAGTGCTGTTAAAAATAAGATGGGCACCTGGCTGTTTTCTTCTCTAACCGCTTTGCAAATTTCCATACCATTCATTTCAGGTAACATGATGTCTAGTATAAGCAGGTCAAAATGATTGGCAGTAGCCATTTGGTAGCCTTCTTTTCCATTTAATACGATACTTACTTCAAATCCCTCTTCGGTAAGTCCTTTGTTGATGAAAGCGCAAACTTTTGCATCATCTTCAACAAGTAATATTTTAGCGTTTTTTGTATCCATAGTCATTCTAGATATGCCTAAAATAAAAAGAAATTTTGCAATTAGTGATGAAATCTGGCAATAAAAAAAGCGGCTATAAAGCCGCTTTCTATAATTCTAAAGGAATGCTTTTAATTAGCCGTTCATGCTAATAAGAAACTCCTCATTATTATTCGTTTGTTTAATTTTTTGCTGAATAAATTCCATCGCTTCTACAGGGTTCATATCGGCAAGGTATTTACGCATAATCCACATACGCTGTATTGTGGTTTCATCTAAAAGAAGATCGTCACGACGCGTACTTGAAGAAATAAGATCGATAGCCGGGAACACTCTTCGGTTAGAAATTCTACGATCTAACTGAAGTTCCATGTTACCTGTTCCTTTAAATTCTTCAAAGATCACCTCGTCCATCTTAGAGCCTGTATCGGTAAGGGCTGTAGCAATGATTGATAGTGAGCCACCCCCTTCAATATTACGAGCGGCACCAAAGAAACGTTTTGGTTTATGTAAAGCATTGGCATCTACACCACCACTTAAAACCTTACCACTGGCAGGTTGTACGGTGTTGTATGCTCTGGCAAGACGGGTAATAGAATCCAGTAAGATAACTACATCATGGCCACACTCTACAAGACGTTTTGCTTTCTCTAATACGATGTTAGCAACCTTAACATGTTCGTGCGCTTCTTTATCGAATGTAGAGGCAACAACTTCGCCCTGTACATTTCGCTGCATATCTGTAACTTCCTCAGGACGCTCGTCGATTAGAAGGATAATTTGATATACTTCAGGATGGTTTGCAGCAATGGCATTGGCAATGTCTTTTAATAACATTGTTTTACCGGTTTTAGGCTGCGAAACGATCATACCACGCTGTCCTTTTCCTATAGGAGAAAATAGATCCATCACTCTGGTAGAGATAGAACTTTCTTTATCTGCGATATTAAATTTTTCTTTTGGGAAAAGTGGTGTAAGGTGCTCAAAAGAAACACGATCTCTTACTACCTGTGGATCAAGTCCGTTAATTTTATTGATCTTAATTAATGGGAAATATTTTTCGCCCTCTTTTGGAGGTCTTATTTGTCCTAATACAGTATCTCCTGTTTTTAAACCAAAAAGTCGAATTTGGGATTGTGATACATAAATATCATCAGGAGAAGTAAGGTAATTATAATCTGAAGATCTTAGGAAACCATAATTGTCCTGCATGATGTCTAATACACCTTCACTTTCGATAATCGCATCAAACTCATAATCTGGCTCACGGTATCTGTTACGATTGTCACGGTTGCCATTATTTTTATGGTTATTATTGTTGTTGTTATCGTTGCGGTTATCCTTTTTATTATTTCTAGAATCTTTACGATTATTATTACTTCTATTGTTGTTTCTAGAAGTATTATCCTCGTTTTTAGGTGATTCTTTCTCTTTTTTAGGAGTTTTATTTTCTGGTTTAGAAGTGTTATCCTGGCTGTTTTTTGCCGGGCTTTCCTCTTTCACTTCTACTTTTGCTTCTGGAGCGGTTTCTTCAGCCTTCTTAGGTCTGCCGGGTTTTTTATCACTACCGATTTTCTTTCTTGGTCTTTTTGGCTTATCCTCGGTTTTTTTCTCTTCGGCCTTTTCTTCTTGTAGAGCTTCTTTCGTCTTTGTAGGGTTAGCAGCCTGGTAGTCTAAAATTTGATATACAAGATCTAGTTTTTTAAGACTTCTAAACTTTGGGACGTTTAGGGATTTAGCAATCTCCTGAAGCTCAGGCAGCTTTTTAGCTTTTAATTCAGAAATTTCAAACATGAATGGTCAAGAATAAATTTGTTTGGATTGATTGTAATAAACTTCTTTTGGAAGAATAGAAAAATATTTTTTTGGAGTCATAAGTAACCTGTAAAGAACCGGTTACGAAACGTGTATGCAATTATACAACTTTATTTAGAAAAATTGCTATTTTTTCTAAAAAGTTTATTTTATTTTTGTCGCCAGATTTTAGATAATATGCTTCAACGTATACAAACAGTTTATTTACTTATTGCGGCAATAGTAAGTCTTGGGCTTATATTTGTTTTCGCTTTGTGGCAAACTGAAGAAGGTAGTGCAGTTTACGCTCAGGATCAATTAACGATATTTATCATGTTTATTGCTTCTGGATTATTATCTTTGATCAGTATTTTTATGTTTAAGAATAGAAAGCTTCAATTTGTATTGGGGCGTATCAATATCATATTAAACTTTTTTTTACTAGGAGTGTTTGTTTATTGGTCACTAAGCTTACCCGGAGAGATGAATATTTCAGAGAAGGGTATTGGGATGTTTCTTCCGATCATTTCTATCGTTTTTCTAGTTCTGGCGAATAAAGCCATTAAAAAGGACGAAGATCTTGTAAAATCTGTAGACCGATTACGATAAGCCTATCATCTTAGTAGTATTAGTGCGTTAAGAAACCCGAAGTGAAGACTTCGGGTTTTTTTATTCTAGGAGGGTTTAATACCCCGTCCCGATAGCAATCGGGACGCCTTAGAATTATAATTTTGTCTCTATGGAATGCTTCGTGGGCTTGCCCCCGAGGTAGTTTACGAAGGAGTTTTAAAGTTAGAAAGTGAAAAAGTTGAAAGCTTTTAAGCTGAATTTTACTGCCAACTGAGACTGCTCACTGCTACTGCCAACTGTGACTGCCAACTGAAATCTATTTCCCCGCCAGTTCTATAACTTCAAGATCTTTAATATCTTCGCCATCAATCACAAATCGTAACATTGTTCGTTGTTTATGCCAGCCGTGTTTTCCGGCAGCACCGGGATTCATGTGAAGCACCCCCAAATCTTTATCCATCATCACTTTTAAAATATGCGAATGTCCACAGATAAATAATTTGGGCGGATTTTGCCGAATCTCTTCCCTTACCGCGGGATTATATTTTTTTGGGTACCCCCCAATATGGGTCATCCAAACATCTACGCCCTCGCACATCCAGCGTTGGTTTAAAGGGAATTCTTTTCTTATTTCAGCATTATCAATATTTCCAAAAACGGCAATTAGTGGTTTTCCGGTGTTTTTTAATTTATCGGTTACCTCTATGGCGCCAATATCACCGGCATGCCAAATTTCATCGGCCTGTTTAGCATAATGGATAATCCGGTCATCAATATAAGAATGGGTGTCGCTTAATAATAGAATCTTTTTCAAAGTAGATTTTTTTCAGGGGTTAAAGCTTTTGCTTAAATACAATTTAGCAGAATAAATGCCTTATCTTTGTACGCTGCAAAATTAGAAAATTCAGTTAAGCTTTGAGGTATTTTATAGATTTAGCCTATTTGGGGACTGTTTATCATGGTTGGCAAATTCAGCCAGACGCCGTGAGTGTACAGCAGGTACTTCAGGAGGCGCTTTCAAAAATCCTTCAGCAAGATATAGAAGTAGTGGGAGCGGGGCGCACTGATGCCGGTGTGCACGCTAAACAGTTGTATGCACATTTTGATGCTGAGGTGAAATTCGATGAAAAAACACTTCAATTTAAACTGAATTCACTTTTACCAAAGGATATTTCGATTCAGCAAATATTCAAGGTTAAACCTAAAGCACATGCACGTTTTGATGCCTCTAGCCGAAGTTATGAGTATCATATTGTAAATTTTAAAGATCCTTTTAAAATTGATCTGGCGTACTATCTTTTAAAGCAGCCCGATATCGAAAAAATGAACCGTGCGGCGGCTATGTTGAAAGATTACACTAATTTTAAGTGCTTTTCGAAAAGCCGAACCGATGTAAAGACGTATAATTGTAGCATTACAGAAGCTTTTTGGGAACAATCTAAGGATGAGCTTATATTTCATATTTCGGCAGATCGTTTTTTAAGAAATATGGTGCGGGCGGTTGTTGGAACGTTGCTGGATATTGGTCTTGGTAAAAATTCGGTTGAATTTTTGAAAGAAATCCTTAAAAGCGAAGACAGAAGTATGGCAGGAACTTCGGTTCCGGCACATGGTTTATATTTAACCAAAATAGAATACCCTAAAACAGCACTTTTTGATGGCCTCTAAAACGGGAAATGCATTTGATTTTGATCTTTTTAAGCGTTTGCTTAAATATACCAATCCCTATAAACTAACTTTTTATTTTGTAGCTATTACGGCTATTTTATTGTCGTTTTTTGCGGTAGCAAGACCTTATTTGTTGCAGGTCACCATCGACGATTCTATCACACCAAAGGATAATGGGAATTTAATTTTCTACGTTTCCTTAATGATAGGTTTTCTTATTCTTGAAGTGACCTCGCAGTTTTTCTTTATCTATTTCGCTAATTTATTAGGTCAGGATGTAGTACGCGATTTACGGGTGAATTTGTTTAAACATATGCTTCAGTTTAAGATGAAGTATTACGACAAATCTGCCGTAGGCCGACTGGTGACCCGTGCGGTAAGTGATATCGAAACGATTTCCAGTATTTTTAGCCAGGGGCTTTTTATGATTATTAGTGACTTGCTTAAAATGCTGGTTGTGCTTGGCTTTATGTTTTATAAAAGCTGGCAGTTAACGCTTTTGGTAATTACCGTTTTGCCGTTTATTATTTATGCGACAAGGGTTTTTCAGAAAAAAATGAAAATTGCTTTTGAAGAGGTGCGTACTCAGGTGGCCGATTTAAACACTTTTGTGCAGGAGCGAATTACCGGAATGAAAATCGTTCAGCTTTTTAACCGGGAAAAATCAGAATACGAAAATTTTAAGAATATCAACGACAGACATCGAAAAGCATGGGTGAAAACCGTTTGGTATAACTCTATTTTCTTTCCTATTGCTGAGATGTCTACTTCGATCACCGTTGGTCTTATCGTATGGTTTGGAGGGTTGCAAGCGGTTAATGATAATCCTAATATTACTCTTGGTGTGATTATCGCTTTTATCGAATTATCGCAGATGTTATTTAGACCTTTACGTCAAATTGCCGATAAATTTAATACCCTGCAAATGGGAATGGTTGCGGCAAATCGTGTGTTCGGGATTTTAGATACCGATTCTAGAATTAGTGATGAAGGTGAAAAAGAACTTCAATCGATTAAAGGAGATATCGAATTTAAAAATGTTCGATTCAGCTATGTGGAAGGCGAAGAAGTGTTACGCGGCGTAAACTTTACGGCTAAAGCTGGTGAAACCATAGCGATTGTTGGAGCAACCGGAGCAGGAAAATCGACCATTATTAATTTACTGAATAGGTTTTATGAAATTGACAGCGGAACGATCTCTGTTGATGGAATCGATATTAAGGATGTGACTTTAAAATCGCTGCGTTCTGAAATCGCGGTTGTGCTCCAAAATGTATTTTTGTTTGCCGATACGATTATGCACAATATAAAATTAGATAATCCTGATATTACAGAAGACGATGTAATCACAGCTGCAAAACAAATAGGGATTCACGATTTTATAAGTTCGCTGCCAAATGGATATCATTATAATGTAAAAGAACGGGGAGTAATGCTAAGTTCTGGGCAGCGCCAGTTGATCTCCTTTTTAAGAGCTTACGTTAGCAATCCTAGTATTTTGGTGTTGGATGAAGCAACATCATCTGTAGATACCTATAGCGAGCAGCTTATTCAGGAAGCCACAGATAAAATTACCAAAGGCCGAACATCTATTGTTATTGCACACCGTTTGGCAACCATCAAGAAAGCGGATAAAATCATGGTGATGGATAGTGGTGAAATTGTAGAGATGGGAACCCATGATGAATTACTGCTGAAAGAAAATGGGCATTATCGTAATTTATATGAAGTTCAGTTTATGGCCGAAGAATCGATTTAAGAAAAATGAATTTTTAAAAGTTTTAGATTTATTTATCGAATCTTTATTATAAGATTAAGCTTTTCTTAAACAGAATGTTGAAATGCTTCACCGCCACCTAAAGCAAAGATGATGACCCCTGTAATTATAGTTAGGAAAAGGAAAACCAGAAAAGTGATTCCTATAAATAGAAGGATGTTTAGCAGAAGTTGTGGTAATGAAAGGTTAAGCAATCCTTTATAGCAGTATGCCGTGTAAAGTGCAAAAAGCAAGTTTAAGAAATTTCCTATAAAATAGTAGTTGCCTCCAAAAATAGCAGCAAATGTTAGCAAAATCGCACTTATTATAGTGTAGTGACTGGAAATATACCCCATCACCACTAAATGTTCTGTGTAATTATATTTTTTGCGATTAAAAAACGAAAGCCTTGCAATAAAAGCATAAACCGGAATCAGCAAAATCGAGACAAGCGAATAATAGTCATAAATCGAATTAAAAATAAGTTCTTGTCCTGTGTATTCATAAAGTCCGGGTATTTCTAAACTTTCAGGGTAAAACTTTCTAAGAAAAAATATTTGAAATCCGGCAAGGGTAAGTCCAATCGTAAAATAACTTATTACATTTAAGTATCTTTTTCGTACTCCGTTTATGTATCCATCAATCACTTCTGTAGGATTGGTAAAGAGTGTTTTGAACGTTTTAAGAAAGGTATTATCGATATTTAAAAAAACGGCACTAAATTCTTCGAAAACCAGCTTTAGGTTTAATCGGGATTCGATTTTTTTTGCTCCACAGGAATAACAATATTCATGTGCTGTAGAAAGTGCTGCATGGCAGTTTTTACAAAAATAATCTTCGGAATGTAGAATTTCGTTTTTCATCGAAAATTAAAAAATCAATTTTAGATCTTTTACAAGCAAGAAAATTTAGACATGAGACAATAGAAATTAGACTTTTAAAAATTCAATTTGTTCAAAATAACTTCGCTTTGTTTTCTGATTTCTAATCTTCTGATTATAATTTTTCTCAAATCTCAAATCTCAAATCTCAAATCTCAAATCTCAAAACCTCAAACCTATCTTAAATCTTCTTTAATACGTTCTCTTAGTTCCTCATTACTTTCAAACATAGTAAATTCTCCATCCCGTATGTAAGAAATTTGTCCGGTCTCTTCACTCACCACCAGTGCCAAAGCATCGGTTTTTTCAGTAATTCCAACGGCAGCACGATGTCTTAATCCAAATCGAAGCGGAATCGATCTATCATTAGAAACCGGTAAAATTACCCGTGTTGCGGTTACTTTATTTTCTTCAATAACCATCGCGCCATCATGTAAAGGGCTATTTTTAAAGAAAATCGATTCGATGATAGGCTGGTTAAGCTCAATATTCATCTCGTCCCCGCTATTTTTTACGAAATCTAATTTTGTACTCCTTTGGATTACGATTAATGCGCCTGTCTTGTTGCGTCCCATAGATTCACAGGCATCTACGATCACATCTATATTAGTAGCACCATCATCAGAATCGTTACGGGTAAATTTTAAATTTCTGAAAAATCGGCCATTATAGGTAATATTTGCCGAGCCGATCATTAACAAAAATTTCCTTATTTCTTGCTGAAAAACAACAATTAAAGCAAACATTCCTACCCCTACAAACTGGTCTAAAACGCTACTTAAAAGCTCCATTTGGAGTAACTGCGTAAGTCGCCAAACCAGATAGATAATCACGATCCCAATAAAAATATTTACGGCTACCGTACCCCTTACCAGTTTATAAACATTATATAGTAGGAGTGCGATAAGAACAATATCGAGAATATCCAGGAAGCGAATACTTAAAATATCCAAATTTGCAAGGTTTTATGTAAAAATAGAAAATAAAAGATTATTTGTTGAAATGCGCTACTAATTTTATAGTCTCCATGGCTTCTTTAACATCATGAACCCTTAAAATAGAAGCTCCTTTGGTAAGTGCCAAAGTATTAAGAACCGTAGTGCCATTAAGCGCTTTAGTTGGCTTGATGTTTAAGGTTTTATGGATCATTGTTTTTCTTGAAATACCAATCAAGACAGGAAGTTTAAAACTAGAGAAAAGATTAGCTTTTTTAAGTAATTCAAAATTTTGATCGATTGTTTTGGCAAAACCAAAGCCGGGATCTAAAATTAGATCGTTAATGCCTAACGCTCTTGCTTCTTTAATTTTTTCTGAAAAATAATAGGTGATATCGCTTACCAGATCTTCATATTCGGTTAGTTGTTTCATGGTTTTTGGGGTGCCGCGCATGTGCATCATAATATACGGAACCTGATATTGGGCAATTACAGGCATCATTTTTTCGTCTAGATTTCCGGCAGAAATATCATTAATCATTGCGACTCCGGCTTCAATAGCTTCTGCCGCAACTTTACTTCTAAAAGTATCCACAGAAATTAAAATTTCGGGAAATTCCGCTACCAAAAGTTCTATGGCAGGTATTACCCGGTTTAATTCTTCGTCCTCGGCCACATCATTGGCATCTGGCCGACTGCTATAGCCGCCGATATCGATAAATGTAGCGCCCTGTTTCAGCATTAATTCGGCTTTTTTGAGAATATCGCTTTCTGTTTGCGTTCTACTGTGTTCAAAAAAAGAATCGGGCGTGATATTTAATATTCCCATCACTTTGGGAGAAGAAAGATCGATAAGCTTGCCTTTGCAATTGATCATCATGCCATTAGAAGTTTTAAAATTTAAGGCAGTTCAAAATAATTTTGACCAGCTGGAATATTTGCCCGAAATTTACGCAAATTACCACGGTTTTATGCAAGATACCTCCAAACAATACGATGCGGTAATCGAAATCTGCCGCAGTTTGTTTAACCAGAAAATGAAAGATTATGGCTGTGCATGGCGAATTTTGAGATTGCCTTCGCTAACCGATCAGATTTTTATCAAAGCGCAGCGAATACGTAAACTTCAGGAAAACGCAGTAAGAAAAGTAGATGAAGATGAAAAATCTGAATTTATAGGCATCATCAATTATTCGATCATGGCACTTATTCAGTTGGAAAAAGGAATTGCAGATCAGCCAGATTTGGGAGCAGATGAAGCAACAAAACTTTATGACGAAAAGATTACGGCTACCAAAGAATTAATGATGAATAAAAATCACGATTATGGCGAAGCCTGGCGTGATATGCGTATAAGTTCGTTAACCGATTTAATTCTTCAGAAGTTATTGCGTGTAAAGCAAATTGAAGATAATAGCGGGAAAACTTTAGTAAGTGAAGGCATCGATGCCAACTATCAGGATATGATTAATTATGCGGTATTTGCCATGATTCATTTTGCTGAAGCTGAAGAAAAATAATATTCAAAAATCACCAATATTACGATGAAGTTATTAGTGAAATTCGCCCGTATTTTTGTAGGGGTACTTTTTATTTTTTCAGGATTTATAAAACTGAATGATCCTTTAGGATTCTCTTATAAACTTCAGGAATATTTTTCGCCAGAGGTTTTAGATTTAGACTTTCTATCCCCTTTTACACTCGTAATTGCTATCTTAATTTGTGTGTTTGAGCTGGTTTTGGGAATAATGCTGCTTATTGGGTATTTACCTAAATTTACGGTGTGGAGTTTGCTGTTAATGATCATATTCTTCACATTCCTTACCTTTTATTCGGCTTATTTTAATAAAGTAACCGATTGTGGTTGTTTTGGTGACGCGATCCCACTTACACCCTGGCAAAGTTTTACGAAGGATCTCATATTGCTGGTTTTTATTCTACTATTGTTTTTTAATAAAAAGATGATTACTCCGGTTTTTGTTCCTGCGAGCCATCGTTGGATCATTTTCCTAAGTTATATGCTTTGTTTTCTATACGCCTATTATGTTTTAATGCATTTGCCGGTTATCGATTTTAGACCTTATAAAGTAGGAAATAATATCCCAGAGCTTCGTGATATTCCTGAAGATGCTGCGACAGATGTTTTTGAGTATCACTGGAAATTTAAGGTGAACGGTGAAGAAGAAGTAGTGGTGACCGATGGAAGTTACCCACAGCATGAAGGGGAGTTTATTGAAGTAAATACTAAGATGATCAAAGAAGGTTATGTGCCACCCATCCATGATTTTCAGATTTTAGATCATGGAGAAGATATTACGACCAAAATTCTTGAGTCCGAAAAAGTTTTGCTTATTGTTGCTTACGATTTAAATCTTACCGAGAAACAAGGCTATGAAGCCATTAAATCTTTAGAAAGAGAAGCCAATAGTAAAGGGTATAAGATTATTGGATTAACAGCTTCAGGAGAGGATTTAAAATCTCAGATAAAAGAGGAATTCGATCTTGATTTTCCTTTTTATCAAACCGATGCCACCGCACTTAAAACAGTGATACGTGCCAATCCAGGAATTTTAGTTTTGGAAAAAGGGACGATAACACAAAAAAAGCACTGGTCAGACACTTCAGCTATAAAATTATAAGCAAATTCTAAAAAGTCTTAGAAGATTAATAAAAAGCTACAAAAGCCTTTACGACAAAGGGCTTATGTGTGATCGAATCGGTATATTTGTAGAGATCAGCTTAAAATTTAAACAATTTAGAACATTAAATTATGAGAAAAAATATTGTAGCCGGAAACTGGAAAATGAACAACGACCTGGCACAAACCCAGGAACTAATTGCAGATCTTAAGAAACAAATGTCTGGTGAGCCAAAAGCAACGGTGATGGTAGCGCCAACATATACCAATTTATATCCTGCATTCGAGGCTTTAAAAAATACTCCAATAATCGTTGCAGCGCAGAATATGCATCAAAATGCTAAGGGAGCTTTTACCGGAGAAATTTCCGCAGCAATGCTTAAAAGTGTTGGTGTAGAAACGGTAATTTTAGGACACAGTGAGAGACGTGCCTATTTTAAAGAATCTAATGAGCTTCTTGCTGAAAAAGTAAATACCGCTTTAGAAAATGATATGACTGTAATTTTTTGCTTTGGTGAAGAATTAGAAGATCGTAAAGCCGATAAGCATTTTGATTTGGTTGAAAGTCAGCTTAAAGAAAGTTTATACCATCTTTCTAAAGAGAGCTGGAAAAATATTATCCTTGCCTACGAGCCGGTTTGGGCTATTGGTACAGGAGAAACTGCATCACCAGAGCAAGCTCAGGAAATGCACGCATTTATTAGAAAGAGTGTTGCAGGTGCTTACGGAAGCGAAATTGCAGAAGATGTTTCTATCCTTTACGGCGGTAGTTGTAAGCCTGGAAATGCTAAAGAGATCTTTGCAAACAAAGATGTAGATGGCGGTTTAATTGGTGGAGCAAGTCTTAAGGCAGAAGACTTTTTAGCAATCGTGAACTCGTTTTAATAATGGCATCGAATTATCTAGAATTTCAGTTTAAAATAAATCCGCCAGTTCCTGCTTCAGAAATATTAGTTGCTGAATTGGGAGCGTTGGGATTTGAAAGTTTTGTGGAAAATGAAGATGGCATAACAGCATATATCCTTAAAGATGAATTTCAGGACGATATGCTGGCTGAGGTTCAGATATTAGATTCTGATGAATTTGAAATCTCCTATTCTTCTTCTGAAATACAACAGGTAAATTGGAATGAAGAATGGGAGAAAAATTTTCAGCCCATTGTGGTTGATGATATTTGTAGTGTACGCGCACCTTTTCATCCAAAACCAGAAACCGAGTTTGATATTGTTATTGAACCAAAAATGAGTTTTGGTACCGGGCATCATGCCACCACGCATATGATGATTCAGTTTATTCTGAAAAACGACTGGAAAGGAAGGTCTGTTTTGGATATGGGCTGCGGAACCGGAGTTTTGGCCATTTTAAGTGCTCAGAAAGGAGCAGCTCCCGTTGAAGCTATAGATATTGATAACTGGTGTTATTTAAACACCCTGGAAAATATCGAACGTAATAATGTTCCCGATATTACCGTTAAAGAAGGTGGAGCAGAGCTGCTGGGTGAAAAAAAATATGATGCTATAATAGCGAATATTAACCGTAATATATTGCTGAATGATATGCAAAAGTATGTTTCGGTCCTACAACCTGGTGGTGATTTGTATTTAAGTGGATTCTATAAAGAAGACATCCCGATTATTCAGGAAGCTTGTGAAAAGCTTGGATTAAAATTTCAGGAAAACCTTGAAAAAGATCAGTGGGTGGCGGTAAAGTTTTCTTTATGAGAGTTTTAACTTGATTTTTTGTATTTTTGCAAAGTATCTGAATCAAAATTAATACCCTATGAGTACCCAAGAAGAAGTATTAGAGAAGGTAGAGACCAAGGTAGACAAAGAAAACGAGATTGTTTTATATAACGACGATTATAACACTTTTGATCATGTAATTGAAACGTTGATCTATGCCTGTGATCACACCCCAGAACAGGCCGAACAATGTTCTATTTTGGTACACTATAAAGGAAAATGTACCGTTAAAACAGGTGCTTTTGATGATCTTAAACCAAGATGTTCTAAGCTTTTGGATGCCGGTTTGAGTGCAGAAATTGTATAAGTTGAAATTGGTAAATTACCGCATGAATTATTTTTAATAAAGAAATCTGTTATTCCTTAAGCATTAATGTTTTATCATTTTGTGCTGTTTTTTCTTCAAAAAAAGTTTCAAAAAGTTTTTCCGAATCTAAAATAAAGAATATATTTGCACCCGCTTAAGACATTTGGCTTAAGCGAAACAAATTAAGGCCTCGTGGCGCAACTGAATAGCGCATCTGATTACGGCTCAGAAGGTTGCAGGTTTGAATCCTGCCGAGGTCACTTGATGGGACAAATTCAAAAATGATGAATTTGTCCCTTTTTTATTTCCTTTTAAGTCTTTGTTTATCAGTGTGATATACTTGATTGCTTCATTAACTCGGGTGGTTCGATATTCAAATCCGTCAAAAGTCAGATTTTCAGGAAAGACCGAACCAATGATCTTTCTTTTCTGTATAGTATTCCCAGATTGATAGAGAATATTAAGCTTGGATAGATTGCTGATAGCCTTATCCCACAGGGGTTCCACGTTTTGCGTGTCTGTAATCGAACTTGTGAGTTTGGCTTCCAGCCTGTTTATTTTTTTATCGGCATCCGCTTTCATAATTCGGTAATCATCCGCTTCAATATCACCACATAAAAGCAGTTCCCTGGCTTTACTCAGTTTATTATTTTCATCCTGTAAACGGATTTTGAGTTGTTGTATATTTCCGATCCTGTCTCTGGTTTTTGATTTATATACGGAAGTAATGACTTCTTTAAATAGGTTGAGCCTAGGGATGGAATACACATATTTCTCGATTTCAGAAACCATCCTATCGTTCATATACTCCGCTTTTTGTCTGAATTTACAGCCACCGGAGCAATGGTAGTAATAGTAATATTTGGAACGCCCTTTGGATTTACTACTAGTTAACATACGCCCGCAGTCTGGACAAACGACAAAACCGCGTAAGGGATAGCGGTCATCTACTTTTATTTTAGTCCGCATTATTTTTTTACGACCGTCGAGCACATCCTGAACATCATAGAACAAAGCTTCAGATATCAAGGGTTCGTGTTGCCCCATCACCAGTTGACTTTCTTCATCTTTGTATTTAGGAATAAATATTTTACCGCAATACATAGGATTACGGATAGCTGTCCAGAAATTATTTTTACTGCATTTAAGCCCTTTTTCTCTAGCTGTTTTCCATATTTGTTCGGTGCTAAAAGTGTTTTTTGCCAATTCTTTGAATACCCATTTCATTATGTCACTCTGGACTTTCCTTGGCGCAATATATTTTCTACCACTCTCATCAATTTTGTTTTTATAACCGATTGGAGCAAGGCCCATCCAGCGTCCTTCTTTTTTAGCCCTTCGCATCCCATGAAAGGTATTTAGAGCTCTTCTGTCATTTTCCACTTCAGGAGCAGCCAGATAAAAGGCGAGCATCATTTTATTTTCAGGGATTGATAAATCAAGTGGTTGTTCTACTGCCTGCGGTTCTACCCCCAATCTTCTCAAAGTGCCGATCATCTGATAAGCATCTCCTGCATTCCGGCTGAACCTGTCCCATTTGGTAAACAATATCAAATCGGACTGCCCTCTAGATTTACGAAGGATATTTAGCAGTTTTGTCCAGGAAGGACGTTTAAAGGTTTTCGCCGAATGATCCTCATAAATCACTTTTCGTACCTGAATATGGTTGATTTCACAATACTTTCGCAAACGCTCTTCCTGATCCCGCTGTGAGTAGCCTTTGTCGGCCTGTTCATCCGTGCTTACCCGTATATATAAATCTGCAATTTTCATCGTTCCAAAGTATTAAGGTTGTTCCATCTAACAGCCTGATTCCGTTTATAAATATACGAAATTCAGGCAGGTTTTGCCAGATACTGATCTACAACAATATCCGCTATTTCATACATAAAGTCCAGGATAACTTTCACCTGTTCCGCTGTTACTTCTATACCGTCTTCTTTCAATAGTGCTATTGCTTTTTCCGGCGGAATTCTCTTTACTTCATTTTCCATCTTACACCTCCGCTTTAAAACAGCAAAAGCCCCGAAGGGCTTTGTACCGAAAAATTAATTCATTCTCTACCCATCGCTTTCGGGAAAGTAAATTTTACTCCCCCTGTTTTTATTAAATGAGGGTTCATACCGTATATACCCGTAGGCACTCAGATCCTTTACACATTTATGATAGGTCATGGCAGATGATATTTTTGCAATCTTCATAATGTCATAACTAAATGCCACTATCGGATTGCTATTACCCATCTGCGCCCTATACTCCAACAGGGCAGCATATATTCCTATATGTGTAATGCTGATACGGCCATCCTGCTCAATAGCCGTAAAAAAGTCAGATAAAGGCTTTAACTGTTCCATATCCTTTAGGTTATGGTGGGTCTTTTTCTTTTCTTCTTAGCCTTTGGTATGTCCTGAGCCTCGTCGGCAATCGGCTGCTCTTGGCCTTTATGCTCCTGTTTAACAGAGCGGCTTTGTGCTTCCGATTGTTTTTCCGTCTTGGACTGGCGGTTATCCACCCGTTGCATATTGCTGTCATAGATATTGATGGTCTTAAACCGGGGATTCGCCTCGATGTACTGTTTCTGCTCCAAACCTTCCTTTTGAAAAGTTGCCGATTGCAGGTTTCCCTTTTTCAGGGAATCGACCAGATTGGATTTATAGGTTTCATTCTCCAGTTCCTTAATAGGATGTTTAGCGAGTGTTGCTTCCAGATCGTACCCATAGTTTTGATGGTACTGCTGTATTTTAAAATTTCCATTGTCATCACTCTGTTTAAAATCCATCTGTAACCAGGAATTGTACAGTTGCCCTTCCTTATTGGTCAGCTCCTTATTGACCGATCGGCCTTCCATCAGGTTGTAGGCTTCTTTCAGGGTAATGTTATTGCCTTTGTTAATATAGAAGGTCTGTTTCATAGTCTCATCGGGATTGTTTTCCTTTTGCACACTCACCTGGTACGAATTGAAGAAATACATATCCGTTTTTTTGGACTTGCTAAAATGTAGTGTGGAATCTACCTTGTTGCTACCAAAATGCGTTAGGTGCGGGATCTTAAATTCAGGCTGTCCCTTTGCTATTTTTTGCTTTAAGACTTCTTCGAGTCCTTCTCCAAAGCCAGTATATTTAATCTGGTCTTTCAGGTATTCTAAATTCTTCTGATTCATGATAATTGATTTAAAAGTTATTGATAGGTGTACTTCCTGTTGATTGTAATGTGGGAAGTACTGCTGCTTTAATAATCGTCCTGTTTTTTACACTAAGCTTAATATGCCTTCCCCCGTTTGCTTCAAACAATTGAATGGCGAAGTATTTCTTATCGGGAATGGTAAACTTGGGAACCACAATCACCAAGGTCTGTGAAGACCGGCCGTCAATTTTTGTCACCTTGTTTTGGATGTGTACCGGGGTAATTTCAATTTCCTGTGAAGCTGTACGTTTAGCCTTTTTCTGGTCCCGGATAAAAAAACGTAATTGGTCAATATCATAACTGATATTGGATGTGTTGGTAATGGTTAACCGCAGGTACATCAGGTTGTCCCGAATGAATATCCCGTTCAATCCGAAACGTATACCATATTTACGGTGCTTTACCTTACGCCCTTTGTATTTGGAATACAAGGCATGTGTAGCATAAGTAGTGACTTCAGCTTCGTTAACCGATCCTGGTGAAAGGAAAATACTGTTTTTGTTATCTCTTTCCTTCATGGAAATATTCAAGACAGATGGCTTGGGGTCATAGTTAATCACAAAAGAATTTAATTTCCCGTCTGCGGTAATTACCGTCAGGTTAGTCTCCGGAAAACTGTCCCTTGCCGCTTTGAGCTGTAGAATATTGGCAGCTCCTATGGCTTTTTGTGCCAACACATCTTTACTGCCCCTGTCCACACCTACAATGGCGCTTGGAAATATAATATTGGTCGTTTTAAAATAGGTAATCTCCACAGGATAAGGAGCGATTGATTTGGGTTGAAGGATGCTTTGAGCATTTACATTCAATCCGAAAAGGAACAGGAAAAATCCCATCACCATACATGCATTTATCTTTTTCATCTTTATGGAATTTTAAATGGTTATTACTTCTTGATTTGCTTTTGTTTTTCATCACGGAGCAATACCTGATAGCCTGCTTTCAGGGTTACTTTTATCAGTTTTACTTTTGTGCTGAACAGTGATTTAGCTGTTTCTATACCGGCACCTGCGGCCTGTGCCTGCCAGGAAGGATCAAGGGAAGTCAATCCAATGTTCTGCATAGAGCGGTCAGCCGATTGTTTAGCGACATCCCGAGTAATGGCACCGGGAATATAAATTCCGTCCAACCCATCCATATCGTACACAGAGAGTTCTACCGGGAAGAGGGAATTACCGCTTCTGATGCTGTTGATCTTGACATGCAGCCTTTCTCCGCTAAGGGAAGCGATCCCAAACACAAAGTTGTCTTTGGGAATATGCACCCCGTTAATAAATACATCATTGACCAGGCGAAGCTTTACGGTAGATCCGTTAACCACGGTCTGTGATTCGTAAATAACCGCCTGTATGGCATTTTCCGGCTGTTCAGCAATTTGGTCATCGTCCAGGGAATAAAATCCATTTGCTGTAGGAGTAACAAAGTGTCCGGTATGCATCAGGGAAATACTATCATCTTTCTGTGCAGTGGATACTTCGTACAGTTGTTCCCTTCGGGCTTCCGAAAGTTGTTTTAATTTCTCCTGAACCCGCTCAGGATGCTGTACATCCAGAATCTTTTCCAGCATGCTGCTGAGCTGTTCCAGTTCCGGGTCAGGTGCTTCCGGCTGGGTCATGGTGTGCATCATTTCTTCCAGCCTGTCCACATCACTGGAACTCACAGACGTATTTCCATAATTGGTTTTTGTTTCCTGCTCGGGGGAATCTTCAGGAAGCTGGGTGCGTTCCACCGGTTTGTTCAATTCCCTGTTCAAAGCTTCCAGCTTTTTATAAATTTTATCCGTATTCGGATCGTTGCCCTGACCACTTCCGTAGAGGGAAGTTTTTAAGCCGCCGGATGATACCTGACCCGGTTTTACTTCCTTTTGGGGTAATATATCATCCGTATCGGAAATTACACTGTTCTTATAATTCGGGTCATTTTTACGGAGTTCCCTGAATTTTGCCGAATCCTGTTCTGCCCGGTTGTAATAGCTCATTTTATCCATTTGCTTATCATCGGTCAGTTTTGCTTCCGGCAGGTGAAGGTTAAACCCGTTCTGTGGAGTTTCCTGTGCCTGTAGTTCCTGTACCTGTCCACCTCCCAATACCCAAAAGATCAGGGTGGTGAAAGGAAGTACGAGCAGCGGCAATACCAATAGGAACTTGCGTTGTCTTTTCATTTTTGATGTTATTACCTGTTTTTCCATGGTTATTGATTTTTAAAGTTTTGATATTCTTTTTCGATATAGCGAACCGAATCCATCAGTCCCGGACGGGTTGCTATAATACTGTCATAGATATTTCTGCCCGATGGACTTCGGGCAAGGCTATCCATATACAACCGGAACTTTTGGATGCGCCTGTAATCCTGTTTGGATACCGGAGGGAGCGGTGATGCTATAGCTCCGGATTCCGTAAGATGCCGGGGACGTTTGATCGAGGTTACTGTAAAGGCATTGCCCTTACTTTTTCCCGTGATGGCGTGTACCCCAAGGTAGATACAGTATCCACTGGTGAGGCTTATAAAAACGACCAGTGCTATGGTTACTGCCCGCTTGGAAATACTCTTTGTCTTATTCGACATCCATTTTGCCCATGCTTTTTGCAGCCATTTGTATAAGGCAAGTAATCCCAGGATTAACAGTCCGTTTTTAGGAGCCTCCTTTTTCTGTTTTGTATTTCGTTTCATTTGTACAAAGTTTTATAAGCCACTCAATTGACTTTGTTTGTATTAATTTTGAATAAATGTCCATTATGGGCTTAATACCGTCTGGCGGTCGTTTTCAAATCCTTGTTGGCGATGGTTGCCCAGCGTTCTATCAGAAAACCATGCGGATTATTATCACTTCGGGATACATTACGCAACGCCCCTTCGGTAATCAGGCTTCGGGTAGTGATACTGGTCGGACGGATTATGCGCTGGGTAGCGTAGCACCGGAATTTATAGGGGTATTCATTGATGTCCACCGCCACGCTATCCACATGGATGGTCTGGTTAACATTTCCGGAAATAAGCCCGGCATAATATCCGTTCTCCTTCAGGTCATCATAAATCCGTTTGGCACTGCCATCCGCCAGGTATAAAGCTTTAGTGATATTCGTTTCAATTGCTTTATCATCCGGGTCAAGGGTAAAGAACAATTGGTGGAAGGTTTTCACATGATCCCTTGCTTCCACTGGGATATTGTCCTTACGTCCGGCGGAATAGGCTTCCAGTGCCTTGCCATTGGCAAGAATGTAAATCCTGTCCTGCATTTCGGATACCAGACTAAAACTCTTATATAGGGCAAAGCAGGATAATAGCACTGAGCCTGCAATAATGAGCATGGTAAATCCCCGGATATGCCGAAAAGCCGTATCGATATTTTTCATTTTTTTAAACATGATTTCTCCTTTTTGGGGTTAAGAATTACCTTTGAGTTTGTCATTCATATAGCCGGAGCCACCGCCATCCGAATTGCCATTCTTGAAATAAGGATTGGTTGTACCATTGCTGGCCATACTCTGGGAAATACGACTTGCAGCATTACCCATTGCATCCGCCGCCATGCTGGCTCCGCCTGTAGCTGCTCCCATAACCGCTCTGGAGGAACTGCTGAAGATACTGGTGACTTTCTGTCCCAAAGCACCACCACCTCCTGCATGGACAATGTAATTGGCTACCGAAGGCACGGTAAAGTATCCCACAATGCCAATAATCATAAAGACCAGATACGCCATATCCGTCCGGCTGAAAAAAGTATCCCCGTAATCCTGTACCTGGGCAATGTCCATTTCCAGCATTTTCTCCTGGATTTTTCCGATAATGCTCCCGAAAATATTGGCTACCGGAAGCCAGAGAAAAATATTGATATAGCGGGCAATCCAAACCGTCAGGGTATGCTGGAACCCGTCAAAGACGGCAATCCCAAATACCAGCGGCCCCAATATGGCAAGTACCACCAATTGAAAGGTTCGTAGCGTATCGATACATAAGGCTGCGGCTTCAAAGAGTACCCGCAGTACTTCACTCATCCATTCCTTGACCGAATTGCGGAAATTGTAAGAGGCTTTGGACATGGCAAACTTGATGTCGTTGCCAATCCCTTCAAAAAAGCCTTCATCGGAAGGACTGGCATTATCATGGGTGTATTTATACCACCTGTCCCGGTCACCGTCACCGCTTTCACCTACATACATCTGCCATACATCCGTTTTTTTGACAGCTTCTTCCTTCTTTTCCAAAAGCACCGCAATTGCCCTGTCGGAGCCTTCCACCATCGAAGCGGTAGCGGTCACTGTTGGTTTCATGATCCCGTTGATTAGTCCCAGAACGGAAGGGAATATCATCACACAAAACCCGATGACAAACGGGCGGAAAAGCGGATAAAAGTCAATAGGTTCGGCTCTTGACAAATGTCCCCAGACCCTGGAGGCGATATACCACATAGCGGCAAATCCCGCCAATGCCTGTCCCACACCAATAAGCTGACTGCACAGTGGCATCATTTCATCATAGAGTTGTTCCAATACGCTATGCAAGCCGTTCATCTCACCGGCAATTCCCTGTGCACTCCCCATAAAAGGCAGTAACAATCCCGTGACCGCCACCCAGGCAGTTTTTCTATATGTTGCCATACTGTTGATTTTTAGTTGTTTATCCCATAGCTATTGCGAATGGTCTGGGCATCATTTCTTTCTTTTGCCCTTTGCACCGCAAGAATGGTCGTGTTATTGTTAAAGTGTCTGAGGAACATTAGTTTGTCCTGCATATCGGCATAGATCCGGTCAATAGCCTGTAAACGTTCATCATCACTCATACGGGCTTTCCCTGCTGTGATAATGACCAGTAATTCATCGAGGTTACGCAGGCTTTCATCAAAGAGATGGTCGTACACCCGTCCGAGATACGCCAGTTCCTGCGGATTGAAATTCCCGTCACTTTGAAATCGGTCATACGCATTCCGGTATTCCCTGACCAGTATTATCTGATAATTCACAATATCGCCCACACGTTTGTAATTGCGAACGGTGGGGCTTACTTCCATCAGCCCGTCCAAAAAAGCTTTGTGCAGGCTAAAGTTCCCTTCCGATATATCCTTGATGGTATTGTAACCCCCTTCCAATATCTGGTAGCCTTTTTTCATATCGCTCAATATCTGTTTGAACTGGGTCAGTTTTTCTACATTGAGCAAGAGCTGTTGTATCTCTGCGGATTGCGCTGATGCCCTGAAAGAGCAGAAGAGCCCGCAGATCACAAGTCCTATAAGTATTTTGGTCTTTTTCATGGGTTTTCGTTTTGAAGGTTCCTGAGTGTTTTGCTGTATTGTACTTCATGGTATTCCCTGATCCGAACGGCTGCCATGACCTTGGCTTCATTGCCGAAACTTTGGGAGAAGGTGTAATTGTCCTGCATCCGCAAGTAAAGCTTGTCGATACGCTTCATACGCTCATTATCTTCCATTTGCAATTCGGCATCCGTGGTTATTGCAATAAGTTCATCCAGTGCCTGTTCACAATCCTCCAAGAGCCGGGTAAAAACCCGCCCGATATAGTTGAGTTCTGCTTCGGTAAAAGCATCGCTATTGTCAAGTTGTCCGTAGGTTTGCCCGTAATCCTGAATGATGCGTATTTGAAGGGCGATGATGTCTGCTACTTTTGCATAGTGTCTGATTTCAGGGTTGACTGTACTTAAGGAATTTATGAAATCACTGTGCAGGTCAAATTCCCCTTTGGTAAACCCTCCGATGGTGGTCAAACCTTCTTTGGCAATACGGTAGCCTTTTTGAGCATATCCGATATATACCTGTAAAGCGGCAATCTGCTGAAGCAGGTATTTCTTCTGTGTCTTTTTCTGGCGGAACCACTCCGAAAAAGTCTGTGCGTGGACGGTTCCTGCTGCCATAAACAGCATGAATCCTATTAAAATTATCTTTCTCATAGTTCGTGTTATTGAGGAAGTCCATATAATTTTTTCACGGTTTGCACTTCAATGGAGGTCTTTGCCCGGGAAAGGCTCAGCAATACATTTTGCTGATTAAAGCGCATCAGGTCATCATAATTGGCATCAACCTGATCGGCAGCATTGTTGATGATTTCCAGTCGTTTGGCATCGCTCATCGTGGTAGTAAAGGATTGGACAATCAGGGTAATCTGGTCGATGTTGTTCAGGCTTTCTTCCAAGATTCCTGAGTACACCTCTGACATATATTCAATCTCATCCAAGGTAAAGTGGTCATCCTGCTGAATAAGCTGCCAGGCATCCTGGTATTCATTGACCAGCCGGACCTGTTTTTGGGTGATATCCCGGATACGCTGGTAATAAGAAATAATCGCCTTTACCTTAGCCAGCTCTTCGTAATACTCCCGGTATTGCTCTTTTTGTTTTTCCGTCCATTTGGAAATTTCATCCAGTTTGAGTTTGGAAAGCGTGTTTTCCAAGGTCTTCTGGGCGTTCTGTAACCAGATGGTCTTGTTCTGTAGGCGCTGGATTTTTAAATCCACGGCTTTGATTACTTTTTTGATTCCTGCCTTGATGATCTCTACGATCGGTATCTGCATGGCATTTGCCTGTTGTACCGGTAGTGCCGTAAAGGAAATGCAAAGGGCAAGCAGTAACATTCTTGCATATTTTTTCATGGTTCATCATTTTTTAAGTTTTAGATCTTCCGCCATTGCGGCAATGCCTTTGCGGATATCCCCTCCAAATTTTGCCGCATATTCCATCAGTTTCACCTTTTCAGTCTGTTCGGTGGTGTACGCCAGGTATTCTTCCACGCTCACTTCGGTGCGGTACACCTTGCTGAGCATTCCACCCAGACTGATAAAGACCTCTTTGTATTTTCGGGCAGGGTCATTGGCTTTATTGACCGATAATACGAGGGCTTTTTCTTTTTCCGTTAACCCTAAGAGTTCCTGTATCTGGTCGAATTTGTTTTGGTACTTGCTCTGGTCTAGCAGTATTTTGCAATCGCTGTTATTGATGATTGCCTGCTTGACCACGGGGGAAGAAATAATATCCTCCACCTCCTGGGTCACCACGATAGCCTCACCAAAGAATTTCCGTACCGTTTTAAAGAGGTATTTGATGTATTCCGCAAAGCCTTCTTTCATCAGGGCTTTCCATGCTTCTTCAATTAAGATCATCTTACGGATGCCTTTCATTTTGCGCATCTTGTTGATAAAGACTTCCATGATAATGATGGTCACTACCGGAAAGAGGATGGGATGGTCTTTGATATTGTCCAGTTCGAACACGATAAAGCGTTCCTGTAAAAGGTTCAGGTTTTCCGTAGCATTGAGCAGGTAATCGAATTCCCCGCCCTGGTAATACGGGCGGAGTACATACAGGAAATTATCCATATCAAAATCCCGGTCTTTTACCCGATCCTGTTGAAGTACCGTTATATACTCATCCCGCAGGAATTCATAAAAACTATTGAAACAAGGAAACACCGATGGATTCTTTTCAAGGTGCCGGTAGTATCCGGTAATGGCATTGGAAAGCGCTACATACTCACTACGTTTAAAGACTTCGTCATCCTTTTTCCAAAGGGCGAGCAGCAGTGTTTTGATACTTTCTTTCTTTTCCGTGTCCAGGTGGTCACCCTCCCCGATAAAGAAAGGGTTGAAACGGATCGGGTTTTCTTCACTATAGGTGAAATAGTAGCCGTTTACCATATCACACAAGCCCTTATAGCTATGTCCTACATCCACCAGTACGATATGCGTTCCCTGCTCGTAATAGCTGCGTACCATGTGATTGGTAAAAAAGGATTTTCCACTCCCGGAGGGGCCCAATATAAACTTGTTCCGGTTGGTGCAAATCCCCATGTTCATAGGTTCATCGCTAATGTCCACATGCACGGGGTTGCCCGTCATACGATCTCCCAGACGAATCCCTACAGGACTTAAGGAAGTACGGTAACCCGTTTCCATATTCAGGAAGCATGTAGCCTGTTCGGCAAAGGTGTCGAAGGTATCATTCATGGGAAAGTCAGCGGCATTACCCGGAATACCTGCCCAGAAGATTTGAGGGGCACCGATGGTTTCCTGTTTGGCTACGGCATCCATCTGCGCCAGTGCGGAGGATACTTTGTTTTTCAGGTCTTTGAGTTCTTCCTTATCTTCCGTCCATACCAGTACATTAAAATGGGCTTTTACCGGGAGGCGTTGCTGACTGATGGCTTCATTTAAAAAATCATTGGTAGCATCTCTTGCAATCATGTTTTCCCGGCTGTAAGCAGACAAGGATTGCAATCGTAGCCTTTTGGATTCCAGCTTAGTGATCGTCTTCTGGGCATCCTCGATAAACAGGTACTGATTGTAAATGTGATTACAGGGCAGTAGTTGACCCAGCGTAGAGGCAAAGCCGATACTGAATTTGGTTTTGTCTGTACTATACTTGTCGTAATTGATGCGACTGCCACAAAGTGCCGGCAGGTCGGCAGCATCCCCCAGGGTGTAAAGCTGGCAATGCTTGGAACCTACCTGTAAACCTTCCTGGAAATTCATGTCTCCTATGAGATACTGGTCATTGCGCTCGGACAGGTAGCAGTACTTTTCAATGATACCCATTGTCCGTTTGCCACTCCAAAGTTCCTTTTCCCGTAACCGGGTCAGTTTCACAAAGCCGCTATCTTCCATGATACGCTTGAACTGACCGGTACAGTCCAGAAAATCCTGTAACAAGGAGGGTTTCAGCGTTTCTTCCGGAACGATGCTTCTGCGCAGCAGGCTGGAATAGGCAGACGTTGCGGTTTTGCGGTTATCCGGTTTTTTGGTCAGCAGGATATAACAGCTATGATCCAGAAAGGGGCGTTCATTAAAAAACCGCTCACTTGCCCGGCTTAAAAAACTGGTATCTGCTTTGGTAAAATCAGGTTGATGCCCGGTTTGCAGAAACCAATCCTGCTTATGCAGTACACTGAATTTGGGTAATACCTTAATGGCTTTTACCCAGGCCTGATGAAAAGCTTCATATTCCTGATCGGAAAGGGTAAAGATCTCCGGCAGGTCTGCTTTAAACACTACGGTGACATCGCCTTGTTTGCTCAGGATGCAGTCGTGTTCCACATCCATAATCGGTAATAGATCCTCCAACATTTTTTCCATTCTTATAGTATTTACCGGGTTATTACTTAATTTTTTTATCGTTTTAAAAAAGCCCTGCGGCTTCTGGAACGGATTGCTTTGGGAACCTGTTTTCGTGCCAGGGTTTTCATAAGTCCGTGTTCCCCGTATTGATAGCTCATCCGGTAGATCTTCATCACCAGCAGGGTGCCTGAGCCGAGAATAACACCGATACATACCAGTGTGGGCAGGCCGATGATATACATGATGGCAAATACGATGAGTAATCCCACCACACCTCCCCCTAAATACCAGATGTATTGGGCTTTTAATCCCTTAAATTCAATACTGCGGTTAATTCCTTTATTGACCTGATATACACTATTTGCCATACGTTTCTTTTTGAATGTTACAATCGCATCCTGCTACGGGGACGCTCCGATGCCGAAGCAGCTACCACGGTTTCTTTCACGGCATGCCCGTTGGTTTGATGTTCCCCAAGTTTGATAACCGGGGTTTGTTCTTCATCCGGTTCATTGGATTGGTGTTGCTTTAACTGGTTTTCCTGAATCTTAATGGCGATCTGCCGTTCCAGATTGGCGAGTTCTGTTTTCAGTTCCCGCAGTTCGTGCTCCTTGGTAAAAGGTTTGGTGGTGAGTTTTTCAATCTTGGGGAGTTCGGTTTTCAGATCGGAAAGGTTCCGCTTATACCGCTCTTTAAGATGCTCCACCCGGTCAATGGCATTTAAAAAATGCCGTGCTGCCAGCTTCGGATTATCCGTATTGGGCAACCCGTTATTGTAGGTATATTTAATCCCCTCATTTTCCCTTTGTGCATATAAGCTATTGGAATATCGGTATTCAAAGCGTCCGTTTTCTTCGTAGGCTTCCTGTTGCCTGCGGATGTATAACTGAAAACCGTATAGGTTGCCAAATTTTTCTTCGTGCTCCCCGGCTTTTGGCTTCCAGTTTTGAAACAGCTTTATAATATGCTTACCTATAGCTTCACTGTCCCGACTCGCTGTTCCATTCAATTGAATGGGGTTGGCTTTCGTACCTTCTTTGGTCATCTGGAGACGGTCGTTATACACGGCTGCATCGGCAGAGAGCTTTCCGAGTGTTTTTTCAGTGGAAGCATGATCGTTTTGCAGTTTTTCTAACTGGTATTTATGACGGGTGAGTTCCCTAAAGTGGGAATGTTTCAGGCTTTCCATTACCGCCACTTTCTTTTCCAGCTTGCTTTTCTCCAAAAGGGAGGTATCCCCGGAAAGGATAGCAATGTATTCGGAGAAGTTCATACCGCTTTTTTCATCCACAGCCCCTTCATCAAGGGTACGTACATTGAGTTCACTGTTTTTCATTTGGGAAATGAAGGTCTGTTTGTTTTTAAGCAGGTTGAATTTGTAGTTGTCCAGTGATTGCTCCACGGCATAGACAAAATTCTGTACCTGATTGCCGTAATGTTCTTTGGCAATAC
>NZ_JAKHSK010000090.1 GCF_023499215.1 Zunongwangia pacifica
TTTTAACCTTAAAGAATTATATAAAAGCCTTTATAAGACCGAATAAAGCTTTTACCAAATACATGGCAAAAAATACGGAAATTAATTCAAATTTTGTTTTCAATCCTAATTTCAACTATTTTTAAACCAAATCAGGTAGTTTTGATACAGACTGCCGTTGTGCACAAGCTAAAAAAATGACTGATAAAGGAATTAAAATAAGTCCAAAATACTATAAATCTGATTGGGATAAGTTAAGTCTTAATGGACTTAATTCAGACTGGAACAAAGCTGTTGACATTTTTGATGACCGAATGAAAGGACGCTTTTTCAAACAAATCGAATTATTAGATAAAAATCCAAATAGAAAAGTTGGAATTTTTGCCGGTTTTGCAATTATGGCTCTTAGTTGTCTACTTATTGAAACAATTGAACAATTTATCAATGGGCGAATTAGAACTGGACAAGGGATGGATGAAAAAGCTTTTTACGATTTTTTCCAAAGAAGTCCTGATTTCAGTGATTTTTTTAACACACAAGAAAAGGCTGACATTTTTTATAGGCAGATAAGATGTGGACTTCTTCATCAAGCTCAAACAAAAAGAGAGTCTACAATCCATATAAAAAGTGAAAAAATGTTACAATGGGTTGATCCTAATGATATACAAAAGGGAATAAAAATTCAAAGACAAAAATTTCATAATGAAGTACTTAAAATATATGAAAATTATTGTTTTGATTTGAGAGATTCACGAAACTTAAATCTAAAGAACAAGTTTAAAAGAAAAATGGAACATATTATAAATCAGAATTAAAATGGGAGTATTAAACAAATACAGTTTTGAAATAAGAACTTTAAAAAGTTATCAAGATGAGAATTCGCCTCATTCTCTTTCAAAGTTTGAATTCCTTGCTCAAAATAAGGAACAAGCTGAAAAATATATGAAAACTTTGATTGACAATTTTAATGAAAATATGCCATTCAGACCTACAATGCCAAGAGAGACAACCGAATTAGTTGAAGATGAATATTAAAAAAGCCATTGCACAACACCGTATAACAAAAATAAGGGTTAATGGTTTTCGCCCGAAAAGTAAAACCTAAAATTTCACAACAGGTTAAAACGGACAAGTAAGCGCATCAATCCCCTTACTTTCGTTATACAAACACGTTGTATGCAAGCCGAAAATAACAAATGAGATTAACCAAAATATTCAGAAAAGGAAAAGAAACAACATTTAAATGTAATTGTTGCGGAACTGAATATGATGAAATTCCTTTGTGTTTTGGTTCTGAATTTCCCGACTACTACTACTCTATTCCACCAGACGAAATTGAAAAACGTGTAGAACTTGAAAAAAGTTTGTGTGTAGTTGACAAAACTCATTTCTTTCACAGAGGACGAATAACAATACCTATTTTGGATTTTAACAAGGACTTATATTTTGACATTTGGACTTCAATAAGTCCGGAAAATTTTGAATTTAGAATGGACTGTTGGGAAAGTCCTAATCGGAAAGACTTTGGACCTTATTTTGGTTGGTTACAAAACCAAATTCCAACCTATGAAAATACTATCAACATTAAATCAATAGCGATTGAACAGGACGCAGGAACTATTCCTGAAATTGAAATTACGGAAGAGAATCATCCATTAGGAATTGACCAAAGAAACGGAATAACATATAAAAAAGCGATGGAAATTGTACAGTATGCTCTTAAATCGCAACACGAATAAAATAAGGCCAGCATACAACACCGGTAACCGTTGCACAAGCCTCTAATTCTTAGAAAATTTCACTTATTTAAACCGCTTTTAAGCGGTTTTTTTATCTTATACGATCTCTAAATTAGATAGGTAAAGTCTCTTTAGAACGGACTT
>NZ_JAKHSK010000091.1 GCF_023499215.1 Zunongwangia pacifica
GACTTGTTAATAAAAGAATATATAAGCTGATGAAAATTTTCATTGATAGATTTTTAATATACGTCTGGAATGAGAATTGTTGTTACCGAAATCCTCGTTAAAATTTTTTGCCAACGGCAGTCTGTCTCAAAACTCAAAAACACCTCTTGAGAATCGAGTATTTAAAAATTTTCTCAGGTAGCTACCCGAATACTCAATACAAAATTAGAGGTTTTGAGACAATCTGACGGTTTCGAATATGGACAGTTGCGGTTTGGTTAGCCAGGTTTTGTCCGCTTAAAATAAATATAGCTAAAAACATCGAATATCGATTAAGTATTTAGCCGTAATTGCGGTTATACATTGTGTGTGCCCAGCATGGGCATCTTTATCATATCTAAGATATGATATTAATCTAGAGGGTGCAAGTCCCATATGGGCAGGGGTGACCCTTCGTCTACGCTCAGGACAGGCTCTTTTAACCATTAGTAAGCTCAAAGCTTGTCTGTCGTGAGACGGGAAGTGAAGGAAGCAGGACTACAAACCCTGGTACTGACGAACAGGAATCGGATAAGAGGCTATAAGGTTGGATGAGCAAGCACATCATTGTGATGTCCTAAACGTTTCTTTGGAAATGAATACCGAAGTAGTAGATCCGGGAGGAATCAAAGAAAAGAAGATGTTCTTACCTGGAGGACGGAGCGTAGAGAAAATGTCTTGTAGACATTTTTAGCGTACGGGCCAGCCTGCCGCATTGGAGAAGCCACGGGTTGGTATAATGGAGAAATCAGCCGAAGTCGTAGTACCCAAAGTAACGAGGTGTAAAATATTACACAGGTCTCACAAATGGGAAAGGACTGAACATAATCCTTTCGGAAATTAGAATAGGAGCATTGTTTTTTCATTCATTGGGTGACCGAATCCCAAGAAAATCTGTAGTCTATTCATAAAGTACGAAATAGTTTCAATTGGTGTAAAGAGCGAGTGAAAGGATGGATTATGAACCGCCGTACCTGCCTGCCGCAGGCAGGTACGAGACCCGCACTCCGTCAGTTACTGGCGGAGCCGTCTACTCGATTGTGGTTAGTTTTTTACTTTTGGAATTCCAATATTTTGGTCCTATTATCAAAAAAGATTTGTTTTTTTATTTTGCCATCAGTTCGTATTTTTAAATAAATCAGTGTATCTGATTCTCTTAAGTATTCATTTTTTCCAGAAATTAATTCAATTGCAATATTTTGAAGGAACTGTCTGGATTGTTTTTTTGTCTTAAAGTTCACGACAGGTTGATTCTTCTTTACGGTTACTAAAGTTTCTTTTTTTAGAAGCTCGTATTTGTAAGTCGCTTTATCAGACTTGTTAATTTCAGTTTTTGAATTTACCTCAAGGATTGAGTCATTGACAAAAGTCAATTCAAATCCGTTCCTTTGTTCTGTTGAATAGTTCAATTCTTTTCCGACAAAATTTGATTTACACGAGACCAAAATTCCGATTAAAGTCAGAAGAGGAAAAATTGTCTTAAAATTCATTTTTATGATTTAGTTCCTCAAACTTAATTCAGTCCATTTCGATATTATAGTCAAATTGAGTGAACCTTTCTTTTGGTTGAGCAAATGTGGAGTAGCTACCTTTATTGGTACATAAAATTTAAGACCGTTTGTTACCAAACAAATATCTTAGAAACATAAAAAAACGCTATTATAGCCCCGAATTAAAGGAGCAGGCAGTACGATTAAG
>NZ_JAKHSK010000092.1 GCF_023499215.1 Zunongwangia pacifica
TTTTTTACCTTTCCCTATTTATTATCGAATTGACATTAAGAATCAAGACCTTAAAGGCCTTATTTTGAACTTCCCTTTATTTAATCGCGATTCTCTTAATAAGAGAATGCTCTAGAAAGGAGGTGTTCCAGCCGCACCTTCCGGTACGGCTACCTTGTTACGACTTAGCCCCAGTTACCAGTTTTACCCTAGGCCGCTCCTCTCGGTAACGGACTTCAGGTACCCCCGGCTTCCATGGCTTGACGGGCGGTGTGTACAAGGCCCGGGAACGTATTCACCGCATCATGGCTGATATGCGATTACTAGCGATTCCAGCTTCACGTAGTCGAGTTGCAGACTACGATCCGAACTGTGATAGGGTTTATAGATTCGCTCCTTCTCGCGAAGTGGCTGCTCTCTGTCCCTACCATTGTAGCACGTGTGTGGCCCAGGACGTAAGGGCCGTGATGATTTGACGTCATCCCCACCTTCCTCACGGTTTGCACCGGCAGTCTGGCTAGAGTTCCCACCATTACGTGCTGGCAACTAACCACAGGGGTTGCGCTCGTTATAGGACTTAACCTGACACCTCACGGCACGAGCTGACGACAACCATGCAGCACCTTGCAATCTGTCCGAAGAAATATCTGTTTCCAGATACGTCAGACTGCATTTAAGCCCTGGTAAGGTTCCTCGCGTATCATCGAATTAAACCACATGCTCCACCGCTTGTGCGGGCCCCCGTCAATTCCTTTGAGTTTCATTCTTGCGAACGTACTCCCCAGGTGGGTTACTTATCACTTTCGCTTAACCACCCAGCCCTCAATTGGGCCGGACAGCTAGTAACCATCGTTTACGGCGTAGACTACCAGGGTATCTAATCCTGTTCGCTACCTACGCTTTCGTCCATCAGCGTCAATATAGTATTAGTGATCTGCCTTCGCAATCGGTATTCTGTGTAATATCTATGCATTTCACCGCTACACTACACATTCTAACCACTTCATACTAATTCAAGGTCTACAGTATCAATGGCAGTTCTACAGTTAAGCTGCAGACTTTCACCACTGACTTATAGACCCGCCTACGGACCCTTTAAACCCAATGATTCCGGATAACGCTTGGATCCTCCGTATTACCGCGGCTGCTGGCACGGAGTTAGCCGATCCTTATTCATAGAGTACCGTCAGCTCCTTACACGTAAGGAGGGTTCTTCCTCTGTAAAAGCAGTTTACAACCCATAGGGCAGTCTTCCTGCACGCGGCATGGCTGGATCAGGCTCTCGCCCATTGTCCAATATTCCTCACTGCTGCCTCCCGTAGGAGTCTGGTCCGTGTCTCAGTACCAGTGTGGGGGATCTCCCTCTCAGGACCCCTACCTATCGTGGCCATGGTAAGCCGTTACCTTACCATCTAGCTAATAGGACGCATGCTCATCTCTTACCGTAACCTTTAATCATCACCTGATGCCAGATCATAATAC
>NZ_JAKHSK010000093.1 GCF_023499215.1 Zunongwangia pacifica
CACATAGTACGGCTGCGCATTGGCCTTGTATTCCCTGATCTGAAAATCACTCCATTTATTACCAATAGTCGTAATCTCCTTACCCGTGGTCTCAGACGTGTACTGCTCCTCCTCTGGTAGCTCTCGCTTATCATCCACATAAAGGGAGATCAGGACCACATCTTCTTTCAATATCTGTAGGATCTGTGGATCTGGCCATACCCGCTCTTCCATCTTACGGCAGTTCACACACGCATAGCCCGTAAAATCCAAAAGCACCGGTTTCCCCTCGCTCTTGGCATACGCCATTCCCTGTTCATACTCCTTAAACGTTACAATATCTAAAGGCCCTAGTTCTGTATGGGGTGGAATTTCTGTTAAAGTTGTATTTCCCCCCTTGCTGTTTCCTACCCCATAAGGGGATTCACTGTACTGTGATGGTGGGGGAAAACCACTGATCCATTGCAGGGGCGCTCCCCAAAGTCCCGGGATCAAATACACCACAAAGGCCAAAACAAATAGACCAAGACCTAGACGTCCTACCGAAATATGTGGCAAAGGGCTATCATGCGGCAAGGTGATCTTTCCTAAAAGATACAACGCGAGTGCCCCAAAAACAGCAATCCATATGGCCAGAAAAGTTTCCCGCTCTAGCAGGTGCAATTGCAGCACCAAATCGGCATTGCTTAAAAATTTAAAGGCAAAGGCAAGCTCCAAAAAGCCCAAAACAACCTTTACGGTATTGAGCCAACCACCCGATTTGGGTAACGAATTCAACCACCCCGGGAAAGCAGCGAACAAGGCAAAGGGAAGTGCTATGGCCAGTGAAAAACCAAGCATCCCAACAATGGGGGCTATACCTCCTTTGGAAGCTGATTCTACCAGTAAAGTCCCAACAATAGGACCCGTACACGAAAAGGAAACAATCGCCAGGGCAAGGGCCATAAAAAAGATCCCGATAAGACCTCCACGGTCTGCCTGGGAGTCGATCCTGGTCGCCCATGAGCTGGGAAGGACCAGTTCAAAAGCCCCCAGAAAAGAACAGGCAAAAAACACCAAAAGCGCAAAAAACACCAAATTGAATACCACATTGGTGGAAAGGGCATTGAGCGAGTCGGCACCAAAAAGGACAACCACTACAGAGCCCAGTACCACATAAATCACCATAATAAAAAGACCATAGAACAAAGCGTTTTTGATACCCCTGGCACGGGTTTTACTCTGCTTGGTAAAAAAACTTACCGTCATGGGGATCATCGGGAACACACAGGGCGTCAGCAACGCTGCAAAACCACCTAAAAAACTCAGGATAAAAATCGTGAATAAATCACGGGATGATTCCGGCTCTTTTTCCTGAGACAGGTCATTTGCTGATTTGG
>NZ_JAKHSK010000094.1 GCF_023499215.1 Zunongwangia pacifica
TGAACATCCCTAATTAGTGTTGACCGTTTTTAAATTTACATTTCATTATTAAAAATAGTGATTGATTGATTCTGAAAAGTACTTTTCAGAATCAATTTCTTTTCATAGGCTATCGGACTAATTTTTCCAATATGATTATGCGGTCTTATGTTATTGTAATGATTGACCGCCTTTCTGGTCATTTGTTTTAGTTGATTAAAATTTTTAGGGTTCCAATGCGCTATATAATCATTTTTTATGGTTCTGTTAATACGCTCTGCATAAGCATTGTCCTGAGCTGTTTTTGCCATACTAATTAGGCATCCTTTGCTTTTTAACAGCGCTATATAGGCGGTGTAAGTGTATTGGCTTCCTCGATCTGAGTGATGGACCTTAGGTGCTTTATGACTTTTAAGTGCCATTTGCAAAGCCTTCACGTTAGCTGTAGCCCTCATATGGTCTGATACCTGGTAACCTACAATTTTCTTGGTATACACATCTATAATGAATACTGCATAGTAGAACTTTTCTCCAACTCTAATATAGGTAATATCAGACTGCCAGATTACTGAAGGCCCGCTTACCTGCATTCCCTTAATTAAATTCGTATACTTTGTATGTACTGCATAGGTGGTCCTGCTATAATTCTTAGGGTATTTTAAACGATAGCCCAGCTCCATAAAGGTCGCTATAAATCGATCCCTACCTATAAAATCTGGACGTAAGGTGTAATACATTTTCTCTACCCCACAACCGGGATGGTCTGCCCGTAACTCATCAGCCTCTACTACCAAAGCAGCCATTTTATTGTCTAATTCAGCCTGACGGTTGGCGTATTGATGCACCGCCTGTTTGCTGATCCCTAATACTTTATATAACTGATTCATGGAAAAGCTTATTTTCTTTTGGTTACGGAACCATTCGATAGTGGGGTGTTGGAGTTTTTTTTCAGGTCGATATGCAGCTCTTGGTTAGCCAGGTCAATCACCTTTTCAAGATAATCAATCTGTATCTGCTTTTGACCTACCATACACTCTAGTTCCTTTACTTTAGCCTCTAAGGACTTTAATTTTTTGGTACTGCTATTTTCCATCTCTACTATACGTTGACCTGGTTGGTTGATCGTCGAATACTTATAGATCCAACGGTAGATTGTAACATTACTTATGGTATGGATACGCTCCAATTGGGGAACACTGAATTTACCACTTTCAAAATCTTTTACAATAGATTTTTTAAAAGCCTCTGAATACTTACGGGACTTTTGAATTAATTTGATTGTTGACTTCATAGATTTAACCTGTTATGGTCAACCTATATCAGGGACGTACA
>NZ_JAKHSK010000095.1 GCF_023499215.1 Zunongwangia pacifica
CTGGGGAATCATATCATCCAAACAGGTTGCGTAAAGACTAAGCTGTTCCCGGTCTTGTCCTTGTTGGTATTCCATATCTTAAAAATACGAAATTCTTAGGTTTTGAGACAGTCTGACGGTCAATGTAAAATGCGTTTTAATGCATTTTACATAGTGTTAACTACTTTTTATTTTAACGGGTGTTTATAGCCAGGATATTTCTTTTCCATTTCATTCATTTCTTCAACTTTACTATATCCAATTTCAGGATTAGTCACATTAATTTTTCCGAAAAACATCTCATCTTCATGCCAGTAGGACAAACACCATTGATTCGATTCATCAAATATCACTACGTCATCTGCAAAGAAAAGTAATTCACAATTCTTTATGACCATTTTCCAGGTCATCATTAATGGTTCATTTCCATAATTAGGCAGAACGTAAACCCACTTTGAAAATGCAATTCCTCTGTTGAAAAGCCATTTTTTTATTTTCTGTTCGTCTTCATCTACAGATATTTTTTCAACGTATTTAAAGTTCTTTTTTTTAAATGGCTCCCACATCGGACCAGTGTGAAATTTTGACGCGTCAAAATATTTGTAGAGGAAATCTGATGCTTCCTTATCTAAAAATTTAATTTGATCCCTAAACTCATCAGATAATGAATCGAAATCTTCTGGCGAGCCAAGACAGGTCCAAACATTTGGTCTTTCTATCTCGTGTTCTTTTATATTATTGAAATCGATCATTTAATTGTAGTTAACGGTTTGGCTATGGTTTCGTTGCGTGAAAATCCGCGAGGATTTTCCGCCGTAAACCGAAGATAGCAATTTTAGCGAGGACTTTCCGAAAGGAAAGTCAGAAGCAATGAACTATAGCCGGTGTGCCTGTTGCACAAGTTAGCAAAAAGCTAACATCTGAGTTATAATTATTTTACAGTTGTGTTGTAAATTCACGGTATGCAAGGCAAAAAAGTATATCAAGAGCAGTTGTTCAACAGTTTCCGATTGAGTGACCGGGTTCCACAACACAATTTCTATCGGCGTTTAAAAGAAGCCTTAAATCTCGATTTTCTCTACGAACTCACCCGTGTTTTCTACGGTAGCAGCGGTCAGAAGAGTATTGATCCCATCGTGTTTTTTAAGTTCTGTTTAGTGGGTTATTTAGAGAATATCATCAGTGACCGCAAGTTAATAGAGCATTGCAGTATGCGACTGGATATCCTGTATTTTATAGGCTATGATATAGATGAAGGGC
>NZ_JAKHSK010000096.1 GCF_023499215.1 Zunongwangia pacifica
AAGGCTGTTCGAGATGCTGGTTACTTTCCCTATCTGCTTGAAACTTGGACAGTTCATTAGGCCCTGGAGCCTGTAAGAAGGATTGATAAGTTCAAAGCAGTTTCTCCTATCTACTTGTTTGTCTTAAAAAGCAAAATTATGGAAAAATCTTTTACCTATGTAGGTATTGACATTAGTAAACTAACTTTTGATGTGGCTTTGTTGGAAAAAGGGAAGTACCAACATTACAAGTTTAAGAATGAAGTGGAAGGTTTTCAAGGGTTTTCAGCATTATTATCTTTGGATCACTGTTGTGTGATGGAAGCCAGTGGGCCTTATTACCTTAACCTTGCCAGTTTTCTTTTTGATAAGGGGATCATGGTTAGCGTGGTGAACCCTTTGGTGATCCGCCGGTACTCACAAATGCGTCTTATCCGGGCGAAAACCGATAAAAAAGACGCCACAGTGATCGCAGAGTATGGTCACTGCCAGCAGCCAGGTTTATGGACAAAAGAAGAAGCATATGTTTTGGAATTGAAGCAGATGCAGGCCTATAGTGAACAGCTTACTAAAAGCAGGGGCAGTTTCTTGAGGCAAAAGGAAGCTTTTGAAGCCCATCAGGTACAGAGCAAATTATTGATGAAAAAGATCGACCAGCAAATAAAAGGGTTGGAAAAGCAACTCAAAGTGATCGAGAAAGAAATGGTACGCCTTGTTGAAACCTACCATCAGGAGCAGTTCAAACAGCTCCAGAGCATACCGGGAATAGGGGCAAAAACGGCCATGACACTTATTGTACTTAGTGGAGGGTTCACCAAGTTCACCAGTGCCAAGCAGTTAAGTTCTTATGTGGGGATATCGCCCAGGATTTTTGAATCGGGTACCAGTGTTAAGGGCAAGGCACGAATCTGCAAGATGGGCATGAGCAGGATAAGGGCAATGTTGTATGTTTGTTCGTGGTCGGCCAAAAAGAAAAACAAAGCCTGTAGGGAGCTCTTTGAAAGGTTGGTGGAGAAGGGAAAGGCTAAAAAACTGGCTTTGATAGCGGTGGTCAACAAACTTTTAAAGCAGGCCTTTGCTATTGCTACACAAAAAACCTATTACACCGAAAATAACTTAAATTTATCTTGTATATAAACACAGTTCATCT
>NZ_JAKHSK010000097.1 GCF_023499215.1 Zunongwangia pacifica
TTGCAAACCCCGATATTTTTTTAACCTTGCCTGAGAAATTCAGGCGCTAATATTTACACAACAATGAAAAAAGAAGATCTATTCGATGACGAATTTTTAAAGCAGTTCAAATCAGGAGAAGAACTTAGCAGTTTTCTCAAACAACTTCAAAAACGTGGACTGGAGAAAATGCTGGAAGGAGAGCTGGATGGCCACCTGGATTATGTAAAGCATCAAAAATCTAGTTCTGGGAATGCCAGGAATGGATATTCCCAAAAGAAGGTTCGCAGTTCCTTTGGAGAAGATAATATCAAGGTGCCCAGGGACCGGGATGGGTCCTTTAATCCAATGATTGTTCCCAAGCGGCAGAATATGGTCGATGGCATTGAGAATGTTATTGTATGGCTTTATGCCAAAGGGATGAGTAACAGTGATATTGAAGAACAGATCTCTGAAGTATATGGTTTTGAGGTCTCAACTTCCACCATATCCCGAATTACCGACCATATCAGCAATGATATCGTAGCCTGGCAAAACCGCCCATTGGAGCCTGTTTATCTGATTGTCTGGATGGATGGTATCGTATTTAAGGTACGTGAGAACTCTAAGGTAGTCAATAAAACCGTTTATATAGCCGTAGGGCTTAGGCGGGATGGCAAGAAAGAAGTCCTTGGGCTCTGGCTTGGCAAAAATGAATCTGCAGCTTTCTGGATGAGTGTGCTTACCGATATGAAAGCTCGGGGTGTAGAAGATATCCTCATTACGGCTACCGATAACCTCAATGGATTTACCGATACCATTAAAAATGTGTTCCCTGAGTCAACCACCCAAATTTGTGTAGTACATCAGATCAGGAATGCTTGCAAATATGTAGTATGGAAGGATAAAAAGGCCTTTACAAAGGACATGAAACTCATCTATGATGCACCAACAAAACAGGCTGCAGAAGCCGCTCTGGAAGATTTTGCCCACAGGTGGAATGATAAATATTCCTATGCGATCAAGAGCTGGCGGGACAACTGGGAAGACCTCACCGCCTTCTATGAGTTCCCTGTAGAAATCAGGCGTATTATCTATACCACCAACCTCATTGAAAACCTGAACGGTAAAATCAGGAAGTACACCAAGAATAAATTATCCTTC
>NZ_JAKHSK010000098.1 GCF_023499215.1 Zunongwangia pacifica
TCTCTATGAGGGTACTACTTTTTTTTCATAACTTTCAATGAATTAATTACACAATACTTAAAGGTAGTGAATAGTGATTTAACGATCTCTTGAAGCTACCTTTAGGTTTAGTTCAACAACGTGTATAGTTCATTGCTTCTGAAATTCCTATCGGAATTTCCTCGCAATTTTACTATCTTGGTTTCTTAATCTGAAAATCCTTGCGGATTTTCAAGCAACAAACCATACACAAACACGTTGGCATTAATACGGAACAAATTTTGATATCCCAATAAAATGTATTTACTTTGTAATAACATTTAAAAATTATGGAAACTTCAATAATCAAAATCGGAAATTCAAAAGGACTTCGCTTAAGTAAGACCATTTTGGAAAAATATAATATTAGAGACAAGGTTGAACTCATCCTTGAAAAAGGACAGATAATTCTTAAACCAATCGCTTCACCAAGAAAAAATTGGGAAAAGGAATTTATGAAAATGAGTGAAAACGGAGACGACAAGCTACTTATGAATGATGTGTTTGATGATGAAAACCTTGAAGAATGGATTTAAATCAATATTCAATCGTTCTTGTAAATCTTGACCCAACAATAGGGAGTGAAATAAAAAAGACAAGACCTTGTGTAATCGTTTCACCAAATGAAATGAATAAATATTTGAACACAATCGTACTTGCACCAATGACAACGAATCTAAAAAAATATCCAACAAGAGTTTCCGTAAAACACAATGGAAAAAAGGGAATGATTGCAATCGACCAAATTCGGACAGTTGACAAAACTAGAATCATCAGAGTTTTTGAAAGTCTGACAAAATCGGAAATTGAAAAATGTAAAGAAGTGATAAAAGAAACCTTTGTTGACTAAAAAAATAAGTACTAATGCCAATCGAGTGGATGGCTCCGCCATCAAATGACGGAGTGCACCCCTCACACCACCCAGCGTACGGGTCTCGTACTGGGCGGTTCAACAATGAAACTAATCGATTGTAGTATTCGATTAGACTAACATAACCTTTCATTTTTAAGCGTTCTACGGTAATGGTGGTACGCAAAATAGGACTCTTGGCAACTGCCCAACCGCCCATTCTGGTACGGCTCCA
>NZ_JAKHSK010000099.1 GCF_023499215.1 Zunongwangia pacifica
ATAAAAAACTGTCCAAAATGAAACATCTAAAACTACAGAGTGAACATTACAAAGTACTGGTAAAGAGTTACAAACAATGGCTTGATATACTCGGCTATGCAGAAAGTACAGTTTACAATCTGCCCAATCATCTGCAAGAGTTCTTCTATTTCTTGGAGCAGGGCGGAGCGTTAAGAAATCATCCAGTGGATGATTTTAGCGAACGAGCCAGCTTGCCGCGCAGGCCAATCACGAACATCAACGATATTACCGCAGAACACGTCAAGGAATATTACAGCTACTTGCAAGAGCGAAACAACGAAAGACGGAACGGAGCATTAAGTAAAAGCTACTTGAACAAGCACCAACAAGCCTTAAAAAAGTTCAAGGAATATTTACAAAACCACAATCACAACGGCATCCATTTACATCTGAAATATGAAACGAATCCAACAGAAGAAAAACTGAACATACTAACACAAGAAGAAATCAAGGAACTCTTTACCGCTTGCAGTTACAGCCACCAAGCGAAGCGTTTTAGGTTACGGGATAAAGCGATATTAAGCATTATGTACAGTTGCGGACTACGAAGAAATGAAGCGGTACACTTGGACGTTAAGGACGTGCTTTTTGACAAGGAACGTTTGTACGTCAGAAAAGGAAAGAACTACAAAGAAAGGTTCGTGCCAATGAACGGTTACAACCTGCAAGTATTGGAGGATTACATTTTTGAAGCTCGACCAGAGTTCTACAATGGAACTTGCACTGAGCGTAGTCGAAGTGAGGACACCGAAGCCTTATTGATAAGCCAACAAGGGAGGAGAATGGACGGAATGAGCATTGCCAACCGTTTAAAGGCCATTGTGTTGGCCACAGAGAACAAAAGTATCGAAAAGAAGCAAATTACATTACACACATTGCGCCACTCAATCGCTACACATTTATTACAGAAAGAAGTGCCATTGGAAAGTATCAAATCCTTTTTAGGTCATAGTTCTTTAGAATCTACTCAAATCTACACGCATCTATTAAAAACCGTTGAAAATGAATGATTACAAAATACATTTAGAGAAGAAAGGATACGCAGATACTACAATCGAGAACTATATAAAACAAG
>NZ_JAKHSK010000009.1 GCF_023499215.1 Zunongwangia pacifica
GTTAGCAACCTTGCAGCTTACTAATGGTTCAAGGCGTCACCCCTGCCCATAAGGGACTTGCACCCTCTAGATTAATATCATATCTTAGATATGATAAAGATGCCCATGCTGGGCACACACAACGCGTATGGTCAATTGCGGCTAAACACTTAATCGATATTCGATGTTTTTAGCTATATTTATTTTAAGCGGACAAAACCTGGCTAACCAACCCACAACTGTCCATACTCGAGACCGTCAGACTGTCTCAAAACCTAAGAATTCCATATATTTAAGATATGGAATACCAACAAGGACAAGACCGGGAACAGCTTAGTCTTTACGCAACCTGTTTGGATGATATGATTCCCAAGGATAATAGCGTACGACTCATTGATCAACTTGTAAACTTGCTCGATTTATCCGAGATGGGCTTTCAAACCATAGCCCCTCAAGGGAGGCCGCCCTATCATCCAGCAGACCTGCTCAAGCTTTTTATCTATGGCTATATGAACCAGATGCGATCTTCCCGAAGGTTGGAGAAAGAGGCTTATCGTAACATTGAAGTGATCTGGCTGATTAAAAACTTAAAACCCGATCACAATACCATTGCCCGGTTTAGAAAAGAAAACCCAAAAGCCATCCGAAAAGTATTTCGGCAAAGTGTGGCCATCGCCCGTAACTTCAACCTGATCGGGGGAACACTTATTGCCGGGGACTCTACTAAGCTAAGGGCGCAAAACAGCAAAAAAAAACCTGACTGCCGCAGGCAGGTAACTACAACAAAAAGAAAATTCAGCGGCACTTAGAGTACATCGATAAAAAACTCGAAGAGCATAACCAAGAATTGGCCAAGGCTGATGGCGATCAGAAAAAAACCAAAGAAATTGAAGAGCAAATAAAAGGGCGCAAACAGCAACAGGTCAAGTACCGGGCAATACAAAAACAATTAGACAACGATACTTCTTCTGAAAACCCACAACGATCAACTTCTGATCCCGATAGCCGGCATCAAATTGTAAGGGGAACCGTTACCGAGGTCTGCTACACGGCTCAGACTACCGTGGATGCCAAACATAAATTGCTGATCGATTATAAACTCACCAATCAGAATGATAAAAAAGCAATGGGCTTCATGCTCAGAAGGGCCAAGTCCATTTTACAATCAAATTCCTTTACTGCATTTTATGACAAAGGCTATCATACCGGGAGCGAGTTCTATATTGCCGATAGACTGGGCATCAATACCCTGGTTGCCATTCCGGCCATTGGCCGTAAAAGCCAGGCACCGGATCCAAGTTATAATGCTGAACACTTTACCTATAATCCTGATGATGACGCCTATACTTGCCCCCAGGGAAATATTTTATACAGCAATGGCTCCTGGTACAAAGCCCGCAACTATACTTTCAAACAATACAAGACCAAGGCCTGTAAGGAATGCCCGGTACGAGATAATTGCACTACTTCAAAAATCAATGGAAAGGTCATTCAGCGCACTCAGTACACACAAAATATTCAGCACAACGCTAAGCGCATTGCTCAAAGCGGTGCGCTGTATAAAAAGCGACAAGCCTTAGTTGAACACCCCTACGGTACAATCAAAAGACAGTGGGGCTTTGACCAAGGGAATAAAGGCGGCTTCAGCTGATTTTAGATTGATCGCATTGGTCTATAATTTAAGAAGATTGTTCAATACTAAAATTGATTTACAGCCACTCATCGTAGCCCTCTTTTTAACCTTCAAGAAGTGTATAAAAGCCTCTATAAGAATGAATAAAGCTTTTACCGAATGTCCAACAAAAAATACTGATTATAGTATAAATTTTGTTTTCAATCCTAATTTCAACTATTTTTAAAACCAAAGCAGGTAGTTTTGAGACAAACTGCCGTTAACAATAATTAAACCCAAAAATTGAAAGAACAATACGAAATAGAATTTCTGTCATTGAAGGATAAATTATCCTCATTTATCTTTCGATTGGTATCAAATAGGCAAGACACCGAGGACATTGTACAAGAAACTTACCTCAAAGTATTTCATAAAATTGACACTTTCCAAGAAAGGTCTTCATTTAAGACTTGGGTTTTCGCCATTGCACTCAACACTGCAAAAAATCACTTGGACAAGCAGAAAAGGTGGAAAGAAAATGCCCAAGATTATGGAGCCAATCTTCACTCTAAATCAACTTCGCACTTCGATAAATTTAAAACTGTATTCCAATCTACACCTGAACGAGAATATGAGATAAAGGAACATATCAACTACTGTTTCAATTGCATAAATAAAACATTGCTTCTTAAGCAACAGATTTGTCTTTTATTAAAAGATGTGTACGACTTTAAGGTATCTGAAATTATGCAAATAACTAATCTCAGCGAGGGTGTGGTAAAACATTCATTAGCAGATGCACGAAAAAATATGATTCGCATCTTTGACGGAAGATGTGCTTTTGTAAATAAACAGGGAGTTTGCCACCAATGTACAGCCCTTACAGGTGCTTTAAATTCTAAACAAAATGCCCATATACAAGCCAACGAATTAAAATTGGTTCAGGAAGGCCATTCTGCAGATAAAGAATATCTACTCAATTTGCGGTTGGATTTAGTAAGAAGCATTGATCCTTTAAATACCAAAAACTCAATCATCAATACCTATATGTTGGAAAACTGTGAAAACTGGGTTGAGGAAGGAATCGAAAAAAAAATACTTGAATCCCGTCCGAAATGATTGGCTGATTTGTCTAAAGCGTATAACTAAAACAATTTAGACAATATGAAGCAGTTTTTTAAAACACTCCTCGCCTATCTCCTAATCACTTTCACTTGGGCAACCTTATACAATGAAATTCTGTTTGACAACACCTTAAACCAAATGGCTGTTGGCTGGCGAGGCACTCCACTTTTTCAGTTTGGCTTTTTGACAATGGTTATTCAGTCCATTGCCATTTATGTACTGTATTCAAAATTTTATGAGGGGAAAAATCCTCTTAAAGAGAGTTTTACACTCATTTTTTTGGTGGGCGTATTTGACATTTGCTACGCTTCATTTATTGAGCCTGCCACTTTTGAGGTTAACCCCGTATGGAAATTTGTGTTAATCAAACTTCTCTATTCTGTGGTACACTTTGCTCTGGTGGGTCTGGCAATGACATTTGTATTTAAAATCAATAAAAAATAAAGTATGGCTTATTTCACCACTGATTTTGTTGAATTCTTCAAGGATTTAGCAAAAAACAACAACAAAGAATGGTTTCACGAAAACAAAAAAGATACGAAACCAGTGTGAAAAATCCTTTTGCAATTTTCCTAAAAGATTTGATTGAAGAAATCAAAAAGTTCGATGCTGAACTTAATGTCGAACCCAAAGATTGCATTGCACGAATCAACCGGGACATTCGTTTTTCAAAAGATAAAACACCTTATAATCTTCACTACACCGCATTTATTTCCGGCAAAGGAAATAAGGATAAAAGCATTCCGGGTTTGTATTTGCGTTTTGGTGTAGAAGAAATCGACATAATGGCTGGTTGTTATGGAGTGTCGGACACGCAACTGTTTAACATGAGAAATGCCATTAAATCAGACACTCAAAAATTCAAAGATTTGTATTCCAATGATAAATTAGTTTCAAAATTCGGAAGCATTCAAGGCGAAGAACACAAGCGTATTCCAAAGGAATTTCAAGAAACCTTTGAAGCAGAACCGCTCATTGCGAAAAAACAATTTTATGTGGTAGCAATGCGAGAAACAGAATTGCTTACAAGCAATCATTTAGTCAAAGAACTTATGGAGTATTGGCATACGGCAAAACCTTTGAATGATTTTCTAACCGAAGCAATTAAAAAATAAGCATGGCTTACGATGAATTTTTGGCTGACCGTGTTCGGCAAGTTCTAAAAGAGAAGAAAACTCCATATAGAGAACAAAAAATGATGGGCGGTTTGTGCTTTATGGTAAACGACAAAATGTGCATAGGTGTAGATACCGAAAAAACCACAGGCAATGCCCGAATAATGGCGAGAATTGGTGAAAATGTGTATGACAATGCCCTAAAACAAAAAGGATGTTCCGAATTTAATATTACTGGCAAAGCGATGAAGGGCTTCGTTTTTGTTTCAGGTGAAGGAATCGATACGCATAAAGATTTGGAGTATTGGGTGCAATTATGTCTGGATTTTAACCCAATGGCGAAAGCGAGTAAGAAGAAATAACTACTGCCAATAACTAAGATTCTTGTGGCTGGTATGCCCAATATGAACTCGCTATAGACTAAACCGGTCCCGATAATTATCGGGATTGCCGATTGATAGGTCTTCTATGGCGATTAGTTTCTCCTCTTGAGAGCATTTCAATATTAGCCATTAGGATGTATGGGACTTGAGTGGACTTGCAACAAAAAGTGAGACAATATTTCTAAGACTTATGCCACATTTTTAAATTGATAAAATTCTTGTTCTATTTCACAAAGGGTTTTATACCCCAAATAGGAGTGTAATCGTTTTCTGTTATACCCTATTTCAATGTATTCAAAAATGCTAGTTTTAGCCTGTTCTATAGTTTTAAAATTATCATCATAAATAAGTTCTACTTTTAAGGTTTTAAAGAAGGATTCAGCCACAGAATTATTCCAACAATTCCCTTTTTTACTCATAGATTGAGTTACCAAAGGATTAGATTTAATAAATGCTCTAAAGGCTTTCGAAGCATATTGCACCCCTCTATCTGAATGAAAAATTAAATCCATGTTTATTTTACGCTTACCTATAGTCATTTTCCATGCAGGTATGATGGTTTGGTTTACATGCAGACTTTTGCTCAATGACCAACCTATTACCTGCCTATCAAACAAATTGATGATAGTGGTGAGTTACAACCAGCCTTGATGGGGTGGAATGTAAGTAATATCGCTTACCCAAACTGCATTTAACCTACTAGGATTAAATTCTCTATTAAGTAAATTTTTGCAAATAACATAACCATGATTGGAATCTGTGGTTACTTTAACTTTCTTTTTATGCTTACTAAACCAGTGGTTTGCTTTCATAATTACAGATACTCGGCCTCTGGATATACAGTATCCTTTACGTTTTAGTTGTGCAGCTATTCTAGTAGAACCATATCGCCGTTTACTCAAGTCAAATTTCTTTTTAATCAAATCAGTAAACAAGCTACATTCCAACACTCGTTTTGATGGACCAGAGGTGTACCATCTATAAAAGCCATTCCTGCTTACTTTAGAAACCTTACACTTTTTCTCGATGGGATATAAATGCCTATAACTAGCTATAAATCCATAGATCTCCCATCGCTCTTGGAGAACCTGCCAGCCGGCAGGCTGGGATGCCAATCGCCTTTTTTAATATTTCTAGTTCAAGTTCTTTTTCTTTAAGAGCTTTACGTAACCTTTTAATATCTAGCGCATCATCGGGTATAGGCTTTTCTGGTTTAGGCAAACTAGCTGTTTGGGCTGCCTTGCGCCATTTGTAGATCCTTTGGACCTCTATGCCCAGTTCATCTGCCAGCTCTTTTATGTTGTCTCGTTGGTAACTTAATCGTAGTGCCTGCTCCTTTAATTCGGGGCTATAATAGCGTTTTTTCATGGCTCTAAGATATTTGTTTGGTAACAAACGGTCTTAAATTTTATGTCCGAATAAAAGTAGCAACTCCAAAATTGATATGGTATAATTTCTAAACTTATAAGTGAGGGAGGATTTTTTTATGATTTATCAAAGTTTCATTTTGAAACAATAGTAAATATCTGTAATATTGCTTTAAATAGAATCAATAAGGATATTTAATCGAAATCGTTATAATTGATATGAAAAAACGATCACTATTAAAACAATAATTTTACGAGTTTGCTTGCTTAATTACAGCTTGTGAATTTGGGGATTACCGCTAATTTGATTTACTAAAACTAAAGAATCTCAATAGTCAAAAAAGCCTAATGTTTCCTTTATAATGTTAGACGATAACTAGGTAGATAGGATCAAGTTTATGAAAATCGGTAAGGTATTCTATAATATAGCTGGTGAAGTCCTTTTTACAATTTTATGTTTTATAGGCGGTCGTCACAATGAATTAGTAAAGAAAACTACAAAAATGTATTACAAGTTAGATTTTTACAAAACTATGTAAGTCAGCGCTAAAGAATTCAAAAAAACGGATTTTAATAACATCGGAAATTTTATTCTCAATTCAAGGAAATGAAAAATGTAGAAGGTTATCTCTACGGGATAATCTTAAAAAAAAGCCCATTTATTTTATGGTAGAAAAAACTAACAAAAACTAATTTCTTTCCATCTTAAAATTCATTTAAAATGGAAAATTTTTAACCAATTTACAAAAGTTTCAAAATGAAGCATTATAGCAGCCAAAATTTTAAACGAAGCAAGTTAAGCTTACTTTTTGCAGGACTTTCTTTATGTGCCTCATCATCACTTTTCGCGCAGGAAGAAGGGCAAAATTTAAAAACACAAGATTCTATTACTTTAGAACAAGAATTAAAAGGCAAGAAAAACGGAAGCGATAGGAATGTGATGCTCAACGCATCCAGTAACTCGGGTCCCAGAGATGTAAATATAGGTTTACCCGGAAGTGTAGGAGGTATAACCATTCTCGAAAACGATTTACCTGTGGTCTATCTTTTTTGGCCAGAATTACCTAACAAAACCTGGAGGCAAAGTGTAAGTCTGCAAAAAACCGGACTTTTAAAAATGGATGAGCTAGCCGGTACGATGGGAGATTTAGGCTTTGCCGTTAACTCCTATACACAAACCGGTACTGAAGAATTTAAAATTAAAGGAAAACTAACAGGAAGTCATTTTGGGTGGTTTCAGGGAGATTTAAATGTTTCAGGACCAATTTCAGAAAATGGATGGTCTTATACCGCAGGGGCGTTTGTAAACTTCGATCCCAGTACCTACGATTTAGGCTATAATAATTATGCCGACCAGACCAAAATTTTTAGAGCGGGTATCACCAAACGTTTTAAAGAGGGGAAAGGAGAATTTAATATTTCTTATAAATATGCAGATTCTTACACCACCACCAACTATGCGGTGATCGAATACGGACCCGATGGCGAAGCCAACGAAATAGACGGGTTTAAGATTGGCCGTGATTCCTATATTGTAAGGGATGGTAAAGTACGTTTTAAAGATGTAGACGGTGGAGACTATTATTGGGCATCGATGGATGGTAAAGACAATACCAATACATCACATAATGTAGATATTTTTGGTAATTACCTTATGGATAGTGGATGGAACTTTAAATATTCTACCCGTTTACACTTAGCGAAAGCTTCCTTATTAAATATTATTCCAATAAGTATTTTTAATGCCGATGCCGCAGATGGATATAAAATTGCCAGTACCGGAGAAACCTATACAGGAGCTGTAGGGACGCAATTAGGAATGAACTCTCCTGAGATTTCGACGACCGCTATTATGGGAAGATTTTCCATCAACAAAAAAATAGAAGATCACGATGTTACCCTTGGTATTTTAGAGCAATATTATGATATAGATAACTATTTGTCCAACCGTGCACTGTTTTATCAAACCGTAGAAAATCAACCCCAACGATTAATCAGTCCAAGCACAGATGAATATGGATTTTACGGTTATAATGGCGGTGCAGAATTTCATACCGGTATAGAAAATAAACTAGCCGTTTATGCCAGCGACGATTGGCAGGTAAGCGATCGTTTTAAATTAAATTACGGTATATTCTTTAGACATCATCATATCGATGGCGAATACTCCTTACAACAAAGAGGGATCGATTTCACCATTCAGGATGCCGAAAAAACACCTATTAATCAAAACTGGTTCAATATCGCCGGAAAGATCAACGCTTCCTATAACATCACCAAGAAATTTGGAGTATTGGCCAACTTTCAATATACCGAAGAAAACGGTAGGTTAGAACGATATTCTGCCAATTTAACCCCAAATACCACCACTAGCAAAAGTCCGCTGGGCGCTGCCGGTATATTTTATAATGGCGATTGGGTGAGCTTAGTATCGCAGGTAACCTACCTAACTAAAAATAATTACTTAAAACGCTTTAATTTAGTAAATCCACAAAATAACTCAGAGACTCAGCAAACCACCACCTATTATGATATTGAAACTTTAGGTTGGACTACCGATGTGGTGCTGACCCCGTTTAAAGGTTTCAGTTTTCACGGATTATTAACCGTACAAGATCCAAAATACAAGGATTTTACCTTTAACGCTTTCGGAAATAAATATGACTTTAGTGACAAAACCGTATTAGAAATCTCTAAAGTTTTAATCGAATTAGACCCAAGTTATACCTATAAAGATTGGAAAGTTTGGGCAAGTTTTAGATATTTTAGTGAACAATACGCCAATATCAATAACGCGCTGACTTTCGCGCCCAGATGGGAGAATTTTGGAGGCGTAAATTACAAACTCAACGATCATTTAAATTTTGGTCTTACGCTGGTTAATTTCTTAAACCAGGTAGGTGCTAAAGGAACCATTAACGGAGCTGAATTAATTGAAGATCCAGCACCTTACTACGGAAGGTTATTAACCTCATCTTATATTCGTCCCTTTACCGCGCAACTTTCCGTAGGCTTTAATTTTTAACAATCAATACCATCAAAAGCATCCAAATCCGGATGCTTTTGGTGCTTATAAATCATAGCACTATGAAAACAAAAACTTGTTTATTGCTAAGCTTAGCTTTAGGGATCCAACTAGGATTTTCACAAGAAGCGCAGGATATAAAAACGCTCACCAGTAAATCGGGAACCGTTTTAGGGTACAGTACAACTTCTGGAGTTAAAATCATTAAAGACAATGGCGAATCTTTTAAAGATTTAAACAAAAATGGAGAGCTGGATCCTTACGAAGACTGGCGACTTCCCGTAGAAGCACGTGCAAAAGATCTGGCCTCTAAAATGGCTGTTGAACAAATTGCCGGATTAATGTTGTACAGTCAACATCAATCTATTCCGGCTGGTGAAATTGGTTTTGGTGCAGGAACTTATAACGGAAAGCCTTTTTCTGAAAGCGGACTAAAAGCCTCAGCAATTTCAGATCAGCAAAAGCAATTTTTAAAAGAAGACCATTTACGTCACGTGCTTTTAACCGCAGTAAAATCACCTGAAGTTGCTGCACAATGGAATAATAATGTACAGGCGTATGTAGAAAGTTTAGGTTTGGGAATTCCCGCCAATAACAGTTCAGACCCAAGAAATACCGCAACGGTTACTTCAGAATTTAATGCCGGGGCAGGAGGTACTATTTCCTTATGGCCCGATGGGTTAGCGATGGGAGCCACCTTCGATCCTAAATTGGTAAAACAATTCGGAGAAATGGCCGCCAAAGAATACCGCGCGCTAGGAATTACCACAGCACTTTCACCACAAATAGATTTAGGAACCGAGCCACGTTGGTACCGTATCGCCTATGTATTTAGCGAATCACCAGAACTGGTAAAAGCAATGGGAAAAGCCTATGTTGAAGGATTTCAGACCTCCGGTAAAGATGCCGAAATCAACGACGGTTGGGGCTACGAAAGTGTCAATGCGATGGTAAAACACTGGCCCGGCGGTGGCCCAGAAGAAGGAGGTCGTGATGCTCACTGGGCAATGGGAAAATTTGCCGTTTATCCCGGCGATAATTTTAAAGACCACCTGAAACCATTTACCGAAGGCGCTTTTAAACTAGATGGCGGTACCAAAAAAGCAGCGGCCGTAATGCCTTATTATACGATTAGTTTTGATCGCGATGATATGTATAACGAGAATGTAGGGAACGGTTTCAGTAAATATATGATTACAGAACTGCTTCGCGACAAATATGGGTACGACGGTGTGGTGTGTACCGATTGGCTTATCACTGCCGATGAAGGAAAAACTCCCGGTACGTTTGCCGGAAAACCCTGGGGAACCGAAGCACTTAGTGTTGCAGAACGTCATTATAAAGTACTAAAAGCAGGCGTAGACCAATTTGGTGGAAATAACGAAAAAGGCCCTGTTTTAGAAGCCTATCAAATGGGCGTAAAAGAATTTGGTGAAGACTATATGCGCAAAAGATTTGAGCGTTCTGCCGTTCGATTATTGAAGAATATCTTTAGAACCGGATTGTTTGAAAACCCCTATTTAGATATCGAAACAACCAAAGAAATTGTTGGTAATGCAGAATTTATGAAGGCCGGTTATGAAGCGCAGGTAAAATCTGTAGTAATGCTGAAAAATAAAGATCAGGTTTTACCAATAAAAGAAAAGAAAACCGTTTACATCCCTAAAATTTATACGCCGATTTCAACCGATTGGTGGGGTATTCCTACTCCCGCCACCTTCGATTATCCGGTAGATATAGAATTGATCAAGAAATATTACAACGTAACTGAAGATCCAAAAAAGGCCGATTTTGCACTCGTTTTTGTGAGAAATCCGCAAACTAAAGAAGCCGGTTACAGCGAAGTAGATCGTAAAGAAGGTGGCAATGGATATGTACCTATTTCCCTGCAATATGAAACCTATACTGCAACCACCGCCAGAGCGCAAAGTATTGCTGCCGGAGATCCGGTGATTGATCCAGAAATTACCAATCGCTCGTACAAAGGAAAATCTTCTACCGCTTCAAACATAATGGATTTAAGAACTATTGAAGATACTAAAATGCTGATGGGAGATAAACCCGTCATCGTTTCAGTAACCGCAAATAAACCGATGATTTTTAGCGAATTTGAATCTCAGGTAGAAGGGATCGTGTTAAACTTCGGAATTTCAACCCAGGCCGTAATGGATATTATCTCAGGAAAAGCGGAGCCTTCAGGATTATTACCCGTACAAATGCCCGCCAATATGGAAACGGTTGAAGCACAAAAAGAAGACGTCCCTTTTGATATGGTTCCCTATCAGGATTCCGAAGAAAACACCTATGATTTCGGTTTCGGTTTAGACTGGAACGGTGTCATTAAAGACGAGAGAACTTTAAAATTTAAAAAATAAGAACAATGAACACTAAAATTATAGCTTCCCTGGTATTATTGATGGCTGTTTTTCAGTTATCTGCACAGGATGAGGTCATTAAACTTTACGAGGGAAAAGCACCCGGTTCTGAAGATTGGAACTGGGAAGAAGCGCAGCGATATTCAGAATTATTTCAGACAGAAGTGGTTTATAATGTCGCCGATCCTTCGTTATTGGTTTTTAAACCTGAAAATCCAAACGGTACCGCCATTATTATCGCTCCCGGTGGTGGTTTTCAAACCTTATCCATCAATCGGGAAGGGATTGAAGTAGCCAAAGAGTTAGCTTCCAAAGGTGTTACTGCTTTTGTATTAAAATATCGGTTAGTGCATTCTAAAACCGATAAGCCGGCGCAAGAACTAATGGAAAATTTAAAAGACCGTGCAGCTTTTGATAAAAACACGGTTCAGATTAAAAACTTAGCCGGTCAGGATATGCAAGCTGCTTTAAAATACGTGAGGGATAACGCCTCTAAATTAGGCGTAAATAAGCAGAAAGTGGGGGTGATTGGATTTTCGGCAGGAGCAACCGTAGCTTTAGAAAGTGTACTCCGCAGTAATTCAGCAGCAACACTTCCTAATTTTGCAGCATCGCTGTATGGCGGGCCAAGTGACGATTTGATGGCTCAGGATATCCCCAAAGAAATTCCATTATTTATTGCGGCTGCAAGTGACGATCAATTAAAATTAGCCCCAAAAAGTATTGCTTTATATACCAAATGGCTCACCGCCAATAATCCGGTGGAACTGCATATCTATGCGAAAGGCGGTCACGGTTTTGGAATGAAAACTCAGGATTTACCAGTAGATTCCTGGTATAAAAGATACGAAGACTGGTTAAAACAATATAAATACATCGATTAGTTATGAAAACAAGTAAACTTAAAATTTTAGCCTTTATAGCGCTGGTAAGTTCTCAGCTTATCAACGCGCAAAAAGCACCGCAATTTGGCAAAGCTTCGATAGATGAAGTGATCGCGGCAATGACGCCAGAGGAAAAAGTAGATTTATTAGTGGGTCCCGGAATGCCCGATTACGCAGGGTTAGTGCCTCTAGAAGGAGAACCTGATGTACGCGTGTTGGGACAAGCCGGTGGGAACTCAGGCATTGAACGTTTGGGAATCCCGGAAACCGTTTTTGCCGATGGTCCCGCAGGATTACGTATTCAGCCTAAACGACAAAACGATCCCAATACCTATTACGCAACCGCTTTCCCCGTAGGAACCGCATTAGCTTCTACTTGGAATACCCAGTTAATCGAAGAAGTGGGCAAAGCGATGGGAGAAGAAGTAAAAGAGTACGGCGTAGATGTTTTATTGGCTCCTGCTTTAAACATTCATCGCAATCCGCTAAACGGAAGAAACTTCGAATATTATTCTGAAGATCCTTTGGTTTCCGGAAAAATAGCTTCCGCCTATATCAAAGGAATTCAGTCGCACGATGTAGGGACTTCTGTAAAACATTTTGCCGCAAATAATCAGGAAACCAATCGATTATCGGTAAATGCGCATATTTCTGAAAGAGCGATGCGCGAAATTTATTTACGTGGTTTCGAAATTGCCGTAAAAGAAGCGCAACCGTGGACCATTATGACCGCTTATAACAAAATTAACGGGACGTATGCTTCCGCCAATGAAGATTTACTAACCACCGTGTTAAGAGAGGAATGGGGCTATAAAGGAATGGTAATGACCGATTGGTTTGGCGGTTATCCCGGTTTCGCTGCTATTAATGAGAAAGGTAGTGTAAGCGATGTCATAGCGCAAATGGAATCTGGTAACGATTTATTGATGCCGGGAACAAAAGCCCAAAAAGAAGCCTTAATAAAAGCGATAAAAGAAGGGACGGTAAGTGAAGAAGCGATTAATAGAAATTTACGCCGAATTTTAAATTATATCTTGAAAACGCCTACAGTGGCCAACTACAAATACAGTAATCAACCCGACCTAAAAGCGCACGCCCAAGTAACCCGTAATGCCGCTACCGAAGGGATGGTGTTATTAAAAAATGAAGAAAAAGCCCTGCCTTATAAAGATAAATCGGGTACTGTGGCTCTTTTTGGAAACACTTCTTACGATTTTATCGCCGGAGGAACGGGTAGTGGCGATGTAAACGAAGCCTATACCGTTTCTTTATTGGAAGGTTTAAAAAATGCGGGATATAGCATCGACCAAGAGTTGGAGAAAACCTATGTTCCTTTTGTAAAAGCATCGACCGAAAAGGAAATGAAACGCCGTGCAGAAGAAGGTTTGTTAGCCGCGGTACAACGTATTCCTGAAATGTCTTTAGAAAAAGCAATGCTGGCTAAAAAAGCCAAAGCTTCTGAAGTGGCCGTGATTACCATTGGTAGAAATGCAGGAGAACAACACGATCGAAAAATAAATGACGATTTTTATTTGGGGCAGGATGAAGTTAAAATGATTAACGCCGTAAGTGAGGCTTTTCACGCTGAAGGAAAAAAAGTAATCGTTATTTTGAATATTGGTGGGGTGATAGAAACCGCAAGCTGGAAAGATAAAGTAGATGCTATTTTGCTAGCCTGGCAAGCAGGACAAGAAGGTGGAAACTCTGTTGCCGATGTATTTTCAGGTGAAAAAAATCCATCCGGAAAATTAACAATGACGTTCCCTATGGATTATAATAATCAGCCATCTGCCGCTAACTTCCCAGGAATTCCTGCAAACGATCCCAAAGAAGTGTTTTATAAAGATGGAATTTACGTAGGTTACCGTTACTTCAATACCTTTAATGTAAAACCATCTTATGAGTTTGGTTATGGAAATTCGTATACTACTTTTGAATATTCAGATTTAAAATTGAGCGAATCAACTTTTGATGATGAACTGGAAGTTTCTGTAAAAGTAACCAATACAGGCGAAGTTGCCGGTAAAGAAGTGGTACAAGTGTATGTTGCCGCTCCTTCAGCAATGGTAGATAAACCTTCAGAAGAATTACGCGCCTTTGGAAAAACCGAACTTTTAAAACCGGGAAAATCTCAGCAATTAAAATTCACTTTAAAAGCCAGAGATCTAGCTTCTTTTGTAAACGAAAAAAGTGCCTGGATGGCTGAAAAAGGAACCTATACCGTAAAAATTGGAGCCTCTTCTTTAGACATTCAGCTTACAGAAGATTTCTCTGTAGAAAATGATATTACTGTTGAAAAAGTGAACCCCGCTTTTCCTTTAGATGTACCAATGGAAACTTTGAAAAATTAGTAGGATTATTATATAATTTCAATCATTTATGAAGCATATAAAAAATATATTTTATGTAGTTGCCGTTTTCTTGATGGCTACTTCCTGTAAAAATAACAAGGAAGAAAATCAGCAGGAAAATCAACAACAAGCAACCAAAAAGCGGCCCAATATTGTCTTTATTATTAGTGATGACCACGCTTATCAGGCCATAAGTGCTTATGGCGGAAGATTGGCAGAAGTGGCACCCACACCTAATATCGATAGAATAGCTGATGATGGGATGTTGTTTAATCACGCTTTGGTTACCAATTCCATTTGCGGACCTTCAAGAGCCACGATAATGACTGGAAAATACAGTCATAAAAATGGATTTGTGGATAATACCATCGGTAGTAAATTTGACTTTACTCAACAAACTTTTGGAGAGTTGTTGCAGGAAGCCGGCTATAAAACTGGGGTTCTGGGTAAACTTCATTTAGGGCAAACCCCAACCAAAGGTTTTGATTATATCGATATTTTACCCGGACAGGGTTCTTACTATAATCCCTTTTTTGTAAATAAAGAAGGGCAATATCAATTAGAAGGTTATGCCACAGATATCATCACCGAAAAAGCTATTAGCTGGATAGATTCTGTAAAGTCTGACGACCAACCTTTTATGCTGTTCCTGGGGCATAAATCGCCACACAGACCCTGGCAACCCGGTCCAGAAGAATTGGGGATGTATGAAGGTGTAGAGATTCCTGAGCCACAAACTTTATTTGATGATTACTCAGGCAATAGAAAAGTAGCCTCTTTAAATTATATGTCTATCGCTGATGCGATGAAAATGGAGCAGGACATTAAAATAACCGATAAGCCACAAGCTGGTTTCAACGAAGCCCAGCAAAAAATGTGGGATTCAATATATGGTCCTATTAACGAAGAGTTTAAGAGAGCAAACCTAAAAGGTGATGAGCTCACCCGATATAAATATCAGCGTTATATGCGAGATTACTTAGCATCTGTAGCGGGCGTAGATAAAGGTGTAGGGAATGTTTTAGATTACTTAAAAGAAGCGGGTTTAGATGAAAATACGATTGTGATTTATACTTCAGATCAAGGATTCTATCTAGGAGAACACGGCTGGTTTGATAAACGATGGATGTATAAAGAATCATTAAGAACACCATTATTGGTTAAATGGCCTGGAGTAATAAAAGCAGGAACAGAAAATAACGATCTGGTTTCGAATTTAGATTTTGCTGAAACTTTTCTGGATTTAGCCGAAGCAAATATTCCTGATGATATGCAAGGAAGAAGTTTAGTGCCGGTTTTAGAAGGGAATACTCCTGAAGATTGGAGAGAAGCACATTATTATCACTATTACGAGCATCCTTCTGAGCACGATGTAAGACGTCATTACGGGATTACTACCGATAAGTACAAATTAATTCATTTTTATTATGATATGGATGTTTGGGAATTGTATGATTTGGAGAAAGATCCTGGTGAGATGAATAATGTTTATGGTGATTCGGAATACGCAGAAGTTCAAAAAGAACTTCATAAAAAGCTCGAAGAATTACGCGTAAAATATGAAGACAATGATAGCCTAAACCAACAGTTTATCGAAGAATATAAAGAAAAGGTGAAAAAAAATCCTATAATTGAATATTGGAAATTAACCCCTGAAGAAATGCACAGGTTGTATGAGGAATATTTAAAGAATAGGGATTAAGAGATTCCTTAAAGTATATAAATTAGAATAGTAGGTCTGTTTTAGATATCTGATTTATAGGATTAATTTAAAGATCTAGCAATTTAATTCCTCTGGTGAGATATCCAGAGGAATTTTTGTTTATAGACCTTTATATCAGGACTCAGTTTAATTTACAGACCCTTAATTTTCAATCTCTAATTTGCTTATTGCTGTAATGGTTCCTCCTTGAACTTCTATTCCTTTGGTTGCCTTAGCATTAGTTGCATCTATCTGATAAATATAGCTTCCTGCTTCAGTAGTAACCCCAATATGAACAATATCATCTTCCACATAGTTATTTTGTCCGGTAATATTTTTAATAGCAGATTCTGCTGGCAACCCTTCCACCCAGATAAGACTTTTATCGTATACGTTGACAATAGCCAATCGTTTTCCGGTAGTATAGGCCCCTTTAGTAGCAACAGGACTCATATTCAGTAAAAATGCTCCATTACCTATATAGGTTTGTTGGGTCATATAATATCCGTTAGAAGCCTCTTCCAGATTAAAGAAATAGGAATCATCAAATACTTCTTCCCCAGCCTTGATTCTAGTAATTGCAGATGGTTTTATTGAATTTGCCTCTCCGTTATTGGTCGCCACTGAAGAAGAAAAAGCATAGATGTCACCGCTTTCAACAACTCCTAAACCACTGGTGAAATAACGGCCAATAAAGCTGGTTCTGTCATCTTCAATAATAGTTTGTAATTCCATTTCGGGATAGGAGTATACCGCAATCCATGCCTGATCCGGATAATTTGTACCGAAGCTATCATTACAACAAGCTTTTACACTCATAAAAGGAGCATATACCCGGTCACCAACCTGAGTCATCCAGGTAAAAAAAGCCAATTCATCGTTATCAATAATTTCTTGTGTGTTTATTTGACCTTCACCAATCAATTGTGACGTTTTGGTATCAAGACGGTACCAACTGGCAAATGGATTAGTGCTATTTCTTGAAATTTTGGTCATAAGTATTTCATCATCCATATTGGTAAAGGACTGCACTGTTTCTGCCTGGAAATCGGAAATCATATCAAGTTTACCGGTAGCGTTTAACTGGTAGGTGGTTACCGCTCCAGGATTTCCTTGTCCGTATAATAAACTAAAGAACTTATTATTGTTTTTAATGTAGTATCGATAGGTTCCGTCTTGTTCAACACCATTTCCTACTAAGCTGATCTCTCCTGAATTTAGACTTTCCAAGGCTAGAAGGTAGTCGGCTACTCCTTCCAGGGCATTTGGGGTTGCAGCTACAATATATCTGGATTCTACCTCTGAAGGATCTTCCGGATTTTCACCAGAATCCTTATCTGTATTTATAGGCGTATCATCGTCACTACAACTAAAAATTGTGGCTGAAAATAAGAGGATTAAAAAATAACTTTTTACTTGTTTCATGGTCATATATTAATTTAAAATTGATTAAAAGGTATATCTGATTTTTCCGGTGAAGCTTCTTCCCGGTTTTTGTAAACTAAAATTGTCATAGAGGTTTTTATCTAGAATATTTCGAATTTCCAGTGTAAAGCTAAAATGATCCATCATATAAGTAGCGGTAAAATCATGCGACCATTGCTCAGGTATGCCATGCTTAGTGTTGGCTGTTCCATAAGAGGGCCAAAAGAGATAGAAAGCATGCACATACAGCAAATTATAGCCCAGGCTCAATTGGTTCCCGGTATTCATGATATTGCTGAAATTGTATGTAAGATTTCCGTTTCCGTAGAAATAAGGTATGTTGGGAATGCGGTCACGATACACCAGGCTTTCTGTACCTTTTACATATTTTGTATTATTTCTTAAATTCTCGTAGGTAAGGTTCACTCCTGCAAGCAAGTTTTTATAGGTGTAATTGATTTGTAATTCACCTCCTAAATTGGTGACATCCTTAAGATTTTCCATGGTTTGTAATACTTGATGGGTGTTAAATCCTGGACGTATGAAATCTTTAGCATCTCTATAGAATAATGTGCCATCAATACGGAAACGATGATCATATCTTAGCATAAAAGAATAGGCAATTCCGAAGTTATAATTGTGACTGCTCTCTGGTTTTAAATTGGTATTGCCCTCCAGCGTGATATTCCCATCTCCAAAAAGTTCATTACCCGTAGGTAATCGGTAACTCTTCTCGTATGAAGCCTTTAATTGAATATTATCCTCAATGAAATAAGTTCCGGCGATCCCCCCGCCAAAATTATTAATTCGGTTATGTCTCTCAATTTCTATAAGATCATTACTCCCGGATTCTCTGTAGGATTGTATGAAGTTATTAACTTGATTATAATTCTTTACAAATACGGTGGCACTCCAGTCTTTTTGTTCTATTTGATAGCCAAGACCAAGTACGTTTTTAAATGATTTTCTGGGCTGGTTGTAATTATTCTCCTCAGGGTCAAGCAGGTTCTCCTGTTTCCTGTCAAAACTTGTAAAAACATTACTAAGAGATAACTTTTGATACTCATCTATTTTGTAATCAAAGGATGCATTTACAAGTCCGTTATTATTTTGAAATTTGGAATATGTAAAAGATTGCTCTCCGCCAGGATTTCCGTTTCCTAATTCTTTGTAATTACCATACCAGTCATATCTGCGATTAACAGTATCGATTACCTGTTCTTTTCCCAAATTGTAATTGGCATTTATAGAGGCATCAAAACCTTTAACAAAAAGATCCTTTTTTTGATACTTTAAAGTAGGCATGATGATGTTGCTTTTGGAATGGCGTTGGCCAAACACTCTTACCAAACGTTGTGCAGTTTGAATTTCATTATATACCTGTCCTAGAGTGATCCCAAAAAGAAGCCGATCAGCGTAAGGTTTATTGATTACTCCGAGATTTCCAATAAAGGTCTCGTTATGATACTGGTCATGAAATCGTCGTACTTCCTGGTTTCGACTATAAGCTCCGGTATTTACGTCGGCTACATCAACATTAACTTTATAATCATTATCCGAATAGTTTTGAAATGCATTGATGTTTACAACAATATCATTTTTAAATATTTTGGTCATCTCGACATTGGTGCGATGCGTATTAAAGGAGCCGTAGGAATATGAAAGGTCTAATCGGTCTTTCTCATAAGTATTGGTAACAATATTAATAGCACCTCCCAGGGCATCGGCTCCTAAACCAACAGGTACCACACCTTTGTAAATTTCTATACGCTCAGCAAGATTTATGGGAATATTATTGAGTTGAAAAGCACTTCCGAAATTATCCATAGGAATACCATCAATAAAGATTTTAACCTGATTACCACGAAAACCATTCATGGATAGGCTCATCCTTGATCCCACACCACCACTCTCGCGCATTCGAATTCCTGAAGCCCTGTCAAGTGCATGAGCAACATCCAGAGTACTGTTTTTTAATTTAGTAGCATCAATAACATCTACGTTGTAAGCTAGGGCTTCTATCTCCTGAATCTTATTTTTACCAATGATCATCACTTCACTTAGATTGTAGCCTTTTTCTAGGACTATGTCAAGTTCATAACTTTTGGCCTCTTCTAAACTAATGGTTTCAGTATAAGTTTTATATCCAATGAAACTCACATTTATTTTCTGTGATCCAGTAAGGTTTGTTTTTAAGTAATAGACTCCTTTATTATCACTGATGACCCCTGTTGTTTTACCAGCTATGGAAAAAGTGGCTCCGGAAACCGGAACGCCATTTTGATCAGTGATTTTTCCATAAATTTGAATGGACTTTTCTTGAGCGAGCATAGGGATGAACCATATAGAGATAAGGCTGAAACAGATAGTAAGAAGATATCTTTTATTCATGTTATTTTTATTAAGATTTATTATAAATAAACAATCAAAGAATCACAATAGATTATTGAGTGTGATATATTAATTTATAATCGTTGTTGGCGTAATAGAACGTTTTTTCATTTTTAGAAGAACGGCAAAACTTGTTAAAGCAGTGAGTAACCAAAAAATATCAACAACCATAATTTGGTGATAACCTTTGGCTGCAGCGATCCACAACCAGTTTCCGGTAATAATCCCGTTGCTTACAGGTACCAGTATACTTAGTAGTCCTCCAAGTAAAAGACAGGTTTTATTCGTAAAGTAATTGTTCCTACGAAATAAAAATAAAATTACCAGTGCGAGCCAACTATAAAAGAATACAGGATAAAGTACCTCCCTGCCACCGGTTTGATGGGTTAATTTCATAACAACGAAACTCAGTGCCGTCACAGGGAATAATGAAAGGCAGGATGCTGTATAAACCTGAACCAACCAAAAATTAAACTTCCTTTTATAAGCCGAAACATTTTTTTTGTCTCGTGCTATCAGCCAGATATGGACTCCTGATAAAATGACGAAGCAGGTAATAAAGCCCAGAACAAGGTAAATAAGTTTGAGTCCATATCCTCCAAAATCACCATAATGCAGTCTTCTTAGTATATTAAATGCACCGGCAGCATAGCCTTTAGGCTGGTCGATGGATTTTTCGGCTATAACAGCTCCATCTGCCAAATAGGTTATATAAGCATTACCTGCTAGAGAACGATCAAAGCCTGGTGATCCGGCAATGTTTACATACATGCCTTTATCATTATAATTATTAATGGTTATTTCATCTATTATTAAGTCTGGCCATTTTTCAAGTGTATTATGCACCATCTTATTGAGCGATACCTTGTTTTGAAGTCGCTCTCCCTGAAAATCTATATTAACCGGTTCTTTAAAACTCATTACCTCCTGAATATTTTCCGATTGATTTTCAAATAAATATTCCTGAACCGGTGGAAGCATTACGGTATAGCCTATAATAAGATAACAGCCGGTTACTGCAAACATAAACTGATAGGGAAGACCAATCATTCCCAGCGCTACATGGGCATCTGTCCATATCGTTTTCCATTTGGCTTTTGGACGAAAGACATAAAAGCTGGAAATAATTTTTTTCCAATGAACTATAACTCCTGTGATCACAGCAAAGAGAAAGAAGAATGCCACCAATCCGGCTATTAAATATCCTGATCTTCCAAAGAAATTTAATTGTGCAAAGAAATGCAGCCGATAAAAGAATTCTCCCAGCGAATAATTTTCCATGTAATTCTTTTTATCAAAGGAATTCATATCCATATAAAAGTAATTACCATATCTTCCCAACGCTTTATCTACAATGCTGGTATCTTTAGATGCTGTGAATGAGGTAGTCACCCTGCGTTCAAAATAGCGATGAGAAAAGGTGATATCCCTTCCATATAATTGTTGATCTTTAGCCATGCTGTCCAAAGCCTGATCAAAATCTATAGTGTTGAAATAATTATCTTCAATAGGTTGGTTTCGTTGCCAGGCATTGATCTCATCCCTTAAAAAGGCAATAGAGCCGGTAAAGAAAATAACATATAATAGCGCGCTGATAATGATTCCACTAATGGTATGGGTGTGGAAGAATATATTATATAGACGTTGTGACATACAAAAGCTTTACGGGATAAGTATAAAAATGACAAGTAGTAAAATACTGCTTAATAAATAGATCCCTAATGATTTTAGTCCGCTTTTGGGAATAAATGCAAGGATCATCAGGCATGCCCATAAGATGAAACCGGCAAACTGGAGACTAATAATGGCAGCAGGTTCATCAATAGATTTAATAAGGATCATAAAGAATAATTCGGTTATTACATAACCTCCTGCAAAACCAGCTGTTATTTTTAAGAGACGATGTAATGGTGATTTTGTAAGATGTTTCTTATTAGCGGGCATACTTAAAAGATTAAAAATTCCACGATAAAGGATATTAAAAGTAAAGTAGCCAGTACAGGCCATTTAAAAAATTGAAGTGGAGCAGTTAATACGACCAGGCTTAGTATACTCATTAAGATAACTAGAGCACCAAAAATTCCGCTTCCGGTGCCCATATTTATTATGGCAATTACTACGGAAAGTAAAATCAATATCCCTCCAATGGTTCTCGCTTTTTTTCGGTTAAAGGAAATCCAGTAGCTCAAACTATTCGTTTGTATAATCATTGCTCTTTGTGAGGTGTAGTAACAAACTAATACCCCAGTAAGCATGAACAATATGATCAGGGTGGTCATTTTTGTTAGGTTTTCGGTTTCTGAAAAACAAATGTATTAATTTAGATTTAATAAAAATAAGTAAAATTGATTTTTTCGTTTATTATTTTAAATAGGATCAATAGGTCTTTATAGTTGAAGGAAATAGGATGTTTTTAATAGCTCGATATCTAAATTTTGGTTACAGCAGGTTGAAATTAGCTGATAAAGGATTGTAATTTTTTAGTGAATAGTGGTTTGTTGTTTTTTTTGATCCTGTATAATAAAGGGTTTTTATGGTAAACCGTAAGGTCTTGCTCATCGTTTGTTGTACCTTTTTTAAAATAATCTAAATCATTTTTATAATGGCTGTAAAGCATACACCAACAGAAATTGTACATCGTGGTCAAAAAGGAGGGACTACTGGATGCGGAACTAATACCAGAGAACATCCAACACATTGGTTGAATACTTCAGAGAAAATTACCTGTACAAAAAACGGATGTTCCTAGCATCAGTAATAGTTATGAAATCATCTGGTAGGTAATTCATTATCTGCCAGGTTTTAAAATTCAGCCATGAAAAATCTTTTACAACTTTCAATAGCAAGTGTAGTCCTTACAGCAATTACTTCCTTTGGCGCACTATCATCCTGCGCCGAAGAAACAGAAACTACCGTTTATATCTGTAAAGGAAAGTATAGTAAAAAGTATCACTATAAAAAGAATTGCCACGGACTTAATAATTGCTCTACAGATATTTATAAAACTACATTGGATAGTGCTAAAAAAGCAGGCCGAAAAATATGTGGTTTTGAAGATTAATATTTAAAGTTCAGAATTTTCAAATTACAGTAGACAATATACAGGTATTCATCAGCTTTCAGCCAATTCAAAATTAAATGATCCTGCTTCCTGGTTCTTGCATCTTGCTTCTCATGTCTCTTATCTATTTTCTAGCAGCGAAGCGGTCTAACTTCTAATTTCTGAATTAAAAAAGATCTCTCCCGATAGCTATCGGGATTGTCGAGATGACCAGCTTAGCATTCGAGATTTAATGTTTCAATTTTTGTCCTATACGGAGTGAAGAATACTGTTTTCAGTATACAATATACAGTCATTCAAAATTAAAAATTTGATTATCCGTAATTTGTAATAATTCGTTTTTTTTTCGTCATTCCGGACTTGATCCGGAATCTCTTATTATACTGGAAAACAAAATCTTGAAAATGAGATCCTGAATCAAGTTCAGGATGACATTAGCTTATTATGATTCATTCCGGACATTCGATTAAACAATTCCTGGTTCCTGACATTACAAACAGCACATGAATTTATTTTCAAATTGCCAAATTAACACATTGTCAAATCAGCTAGTTTCTAACAGCGAACCGGTCTAACTTCTAACTCAACATTCAACATTTTACCGTAGTAGAACTGCTAATTCCTTATTTCTTATTCATTATATGTGTTTGAATTATATATGGTGTGATTTGTTTTACTGTTTGTTCAGTTTCCGGATTTATACCTGGCGCCGTAAAATAGGTAAAAATATTATTTTCCTTATCGTACCAGATTTTAGGTCTGCCTCCGTTGTCAAAAAACTCTGTTTCAGGATTTACTTCGATTTTTTTAAAATTTTCCAGGCGGTATTCATTCCATTCTTCCTCTAAAAGCTCTCCACTACAGGCAGCGATCTCAAAATGATCTTCTTTCCAAACCATACATTCCTCCCGACCGGTCGAAAAGCCTAAATAACCAATCCCAAAAAGAACGGGGAATATTACTAATAAAGTAGTGAGGACTTTCTTTTTGCTTTTCACTTTTAAAGAAATCATATTTTCCACTTCTTCAGTCTGATCTTCTTTGTGCTGCGTGATTAAGTAATCCCGGTAGGATGCATAGCCAATGTAAGTAGCCAGTTGGTTTTTCTTTTCTCCGTTTGGAGTTGTTTCTCCATTATAATAGCGTTCTAAAGTCTTGCCAGAGAGTTGAAACCTATTTTCTTCCATCAAATAATCCGAAATATGTTCGGCCCACTTTCTTAAACTTTCTTCTCCAGATTCCTCTTTAGCTTTTTTAAAAATTTCTTGTAAAAATTGTTCCATAAGATACTTTTTTGGTGGTTATTCAAATTTATGGTTTTCCTCGTAAAAACCTAAAAATCAGCTTTAAATAAGTTCTTTTTTGTATGGACAAGTTTGTCCTGCAGCCTGTCCTTTTCTTGTCTGAGACTTGTCTGTTTTTGTTCTGTTTTGTCTCTGGTATGTCTCGAATTTTTGCTGCTTCTCATCACATCTTTGCCATGTAATCGAAAGAGAACCGGGTTTTGCAATCCTGGTACCGCGCAACTTTCGATTATAGAAAGTTCAATACGACTTGTGAAAGTCACCGGGAAGTAACTTCTCACGGTTGTATTGCTTTCCACTTCCCAAATGTAGGCTTTATAAGCCTATTCCTAATACGGATTGTCGTAAAGCGGGGCTTAAGCCCCTAGGACATCCCATGTCAAATTTTTAACAACAAAGTGATGAAAAAAGCAATTTTATTTTTATGCATATTAGGGGCAAACATGGCATTTATTGCCTGTACCGATGATAGTTTAGCTGATATCAATGAATTTAATGATACTTATGCCGATGGCACGGAAGGTGGAACCGGTAATGAAGGTCCCGGGGGAGCGAATGGCGGAGAAGATGGAGAAATAGATCCACCCGCAGATCCGCCAGGAAGTAATTAAATTTCGAAAAAAGCGCTGCATTTAATGCAGCGTTTTTTATTTTTAAGAATGAAAAATTTCTATTTTATAATTTTTCCTTTCTTATTTATTGCTTTTACTAGTTGTGATAAAAAGACCAGTATTAGTGATAATGGCAAAATTGATTCTGCTTATTTTTATTTCTCGAAGGGGAAATTAGCTGATAAAGTTTTCGATAAAATTGCCTATTTCAATGAAGCTTTTCAACACCTTCAGGATAAAAACGATACGCTTCAACCGATTTTATGGGATTATAAAATCTATTATCATGATTTTTTAAAGGAATACGATACTTCGGCTTATTATGCCAATAAACTTCTTCAAAATGGCATTTTAGAAAAAGATACGCTTCAAATAGCCAAAGGATATTATAGATTAGCTAAAAATCATTTATATCAAAATGATCATATAGAAGTATTGAAAAAGATGTATTTATCGCATCAATTTTACTTATATGGAAGGGATAGTATCAATGCTGGTAAAAGGTTGGTTGAATTGGGAATCGCGCAAAGAAGATTAGGTGATTTTATTGGCAGTCAAGCGAGTCAGGTGAAAGCACTTCAATTATTCAATAATTTTTCGGATTCTACTTATTTTCTAAGCATATATAATAATCTTGCTACCTCTTATCGGCAATTGAATGATCTTGAAGAAGCCATAGAGGAATATAAAAATGCCTTAGTTTATTCAAAAAATAAAAATGATAGGCTTACGATTTTAAATAATATTGCCAATATATATGCTGACTTAGAAGAATATGATAAGGCTTTATCAATATTTGAAAATATCCTTCCTCAAACTGAGAATAACTATGTAGGATATCGTATAAAAGACAATTATTATTTTACCCAATGGCTTATTGATAAAAAATTAGCAAGTATAGATAGTTTAGAATCGGTTTTGATGCAGCGGTTAAAAAATAATGATCAAATAGGTTTGATGGCCAGTTATGATCATTTAAGCCAGGTGTACCTAAAAACGCAGACAGATAAAGCTTTTTCTTACGCTAAAAAGTACTATAGGCAGGCGGTTCAAACCGACAATCCTACTGACCAAGTACGTGCATTAAAATATGCTATTCAGATAGGTCCTGATAAGGAAATAAAGCAATTTTCATTAAATTATATTCAGTTAATTGATAGTTTGTTTAACGCCCGTAGTAACGCCAAAAATGTATTCGCGAAAATCAAATATGATGAGGAGCAAAAGCTAGAGCAGATCGAAAGCCTGGAAAAACAATCTGCACAGCAACAAATCGCCTTATTAAAATCTTCTAATCAGCGAAATATCGCTATCTTTTTAGGATTACTTATTATTGGTGCCAGTGGATTTGTTATTTACTATATACGCCAAAAGGCTAAAAAGAAGCGAATTCGTGAGATTCATAAAACCGAAGCCAGGATTTCTAAGCGTCTACATGATGAATTGGCGAATGATCTCTATAGGTTAATGACTGCCCTTGAAAATATTAATGCGCCGGAAAAAATAGAGTTATTGGATAAATTAGAGGATATTTATTTTCGCACCCGTGATATTTCTCGTGAAAATTTACCAGTAAAGACCGATCAGGACTATCCTAATGAAATACAGGAAATGCTTTCTCAAATGACCCCAAAGTCGGCACGCATCTACCTGATAGGGATTCAGGAGGTTAAATGGGATAAAATAAATGAAGAAGCGAAAATCACTATTTTTAGGATGCTACAGGAACTGATGGTGAACATGAAAAAGCATAGTAAGGCAAGTATTATCAGTTTTAATTTTAAGACTGAAAATTCTAGGTTACAAATCAATTATAACGATAATGGTGTTGGCTTACAAACTAATGCTTTAAAAAAAGGTAAAGGATTGGACAATGTGGAAAACCGTATGGAAAGTATTGGCGGTTCTTTTAAATTTCAAACGGGAAACCAGGGTGGTTTTTCTGTAGAACTTATAATACCTTTTTAAATGTTTCAAAAAATCCTGATAGTAGAAGATTTTGATAGTACATATAAATCTTTAAGCACTTTTTTAAAAACCATAGGGCAGCCTAAAATAGACGTTGCTACTTACTGCGACGAAGCTTATCTTAAATGTAAAAGGGCGGCATTAGATCGAGAACCTTACGATTTAATAATCTGTGATTTATCTTTTAAAGCCGATCATAGAGATGAAAAAATCACTTCTGGAGAAGAACTTTCCATTCTTCTTAATAAAGAACTACCAGATTTAAAAATCATCATCCATTCTATGGAAGATCATCCTTCGCGAATACGAAAGCTTAAACCGTACATCAATGGCTATGTATGTAAAGGGCGTAAGGGTATGGAATATCTTAAAATTGCTATTGATGAGGTTAGCAAAGGAAATTTTTATTTATCTCCTACTTTGGAAACAGCACTTAACCAGTCTAATATCAAGGAACTTACCAACTATGAAACCCAATTATTAAGATGCCTGGCAGAGGGCTATACCCAGGATCAAATTTGCGCTGAGTTTATGCAAAAAGGCTTAAGCCCCGGCAGTAAAAGCGCTATTGAAAAACGTATAAAAGAGCTGAAAGACGAATTTGGCGCCAAAACCAATGCTCAATTAATAGGTATTGTGCTTTCACTACAATTAATCTGAGGATGACTTGAATATAAAAAAGGTTGCTTACGGAAATCCGTAAGGTTCTGAAAATCAATAGTTATAATTTTATCATATCAAAATAGTTCAATATGATGAAATTAGTACTCAACTTAAGCTTTCTATCTATATGCTGTCAATCGGTGGCAGTATCGTCCTTTAATGATTCGATGACTCATTTTCTAAAGAGAGTGGATCAATCAACCTCTCATAGTCCAGAATATAACTATAATTCCTTTTATAGCGAATATCAAAATGATGAGGCGTATTACTTCGGTTTAATTTCTTTTAGAAGTGGCAATTATATAGGTAACAGTGATGTCTATAGAGATGGTGTTAGTACAATATCAAATTATGGTCCTGATTGCCTAAAGAGAGCAAGTAAACCACCTCTGGGCAAACCCGTGAGTTATTTGTTCGAAAATCATTTCTATTTCGGGGTATGCCGATCCCTTCCCGCCATCGGGATTGGGGTGGGGCCATAGCTTTTCATCTAGATTATCGGGTAAAATCTTTTGTTCAGATTTTGCTCTGCCTCCGGTATATTATTAAATCCAAATCAGGTTCATACTAAAACAATTTACATTATGGGAATAAGAATGCATAAACGAATTAATCTTGGAAAAGGGATAGGAATTAACATTAGTAAATCCGGTATTTCCCCCAGTATACGCACTAAACGTGGAACATTAAGTACAAAAAGCCTTTCGGTACGAACAGGAATTCCCGGACTAACTTACAGGAAAACATTTTCTAAAGGTAAAGGCTGCTTACTTCAGATGGTTATTCTCTTTGGCATAATCACTTTTCTAACTTATAAAATCTCAAGCCTATGAATACTACTATTTCTACCGAACTTAAAAGCCATTTTTTAAGACTTTATCAAATGGCGCTGACCGATGACAAGTTCGATGTAATGGAATTAAAAACCTTATATCAATTTGCTGAAGAGCGAAATGTTCCGAAAGAAGAACTGGATCGTTTGCTTTTAAATCCGGTAGATCATTCCTCTACTATTCCAAAGGAGGTGACCACCCGGATTGAATATCTATATGATCTGGCTTTTATGATCCTTGCTGACGGTGTAATCACAGAAGATGAACGCAATACCCTGAAGAAGTACTGCAAAAAATTTGAGTTCCTCGACGAGAATATTGATGAACTCTGTGAATACCTGTTGGATTGTGTACAGAAGAATATCACCAAAGAAGAAATTATAACCAACCTTAACCTTTAAATTATGGCCATCAAAAATTTATTTGCAGTTAGGAATACGACTGCACAAAAAGAAGAAGCAACACCAAAGGAAGATAAAGAACAAATTCGTATTACCTATTATCAAAGTGGGTTTGCCGCCTCTACCAAAGCTTCGGGAAAACCAATTGTCTTACAGGCCTGTCTACAAAACCTGTTTGCCAGTTTTGAAGATCAATGTAGAAGACAGGAATTAGAACAGGAGAAATTAAAACAACCTTATAAAGAAGAACAGGAGCGTTTACGTACCGAGTTAAGGAAACTGGAAACAGGTCTTTCTATTTTTGAAGAAAAAGAGCTTCAAAATAATCAGCATATCGAGAAGCTACATAAAGATATGATTGATGTAAAACATGATCCCGAAAAATATGGGGTAGAGGCGGATAAACGGCCAAAAGCTCAATTTTATATAGGATTATTGGTGTTGCTTCCTATCACGTTATACTTATTAGTGTTCTATGTATCGGCATCTTACTCTGCTTTTTTTAAAGAATTTACTGTTGATGCTTTGGTTACAGCCATTTTTGATAAAGATGCTTTTACCAGTGCTTTTAATGATAGTTGGTTAGAGGGGATTCTAGTGACCACCATTCCGTTTGTTTTTATGGGATTAGGCTATGTAATCCACATGATGCAAAAGGGGAAGGGCTTTTTAAATTATCTGAAATTAACAGCGCTACTCCTTATAACCTTTGCTTTTGATGCACTCTTGGCCTATTCCATTGAGCAAAAAATCTATAATTTCAATAAAACCCTTACCGATCCACCTTATGATCTAAGTATTGCCCTTTTTGAAGCACAGTTTTGGATGATCATATTTGCAGGTTTTGTTGTGTATATTATCTGGGGTCTTGTCTTTGATTTTATAATGAAAGAATACGAAAACCTGGATAAGATCAAAGTATTTATTCAGAATAAGAAAGAAGAAATTAAAAACCTGAAAAGGGTTAAAGAAGAGTTGGGAGAGAAGCTTTCCGGATTTAGGCATCAGATTATAGAGGTGAAAGGAAAAATTGCTGAGGTTCAATCTAAAATCAATGGGTTTATTTTTCCCATTAAAGAATACCTGCTTTACCACACACAATATAAAGAAGGGTGGTTTCAGGCAATAATGACCGAAATAGCCCTTCCTTCAAACAAAAAAGAGGAATTATTACAGTCTTGTGAAAACATGGCAGAACTTCACTTAAAAGAAATGAAACTAACCGATAACGATTTTCAACATCTCGTTTATTCAAAAAATTAAATGATGAAACCACTACTATCTCTATGTATAATTTTTCTGTTTCTGGCTTGTAAGTCAGAACCTAAATCAGAAAATTCATCAGTCGGGTCTAAAGTAAATACAGAAACAATAAATTCTCATTCCGCAAAAGCTGAAGCTGCAAAAAAATTAAATGTGAGTTTATTATTAGACTTATCTGACCGCATTAACCCTGAAAAATATCCAAACCCAAGTATGGAATATTACCAGCGTGATGCCGCGTATATCCAAACGGTTGCCGATGCCTTTAAAGCGAATGTGCAGCAAAAGAAAATTATCCTGATCGATGATCAAATTCAATTATTCTTTGCTCCAGAGCCATCAAATCCTGAAATTAATGCCATTTCCCAGGATTTGAAATTCAGTTTTAATAAAGCGAATATTAGTAATGAAAGCCTAAATCTTTTTGAGCAGCATTATAAAAATTTACCAACTAAAATTTATGAGCTGGCGATACTGGACGATCACTATGTAGGATCAGACACTTGGAAATTTATGAATCAGAAGGTCAAAGATTACTGCATTGAAGAAAATTATCGGAACATATTGGTGATTTTAACCGACGGATATATTTATCACAAGGATAATCTGAGAGAAGAAGGAAACCAAACAACCTATTTAACACCAGAATTTATTCGAAGTAAGCATTTGACAGCTAATGACTGGAAACGAAAGTATGAAGAGAATAATTATGGTTTTATTCCGGCGACTAACAATCTTAAAAATTTAGAGGTATTGGTATTGGGAATTAACCCTGATCCCAAAAATGATTTTGAAGATGATATCATCAAGCGTTACTGGTCCGATTGGTTAGAAGCTATGGGAGTAGCTAATTACAAAATTTATAATGCCGATTTACCGGCTAATATGCAGCAGGTAATTACAAAATTTATTCAATCTTAAGATTTAAAACTATGGAACTACATACACAATTAAAGTCATTAGCTACTAAAGTAAATAAGTTGAAAGATCAGATTACCAACGAGGAATCTACCAAGCATGCTTTTGTACTGCCGTTTATTAACATTTTGGGTTATGACGCTTTTAATCCCATGGAAGTTGTACCCGAGTTTACCGCAGATATAGGGATGAAGAAAGGAGAAAAAGTAGATTATGCCATCTATCAAAATGGAGAACCCATTCTTATCGTTGAATGTAAACACTGGACTTCTTCTTTAGATGTCCATAATTCGGCACAGCTCTTTAGGTATTTTCATGTGACCAAAACTCGATTCGCATTGCTTACCAATGGAATAACGTATAAATTTTATACCGATCTGGAGGATGCCAATAAAATGGATGAAAAACCCTTTTTTCAGTTTGATATTACAGATTTAAAGGATTCTACGATTAAAGAAATAGAAAAGTTTCATAAATCAAACTTTGATATTAGCAAGATCATCGATAATGCCAGTACCCTTAAATATACCCGAGAGCTTAAAGGGGTTATTGAAAATGAAATGACCACACCATCGGTAGATTTAGTTAAACTTTTGGCCTGTAAAGTCTATAGTGGAAGAATGACGGCCAGTGTTGTTGAAGAGTTTACAGAAATTTTGAAGCGTGCGTACTCACAATTAATTAGTGAAAAAGTAAGTAATAGATTATCCACTGCTTTAAGTAAAGAAGAGGCGGTGCAGAATGAAGAAGTACAAGAGGAGGTAGAGAAAACTTCGAAAATAGAAACGACCGAAGAGGAAATTGAAGGTTATAATATAGTCCTGGCCTTATTGCGTAAAGAAGTCCCTAAAGAGCGTATTGTATATAGAGATACACAAAGTTATTTTGGGATCCTACTCGATAATAATAACCGAAAGCCTATTTGTCGATTACATCTTAACGGAGGTGTAAAGTACATTAGTACCTTTCATAATGATCGTAAAGAAGAAAAAGTGAAAATCGAAAGTATCGATGATATTTTTAATTTTGAAGGAGAATTGCTAGCGACGGTAAAGAATTATGATTTGAATTGATAGTCTTTTTTTATTAGATTCATCAATTCTTTTGTAAAGGTAAGATTAACGTCAGTCCATATCGAAGTTATTACATATTATAGAGTTGGCTTTTCAAATTATTAATTTAGGATTGTTATTTTTTCGAAAGCTTTATTGTTTTATTTTGTAGGTTCTGAAAAGTTTTAATAAAAGCTTATTTGAAAATCATTACTATGGATAAAGTTTTCAATTTTATTTTATTCTTCCTGTTCACCTGTAGTTCGCTTGTAGCTCAGCAAGACAGTCTTTACGGCTTTAAAGCCAATGGAAACCCGATAATAACTCATAAATTTACACCAGACCCGGCCGCATTTGTGGAGGGAGATACTTTATGGCTATTTACAGGACACGATGAGGGTAAGAAAAATAGTTCATTAGTGATGAAAAATTGGCTGGTCTTTTCTACTACAGATTTAGTAAACTGGACCGAATATCCTGTACCGCTAAAAGTTTCTGATTTTTCCTGGGATAAAACTGGTAGGGCTTATGCCGCACAGGCCATAAAAAGAAACGGAAAATACTATTGGTATATTAGTACAGATGGTTCTGGGATAGGTGTTGCGGTATCAGAGTATCCACAAGGACCTTATGCTGATGCGATAGGCAAGCCATTATTAACTCCGGACGACTGTTTTGCTTCAGATCATTATTGGTCCTGTATAGATCCCAGTTTGATTATCGATGATGATGGGCAGGCTTGGATTTTTTGGGGAAATGGAGAATGTTATTATGCACGTCTAAAAGAAAATATGGTCGAGATCGAAGGGCCAGTTAAACAACTTAAAATTGATGGAGCAGATTATACAGAGGCACCATGGATTCACAAATACAACGGGAAGTATTATTTATCTTTTGCCGAAGGTTATCCTGAACGAACCGCTTACGCTATTGCAGATCGTATAGAAGGTCCGTATGTTTATAAAGGAATTCTTAATGAAATACCCGGAAACGCAGATACCAATCATCAGGCTATTGTAGAATTTAAAAATGAATGGTATTTTATTTACCATAACGGAGGCCAGCAGCCTAATGGATCTTTAAGCACTCGTTCTACTTGCATAGACCGATTGTATTACGCGGAGGATGGCACAATCAGGAAGGTTTTGATGACCTCTGATGGTGTGCAATAGATTCTACTTTAATTTTTTCCGCTCTTGCGTTCTTGCGCCATTTTGTAGTTATGACTTCCAAATCGATTTTAGGTAGCCATGATGTGAAAAACAATTAATACTTCCAGCTCTTTCAAATCATTGCTATAGTTTTAAGACTTGTAGGGCTACCTTACGGAAATTTTTTATGGTGTTGTCTTAGATTTAGTTGAAGTATTGGCCAACAATAAAACACTTTACTCGATACTAAATACTCCTATCGGTTTCGATAACTATCGGGATTGGGATGCGTCGAAGTAAACAATAGTTTTCTATTAAATGCCACATGGTTTTGCTTTAAGGCAGTTTACTTGCTGTAAAGGTTCTTACCCTAAATGCCGAAGAGATTAATATAGCTTTATCCCGATTTTACTTGCTGTAATCATTACACTTTGAAAGATCCTTATTTTTGGATAAGTTGATCCTGATACTAGTAGCGCTTAGTAGGCTAATTTGAGCAATTGATATTTCCATGATTTTCTTTTCTTGAGTTTTTCAGATTCTAATCTTGAAGGACCGTAAAACATTCATAAAAACATTTTTTATTGCCTAAAGAACAAAAGGAAGAATTGAGTACGAATTTAAAAAAGCCTGTTTGTTAAGCTTTGTTTTGCTTTTTTTAACTTTTGCTAAAACGTTTAAATTTAAAAAATCATCTTCTATTAAGTTAATTTATTGATTATTTTCTCTTTTGATACATGAGTACCTCGTAAAATATCATTTTACCCCCCTTTATATTATTGAAGTATTAATAAAATTGTCTAACAGAAAGTTAAAATTATTTGCGCAATAGGATTTCTGAAGAAAAATAATTAACACATTATTAAAATTAAATAGTTGTTAAATGATAAATAATTACTTATTGAATCGGAAACTAAGGGCTATTCATTTCGTATGGATGCTTAGTTTTCTTTTTGCCAGTTATAACGCTAAAGGCTCAGGTTTTAAAGAAAGGAGCATGTTGTCAGATCCTGATCAATCAGTTATTACAGGAACGGTTTACGATGGAAATGATCAACAACCTTTAATAGGAGTTACAGTTAGGGAAAAGGGAACTAATAATGGTACTGCAACAGACTTTGATGGTAAGTATAGCATACGTGTCGCTAAAGGGGCAACTTTAGAATTTAGTTTTGTGGGGTTTAACTCTAAAGAGGTTGTTGTTGGCGATCAGGGAACCATAGATGTAACACTTAGTTTAAATCAAGAATCACTTGAAGAAACAGTGATTATTGCTTTTAGTGGAAAACAGAAAAAAACCAATTTAGTTACCTCTGTAACCTCTATTAATCCAGAAGAACTAAAGGGCCCCACAAATAACCTTACCAATATGTTGGCTGGTCGCGTACCTGGAATGATTTCCTACCAGCGATCTGGTGAGCCTGGCGCAGACAACTCAGACTTTTTTATACGTGGTCTAAGTACATTTGGTAGCGGTAAAAGAAATCCACTTATATTAATAGATGGTATAGAATCTACCCCAACAGATTTGGCCCGTTTACAACCGGATGATATTGATTCTTTTTCTGTGCTCAAAGATGCAGCTGCAGCTTCAGTATATGGGGCACGGGGCGCGAATGGTGTGGTTTTGATCACCACAAAAAGAGGAAAAACAGGTAAAACAAATTTCAGTTTTAGAACTCAAACGAGAGTTTCTTCAAACACTAAGAATTTCAATTTTGCAGATAACATAACGTATATGAATCTTGCTAATGAGGCTGCATTAACCCGTGATAGACAGGCTATTTTGCCGTATTCTCAAACTAAGATTGATAGAACGGCGGCTGGAGATAATCCATTGTTGTATCCTAGTAATAATTGGATTGATCAGATGGTTAAAGACTATACAATAAACGAAAGTTTAAACATCAGTGCTAGTGGAGGTTCAGAAAAGGCACGTTATTATGTATCTGGAACCTACAATATTGATAATGGGATCTTAGATGTTGAACCTATCAATAATTTTAATAGTAATATTAAACTTCGAAATTATTCTATCAGAAGTAATCTGGATATTAAATTGACAGGAACAACAGATTTGTCCTTAAATGTATACGGTCAGTTTGATGATTATAATGGTCCTGTAGGGGGGACAGATCGTTATTCTCCTTATGGAAGGGTTTCAGGAGGTACGTATGTCTTTAATACAGCAGTTTGGTCTAACCCAGTAGCATTTCCTGCTGTTTATCCCTCAAATCTTAATCCTATTATAGAGCATCCCTTATTTGGAGGAGCCCCTACAGAAGTTGGTGGGAATACGTTATTATTTAATCCTTATGCGGAAATGGTAAAAGGCTATCAAACCAGTAAAGCTTCTACCATTCAGGCCCAAATGCAGATCAATCAGGATTTAAGCTTTATAACGGAAGGTTTAAGTTTTAGATCGATGGGCTATATCAGAAGATATTCTTACTACGAAGTAAGCCGACAATACAATCCGTTTTATTATTCTTCATCTTTGAACCCTGTTGATAATAGTATAAAGCTTACGGTTTTAAACGATGGGAGTGAGGGCTCAATAGGACAAACAGGTACTGAATATATCGACCTTTCGGGCTCTAGCGAGAATATAAACGCAAGGATTTATAATGAATCTCAAATAAATTACAATAGAACATTTGCTGAGAAACATACAGTTTCTGCAATGCTTTTAAATCTTATTTATAGCACAGAAAATGGAGCAAGCGGGGATTTACAATCATCATTACCTTTTAGAAACCATGGTTTATCGGGAAGTTTGTCATATACGTACGACGACAAATACTTAACGACTCTTAGTTTTGGTTATAATGGTTCAGAGCGATTTGCAAAGGGTAATCGTTATGGATTCTTCCCCTCTGTTGGATTAGGTTGGAGAGTTTCAAGGGAAAAGTTTTTTGAACCGCTTGAAGATATAGTTACAAACCTAAAGCTAAGAGCTACCTGGGGGCAGGCAGGAAATGATCAAATAGGAGAGAACAGAGACCGCTTTTTCTATTTATCCAATGTAAACTCTAATGATGGTAATTTTGGAGCGAGATTTGGTCAGGATTTCGATTACTATAGGCCAGGTGTATATGTATCGAGGTATCCTAACGCCGATATTGGATGGGAAAAATCTGAGCAATACAACTTTGGTCTTGATCTTGAATTGGCCAAAGCTTTAAATGTTACGTTAGATATTTTTAAACAAAAACGGACAAATATTTTACAAAATCGATCTGAGATTGGTTCCGTTGTAGGATTAACCGCCACGCCACAATCAAATTATGCAAAATTAGAAAGCCATGGTTTTGAAGTAGCTGTGGATTATAATAAGGTGTTTAATAATAATTGGTGGACACAACTAAGGGGTACATTAACTTATGCGACTAATGAGATCACACAATTTGATGAACTCACCTACCCAGATAATCTTAGTTATTTATCTCGGATTGGTCAGCACTCAGATCAGCAATATGGATTTATAGCAGAGCGTCTGTTTGTTGATCAAGAGGAGGTTAATAATTCACCTACCCAGATAGGAGATGTTAATGGTGGGGATATAAAATATCGCGATATCAATGGCGACGGTCAAATCACCAATTTAGACCGTGTGCCTATTGGGTTACCAACAGTTCCTGAGTTTATTTATGGTTTTGGGGGTAGTGTTGGTTATAAGGACTTTGATTTGAGCTTTTTCTTTCAGGGATCAGCACGTTCTTCGTTTTTTATTGATCCTGTACGTATATCCCCATTTGTAGTAGAAGGTAGATATCAAAATGGTTTACTAAAGGTTATTTCAGACGATTATTGGTCTGAAGATAATAGAAATGCTTATGCGTTTTGGCCTCGATTGAGTTCAAATCTTGAACCAAATAACCTTCAAAAATCAACTTGGTGGTTGAGAAAAGGAGATTTCCTGAGACTGAAGAATGTTGAAATAGGGTATAAAGCTCCTGAGAAGTTACTTAATTCATTAAATATTAAGTCTTTGAGAGTATATGTTAGTGCGTTAAACTTAGCAGTATGGAGTAGTTTTGACCTTTGGGATCCTGAGATGGGAGGGAACGGCCTTGGATATCCTATACAATCGGTTTATAATTTAGGTTTGCAATTTGATTTTTAAAAAAAAGGATATGATTTTAGATATAAACAAAAATAATTTTCGTCTTTGGTCAATTGTATTGGCTCTTGGTGGGATTCTAACATTTAGTTCTTGTGAAGACTCTTTTTTAGATGTTGTGCCCGATAATATAAATACCATCGATAAGGTTTTTAATCTTAGAAATGAAGCAGAGAAGTACCTTTTTACGTGTTATTCTTATATGCCCTCAAATGGTAGTTTAACAGGTAATCCAGCTTTTTTGGCTGGAGATGAGATGTGGATACCAGATGAATTTCAGGCTGTTACCGTTTATTCTTTAAACATTGCCTTAGGTCTTCAACAAGTGGGTGATCCATTTTTCAATGCTTGGGATGGGAGGTCTCAGGCCAATGCTATATTCCAGGGTATTCGGCATTGTAACATCTTAATAGAAAATCTTAAAGATCCTGATCAGGTGCCTGATATGAGTGCCAGTGAGCGAGAGCGTTGGATTGCAGAAGGTAAATTTTTAAAAGCTTATTACCACTTCTATTTGATGCGCATGTACGGAGCGGTACCTATTTTGGATAAGAGTATAGATGTAGACGCAGATGTCTCTGAGTTTTATGTGCCACGTTCACCTTTTGATGAAGGTATCGATTATATTGTACAATTATTGGATGAAGCGGCTGCTGTATTACCTCCATCTATAGCAGATCAAAATACGGAATATGGCCGTATTACTTCGGTTATAGCAAAAAGTCTAAAAGCGCGTGTATTGCTTACTGCTGCAAGCCCATTGTTTAATGGTAATGAGGATTTGGTAAGTGTGGCTAATACTGATGGAACTCTTTTATACAATACTTCTTATGAAGCTTCTAAATGGCAGGAGGTTGTTGATGCTGCATCAGAGGCGATTACTCTGGCTGAAAGTTCTGGACATGCGCTTTATAAATTCTCAGGTAATACCTTTAATCTCACAGATACCACATCATTTAAGCTAAGCATACGTAACGCAGTGACTTTAAGAAGAAGCGAAGAGGTGATTTGGCCTAATACGCAAAGTATAGTATCTGATTTACAACGTCAATGCATGGCGCCTCTTTCAATAGATGATAACCATAGGGCTGCTGAGAAAATTGTATCTCCTACTTTAGATATGGCCAAATTGTTTTATTCTAAAAATGGTGTGCCTATTCATGAAGACAAAACTCTTGATTTTTCGGATATTCTGGAGATAAGGGAAGCCAATGGGACAGAAAAGAACAATATACTTCAAGGATACCGTACTTCTCGTTTAAACTTTGATAGAGAGCATCGTTTTTATGCTGATTTAGGTTTTGACGGTGCAATATGGTACAGAAATGCTGATCAAGATGTGGAAGATGAATCGCACATAGAAGCGAAATATGCAGATTATGCAGGTAGTAATCATGCCTTTTTCTTCAATGTTACCGGTTATTTTTGTAAAAAACTGGTGAATAATGATCAAAGTTTTGGTGAGAACGGAGCATCTTATAGAAATTATGCATGGCCCGAAATGCGACTCGCTGATCTCTATCTTATATATGCAGAAGCTCTTAATGAAGTAAATGGGCCTACATCAGAAGTCTTTGAATATCTTGATGCTATACGTGAACGAGCCGGGCTAGAAGGTGTAAAAGATTCTTGGATAAACTTTTCAAACAATCCGAATAAGCCAGAGTCTAAGAGTGGTCTTCGAGATATTATTCATCAAGAACGTCTTATAGAATTGGCCTTTGAAGGGCAGCGTTATTGGGATATGTTAAGATGGAAAAGTGCAGTAAGAGAACTTAATAAACCAATACAGGGCTGGAATGTTTATGGCGAAGAAGAGGCCGATTATTATCAAATTCGAACCCTTCACCAGCAACGTTTTGTTTCTCCTCGAGATTATTTCTGGCCAATTTGGGAATATGCTTTGTTGCAGAATCCAAATCTGGTACAAAATCCTGGGTGGAATTAATAAAAATTGAAGAAGATGAAAACAAAAATTTTAAATTATCTAGCAGTAATTGGAACAATCATAGGAATGATTTCTTGTTCTGATGAAGATTTACAAACACCTTTAGAAAGTAATGAAGTAGCACCCCAACAGGTTTCAGATGTAAGTGTTGAAAATTTGCCAGGTAAGGCAAAAATATCATATAGGCTGCCTGAAGATCAGGATTTACTTTATGTTAAAGCAGAGTACACTCTAGCCAATGGTAGGGAGATGGTAGTAAAATCATCTTATTACAACTCAACGATGCTTCTTGAGGGGTTTGCAGGGGAAGAATCAAATGAGGTCGAAATTACTACGGTAAATAGAAGTGAAAAAGAGTCTGAACCGGTAAAGGTTACGGTAAATCCTTTAAAAGCACCTATTTACGATGTTTTCGAAACGATTGAATCAGGCGCTGCTTTTGGAGGTTTATATATTAATGCCGAAAATCCAGATCGAGAGGATCTAGCACTACTTTTGATGGAAAAGAATGATTTGGGCGACTGGGTAATAAATCCATTCAGTGTTTACACTAAAACCGATGAAATAAAGCGAACAATAAGGGGGTATGATACTATTCCCAGGGAGTTTGCTATTACAGTACGAGATCGTTGGTTAAACTATACAGATACGCTTTTTACAACAATAAAGCCGCTTTTTGAAGAAGCTATTCCTACACCTTATAAAGGAATTAAATTACCAAATGATGCACCTAGACATAACTCAACACCTTTGGATGGTTTGTGGGATGGGAATTTGATGAACTGGGCAGGAGTTTATTTGACTCAGGGAACCTATACCGAAAATTTACACATGTTTACATTCGATCTTCAGGTCGAGGCTAAATTAAGCCGCATTGTAATATGGGATTATCCAGAGTATTTTAATGGTAGAACTTACTATTATAAAGGTTGTATGAAGAAATTTGAGATTTATGGTGCTTCAGAATTAGACACTTCGGGAGATCTAAGCAGTTGGACACTTCTTGGTACTTATGAAGAAACTAAACCTTCAGGTTTACCTTATGGGCAGCAAAATAATGAGGATTATGAAACTGCCTTAGCTGGTTTTAGTTGGGAGATACCTGCAGATATGCCTAAAGTACGCTATATACGGATAAGGAATTTAGAAAACTGGGAAGGTGGTAAAAGTCTTGCCATAGGAGAACTACAGGTTTATGGTAACACTAAATTTTAATCTAAAATAGAAATCATGAATAAAAAAATAAAAATTTACTTATATCTGATTCTTGGTTTTGCTTTCCTTTGGTCTTGCTCAGATGTAGCTGATATCGATGATTATAAAGAATTTGTTAAAGGAGGGGAAATCAACTATACAGAAAAGGTTGATTCCCTAAAAGCCTTTTCTGGAAGAAATCGTATAAAAATTCAGGGAATAGTAGATGCCGATCCAAAAATTAAAAGTTTTCGGGTTTATTGGAATAGTATGAAAGACTCGGTAGTAGTTCCTGTAACACGTACTACGGGGGTAGATACTTTAGAAGTGATTATTAATGATATTTCAGAAAACATCTATAATTTTGAGGTTCGTACTTTTGACGGTTTAGGAAATACCTCTATACCTCAATACACTACTGGAGAGGTTTATGGGGAACGTTATCAGAGTTCACTATATAACAGGCCGGTAATAGGTAATGAGCTTATAGGTAGTAATTTAACCGTGAATTACGCCAATATGGATCGAACTACTGGGGTTTTGGGTACCGAAATGGAATATACATCAGTCAATAGCTCAGAATTACAAGAAATATTTGTGCCTATAGATTCCACTCAGGCTCAAATTGAAGATTATACCAGTGGTTCAGAGTATCGATATAGAACGGTATTTTTACCAGAACCCACCAGCATTGATACCTTTTATACAGAATATAAGTCATTTATTCCCGAAGCAAAGTTAACCGATCCTCCTTATTTTGTTAATGCTACCTATCCTTTTGAAAAATTGGAATCAGGAGATAGATGGGGTACCCCGGCAGGCTGGATTCATAATGAGGCTGCTTTGAGCCATTCGGGTTATGGAGCTCTTGACGGCGATATTTTTGATTTGGAAAGTGGTTGGAATGAGCCAGACCTGTTGAATGCAAAAGTGTACCAAACCTTTGTTTTACCAGCAGGGACCTATGTTTATAGTATCGATATCAAAGAGCTAAACTATGAAGGGGCTGATAACAATTTAGATAAAGGCTATTTTACAGTAGCTGAAGGTGCTACATTACCTGATGTTGATGATGTAGAAACCTCCACGGCAACTTTGGCATCGGAGCGTATAAACAAATCAAACGGTTTACAAAGGGATCTGATTTTTACGTTAGATGAAACCACTCAGGTATCTATCGGCGTTCAAACCACTAACAATCAAGGTGCAGGTCGTTATTTGAAAATTAATTCTTTTTCATTGGACAAATTTACTCAGGCTCCTTACCTTAAAAATGCAAGCAAACCCTATCAGTTAGCATCTTCTGGAAGTAGATGGGGAACACCGGAGTATTGGATACATAATGATGCCGCAATGAGTCATAATGATAACGGTTCTCAAGGGGCTTATGATGGTAAGTCTAAGACCTGGGATTTAGAAAGTGGTTGGGAGCAGCCTAATATCGTTAATGGTAAGGTGTATCAAACGGTTTTTCTTGATGCAGGAACTTATGACTATCAAATAGAGCTATTTGCCACCAACTATAGTGGTACCCGGAGCGATACAGACCAAGCTTATTTTATTGTAGCCAAAGGTAGCACTTTACCAGATGTTGCAGATGTTGAAACTTCAGACCAAAGCATAGTCTACGACCGTGTTGATTCTGATAAAGGGAATTCTATAAGTATGACTTTTACGTTGACCGAACCTACCAGGGTTTCGATAGGGGCAGAAACCACTAATAAGGATGGAGTGGGACTTTATTTGCAGGTCAATTCGTTTAAGCTTATCAAACAATAGTATTCAAATTAAATACCAAGAGGCTGTCTAACCTTTTTTAATAAGCCTAATTATCCCGTATCACTGTAGGGAAGGCTTATTGAAATATAGTTTTTAGGCAGCCTTTTTTTAAAAATATTATATGATAAGAGCAATATCAATATTTAACATTCTACTCTTTGTTTTTTTTACAAGTTGTTCTTCAAATGATGACGAGGAAGAGTTAGGGATTCAAGAAACTGAAAAGTCTGAAGCCATAATTGAACCTGTTCTCAAAGAAGTAGAAGTCGTTAATATAACAGAGACTTCAGTAATGATTAAAGGTAAAATTGAGGATGATGGGCATGGGACTATTAAAGAGAGAGGTGTCGTTTGGTCTGAATCTGAAGATTTTACACAGGTAAATGAAAAACTGGCTACTGCTGTTAAAGGTTCTGGCGAATTTTCTGTAGAGATTAATGGACTTATAGAGGACACCGAATATTACCTGAAAGCTTTCGCTAAAAATGAATTGGGCAATGGATACAGTCTTCCTGCTAGCTTCAAAACAAAAGCAGTTATTAAGCCTATCGTCTATATTGATGAGTCAAGTTTTAGTTCTCTAGAAAATTTTAATAAGGATTGGAATATGCTGTACCCTTGGGGGGCAGATCATAATGGATCAGCAAGAATGTTTGAGGAAAATGTAAACCTAAATGATGGAGTTTTACAAATTCATTCTGAATGGATAGACTGGGCTTGGGAAGGATATAGCACGGCAGATCCCCATTTACGCATCACTTTTCATTCAGGTGCTGTACACGCAAAACAAAAAATACAGGTTACAGAAGAATTGCCTGACTGGGAAATAAGTGGAGATTTTAAAGCGCCTACCGCACCAAGCTCTTGGCCGGCGTTTTGGATTACCGGGGTAGATTCCTGGCCGCCAGAAATTGATATCCTGGAATTTAAGGGGACAACTTCGAATCTGCAAAATACGGTAACTGGACCGTCGTGGGATCAAACAGTATGGACAACAGTTTATACGGATATACCTGACGCTTCTTCTGAGTGGCATAACTATAAATTAACTATGCGCAGAATAGATGACGTTGAAACTGAAGTAAAAATGTTTATCGATGATCAATTAAGATCTTCTGAAATAAAGGATTTTACTAACGATCGCTTTTGGTTAATAATCAATATGCAGATGGAAGGTGCCAGTGGTACTACAAATGATAATTCACTTGTACGTAGTGAATCTCAAATTTTTAGCGCGAAAAATATTCATGTATCAGCAACCCCAGGAGCAGAAAACTAATTCCCTTATCAAACTTTTAGGGAGTTTATGACGAATTAAATATTTTAAAGTTTATATATGAAAACAATAGAAAAAATAACTTTCTTTTTCCCCATGCTAATGCTGCTTATAAGCTGCTCTTCAGATAGCATTAATGGGGAAACTACGGGCCAGGAACCACCAAAAGAAACTGATTTGGCTTCCTTAAAAACTATCGAAGCCAATGAGGTAGAAGCCTTTAGTGCAATTATTTTGGCAAAGATTGAAGACAATGGGGGAAGTTCTGTTAAAGAGCAGGGGATATGCTATGCCTTAACTTCTACACCCGATTATAATTCTTCTAAAAAAGAACCAAATAGTTTCAAAGGTTCTGGTGAATTTGAAGTAAAATTAACGGACCTTTCTGAAGGTGAAACTTACTATGCCAGAGCATTTGCAAAAAATGCAAAAGGTATTTCCTATGGCAATGAAGTTAGTTTCACAACCAAGACTGCCGTACCTCCAAGTTTTAAAATGAATGATACTATAGTAAGTGGTCCTCATGACATTTGGACTGATGTTGAGCTTACGGAACGTGGCGAAGATGAATTGGTTGAGGTTGGCGTACTATATTCTACTCAGGAATCTTTTGATTTAGAAAGCGGTACTAAACTGAAGCAAGAAGGCCTGAATTCAACATTTAAATACCGAATGACCGATCTAGAAGCGAACACGACTTATTTCTATAAGCCTTATGCCATTACCGAACATGGTAAAACTCACTATGGAGAAGCTACTCAATATAAGACCTTAGAGCAAGGGAATTTTACATGGTCTTTTAACGGTACTCTTGATCCTAATAATGAAAATCATCAGCGAATAAAAGAAGCTTTTGATACGGCGACCTGGTATTATAGCAATTATACCGCTATCCAAAAGCACGTGACTGTTAATTATTCGCCCGGCACACCTACTGCAGATGCAAATTTTGATGGGTGGATCAATATGGGGGCCAATGCCAGTTATCAGCGCACCGGTACCGCCATGCACGAGATGGCGCATACGGTAGGGGTTGGCCAGCATTGGACCTGGAAATTTATAATAGACAATGATGATTCCTATTACAGTGCTGCAAGGGCAAATGCTGTGCTATCTATGATGACTAACGGAGCGGATACTGCGATGCACGGAGATGATATTCATTTTTGGCCTTATGGAATAAACGGAGCTCATGAAGATACGGGGGATGATTTTCTTTATATTATGAATGCCCTTATTGTACAGGGCTTTAAAGAAGACGGTTTACCCTCTAATTAATAACTCATATCATTAGTAATTTGTAAACAGAGATAGTTGCATAACTAGCATAGAATCTAGGAAAACTATTTTAGGAAGAATGAGTATAATTCGGCTATAAATGCAACAGTATATATTTTGGTAATCGATTGTTTGATAGGCTAGGAATTGAATTAACCATAACCAACCAATACTGTTGCAAAGCCGTTTAATCCTGATTCAGAATATTTTTATCACTCTAAATTCTTTATCTATTGTTGAATTTTGATATAAGTGAATCCAAAATGAGCAGGGAGTTGATCAATAACAAAAGCAGTGACAATATTTTATATTTTTTAGCTTCATGGAAAAAAGATAATTAAATCTGTTTATTTTATTTATAACCGATAGGTGTATCGACTACCTTATAAAGTTGTTTATTTTCAAAAGATTGTTGGATTCATACTTTAAGTCCTTGGTGTAAAAGAGGTTTCCATTTTGGTGGTTTCTAGACACAATTTTTTTCATGAAAATTCATTCAATCTTTAAATGCTTTATAAAACTTTGAAACAAAACTAAGGTTTTGATCGGTTTAGAGACTATAAATCAAATACGCAAATAGGTTAGGGATCTAAAGGTTCGATAGGATTTTGTTGTAAAGAATTTTTAAGAGGTTGAAATTCGATAGTAGTGTCATTAATTCTATTCATAATTTTAGCCGGTAAATATCCCAATTCTTGTAAACAGCGATTCTTAAAGTTTTCGCTTTTTACATATTGGCTGTGCATGTTATTTGTTACAACCAGGTGTATTTTTTTTACCGGGAAACCATATTTTAGATATAATCTACTGGCGTTTCTCAGATTGGTTGTAGTATGCCTGGCATGAGGTTCTATAATAATGCTGTTTTCTGGAATATGGTATTCATTTATAAGTTCTTTCTTCATTTCTATAGCTTCACAATATTCGGCTCTAAAAGGGTGAGCATGTCCTCCAGAGACCACAATTAGTGGTGCCTTGGCTTTAAGATATTCCTTTACTCCTAGTTTTATGTTTAATTTACCCAGAGCAGATAAACGATCTTTATAATTTTCAGGGCCATTACCTAAAATTAAAATAGAGGCGTATGGAAAAGCTTTAAAATCAATATTCTTTATATTTTCAACTGTTTTTTTGTTTTCCGTTTCTTCAAGAGGTTCATAGCGAGCGGCTTCATCACGATGATTTAGATATAGTAAGGATAAGGCAAAATTTAGGGAAGGATTAAACCATAGGTCTTTTTCTTTTACTTCTGAAGCAATATGATCACTCCACATGGCTATTGCTCCTTTATAATAATCGGATTTTACATCATAAGAAACAGAATCTATCGTAGCATATTGTGGCTTTTTTCCCATGCCGTAAACGTTTAAAATATGGTTAATCCCTTCAGCATTGAGCTTCCATATATTTTCAATCAATTCTTTGGCTTCCAGTTTATCATATAAAACATAGGCTCCGGAATTTCGAATATTATTTTCTATAAAATTTTTAAACCGGGGAGATTTGTTATAAATGCGATTTAAATGATCACATATTTTTTTAGAATCTACCTTACTTATTAAATAAGGAGCAATAAGGCTGTCCAGAATATTTTCTTGATTATGAAAAGATGCAGCGATCTGCTTTTTTTGTTCCCCTAGCAGTTTTGAAAGTGATTTATCCTGAATCAATACCTCTTTTACTTCACTATTATTTTCAATAGCATGTAAAAAGTAAAAGTTCTTTTTCGATAAAGTTTGGTACACGTAAGGGTTTTCCTGAGCAAAGCTTCCGCTGTGCGTTAGAAAGAATGCTACAATCAAAATGTATTTTATCATAAGAATTGGTTTAGGAAACATTTGTTTTTCTTAGGGTATTCAATTTGTGCTTATTTTATAATCGAGATTAAATACTCTCGTGTCTTCCCGAGGACTATGAAAATGGAGATGTTTCGAAACTGATCATAATTTTATAATAACAACCTAGTGGGCTTGTTACTAGGTTGTTTACTAATTTTTTAATTCCTCAATAAGATTTTCATAAATATGAAATCAAAAAACAGGGGCTTTATCGAAACCCCTGTTGAAATCAAAAACAAATCAAACTAATACCCAGTATTTTGGGTCACTAAACCATCTTCAATACCATCGATATAAGCTTGTGGTATTGGCATATATTCATTTTTGTCTGCCGTAAAACTGGCATTCGATAAATGTGTTCTTCTGGTTTTTTCTACCTTAAGGTAGTCACTAATCACTTTATCGGCAATGCCCCAGCGAACAAGGTTGAAAAATCGATGACCTTCTAAAGCTAGTTCTAATCTGGACTCTGTCCTTACCGCTTCTCTGGCTAAACTTTTATCTGTCCAGGCTGTGTTATAAAGTTCGATTTCGTAATTGGCAGCATCTTTAGAACCGTCTAAAGTTTTTACGTAAGCCGAGTTTTTAGCTCTTTCCCGTATTTGGTTCACTAATTGGCGTGCTTCTTCAAGCTTCCCTAATTCAACCGCGGCTTCAGCTCGCCAAAGAATAACCTCTCCAAACCGTATAATATAATAATTTAATGCACTAACATAAGGCCAAACTTCTAAGTGATACGGTGAGTTTGCAGAAACAATTCTTTTTTTAGGACCAAATGCTCCGTAGGTAGCCAGATCTCTAGCCCAGTCAGCTTCGTAAAGAATATTAAGGTCTTTATAAGGAATACCGGGTCTGCCAATCGTAATATCTATCCTTGGGTCTACAGGATCGGTATCGGTTAAATTTTCGTTACTGTTTGCAGGTAAACCCTCCGCATTTACTTTAAAAGCATTTACCAGGTTTTGTGAGGGCCTATGAAATCCATATTGTGCATAAAATGGTCCGCCCGGGGCTAATAAGCGGTCACCAATGCTACCGTTATAATTACTTGGCTGTCCATCATTAATACTCTGTTGGACTGCAAAAATCACTTCTTTATTGTTATCATTTTCAGGTAAGAATAATTCCTGAAAATCGTCCATTAAGCCATAATTACTATTTATAACAGCGGTGGTGGCATCGTAAGCTAATTGCCATCCCCCCTGAAACAAATAGGTTTTTGCTAAATAAGCCTGAGCGGCAATACGTGTGGGCCGTCCTACTTCAGTTTGCGTTTCAGGTAAAACTTTAAGGGCAGCTTCAAAGTCGGTTTCAATTTTATTCCATAATTCTTCGGAAGTAAATTCGGTATTCGATTTTGCATAATCTTTCACTTCGGCTGCCGTTTCATCGATATAGGGAATATGATTGTATATTTTTTTCAATTCAAAATAATAATGACCTCGTAAAAAGTGTAATTCGGCCTGACGTTGACTTCTTAGATTTTCATCAAAATTTTCTGAAGCTGCTAAAAGACGCATTGCTTCGTTCACTCTTTTTACACCTTCGTATAGTGCCATCCATTTACGTTCGATGTCCAGTGTTGTAGGATTGGTATTGAAAATTTCCATCTGGTGAATATTGTTTTGGTCACCAGTTCCACCGCCGCCCTTATAAGCATCATCTGAAATAACATCTCCAAAACTCCAATTTGAAGCCGGGGAGTTGTACGCGTTAGAGGCACCATCAAACTGACCGTTTAAAACACTGTAGGCTGAAATTATAGCTCTCTCAACATTGTCGGGATTGGTCATTTCATCAGGGGAAACTTCTCCATAGGTAACTTCATCCAAATAATCATCTGAGCAGGATAGGGTGCTTATACCGATAAATACAAGCACGAGCTTTAAAATTCTAGAATTAATTTTCATTTTTTGTGCTTTTAAAAGTTTAGGTTAAATCCAAATACGAATGTTCTTGAGGGCGGGTAGATCCCACGATCTACACCAATATCCAGGTTACGGCTGTTACTGGAGTAATTTTGAAGTCCGATTTCAGGAGTCATTCCGCTATAATCGGTAATCGTAAAAACGTTACTGGCCTGTGCGTACAATCTTAAAGTAACATCTCTTAAAACATTATCTGGCAGGGTATAGCCTAATTGTAGATTGTTTAGTTTTAGGTACGAACCATTTTCTATATAATAGGAAGATGGACGGATATTGTTATTGGCATCGTCTAAACTTAATCTTGGAATATTGGAGTTTGGATTTTCTGGTGTCCATGCCCCTAGTAAAGAAGAATCCTTGTTGTAAGCCGACTGGTTAAAAAACTGTGTTTTATACTTGGTAAGATTATAGATATCATTACCAAAGCTACCGTTAAAGAACATGCCAAGATCGAAGTTCTTGTAATTTAGTTTTACATTTAAACCTAACACAACATCGGGATGGGGTGACCCTATGTAAGTACGGTCTTCATCGTTAATCACACCATCGTTGTTGATATCTTTAAATCGAATATCACCCGGCTGCGCATCTGGCTGGAGTCCATAATCATTAACTTCCTGCTGACTTTTAAATAATCCATCGGCTTCATAGCCAAAGAAAGAGGCAATAGGCTGTCCAACAGTACTTCTTGAAATTTCCTGATCAAAATTAACACTATGCAGCGAAGAACTTGGGATTCCCAGATAAGCAACACTATGCAATTCAGTTAATTCGTTTTTATATCCAGAAAGATTTAAACCCAAATTATATTTAAATTCTCCTTTTTGGTCATTATACTCAATATTTAGTTCGTAACCTTTATTTTCCATCTTACCATCGTTGATCCACTGGCCATCATTAGTTCCTCCATAGGTAAGCGGTACAGCGTTGTACACAAGAATATCTTCGGTTACTTTATTATAAACTTCAGCAGTGACATTAAGTTTACGGTTAAAGAAACCAAGATCAACCCCAATTGTAGTTTGCGTAGTGGTTTCCCATTGTAAGTTTGGGTTTGGTACACGTGTTTGCGTTAAACCGGTAGAAACCGAGTTTTGTCCTCCTCCAATCGCGTAATCACTATAATTAGTATTATTGCTGTAACTGTCTACGGTAGAGTAGGAGGGTACTTGCTGATTCCCTGTTTGTCCCCAGCTGGCACGAAGCATCATACTGTTAAAGCCATTACCCAGATCAAAGAAGTCTTCTTTATCTAAACGCCATCCAGCCGAAAATGCCGGAAAAGTTCCCCAGTTATTATTGGCCAACCTGGAAGTTCCATCACGTCTTACCGTAGCGGTTAGTAAGTACTTTTCATCAAAATTATACTTAACACGACCAAAATAAGAGTTTAATTTCCATTGGAGCGCACCACCACTATTTAGCTGGTTCTCTGTACCAAAACTTAAGTACCTAAAATTAGGATCTTCGTAAAGGAAGTTTTGGCGCGATCCTGAAAAAGCTTCCTGATAATATTCGATAGCTTCCTGTCCAACTAAGATGTCCAGATTATGATCATCAAAAGATCTGGCATAATTTACCGTGTTTGTAAAAGTAAACTGATAGTTATAGTTGTTTTCTGTACTTAAGCTATTGATGGTGTTTTGTGCAAGAATTTCATCGTAAACCGGACTAAAATTTCTATAGTTGAAGTTATTATAGTCCAGACCAAAAGAAGATTTAAATTCAAAATCCCCAAAATTCAGGCTGGCATAAGCATTACCAAAAGCACGAACGTTTTTTCGGTCATTATCTTTACTTCTGTACAAGCTTCCCAGTGGATTACCTATATCGTTTATTGGATTTCCGGCATATTCTCCATTAATATCTTTTACCGGCACTATAGAAGGAAACTGAAATGCATTATAGACGATACTTCCTAAAGAGCTGTTGGTACCAACCGCAACTTCTTTAGTATAAGAACCAGAGAAATTTTCTCCTATAGTTAGCCAGTCGGTAATATTATAGCTGGAATTAAATCGTGCCGAATATCTTGCAAAATCGGTATATTCAATAACCCCTTCCTGATCATAATAACCAAGAGAAAAAGAGTGTTGGCCTTTCTCTGATCCTTTTTGGATCGAAATATTATAATTCTGAATTAATGCCGGGCGCATAATCTCGTCTACCCAATCTACATCACCACTAGGGATAGTTTGTTCATCATTTAACCAGGTAGGAATTTCAGCCTGGTTAGGATTGTTCCCATAAATGTCATGCGCCGGTGTTTGGCCATCATTGCGATAAGCTTGCCATAATAAATCTCCATATTGCTGGGCATTTAGCATTCTTGGTAAATTAAATGCCGATTGGATCCCGGCATAGCCATCCATGCTTACCGAAAATGAATCTTTATTAAGGCCTTTTTTAGTGGTAATCACGACCACCCCGTTTGCTGCACGCGATCCATAAATTGACGATGAAGCCGCGTCTTTTAATACCTGTAAGCTTTCTATATCCTGTGGGTTAATACTACTTAAACCATTGGCAGTAGGGACGCCATCAATAATAACCAAAGGATCATTGTTGTTTATTGTACTAAAACCTCTTACTCTAATAGAGGTGCCACCGCCGGGACGGTTATCACTCATCACCTGTACGCCTGGCATTCTTCCCTGTAACATTTCAGTGACATTGGCTTTTGGTAAGGATTGAATTTCTTCAGGAGCTACAGATGAGATCGAAGCGGTAATGTTTTCTCTTTTTTCAGTGCCATAACCGACCACCACAATTTCATCTAACGTATTGGTATCTTCTTGTAAATTAATAACAAATTCCGTTTGATCGGTAATTGCTACGTCTGCTCTTTGATAGCCAACAAAAGTGATGCTTAGTGTTTGGGCATTTGCGGGAATAGTTAAGCTGAAATTCCCATCAAAATCGGTGGCCGTTCCAATGTCAGTGCCTTTCACAAAAACACTTGCACCGGGTATGGGCATGTTGTGATTATCTTTTACCACACCTTTAATTTCTCGTTTCTGCTGGTTATGTTCCGTTGTTTCTTTTACCAGAATGCTATCATCAGAAATCCTGAATTGCAATGCAGTAAGTCGTTGCAATTCAGTTAAGGCTTCTTCAAGATTAGCGTTATTGATATTTATGCTGATGTCTCTTTTTAAATAAGGCTGATCAGATCGATAAATAAATTTTTTCTGAGCCTGAGATTCGATAATTTTAAAGACTTTTTCTACACTAACATTTTTAAGGTTAAGGTTTATAGTATTTAAAACCTTGGTGCTGCTAGCTTTTTTTTGCTCATTTTCAGCGGCTTCTAGATGAGTCGCCAAAGAAAATGTAGCAAGAGCGAGTAGTAAAATTTTGCGTTTCATTTTGTGATTAAAGCGTTATTTGTTTTGATTAGTGATTGTTTTTATGAAATTCCTTTAGGCCTTTACTAATATATTTCATAGCAATAGCGATATGATTTTCTGCGGTACGTGGAGATATATCCATTATTTCTGAAATCTCACGATATTTAAAACCGTCAATTCTGCTTAATTCAAAAATCTGTCTTGATTTTTTAGGGATTGATTTTAGAATAGATTGAATAATCTTCGCGTTGATTTCTTTTTGTTCTTTGTCTATAATCTCGTCTTCAGTACTTGGGGAGAAAAGTATAGGTCGCTGTTTGGATTCTGTGGAAAAACTTAAATGTGATCTTACAGGTTTTTTAAGGCTATTTTTTGCAATTACATAGAGGTAGGATTTTGGTTTTTCTATTTGATTTAGCTCTTTTCGTTTATTCCATAAAAGGATAAAAACATCAGAAACTTTTTCTTCGACAATACTGATGTTTTTATGGTAGCTTAGACCAAATCGGCAAAGAGCATCATAATATTTATTAAATAATAGCTCTAAAGCAGCGTACTTTCCTTCTGAGATTTGCTGAAACAAATCCAGATCTTCCTTAAGCGTATTAGGGATGCTATTAGGAAGTGGTAATGGCTTTTTAATTTTCATCTGAAGCTATAATTAGGTAGTGATGAGGTTTCTTTTTAATCACCCGCAGGTTGGTGATAAACTCCATAGAGCTTATAAATTCTTCAAGATTTTGGTCTTTAAAAGCCCCTGTAATTCGTTGATTTTCGAGTGTTTTATCTTTAATGGAAAATTGAACTCCAAAAAAATCATTGATCTTTGGTAAAGCATTTTTTAAGGAAAGGTTATCCAACAGAAGGATATTTTCTTTCCAGGCCATCGCCTTTTCTGGGTTAAAACTTCTCTTGGTTACCTCGTGTGTAGTGGCACTGTAGGTGAGCTGCTCGTTTGGCAACAGGTTTACTTCGTCATTCGAAGGTTTTAAAACAACATTTACTTTCCCGGTAGCCAAAGACACGGTTTGGTGTTCAGAGAATGTATTGATCCCAAAACTTGTTCCCAGTACTTTAATCTTCATGTCATGGGTATGGACAATAAAAGGACGATCAGGGTCTTTAATGACATCGAAAAAACCTTCTCCTTCCAGCCATACTTCCCGGGGATTATCGAAATTTTGGGCATATTTTAATTTGGAACCTGAGTTTAAAACAACGTCACTACTATCTGGAAGTTTAAACCGCAGCCGCTCCCCAGCTTCGGCAATTTTAATGTTGGTGTAATTGGATTCACCTGAAAAAAAGAAAATACTGAAACCTGAAACAATTAGGATTAGTAAAAGTGCTGCGTAAGCATACAGTTTTTTGGGGACTATCTTTTGTTTTATCTTACCCTCAATTTTTTGCTGTATTTTCTCATGGTGAAGCTCTAAATCATTGGATGGATAGGCCTTCCAGATATTAAGATATTCAAGGTATAAGGCCTTTAGCTCGTTATCAATACTAAGTTCAATTTCAAAAACCGATCGGTCTTCGGTAGACATCTCATTGGTGAGATATCTAATACATTTTAATTCTTTAGGAGTTATGTCCTGCATTTTCAATTTCCACGTTTACTATTAGGAGTATGAAAATTGAAAAATCCCCTAGTCTTGAATGTCAACAAAATGTAAAATGAAAAAAAATATTCTTAATAGTTCTTTAACCTCTTAATCTTAATCAATTCAAAGCATCTGGAATGCTTTTATTCCCTGATTACAGGTATTTAATGTCTCATTTTATAGCTATAGGGATATACTGTATAGCTCGCAAACTTTTCTCAAGGTTCTTGAATCTTCAGTCATTTTTGAAATTACTTTTAAAACTCAGGAATTTTATAAACGGAAAGTTATAAGGTTGTTATTGGATATTTATTAGGGATTAAAGTATCGGAAAATATAAGCTCATAATTTTTTGTGTTTCAGCGTTAAATAATTGATAAATGAATCAAAAAATGAAGCTTCCGGTTTTTAGATTTAATTATCTTCAAATTCAAATAAAAAACGACAAAAAATGGCGATTATAGGATCATTAATTAAAAGTTTGATCGATTTAAGAGACACAATAGTTTCTGAACCTGATGCTGAAAAAGCTCAAAAAGGAGTACTGAAAAATTTATTGGAAAAGGCTAAGGATACCGCCTTTGGTAAATTTTATAATTTCAATGAAATCCTTAAAGCCGAAGATATCGAAGCTGCTTTTGCTAAAAATGTTCCTTATTTTGATTATAACAAATTAAATGAGCGTTGGTGGAGCCAAATTCATGAAGGCGCTGAAGATATAACATGGCCGGGAAAACCAAATTATTTTGCATTGAGTTCTGGTACTACCGGGAAATCTAGCAAAAAAATTCCGGTGACCAACGAAATGATCGAGAGTATTAGAAATGCAGGCATAAAACAGGTGGGTGCTTTATCGAATTTTGATTTGGAACCCGAGTTTTTTGAAAAAGAAATTATGATGCTTGGAAGTTCTACCGATTTGCATCATGAAGGAGATCATGAGGAGGGTGAAATTAGCGGAATTAGTGCCAGTAATATCCCTTTCTGGTTTAGGAGCTATTATAAACCGGGGCAAGAAATTGCCAAAATCGAAGATTGGGACGAGCGTGTAGAACGCATAGCCGAAAATGCTAAAAACTGGGATATAGGGGCATTAAGCGGTATTCCTTCGTGGATGGAGCTTATGCTTAAAAAAGTTATCGAGTATCATAATGTAAAGCACATTCACGAAGTATGGCCAAATTTACAGGTTTATGCCAGTGGAGGAGTAGCATTTGAGCCTTACGAGAAAAGTTTTAATGCATTACTGGGAAAACCGGTTAAGGTAATAGATACTTATCTGGCTTCAGAAGGATTTTTAGCGTTGCAAAATCGTCCCGATACCCATAGTATGAAATTGCTATTGGATAACGGTGTTTATTTTGAATTTGTACCCTTCGAACCAGAGTATATAAATCAGGATGGTTCTTTAACTGAAGATGCACCAGTAGTGCCTTTAGCCGATGTTGAAGAAGAAAAAGATTATGTGTTGCTTATTAGTACTGTTTCTGGTACCTGGCGTTATATTATTGGGGATACCATTAAATTTACCAATAAAGAAAAGCACGAAATTAGGATTACCGGAAGAACAAAATTTTTCCTAAATGTTGTAGGCTCGCAACTTTCGGTAAATAAAATGAATGATGCGGTAAAAGAGTTAGAGGAAAAATTTGATATTAAAATCCCTGAATTTACAATTGCAGCGAAACGTTTTGAAGATGGGGAATTTTATCATTCCTGGTACTTAGGTACAGAGGCCAACATTAGTGAAGAGGAACTGGCTGAAGCTTTAGATGAAAGTCTTAAAAATGCCAATAAGAATTATGGTGTAGCACGAAGTAAAGCTTTAAAAGGAGTAAAGGTGACCAAAGTGCCGCCGGCCATTTTTCCTGAATGGAGTGGTGCCAATAAAAAGAAAGGCGGGCAGGTAAAAATGGAAAAAGTAATGAACGAAGAGAAATTCGCTGAATTTGAATCCTTTGTGGAAAAAGAACTTAAAACCAACAAATACTAGTTTAATCTTTCTCTTCAGATTCTTCTTTTAATTCATTAAGATCTTCTACAAGCTCTACAATTTCTTCCTGAGATAAGTAGAGCTTCTTTATTCTGTTTTTATAATTTTCAGAAAGATTAGACTGGTTTAATATATAATCTTTGGTGGCGATAATATAATTCCCTAAACCATGATTAACCGCATAGGTATCGGCAGCCCTTTCAGCCTCTCTAATATAATTATGTGAAGTAATATATCTTACCCCAAACCAAAACAGGTTTATTCCGCTACGGTTTCTATAATCCATTACATGGCCAAGCTCGTGCCCAATCCACCCAATAATTACATCAGATGGGGCAGAGGTTACCGTAAAAACTTCATCTTCGATTTTTATTTCTTCGTTGATAAAAATAAAATAAGCCCTTTTTTTACGATTTTTAAAAATCCCTGAGAAGCTAGGTTGCGCCTGCATAAAGGATTTCTTTATGTTTTTTTTGAATTTAAATGTTATCGGGGTGTCCTTTAGCTCGGGATAATGAGATAAGGCTACATAGGCTTCTCTCCATATCACATCGGGAACTTCCTTATTGGTCAATTTTAGACTGTCTTTTTGCTTCATGTTCTGGGCTTCACAAATACTATAAAAGATACAGCATAAAAAGAATAAGGAATATGTGACCTTCGTAATTTGTGACTTCACAATTTTATTTTGAGTGAATTTACACAAAGCAGCGTTTGCTTGAAAACAGATGTTGTTAAATTGCGTTTAAAATTCAATTTAAGCTTTAAAAAAGGGCATAAAAAAAGCAGCAAATTGAAATTGCTGCTTTAAATAATATAATTTTAAAAGGAATTATCCTTGCCCCTGTTGCATCATTTTTTGCAAACGAGTTTGTAATTCTTGGTCGGTTTGTAGCGCTAAAGATAATTTTTCAAATCGCTCTAAAGTTAGACCCTGATCTTTAACCGTGTTTTCCATCTTTTTCTGAAATTCACCTTGCATACTTTCAATTTTGGCTAAAATCGCTTTATGCTTTGCAAGTTCTTCTTCAGTCGCTTCAATTTCTTTATTTGGATCCTGACTTGCCTGATGTATTTCGTTAAATCGTTGAACTTCTAGACCACCATCCTGTACCGTTTTCATCATTTTTTGATTTACCTGCTGGTTCATCATTCGTAGTCCCTGATATGCTTTAGCAAATTTAGAAAGCTCAGCATCACTTACCTCAACATCTACTGTTTGCGGTTGCTGCATCGCAGTATTTTGCGCTATCGCAGCTGAGCCTGCGAAGAGTGCAAAAACAACTAATAAACCTGCAATTTTTTTAGACTTAAACATAAATTTTGTCGTTTTTTCTTTAATTAATATCCCGTAAACCTATTATTTAATCATTGGCCTGCAAAACATATTTTGTTAAGACTTGGCAATTTTAAATGATCTTAACAGCTGAGTGCTGTTTGATGTTAAAATTAGATTTTTACACAATAAGTTTATCTTTTTAGTTTGCGATTTGTATGTCGCACTCTCCCTGTATTTCAATTTTGATGCCAAGAATCTAATGAATGTATATGTAATTACGGCACTCTTTTTATTAATGTTTTGAAGATTCAGCTTTGCTAATGTTTTCTTTTAATGCGTGTTGCAGCTTAAAAATAGCAATAATTTCGATCACAAAAAATAGTACAATTGCGATTTTTGCATATTCCCAGATCATGGCACTGTACGCCATATTTTTGAATCCGGTAATAATAATTGCTGAAATAAATATAATGATTCCCAGAATAGCTAATGGGATTTCGGGATAAAACCTAAGATTCGCTCTTTTAACCAGCTTTTTGAAGTTTTCGTTATATGCTGAGGTAATTTTTGGTTTTTTCAAGAGGAATTTTTCATGTTTAATTAATTGGATCTGGCTTAAGATCTTGGAGCAAAATGTAAGCGCTACGATTGCCATCATCACCAATACGCCCGCTTCTGTCCAAACCAGAATAGTGGAATTAGAAACTAAATCCATTACAATGGTAAGCAGGATAAGAGACCAGGCGAGTACGCAATAGAGCATGATAAAATAGGACCATCTTTTTAGCCTTTTTATTTTTTTATCAAAAAGATTAATTTAACCTAAATCGGCTAATAAAGAGTAGTTTACAAGTACCGGAAGTACTATCGGTAACGATTTAGTAATGGTGCTTACTGCACTTGTTTTCATTTGATTACCTTGTAAATCATTACTGCAAATTTATAAAAAATAAAGGTAAAGCCGTGAAACTTTACCTTTATTTTTCGTCTTGTTCGTCCATCCTTTTAATGAGCGCATCCCGAAGACTATCGAGGAACTTTGTGCGGTTCATCTTTCTGGCTTTCAATTCCAGATAGGAATGATAGAAATCCCCTAAGTCAATATTAAACATATTTTCAAAGGTTTTGGCTATGATTTTAATGTCTGCATTACCGTTGTCAATCGAACCTTGCGAATGCAGCGAATATATCAACTCGATGAGTGAGGTCTTGCTGCCCGTCCAGTTTAAAGGCGGGTTTTCCCAAATTCTTTTCTGACTGTTGTTATTCAACTGGTCTTCGAGATAAACCTGTATCAAATCATTGGCAATAATCTTGGCTACTTTGTAATCGTGTGAGGTTGTAAAATTGTGGTCTGCCTCAAAATAATAGGTGTCTAAACTTAGCTTAATATCGTGTTTGCCACGTACAAAGTATTTGTTATCAAGATGGGTGCTGTTGGTTCTGTAATACTTGTAAAATTCCAGATTGGCATCGAAGTACCGCTTGATTTTGGAAAGCTCAATATTGAGGTATTTCCTGATAATTTTATCCCCTCCACGTGGTCTTTTTGTTTCAATTTTATAAATCGAATTGAAGAAGATAAGTTTTGAAACTAACTGCGGCTTTAGCTGCTTGAAAAACAATATTTCTTCTTCCGCATCTTTAAATCCCTTTTCTTGAATGTGCTTCTTTACCTCTTCAATCTTCTGCAATACCAGCACAATAGCATTTTCATACGATACCAATGAATTATTCTGCTCGTAGGTCAATTCACTTATTCTATCGTCTAATTCGTTTATTATAGTATGGCAATAATCTGTCATTGAAAGCGGAATTTTAAGTATGATACCAATAAAAAGGATAAAATGAGGCAGTAATTGCAGGTATCCTACAATAAATTACCTCATTTCAATATGTTTGTTATAGTATGCTTATAGGAAAGCCATATCCGCTTTCACTTTTGAAACTGAATAGGGCTTGTGTATTAAACCATTAAAGGTTCTGCTTTAAAGCCTTTTTTCTTAACGATGGCAACTATTTCATCTTCTGTAATTCCCTCTGATTTTACGGTTAGAATTTTGTCATTGTTAGCTGTATCTACATTCCATTCGCAGATACCGTCCGCTCCGTCCAAATCAGCTTTTACTTTTGATACGCATCCACCACAATTAAGGTTGGTTTTGAATTGAAATTCTCTATTTTCCATTTTTTTGAAATTTATTTATAATGTTTTGTACTGTTGCAAAATTCAGCATAATTCCAAAGCCTTCTATTGTGATATTTCTTGTTTGATTTGTGACTTTTACTGATTTAGCCCGTATTATAAAAAGCAAAAAGGTCATAGCAACGCTACAACCTTTCCCAATCTTGTATTGAAATGCTTTAGTAGATGAGCGAAAGCCCTACACCAAAGCCCATATCACTATCATAGTGTGTTCTGATACCGATATGCCTTGTCAGGATATACCGCAGGTCTGCCATATATTCCAAATCGGTATTGACCATAAATCCGGCTCTTAGTCTTCGGGAGATAGGTATATCCTCACGCATTAACGATACACGAAAAATCCCATCGTGATATACTTCTGCCTGTACATTAACGAGCATTGGCAGGGTGTACATTACACCCAAGCTGACTGCTGCCCGGTTGTCCTTTTTATTGACCTGTCCGAACAGGTTTTGCTCGTGTTCGTCCATTCCCATTTTGCGGTATCGCCAATCGAAACCGATAAACGGCATCAGCCATTGCATTTTACCGATGTAACGTCCTAAATGGGTTTCTACTTCGTAGCCGTGCATATCGTTGTAGCCTAAACGCCATTCTGTACCCAAACTGTAACGGGCGTTCATCAGCATAGCTTCCCCGTCTATACCGTTGATGGCAAAGTCGCTCTGTGCCATTAAGTGTGGCATATTGCTTTCCCGCTGTAACATTTTATAGGCTTTTTCCTTGTTGGGCAATTCGGGATTTTTATAATCGTCCACTGCAAAAACCCTGTTCATTCCTGCCATCATATGGTACAGGATATGGCAATGGAAAAACCAATCGCCCTCGGTATTGGCAAGAAACTCGATGGTATCGGTTTCCATCGGCATAATGTCGATTATATTTTTCATCGGTGCATTTTCGCCGTGCTCATTCAGCACCCTGAAATCAAAACCGTGCAGGTGTATCGGGTGGCGCATCATTGAGTTGTTGTGAATGGTAATCCTCAAAATCTCGCCTTTCTTTACAGGTATTTTGTCGCTTTCTGCCAAGACCTTATTATCCATACTCCAAACGTAACGGTTCATATTTCCGGTAAGGGTAAATTTCAGTTCTTTTACCGGAGCATCTTTTGGCAATGTGGTATTGTGTGGCGATTTCAGCATTGCGTAATTGAGCGTTACTATATTGCTCAACGCATTGGCATTATAACGGTTGGGGTCTTCGTCCGTATTCATTTTATGGTTTTCCCCGTGATGCTCCATTGGCTGCCCATTGTCCTTAGCTTTCTTGCCCTTTTCTTCGCCTGTAATTTCAGGATACATTACTACGTTCATATCCATTTGGTTAAGGCTCATATTCATTCCCATATCGTCAAGGTCGCCGTTCATCTTCATCATATCATTCATCATCTTCATACCCTCAAAATATTTCAGGCGTGGCATTTCCCCAACATATTGTTTTGTACCGCTGCCAATAAAATAGCTTGTGGATTGGGTACGGTCTTCGGTAGTTGCCATAAATTCAAAGGCTTTACCGTCTTCGGGAATGGTAACGACTACATCGTAAGTTTCAGATACAGCGATAATCAGCCTGTCCACATCCACAGGTTGCACATCGTTGCCGTCGCTTGCCACTACGGACATTTTACCGCCTGCGTAGCGAAGCCAAAAGTAAGAGGATGCACCGCCATTAGAAATCCGCAAACGCACTTTGTCGCCTGCTTTTAACGGCTTGCCGTCAATGCTTTTCAGGTCTGTATGATGATTGCCGTTCATCAGCACACGTTCGTAATATACATCGCTCACGTCCATAGCCAACATACGTTTCCATTCGTTGGTCAGCTTGGTTTTGAATTTACCGCTTTGGATGGCTTCGGCATAGCTTTGTGTTGCGCCTTTTCTTATGGCAAACCAATCGCTTGCATTGTGCAGCATACGGTGTACATTGTTGGGATTGAGGTTCGTCCATTCGCTTAGCATTATGGGAATTTCCGGCAAATCGTCAATGCCTTTCCTGAATGTTTTGTCATCAGCCCTTTTGTGCATTATAAAGCTGCCGTACATACCAATCTGCTCCTGCAAGCCCGAATGTGAATGATACCAGTGCGTTCCGGTCTGAATAATCGGGAAACGGTAAGTATAGGTTGTGCCGGGTTCTATGGGCATTTGCGTTAAGAAAGGTACACCGTCTTCTTTATTGGGCAGGAATAGCCCGTGCCAATGCAGGGATGTACTTTCTTTCAACTGGTTATGGACAACAATTTCTGCCGTGTCGCCCTCTGTAAATTCAAGCGTGGGCATTGGGATTTGCCCGTTTACAGCGATTGCCCTTTTTTCTTTGCCTGCGTAGTTTACAACCGTATCTCTTACATACAGGTCGTAATGGACTACTTTTTGGGCAATGCTGACTTGTGATATAAAGAGTGCCAACAGGGTTAGCGGCAACAGCTTTTTGTGAAGAAATTTTTGATTATCCATTTTAAAAATAGCATTGGTTATAAAGATTAAAAGGCATTGCCTAATGAGCAATGCCTTAATGGGTATTATTTAGTTTCTGCAACTTTACCACACGTAAGCATAGATGAACCGTAGTAAGGATTTTTGATGTCCTTTTCTTTGCTCAACCAATATGCTTTTTTCATCGGGCAATACTGGTAGTAAACTGGTTGGTTTACTTTGTCGGATGGTTTTACCAGTTTCCACATTATGGTAGATACATCATTGAAAGCGGCTCTTTGCTTTTCAATGTTGTTGCCTGCCTTGCTTAATTTCTCGGTGGCTTTCTGCAATTCTGCTTTCTGTGCAAAATTGTCTTCGCTCTTTACGGCTTCGTTCAGTGCGGAAATAGCGGTGTTTGCCGCCTTGCTGTCACTGCTTACCAAAGCATTTTTTACGCTGATATAATTGTTCAGCAGGTTGCCTGTATTTTGTGCAAAAGCAGAAAATCCAAACATCATTACGGTTATTGCAACTATTAACTTTTTCATTTTTTGTTCCTTTTAAAGATTAGTGAATTGCTGATGGTATTATGCTGAAACAGGTTCAGCTTTAAAACCTTTTTTCCTGATGATTGCGACAACCTCGTCTTCGGTAATGCCCTCTGCTTTTACAGTCAGTATTTTATCGCTGTTTGTGGTGTCAACGTTCCATTCGCAGATACCGTCTGCGTTATCTAAATCTGCCTGCACTTTTGATACACAGTTACCACAGTTAAGGTTTGTCTTGAATTGAAGATTTTTACTTTCCATTGTATTGAACTTTTAATTGTTTTTGTTGGTACAAAATTCGGAACATAATGCGCTATGCTGTTTGCGATATTCCTTGTTTGATTTATGATATTTACTGATTATACCTCAAAAACGGTTCCGCTTGTAATATTTCGGTTTTGTTTTGTGACTTTTACTGATTATGGTGTTGGTTCTGAATAAGCGGAATACATTTACCGCTTAATAACGCTAACTGATTATAAAATGTCTATCAAAACCTTTCTCTCGGTTTTGCATCGGGCGATGTTGTAGCTCGGGTTCAGGAACTAAAACACTATTGCACAATCCCACTTGTGCAAAAACCTTTATTGCAAAATCACACATAACATAATTTTTAAAAATCATTATAATGACAAACGATTTGAAAAACGTTGAATACGGCTTGGATAAAATATTCGAAGGTGCACAGGACTTTTTACCGATTTTAGGAACCGACTATGTAGAGTTTTATGTAGGCAATGCGAAGCAGGCTGCCCATTATTATAAGTCCGCTTTCGGATTTCGGTCAGAGGCTTATGCCGGACTGGAAACGGGAATGAAAGACAGGGCATCTTACGTGGTAAAACAGGATAAAGTACGGTTGGTCTTAACTACCGGAATGCGGTCTAATTCTGAAATCAACGAACACGTTAAAAAACACGGCGATGGCATCAAAGTGGTTGGTCTTTGGGTGGAAGATGCCCGCAAAGTCTTTGAAGAAACCACATCGAGAGGTGCAAAAGCATTTATGGAACCTACCGTAACCACAGATAAAAACGGCGAAGTGGTACAATCGGGTATCTATGCGTATGGCGAAACCATTTTTATGTTTACCGAACGCAAAAACTACAACGGTATTTTTATGCCAGGTTATGAAAAATGGGAAACCGAATATAATCCTGCTCCTGCCGGACTGAAATATATTGACCATATGGTGGGCAATGTGGACTGGAACCAAATGGACACCTGGGTAAAATGGTTTGAGGATGTAATGGGATTTGAAAACTTTCTGTCTTTTGATGATAAGCAGGTTTCAACCGAATATTCTGCCCTGATGTCAAAAGTAATGGCAAATGGTAACGGCAGAATTAAGTTCCCGATTAACGAACCCGCAGAGGGCAAAAAGAAATCGCAGATTGAAGAGTACCTTGAATTTTATGAGGGCGAGGGTGTTCAGCATATTGCGGTAACTACGGACGATATTGTAAAGACGGTAAACGACCTTAAATCAAGAGGTGTTGAATTTCTATCAAGACCGCCACAAGCGTATTATGATGCTATTCCAGACCGTTTAAAAGCGCATATGCACCGATTTAAAGAGGATATAAAGGAATTACAGGAATTGGGTATTTTGATTGATGCAGACGAAGAGGGCTATTTATTGCAAATCTTTACAAGACCTGTGGAAGACCGCCCTACATTCTTCTTTGAGGTTATCCAAAGAATGGGTGCAAGAGGTTTTGGCGCAGGAAATTTTAAGGCTTTGTTCCAGTCTATCGAAAGAGAGCAGGAACGCAGAGGTACGTTATAATTCTATAATTTTCTTTTAATGCGAAGAGGCTGTTTCCAATATTGAAACAGCCTCTTTTTGTGTGCATTTATTTTTGGTATAGTTTACAATTTGGTTAATGTTTGTGTTCAATGTTGTTTTTGACAATTAATAAGCGATGCCTGTGATTGATGTTTTGCCATCTTCCTTTTTGGTTTAGGTCAAAAAAAACTGCCGCAGAATATTTTCGGCGGCAGTCAAATCCAACAATTAAAACTTCATTTTCTGTATTCGCACCGCATTTAGAATTGCTAATAATGCCACACCTACATCGGCAAATACGGCTTCCCACATTGTAGCCAGTCCGCCTGCTCCGAGTATCAGTACAATTGCTTTCACACCGAACGCCAAAACAATATTCTGATAAACAATTTTCTTCGTCTGTTTCCCGATATTGATAGCCATCGGGATTTTAGACGGCATATCGTCCTGTATAACCACATCGGCAGTTTCAATGGCGGCATCACTTCCTAAACCACCCATTGCGATACCCGCATCACTCAATGCAATTACAGGAGCATCGTTTACACCGTCCCCGATAAAGGCTACGCTTCCATTACGGGATTTGATTTCTTTTACTTTATTTACTTTGTCTTCGGGCAATAAATCTCCGTATGCACTGTCAATTCCTAACTGATTTGAAACGTATTGTACCACGGTATTTTTGTCCCCGCTTAACATTGTGGTTCTAACACCCATTTTACGCAGTTTGTCAACGGCGGCTTTCGCATCTACTTTAATGCTGTCAGAAATGGTTATATATCCGGCAAACTTACCACCATAAGCGATTGCTATCACGGTATAAACAATGTTTGCCGTGTCTGCATCGTGGCTGATATTGAACTTGTCAAGCAATTTGAAATTACCTACCAACAGCTCTTTACCGTTGACAGTGGTTTTTAGCCCGTGTCCGGCAATTTCTTCCGTATTTTCAAGTTTCACTGTGGTATCTACTTCTCCCCAGTAATTGTGGATTGCGGTTGCCACAGGGTGCGTACTTTGGCTTTCTAAAACATTGACAAGGTTCAGGATTTCATCTTTGTTGAACTCCGGTTTTATGAATACTTCCTGTACTTTGAAAACGCCCTCGGTCATCGTTCCTGTTTTGTCCATTACTACGTTTTCAACTTTGGCAAGAATATCAAGGAAGTTGGAACCTTTGAACAAGATACCGTTCCGGCTCGCTGCTCCAATACCACCGAAGTAACCTAACGGAATGGAAATTACCAACGCACAAGGACAAGAGATAACCAAAAATACCAATGCTCTGTACAGCCATTCGCTGAATACATAGTTATCTACAAAGAGTGCAGGCAGCAAAGTAATGGCTATTGACAGGTACACTACGATTGGCGTATAAACTTTGGAGAATTTACGGATAAATAATTCGGTGGGTGCTTTTTGAGAAGTTGCATCCTGTACCAATTCCAGAATTTTGCTCAATTTACTATCAGCGTAGTCGGTAGTAACTTTTATCTGACTTACGGTATTCAGGTTAATCATACCTGCCAGTACAGTGTCGCCTTTACCTTTGGTGTCGGGTTTACTTTCTCCTGTGAGTGCTGCTGTATTGAATGAAGCACTATCCGAAACTAATTCGCCGTCCAAGCCTAATTTTTCGCCCGGTTTCAATTGGATAATATCGCCAATGTTAGCATCTTCGGCTTTTATCACAACCGCTTTGCCTGCCCTAAGAACCGTAACTTCATCAGGACGTTGGTCTAACAGGGCTTTAATATTTCCTTTGGCTCTTGATACTGCAATGGTCTGAAAAACTTCTCCTACGGAATAAAACAACATAACGGCTACTGCTTCGGGATATTCGCCTATGGCAAATGCTCCTATTGTAGCAATACCCATTAAGAAGAACTCTGAAAAGAAATCTTTATACCGGATACTTTCTATTGCTTCTTTAATTACGGGTAGTCCGACAGGGATATAGGCAATTACATACCAAGCAATTCGTACCCATCCGGTAAACCAATCCTGTGGAAAGTAATTATCTAACCCGATGGCGATAAGCAATAAAATTAATGAGATACCCGCAGGCATAAAAAGCTGAAACGCTGTTTTGCCCTCTATGTCGTGGCTGTGGTCGTGGTCATCCCCGTGGCTGTGCCCGTGTCCGTGACTATGGTCGTGTCCGTGGTCGTGGTTATGACCACCTTTTTTGTTATGGCTGTGTTTATGACCGTGGTCGTGATGGTGGTGGCTGTGGTCGTGATGGTCTTCCTCATCATCACAATGTCCGGCATCGTCTTCACTGCAACTGCTGCCGTCAGTGTGTCCGTGTCCGTCATCTTTATGATTGGCATCTTTTAGCAAATCTGCTGCTCCTGCTTTTTCATAAATTTTCTCTGTTCTTACACAGCACAACTGATTACCCTGCGTATCATATTTGTGTTTGTGTTCCTTTTTTTTTACAAGGTTCAGATTGTTATCTGTACTGCAACATAGTTTTGACATATCTATTAATTGTTTTTAATTTCCATTTATAAGGCAAAATTACTATGGGGTTTTGGGAACTTAGTTGCAAAAGCAACACGGCTATTTTGGAGTATATAAAATTTGCCTTTTGGAAAGGAGCGGTTGCTATGCTGTGGTTTCGGTAATGAAAAAACAGCCTGTGTACCTGTCGTCAATCATTACAATAACCACCTTTTCGTTTACGTGGTCTAAACTTTCATCGTAATAGAAGTCATAAGATTTCATCCAGGCTATATTGCCGATGATGACTTCGTGTCCGTTCACAAACCCTTTGATGCCATGGCCCGGTATCTCTTCAAATTTTTCCACCTTGTAATCGGATAAAATAATTGGCGAAAGAAACTTGAGCACGCTGCTTGCTATTGGATGCGTTGAATGGGATTGCAATGCTGCCGTAAAAGCTGTTACGTTTTTTTTGTCGGGAACAGCACATTCAAAGGTTATTACATCAAACGAGAGATCGCTTTTATATGCACTATCCGCAATTTCTGATATATGTTTTTTGATTGCCATAATAATATTTTTTAATTATATAACAAAGTTAATTGTCATTTTGGGGAACCTGGTTGCAAATTAGAGTTCCATTCAACTCGACAAACAGGCATTCAGAGGTTGTAACTTAACCTGTTGGTGGAGTTGATTTTTGTAAATAGAGAACAAAAAGATATTATGAAGTGATCAAAGTGATTGATCAAACAAACTCACCCAACACGCACAACATCAAACAAATTTTAACAAGTTATTTAAGATCATAAAAGATATTGTTAGTTATCAGATAAGTGAGAAAGTCAATTATACAAGATATGGAATTGCGCCAAAGTTCTCCCGTGTAGAAGTACTATCATTCAGCCTTACTTCCGAGTGTTTCTGTATTTACATTGAAAACCATTTGTTTTCAAAATTGCATGTAAAATTATTATCAAATCCGATTGCAATCGGATTTGATAATATGATAAGCTGAAGGCAATATAATGACTGAAGAAAACTATTGTTTGGAAAAGTAGAGTAGGTGCGAAAGATAGTATCAGAGAAACTTAACATACAGATCCATATTTTTACAATAGATTCTATACCACTTGAAGTTTGTAAAATATCGAGGTAGCGAAGAAGCAAAATGGGCAAAGAATCAATTTAAAAAACGACTTGTAGTTGTATTGCGATGCTATGATTATCTGCTGTTTTCCATGCTTTCGAATAATCGGAATACAAATAATTAATCTGTGCTCTGCAATTTTCATGAAAAATATAATTGAGCCCTGTTTTGTAATCTGTTGCTTCACTATTTTTAGAAATATTATTACTATAATGGTCAACACCGTTTACGATATGCCATTTTTCGTTGAGACTCCATTGCATCATACCGTAAATACCTTTTTTATTAATATTCCCATCTTTCCCTCTAATATATTCTGCTCTTGCATAGATTTTTTTTGACGTATATTCCCCATTCAAAACCCAGCGGTTTCTTATATGTAATGTTTGGTCTTGTTCGCCTCCATCTTTATAAACGGCTTCACCAAAATATAACCCGCCTCCCAGGCGCAAATTTTTTATTGGTAGAATAAAAATATTTCCCGTGAAGTCTTTGTTACTTCTATCGATACTGGTATTTATTCCGGATCCTTGAAATAATCCTACTCCGTATTCAACCAAATCATACTCTTTTTTGCTAAATAATTTTCCTGAAATTTTCAGCCCCATATCTCTTCCGAAGTTATTTTGTCCATTTTGAAGAGAGATTACATCTGCCCCCATTCCTATAAGGGATACAACAGAACGCGTGTTGTAAATAAATTCAAGATTGGAGGGGGAGCGCTGGTTTTCGATCGAAATCGGTATTTTTTGTTGTCCAAATTGAATACTCACTTTTTTGTTGGGTGACCAACCAAAATAATAATCGATCAATTTTGCAGATTTTATATCAGCCATTGCAAAATAATGGAAATTTTTATGCAATTGTCCTTTTACATGTATAAATAACCCTCGAACAGTTGCATCTGATTTACTACTATTCAGGTTATCAAAACTTAATGTTGAAAAAGCAGATACTCCAACTTGCATATTGTACTTATTTAAGATTCCTCTTTTAGATATTGGAATATATTTTATTTCATTTTCAATAATGCTGTCATTCATCCTTTGGACTTCCATTAATGAATCGACTTCAGCTTTGGTCAAAATATTTTTTTTCATAAGCATTTTTAAAACAGTGGAATTTTCTTTTTCCTGAGCACACACAAATAGCGGAAAAACAAACAATAATACAACATAAATAAATCTAGAAAAACTCATCATTATACAAAAAATTAATGAGCACCAAATTAACTGTAGCATTCGGGAACCTGGTTGCAAATAAAAAACAGCCATATGTAAATATGGCTGTTTTTTTAAAATGAGGTTTTATTCTGAGTTACTTACTTTTTGAAAAACCTCGAACACTCATTACACATTCCCTTCATTACAAAATTTATACTTTCCAATAAAAAACTATCTGGCAGCTGAATAGGAGGAATAGCAATACTTTCAAGACAAAAAGTATTCTTACAGCGGTTACAGTTGAAATGTACATGTAGGTCACCTACATTACACATACATGTATCACTACAAATTGAATATTTCATGGAGCCGGAACCGTCATCAATCGTATGAATGAGTAAGTTGTCATGAAAAAGGGTCAATGTCCTAAAAATAGTAGATTTATTTACCGTTTCTAATTCCGTTTCCAGATCAGTCAGGCTAAATGCTCTTTTAAATTCAGACATTATCTGAAAAATTAATAATCTAACCGCTGTTGGTTTTATGCTTCTTTTTTGCAATCTCTCTTCTAAACTTTTCATCTTGCTTGTACGGTTTAAATCACCAAATAAATCAAATGTAAAAGTATAGAAGTCGATTTTATTTCATCTTGTAATATTCTTTGATAGATTTACAATATTTACTGGTTACTGTCTTACAAATAATGAATGTAGCCTATTTCGGGTAAATATTTACAGTCATCACAATTATCGTATTCCAAAGTTGTTTTTTCAGGTTGCTCAAAATTGGCCTGTAAAAAAGCATTTGAAAACAAAGCATAGGGCGGATATTCTGCAATATGGTTTTTAAGCATTTTATGTGCTTCTACTACAGGTGCACCATAAAGCTTTTCAAATTTTCCGATTTTGTATTGGGTAAATTCGCCGTAATGGACTATTGTCTTTAAAGAAAGAGGTATTTCTATTGCTAACTGTTGAGATAAGCGCTGTAATTCCTTTTGAAAATTACCGTAGATAAGCTCTATCTGCATTAAACTCTCTTCAAACGTCGGTAAGTTTTGGTACTTATAGAAAAGTATTGCATCGCCTTCAATTTCAGAAATTTCAAAACACAGAATATTACTATCCATTATTACTTTCAGGAGATTTTCTGTTATATATTTTCCAACAAACATATTCGACTTGACAACAAAATCTGTAAAGCCTGAAATATCCGGTATCATCAATACACCTTTTGGGTTATCAGTATGCTGTTCTTGTATCATTTTATCATAATTTCAATTTTAAAAATGTAGAGGCATATTGAGCCTCTACATTATATTGTTAATGACTACTGTTTTATTTGTCCGATGGCTTTGTGATAAACAGCTTCAGCAATTTTGTATCTTACTTTTGCATCAAGCATACTGCTATACGCACGCTGCCAAAGTGTTTCTGCTATTAATACATCTTCTCCAGTGATAGTTCCTGCTTGAAAACGATCATTACTTAATTTTAGATTTTCATCAGCTTCAATTAGTGAAGCCTGCATTAAATCTATATTGTTTGCCTGCAGTTGAAGGTTAAGTGTTGCTTGTTCTATCTCCACATTAATCTGGCTTTGAAGTTCTCTCAATCCATATTCTGCCGAACGTATGTTAGCTTCCTGTTGCTTTACTTTCTCTCGCTTACTTCCCCAATCGAATACGGGAATCTTTACGCTTAACATTCCGAAATAAGTAAGCATACTGTTTTTGGTTGGATCTCCAAAATTAATACCTTCTTTTCCAAAGGCAGCCATTCCGTTAAGTGATAAGCCAACTGTCGGTTTTAGATCGGCTCTGAGCATATTCTTTGTAAGTTCACTCATTTTTATGGCACTTGTGGCTAAGTCTACTTCAGGACGATTTACTTGTACGCTTTGTAACATCTCATAGTTTCTAAATTCATCATCACTCAATGAACCAACTACATCAATATCCGTTTGTTCTTCTATTCCAGTTAACTGGATTAATCTTTTTTTGGCTAATATTAGTTTGTTCTCAGCCGCCTGTAATCGAGCTTCATTTTCATTTTGAAGTACTTTTGCCCGAAGCACATCATTTTTATAAATAATACCTGCCTGGAATTGATTATTTAAAAAAGTATAATGGGAAGCTAACTGTCTTTTAACTTGTTTCTCCATTTTTATTTCTTCTTTAGCCTGTACTACAATCCAATAGGCAGTTTCGGTAGCTAACAACACATCGTCTTCGACCAATCTCTGCTGAGCATTGCTCATCTCTATATTGGTTTCCGCCATTTGTTTACCGTACTTAATCTTTCCTCCTGTATAAATAGGCTGAGTAACGCTTACCATCGGGGCGAAACCGTACTCAGGAAGCATGGAATTTAATGGCTCACCAAAGTAAAATGCAGTTGCAGAAGCATCTATTTTGGGTCTTGCCGTCGCGTCTGATATTTGTTTCTCAGATCTGGAAGCAGTAACATCTTCTTTGGCTTTACTAATCCTGTAATTGTTTTTTAATGCCAGCTCTTTGCTTTCTGCAAGAGTTAATTGCTGTTGGGCAAAGAGGTTTTCTGTTCCCTGAAAGAGAGCGAAAGTGCATACAAAAACCTTTATGACTGTTTTATATCTTTTCTGTAACATAATCTCTTTTTATGATAAGTGATTTTTGGGTTGAACATTTTCGGCATTAAGCTCGTACTGCTCATCCAACTCTTTATTTTTAGGCGGTTTCACGAACCTGTAATACAATACTGGAACGATAAACAAAGTGGTAACCATTGATACCAAAATCCCGATTGAAATCGTACTTGAAATCGGTCCCCATTCGGGCGAACCACTCGACATCAACGGTATCAATCCGATTGTCGCCGCCATAGAAGTAAGGAAGATTGGTCGCATTCTTCGTTTGGCTGCTAACAGGGCTGCTTCTTTAATTGTGTGCCCGTGTTCCTTTACCAGTTCATCTGCATAGTCCACAAGGATAATTCCGTTTCGGACTACAATCCCCAATAGGGCGGTAATACCGATGATTGCCATAAACCCGAACTCGTAACCTGTCAGGTACAATCCGAGCATTGCGCCAAGCAAGCTCAACGGGAATGATGCCAGTACAATGAATACTTTACCTACACGCTTGAACTGGAATAACAGGACAAGGAATATCAATACAAAACTTATCATAAAGGATTTTCCCATTTTGGGACCGCTTTCCAGTCCGTCTTCGTACTCGCCGCCGTAGGCAATCTTAATGCCTTTCGGTAATTTCAGGCTTTCGATTTTAGGCTGTACCTCTGCAAATATTTCTGCGGGCTTTCTGCCTAACTGCGCTTCGGAAGAAACGGTCAGGGTTCTCAACCCGTTGCGGTGTACGATGGCTCCTGTATGCCAAGATGGTTGTAAATCTACCACCTGCTTTAAGGGAACTTTAGCACCTAATGATGAGGTAATGTACATATTGCCCAAAGCATCCAGATTTTCCCGGTCTGCTTCGTCTGTTCTCAATACAATATCTACGGCTTTGTTGCCCTCCCACATTTGTGATATAGGAAAACCTTTTATTTTAGCACCTAAAGCCTGTGCAATCTGTGCTTTGGTAACACCTAATCGCAACGCGATATCTTCTTTTACCACAGCCTTAAGACCTACATAATCATCCTGATAATCTGTACGTACCCAATTTGCTCCTTTTGTGTTTTCTAGTATTGTCGCTACTTCTTTGGCTACTTTTTTCTGTTGCGTAATATCCTTACCAATTACACGTACCTCAATCGGTGCGGGCTGCTGCTTCTTGCTTAGCTGCCTAACCCGCACATAACCGTTCGGCAGGTAGTTGTTGAATTTCTGTACATACTCGTCTATCATTTCTGCCGTTGCATCTTTGCTTGTGGTATTGATGAATACCTGCGCAAAGTTTTCCCGTGGGTGCTCCGGTGCATAGGTAGAGTAGAAACGTGGCGAGCTTGTACCGATAAAACTTGCTGTGTTTACAATGCGCTTATCGCCTGCAATTTCCTTTTCTATCTTCTTAACGGCTGCTTCGGTTTCGTGGATATTCGTACCGTTATCCATCCACAATTCAAGGTTGAACTGGTTTCTTTCTACGATAGGGAAAAACTCGGTTTTTACCTGACTGCCTACCACGAAAGACAGTAAGAAGATAACCAAACCTGCTACCAACGTAGTTTTCTGCCATTTCATACAGAACTCGATTGCCCGGTCGAAACCGTCCTGCATCCGGTCTAAGAAATTGCGTTTTTTGGGTTTATCATCGTGCTTTTTCAATCCTTTTTTCAGGAAGTGGTAACACATATACGGCGTAAGGAACAAGGCTACAAGGAACGAAACTGCCAAAGCTATGCTTACGGTAATCGGTATCCATTGCACAAACTCTCTCGTAAGCCCGGTAAGCGTAAATGCCAACGGCAGAAACGATAGGACAATGGTAAGCGTAGCCGTGAAAATGGGAACCATCAACTGCGTGGCACTCTGCCAGGCGGCAGTCCACGACGGTATTTTTTCGTCCACTTTCTCGATGTAATTATCCACTACGATAATGGCATCATCGACCACCATCCCCAGTACGATAATCATTGCCGCCAAACTAACCTGGTGCATTTCGATACCCAACAAATTGAGGATAGCAAATGTTACGGCAATGGTAACGGGTGCTGCAATGGCTGAAATGGTGGCAACCCTGAACGGCAGCAGGAGCATTACGACCAAGATAACGGCTGCAATGGCGATACCGAACTCGATAAAGAAATGCCCCAAATTCATATCAACCACTTCGGGTTGGTCAACAATGGTGCTGACCTGCACATCTGATGGCAGGATTTCTTTTACTTCAGCAACTTTCTGTGTCAGCGCATTACCCAAATCGACAATGTTCTGTCCGGGCTGCATTTCTACGGTCAGCATCATTACATCGTTTCCTGAAACGGTAATTTTGCTTTTCAGGTCTTCGTATCTTCTTTCGATTTTGGCTATATCACGCAAGCGGATATTGCCACCCTGCGGAGAACTATATACTATCAGGTTTCCGATTTCATTTTCATTCTGGTATTGTGCATCCGTGAAAATGAGAAAACGGTTTTTGTCAATTTCAATATCGCCGCTCGGAATGGTTACATTCTGCTGGCTTAATGTCGCTGTGATTTCGTTGATACCGAAACCGTATTGTTTAAGCGCATCTTCACGCAGCGTAATAAATACCTGTTGTTTCTGCCCGCCGTAACGCTTGATTTTGGAAACCTGCGGTATCGTTTTAATACCATCTTCCAGTTCATCCAAATAGCTTTCCAACTGGGCGTAAGAACGACCGGGAGCTGATACAGCAATCATCTGAACGACCACATCGCCGAAGTCGCTGTTCACATACGGTCCCTGTACGCCTCGTGGCAATATCAAGGGCATATTGGCATCCAAACCGTGTTGTAAGGTGTTCCAGAATTTTTTGGTGTCCTTTACATAGTCCTGCAATTCTACCGTTACAACTACCTGTCCGGGCTTACTTTCCGAATGGGTTTTATCTTTTTTGATTTCCTCAAAACCGAACAGGTATTGTTCCAGTTTATCGGTAACTTCTTTTTCCATCTGTACTTCGTCGCTTCCGGGATAGAAAGCCACGACAAGCCCCGTTCTGACTGTCACACGGGGGTCTTCACTTCTCGGCATCGTCATTAATGAAATCAGTCCTGCAAGCACCATAATAACGGTAATCGCTATCGGTACTTGCGGAAATTTCATTGCCGCTTCAATGATGTTTATTTTCCTTTTCATAAATTATTCAGTTTTTGGAGCGGAGGTTGTTACCGATGCTGTTTCTGCTTTTACTTTTTGCCCGTCTTTGACGTTTTTTTGTCCGGCAAGGATAATGGTTTGGTTTTCTTCAAGCCCATTGGTAATAATGACTTCATCGCCTACGATTTTGCCAACGGTTACCCTTGTCAGCTTGGCGTTGTTGTTCTTATCTACCACGTACACGTGAGGGATTTTATCAACGTTGTTCACGATAGCGGTAAGCGGTACACGTACCTGCTTAACCTTAACTGGAACGCCTGCAAGCACTTGGGTAATCATTCCCGGCATCAGCACACCACCGGGATTGTCAAGGCGTACTTTCAGTGTATATGCTTTGGAAATTTCATCAGCCACGGGATTGATGATTGTGATTTTGCCCGTGAAATTGCGTTGCAATGTAGGTATGTGCATATCCACCTGCATCCCTTGTTTAAAGTTCCCGATTTCGCTTTCGGGTACTGCGAACTGCGCATATACCATATCCGTTTTTACGATGGTAAAGGCAGGTACTCCCGGTGCTGCGATACCGCCCACCTCGGCGGCTTTCACGGTTATAATTCCGTTGGTAGGCGAATGCAGGCGGCTGTCGGAAATGCGCTTGCGGTTAATCTTTTTGTTTGCCTGCGCCTGTGCTACTTTGGTTTTGATGTCGATGTAATCCTTTTCGGGGAAGCTCCCTTTTTTGTACAGTTCATCAAATCTTCTGAACGCATCCTCGCTCTGTTCAAGGCTTGCATTGGCAATCTGCAATGCGGCTTCGTACTCGGTGGCATCAATGCTTGCAAGGAATTGTCCTTTGCTTACACGTTGTCCCTCATTTACGCCCACACTGTTAATTGTTCCGCTTACGGCAAAACTTACGGTAGTCATATTATCGGGTACAATAGAACCCGAATAGGAAACGGACTGCTCTGTTTCCGAACTGTTGATGGTGGCTACGGTTACTACCGGAGGCTCCTCTTTTAACTGTTTTTCTGCTTGTTGCTTACAGCTTTGTATTAAGCCTGCTCCCATTACGAAGAGGGATAGCAAGCCAATTTTATGTGTTCTCATTTTAAATTTATTTTGTTACTTAATTTTTGGAGCAATGCGCTATTGATTTTTCCTGTTTCAACATATTTTTAAATTCTATGGCAATAGCTATCCGTCAGTTTTGGGAACCTGGTTGCAAATGCTGAATAGCTTTTTTGTTATCCTTTGTTCGGGCGTAAAACGGAACGGGGTTCTCCTGCAAATAGCCGGATTAAGTGCAGTTGTTGTATCTGTCATCTTATTTGTTGTTAAACTTTGAAAATCTTAAAATATCAGGAGCAAAGGTCGGGTTAGCGCCATAGAGCAGCCATACGAAATGACGGGTAAAAGTTGTGAAATTTACTTTTTTGAATGGCTTGTATGTGCCGTAAACAAACAGAGCTACTGATGTTTCAGTAGCTCCGATGTCCGCATTAATAAATTCAGCGTATTGCCTTGTTGATGGATTGAAAAACCCTTAATGCGGGGTATGCTCTTCGTCCATTTGCATATTTAGGGTATGCTCGTGCTCCTGCTTTACCTGCCTGAAATAGCTTGATGTAAAGCCTGTGTGCTTTTTCAACTGGTTGGAAAGGTATGCCTGACTGCTGTACCCCAATAGGTGGGCAATCTCGGTCAAAGACATTTCGGTATCTGCCAAAAGCTCTTTTACCTTTTCAATTTTCCGATGAATGATGTACTTTTCAAGTGTTATTCCCTCTGCCGAAGAAAATAAGGCACTCAATGTATCGTAGTTCTTGTGCAGCTTGCCACTGATTAAGGTTGTGAATTTGGTAGGTTTGCCGCTTTGCAGTTGCAACGTGATACCTTTCTCCACCAACTCTTTTATCCTGTTTATTGTCTTTTGGTTTTTGTTGTACATCAGTTCCAAGCCGATGCCTTTCAGCATCGTTTTGATTACTCCCAACTTCTGCGAAAAGTCTGTCGTATCCTTTATGATGGCTTGCCCCAGTTTTATATCCAAAACCTCAAAACCCAACGCTGTCAATTCCTGTTCAAGAACATAGGTACATCTATTACACACCATTCCTTTTATTAATAGTGTCATAGCTTCTAAAATGTATAAGTTCCTTTATTCAATGGTCAAAATTCTGCATTTGTCCCCGACAAACTATTATGATATTCCGGCTTTGTTTTGTGAAATTTTATGAAAATCGGTGCAGTAACATTAAATATCATAAACTAAACAAGGAAAAGTACATAGCTACTTCCGACCATCTTACGGAATTTTGTAACAGACAACATCCGTATAAAAATGAAGAACAAAAAGAGCAACGAACATCAGGTTTTAAAGGTGCTGAAAGATTACAACGCAGGCAAAAGCGGACTGGAACTTTTCGAGAAATACGGCGTTTACGGCACGAACATTTTTGAACTGAAACACAAATACAAGGATTTAGGGATGGATATTCTTGTAGAATTGGTAAATTTAAACGAAGAAAACAGCAGGCTGAAAACAATGTATGCCGAACTGTGCATACAGCACCGGAAGCTCAAAGACCTACTGAAAGAAGATTTCTGACAGGAAAGTAGGGAACGGTAAGCAGCAATTTAAAATACTATTACTATGACAAATGTAACGTACAAATACGCTACGGTTTTGGTAGCGATACAGAACCTACGCAACGAGGGGTATAACGTGGATTTCAACCTCGAAGAGAACTGTTTAATCTGCGGCGGTAACAAATATACCAATGATGATTTTGAGATTGAGCAGGTCTATCGCTATGAGGGCGAAAGCAACCCAAGCGATGAGGCTACGGTATATGGCATTGCCTCGAAAGACGGTTTAAAAGGAATTTTGGTTACGGCTTATGGTGCTTATACCGATAGTATGAGTACGGCAATGCTCCGCAAACTGGCACTAAAAAAAGAATGATAAAACAACAAGGGCAAAACAGCAGCTATAAAAAGCTGTAATTTTGCCCTCTTTCTATATGGATATTACTGTACCGTAACACAAACATCCGCATTCATCGGGTAGCTTTGGCACAGCAAAATTATTCCCTCTGCCATATCCTGTTCTGTCAGTGCCCCGTTATGGAGCATCCGAACTTCGCCATCGGTTTTTACTGCCCAACAAGCCCCGCAGGTTCCATTCTTACAGGAACTCGCCACTTTGATATGGTGCTCTTTCATCGCATCCAGAAGCGACTGCTTCGGCTGCACCTCAATGAGCGATGTGCATTCATACGTTTGCTTTTCCTCGTTCTCGTAGTAATCCTCGTAATAGTTTACAATCACATCCTTAACAGTACCGTCCGTTTCCAAATCGCCCGCATTCTCCGGAACCGGGTCGAAGTATTCCAAATGGATATGGTCTTCGGGAATGTTCAAACCCGTTAATGCATCCCGGTATAAATCCATCAGCCCATTGGGTCCGCAGATGTAATAATGGGCTTCAGCAACCTCGCCAACCAGTCTTTTAATGACCGAACGTAAAACAAGCAGATTGAACCTGCCTGCAACGTGGTTGAGTTTGGTGGAAATAAAATCAGGTGTAGTAAAGGAATAACAAATATTCAATTCTTGCGCTGCCTGCATCGCTTCCAGTTCATTCCAAAATATGGTTTCTTCCGGTGTTTTATTGCTGTACACCAGTAAGGGTATTTGATTGCTGTTTTCAACGCTTTTCAGCATTGCATATAACGGAGAAATACCGCTACCGCCTGCCAGTAAAACAATTTGGGATTGCTCGGCTATCGGTTTTTCTAAAACAAAGCTGCCAAATGGGGCTTCTATTTCCCAGGTTTCGATGTTGTCTGCATTATCTAAGATGTAATTGCTCATCTTTCCACCTGTAACCCTTTTAATAGTAATGGCGGGAAATTCGTCAGACGGCACAGAACTGAACGAATACGAACGTATGAGCAGTTCGCCGTTTACGGTAAGCCTGATGTTGAGGTACTGACCGGGCAGGTAGGTAAACGCCTGCTGCTCCGTGTCAAAGTATAGAGTAATGGTATCTTCGGTTTCCTTTATAATTTTATGTGTTCGCCACGTGTATTTCTTCATCCCTCGGTTTTTCCTGTCTTGCATTGCTGATAAAAAGAAAACCTCTGCTCCTGTACACAAAGCGAGGTTTCATAAAGACTTCTAGTTTGCTGTTCTGATAATTATAGTTCGTTTTGCTTTTCCTGTTGTCTTCTGATGATTTCGAGCTTGTTTTTTCTTATCTGCTTAAAATGGGCAGACGTTAATCCCGTATAGGTCATTAATTGCTCGGATAGTTCCGTCGGCTTTTGATAGCCTAACGCTTTTGCGATTTGTGACAGCGATTGCTCGGTGTACACCAGTAACTCTTTTACCTTTTCGATAATGCGCCTGATATAGATAATTTCAAGGCTCATATCACATTTAACAAGAAACAGATTGTTCAACTGGTGATAATCTGCTTTCAATTCGTTTGTAAGCTGTACGGCAAACGGTGCAGATTTACCTGTGTCCAATCTGTTCTGTATAATCCGGTCTGCTACATTGCAAACTTTCGTCATTATCTCCGAACAGTCGCCTGAATTTTGTTTCTGTAACATTGCTTTTTATTTATGGAACGAGATTTAACTGTTTCATACGGTGGGTAGCTTTGGTAAAAAATACCGGAGAAGTACTGGTGTACTTGCTCCGGGACTGTCCAAAACTTATCCGCAGCATCCTGTTGAACAACTTGAAGCCTTTTCGCTGTCGTCGCCGCCAACTTTGTAGCCTGCTTTTTCAATCGCCTCAACCAACTCTTCTTTCACTTCGTCGTTTTCAACTGAAACAGATAATTTTCCTGCTTCCAGTTTTTCTACTTTAATGCCGTCAATATCTTTGATTGCTCCGTTTACTCTCGACTGGCAGTGTGCACTTTGCATATCTGGTATGCTTAATTCTACATTTTTCATTTTGAACTTATTTTTTATTGTGATACAAATTTCCGTATTAAACGGGGTGTTACTATTATGGTATTCCCTGTAAGATTTGTGATTTTTACTGATTTTGAAATCGCCGTTCTATTCCACGATTAATTTACCTTTCATATAGATGTAATGACCGGGAAATGAGCACAGGAAATCATACGAGCCTTTTGCCGGAGCCGTAAAGGTAATTTCTGTGGTTTGCCCACCGCCAATCATATCCGTTTTTGCGATTACGGCGTTTTCCATTCCTTTAGGTATGTAGCCGTTGTCCTTAGCATCTATCGCAGCATTGGCAAAAGCGTTGAAGTCTGTGCCCTGGGCAAGAATGACAACATTGTGCCCCATAGCTTCAATCGGTGCTTTGCCGATGTGCTTCAGAATGAGCTTTACAGTTTGTCCCTCTTTGGCTTTAAGTTCGGTCTTGTCGAATTTCATATCATCTCCGCCATTAATGGTAATTACGGCTTCGTTACCAGTTTCTGCTGGTGCAACCGTTTCTTCTGTTTCGGGATAAAGGCTTTCCTTTGCCTTTTCTTCTTTTGGTGTATTGTTACAGGCAGTAAAAGCGATTACCGACAATGCTAACACTAACTTTTTCATTTCTATTTGAGATTTTATTTGTTTTCTGATATTGCAAATTTCAGCACATTACAGCAGTTACCCTTACCGTATCTACTCCTGTAATATCCCAAGTGATAGGTATCATTACCATATATTCGCACTTCGGGCACATATCGCCCTGCGAACCTATCATTTCTTTATGCCCCGGACAACCCGTAATCAGGTGTCCTGACGCATCAACTAATTCGCCTTTTTCATTTCTGTTTTTTGCGGTTGTTTTTTCGGCAGGTTTTTCAACCTGTTCCGTAGCGTGGTCGTGTCCATCGCCCGCTGTGTGTACGTGTCCGTCCTTTGCTGTTTTGGTATCGCCACCGCAAGATGCCAAGAGGATAGTTAACGAGGCGAATGCGCCTATCAATAATTTGCTCACTTTCATTTCTATTTCCTTTTTAGAGATTAAAACTTGTTTTTAAATAGTATTCAACTGAATTAATGATGATGATGGTCGTGTCCTGATGGGTCTGCCTTTACATTGCACAATACTGAATTATCGTGTGTATGGGCAGGTGTTTCTAACTGAATAGTTACGTGATGAATGTTCAGGTGTTCCAAATCGTGCTCTATTTTACGAAGCATTACTTCACTTTCTCCAATCGTCATTTTTTCATCAACTACGGCGTGGCAGGTAAGGGCGTTCAAACCGCTTGTAATCGTCCAGATATGCAGGTCGTGAATGCCGCTGATACCGTTGGTGTTCAGGATTTTTCCAGTTACCTTTTCAACCTCAACATTCTCCGGTGTGCCCTCCATTAATACGTGTACCGATGATTTGGTTACTAAATAACCGCTTCTCAATACCAGTATGGAAACGATAACACTTGCCAATGGGTCTGCCCATCCCCAACCAAAGAACATAATGAGCAAGGCTGCGATGATAGCACCAACCGAACCAAGCATATCGCTGATTACGTGCAGGTATGCGCCACGCATATTGAGGTTTTCTTTTACGTCAGCCCCACGCATCATTATCCAGGCTACAAGCACATTAACGAGTAAGCCGATGAATGCCACGATGAGCATACCGCTTGATTGAATTTCCGGCGGGTTTTGGAAGCGTTCTATCGCTTCGTAAATGATATAAGCTGAAATCAAAATCAGCGTTGCGCCGTTGATAACCGCCGCCAGTATTTCAAATCTTTTGTAGCCGTAGGTCTTGCCGTAGTCGGCTACCTTGCTGCTGAACTTAAATGCCATCAATGCAATGAACAATGATACCGCATCGCTCAACATATGTCCGGCATCTGCTAATAATGCAAGGCTGTTTGTCAGTAATCCGCCGATTACCTCTACTGCCATATACAACGTAATGATAACCAAGCTAATGGTTAAGGTCTTTTTATTCGCACTGTGCGAGTGGCTGTGCCCGTGGTCGTGTCCCATATTCTTTCTTAATTATTCGTTGCCTAATTGTGGAACTTCCATTCCAAAACCTTTGTACAATCTTGTATAATAATCTGAAAATGCGTTTAAGTGGGATAAGGCAATTTTTGCCGTAAGAATAGGGTCATTACCTGTTACATTGGTTGCCTCATCTTGCAAGCCGTGTTCCAGTTCCACTTCAAGCCCTACACGAAACTCATTTAATGGAATTTTATTCCAGTCAATATTCAACTGGTCGCCAATAGATTTGGCTTGCTCTGCCGTAAAATGTGTTTTCTTTTCCATTGTCTTTAATTTTTTAGAAGTTATTTTTTCCATTTTAAACGTAAACTATTGCTTACCACACTCACACTGCTTAATGCCATTGCCGCTCCTGCAATCATCGGGTTTAATAAGAAGCCGTTGATTGGGTAAAGAATACCTGCTGCAATAGGAATACCGATAAGGTTGTAGATGAATGCCCAGAACAGGTTTTGCTTAATGGTAGCAACGGTCTGCTTTGATAATCTTATTGCCTGTGGTATTTTGGTAAGGTCTGATGAAATGATGGTCATTTTAGCTACGTCCATTGCGATATCCGAACCTTTACCCATTGCGATACTGACATCGGCTGTTGCTAAAGCTGTACTGTCATTGATACCATCGCCAACCATCGCTACCACTTTGCCTTGTTGTTGCAGTTCTTTTACAAAGTCGGCTTTGTGCTGTGGCAATACTTCCGCTTTGTAATGCTTGATACCTGTTTGTTGTGCAATGGCTTTGGCAGTTGCTTCGTTATCTCCGGTCAGCATATACAGGTCAATGCCCATATCCTGCATTTCTTTGATAGCTGCTACCGATGTTTCTTTGATTTTATCGGAAATAGCCACTACCGAAAGTGCCTGTTTGCTGTTTGCAAACCAAATAACGGTTTTGGACTGTTTGCCCCATTCATCGGCTTGCAGTTGCAGTTGCTCCCCAATGGTAATCTTGTTTTCAGCTAAGAGCTTTTTATTACCTACAAAATAGGTTTCGTTATTGTGATTGGCTTTTGCTCCTTTACCTGTAATACTGTCGAAGTTTGATAACGTAGTGGTAGAAACTCCGTCCAGATGTTTAACAACGGCTTCCGCCAACGGGTGTTCCGATTGTTTTTCGATGCTCAATAAAATATCTTTGGTCGCATCGTCATTGTTCAGCCATTGGATGCCTGTAACCTGTGGTCTTCCCTCGGTAATGGTTCCGGTTTTGTCTAAAACGATAGCGTTTACTTTTTTAGCCAATTCCAGACTTTCCGCATCTTTAATCAAAATACCGTTTTCAGCACCTTTACCAACGCCCACCATAATAGCGGTTGGTGTTGCCAAGCCCAAAGCACAAGGACAAGCAATAACCAATACGGTAACGGCTGCCAATAATCCCTGTACTACACCGTTATCGCCACCCAAAATGAACCATAGTACAAATGTCAGGATAGCAATACCCATTACTACCGGAACGAAAATACCTGCGATTTTATCGACCAATTTCTGTACCGGAGCTTTGCTTCCCTGTGCATCCTGTACCATTTTGATGATTTGGGCAAGCATTGTTTCTTTGCCCACTTTAACCGCCTTGAACTGGAAGCTGCCTTTTTGGTTGATTGTACCTGCAAATACCTTTTCGTTTTCTTTTTTCAGTACAGGTACAGGCTCGCCGCTTAGCATACTTTCATCTACATACGAATTGCCCGATACCACCATACCATCTACCGCAATTTTTTCGCCTGGCTTAACTAAGATAATATCGCCTGCGTTCACATCTTCGATGGCTTTTTGTCTTTCCGTACCGTCAGCTTCTATCACGATAACCGTTTTCGGCTGTAAGCCCATCAGTTTTTTAATAGCTGATGAGGTGTTTCCTTTGGCTTTTTCTTCCAGCAGCTTACCTAACAGAATGAATGCGATAATAACGGCGGCTGCTTCAAAATACACGTGAGCGTGTAAGCCTCTCTGATGCCAAAAGTCCATAAACAGCATATTGAATACACTGAATATATAAGCAATACCTGTACTCAATGCTACGAGGGTATCCATATTGGCAGAACGGTGTTTTGCCTGTTTCCACGCATTAATAAAGAAGTCTTTACCTAACCAAAGGACTACCGGAGTGGAGAATGCCCACATTATCTCATTACCGTAAGGCATATCCATAAAGAACATACCGATAATGACTACCGGAAGCGATAGGATTACCGCCCAAATGGTTTTGTTTTTAAGTTTTCTGAATTTTTCGGCGTGGATAGCTTCTAATGTTTCCTGCTGCTTGTTTTCGTCTTCAAGCAGTAAGTCATAACCGCCATCCTGTACCGCCTTTCTGATTTGCTCGGAATTGGTCATATTCGGCAGGAACTCCACGGTAAGGTTGCCCGTACCAAAGTTTACCGAAGCATCTACCACGCCCGGAGCGTATTTTACCATACTCTCGGCACTGCCCGCACAAGATGCGCAGGTCATACCCAATACGGGATATGTATGTTTAACGGTTGGAACGCCGTAGCCTAAATCTTTAATCGCTTTTACAGCTTCTCCTACTACCTCGTTATCATTTACGGTAATAGCCGCCCTGCGGTTATTTAGCTCTACTTTGTGGGTTTCTACGCCTTTTACCTGTGCCAGTCCTTTTTCGACTATCAATGCACAGTGTTCGCTTTCTACATCCTCTAAAGGAATGTAAACTGTTTCTTTATTTGTTGCCATATTTCGATTGCTTTGTTTTCACATTGCAAAGTTGGCAACAATAAGGGGGAGTTCTATTGTGAAATTATGGGTTTGATTTGTAAGATTTACTTAAACCTTATCCAAAGGCTTGCGCTTGTCTTCCCGTATCTGCTTGAAATGGCTTGGTGTAAGTCCGGTTACTTTCTTGAACTGGTTGCTCAAATACGCCACGCTCGAATAATTCATACGGTCGGCAATTTCGCTTAAAGACAGCTCATCATATACCAAAAGCTCTTTTACCTTTTCTACTTTCTGTGCGATAAAATATTTCTCAATGGTCGTGCCCTCAATATCGGAAAACAGGTTGGAAAGATAGTTGTAGTCGTTGTGCAGCGCATCGCTCAATACATCCGAAAGATTGGTTTTGGCATCATTGTCCTGATGGTGCACCAAATCAATGATAACATTTTTTATCTTCTCAATCATCCGGCTCTTTTTGTCGTCAATGACCTGAAAGCCCAAAGGGTCTAAAACATTTTCCAATGCTTCACGCTCTTTTGTGGTTAAATCTTTTTTAAGGGTTATTTCGCCCAACTTTATATTGTTAGCCTCTATACCGAGCTTGTCGAGTTCGTTTTGAACTACGAGAATACAACGGTTGCAGACCATATTTTTGATAAATAATTTGCTCATATTTCCCTAAATCACTGTTCATATTATTGCATAAATACGCAAAGACAAATTTAGGATTAAAATTTAAGTATTTATTGATTGTGAGCGACTAAGTGATACGGGTAAGGTTTTTTACAGGAGAAAACAGGCATAAATGGTTCAAAATCTTCCCCATTGTAGGGGCATATTGGCAGTTAAATCCCTGTTTATTAATAACATTTGTGCAGGTACACTGTATCAGTAACAAAGTATCAGTAACAAAATCCTCCCTACTATGAGAAAATCATTAGGCAATATTGTTAGCGAAATTCAGGAGAAGGAACGGAAACTATCACTTACGTGCTCGGGGCTGATTGAAGAGGCTTTTCAAATGACGGTTTATCTTCAGGAGCTACTGGTTTCGTCAAAAGAATGTGTTTTAAATTCGGGCTTTGTCAATGAGGCAAAAGAGATTGAGTTTTTCAAAATGGTTAAACCCCAAATCCTGGGCAAACTCATCTACTACAATAAGCTCTACCGGATAGAAACCGCTTGCCCGGTTAATAACGGGAAAATGTATCATACTTATTTCGCTAACCATTTACAGGAGTTAAAGATTGAATTTAGGGAACATATCTGCAACTCCCATTTTTATAGGTACTACCGTTCGGGCAGGGTGGATAAGGATAACGAATACTTTAAGCGAGGGCAGATAAATTACCTCGATGGGCTTAACAGTTACGTCTTTGAAATCGACCCGCAATTCTCTACCTATTACGATTACAAAGTAGCCCGCATCATCGCTAATGACCTATTATACGCCTACCTCTTAACCAAAATCAACCCCGAAGATAATCTCGATGTATATTTTCAGAACGCAGAAGGTATCAAAGAACTTTCTTGGACGGACAGCAAAAACGCACTGGTTGAGCTGATGTATGCCCTGTACGCATCGGGCGCTATTTCAGGTGGTAAAATCGGCATCCGAAAGCTCACTGCCATTTCGCAGGTCTTATTCCGAATTTCACTGACCGATGTGCATCACGCATTCCATAGAATGAAAACCCGTGCAGGCTCACGGACATTATTTTTAGACCAGTTGAAACAGGCTCTTGAAGAATATATGGATAAGGATTTATAAATAGTCCGTCCGTAAAGGGTTTGAAAGCAATACACATTCCGTATTGCTTTTTTTTGTGCCTGCACTTACCCATATATGCCAATTGGCAAATGGACTTATTTCCATAACCGAAAAATGGGAAAATCTACCGAAACTCTTATTTAATAAGGGTTTACGACAAATTGTAAAATTTTCAAAAAAACGCTTTTTCAATTGGCAAGCATTGGCAGACAAACACTGCCACAGTTCTGAATTTTGTCCTGTGAACATTAAACAGCAGTGCTATGAACATTATAACAGTTGACGAAGAAGTGTGGAAGCACCTCAATGAACGGTTGAAAGCCATAAGCGAATATATCCTCAAACTTGAAGATACAAGTTACGATAGCTTATGGCTCAACAATCACGAAGTCTGCCAGTATCTCCACATCAGCGAAAAAACATTGTGGCGTATGCGTACCAACGGGCAGATTGCTTTTTCAAAAATGTATGGACAGTATTACTATACGATTGGTGCTATCAAGGAAATGCTCAACGCAAACGCTGTGCAGACCACCAATGAATATGTAGAAGAGCTTATGGCGAAAGGCAAAAGCTATATCGAAAAAGGCAGAAAGCTGAAATCAGGTAATAATTAAAGGCGTACTCGTATGAATATCGACAAAATGGAATTTGTGGCGTGGATGGAACGCATAATGGATAGGCTTGACATTCTCGGCAACCACATAGACGATTTACAAAAGAAGCGCAACAGCATAGACGGCGAGGAATTACTGGATAATCAGGATTTATTGCAAATGTTGAAAATAAGTAACCGTTCCCTGCAACGGTATCGCTCCATCGGCAAGCTCCCTTATTATACCATTAGCGGAAAACTGTATTACAAGCTGTCCGATGTGCATCAGTTCATCAGGGAAAGTTTTAACCCTCCCTTGCCCAAACTGGATGCCAATAAGTGACAAACACTGCCTTTGACTGCCACATAATGCAAATCAGTGAAGGCTTCCTTTACATTCGACAGTGAATTTTTAAAATTTTCAGATTATGAGCGAAGAAACAACTAATAAACAGGATATGCCTGAACAGCTATCGGACATATTACTGGTGCTGGATAAAGAGAAAATGAAAATCCAAGCCGTAAAGAGTATTGACGAAAACGGGAAAATGGAAACCGTAGAACCCACAAAGAAGAACCAAAACCAGTTTATGCGTGTGGACAAAAGCGGTGATTTCTTTTCCAACTTCTTTTCCAATTTTTTCAGTCAGTTAAAGAACCCTACCAATTTTTCATTCTTCAAAGTGCCTGCACCTCTTGCTATTGATAAAGCACAGGAGTTGCAAAAGCAGGTAGATAAGCCTACTCCCGAGGGCGAAAAAGTGATGAAAGAATACGAAGTGAAGACAGAACCACAGCAGGATAAAAAACAAGAAAATCAAAATAATATGGCAACAGCACAAACAACACCGGAAGTAAGCGAATATCGCTACAAGCCGGAACAGATTGATTGGGACACAATGAAAAATCTCGGGTTAAGCAAGGAATATCTTGAAAAAAGAAACCTGCTTGACCCTTTGCTACGAGGTTACAAAACCAATGAACTTTTACCGATTGGCGTTAATTTCGGAGGTTCTGTTCTTCGCACAGATGCCCGCCTGTCTTTACAGCAAGCCGAAGATGGAAATGTTATCGTAGCAATACACGGTATCAAAAAAGAGCCTAACCTCCACTTCGAGTTTTTTGGTCACAAGTTTACCGATGAAGACAAGAAAAACCTGCTCGAAACGGGCAATATGGGGCGTGTCGTTAATTTGGTAAATTCCAAAACAGGCGAATTGATGCCGTCTATTATCAGTATTGACAGGCTGACAAACGATGTAATTGCATTACGGACAGAGTTCATAAAAATTCCCGATGAAATTAAGGGCGTAAAGCTGAATGAGGAACAAAAGCAAACTTTAATGGAGGGTAAACCGCTAAAGTTAGAGGGTATGATTTCCACCAAAGGAACGGAGTTCTCGGCAACAGTACAGTTCAATGCAGACAAGCGTTATGTGGAGTTCCTGTTTGACCGCAATAATTCCAACAGGCAAACCCAAAGCAACGGTCAAGCCCAAAGCAAAGGACAAAATAATCAGCAAAGCCAACCGCAGGAAGCTCCAAAAACATTTAGGGGCAAAGAGCTGACCGATGAGCAACATAAGGATTTCAAAGCAGGTCAAACCATCTACATTGATGGATTAAAAGATAAAAAAGGGCAACCTTATCAGGGCTATATCACTTTCAATAAGGATACAGGAAAAACCGGGTTCGAGTTTCCCAATCAGTATAAGGAAAGAGTAAAACCCACCGAAGCCCACAAAACGCAGACTGCCGTCAATTCGGAGGGCAAAACCAACGAAGCGACCAAAAACGTCCAAGAGCCTTTAAAGTCCGGGCAGCAAAGTCCAAAAAACAAGCAGCAGCAGGAACAACAGGAAAAGCCCGAAACCCCTGCAAAATCCAAAGGCAGAAAAATGTAGTACGATATGAAAACAATTATTGCAGAAAAACCAAGCGTAGCAAGGGAAATAGCCGGACTTGTGGGAGCATCCGATAAAAAGGACGGCTACCTGACAGGTAACGGCTATTTTGTTACGTGGGCATTCGGTCATTTAATAGGACTGGGAATGCCCGAAGATTATGGCATTTCGGGATTTGATAAAGCATCCCTGCCGATATTGCCCAACCCGTTTTTATTGACCGTCCGCAAGGTCAAAAAAGATAAAGGGTACACCGCCGATACTGGCGCATTAAAGCAATTGAAAGTCATTGAGCAACTTTTTAAGCAAAGCAACAGCATCATCGTTGCTACCGATGCAGGTCGTGAGGGCGAACTCATTTTCAGGTACATTTATGAGTACCTGAAATGCAACAAGCCTTTTGAACGCCTTTGGATAAGTTCACTTACCGAAAAGGCAATAAAGCAGGGTTTTGACAACCTGAAAGACGGGGCAGCATTTGACGGATTGTACCAGGCTGCGCAAGGCAGAAGCCGTGCCGACTGGCTTGTAGGCATCAATGCTACACAGGCATTGAGTATAGCCGCAGGTAACGGTATCTATTCGCTCGGAAGAGTGCAAACACCCACACTGGCTTTGATATGCAAACGCTACCTTGACAATAAGAATTTCACGGTAAAGAAATACTGGCAGATACAGTTGATGCACAACAAAACGCAGGTTGATTTCAAAAGTATTTCCGCTACCAAATGGGAAGAAAAGCAACTTGCCGATGATACCCTTAGAGCTATTCAGCGTGGCACAACGGCAACTGTTACCTCGGTAGAAACCAAAAGCGTTACAGAACAACCGCCCTTGCTTTTTGATTTGACAGGCTTACAAAAGGAAGCTAACAAAAGACTGAAATTATCTGCTGAAGCAACGCTTAATATCGCACAAAGCCTGTACGAAAAGAAATTTATCACGTACCCACGTACCGGAAGCAAATACATTCCTGAAGATATGTGGGCTGAAATTCCAAACCTTGTGCGGGCATTGCAGAACCGTGAAGATTGCAAGCAAGCCCTTACCAAAATCAAATGGGGACGGTTCAACAAACGTATCGTGAATGACCTCCGTGTAACGGACCATCACGGTTTGTTGATTACGGATAAAGTGCCGTCCGTACTCAATGCAGACGAAAACAAGATTTACAATATGATTGCGCTTCGGTTGCTCGAAGCCATATCACAAGCCTGTGTCAAAGAAATAACCGATGTATCATTACAGGTATTGCATTACGACTTTACGGCAAAAGGCTGTAAAATTCAGGAAGCGGGTTGGCGTTCCATCAAAGGAAGTTTTACCGATGATGGCGAAGAGCCGGTACAGGAACTACCTGAACTGAATAAAGGCGATGAACTCAAAATAAAGGAAGCCGCCGTTTTGGAAAAGCAGACCAAACCGCCAGTGCTTTACACCGAAGCCGGGCTTTTGTCGGCTATGGAAACCGCAGGGAAAGAAATCGAGAACGAGGAAGAGCGCAAAGCCCTCAAAAATATCGGTATCGGTACTCCGGCTACAAGAGCCGCCATTATCGAAACCCTGTTTACCCGCAATTATATCCAAAGGGATAAACGTTCATTAATCCCTACGGAAAAAGGATTGCAGGTGTACGGGCTTGTCAAAGACCGAAAAATTGCGGATGTGGCAATGACCGCCGAATGGGAATTGGCATTGCAGAAAATCGAGAACAACGAAGCGGATGCCGGAACATTTCAAAAGGAAATGGAAACCTATGCCAAATCCATTACCGATGAATTGCTGCAAACTTCTATTGCTCAAAACAACCTACCGAAGTTGGTTTGCCCTAAATGCAAAAGCCAGCAACTCATTATCCGTGATAAAATTGTGAAGTGTCCCGATGAGGTTTGTAGTTGGGTACAGTTCCGTATCGTCTGCGGTGTGCAAATCAGTATCGAAAATGTAACAAGCCTTGTCAATAAAGGCAAAACCTCTTTAATCAAAGGAATGACAAGCAAAGCAGGTAAGAAATTCGATGCGTATATCGTGTTGAATGCCGATTGTAGTACCTCTTTTGAGTTTGAGAAAAACAAAAGCAGTAAACGCAATGGAAAATAAACCGTCAATCGTACCCAAAGAAATCAGGAACCTGATTTATACTATCCGGGGCAAACAGGTAATGTTGGATAGTGACCTCGCTGCCTTATATCAGGTAGAAACAAAGAACCTGAACAAAGCCGTTAAAAGAAATATTGAGCGATTTCCTGTATCATTCTGCTTTCAACTGACCGAAGAGGAAGTTGAAAACTTGAGGTTCCAAATTGGAACCTCAAGTTTGAGCTACGGCGGCAGACGTTATTTACCCTATGTTTTTACCGAACAAGGCGTTGCAATGGCATCTGCCATACTCCGTTCAGACATAGCCGTTAAAATGAGTGTTGAAATAATGGAAGCCTTTGTAGAAATGCGGCGTATGCTTATTAGCAATGCTTCTTTGTTTCATCGTTTGGATAATATCGAGTTAAAGCAACTGGAAGCCGACCAAAAATTTGAAGAGATTTTTAAGGCTTTGGAAAGTGATAAGCTGCACAGCGAAAAAGGCATTTTCTATAACGGGCAGGTTTTTGATGCCTATGCCTTTGTTTCCGATATTATCCGCAATGCCACAAGTTCCATTATCCTGCTTGATAATTATGTGGATGATACCGTGCTTACGTTATTGGGGAAACGCAAAGACAATGTAACAGCCACAATCCTTACTAAAAATATCAGTAATCAATTACGGTTGGATTTACAACGCTACAATAGCCAATATCCTCCGGTAGATATTGAGCTTTTCTCCGATGCCCACGACCGTTTCTTGATTATTGACCATACAGAACTCTACCACATCGGGGCATCACTCAAAGACCTGGGCAAAAAATGGTTTGCCTTTTCAAGAATGGATATTGAAGTCGGCAGGATGCTTCAAATCTTGAATAAGCCATAAAAATGAACCTCCGAATTATCGGAGGTTTTTTGTTGCCTATTACGCCAAATCCTGCCTTTCAAAGCCAAACCCTGCAACATTCTCATAGGCATTTGCTCCTGCTTCTAATTTTAGGATTTAAGTAAAATTCTAAAACAAAATATAGTATGGATGTACAGCAAAAAGACCTATCGTATTTCAGATTACGACTGCAAGAACTGTTAAACAGTAGCTTCCCCGAAAAGGCACACGACCAAAAATTTATCGACCAGCGTTCTTCGTGGGCTTCCAATGCTTATGAGGGTGCTTTCAGGGCGGGAAACCCCATTGAGCAATGCAATGAAATAGCCAACTACATACTTTTTGAGGGCTTACACTTCTCCAAATTCGACACTGTTTTTCAGGTGGTATGCAATGAGTTTGATACCGTAATGGCAGATGAGGAACTGCGACCGTTTGCCCTTAAAATGTTCCCTGTCTGTGAGGCTGTTCTCGCAGGATATGAATTAACCGATGATTTCGCCTACGGTTATGAGTTTGATTTACTCTATACCGAACTGACTGGAACCATCGCAATATGGATAGAGGAAAATGGGCTTCAGTAAGAAGCAACATCTCCAACAGAATATTGATGCCCTGCGAATTGCTTTTAAACTGGAAAAGGAGAAACGGCAAGCCACCGTAGGCGAAAGACTGCTAATGATGCAATACAGCGGATTTGGCGGTCTTAAATTCGTGCTGAACCCCATAGCCAACGAAATAGACATCAATCATTGGAGAAAAACCGAACACGACCTTTTCCCTATTACGCAGGAACTCCACCAACTGCTCAAAGAAAATTCCGAAGACGATAAGCAATACCGCAGGTATGTGGACAGTATGAAAAGTTCCGTACTGACAGCTTTTTATACACCGCCACAGGTAATAGATGCGATTTCCGCAACCTTGCGTGAAAGAGGTCTGAACATTGATAAATTCCTTGAACCGTCCGCAGGTATCGGCTCATTCGTACAGTCCTTTTCGGAAAACCAACAAAGTATTACCGCTTATGAAAAAGACTTGCTCACAGGCAAGATTTTAAAACAGCTTTACCCCGAAAGCAATATCCGTGTAAGTGGTTTTGAAGAAATTCTCGAAAAGGAACAAAACAGCTATGATGTAATTGCCAGCAATATACCATTTGGCGATACTTCCGTTTTCGACCTTTCCTATTCCCGTAGCAGGGACAGTGCAAAAGTACAGGCAGCCCGAAGCATACACAATTACTTTTTTCTGAAAGGTGCTGATATGCTCCGTGAGGGCGGTTTGTTGGTTTACATTACTTCACAGGGCATTCTGAACAGCCCTAAGAACGAACCCATACGCAAGGCGTTAATGCAGGATAATAATCTGGTTTCGGTTGTTCGCTTACCCAACAATCTTTTTACAGAATATGCAGGTACAGAAGTCGGAAGCGACCTGATTATCCTGCAAAAGAATACGGCAAAACAAAATCTGACCGAAAGGGAAGATCTGTTTTGCCAAAGCAGGCAAACAGAATACAATACACCTGGTAATGCACTCTTTCAGGACAACACAAGGATTGTGCATACCGAACGTAAATTAGATACCGACCCATACGGACAACCTGCATTAATCTATACGCATAAAGACGGCGTTGAGGGAATTGCCAAAGATTTAAAACAAATGCTTTCCGAAGATTTTGGCAAGCACCTGAATATAGGTTTGTACAAAGGCGAACGGAACGATGAACCTATAATACAAATTCCGATTGAACCAACGGTTACACCTCCGGTTATTGAGCCTGTAATCATTCAGCCAAAACCGCAACCTGTACCCACGCCTGTAACCCATCGGGAAAGCCCACAGGAATTAAAGCAACTAAGCATCTTCGACCTGTTTGAAAATGCGGACGAACCTGTAATGGTTGCTGCTCCGCCCAAAAGAACCACGCAAGCCAAAAGGCAAAGCACTAAAACAAACCGCCGTGCAATAGGTCGCCAAACCGACCTGTTCAGTGCGATGCAACAACCTTATACGCCTCCTGTTACTAATAGACCTACCAATGGAAATACATCAGCCAACGGCAAAAAACAGGAAGTTATCGGCGACCTGTTTTCAAGTATCAATGAGAATGGCCAAGCTGATAAGCCAGCTATTCCCGATACCATTCCCGAACCTGCTCCGTACAGTGGCAAACTGCAATCGTTCCATCGCAACGATTGCCTTGTGGTGGATAATGGTTGGGTCGGTCATCTGCAAGATGTAGATATAGCAGACGGTACGGCTGTATTCCACCCTTTACAGTTACCGACCTTACAGAAAGCAAGAGCCGAAGCGTATATCGGGGTGCGTGATGTTTACCAACAGCTTTACACAAAAGAGGCACAGCATCAGACCGAATACAAAGAAGAAAGGGAAAACCTTAATCGCCTTTACGATGCCTTTATTAAAAGGTACGGCAACCTCAACAGTGCCGATAATATCAAGCTCATCAAAACGGATAGTTCCGGTAAGGAAATCCCTTATTTGGAACGTGTTATTGGTGGCGTGGTACACAAAGCCGATATATTCAGCAGACCTGTTAGTTTTTCTACTATAACCATAGCAACGGATAATCCCGAAGAAGCGTTATCAGCTTCGTTGAACAAGTACGGAAGCGTGGATTTGGACTTTATGTCCGAAATCAGCGGTATGCCTGACGATGCTTTGAAAGAAGCCTTACACGGTCGTATCTACTACAATCCACTTCAAAAGGAATATGAAATAGCCGAACGCTGGATTGCAGGGAACGTAGTGGAAAAAGCGGAGAAAGTCAGAGCCTATCTCGAAAGCAATCCCGATGATACACAAGCCAAAGAAAGCCTTACCGTATTAGAGGAAGCAAGACCAATACGAATTGAATTTGAAGAACTCGATTTTAATCTGGGCGAACGCTGGATACCCACAGGTATTTATGCCCGGTTTGCATCGCACCTGTTCGATGCAGAAGTCCGTGTCCATTATTCCGACAGTGCCGATGACTTTTCCGTAACCTGCAAACAGAAGAACGTACACATTTGGGAGAAATACGCCGTCAAAGCCCAAAGCCGGACGTATGATGGGATTGCCCTGCTCAAACACGCCCTTGTCAATACCACGCCCGATATTTCAAAAACAATAACGGTTGAAGGCAAAGATGTCAAAGTGCGGGATATGGAAGCCATACAAATGGCGAATACTAAGATTGATGAAATCCGCAACGCCTTTACCGATTGGCTTCACGCCCAAAACGATGAGTTCAAAACAAGGCTGACCGACCAATATAATGATACGTTTAACTGTTTCGTCCGCCCTAACTACGACGGCACACATCAGGAGTTTCCGGGATTAGACTGCAAGGGCTTAGGCATTAATGACCTGTATTCGAGCCAAAAGGATGCCGTTTGGATGATAAAGCTCAACAACGGGGCAATTTGCGACCACGAAGTAGGTGCAGGAAAAACGTTGGTAATGTGTACGGCTGCACAGGAAATGAAGCGTTTGGGGTTAGCCCATAAGCCTATGATTATCGGGCTGAAAAGCAATGTTCACGAAATTGCCGAAGCCTACCGCACGGCTTACCCACACGCAAAAATTCTGTTTCCTGGCAAGGAAGATTTTACGCCCCAAAAACGCCTGCGGATTTTTGGCGACATTAAAAACAACGATTGGGATTGTGTGATACTGACACACGACCAATTCGGAATGATACCGCAATCGCCCGAAATTCAAAAAGAAATACTCCAAATAGAATTAGACAGCGTAGAGCGTAACCTCGATGCCCTGCAATCGCAAGGCAAGGAAGTTACCAGAGGGATGCTTGCCGGAGTAATCAAGCGGAAAGAAAACCTCGAAGTCAAGCTCAAAACCCTGCAACACGATATTGAAAACCGAAAAGATGATGTGGTGGATTTTAAGATGATGGGCATTGACCACTTGTTCGTTGATGAAAGCCACCAATTCAAAAACCTGATGTTCAACACAAGGCATACAAGGGTTGCCGGATTGGGCAATGTGGACGGAAGCCAAAAAGCATTGAACCTGCTCTTTGCTATCCGTACTATTCAGGAGCGTACCAATGCGGATATGGGAGCAACCTTTCTTTCAGGAACTACCATCAGCAACTCATTAACGGAACTATATCTGCTGTTCAAATACCTGCGACCACGGGCATTGGAAAAACAGGGCATTCATTCTTTTGATGCGTGGGCAGCTATCTATGCAAGGAAAACGACCGATTATGAATTTTCTGTTGCTAACAACATTGTAGCTAAAGAACGTTTCCGATACTTTATCAAAGTGCCGGAACTGGCACAATTCTACTCCGAAATTACGGATTACCGAACGGCAAAAGATATAGGAATTGACCGCCCCAATAAGAACGAGGTGTTGTACAATATACCGCCTACTCCCGACCAGGAAGAATTTATCCAAAGTCTGATGGAATTTGCAAAAACAGGAAAAGGAGAACTACTCGGAAGAGCACCTTTATCTCCATCGGAAGAAAAAGCAAAGATGCTCATCGCAACGGACTACGCCCGTAAAATGTCTTTGGATATGCGGATGGTAAGCGGTGCGTATGATGACCACCCCGATAACAAGGCTTCGCATTGTGCGGCAAACATTACCAAGTATTACAACCAATACAACGCACAGAAAGGAACACAGTTCGTTTTCTCCGATTTGGGAACCTACAAGCCGGGCGAATGGAATGTGTACTCCGAAATCAAACGCAAGCTCGTGGAAGACCACGGCATACCTGCAAACGAAATCCGTTTTATACAGGAAGGCAAAAATGATAAGCAACGTAAGGAACTTATCAAAGGAATGAACGAGGGCAAAATCCGTGTGTTGTTCGGTTCCACAAGTATGCTCGGAACTGGCGTGAACGCACAGAAAAGAGCCGTTGCCGTTCATCATCTCGATACGCCGTGGCGACCAAGCGACCTTGCTCAAAGGGACGGCAGAGCCGTTCGAAAAGGTAATGAGATTGCCAAATTCTTTGCCGATAACAAAGTAGATGTGATTATCTATGCCGTAGAAAAATCATTGGATAGTTACAAGTTCAATCTGTTGTACAATAAGCAACTTTTTATAGACCAATTAAAAAACAATAACCTCGGCAAACGTACTATTGACGAGGGCAGTATGGACGAAAAATCGGGAATGAATTTTTCGGAATACGTGGCTATCCTATCAGGAAATACAGACCTGTTGGATAAAGCCAAATTGGAAAAACAGATTGCCGGGTTGGAAAGCGAAAAACAGGCGTTCAACCGTTCAAAGTATAGTGCGAAGTACAAATTGGAAGATTATACGGAAATGTTGCAAAGCACTCAATCTCGTTTAAACCGTATGAGCCTTGATTGGAATAATCTGCAAGAGCGTATCCAAAAACGGTCAGACGGTACAATCGTAAATCCTGTACAGTTGGATGGCTTACCGCCCAATGCCGATATTAAACAAATCGGTGCAAAACTCAACCAGATTGCGGACAAAGCCCGAACCGGAGGTCAGTATGAAGAAATCGGTACGTTATACGGATTTACGCTTTTGGTAAAAACGGAAATGTCCGAAAAAGAGGGTGTGGATATAAGGGTAAACCGTTTTTTGGTACAGGGCGAGGGCAATATCAAATATACCTACAACAACGGTGTGATTGCTAAAGATGAAAAGCTGGCTGCTACGAACTTCCTTAATGCACTGGAGAAATTGCCCGGCTATATCGAGCAGGAGCACAAGAAAATTACGGAGATACAAAAAGACCTGCCCATTCTTCAGGAAGTGGTTAACGGTACTTGGTCGAAAGAAAGTAAACTGGGCGAACTCAAAACGGAACTGGCTGCCGTAGAAAGAAAGATACAGCTATCTATTACACCAGAAACCAAACAAGATGCTCCGGAGCAGGCAGAAAAGCAGAAAGAAGCTCCAAAGGTTCAGGAAAGCATTATACGGACAAAAGGTATTCATTTGCCTCGTGGCGTATTGTAAAACCTGAACGGGCAGGCAATAAAAAAGGGAGGTCATTTAAGCCTCCCTTTTAAATTATCCGTCCTGTACCAAATGCTGCAAGTTCGGGTCATTCTTGATACGCTCCATTTCGCTAACAACAATATTCAGGATGTCTTTTTTTATCTGTTTGTAATTGCTTTCAATTTCCTGCTTCATTTTATCCTCGCCCTGCTCATTTACAAAAGATAAGATTTGGGGTATCTTTTGGTAGGCTTTGGTTTCGGCGGCTACCTTTTCATTATCTACCACGATTTCGGCGTGAAATATCTTTTGCTCGATACGTTCATCAAAGTTATCCGATACAGAACCGACAAACATACCCTGTGTAAGCGTTGAAATTTTGGAAGCCGGAATAAGGCTGTCTAACTGTGTGGAAATAGAGGTGGATTTATCATTGCGGTTAATGGTCATACTCTGACGTTTCTGTAATACTTTACCGAAACGCTCCGAAAGACTTTTTGCCGTTTCTCCAACCACCTGACCACTGAATATATTACCTACCGTATTCTGTATTACCTTGCTTTCCTTGTCGCCGTAATCCCTCGTTAATTGCGAAAAATCCTGGAAGCCCAAACATACTGCCACCTTATTACTTCTCGCAGTTGCAATAAGATTATCCAGTCCTCTGAAGTAAATCGTGGGTAACTCATCTATGATAACCGAACTCTTTAATTGTCCTTTTTTGTTGATGAGCTTGACAATTCGGGAATTGTACAACCCTAATGCTGCTGAATAAATATTTTGGCGGTCGGGATTGTTACCCACGCACAAAATCTTCGGCTCGTTCGGGTTATTGATGTCGAGTGTAAAATCATCCCCGGTCATTACCCAGTACAACTGCGGGCTAATCATTCTTGACAAAGGTATTTTTGCCGATGCTATCTGCCCTTGTAACTGGTCTTGTGCGCCACCTTGCCACGCATCCATAAAGGGCGACAAATAGTTTTCCAAATCGGGGTATGAGGTTAAAATCGTGAATACGTCCGAATACTTTTTGTTCAGCAATTCAATGGCGTGTGGGAACGTACAATACTTGCCATCCTCATAGATTTTCAGATACCAAATAATAGCAGCTAAAAGAATAATTGGGCTTTCCACGAAAAAATCGCCTTGCTTCTGTATCCACGACCTGTTGAGGTTTAGCATTATGGTATAAGCCGCTTCGTAAGCATCAGAAATGTCGGTCATAAAATCGGGATTGAGTGGATTACAACGGTGGCTCTTGCGTGGGTCGTCGAAATTTATCACGTAAAATTTCGGCTGTACCTTGTATTTATCCCGGTGCTTTAGTAAATGATTGTAGGCGATAGTCGAAAGGTCGTCAAACTTGAAATCGTAGATGTACATACTAAAGCCTTTTTCTATCTGCTGCTTGATGTAGTTGTTTACGATGGCATAAGATTTACCGGAACCCGGAGTACCCAACACGATTGATGCCCTGAAAGGATTTACAATGTTTATCCAACCGTTGTTCCATTTGCCTTTGTAGTAAAATTTGGTGGGCAGGTTGACGGAATACTCGTTTTCCATCAGCTTGGTTTCCTGTTGAAAGCTCTCGTTTTCGTTATTGAAAACATCGTCCATTAGGTTGGTACGGAGCAATCGGCTCATCCATACGCCTGCCATCAGCAAGGCGATATAACCTAACGAGATAGTAAGAATATACAGAAATGTGCTTGTTGCGGGGGATAGCTTTAGCAATGGTGTGTTCAGGAAGAACAGCGCAAAGCCAATGCCCAACGCCACATAAATTTTAGACCAGGTTATCTTCTCATTCTTTACACCCTTTGTCCCTAAGCAACTCAAAGCCAGTAAAACCAAAGCGAATGCTTTTGTATAAAGGGTATGTGAAAACAAGCCCGCCGTACGGTCGAAATTGCCTAACATCTTGTTGATTACTTCCAACGTCCAGCCACGTTCTAAAAAGAAACCGTAGCAGAACCAATAAAGGTGCATCAGCACCAAAAGAATACTGACTGCCCGCATAAAAGCCATTATTTTGGCAAGCCCTCTTAAATCGTCTTCTCCCTGCATTATTTTAAGTTTTAATGTTCGGGCGTGAATTTAAAGGCTGTTGCTGTCGGCTCTTAAAATATGGCAGTAAGTGGCGTTGTGTGGCAGTATTTGGCAGATTAGTATAAAATGAAAAAGGTAGCAAATCGCTACCTTTTCAACCTTATTGTAAAATTGATTTTGTCCTTATTCTTTCTCAAAAGTAACGGCTTCGTCCATCTCGCCCCTTGTGAGGCTCAATTTAATTTACAAAATCCTCTCTTCTAATTTTAATTTCATCATTATATCGGTTTGTTCATCATCGCCTAATTTGAAAATATGCTTGTCAAATTCAACAAAACCATTTTTCTTATAAAAGCTGATTGCCCGAGGATTTTCTTCCCAAACACCTAACCAAACGTAGTGTGCATTTTTCTGTTTGGCAATTTCAATAGCTTTTTCATAAAGCACTTGTCCGACTTTTTTACCGTGAAATTCCTTTAAAACATAAATGCGTTCAATTTCAAGTGCTGTGTCGTCTTGCAATTCTGTTTGCGATTGCCCGAAATTGATTTTCAAATAACCAACTAATTCGTTTTCAGATAAGGCAAAATAAAACTCGGAACTTTCATTGTTCAATTCTTCTATTAGCTTTTCATTGGAAAATCCCTCCTCTAAATATGTTGTCATATTCTCTTCTGTATTACTCGAAGAAAATGTTTCTGAAAATGTTTGTCTGCCTATCTGTTGCAGTTGTTCAATATCGTTTAATGTTACTTTTCTTATTTCCATTGGTTCCATCTATTTTAAATTCCATTCGTAGTTAAGCCATTCGGTATTTTCTCTTGCTCCTAATCGTTCATAAAATTTCACTCCTACTTTATTCCACGGTGCAACCGTCCATTTTATTTGACTGCAATTATTTTGTTCTGCTTCAGTTTTTAACGCATTCATTAGTTGTTCGCCAATTTTCTGACCACGATAATTTTCGTCCACATAGAGCTCTTTCATATAAATAGCAGGACGGTTTTGGGCTGTATAAGGAAGAAAATAATAAACCAACATTCCTGCGATTTTATCATTATCTTCTGCCACAAGGCAATAAAAATCGGGTGGGTTTTTCTTAAATCCGCTGTTTCTGACAATTTCGGGTGTAATGGCAAAACTGTCAATGTATTTTTCAAAAACAGCCAATTCTTTCATTAAATGCCAAACTTTCTCGCTGTCCTTTTCTTCGGCTTTTCTTATTGTTATATTCATTTTTTTAAAACATTATTTAATGAGCTGATACGGCTTTCAGCCCGACAATCGAGCCTATTAAAGTGATAAGAAAAAGTATTCGCAGAAATGTTGCAGGCTCTTTAAATACAAGAATACCGACTAAAACTGTTCCGACTGCTCCGATACCTGTCCATACGGCATAAGCCGTTCCGATGGGCAAAGTTTGGGTTGCTTTAATCAAAAGTCCCATACTCATAGTAAGGGTAACGAGAAAACCTGCATACCACAAATACATTTCATTTCCTGTTGTTTCTTTTGCTTTTCCCAAACAGAATGCAAAAGCCACTTCAAACAACCCTGCTACAACTAAAATTATCCAATTCATTTCCTTTGTTCTTTATCTGCAAAGGTCGGAAACGGAATTGAGGTGAAATTTTACAAATGATAAAAAATGAGCCGTTCACTTTATTTCTGCCCTAATTCTGCTCAAACTGACTTGTGTTATACCTAAATAAGAAGCAATGTGTCCTAATTGCACTCGCTGGACTATATCGGGACTGTTTTTCAAAAGTTCCTTATATCGTTCGGTAGCTGTTCGGACTTGTCGAGAAATAAGCCTTTCTTCTGTTTTTATAAGTTCTTTTTCGGCAAATCTTCGCCCCCAATTTGCAATATGTATATCATTCTCAAAAAGTCTTTGTAAGACTGTTGTTTTCAGTTTATATAATTCGCAATCTTCCAACAACTCTACATTTTCATATCCTTTCTGATTGGCTATATAGCTTTTCATTGAAATAATAGTATCGCCCTCTTTGCCAAACCAAAAAGTGATTTCATCATTATCTTTATATGAATATGCTCTTGCTACACCTTTCTTTATAAAGTAGATGTTCTTTTCAATTTTATCAGCTCTCAAAAGAATATGCCCTTTTTTATATTTAACCTCTGTAATTGATTTCTTGAGCAATTCTTTTGAAGTATCTGGAAGCGGATATATATTCTCAAGTAAAAGGTCTATGTTCATTAATCCAATGCTGATTTGTTGTAACAAAATTACAAAATAAAAAAATGAGCTTCGTTATATGTGGTGTGAAGACTGAAGCTGTACAACCTTAAAAATGAAACATATATTTCAATCAATAGATATTTTTTACAACCTACTACCTTTCTTCTTTTTCTTCTTCATTTTATTGGCAAAATCCTGTTCCTCGTAATCTTCGCCCTGGGCTTCGGGCAATAAGCCTCCCAGTGCTTCAATCAAACCATCTTCGTGTTTACCAGTAGTTAAGAAGTCGAACAAATGGTGTGGTTCTTCCGCAGGAAGATCCGCATCATTTGATGTAGATATTTTCGGTTGTAATTCAACTGGCTCTTTAATCTCCGGTTTGATATTATTGTTCCAATAATCATTAAAGGCATTGGCAGAAAGTTCCTTGCTCAAACGTGAACCGTTCCAAACCGCTTTAGAATTGTGGTCTATAAATGTCATTCCGTAAATACGCCCTGTATCATTCCTCCGCACCACTACGTTAATTCCCTGCTCGGCTAATTGCTTCTTAAAGCCCATTTCATCAGTTGTTGATTTCAAGGCAATGGTAACGGCTGATTGTAAGGTCTGCTTGGTTGGACTATCTTTTAAATCCGTTTTGCATTTCGCAAAATACAGTTCCAAAGCCGGAAGCCCTGCATCTTTACCAAACAAAGAAGCCTTGAACGGATGCCCGGCTCTTTCGCCTTTCTCGTTTAAAGGAATGTATAATAAACCCTGCCGTAGCTGCCCCTGCAATTCGCCCTCTACTTTTTCGGTGGTAATATTGAACAGGGAAAGCAAGGCATTGTATTCGCCCAAAGTCTGAAACTTATAGTAATTTGGTAAGTGGCGAACTACTGAAGCGATTTGACTTTTCACATCTCCAGCTTTGTAGTTTACCGGGCGGAAAACCTTGTCGTTCTGCCGATGCTCCTTATCAGTTGCGGGTATCAATCCGTGTTTTCTTTCCAACTCACGGCACACATTCATAGACCGCATTTTCTCGAACTTGTCCGAAATCTTTTTACCCTCTTCGTCCACGCAAACCGATACAATGTGTATATGGCTGCGGTCAATATCCGTGTGTTTGAACACCACAAAAGGCTGTTCTCCGTAACCCATTTCCCGCATATACTGTTCTGCCATCTCCCTAAACTTATCATCGCTTACTTTATCATTCGGGTCAGGATTGAGCGAAATATGCAACGTATGTTTTTCGGTATTGCGGTTGGCTATCAGGTAAGGCGCAAAAGACTGGGCTAATTGTGCAACGGAATAATGCCCGTTAGCGGTTTCAATCATCTTATTGGCAAACAAAATCTGTCCGTTTTCATTCTCCACTTTGAGCTGATTGTACGCCAATGCTCCGTATAAATTTCCGCTTCTACCGATTTTCGCTATCATTTCTAAGGCTGTTTTTTCAGGTACTTTGCTTCAAATTCCTCGGTTAGCTGAATAATTTTTTGGCATAGCATCGCCATTTCAGCCGTCTGTTTTTCCAATTTGTAGAGGAACGCTGCCGCTTTTTTCTCGGAAAAATGCTTGTACAACAGCTTTACAATCTGGTTATAATTTACACCTATGGAACGGAACTGGCTGTGAAAAGAGGTTAGCCGCATATAAAAATCAACCGTTCCTTTGTCAATCTGAATGGTCTTTATGGTCTTGTCAAAGATGCAGGACGTTATGAAATGCGCCTTTACCTGCATACCTGATTTATCAAACAGGGTAAGAAAACGGGCGTGTTCCTGCTCGTTAAAGGAAATCGTATAGCGGATGGTCGCCGGGTCTTCTTTTGGGCGGCGTCCGGTCTTTTTCAATTGCTTTTTGTTGTTATCGTTCATCACTAATCCATTTTAAAATCCATACAAAACCCTGACTTCGGAAGGTGTTTTCTGCCCCCTGCAAAGGGCAAGTTGTTTTGAGCATCGGAAATCATTCCGAGATGCTCAAAACACAACTTGCCGTGTTCCGTTGAACACAAAAATCCGCCCTTCGGGACGGATTAAATGTAACAGGGAAAACGGCTCGATGCCGTTCCCGTTACCCTCCATTTTGTCAAAAGACTTTTGCATAAATCCGTTAATAATAATCATTGTACAAAGTAAAGCCCTACCTGTAAGAGTATTGCAATGCGATACCCGGACAAAGACTGCCTTTGAGTGCCAAACACTGCCACACCTCAATCAGCGGATAAATCAATCGCTTTATTTGCCGTATAATTTTAGTGCAGGTAGTAAAAAATGTATTTCGACAAAGAAGAAAATCAGGTTTGCAAACAGGCAGTTTGGAATAAAAGCATAAGGTTTTAAAAGCATAAAACAATAAAAGTGTAAAAGCATAAAAGCGGTAAAGCAATTTACCTATTGTAAGGTTTGCCACTTGCTAAAGAATGTGCCTGACAAGGCAAAAATGAAAGCAAATACCTGTGCAGGAAAGTACGCAAAAGGGAATGCAGGAATATAGGAATGAGGTAATAATCAGATAAACCAATATTCAATCCTGCAAAACAAATAAAGTGTGTAACAATAAATTTTTAAATAATGGAAACAACAAAGAAAACTTTAAAAATCAGCTTCTCCACCCAAAAAGGCGGTGTGGGAAAATCTACAATGACCACCTTGCTGGCAAGTGTGCTTCACTACCGTTTAGGTTTTAATGTGCTGGTGATGGACTGCGACTTTCCGCAACACAGCCTGACCAATATGCGTGAACGGGATAAGAGAACCATAATGCAGAACGACTACCATAAAAAGGCGGCAATGAAGCAGTTTCAAGCCATCAACAAAAAAGCGTACCCGATTATCAAATGCAAGGCTGAAACAGCTCTGGAGAAAGCATCGGAATACAGAAGCCAGTCGGCGGTTGTGCCGGATGTTATTTTCTTCGACCTGCCGGGAACAGCCAATACCAAAGGTGTACTGACAACCTTAAAAAAAATGGACTTCATCTTTTCGCCCATTACTGCCGACCGTTTGGTAGTGGAAAGTACATTGGGCTTTACCAAAGCCTTTCTCGGACTTCCCCAAACGGACGAGGGCAATCCCGAACAAGAGATGTGGCTGTTCTGGAACCAAGTGGATGGCAGGGAAAAAACAGGTTTGTATGATGCGTATCAAAGTGTCATCAAAGAACTCAACCTGCCCATAATGGAAACAAGGATAATGGACAGCAAGCGTTTCCGAAAGGAAACAGACGACACAGGCAGTTATGTATTCAGGTCAAGTTTGCTGCCTGCCGAACCACAGTTAATGAAAGCAACTAAAATGGATTTGTTTGTCGAGGAATTTTTAAAAATCACTCATCTATAAAAATAGTAAAGTATGGCTTCAGATAACAAAAACAACGATTTTGAAAAGCCCAATGTTGATGAGGAATACCTTATGAACGTCATAAGCGGCGATGAGCCTGTTGCTCCACCGACCATTAACAAAAAGCAGGATGTACCAAAGGAAAACAAGCCCAGGGAAAAAGCCCGTAACAGTTCATCAAAGAAAGCGGACTACGAGGAAACGTTTTTGGTCAATCGTTTTCCATCGGGGCGTAATGGCAAGGTCGTTTACATACGCCCTGAATACCACGAAAGATTGCTCCGCATCGTTCAACTGACAAGGGAAGAAAGAACAACGCTCTACTCTTACATTGACAATATTCTTGAACATCATTTCAGGGAGTACGGGGACGATATTACCGATTATTTCAATGAACATTTTAAACCCATTCTATAATGAAGAAAGATAAAAAGAACAGGAATACTGTTGCAGCCGGCAGCAACTCCGATACAGTTAGCAATACAGCTAAAACAACCTATGAAAACGCATTTATGCAAATGAATAAAATGCAGAAAAGAGGCAATAAAAGCATATACCTAAGTCCTGAACATCACGAGCGTTTAACCCGCATAGTCCAGATTATAGGCGATGATAAAATACCCTTGTTTGCCTATCTCAATAATATTCTTGAACATCATTTTAAAGTATTTGAAGATATGATTACAAAAGAGTTCAACGAAAAGTACAAAGGCTTGTTTTAAAAAACCTACGTTATGGAAATAGTAATTGTGATATGCCTGCTGATAGTCATTGTCCTGCTTTTACAGGATAAGATTGTCATTAAGAAAAGGACAAAACAAGAACCTCCGCAGAAGAAAGTCAATCCGAACCTGCCCGATATTATGGGGCAGCCAAAATCCGTAGAACGCCTTTCAATGCCAAACGCTGCCAATGAACGCCAAATTGAGGAACCGGAGATAAACCCCGCTAATTTAGACATTGAATACGACGAAAATGAAAACGTCGGCATTCAAATCCGCAAGGAAGAGCTGGACGAAGTTTTCAGTAATATACCTGATTTGGAGGAAGAGGAAGAAGATTGGAACAGGTACGGAATATCCGGTGGCGATGACGGTTTTGCCCAAGGGGTTACCTTTGAAGAACTAAGCTCCGTGGGGGTGTTGCTCCAAAAAGAAGAATTGGAACCAGCCCAAAAGGAAACAGCGATAGCCATAGTTCAAAAAATACAGGGAACCGAATTATTCAGCCTATTGGAGAATTCTATGGAAGATGCTTCCCGAAGAATAGCCGAGCTTTTGGATAGCACCCTTTCATCTGAAACGGAAGACAGTTCTTCCACTTTGCGGAAAAGTGATTTGAGTGATTTTGACATTGGGGAGTTTGTTTAGGCAAGCTCCCTTTTGTATGTTAGACACAAATTAAAAATTGTTCAAACGCTATAAAACTAAGTGCCCGCTATTTTTACAAATTTTGGAGTATCGAACTTCGGTGTAATTGTTGGCATATCTACTTTGACTGATATTGGCATTGGAAAATCAACTCCCATAATAATTGCTTCTCCTGACCCTAAAGATGGTAAAAAAGAAAGAGTTTCTTTATTGGCAGTCGAGCAAGCACTCGCGATTGCTTCCTTATCTTGATAATTTATCAGCCTATGAGTAATGAATGTTCCCATTTGACTTAGCGTACCAACAGGAATATCTCTTGGCATTTGTGTTGATAAACATAGAAATAATCCATATTTACGACTTTCTTTAGCAATGTTATCAAAAGCATTTAATTCTGTGCTTTCAAAATATTCATCCTTAATTTTCTTGTTTAAAAACTGATGGGCTTCATCTACAAAGAGAATTAGAGGATTTTCTCTGAAAATATTAGTTCGAGCTTTATTCAATAAGTATCTTCCCAATGAATTTGCCAAGATTTCTCTTGCCTGAAAATTATAAGGTACATTTTCAAAACCAATTCTTAAAATATTTAATTCTGGATTATTCAAAAACTCGTCTATCTTGGTTATTAGGTTATTTGTGGTTGGAGCATTAAATCCAAACATACCGGAATAATCATTGTCCGATATTACATTGTTAACACGCATTATTAAACTCGTTGCATTTCCATAATTTCTTTCATCTCTATTGTTTGCCCAACGGTCGTTGAATATTTGAAAACATTCATTCCCTATTTGCCTGTGGAGTAGATTTATACTGAAATTATTTATTGTGAAATCTTCTATAATAGATTTATAAGTAAAGTAGGCATTATTATATGCCGCAGTAATATTATTTTGTTTTACAACTAATCCATTATTTATAACTACTTGCTGACCCCTGAATGTAAAAGTATCGTTAGTTCCATCATTATTATGTCCATTATTAGGAATATTCCCTAATAAGCAATGTGCAACTTTTAACGACTTAATAGCTTCCAATAAAACGGGTTGCTGTACTTGTCCTGATGGTCTGAACAGAACGAATAAATCATTAATGGTTAAATTCTGATATGGAAAATAGCTTTCTGAAATCAGTGTTGAATGGTCAACTTTTGGATGAGCATCAAATGTAGAGTATTCTCCCGTTGGGTCTAAGATTATAGCTTTTGCTCCGGTTTCTATAACTCCCTCAATAAATTTGCTGATGGTATAACTTTTCCCTCCTCCTGTTGTACCAACAACCGCACAATGACGACTAAATATCGCTTGCAAAGAAATATCTACGGGAACATTTTTATCGTATATCAAATTCCCCATTCTAAAAGTAGGAGAATGTTCGATATTTTCGGGTTTTATGCCAAAGGTTTTGAAATGTGTAGAAAGAAATTCCGACGAACAAATGAATACCTTAGAACCAATGAGTGGGAGGCTATTTATCCCTTTTTCTATTCTACTCGGGTCAAACAAATCAAATGATAAAAGAATTTCTATTCTTCCTACTGGATGAAATGCTTTAGTTGAAAAAGTTCTTTCACTTAATTCCAACCGTTCTTTTTCAGGTAACGATATTTCCAACATTTTTCCCAGAAAACCTTTTTCCTCTCCCTCAACAACAATATAGTTTCCTACAAGTCCACCTCTCAACACTTCTGCGTGGTGAACAAATGTTTTCATCAAAACAGAAGACGGGAAATGCACTTTCACAAATGCAGGGGATACAAAATTTACATACCCAAGAAAATGACTGTGATTAAAGGGGCTATTGCTCATATCTAACTATTAGGGATATTAATTACTATTTGTCGTGTATCTTCCTGATTGTAAGATTTTAAGTCAGGATAATTCTTAGCGAAATCCTCAAAGGTTTCTGAAACAATAGATATATTGGAATATTTGTTTGCAGCATCAATAAAGGGTTTCATATTTTCGTTGGTTTCATCTATCCCTTTATTTACAATCATCAATTGAAAGCCTGGATTTTGTTCCAAGGCTTCGATGATTGCGGTTACGATATGTTTATCCCCGAAACTAAAGCCTATTGTAATAAGGAAAACATTCTCCTTTCTCAAATTGGACTGGAACCTCGACATCATTTCAAAATACGGCTGTTCATAAGAGCTTTCATATTTTGATTGATGTGGATATATCATCAATGGTTCGTCAGGTTCTTCTTTTTGTATAATCTTGTTGTCTTGCTTTTCCCAATTTACAGAACCGTGTAATTTGTACAAATGGAAAACTTTTTGAATAAAATTGTCTTCTTCTTTTACTCTACTTTGATTGCGGGAAACAATATCGTAATCATAATTACGCCCACTAAATATTCTTGGTTGAGAAAATGAAAACCCGTCTATAACAACAAAATTGCTTTCACAAGCTGATTGTTCAAACATTAGGTCATAATTCAATGTAAACAGCTTAAATCTTGGTAAAGTAACTTTGCGTTTCGTTATTTTATTTAATAAGAGCGTATGTGGCGAATTATCTGGCAAACTCAATTGACAGGCTTCTTTGATAAAATCTTTAATTTTGTTTACACAATCCTCAATATCTATATCCTCTTTGGGTATATATGGTATAGCAGGTGTTGCCATAGAAAGAACCTTTTCTAAATTCTTTACTATAGAGCCATCATCCCATTTTTCATCGTAGCCAATAGTTTCAAGTAACTTTCCAAAAACATCGGCTGTTAAAAGAGCTTCCGCATCATCCCATAAATTTGCCATCGACTTACCCAACTTCCCATCTTTTCCCCAACCAATAGATGACCCTGCACCAGTTAGAAGTAATAAATTCTCAAACTGATTATTTAGAGTTTGGGAGTATTTATTCCTATTTGTTGCAATTGCATAATCAATTCTATTTTCGGTACTTTCTTTGAAATCGTGAAGTTTGCCGTCGATATATACTTTTATATCAGTAGCATCACTATCATCATAAGCAACAGAACTGTTATTGTTGAGTAAAATGTATTTCATATTCGCATATTTTATTTGTTAACCTTTTTATTGCCAAAGAAGAGTTGTTAAAAACCTAATCTGCATTATTCTTGATTGCATTTAATTCTTTTAAAACAATTTTTAAAGCCTGCTTTCCTATTTCTTTATCGTCAATAAGTCCCTTTATTTTATCTGAAAACCATAAAACCAATAGCTCATCAATTGGGGTATTCAAAAATTCTGCAAGCTTTTCGATGTGTTTTCTTGGCAATGGTCTTTCTTCATTTTCGACTTTACTGATAAAAGCACTATCCAGTTCCAATGCAGCCCCAACTTCCCGTAGGAACAATCCTTTACTTTCTCTTAGTCTTTTTATGTGTTTTCCAAATGCCATTTTGCTTTTTTAAGACTTGTCTAAATATGTCAAATTTAAGCAAAATAGTTTAATAAATACGGATTTAGACTTTCTATAAAGCCACTCACTGCCAAATCATTCCTTTGACTGCCACTTTATTATAACGCCCTGATTTCTGAAACACCTTTGTTCCGAAAGTCCGCAAGGTGCGGGATAACAATAACAAATTAATGTGTTTCAATTATGGAAAAACAGAGAAAAAAAGTTTTGCTGGCAGCCGTGGCTATGCTGTCAGGAATTGGTGCGTTCGCACAGGGAAACGGCTCGGCAGGTATCAACGAGGCTACCCAAATGGTAACTTCCTATTTCGACCCCGCAACCCAATTAATCTACGCCATCGGTGCGGTCGTGGGCTTGATAGGGGGCGTTAAAGTTTACAATAAGTTCAGTTCGGGCGACCCCGACACATCGAAGACTGCGGCAAGCTGGTTCGGTGCGTGTATCTTCTTAATCGTAGCGGCTACCATCCTGCGTTCATTCTTCCTTTAATCCTTTGCTTTATGAACAATTACAACATAAACAAAGGCATTGGCAGGACAGTGGAATTTAAGGGACTGAAAGCACAATACCTGTTCATTTTCGCTGGCGGACTGCTCGGTACGCTCATCCTCGTGATGATACTGTATATGGCAGGCGTAAACTCTTACATCTGCCTGTTCCTCGGAGCAGGCGGTGCTTCGCTCATTGTGTGGCAGACCTTTTCACTAAACAGGAAGTACGGCGAACACGGGCTAATGAAAATCGGAGCAGGAAAAAGACATCCCCGATACATCATTTGTCGCAAGCCTGTACACCGCTATCTGAAATTCACTCCTAAATCGAATGCCCTATGAGAAACGTTGCAAAGACAACAACGCTGGAAAACAAATTTCCTTTGTTGGCAGTAGAAAACAACTGCATCCTTTCCAAAGATGCGGACATTACCGCCTGCTTTGAGGTTCGTTTGCCGGAACTGTTTACGGTAGCATCGGCGGAATACGAAGCTATTCACTCCGCCTGGCATAAGGCTATCAAGACCTTGCCGGATTTTACGGTCATCCACAAACAGGATTGGTACATCAAAGAAAGCTATGCTCCCGATTTGGCAAAGGAAGACCAAAGTTTTTTGGCTAAATCCTACCAACGCCATTTTAATGAGCGACCATTTCTGAACCATTATTGTTACCTGTTCCTGACCAAGACCACTAAGGAAAGAATGCGTATGCAAAGCAACTTCAGTTCGCTTTGCAAAGGTACGCTCATACCAAAGGAAATCAGGAACAAGGAAACGATACACCGCTTTATGGAAGCGGTGGCACAGTTTGAGCGTATCGTGAACGATAGCGGTTTCATAACCCTGCAACGCCTTACCGAAGATGAAATCATCGGAACGGACGAAAAGCAGGGATTGTTGGAACAGTACCTAACCCTGTCAAGGGAAAGCGGAACACCGATGCAGGACATCGCACTCGGAACGGAAGAAGTCCGTATCGGAAACAAAAGGTTGAGCCTGCACACCTTGTCCGATACAGACGATTTGCCCGGAACGGTATCGGCTGATACCCGTTTTGAAAAGCTATCCACCGACCGGAGCGACTGCCGTTTGTCGTTCGCTGCTCCCGTGGGATTACTCCTTAGCTGTAACCATATCTACAACCAATATTTGTTTTTGGATAACAGCGAAGACAACCTGCAAAAGTTTGAAAAGTCCGCCCGCAATATGCACTCTTTGGCAAGGTATAGCAGGGCAAACCAAATCAACAAAGAGTGGATAGAAAAATACCTGAACGAAGCCCACAGCTTCGGTCTGTCGTCTATCAGGGCACACTTCAACATTATGGCGTGGTCGGAAGACCCTGCGGAGCTGAAACAGTTAAAGAACGATTGCGGTAGTGCATTGGCATTGATGGAGTGTAAGCCTCGCCACAACACTACGGACGTAGCCACTTTGTTTTGGGCTGGAATGCCCGGCAATGCAGGCGATTTTCCGAGTGAGGAAAGTTTTTACACTTTTATCGAACCTGCCTTGTGCTTCTTCACAGAAGAAACCAACTATCACAATTCGCCCTCGCCGTTCGGTATCAAGATGGCTGACAGGCTTACAGGAAAACCTATCCATTTGGATATTTCCGACCTGCCTATGAAGTGTGGCATTATCACGAACCGGAACAAGTTTATACTTGGTCCGTCAGGTTCGGGAAAATCGTTCTTCACAAACCATATGGTAAGGCAATACTACGAACAGGGCGCACACGTATTGTTGGTAGATACGGGTAATTCTTATCAGGGCTTATGCGAACTCATCAAAGGAAAGACCAAAGGTGAAGACGGTGTTTATTTTACGTACACCGAAGGCAACCCGATTGCATTCAATCCATTTTACACGGATGATGGGGTTTTCGACATCGAAAAGAGAGAAAGTGTTAAGACCTTAATATTGACACTATGGAAACGTGATGATGAACCGCCAACCCGTTCGGAAGAAGTGGCATTATCCAATGCCGTATCAGGTTATATTGAACGTATCAAAACAGATGATGTTTACCCATCATTCAACGGTTTCTACGAGTATGTCAAAGGTGATTACCGCAAGGTACTCGAAGAAAAACAGGTAAGGGAAAAAGACTTTGACATTGCAAATTTCCTGAACGTCCTCGAACCCTACTACAAGGGTGGCGAATACGATTATCTGTTGAACTCCGACAAGCAGTTAGACCTGCTTTCCAAACGCTTTATCGTGTTTGAAATTGATGCGATTAAAGACCACAAAATCCTCTTTCCCATAGTCACAATTATCATTATGGAAGTTTTTATCAACAAGATGCGGAGGCTGAAAGGTATCCGAAAACTCATCCTGATTGAAGAAGCGTGGAAAGCGATTGCCAAAGAAGGAATGGCGGAATATATAAAATATTTATTTAAAACCGTCCGCAAATTCTTCGGAGAGGCGATTGTCGTTACGCAAGAGGTAGATGATATTATCCAGTCGCCCATTGTAAAAGAAAGTATCATCAACAATTCCGACTGTAAAATCCTCTTAGACCAGCGTAAGTATATGAATAAATTCGATGACATACAGGCAATGTTGGGGCTTACAGATAAGGAAAAAGGTCAGGTACTTTCTATCAATATGAACAACGATGCAAGCCGACTGTACAAAGAGGTTTGGATTGGCTTAGGTGGTACGAACTCGGCAGTCTATGCCACCGAAGTTAGTTTGGAGGAATACCTCGCATACACCACCGAAGAAACCGAAAAAATGGAGGTAATGCAATTAGCTTCCGAATTGGACGGTAACGTAGAACTCGCCATTAAGCATATCGCAATGCAAAGGCGTGACAAAGCAAATCAATAGTCATTAACATTTTAAAATTCATAAAAATGAAAAAGTTCCTTTTTATGGTGTGTACGGCACTAATGCTCGCCGTAGCACCGTCCGCAAAAGCACAATGGGTAGTAACCGACCCCACAAATCTGGCATCGGGTATTCTCAACAGTGCGAATGAAATCGTACAGACTTCTTCCACGGTATCCAATGTAATTAAAAATTTCAAGGAAGTGGAAAAGGTGTATAAACAGGGTAAGGAGTATTACGACAAGCTACAAGCTGTAAATAATCTTGTAAAAGATGCACGTAAGGTACAGCAGACTGTATTGCTTGTCGGTGACGTATCCGAAATGTATGTTACCAACTTCGGTAAGATGATGAACGACCCGAATTTTTCTGCACAGGAATTGGCAGCTATCAGCAATGGTTATTCGGCATTGCTGAATGAAAGTACCGAACTGCTGAAAGAACTCAAACAGATTGTAACCTCATCAAGCCTTTCGCTGAACGACAAAGAGCGTATGGATATTATTGATAGAGTGTACAAAGAAGTAAAGGAATACCACAGCTTGGTACGCTACTATACCAATAAGAATATCTCTGTAAGTATTCTAAGAGCAAAAAAGCAGAACAATACCAAAAGAGTGCTTGACCTCTATGGAACTCCTAACCAAAAATACTGGTAGTTATGGAATTTCAAAATCTTCACGAAGTCCTACGCTCATTATATGATGAGATGCTCCCACTGTCCGCCGATATGGCGGCAGTGGCTAAAGGGATAGCCGGATTGGGGGCTTTGTTCTATGTTGCCATAAAAGTATGGCAGGCTTTGAGCAGGGCTGAACCCATTGATATGTACCCTTTGCTTCGTCCTTTCGCTTTGGGGCTTTGCATTATGTTTTTCCCAACTATCGTATTGGGAACAATCAATGCCGTGTTAAGTCCGGTGGTACAGGGTACTCACACAATCCTCGAAAATCAGGTGCTTGACCTCAACAATTTGCAGGCGAAAAAAGACCTGCTCGAACGGGAAGCTATGCTACGAAATCCTGAAACAGCCTATCTCGTATCAAATGAGGAATTTGATAAAAAGCTCGAAGAATTGGGCTGGTCGCCCGGCGATTTGATTACGATGTCGGGAATGTATATGGATAGGTTTGCCTACCAAACCGAACAAGCTATTAAGAATTGGTTTCGCAATCTGTTAGAGGTACTGTTTCAGGCGGCAGCTTTGGTTATTGATACCATAAGGACGTTCTTTCTCATTGTCCTGTCCATACTCGGGCCGATAGCCTTTGCGATAAGCGTGTGGGACGGTTTTCAGTCCACGCTCACGCAATGGCTGACCCGATACGTCAGCGTTTACCTGTGGTTGCCTGTGGCAGACCTGTTCAGCTCTATGCTTGCCAAAATACAATCCCTCATTATCGAAAAGGATATAGCAATGCTTGCCGACCCTACTTACATACCTGATACGAGCAATACCGTGTACATCATTTTTATGATTATCGGCATCATCGGGTACTTCACTATCCCGACAGTAACAGGTTGGGTAATCCAAGCCGGAGGCGCAGGAAACTTTACCCGCAATGTAAACTCCACAGCAATGAAAGCCGGAAACATCGCCGGAGCAGGCGCAGGCTCAACAGTTGGAAACATCGGCGGTAAACTGATGAATAAATAATCATTAATCATTCTAAAAAATGGAATTTAAAACGCTAAGAAATATCGAAAACAGCTTTAGGCAGATAAGATTATATGCCATTGTGTTTGCGGTTCTCTGCATTAGCGTGGTAGGTTACGCCGTATGGCGTTCCTACCGCTTTGCAGAAGAACAACGCCAAAAAATCTATGTGCTGGATAATGGAAAATCGTTGATGCTTGCCTTATCGCAAGATGCAAGTATCAACCGACCTGTGGAAGCAAGGGAACACGTCAGGCGTTTTCACGAACTCTTTTTTACGCTTGCTCCCGACAAGAACGCTATCGAAAGCAATATGAGCAGGGCATTCAACCTTGCCGATAAATCAGCTTTTGATTATTACAAAGACCTGTCGGAAAAGGGCTATTACAGCAGGATTATTTCGGGGAATGTACAGCAACGCATTGAGGTGGATAGTGTCGTGTGCAATTTCGACACCTATCCTTATGCGGTGCGTACCTACGCCAAACAATTCATTATCCGTTCGAGCAACGTGACCAGGCGTAACCTGATTACTTCCTGTTATCTCGTGAACTCTGTCCGTTCGGACAACAACCCGCAAGGCTTCAACATCGAAAAGTTTGCAGTGATAGAAAACAGGGATATAGAAGTTATCGAACGCTAAAAAAACAATCTTATGGAAGCATTATCAGATTTAAGCACGTTTGCAAAAATCCTTACCGATAAAGGATATAACGGCTATTTCCATACGCAGGGAGCGTATGCTGGAAAGTTGAAGGAAAGTATCGGCGAATACCTCGAAAACTGCCAAAAAGGTACAGATAGTTTGCCTAAACAGGACTTGTTGCTGACGGGCTACCTGCAATGGTCGGGCGAAGACAAGCCAAGTGTAGAATGCAGTATGTGGGTAAAATACCTGAACGGCAAATTCTCGCTTAACAGAATGGAGGTTGCAAGGAAAGACCAATTTGGGCAACTGCTGAAAAAATCGGAACTGACAAACCTGTCAGTCATATCCGCACCCAAAGCGGTTGAGGCAGTCGCTTTGGTCAATGAAGAACCGAAGCAAAAGGCAGGTCAAAGTCCTAAGCGTTTCAAGCTATAACAACAGAAATAGTAAGGTTATGAAAAAACTAAGAGCAAATATGGACAGGTACTTTGACAAGCTGGACGAACGCTGGCGGGCATTGCCCTTGCGGAAACAGCACCAATACACACTTTACTTTTTTGTGGGGTATCTACTGCTTACGGCAGGTGTCATTTGCAAAGTATGGTACGATACCTCAAAGTCGGGTAACGATATGGTCATTGAGCATATCGAAAACCCTGTCCTCAAAAAAAGTGAAAGTCCTGCAAGATTGCAGGACACATTATCAACAATTCTAAAAAACAAGATTTATGAAAGAAAATGAGAACAAAAAGTCGGTTGTTCGGGTAACGGAAGGGAACCAGGCAGCAACCACTGATGTACTGCAAGACGGTACACAGAACAAAGCCGAAAAGCTCAAAAAGCCACTCATATTTGGCTTAATGGGAATTGTCTTCGTAGGTTGTATGTACCTCATATTTAAACCATCCGCAGACAAAAAGGAAATTGAGAACATCGGGCTGAACGATGCAGTACCGGAGGCTACCGGAGCAGGAATGCCTGCCGACAAAGGCAAGGCTTACGAGTTGGAAATGCTGGAACGCAAAGAGCAAGAAAAACGCAATGCACTTACCACGCTTTCTGACTATTGGAATACTGAAGACAAAAAAGAGCCTAATGATGAATTTCCCGAAGAAGACGAAAACAGCAGCTATGGCGTTGGCAGAGGTTCGGGAAGAAACGGCAATCCTGCATTGAGCAGTTACCGCAATGCACAAAGCACATTGGGTTCATTTTATCAGGATAACAACTCTGAAACAACAGAACTCCGCAGGCAATTGGACGAACTAAAAGAACAATTAGCCGAGAAAGATGTACCTAAATCTGTAACCGTTGATGACCAGCTTGCCATAATGGAGAAATCCTACCAGATGGCGGCAAAGTATCTGCCAACAGGTACAAATTCGACAGAAGCCCCACCTGCTAAGGATGCAGGTACGGCTACCGCAGGTTCAACTCAAAAGGAGCATTTTGTGGCATTCACACCTACAAGAAAGAACACCGTTTCCGCTTTGTATCGTGAGCCTACGGACAGTGCCTTTTTAGCCGATTGGAGCGAAACAAGAAACCGGGGCTTTTATACCGCAGGTTCTATTGAGCAAACGGCACAACCGAAAAACAGTATCAAAGCCTGTGTACACGATGCGCAAACGGTTATTGGCGAAACAGGGGTACGATTGCGATTGTTAGAGCCAGCCCAAACGCCTCAACGTACCATTCCGAAAGGAACGATTGTAACAGCTAATGCCAAATTTCAGGGAGGTCGATTGCAGCTAAAGATTACCTCCGTAGAATTAGAGGGCAACATCATTCCGGTTGATATTACTATTTACGATTTGGACGGACAGCAAGGCTTGTACGTTCCGTATTCGCCCGAAATGAACGCCCTTACCGAAATGGCGGGCAATATGAGCCAGACTTCGGGAACAAGCATAATGCTCACGCAGAATGCAGGACAACAGGTTGCTGCTGATTTAAGCCGTGGCGTGGTACAGGGTGTTTCGGGCTATTTCGCCAAAAAGGTAAGAACCCCAAAGGTTACGCTAAAAGCAGGGCATCAGGTCTTCCTTGTATCTAAAAAATAATGTTGAACTCAAATAATTTAAACAATGAAAAATCATTTAAAAACCTTTTGGGCATTTGCCCTGATACTCGGCTTTGCCGTACAATCTTACGCACAGGATAGTGCAAAAACTCCGCTTGCATTAGGCAAGATAGAACCGTATAGAATGGAAGTTACCTACGATAAAACTTCACATCTTATTTTTCCGACCGCCATCCGTTATGTGGATTTGGGAAGCGAATACCTGATTGCTGGAAAAGCGGAAGATGCGGAAAATGTATTGCGTGTAAAAGCATCGGTAAGGGAATTTGAAGCGGAAACCAATTTTTCAGTTATCACAAATGACGGGCGTTTTTACAGTTTCAATGTGTATTACAGTCCCTATCCCGAAGCGTTGAGCTATGACCTCTTGACAATGCAAAAGGCGGTTGATAAAGCCAACGGAAACGATGTGCTTTTTGAAGAATTGGGCAACAATTCGCCATCATTGGCAGGCTTGCTTTTGGAAACCATTTACAAAAAGGACAAACGTATTGTAAAGCATATCGGGGCTAAGAGTTTCGGTATTCAGTTTATCCTCAAAGGTATCTACATACACAACGGCAAATACTATTTCCATACGGAATTGAGAAACCGTACCAATGTGCCGTTTCAGATTGATTTTGTGAATTTCAAAGTGGTGGATAAAAAGGTAGCCAAACGTACCGTAGTGCAGGAACGCCCGATGATACCGCTTAGGACTTACAAACCATTGGATGAGATTGGCGGAAAAACGACCGAGCAAAACGTGTTCCTGTTAGACCAATTTACCATTGCCGATGACAAGGTACTACTTATTGAGATTTTCGAGAAAAACGGTGGCAGGCATCAGACACTCCAGATAGAAAATTCCGACTTAATCAAAGCTCGTTTGATTAACGATATGCACCTGAAATTTTAATAACCTTTTAAAGTAAATAATATGAAAAAGTATATCTATACCGTGATGCTCATCTTTATGGCCATCACGGTCACACAGGCACAAAGAATGTTACCTAAACAGAAAGGATTGGAAGTGAGTACGGGTGTGCTGTCCGATGATAAAATCGGTAACGATTATTACATCAATGTAGCAATGACCGTAAACGGCAAAAATGGTAACTACCAGCTTTGGGCGTTGGAATATACACACCAATACCACGATTATAAAGACCTCCGCATACCGCAGGAAACTTATACCGCAGAGGGCGGTTACAGTTTCTTCCTGTTGGGCGATGTTCGTAAGAACATCACGCTGAACTTTGGAATAACAGGCGTAGTCGGTTACGAAAGCATCAACCGTGGCGAAGCAATGTTGTATGACGGAGCGAAGATACTGAGCGAAGACAATTTTGTTTACGGAGCAGGCGGACGGCTCACATTTGAAACGTACCTGTCCGACCGTTTTGTGTTAGTCCTGCAAGGGCGTACAAAGGTTTTGTGGGGTACAGACTTGGAACAATTCCGACCGTCCGCAGGCGTGGGATTAAGGTTTAATTTTTAAAATGTAAAATGATGATAGCAATATTCAATAAATTCAGGATAGGATTAAGCTCAATATATATACTCTTGGCAATCCTCACGGCTTCGGTTACGTTGGTATCTTGTAGCAAAGACGATGAACTCGAAATACAGAACGATTTCCCTTTTGAGGTCAAAGTAATGCCTGTACCCAAAGATATTGCCAGTGGGCAGACCGTAGAGATACGGATTACCATACAGCGAACAGGCAATTACAGCAACACGCAATATTTTCTCCGCTACTTTCAATTTGACGGTCAAGGCACATTGCGGTATTATGACGAACCACCGTATTTGCCAAACGATTTGTATTCGTTGCCAACGGAGCAGTTCCGGTTGTATTACACTTCGGCATCTACCGTATCACAATCCTTTGAGGTTTGGATTTCCGATAACTTCGGTAACGAAAAGCAGTTGAGCTTTCAGTTCAACAGTAGTGATTAATGCTACTTATATAAAAGCAAAACCGACTGTTACAGGTCGGTTTTTTGCTTTTCAGCTTTCGGTGTACGTTGTTTTTTGTTTAAATTTACTTGAATTATAATCTTAACGGGTATGGATACAGTTACGGCTCAATTGGTGTTTGGTATTATTGTTATCGTTATTGCGATAGTGCTTATTTATTGGATAAACCGCAGGAAATTTTATAGGCGTAATGGTATGGGTGCAGAGGGATTTTCGAGTTTTGAAGCATCTGTATTTACCCGTTTTATAGAACGTGTCGGCAAATGGATTGCATACGCTTTGATAATTCTCGGTATTGTCTGTATATGGACTTATAGCCAAATGAAAAAGGACAAAGAGAAGCAACAAGTGGAGATACCTAACTCGAAATAAGTATTTTTATGGAAATTTAGATTATATGATTTAGTATTCATAATAAAGAGGAAAATTATAAAATGACAAAATCCTTTGATGACATAACCCTACGAAATATATCTGATATTATATCAAATATACTGACACATACGAAAATTACAGAACATTTATCAGGTGCTGGTATTTCTCAATCTCAATATGGCACAAATAAAACAGACAGATTGTTTTATGCTTTAAAAGAAAGACAAGCACAAGACAGATGTGGAAATAATGTATTGGCATTTGTTGTTAGATTATTAAATCCTAAAAGATATAATTCCGAAGATGAATTTGAAAAAGATAGAACAACTATCAATGAGAAACTTGTTTATGAAGGGATAGAAATTGATAAAAGTGGACAGCCCCGACAAGTTGATAAGGCGAAAACTATTTCGGAAGCAAAAAGCAGGTCACTAAAAATCAAAGAAAAAGTACACGGAATTGGAGTTCATTCAGAAATTTTGCCTTATTGTGAAGCTGAATGGTTAAAGGAAAATTATTTTCACGCTATACTTGAAATTACGAAAAGTGTAGCAGAGAGGCTTAGGCAAAAAAGTGGCTATACTTCAGACGGAGCAGATTTAGTTGATGATTGTTTTGCGTTGGGAAAGGACAAAAGACCTATGCTTGCTTTCAATACTCTGAAAAATCAAAGCGAAGAAAGTGAACACAAAGGTTTTGGAAATTTCTGCAAAGGATTTTTTTCTATGTACAGAAATCCAAAAGCACACAACCCCAAAATATTGGAAGATACCCAACTTTCACAAATGACAGAAGTTTTGGTTGTAGCAACAATTATTCACAACAAACTTGATAACACTTATAAAACGGGGCTTAAATAAAAAAAATCGGATAGCTCAAAAGGTTATCCGATTTTTCGTTTATGGCAAAAGTAAAAAGCCAAACACTGCCTTTCAACGCCAATCAATGCAACCTTTCCCAATCCTGCAATAAGCCTTTATAAATTCGACTTCCACAGAAAAAATGAGCAAACAATGGAAGTTATTGCAATACAAAAAACCGCATTGGACGGAATGAAGAATGACCTAAGGGAACTTTTGGAAATGACCGAAAATGCCACACGAAAATATACCCCGATTTTCAAAGAGGAGCAATGGCTCGATAACCAGGAAGTGTGTTTGATGATGAACATTACCAAACGGACTTTGCAGACCTACAAGGACAAAGGCTTATTACCATATTCCAAACTGAACCGCAAGAATTATTATAAACGCTCGGACGTACAGGCTTTACTCGAAGCCGGACAGCCGTACAATACCAACGACAATGGATTTACTGACGAATGAAACGGAAGAAATCATCGCCCATCAGGAAATGATAATGCAGTTGAGAAACCGTATTGAAGAAATATTAAAAAATTACCGTCCTGTAATGAACGGAGAAATATACTTGTCGGGCGAAGATGTGTGTAGGCTGTTACATATCAGTAAACGGACTTTACAGCAATACCGTGACGATAATATCCTGCCGTATATACAAATTGGGGGTAAGATTATTTATAAGGAAACGGATATTCTGACCGTCTTAGAACAGAACTATATAACCAATGACAGACATTGCTTCTAATTAATTTGGTTCTGACTATGTTTCAACGGAAGGACTTTAGTATATTTGCTATGTAAAATATAACAATACTTAAAGTGTTTTTGCTTTAGGTCTTGGTACTGAAAACTGGTAATTTTTTGTATCCCCAAGACAATAAGTAAGAACGCTCACGTCATAGGCGTGGGCGCTCGCTTATTCGGGGATTAAGGCGTACCAGTGCCTCAGTATCGGTAAGTGTGGTTGCCTGCGCTTCTTTTTTTTGTGCAGGGCTACATCAACTCAAAAAAGTAATGATATGGAAACTGGTACAGCACAACAAAAAATTGCCCTCGCCTTTATCAATGATAAAAGCCCGATTTTGGATTTGACCTGCAACGACCTCGTTGCTTCAGGAATTGAAGTATTGTTCCGTTCTGAAAACATTGAAGACGGACTATCTCAATTACCAGCATTAAAAACACTTCCCAACATTTGTATTATTGACCTTGATTTTTACAATAAGAATGTGCTGGCACAGCTTCAAGAATTGAGAACACAATATCCAACCATTAACCTGATTGCACATAATGATATTGATGCAGAAAAAGCCGTAAAACCTCTTTTGGAAATTGGTTTTACAGGTTATTTGCTCATTGGTAGCGATACGGACGATTTTAAAAAAGCTATTGATGTTGTTACCAATGGCGGTAGATATTTTAGTGTGGGAGTAGCGGAAATTGCACAGGAATATTTCAGTAATAAGTAACGTTCCGATTATAATAGTATAAAATATCTGTTCTAATCAAGCGGCGTTCTTTTGCTTCTTTTCTTTGGTCGCTTATGTGAAAAGAAAAGAAGTCATTGCATACCTAATCATTGGGATAATGAATATCCCACACAATAATGTCGCAACCTGTTTGGTAAAAGGTAGAGAAAGGAAATTGTGTAGCGGTGCATTTTGACAAAGGGGTTGCACCGATTTGATGCAAAAAGACTGTCCCGACCATCGGGAGGATCTGTCTTTTTGCCGCCCGACTTTTCGGGTCAGGCGACTTTTATCGGGTGGGTGCGGAAATCTTTCAGATTGTGAAAAAATCCTTTGTATTCAGTCATTCCCCTGCGAAATAAGTTCCACAGCAAAGAACAACCCATTTGGGTTAATGAGGAATTGATAAACAAGTCCTGGTGTTCCAACGCTTCGGCAAGGGAGCAACTTGGCGTGTTATCCTCTTGTTCGGATTGCTTCAGCAATTCGCCAAATTCATCGGTAACAAATGGCAGGCTTGCCACCGTTTGGTATTTCTCTGAATTGGGTTGCTTTATCTCTCCGATAGTAGATAGTAGCACTTGTCCTGTATCTTGGCTGTTGCCAAAATCCAACCAATATTTCGGCTCATCTTGGTAGTGTCTGCGGTAACTTATTTCTTTAAGAATTTCAGCAACGCCAAACCTCGCCTGTACATTGTCCACACAAGTAATAGTAATGATTGCCCTTGCTTTTTCGGGTATTCTACCAAACTTGTCCTTTTCAAATTTTACCGTTTCGGCTTTCCAATTTGTACCGATGCAACGATTGATACGGTTTATCAATGCAACCGATTTGTACAATCCTGTTTCACTTTCAAAAAAACGCTGTCTGCCTAAATTGGCACTCGTGATAACATCATCATCCCAAAGGCGGACTTGCAACCCTGCGTGTCCCAACGCTATCAAGCTCTCGTTTATTTCCATTAAAGCGGTCAATACTTTTGAGCCTGTGCCACCTGCCCCGATAAGGTTTACCGAAATTGGGTTTGTCGGATTGAGCAGATAATTGTCCGTAAAATGGATTGCTGTTTTTGCTGTATTCATCACAATAGATTTTTAAGGGTTTTGTTATTCTTTTTTAATACTTCTTTCGGAAAAGGTTTATCAGTATTGATAAGGTCTTTCCAAAGGTTTACAATGTTTTTTTTCGTGAGGTTCTCGCATAATGAATGGCTGAAATAGGAATTAAAAAAATAATGTTCCCACGCCTGTGTAAATTCCTCAACCGAAGCCGAATTTTTAATATCAATACTAACAGTACCCATACATACATTGCCCTTTTCGTAGATATTGAAGAAAGGTGCGTAATGCAATGGCGTTTTCTCGGTGGGTCTTCTGTCGCTTGCCAAAGCAAATACAGTAAGACTGCTTTTGCTCGCTAACCAAAGCATTGGCGGTACTTGTGCCATTCCGTTGGATATGCCCAAACTATCCACAAAATACAGTTGTCTTTGCTGTGCTTTGGTGTACCATAATACTATACCTTTTTCAGCATTTGGATTGATATGCAGAATGTTTGTAGGCAATATTCCCTTTGACTTTAAAAAGGCTGTGTTCTTTTCTTCATCGGTCTGTAACGCCTTTGCCAATACGTTGGCTTCTTTTACGGTCAATGGGTGGGCATTGATAGGCGTTCCGTTGCTATCCATATCGAAATGCTCCACGTACATTGCTGTATCTGTTCCTTTGGTTTCATAGAAAACCAAAGCGGATTTTGGATAGTATAATGTGCCGAAATCTTTGGTTATGTCGTTTACGGTGTTCATTTTTCTGTTGTTTTATAGTTATATAATAAGTAAGAAAGGTCATCCAACAATTCAAACAGGCGATTTTCAAAATCAAGGTTGCCTTGTGTTATTTTACTGCCGTCAAATGCTTTGCAAATGGTCGGCTCTTCCATTTTTCCGTATTCGTTGAACTCATTGTTGATGCTTTCGGAAAGGCTTTCATATAGCCAACCTTTGGTATCTGCGATAAATGAAATGTACTTTTCCATTCCGATTGCTTCGGTTTCGTAATCATCGTCATAAGGGTCTTCTTCGGGCAATGGTGCGTTTCTAAAAAAAGTTGCTTTCGGATATTCAGTACAAAGGGCAAACGCATTACACGCTACCTGCCAACATTCCCTGTCGAACGTGTCAAGGCTTTTAAATCGGTTCAAACGCTGTTCAAATATCTTTAGATTGCTTCGGTTAAATAACTTTTGTTCTATCCTGTCGCCAATATATTCGGCATTTCTCAACTCACTTCTATATGTTTCTGTTTCGTCCGTTTCCTCGTCCTGTTCTACCCAATCTTTATGCGTTTCATACAACCAATACAAATAGCTGTCTTCCTGCCTGTAATACGGCACATCGGCAATATGGTACAGATAACTGCATACCGATACAAGTAGCTGTGCGGTCTTTTTACGCTTCGGGTCTTTGAGCATTTTAAAGAGTGGTGCAATAGGAATATAATACAAGGTTGTACCTACATTATACCTTTCCTCACTTACAAAAAAGGTTTTCTTACTATCCTGTACCAATTTGAAACTGTCCCAATTTATGTTGGTACGTTTTACTTTGGTTTCCATATCCCACATAGATAATACTACATTGTATGGAAACTCAAAATCTTGGGTTTGCATCGGTTCAATGCTGTAATGCTCGGCAAGTCGGGAAAGGGACTTGTAAAAATCCCTCTCCGTTTTCTGACAAGCCTGTACGGATTGTGCTGTTTTCAGTTTAGGCAGAAACGTACACTTTAGAATACCATTGGTAGCATTGCTATCGGTACGGATTTCTGCTTGTCTTTCTGCACTTGGTTTGCGTCCTTTGGTCTTTGTAGCCAATTTGCGAACTCGCCCAACTGTCGGTGTAACTGCTGTTGTCGTTTCTGTTCGGGTATATTGATTGTTCCCGATATGATGTTGCGTTGCATAATTCATCGTTTTAAAATTTTGGTTTAACCTTTCGTACCCATTACGCTCTCAAATTTGTACTCTACCGCATCGTCTTTTATCTGTGGTGCAGATGCTTTTGCCGTTGTCAAAATCGGGTACATATTGGCGTAAAAATTCATTACGGCTTCCACGCTCCAACGTGGCTCTGGGTCGGTCAGTCTGATGTCCTGTCCTTTGTCTTTGAGTATGAAAACTCGTTCTAATTGCGTTGCTAATAACATAACTTTCTAATTTTGGGGTTAACACTTTTATTCTTCCTCGTCCGCTTCATCAATAGGATAATCGGCAGTAACTTCTTCCACCTTTGGCGGTTCGGGTGTAGCTTCTTCCATTGCTCCGAAAAGGCTCGGTGTTGCGAACTTGTCGGACAATGAAGTTTTGCGTTTGCGTATCTCGTCCGCTTTTTCGGGAAACTCCGTTATATCGGGTACTTTCATCCACGCTTCGCGGAACTTGCCCTCTTTCTCCAACTCGTCAGCCTTTACCATAGCATCTTTAAATTTCTTGTCTTTGGCTTCTTTTTCCTTTTTCTCCTTTTCTGCTTTTTCTTTCTCGATTGCCGATTGCTTTTTAACTTCTTCCAATTGCTTTAAGAATTTTTCCATATCCACCATTAAGCCCGATACCTTTTGTATAGGTGTGGTAATCTGTTCAAAAAATCCCTCGTCAAACTCTTGGGGTGTGGCGTTAAATGTCAATGGGGGAATAAGGTTTTTGGCACTATCTCCGCATTGTTCGTTATTGAGCAATACTGTTACGATTAGGTTGCTTTCTATTCCTTTTGAAATGTTCAGTTGCAATACTCCTGTAAAGTCCAACTGCTGTATCTGATTGAAAAAATTTGTGTTCATCGTTCTTTGATTTTAATTGTTGTTTAACCGTTTTTTGATTGCTTTTAGTTTCTCGTATATGTCCATCCAATAGGCATTTTGCCTTTTATCGAAGTCTGAAAAACTTTTGTCCTCGTGGCTATACCCTGTATTTCGTTTGGCAATACAGATAGCTTCTTTTAGGTCGGTTACTTCAATTTCGTAACCGTTCAAATCCGTTATTTTCATACCTGTTCTAATTCTTATTTAGTGATTTCCGCTATTTGGTCAATCCTGCCGTAAACAATACTTCTAAGGCTTGTTTTGTCGGGGGCGTTGTATTCTGCCCAACTGCCGTACTGCTTCACTACATAGGTTTTCAAAATATCCTCAAACCCGAAGCGATAACCCATAAGGGGTACGGCTCTTTTGAAGTAGGCATTTCGGTTTACTGCTTCCGCAAGCCAATTTTTTTCTGCTCGGCTCAACTTGTCGCTTTTGTTCAGTTTTTCCCTTAGTAGGTAAACCTTTGCATTTTGCAGGGTTTCCAATTCGGGAACATCGTAGCGTACAAACTTTGTGGCTATTGCTGTCGTTTCCATTGTATCTGCTTTAAGTGTTATGAATTAGTTTCAGCATCGGTGTATTTTCCATTTTCATAGTAGCCTATAAGCCGTTCCCAAAGCCGTATTAGGCTGTCGGTATCTACATAGAAATACTCTGTTCTGTTGCAATAGATGATGTATATAGCTTCATCCCTGTATTGCGTTTCAAGGCTTTTTTCTTTAGCCATACTTTTGGCTTCGTCTATGGTTTTTGCTTTCATATTCTGCTGTTTTGTATCGTTATCAATCTTTACTATATCCACAATGGCACATTCGGGACAACCCTCTACGGCTGTTATCTGCTGTATTGCTCTCTGCTTTCCGCTAAGTGATACTACTGTCAGCGTTACTTTGCCTGTGTCGTGTTTCAGCGTTGCTTTATAGGTTTCCATTGTCATAGCTGTTGTTTATAATAGGCTACCACCGATTAAGGCGGTAGCCTGTGGTTATCTAATTAAGGTTTAGGATTTCCGCACCGTCCAGAGCAAATGCAGTACATAGTTCAAATGCTTTCTGCGATTTGAGTTGGGCAGTACCACCCAATACAATGCTCTGCAACTTGGCTTCGTCATTCTTGTAACTCCTTACATTCTGATAGTAGCCTGTCACAGAATTGTACGCTCCGAACAACGTACCTTTGGTAGTGTCCATTTGTTGGGTGTCGCTTATCATAGCATACGCAAAAGCATCCTCAACGACATTTTTGAACACGGTGGAAATTTCATCTTCCGCACCTTTTTTGATTAGGTCAAGCGTTTCCTTATTTGGGCAAAGTGCCAACTGTATTAGCTTTCTTACTTCTCGGTCTGTTACCTTTACTTTTGCCCATTCGTTGAAAATGCCCTCTAATTGGTTGCTCAATGTGTTGGCAAGTCCCATAATCTTGTGAGCGTTCTCGATACGTTGTTTTGCTCCCGAAGTGTGCTTGATACGGACTACATTGGTCATACTGCGTAACGAAGCATTCAGCGTGTTTTGGCATACAATACGGATAGGCGTAAATGCGGCTGTGATACTTCCGCTACCATCGTGCGAAGTGGTTAGGAAAATGTACTTTTCCGTAACATCATCGCCATTGCCTACACGGATATAGTCGGGCAATTTGGCTGTGATAAAAACACGTTCTCCGTTGCCTAACGCTCCTGCGGTTTCGTACAGAATGCCCTCGCCACCGCCTACAATGGCATCAAAGAAATTAAAGGCTTCACGGTTTTGTACGATATGGTAATCCTTACCGACTACGCCCAATACTGCATTGTTATCGGTGCGTATGTTGGCGAAATAGTTAGGTACTTCTAATTCGCTACTGTCTATCTCTATGCCGTTGGTGGTTTCGATAATGCCCGAACCTTTGGTAAATAGTGGGGATTTTACGACTTCGTAATCTAACCCTGCGTATTTGATTGCTTCCTCACTTGTCGGGTATTGTTCTACGATTTGACCTAAACCGTGCCACGCTTTTTGTTGTACGCTAAAAAATGAATAACGTCCTGTTCTCTCGTTGAAATTGATATTATGTGCCATAATGCTTAAAATTTGATGTTTAAAAAATGATTGAATACTCGTTGTTAGAATGGGAGGTCGTCATCTGCTCCCTGTGCAGTAAAGCTGTTGTTCTCGGCTTGTGCAGTAGCCTGTATGGTTTCGGCTCTCTTACTACCTCCGTGCAGTTTGATTTGAGAGGTATGAAAGTTCAGCCCCGAATGTGCTTCGCCGTTTTTGCCTATCCACGCCCTTGTGCTTATTCTGCCTGTGAGTTCTACCAAAGTGCCTTTTGTGAGTAGGCTTGCCACGTTTGCAGAAATCCAATAGGCACAATCGAAATAGGTTGTTTGCTCTATTCGTTCACCTTGCTTGTTTTTGTAGCTTTCATTGGTCGCTACTGAAAAGTTTACTACCTGTTTTTCGTTCGACAATGTGCGTACTTCCGCATTTTTTGTCAGTCTTCCGATAATGTTCATAATCGTCCTGTTTTAAAAGTTTTACATTTTGTTACGTTCGCTTTTCTCGTTTCCTGCTTCCTGTTGTGGTTTGCTCCGCTTCGCTTCGCATAATTTTTTCCAAAAGAAAAACCGGAAAAAAGAAAGCAGATAATCCAAGCGGGCAATAGCGAAAACCAAGAAAAAAAATGATTTAATGGGGGTTCCTTTAGGGGGAAACCGTTCATTCATTTTTTTTATTGGTGGGTGTGTGCGGTGGCTGCCCGCTATAACTTAGCTGCCTTTTTACCGGTTGATTGTGGAAATATTCTGTTCTAATTTTTATGGAATAAATGACCAGGCTATGAGAGCCTGAAATAGAGGTTGGAATAATCGAAAAGTAAGGGCATAAAAAAAGCAGGATAGTTAAATCCTGCTTCAATCTGATAAGTAAAGAATGCACTAATTTTTAAACCATAATTTCTTCGGTATTGTAAATTTTATCTGCGTTTGTATGTTCATTCAATAATGCTATTTCTTCCCGTTCCATTTTAATAATAAACGCATCTTCCATTGCCTTAAATTTAGGCGAAACCAAATCCATATCCTTACTGATTTTTTGGCTGGTAATCTTAGCATAAATCTGTGTAGTGGAAATATTCTTATGACCCATCATTTTGCTAAGGCTTTCAAGCGGAACACCCTCGGTCAAAAACATTGTGGCGAATGTATGACGGGCGGTGTGGAATGTAACTTTCTGTTCTGTAACAATACCCGCTTCCTCAATAAGTTTACCTATATGCGTGTTGCAAGTCGCATTGGATGGCATTGGGAATACAAAATCATTTCTTGTAGCTCCACGATATTTCTCAATGATGCGTTTGGGGATTTCCAAAAGACGGACGTTGGAGGCAACATCTGATTTCTTTCTCCTGCTGATTATCCATTGGTGTCCATCAAAGAAAGACTGGATATTGCTCCATTTCAGTTTCTTAATGTCTATGTAAGAAAGCCCTGTGAAGCAACTGAAAATAAAAAGGTCTTTTACAAGTTCATATCGAGGCTTAGATGGTTTCAGGAGCATTAAGGTTTCTACATCCTCTTTTAAAAGGTAGCTGCGGTCGGTTTCTTCCATACTGATTTCATAATCCTCAAAAGGATTATCCCGTATCAAGCCTTTTTTAATAGCCAATTCTGCCAAAGCAATAACTGGCATTGTGTAAACCCAAACCGTATTATGGGTACATTCCTTATCAATGCGAAGAAAGAAATCAAACTCACGAATAAAATCAGAAGTGAGTTCCCGGAAAGCCATATCGTCCCGATGGTAACGCTCCCTTATAAATTCGCTAAGATGGTTGTAAACAGTGTTGTATTTGCTATACGTGCTTTGAGAGCGTTTTCCCTTAGCGACCATTTTTTCAAAGTCTTCATTTTGGTCTTTAAAGACTTTTAGTACGGCATCGTCCATTACACCAACACCCAAAAACGAGAGCTTTACTTTCTGTGCGGTCGCAAAACCCTCGTGCTTCAGCATATCTTCGTAAATCTTGTCGATACGACCCCGTACGTTATCCAGCTTTTGGTTAATGTTCAAAGCGGTGGCACTCTTGCCCTCAACTCTTCCGTATTTTAAATCCCAATTTTTCGGGTTAATTTCTAACTTTGTTCCCAAAGTTTTAGCTGTTCCATCAATGGTAATACGTGCCATAATCGGTGCATTACCGTTCTTTTTCAGTTCGTTCTTTTTCAGGTAGAAAAGCAGTTTGAACGTGGACTTTTTTGTCTGTTCCATAACTCAAATGTTTAATGTTTAAAATTAAATTACATTGAGTTACAAGGGAATGTAAAAAAGGGTGCAAAAGACTGAAATATAAACAGTTAAGCTATGTAGTTACCTTTATCAATCGGTAACGAATTAGTAACCTAACCTTGTGTTTTCAAGCCCAAAACCTATCAGACACCGAGTTCCAAACTAAGACTACTGTTTTATAAAGCATTGTATAGCAACGGGTTTAATCGTTTTGCTTATTTTTGCTTTTTACTAATCTTTTTTACTGATAATCATCAATTTCTTTTTTGTTGAATCTAAAAATACTGATGATATCCAGTCGTTCCTGCATTTTTTTTTAAGTTAGGGTACTAATCCCAAATATAAGATTTCTAAAAATATCTAAATTGAACGTTGTTTTAAAACTTCGTAATGCGGTATGCATTCTTCCAAAAGTGGTTTTAATTGCTTCGGAATTTCCTTTTCTTTTGGCGAATATTTAATAAAACCGGTCGATTTATGCACGTTGCCATACCAGTGTTCTGCCCAAACACCATCTTCAGGAATTGGCCCTGCCTTCCAATAAAGCATAGGTTTTTCAAAAGGGATTCCTATAAAATCACATAACTTTTTAAGTTTAGCTTCAGGATCTTTTAAAGTTTGGGTAGCATCTAAAACAATGGTTTTGGCCTTTAATTGATCTAGTTTTTTAAGGATTTGAGTATGTGCCGAATAGCCAACATCCTGTATCGTAGGATTTTTAATTACCTGATGAAAAGATGGGATCATATCCCTGGGATCGCGAGTAAGTAAAACGTTAGTTACTTCTTTTAAAAATGCGGTATCTAGATTTAGCAAATGATGCGTCATATTCTTAAAAAACAGTACTGGTTTTTCAGTAGAATTTAGCATCATCGATACCACCTTCTCTCCATCACATTCCATACTGTCCATAATTTCCTGTGCTCCCGGATGATAAGTTGCAGCATGCGTTTCTTTTAGATAATAGCCATAAAGCGGTTCATCATAAACTTTGGTATCGCTACGTTGCGCAAAAGAATACATGGTAGCTGTAGATATATTTCTGGGGCAGGACCAAAGGCATATTCTTTTGATATTCTGGGTATTCATAATTTGTGGCTTATGCACATTCTTCTTCGATTAATTGCTCGTAAAAACCACTCAGTTTTTTTGTGAAATCGCCATATTTGCCCTCCCCAATAATTCGGCCATCGATTTTAGTAACCGGTGTTAAGCCGCCAAAGGTTCCGGTAACAAAAGCTTCATTAGCACTATAGACATCAAATAGAGAGAAGTTTTTTTGCTTGCAAACTATATTGTGTTTTTTACATAGCCTAATTACATTTTGCCGTGTGATACCATTCATACAATATTCACCGGTAGAGGTCCAAACTTCATGATCACGAACAATAAAAAAATTAGTAGCATTACAGGTACTAACAAAACCATTAATATCCAGCATTAAAGCTTCATCGGCACCGGCTTCAATTGCTTGCACCAAGGCTTGGACTTCATGCAATTTGGAATGGCAATTTAACCGCGGATCTAAATAATCTGGGCTGCCCCGTCTTATTGTACTGGTAAATAATGTAATTCCTTTTTCTTTGCTATCCCGGCTTGCTTTTTTATGTTCAGCAATAATTACAACATTTGGTCCGCTAATAGTTAATCTTGGATCTTGCGAGGGTGTTTTTTTTATTCCACGTGTAATCATTACCCTAACATGAACATTATCATACATTTGGTTGGCATCTATCACACTCCAAACTTTATCCATTAATTCTTTTTTGCTGAAGGGAAACTGCATCCCAACACTGGCAGCAGCGCTCCATAGTCGTTTTAAATGCATGTCTGAAAATACCAGTGTTCCTTTATGTAACCTAAAGGCTTCCCAAATCCCATCGCCAACTAAATAACCGCTATCAAAAACAGAGATTTTGGCATCCTGGCGATCATAAAGCTCATCATTAATCATGATTTTTATGTTCGCATTTCTTGGGTCTTCTATGGCATTATGTGTTCCATGGATCATATTATTCAATCTTTATATTGAAGCTTTGTAAGAGTCCGCTTAAATTATCAGAAGAGAAAATAGCTTTTGAAATTTGATTTTCTGCCGGATGAATATTGAAGCTTGTAGCCGATCTAAAATCGCATTTTTGTAATGTAGTATTTTGAAAAATCGCTCCCGTTAAATCACAGTTACTAAAAACAGATGCTGAAAAATCACTCTCACTAAAGTCTACTTCTTTTAATGAACAACTTTCAAAAAAAGTATTTTTTAATTTAAGCTTGTAAAAGGAAGAAAAATCTAAAGCAGAATGGTAAAACTGAAAGGAAATCAAAAAGTCATTGCAGGCATCAAACCCCAAACCTATAAGCTTGCAGGCTTCAAATTTCACCTGATTAAATTGGGTGTTTTTAATGATGGCATTGCTAAAATCACAATCTAAAAATTCACATTCCAAGAAACTAACGGACGATAAATTTACAGCATTAAAATTGCAGTTTTTAAACGTGCAATATTCATATTCCCCTTTATTGAATACTGTTTTTTGAAAATCTACATTGATGAATTCTTCCTCATCACAGTAAACCCCGTTGGTCATGTTTCCTTATATTCGTTTGGTTAGACATTTTCCAATAAACCATGAGTACGGAGTTGTTTTTTAGAGGTAGTATAAAACTACAGTTTTGTACCCGCACTGTTTATTTTTTAATTTCAATGGAAATTTAGTAAATCTAAATTTGTAAAAGGAAAGATCACATTATCTTTTTAAAAAGAGGTATAAAAAATAAGCTAATTCCCAAGCCAAGAAGAGCTCCAGACACCAATACAAGATCCCCACTTCGATCTAATTCAAAGATCATGAGAGCTAGTATAAGCGCTATGGTTCCTAATATTCGTTGTTTTTTCATACGTGGCATAGTCTTGCCTGTTTGATGGTTAAGTTGCGAGATTAGTACTCGCAATCACAAATTATTAGAAAGGGCTATTTTCGGAATGCGCGCAATATATACTTAATTTAGGGAAAAATATTTATTCAAAATGTTAATGTCGTTATAATTGGATATAATCACCTTTTGGACCTATAACTATTCCATTATTTTTTCAATTTTCATGTGCTGTAAAAGCATAATCGTCTTGGCATCGATTATTTGCCCGGTAAAAATCATTTTGTAGGCCTCGTCAAAATCAAATTCTAAGATTTCGATCTCTTCACCTTCATCTTTTAATCCGCCACCTTTAGCTATTTTCATAGACTCATTGTAGGGTGCAATAAAGAAATAAATAATCTCGGTCACCGCACCGGCTACCATATAAGAATGAAACAATCGTTTAGGAGTTTCAATTTTGTAACCTGTTTCTTCTTCGGTTTCTTTTACCACGCACTCTTCTGGCGTAAGACCATCTAAAAGTCCCGCACAAGCTTCGATCATATAGCCATCATTATTACCATTTACATAGGTTGGAATTCTAAACTGTCTAGTTAAAATAATCTTATGGGTTTCTTTGTTATACAGAATAATGGCAGAGCCATCTCCTTTATCGTAAACTTCACGATTTTGGATTTGGGTGGTACCATCATTGCGTTTAAAACTATAGGTGTATTCGTTTAAAGTTGCCCATTCTTTAGAAAGGACTTTCTTTTTCAGTATTTCTATTTTTTTCAAAATTTAAACTTTTTTGGTAAAGTTAGTTTTTTTGATTTCGGTAAAAAACTGTTTTAAGAGGATTATAGTAAAATCAAGTGGTGGCCTTCTTTTTTAAAACAGACTTAAAAATATAGAAAATCAAAATCTGTTATCTTGCAGTATGGAAAGAAATAGAACTTTAAAGAACTTGAAATTATGGAAGCTCAAAATCAATTTGGTTTAAAAAAAGATCACGATGCTTTGCTGGTGTCTAATTTGCAGGTTTCGCTGCAGTTTTATCGTGACATCTTAGGATTTAAAGAAATTTATAATGCAGGGTTAGGGGAGAAGTTTAAATGGATAAAAGCGGCGAACGATGTACAAATTCATTTAATAGAAAGTGAAGAGAAAACCGAAAAAAATAAAGGTGTTCATTTGGCGTTTAATACGCCCCAATTAGATGATTTTATAGCGTTTTTGCGAGAAAAGAAGGTGCCGTTTGAAAATAGCAAAGGGACTACAGATACTACAAATACAAGACCAGATGGTGTGTTACAGATATATTTTCAGGATCCAGATGGTTATTGGATTGAAGTGAATAACAGTAAGTTGGAAGATTTTTAAAAATGAGTGTTGAAAATTTGTATACTAAACCTGAAATTATCAAAAACTAAGGTCTATTTTTGAAGGTAACCAAATTGAAAGATGAATGAGAATTGAACATGATTTAAAGCTTGGATTTAAAGATGTAATGATACGCCCTAAAAGATCTACACTAAAAAGTAGATCTCAGGTAAGTTTAGAACGGGAATATACGTTTTTGCATAGCAATATTAAATGGACCGGAGTTCCTATAATGGCTGCAAACATGGATACTGTGGGGACTTTTGAAATGGCCAAAAAACTTGCGGAAAAGAAACTTTTTACCGCAATCCATAAGCATTATTCAATTGCAGAATGGGATACTTTTTTAAATGAAACTTCAGCAGCGCTTAAAAATTATATCGCGGTAAGTACGGGAACCGGAAAGGAAGATTCTAAAAAACTGAAAGAAGTTTTAGCATTGTCCGAAGATCTTAAATTTATTTGTATTGATGTGGCTAATGGCTATTCTGAACATTTTGTAGAATTTGTAAAGAATACAAGGGAAGATTATCCCAACAAAGTAATTATTGCCGGTAATGTAGTAACGGGAGAAATGGTTGAAGAACTGTTAATTGCCGGGGCAGATATCATTAAGGTAGGAATTGGCCCGGGATCGGTATGTACCACCCGTGTAAAAACAGGTGTGGGATATCCGCAATTATCGGCGATTATCGAATGTGCAGATGCTGCGCATGGTTTAGGCGGACAAATAATTAGTGATGGTGGCTGTGCCATTCCCGGCGATATTGCAAAAGCATTTGGTGCCGGTGCCGACTTTGTAATGTTAGGAGGGATGCTTGCAGGACATGATGAGAGCGGAGGTGATAGTATTGAAATAGAAGGTGAAAAATTTAAACGCTTCTACGGGATGAGTTCCTCTACAGCGATGGATAAACATGCCGGAGGTGTTGCTGAATATCGTGCCAGTGAAGGTAAAACAGTAGAGGTGCCTTATCGGGGCCCGGTTGAAAATACCTTACAGGATATTCTTGGTGGCATACGAAGTACCTGTACCTATGTAGGAGCAGCAAGATTAAAAGAGCTAACAAAAAGAACGACCTTTATTAGAGTAGCAGAACAGGAAAATACTGTTTATAGTAAGTAATTAATAGAAATGAGATAAAATAAAAACTTCCGATTTTAGCGGAAGTTTTTATTCGAAAACGATATCGTCTATATTAAATATTAGACTGAATTTCTGTGCTTAAAGCTTGTTCTCTTCCTATGGATAGATAAAGAAATGATCCTATTATAGGGATAAGAATCACAACTAAAGTCCACATCAACCGCATTTTTTTCTTAAATGAATTAGAATTCCTTATGATACTAAGAATGCAAAATGCTGGAAAAATTACTGCTAACAATCCTAAAGATTGTAGAATAAAGAACTGTAATTCCTGATCTATAAAATTCATAATACAATGTTAAAGTGTTTGGTCTTACGAATATAGTAAAAATCTTACACAAAATTAAGTTTATGTTAATTTAATTCTGCTTAATTATTAAATATATATCGGGGTATAAACGGGATTCGTTTCGAATAGAAGCAATGACGCCGTCTTTAGGAGAATTAAAAGAAATATAACGGCATTAAATTCTTCTTAATTTTAACGTTTTTTAAGGTGGGAAATCAAAAAAAGGAGCAAGATCGTTTAATGATTATTCATTAAACGATCTTGCTCCTTTTTTAGTAAGAATTATAATGTAATCGATCCTTCAGGGAATCCAATACATCAAATTTATTTTTGCTTCTTTGTCTTAAAATCCAATGCTATCTGATGCCTCAACAGATCATCAAATGTTTCTCGTTCCCTAATAAGATGCGCTTGGCCATTATACCATAAAACTTCGGCTGGGCGAAATCTAGAGTTAAAATTGCTGGACATCGAGTAACAGTAGGCACCGGCATTGCTAAATGCAAGGATATCCCCTTCTGTAATTTCACTAATTCGTCGGTTAGAAGCAAAAGTATCAGTTTCACAAATATAGCCTACAACCGAGTAGAAGCGCTGCTTTCCTTCAGGATTAGAGATGTTATTGATTTCGTGATGAGAACCATAAAACATTGGTCGTATTAGGTGATTAAAACCGCTGTCAATACCTGCAAAAACAGTAGAGGTGGTTTGTTTTATTACATTTACTTTAGCTAAAAACTTTCCAGATTCACTAACAAGATATTTACCGGGTTCAAAGGCCAGGGTAAGCTCTTTGCCGTATTCAGCACAAAATGCTTTAAATTTTTCAGATAATTTTGCGCCTAATTCTTCAATATCGGTTTCTATATCCCCTTTTTTATAAGGTACTTTAAATCCGCTTCCAAAATCAATAAATTCAAGATTATTAAAGTTTTTTGCGGCATCAAATAAAATTTCTGAAGCCTGGATAAATACCTGAATGTCCAGAATGTCACTACCCGTATGCATGTGAATGCCGTTAATAGTCATTCCCGTATTTTCTACGATTCGTTTTAATAATGGCATCTGATGAATGGAAATCCCGAATTTAGAATCGATATGTCCTACAGAAATTTTTGAATTTCCACCGGCCATTACATGAGGATTAATCCTAATACAAACGGGAGTCTTAGGATGACGGCTTCCAAATTGCTCTAAAATGGAAAGGTTATCGATATTTATCTGAACGCCTAGTTTAGCAACTTCTTCAATTTCTTCTAGGGAAACTCCGTTTGGAGTAAATATAATTTTAGAAGGATCAACCCCTGCTTTAATCCCCAGTTGAACTTCCTGAATGCTTACCGTATCTAAACCACTTCCTAATTTGTTTAAAAGTTTAAGAACAGAAATATTAGACAGTGCTTTTACAGCATAATGTATTCTTAGGTTTTTAACGCTGCTAAAAGCATTGGTAAGGCGCTTATACTGTGCTTCAATTTTTTCAGCATCATACACATAAACCGGGCTGCCATATTCGGCAGCAATAGCAAGAAGATCTTGATTTGTCATTTCTGTTCTCTATATTTTTTCTGAAGCCAAAAATACAGGCCTATTTGTTTTCTCAACAAAAGAATGCTAAAAAAATAACGTATTCAAACAAAATGTTATTTCTGTAAGTTTAGGTTTGTGCGGTTATTGTAGCTTTTTTGTTTTTCTTTCTAATATAGATCACAACAAAAGTGATAACAATACCAGCACTTGCCATACCCGCACCAACAAGATCGGCTGAAGTATACGCATAACCCGCAGCAATAGGTAAGCCGGCCAAATAAGCTCCAGAGGCATTTCCCATATTAAAGGCACTTTGGTTTAATGAAGATCCCAACATTTCAGATCCTTTAGCCGAATTGATTACCGCCATTTGTACCGGTGTAGAGAGACAAAAGGCAATGGTGCCTATTAAAAATGTCATCACTAAAACACCAATCTTATCATAAGCCAAATAGGTGTTTGTAACTAAGGCTACAACCATTAAAATTAATGCGATTAAAACCGCATAAATAGGGGAGAAGTTTTCGGCTAATTTTGCGCCTATAAAATTACCGGTTACCATGCCTAGCCCAGCCAGAATCATAGCATAACTTACCACAGTTTCCGGGTGCCCCGCAATATCGGTAATTAGCGGTGCGATATAACTATACCATGCAAAGAAACCGCCAGTACCAATGGTAGTCAGTAAAATTACCATCCAAAGTTCTAGTTTCTTCAACACTTTAAAATCTTTGACGATTCCCTCTGGAGAGCTTTTAGGCAGTTGGGGCATCCAAAATTTTATGCCTAAGATGGCACAAATGCCTACCATACCTACCAGCATAAAAGCTACATTCCAGCTAAAATTATGTCCAAAGTAGGTGCCAAGCGGTACGCCAATCACATTGGCTAATGTAAGCCCTGTAAACATGGTGGCGATGGCTCTTGCTTCTTTTCCTGGTTTTGCCAATTTACCGGCTACAACTGCACCAATGCCAAAGAAAGCTCCATGCGGTAGTCCAGATAAAAATCTGGAAATTAATAGTAAGGTGTAACTGTTAGCAAAGGCCGACAGGGTATTAGCAATTGTAAACCATAACATTAAAAAAAGTAAGGTCTTATGGGCCGGCCATTTCCCTCCAATTCCTGTTAAAAGAGGGGCTCCTATCACGACTCCCAAGGCGTATGCCGAAATAAAATGACCTGCCTGCGGAATGGTAATGTCTAATGCCGTAGCTACATCTGGTAAAATACCCATAATAACAAATTCGGTCATTCCTATACCAAAACCACCTATAGCCAACGCGATCAAACCTTTATTCATATTCAACTAGTATTTTTCCTAACTATGAAGGAAATTCTCAGGGTTTTTCTTAAATCAATTTTCTCCAAATTACAGCTTCCAGTAAGCTTTAAATTTGGTGAAAAATAAAGGCGTAAAAATAGTGGAGAATCCTCAGAAATTAGAAAATACGATGTTTTATTTACGATAACCTTGTAGTCTGTTACAAAAAAAGGTGTGATCTCTTGATAAACCTATGAATTTACTAGGCTTTATTTGAATGTTTAAGGAAAATTTGTTGGTCTAATACTTTTACATTTGTTACTTTTGTGTACCATAATTAAAACTGAAGAAATACCTGATTATGAACATACACGAATATCAAGGAAAAGAGATTCTAGGTAGTTTTGGAGTACGCACTCAACGAGGGATAGTAGCCCAAACTGCAGAAGAAGCTGTAAAAGCCGCAAAAGAATTAACAGAACAAACCGGAACAGGGTGGCACGTGATTAAAGCACAGGTTCATGCTGGAGGTCGTGGTAAAGGAGGCGGCGTTAAGCTTGCAAAAAACCTTAAAGAAGTAGAGCAGATTGCTGGAGAAATAATCGGGATGAACCTGGTAACCCCTCAAACCTCTGCAGAAGGTAAAAAAGTGCATCAGGTATACGTAGCAGAAGATGTTTATTATCCAGGAGATAGTGAGCCAGAAGAATATTACATGTCGGTTTTACTCAACCGTGCAACAGGTCGTAATATGATCATGTATTCTACAGAAGGTGGAATGGATATAGAAACCGTTGCGGAAGAAACCCCACATTTAATTTTTACTGAAGAGATAGATCCTGCAACAGGACTTTTACCATTTCAGGCGAGGAGAATTGCCTTTAACTTAGGTCTTAGCGGAGCGGCTTTTAAAGAAATGACAAAATTCGTAATGTCTCTTTACAAAGCTTTCGATAAATCTGATTCTTCTTTATTCGAGATTAACCCGGTGCTTAAAACAAGTGACGATAAGATTTTAGCGGTAGATGCTAAAGTTACTTTAGATGATAATGCACTATTCCGTCATAAGGACTATGCGGAGATGCGTGACAAGCGAGAAGAAAATCCAACTGAAGTAGAAGCAAAAGAAGTTGGCCTTAACTATGTAGATCTAGACGGGAATGTTGGATGTATGGTTAATGGTGCAGGTCTTGCTATGGCAACCATGGATCTTATTAAACAAGCGGGTGGTGAGCCTGCAAACTTTCTGGATGTAGGAGGTACTGCAGATGCTAAACGTGTAGAAGAAGCTTTTAGACTCATCTTAAAAGATGAGAAAGTAGAAGCTATTCTTGTTAATATTTTTGGAGGTATTGTACGTTGTGACCGTGTGGCACAGGGTATTGTAGATGCTTATAAAAATATGGGAGATGCTATTAAAGTACCAATTATTGTAAGATTACAGGGTACTAATGCTGATGTTGCTAAAAAACTGATCGACGAAAGTGGTCTTGCAGTTTCTAGTGCAGTACAATTTAAAGAGGCAGCAGATAAAGTACAGGCAGTACTTTCTTAATCAGTCTGTTAAACATATTATTTCTTAAAGCTCGCCAATGGCGGGCTTTTTTTATTAATAATCGTAGGCTTTTTTTGAGGAAATGTTAAAAAAATCTTAAAAATAAGTGGATTGTGTAACAATCACTGTTTTACTATCGTCTTTTAAGTGTAATAATTTTTTAAACACTTTTAATCATGAAAAAATTCCAATCTTTATTGCTAGCCTTAGCAATAGCCATTTGCAGTACATTGGCTGTAAATGCAAATAATCTAGAAAAAGCTACTAAGCCAGATCCAAGAATGATGAGTATAGAAATTTCTTCTTTACTAAAACATCATAAATTAAAACTTAAAAAAGATACCAGAGCGAATGTTCTTTTAGCAATTAATAAAGATCACGAAATTGTTGTTTTATCTGTAGAAGCAGAAAATGAAACTATAGAGCGTTTTATTAAGGAAAAACTGAATTACAAGAAAATACACTGTCCCGTTGATCCAGATGTAGAAGAGTTTAAATTACCTGTTACCCTTAAAGCAAGCGCCTAACCAGCCCGGTTCTAAAGATCAATCAATAAACGTAGAAAACTACAAAGGCTGTGAGCACATCAACTCACAGCCTTATTTTTTGCTCAAAAATTGAGATTTTAATACAAATAGAAAATTACATTTCTGGATACCAGTCCAGTAAAATTACTTCAATACTGTCACTACCTTCTTCAACCAGCGATTTAAATTTTTCAACATCAGCAAGACCATCTTTACCACGGTAGTGATAAGGATATACTTTTTTAGGGGCAAAGGCTAAAACACCTTCGGCGGCTTGCTCTACCGGCATGGTGTAAGGAAGGTTCATACAAACCAATGCAGCATCTATGTGTTTAAGATTACGCATTTCAGGAATATCCTCTGTATCTCCAGAAATGTATAATCGTTTTCCGTCTTTTTCTAAAACGTAACCATTACCACGCCCTTTTACGTGCATGGCATCATCGGCTTCGGGTAGGTTATACATCGGGATAGCTTCAATGGTAAATCCTTCTAATTGGGTTTTGTCTCCATTTGCCATGACCATTAGGTTAGTCTGTAAAGTTTCTGGTAACTGCTCTTTAACGGCTTGTGGAGCAATAATTTTAGTGTCACCAAGCTGAAGTCCTTCTAAAGTTTCAGCATTCATGTGATCTCCATGAATATCGGTAACTAAAATAAAATCTGGTTTATCCATTTCCGTAAATAAGTCGGCACCACCAACAGGATCGGTATAAAAAACCGCGTCCCCCCAATTAATTACGGCTGTGGCATGTGAAATGGGTTCAATATTAATAGTCATTTCTTCCTGATCATTCACGTCATCATTTATTGCTGTGCTTTCTTCTGGAGGGATCATTTCTCCCGGTTCAGCTTCAGATTTATTATTTTTACAGGCCATTAAAGCCGATATTGTGGCGAGGGTGAAAATTAGTTTCTTCATTTTTGCTTGATTTTAATTGCAGTATAAAATTACAGAAGACAAATAAAACAAAACCTTGTTTTAAAAAGATTTAAGATAAGCTGAGCTTCATTTTAATATCTCCACGGGCATAAGGATTGTTTTCTTCTATAGGAATTTCCATAAATCCAAATTTTCTATAAATATGAAGTGCATTTTCAAGTTTTTTGCTGCTATAGAGAATAAGCTCCTTCCAACCCATTTTATTCGCAAAATCAATGGCATGTTTCATAAGCTTTTGGCCAATTTGCTTACCACGATGATTTGGAGAAATGGCCATTTTGGTTAATTCGAAGATATTTTCTTCAATTTTCATTAATGCTACACAACCAATAATTTCTTCACTTTCTTTCACTAAGAAAATTTGCCCACCGGGCAGAATAATAAATTCTTCAGGGTTTCCTAAAACTTCATTATCGTGGGGTTCTACCCAAAAGAATTTTTCTAACCATTCGATATTCAGGTTTTTAAAGTGACTACTATATTTTGGTTCAAAACTTATAATGTTCATGCTGCCCTTTTTTCAGCTAAAGTACCATTTTACTTGATAATGCCCTAAATATCCCCTTGCATGGGTATGTTGCTGTATCTTTATTTTGGCTACAATTGTAGAGATCAAACCGCTATCTTAAAATGAAATTTTTCAAATCTATGAGTATTTTAGGTATCATTCTTTTTGTGGCCTGTAGTGGCATATCTGGAGAGGAAGATAAGAGGGCGCCGATTGTCCCACAAAAGCAACTTAAAAAGCATGATTTGGATTCTATTCATTTTTTTTATAATCGTTCACACCGAATAAAAAGACGCCAGAAAGCATTAAAACGTTCTTAATTTTCCAAAAGTTGTTGATCTTATCTATATTTATATTTCTTCTAACTGAATCCAAAAAATATGATAAGATGTTCTCCAAAATCAGTTTATGTGCTTCTGGCTTTTTTAATTTTTATTTCTTGTAAGGAAGAAACAAAACAAGAAATACCTAAAGAAGAGAAAGAGGTTCTCATTTTACCTCCAGAAGAATTATATGGTGATCTTTTTTATGATATTCAGCAAAACGAGAATTTATTCAGTGACAGCAAAACGTTTGTAGATGCCGTTCCTGAAAAGTCGCTGGATAGTATAAAATCTGAATATGAAAAAATTAAAGATCAAGGTGATAAAGCGATATTAAAATTTATAAAAGATAATTTTCAGGTTCCGGGAGAAGAAACTTCACAAGCATATAAAACCGATTCTTCTGATATTGCTACGCATATTAAAAAATTATGGTTTGTTTTAAAACGACCTGCTGACGATGAGGTAAGCGGGACTTTAATTCCGTTACCTAATTCTTATATTATTCCCGGTGGGCGATTTCGTGAAATTTACTATTGGGATAGCTATTTTACTATGTTAGGCTTGCAGGTTGATGGCGAAGTAGAAACGATCCAGAACATGATCGATAATTTTTCGTATCTCATTAACGAATTTGGATTTATCCCGAACGGAAATCGTACGTATTATTTAAGTCGTTCGCAGCCTCCGTTTTATGCGCTAATGCTGGATATTTTAGCTGAAGAAAAAGGCGATACGATTTACACGAAATATTTACCTGAATTAGAAAAGGAATATCAATTTTGGATGGAAGGACAGCAAAATCTTTCTGAAGCAGATTCGGTTTTAAATAGAGTGGTACGAATGCCAGATGGCAGTATTCTTAATCGGTATTATGATAACAAAATCACACCACGACCCGAAAGCTATCGCGAAGATGTAAAGACAGCGCAAGAAGCAGTTAAGGAAAATAAAGAGCGCACCGAAGACGAGGTTTACCAGGATTTAAGGGCTGCAGCCGAATCGGGTTGGGATTTTTCAAGCCGATGGATACAACCAGATAAAAACGGAAACTTTAATTTATCGGCCATTCATACCACATCTATTTTACCGGTAGATTTAAATAGCCTGCTCTATCATTTAGAAAAAACAATTGCCAAAGCCTATTTGATAAGTGAAAATCCAGATAAAGCAAAAGCATATAAAGAACTGGCTGAGAGTCGCGCTGCAGCTATAGAAAAGTATTTTTGGGATGCTGATACCGGTTTTTATATGGATTATGATTTTAAAGCGGGAGAACATACCCCGGTAATTTCTGTAGCCGGAGTTTATCCTTTGTTTTTCGAAATCGCTACTAAAGAGCAGGCAAAAAAAGAAGCTAAGGTTATCCAATCTCAGTTATTAAAAGATGGCGGAGTGGTAAGTACTCCTAATCATAGCGGGCAGCAATGGGATGCACCAAATGGTTGGGCACCGCTCCAATGGATTGCGTATAAAGGACTTCAAAATTATCAAATTTCAGATTTAGCCAATACCATTAAAAAACGATGGACAAGCTTAAACGAAAAAGTTTATAAGAATACCTACAAAATGACCGAAAAGTACAATGTTGAAGATCTTTCTAAAGAGAGTGGAGGAGGGGAATATCCAACACAGGACGGATTTGGCTGGAGCAATGGTGTGTATAAGAAATTAACTTCTGAATAACATGAATTGACTTTCAATCTGGCTAACTTTAAATAAAAAAGTTATGCAGAAAGAAAATCAAAAACTTATAGGCCAGACCTCTATTATTACTGGTTCCAGTTCTGGGATTGGTAAAGCAGTAGCCATTGCACTCGCTAAAGAAGGATCGAATGTGGTGATAAATTACCATTCCAGTAAAGAAGAAGCCGAGGAAGTTGCGCAAGAAATTAGTGAAGATAAAGCAGCTGGTGAGGCGATTGTGATAAAAGGGGATATGAGTAAAGAAAAAGATGTTTTAAATCTTTTTAAAACCACCATCGATAAATTTGGAACTGTAGATGTGTGTATCCCAAATGCCGGAATGCAAAAAGACGCCGCTTTTCATGAAATGACTTTAGAAGACTGGAATGCGGTAATTAACCTGAATCTTACCGGGCAATTTTTATGCTGCCGTGAAGCCATTAAAGAATTTTTACGGCGGGGTATGCGACTAGAAGTTTCTAAATCCTTAGGTAAAATAATCAATATGAGCTCGGTGCACGATATTATTCCCTGGGCTGGTCACGCCAATTATGCCGCGTCTAAGGGAGCGATACAGATTTTAATGAAAACACTTTGCCAGGAATATGCGCATAAAAAAGTGCGTGTAAACAGTATTTCCCCAGGGGCGATAAAAACCGATATTAATAAAGAGGTCTGGGATACCAAAGAAGGTCGTGAAAAAATGAAAGAAACTATTCCCTACGACAAAATAGGAGAGCCAGAAGATATTGGCCGTGTGGCCGCCTGGTTATCTTCAGATGAATCTGAATACATCAACGGAACCACTATTTATGTAGATGGCGGAATGACCTGTTACCCGGGATTTAAGGGGAACGGATAAAAGTTGAGATAAAAGAAAAAAACTAAAGGTTTTGGGATGATCCTAAAACTTTTAGTTTCTCTCTAAAACATATCGATCGCCAATTTCATTCTTTAAAATAAGTTCATTGTCTCGCAAAGTGAACTTCCAGTCTCCGTTTAAGATCAAAGACCAGTTAAATTCGGCGGTCCAGATGCATTCATTAGAGAAAAAAGAGACTGTGTTGCTATTTACTACGTACTTTCCTTCACAAATTGCCGGGAATTTTGCGAATTCCGTTTCACCGCTATATCCCATCATTAAAATTTAAACTGACTTTAGCCGTACGGTCACCTCTTTCAAAAAATCCAGTAAAATTCCCATTAATTTCAGTATACGTATCATTATCGCTACAACTAGCAAAAAAGATACATAGGCTGATTAAAAGTAGCTTTTTCATTTTCAGGTTTATATCTAATTCCAAGATACTAACAAAACTAAAAGGTTGCTTAAAAATCTATAGTTCTATGACCTTTTCTTCGGAAATAAAATCGGAAACAAGATAGCTTAACGCTTTGCCCACCTGTGCCGGGTTTTCTGCGGGAGGAGCCGCTTCGCACAAATGTAAATAGGTACAATTGCTGAAATTATAGGTTTTAAGGAAGTTTCTTATTTCTTCAAGCTGAATTCCTGAAGGTGTTTGCGCACTGCTGGAAAAATCTTTAATACTATCACAATCAATTTCGAGCCCGAATGCTTCTTCGGCAACAAAATCTGCTGCTGATTTTAGCGAATTTTGAAGATAATTTGAATCCCTTCCCATCAAGTATTCAAACAGCTGAAATTGGATGCTTTTATCGGCTTTTATTTCATCAAAGATATATTGTGGCGTGTAATTTTGATGTAATCCAAAAATAAAATAGCGGCTTAAAAATCCTTTAGATTTCGCAAAACTGAATCCGTTGCCACTATGCCGGTGTTCCAATTGGCGTAAATCGGTATGGGCGTCGATATTCAATACATTTATAGCCGAATTTAATGCTGTAGCGGTTCCTTTTATATTTCCAAAGGCATTATTATGGCCACCACCAATTATAATCGGGATTTTTCCTGCGGCCACAATAACAGCGATCACAGCCGAAAGTCGGTTATCTATTTCTTCAACCAATTGGCCTAATTCTGTAAAATAATCGGGACTGTTTTTATCGAATTTCGATGCTTTTTTCATCAAATCCTTTACCGATAATTCACCTAAAATCGCAATGTTATATGGATAGGTGAAATCGTTTACCTGAATATTTAAAAACGAATATAAAAAGGTATCCCAGGCTTTCGAAGTACCGGGTTTGCCATAGTTAGCGCGTACGCCAATATCTTCAGGAATGCCTAGAAGGATATATTTTTGCTTCAGATTAGATAATTCCGAAGTGTTTTTTACAAAATCAACCTTTTCACCAAACTTGGTTTCACCCTGCCGGCTAGCAATTTTATGTTGAATATCTTCAAAATTATAAAAATGAACATGTCGCATTATTCAATCGCTTTTCCGTTGATAAAAACCGTTTCGATATTATTACTCCCGAAGGCATAAGGAAGAAAAGTGTATGATGGAATTTCCTTTGTCATAATCAAGTTAGCCTTTTTACCTTTGGTAATGCTTCCTACTTTGTCACTAAGCTCCATTGCGTAAGCACCATTAATGGTGACTGCATTTATGGCCTCTTCCGGGGTCATTTTCATTTTTATACAGGCTAGGGAAAGTACAAGGTTCATGTTTCCGCTGGGCGTGCTCCCAGGATTAAAATCTGTTGCGAGAGCGATTGGTAGTTCAGCCTCCAAAATTTTTCGCGCTGGGGTGTAGGGAATACTTAAAAAGAGTGAACAGGAGGGAAGGGCTACCGGCATGGTTGCGGTATTTTTTAGTGCTTCAATATCCTCACTGGTCATGACTTCTAAATGATCTACGCTTAAGGCTTCATGTGCTACTCCGGCTTTAATACCTCCAATTGCATTAAACTGGTTGACATGAATTTTGGGTTTCATGCCGTATTTTTTTGCCGCACTTAAAAGTTGGTGGGTGTCGTCTACAGAAAAGTAGCCTTTTTCACAAAAAATATCGATGTATTCCGCTAAGTTTTGATTGGCCACTTTTGGTAAAATTTCATTGATCACCAAATCCATATATTTTTGTGGATCACTTTTGTATTCCTTAGGAATTGCATGGGCACCAAGAAATGTTGCTTTTATAGGAATATCATAATCTTGCTGAAGTTTTTTAATAACCCGAAGCATTTTTAACTCACCTTCCTCGGTAAGTCCGTATCCCGATTTGATTTCTACCGCTCCGGTACCTAGTTTCATAACTTCCTCTAATCGGGCAGCCGATTGTTGGTACACTTCATCTTCTGGGGTTTCTTGTAACGTTTTTGCGCTATTTAAAATTCCGCCCCCACGATTGGCAATTTCTTCATAAGATAATCCATTAATGCGATCTGCAAATTCCTGTTCCCTGTTCCCGGCATAAACGATATGGGTGTGTGAATCACACCAGGTGGGCAAAATTATTTTTCCACTGGCATCAATACTGTTTTTAAAATCGATTTCAGGAAGATTTTCCATCTTTCCGAAATCGATGATTTTATCTTCCTCTATAAGTAGCCAGGCATTTTTTATAGCAGGTAATTCTTTCATTTGCCGGCCAGCAACTTTTTTAACTTCTGGATCACGAATTTGTAATAATTCTTTGATATTCTTGAAAAGAGTCTTCATTGTTCGATTCGTTTACAACGAAGATAAAAAGATTACTGGATAATAGGGATTGGGTATGCCTCGAAATAAAATTATAGTACAAAAGAGGCTAATATCTTTTGTACTTCATAAATATCTACACTTTTATTAAACCTTTTTTTAATTGAGGGTTGCTGCTCTCCTGAAATCCAGATCTTAAGCTCGGCATCGAGATCAAAACTACCGGCAGTTTCTACACTAAAACGGGAAATACTTTTGTAAGTAGCCGAAAAGTATTCAATTTTTCTACCGGTTAACCCCTGTACATCTATAAGGATTAATCGTTTATTAGTAAAAATAAATGTATCTCTAATAATTTGAAATCCAGCTTCAATATTTTCAGAAGGAATTAATAATTTCTGATATTTCTCTTGTAGTTGTTCTTTGTTTATCGCTCCTGCGTTACCTAATAGTGATGAAAAAACACTCATGATTTAATTTTGATTTTAATGAAAAAAAACTGCCTTGAAGTTACAAATCTACAGATCATAACTTCAAGGCAGTTGTGATAAATCTTTGTTATAATTTATCTAATATAAGGATTTAGCCTAGTTTTTAAGCGATTGCATATCGATTACAAAACGATATTTTACATCGTTACTGGTAACACGCTCGTAAGCTTTATTAATATTTTGCATATCGATCATTTCGATATCTGAAACAATATTATGTTCGCCACAAAAGTCTAACATTTCCTGAGTTTCTTTAATCCCGCCAATAATAGATCCGGCAACGCTTTTTCTTCCCATTATCAATCCGCCTCCATGAAACTCTAATGGTTCTATCGCTCCAACAATAACCATAGTACCGTCTCTTTTTAGTAAACTAATGTATGGGTTTAGGTCGTGCTTTACAGGTACCGTGTTTAGAAGAAAATCAAAACTTCCTGCCTGTTCAGCCATTTTGTCTTCATCTTTAGAGATTAAAACCTCGTCTGCTCCTAATTTTTTAGCATCTTCACTTTTACCAGGCGAAGTAGTAATCATTACCACTTTGGCACCTAGAGCATGCGCAAATTTAATTCCCATGTGGCCAAGACCACCAAGACCAATTACGCCTACTTTATCACCTTTTTTTACATTCCAGTTTCTTAGTGGAGACCAGGTGGTAATCCCGGCACAAAGAAGTGGTGCTACTGCTTTGGTATCTAGATTTTCGGGAATGCTAAGGACAAATTTCTGGTCTACAACAATTTTTTCTGAATATCCACCAAACGTGTGACCGCCCAGATGTTTGTCTTTTCCATTATAAGTACCCACCATTCCGTTTTCACAGAATTGTTCTAAACCTTCTTTACAAGAATCACAATGCTGGCAAGAATCTACCATACATCCCACACCTACAAGCTGTCCTTCTTTAAATTTCGATACGTTTTCACCTACGCTAATCACGCGTCCAATAATTTCGTGACCCGGTACTACTGGGTATTGAGAACCTCCCCAGTCGTTTCTTACTGTATGGATATCACTATGGCATACACCACAATATAAAATATCGATCTCTACATCGTCGGCAAGGGTTTCACGACGATCAATTTGAAGTTGTTCTAAATCTGAAGTGTTTGTCTTTGCTCCAAATGCTTTTACCTCTGTACTTTTCATAAAATTCACTTTTTAGCCAAATTAGCTTAATTGGGTCGCAATTAAATCGTGAGCGATATATTTAACTTATTTTTAACCCAACTTCTTGATCTATATCAATTTCTTTGGGTTAAAAAATTTCTTTTAGATATTTCATATCAGATTTCGCGGTATCGATAACTTCTGCCGTTTTTCCGTTCAGCATCATTTTTCCCATTGTTTTTGCAAAACCTTTAATTTGTTCAAAATTTATTTGTGGTGGCATGGCAAGGGCATCTGGATCGGTAAAAATATTAACCACCGCTGGGCCATCGTGATCAAAAGCTTCCTGCAATGCCTGCTTTATATTCTTAGGATCTTCGACCACCCAACTATGAATATTCATGGCTTTAGCAACCATGGCAAAATCTGGATTCACCATATTGGTTTGCCATTCTGGATATCCTTCCACCTGCATTTCTAATTTCACCATTCCTAATGAAGCATTATTAAAAATGATAATTTTTGCCGGAATATTATATTGGCTAATCGTCATTAAATCCCCTAAAAGCATAGAGATCCCGCCGTCACCACACAGCGCGATGACCTGTCTATCCGGATGTCCCAAACCAGCACCAATAGCCATTGGCATCGCATTGGCCATAGAACCATGATTAAATGAACCGGTTAAATATCGATTTTTCTTTCCTTTTAAATATCTGGCCGCCCAAACCGCACTCATTCCCGTATCTACCGTGAAAATGGCATCGTCACTGGCAATTTCATCAATCATTGCGGCAACAAATTCAGGATGAATTTTCTTTTCTTCTCCTTTTGCTAAAACATAGCTACAATATTTTTCTTCGACCTCTTTATGAAGGTCCCTCATTTCTTTTAAAAACTTTGTTTCTGTCTTGGTTTCTAAAAGCGGAAGAAGAGCCTCTAAAGTATCTTTTATTTTTCCGTGGTAGCCAAAATTAACTTTAGCACGACGGCCTATGCGTTCTGGTTTTTCATCAATTTGGATGATGGTATTTTTTTCCGGAAGAAATTCGGTATAAGGAAAATCGGTCCCTAAAAGTATCAAAGTATCAGCTTCATGCATTGCTTTAAAGCCCGATTTTGTTCCCAATAATCCGTTTAGCCCAACAGCATAAGGGTTATTTTCTTTATCAAAATATATTTTTCCGCGGAAGCTGAAACCCATGGGAGCGTTTAGTTTTTTAGCCAATAACATCACTTCATCCTGTGCATCTTTACAACCATGACCACAGTAAAGCATCACCTTTTTGTTCTCGTTAATTACTTTTGCAAGGGTTTTTAATTCCTGTTCACCCGGCTGTAATTTAGAGTTTGTAAAATAGTTTTGTTCAGAGGTGGTAATATGTGTGGCATCGGCAGAGGCTACATCACCTGGCAGCCCTACAACACCAACACCTTTTTGATGAATGGCGTGCTGAATTGCGCTTTGAAAACCGTGTGCCGCCTGTGCAGGAGTATTTGCCATAAAGCAATATTTACTGCAGTCATCAAATAATTTGGTTACATTGGTTTCCTGAAAATTTTCAGTCCCCAACTTGTCTGTGGTTACTGTAGAGGCAATGGCAATAACGGGGTTGCCAGAGCGGTTCGCATCATAAAGTCCGTTTACCAAATGCACATGCCCCGGGCCACTACTGCCCATACAGCAACCAATTCCGTCCAATTCAGCATCCATAGAAGCAGCGTAAGCACCGGCTTCTTCGTGCCTTACATGAATCCATTGTAATCTTCCATCACGTCTTACGGCATCGTTAACAGGATTTAGACTATCCCCGGTAACCGCGTAAACACGTTTTACACCAGCTTCAACTAGCATGTTAACCAAAAGATCTGCAACAGTTTTTCCCATAATTTTATCTTTTTTTAATCAGTTTAAAGGTAAGGCTAAAGCCTTAACACTGCTGTTAAACCAGTGGTAAAGCCCTGATCGTAATTCCAAATAATTTTATAAAGTTTTAAGGGTTTTTAGTGCTACTTCGATTTCGAATAAAGTTTCCTTTAAGACTTCACGCCAGAAAGCTTTTTAATCTATAGTATTTACAAGCTTAAGTTCTTAAATTAGTCGCTCTAAACTTAAATAGGTTCATGAATAAAAAATATAAAGGCATTAATACGATTTGTACACATGCCGGAGAACTAGAGGACACAAAATTTAAAGGAGCTGTTTCACCATTATATATGTCTACTTCGTATGCATTTGAGGATGTAGAAGTAAAACGCTACCCAAGATATTTTAATACACCAAATCAGGTCGCTTTGGCGAAAAAGATGGCAGCACTGGAGCATGCGGAGGCTGCATTAATTTTTGGAAGCGGAATGGCAGCGGTAAGTACTGCATTGCTTTCTCACGTGCAAACAGGAGATCATGTGGTCTTACAAAATACATTATACGGCGGAACAAGTAATTTGATTACTGAAGAATTCGATAAATTTAAAATAGAATATAGTTTTACCAAAGATGCCAGTCCAGCTTCGTTTGAAGCTGAAATTAGAGAAAATACCAGGGTAATTTATATCGAAACGCCTTCTAACCCTTTACTTACCATTACCGATGTGAAAGCAGTGGCCCAATTGGCAAAAACCAAAGGTTTGGTTAGTATGATCGATAATACCTTTGCGTCACCGGTAAACCAAAATCCAATAGATTTAGGGATTGATATCGTGATTCATTCAGCTACTAAATATATGGGAGGGCATAGTGATATTCTTGCCGGAGTGGTCATTTCTTCCGAAGAAAAAATTGATACCGTGTTCCAGATGGCTAAAAATCTTGGAGGAAATTTAAGTGATTATACCGTTTGGCTTTTAGAGCGCAGTTTAAAGACCATGGGTTTGCGGGTAAAAGCACAAAACGAAAATGCACAAATCCTTGCGGAATATTTATACGAAAATGATAAAGTAGCTCAAGTATATTATCCGGGGTTAAAATCGCATCCCGATCACGAATTGGCAAATGCGCAGATGAAAGGTTTTGGAGGAATGCTTTCCTTTGAACTTATTGAAGGTTTAGATGCCCAGAAATTTCAGAAACAATTACAGTTAATTAAGTCTTCAATGAGTTTGGCAGGAGTAGAAAGTACTATTCTTTCTCCTTCAAAAACTTCGCATGGTTTGTTAACGCCTGAAGAAAGAGCCAAACAGGGCATTAAAGATGGGTTATTAAGATTTTCTGTAGGAATTGAAGAATCAGAAGATTTAATAGCCGATATCGAACAAGCTTTAAAGCATATTAGTGAGAAATAAAAATAGCATGGGGAAAGCCTTATTGCAATAATTGAAATAGAAAAATGATAAAGTTAGATATTTTGGCTGTTGGAGCGCATCCAGATGACGTAGAGTTAAGTTGTTCTGCCACTTTGGCCAAAGAGATAGAGCGTGGTAAGAAAGTAGGTATTTTAGATTTAACACGTGGAGAATTAGGTACACGTGGCACGGCAGAAATTAGGGATAAGGAAGCGATCGATGCCGCTAAAATTTTAGGCGTACATGTTCGCGAAAATCTAAGTTTTGCCGATGGATTTTTTACCAACGATAAAGAGCATCAATTAGAAATTATAAAGATTCTAAGAAAATATAAGCCTGAGATTGTTTTTTGTAATGCCATAGACGATCGTCATATAGATCATGGCCGTGGCTCTAAACTGGTAAGTGACGCCTGTTTTTTAAGTGGATTACGCCGTATTGAAACAACTAAAGACGGGATAGAACAGGAGGCCTGGCGGCCAAAACAGGTTTTTCACTATATCCAGTGGAAAAATATAGCACCAGATGTGGTGGTAGACGTTACAGGATACATGGATAAAAAGATGGAAGCGGTAAAAGCCTATCAAAGTCAGTTTTACGATCCTAATAGCGACGAGCCAAATACGCCCATCTCTAGCAATAACTTTTTTGACAGTATTATCTACAGAGCACGTGATTTAGGCCGAATTATCAATACCGAATATGCCGAAGGTTATACTGTAGAACGCTATGTAGCAGTAGATTCGATATTTGATTTAATTTAATTGAATTTTTTTCTTTGTGGAATTGTTTAAATAGTTTACATTTGCAACCGCAATTTGAAATGGTGGATGTAGCTCAGCTGGTTAGAGCGCTGGATTGTGGTTCCAGAGGTCGCCGGTTCGAACCCGGTCTTCCACCCTTATTTGTGAAACCCTGCTTTTTTAGCAGGGTTTTTTGTTTTAGCAAATTTCCCGAAATTTTATATCACTGTTTTTTATTCAAACCATTATTTTTTTAATTTTAGCTTTTTTAAGCAATTATAAATGATAACCAAAAATAAGATTAGGCGTATTGAAGATTTTCTTGATACTCACCAAAGAGTTGAAGCGAAACTTGAATTTTCCTTTCCATTGCCAAAATTTGAAAGTCTTGTTATTATTTTAAATAGTTATGCTGAATTAGAGTTGTTCTCCAGTTATTTCGAGGATTTCGATCTTCCTACTGAAGAAGAATATGAGGAGTTATGCAGTTCTAATAATTATTCGGTTTCTGCTTATCCAAAGTTTAATCTTTACGCGATATAAATTCTTCAAAAAGGGGAAAAACACCCTTTTTTATAAAAAAAACGGTTTCGGTTATAATAAAACTAAAATTTTACGGTTATTAGAGTAACTTTTAATGGTATGCGGAGCTACCGCACTTCATCTAAAAAGTTGTTTATAGCCACAAGAAGGATGATGCGAAAGCATCATCCTTCTTATTTTATAGCGATTTGATATTCTTTATCTAGTTAACTCAAGTTTCCTATTCTAAAATACATTTATGGATCTGAAATGCCATTACAAACAAGATCAATTTTAGAATAAACCCATTTGCCGTTACAGCGTTTATGTGCCTTGGCATCAAAGCAC